>CAZSQA010000023.1:0-104512 GCA_964608915.1 uncultured Isosphaeraceae bacterium
GGAATTATCGAATCCAACCAGCCTATCGGTTGGATGGTATCGCGTAAGTCCTAAATGTATCGAATCAATCTCAAAAATCTGATTCGCTTCGATGCGATTGGGCCAACCTCTCCTCTCTAGTTGGCCGAACAGGTCTGTGACCTGCCGTTTCGAAGCATTCGTTCCGCTCGTTCGGAACCGCTCCCCCATACCATCGCGACGCACAAAAACTCTCGAAGGATTTCCCGACCCATGGTCGCAATCGCATTGCGCAGCTTCGTCCGCGTTTCCAGCCTGTTCGCCGTGACTCTCCTCTTCGCCGGTTGCGGCGGCGGCGATGTAAAGACCGGTTCCGCCCCTGAACTTTCACCGGCGGCCCAGAAGGCCAACGACGCCTACGTGAATCAGTACGCCAAAGAAGGCATGAAGGATAAGTCCAAGGAAAAGCCCGCTTCTTCGAAAGCAGCTGGCGGCGTGGCCCCTGGCCCCGGCAGCAACTGATCGCGCGGCGGTTTCTGCCGGTGCCACTTCCCCGGCAGCCGCCCTGTTCGAACCTCTCATCCCTTTCGTCCCTCTTCGTCCCCTGTCCCGGAGTGTCTAAATGCAGACTCGCTCGCGCCGTGGCTTCACGCTCATCGAATTGCTGGTCGTGATCGCCATCATCGCCGTTCTCATCTCTCTCCTGCTTCCGGCCGTTCAGTCGGCTCGTGAAGCCGCCCGCCGCTCGCAGTGCATCAACAACCTCAAGCAAATCGGCCTGGGGATGCACAACTACCACTCGGCCATCGGCACCTTCCCGATGGGCAACGCCCGGTCGTTCGAATCGCCCGGCGTCGTCACCGACTGGGGTACCTTCTCGGCCCACGCCATGCTGCTGCCCTACATGGAGCAGACGCAGGTTTACAATGCTTCCAACTTCAGCTGGAACATCTGGTACGGCTGGGGCGCGGAAATCAACAAGACCGTCTGGAACATGAAGGCCACCGTCTTCCTGTGCCCGTCCGACGGCAACGCCGGCAAGGACCACCTGAACAGCTATCACGGCTCGTTCGGCACCACGACCGACCCCTGGCGTGACAAAACCAACGGCATCTTCGCCCCCCGCTTCACCTCGTACGGCATCGCCGACGTGACCGACGGCACCTCGAACACCGTCGCCTTCGTCGAAGCCCTCACCGGTGACTACAACCGTTTCGACAATATCAAGCGGAACATGGGCTCGGGCGTCGGTATCCCCGGCAACTTCATGCAGTTCGACGTCCGCACCCAGCCAGCTGCCCTCCAACAGGGTATCCAGCAGTGCAATACGTTCATCCAGAGCACACCTGGTTCGAACTCCAACCGCGGCTTCCGCTGGCAGACCGGTTCTCCTGGCCTTTCGCTGGCCAACCTGGTGCTCACGCCCAACTCATCCAAGGCTCCGTTCAGCGCCTGCCGGATGGACTGCTCCTCGGGTTGCGGTGCCGACTTCGGCCACCTGTTCTCTTCTTCGAGCAATCACCCGGGCGGTATCAACGCCCTGATGACGGACGGCTCGGTCAAGTTCATCAAGAGCACCGTGGCCGACCAGACCTGGTGGAGCATTGCCACCCGTGACGGCGGCGAAGTCGTCTCTGCTGACTCTTATTGATCGCACGATACCGGCCCTTCGCCGGTATCGATCGAATCAAGGCTCCGCCGCGTCACCCGCGACGGAGCCTTTTTTTTCGCCTGCCGTTTTCCTTCTCGATTGCGAACTTCACCCGAAACGATTCAACTCGTCCGACCCCGCGAACCGATACGACCGGTATGTCCGGCATTCTCATCGACGACGAATGCCGTAGCGCAGGTTTCGACTCGGACTCCGGGAGGCAAGGGCGACCATGAGGCGTATCGCCGTTCTGAACCAAAAAGGCGGAGTCGGCAAAACGACTTCCACCGTCAATGTCGCCGCCGCCCTGGCCCGCAAGGGATATCGGACTCTGGTGATCGACCTCGACCCCCAGGCCCATGCCACGTTGCACCTGGGCTTGCTGCCCGGCCGTTCCGGGCCTTCGATGTACGAAGGGCTTACCGATAACCTGCCGCTGGCCAAAATCAAGAAAACCGTAGCACCGAATCTGGATGTCTGCGGCAGCCACATCGATCTGGCCGCGGCCGAAGTCGAACTGATTTCGACCGTCGGCCGCGAGATGATCCTGCGCGATCTCCTGGCCGTCGAAGCCGGAAACTACGATTATGTCATGCTCGACTGCCCGCCGAGCCTGAGCGTCCTGACACTCAACGCCCTGTGCGCTGCCGGCGAAGTGCTGATTCCGCTGCAGGCCCACTTCCTCGCTCTGCACGGCCTTTCGAAACTCCTCGAAACGATCCATCTCGTGTCGAAGCGGGTCAATCGCGAGCTGAAAGTCGCAGGCGTCGTTCTGTGCATGTACGAATCAGGTACACGGCTCGGAACCGAAGTGGTCGAAGACCTCGACACCTTCTTCGAAAAACGTCGCGACGCAACCGCCCCCTGGGCCGAAGCCCGGGTCTTCAAGGCCAAGATCCGCCGGAACATCCGCCTGGCTGAAGCACCGAGCTTCGGGCAATCGATCTTCGATTACAGCCCCACCAGCCGCGGCGCGGAAGATTACGAAGCCCTGTGCGGCGAACTGGCTGGCACAGCCGTGCCCAAGCCTGCGGAAGCCGCGACGCCCGTCGACCCGCCTCTCGTCGCTCCGCCAGCAGAAACCGACGTCGAAGCATCATCGCAGTCACCGGCGGATCCCTTGTCTACCGCTACCCAGGATCAACTGCCGATCATCTCCCGGCCGATCCCGACTCCGGCCGTGTATCACCGCCCTGACCACGGCCACGCGTTTCCTCGGCCCAACGCCGAAGCCCCACGATTCGTGAACGCGACGGCGAAATCGCCGGTTCGTTACGACTGATCCCTCGATTCGACCAGCCGATGCGAATCTCTTCGACTTCGCAGAAGTCTGCGTATAACGAAAAAACAGGTGCGAACGAGCAGGTCGTTCGCACCTGTCCTCTTCGCTTCGAGATGCGCCGAAAATGCCCGCGAACCGCCGTCCGGATAAATCATTCGCCGCACCCAGGTCGAACGATCGGCCAGTCGCGGTCTGGATCCTGCCCTACCAGCTCTTGCCGCCTCGGGAACATTCGGCACTTCGAGCGGCCCTCGAATCGGTCGGCGACGACGCCACTCGCATTCGAATCGTCATCGTCGAATCCAAAAGGCACTTTACGGCCCTGCCCTATCACCGCAAGCGGCTGACTTTCATCCTTTCCGCCGGCCGGCATTATGCCGAAGAGCTGAGAGACGCCGGATTTTTCGTCGATCTCGTTCCGGCGGAAACCTTCGCCGAAGGCCTTCGTACGCACTGGCGAGAGCATCGCTGGCGTGATCTGTTCACGATGGAAGCCCTGGAACGGCCCACGGTCGAGCTTCAACAGCGCCTTGCCGAACGGTCCGCCGATATCACCTTTCAGCTCATCCCGAACTCGCAGTTTCACTGGCCATCGACCGAACTTGCGAAACCCGGAAGCCGCAATCTCATTCAGGAAAACTTCTATCGATCGATGCGGCGTGCTTTCGGGCTGCTGATGGAGCCGGACGGCTCGCCCGCGAACGGTCGATGGAATTTCGATGCCGAAAATCGCCGTCCCTTGCCAAAGGGTGCCGATTTTCCGCCGATCCCCACATTCGAGCCCGATGCGATCACCAGAAATGTCATTGCCGAAGTCAACGATCGATTTCCGGATGCGGTCGGATCGACCGAAGGTTTCGAAATGCCAGTGACTCGATCGGAAGCCGAAGCCGCTTTCGCGGATTTTCTCGACCTCAGGCTGGCGGATTTTGGCCCTTTCGAAGACGCGATGAGCCGTTACAACGGCACGCTCTGGCATTCGCTGCTTTCTCCCGCGATGAATCTGGGCCTCATCGATGCCCTGGAGATGTGCAGGGCCGCGGAACGAGCCTGGAGAGAAGGCCGGGCCCCGATCGCGTCCGTCGAAGGCTTCATTCGTCAGATCATCGGCTGGCGGGAATTCGTGAATTGGCAGTACGTTCGTCAAGGCAATGACTTACGACACGTCAACGGCTGGTTGCACACCCGCCCTACGCCCCGTTTCTGGTGGGATGGCCGCACCGATATGGCTTGTATGAAGGCCATTGTGGGCAGGCTCCAGTCCTCGGCCATGAATCACCATATCGAGCGGCTCATGGTGCTGTGCAATTTCGCGATGCTGGCCGGAATCGACCCGGAAGCCGTCGCGAACTGGTTTCTCGTCTGGTACGCCGACAGTCACGAATGGGTCGTCCTGCCGAACGTGATCGGAATGGGCCTGAACGCCGACGGCGGCAAAACCGCGACCAAGCCTTATGTGGCATCCGCGGCTTATATCCATAAGATGTCCGACTTCTGCTCCGGTTGCGAGTTCGACCCGAAAATCCGGACCGGCCCTCGAGCCTGCCCTTTCAACACCCTGTATTGGAACTTTCTGATCACGCACGAAGCGAAACTCAGGGCGAACCCCCGCATGGGCCCGAACGTGCTTGGTCTGCGCCACTTGAAGCCCGATGAGAGGACCGTGATCGAGCGCGAAGCTCGCGAATTTCTCGATCGGCTGGAACCCTGGGAGGATCCCGGATATGCTCCGGATTGCGCAATCGATCGCATCGATCCGGAATCAGATCCGCGCCAGCCAAAAGATGCTCCCGTCGCTTGAACTGCTGACGCCCAAAATTCGCGAGCGGATTTCGCCATGAGCCATGACGATCACCCCGAGGCCCCGCTTCAGGGCAGGCACGGGCTTTATGACCTGAGACGGCTCCAAGTCAGCCAGCACGCGCTCGAACGCTTCCGAGAACGGGTCGAAAGTGACTCGCACACCGATGAATCGTTCTCGAACATGCTGCGTCAGTGCCGCAAACTCGGCACCAATCCGGACAAGGCAGCCGCGTACATGGCCATATCCAAGGATCGACCTTTCGTGCTGATCGTCAAAGAGACAAACGTCGTCACCTGCATGACGCTCGATCAGTTCGAAACCGTCATGGCCGATTTCGGACGCCATCGTTGGCCCCGAAGATTCGGCCGCTGGCTTCGAAAATCGACACCGGGCAGAACCGGAACGCAGCCGGAAAAGTCACCGGAACCGGAATGACCGATACGACAGGAATTCTCGGAAGAACCTTCAGATTCGTCCTTCCCGTTGCCGATGAAAGGGATGATCTCAGTCATGATCTTCATTCCTTCCGTCGTCCGCGAGGCTAACCGATGCAAGGCATCACTCCAGGCAAATGTGTGATTTGGGCCTTGCTTTTGTGCTGGCCCTGGGTGGTGCGTTACGCGGCTTCGAACAGCCCGGAGATGATCGTGAAAGGCTATGTGGGATCGACATCCGTGTGGATGCCCCTGATCGCCGATGTCGTACTCGTCGCGGGCGGTGCGTTCGCCCTTCATGCTCGTAAAAGGCAGATGGGTGTGCCCGAACCTGTGAAGACGATGTCGCGTACGCCCCGGCATCACTTTGCCCTGCGTGATCGTGTCGAACGAAAATCAAGCCGGTCGAACGTCTGAGGTCGCGCTCGGCGGTTCTTCGGCGAATTGCATTCCCCGAGAACGTTCGCGAATCGACGCGTCACCGAAGCGTTGTCGGCGAACGATTCTTCGATCGGTCAGCCGTCAATTACGGCATGATCGACCAGGGCCTTGCGAATCGCGAGCAGTTGTTTCAGAAGCCCTTCCAGATCTTTGAGATAAAGGGCATTAGGCCCGTCCGAAAGTGCCTTGTCCGGCTCGGGATGCACTTCCAGAAATACGGCATCCGCACCCGCCGCAACGGCCGCCCGCGCAAGCCAGGGGACCATGTCGCGCTCACCGGCGGTGACACCTGCCCCGGCGCTGGGCAACTGCACAGAATGGGTCGCATCGAAGACGACCGGTGCCCCGAGTGCGCGCATCCAGGGGATGGCCCGCATGTCGTTGATCAACCGGCCGTAGCCGAACGTCGTACCCCGTTCGGTAAGCATAACCCCTTTGCCGCCAGCGGCTTCGATTTTTCCGATCACGTGCGCCATGTCCCAGGGCGCCATGAACTGGCCTTTTTTGACGTTCACGGGCCGGCCCGTGCCGGCACAGGCTTCGAGCAAGTCCGTCTGACGTGAAAGAAACGCCGGAACCTGAAGCAAGTCCACGACTTCGGCGATCGTCTCAGCCTGAGCCGGTTCATGCACGTCGGTCGTCACGGGCAAGCCGGTTTCGGCCTTGATCGCCCGGAAGACGTCGAGCCCGTCTTCGATTCCCGGCCCGCGGAAAGAGCTTTTCGACGTGCGGTTCGCCTTGTCGAAAGAGGCCTTGAAGATGAGTGGGACACCCAGGCCGGTACAGATCGCCCCGATTTCCCGCGCGAGAAATTCGGTCATCCCGCCCGGTTCCATGACACATGGTCCGGCGATCAGTGCCAGACCATGGCCGGGTCCGATCGTGACGGGGCCGACATGCACGGGCTTCATCGTTTTCGTTCGATCGTCGTTCATCCTGGGAGTCGCATCGCTCGTGATTCCGAAATTGACAAGTCTCGCGTCAATTTCCGCAAAATCCCTGCAACCGTCAATGTCGGAATCTTTTCGCGAATTGCCCCTGTCGAAGAGCCGGCCCGGAATAGCGCCACAACACACGACGCATCAACATGATTTGCATAATGTTACGAACAGATTTCCGAAGATGCCCTAAAGGATTCTGGCTGACTACTGAGAGACCCGCCGGGACGCTACAGATTCACCATGCCTCCCATCACTCTTAAAGCGACCCAGTCCCCCCGCACGTGGATCCGATCGATTTGCTTCCTGGGCAACTGGGCCATATATTGTAGGAAAGCGGTCCTTGCGCGGACATTTCGAGCGGAAACCCGAACGGAGCGAACCTGGCCATGAGCACCGGTGGCAAAGTCTTGGTGGTGCTTACCTCGTTGCTGACCATCGCCTGGGTCGGGCTGATGTCCATGGTGGCGCGTCATAACGCGAATCATGGCGAGCTGTTCAAGAAGGGTGTCGAAGCCCTTGCCACGCTCGAGAAGCAGGTCGAGGAAGCGGAACTGAAGCTGGTCAACCTCGAGAACGAGGTGGAAGCCAAGCATTTCGCGACGGATGGCGAGCGTACGAAGCTCCGCCTCGAATACAACGACCTTCACAAAGCGCTGGCGGAACTCGTCGAAAATACGGCACGCATGAACGGCCTTCTGGACAATCTCGACAAGGCCAACGAAAAGACGGAACGCAACTTCGCCGAGCGGAACAAGGAAACGGCCGAAACCCAGAAGAAGATCGCCGAGACCGAAGCCGCCGTCAAGGAATCCCAGGACAATAACGCCGCCCTGCTCGCGACTCTCACCCAGCTTCGCGACAAGTTCAACAAACTCTTCGAAGAGAATCGTGCCGTCGCGAAACGCCTCGGCGCATCGACTTTCGAAGACGTCTCCGTCGGCAAGCGGGCCCTGGTCACGGAACGCTGAGGCCTTTCCGGGACTGACATCTCGGCCGCAAACGACCTTTATCGAGCCGCGGATGCACGTAGACGAGTCCCAGCCGCGTGAAGCTTATCTGATCGCGAATCCGACGGCTGGTCGTGGCCAGGGGCTGGCTCGACTGATCGATCTCGAAAATGCGATTCGTGAACGGGGGATCGAGACGCATCGCGTGCTCGATCCCGAATCGCGCGCGGCGATCGCCCGCAAGCTTCGGACCGATTCGGACGCCAGGAAGCGGGTCCTCGTCGTTATCGGCGGCGACGGAACCGTGAATGCACTGATGAACGACGGCCCCACGGCCCCGGTCTGTCATTATGCCTCCGGCACGGAAAACCTGTTCTCGCGGGCCTTTCGAACACCGAAAGACCCCCAGGCCATGGCCGACTGGATTCTGGGCAGCCGGGAAGCGAACATGGATCTCGGCGAATTCCGTGTCGAGGCATTCGAAGGTTCAGCCCCTCGATCGAAACGTTTCGCGCTGATGCTGGGCTTCGGCTTCGACGCGGCAGTCGTGAACCGGCACCATGAGAAGCGTGTCGGTCGCGCGGCGGGAACGACTTCGCGGATGGCCTATTTCGGGCCTCTCGCCTACGAAGCCTGGCACTATGATTTCCCCCGCGTTCGCATGACCTGGACTCTCGATTCGGGCGAAACGCGGTCCAGCGAAGGCACGACGGCGATCGTGTTCAACTTCGACTGCTATGCCCTCGGCCTGAAATTCGCGCCGGGGGCTTCGCCGTTCGACGGTCATCTTGACACCGTCCGCTTCGAGCGTCGCGGGTCCGTTCGCGCGGGCCTGTATCTCGCCATGGTGGCTTCCGGCATTCATGTGCACCTGAAATCCGTCGGCCTGGAACGCATGCGTGAAATCCGTCTGGAAGCGGTCGACAAGCCGGTTCCCGTCCAGATGGACGGCGACCCCGCGGGCTGGCTGGAACCTGGCCGCCCCTGGCACGTGCGCTGCGTGCCGGCCATTTGCCCCGTTCTGGTAGGGCCGTAAAGAGTTCAGGACCAGAGATGAGGACATGGCCATGTCCACATTCGCATGATCGCCGGCTCGGGTGGATTACGAGCCAGCCTAGCTTTTCGTATCGGGCTCGACGACCGATTCCGGAAAAGCGTCGCGACGCGTTCGACCCGTGTTTTCGTTCGATTTTTCGCAAGACCGGCGGAAGTTCGACTCGCCGATTCGCGCCAGGGTTGTCACAATAGTCAGAAGCGCCTGCACTGGATACGGCAACCCGTGCTGATTCGGCCTGTCCGGATCCCGCATGAGTTCGAATTCGACCTCCTGACGAAACGATCATGAGACGACAAGACCTGGGTCAACGCATCATTGTCCGATTCGCTCCCATTCTGGCCGGCCTGATCGCATGGTCCGGCTGCGGCGTGGAAAAACCGCAGACCGCGAAATCGCGTCGGCCGACAGGCGTCATAACGCGCCCAGGCACATCGGTCACGGCCGGGGCGGCGACGACGATCGAACTTGCCGATACCGACAAGACAGGCGCCCAGGCACCCGACGCCGAACAGCAGGCCGCAATTCTGGACAGTGTCCTGCACTTGCTTTCGACGGCGTCTTCGAATCCCGGCGGCGACAATTTCACCATCGCGACCGAGCAGCTCAACCAGTATTTCAATCGCAACGCGACGGCGATCGAATTCAATCTCAGCCAGCCCGCGTTTCAGTTCCTGAACAGGCTCGGCATGCCTGAGAAGAACTTCACGGATTTCACGAAGAAGCTTCAGGAACCGAAGTTCAGCATCATGGATGCACGTCACATCGAAGACTGCATGATGTATTCGACGCTGGCCAACCGGATCGCCGGAAACGGCGACGACATGACCCGTCTGCGGCGAATTTTCGAATGGGTCTGCCGCCAGGTCATGGTGGTGCCCGCCAGGTCGCTCGCTCCGCCCGGCATGAACCAGCAGGCCCAGGCCCGCCCATTCGACTGCATCCTGCGGGGCATGGCCACCGAGGCCGACCCGAGCTGGGCCGAACGTACGTGGGTGTTCATGTCCCTGGCCCGGCAGATCCGCATCGATGTCGGCATTCTCGTCAGTTCGCGCGACCCGGCCCAGTGGCTTTCCGTGGCGATCGTCGAAGGCAAGCCGTACCTGTTCGATTGCCGCACGGGCCTGGAGGTCAAAACGGCCGATGGTAAGCGTATCGCGACGCTCGAAGAAGCCATCACCGACTCGCGAATCCTGCAGGCCATGCAGGTCCCCGGCGGCGTGACTTACGGACCGACGACGGCCGACCTCGCTACCGGCGATCTGTCGATCCTGGCCGATATGTCCACGAGCTATCTCTCGCCGAGAATGCGGCTTCTGGAACAGCGTCTGGCCGGCAAAAACCGGATGATCCTGTTCCGCGACGTCGCCGAACTCGAGACATCGTTCATGAACGCGGTCAAACCGCGTGTCAAGGAAGTGCGGATATGGGATCTGCCATTTACCGTCGAATCCCTTCTGTTCACCAATCCTGAATTCGTCAACGCCGCCCAGTACCCTCTGCGGATCTTCGATTTCAAGCTGCCCGTGCTTGCCGCAAGGACGGCCCAGCTCCGCGGCGAAACCGCGGACGCACTCGAAAAATACGCCACGATGCGGTTCGCCGAAAACGCCTTGATGCGTGACAAGATCACCCCGATTCCGCCCGATGTCCAAAAGGTCATCGACCTGTATTCGACCTACTTCCTGGCGCTGTGCCACCTGGATAACGCCCTGCGCCGCACTCCCCGCGAAACCGAGCAGCGTGAAGCCGACCTCAAGCAGGCCCGGTTCTTCTTCAGCGAATCTCTCCGGTTGTATCCGGAACCCACTCCCGAACGGCCATTCTTCTACATGTTTCGCTGGAGCGCCCTTTCGAATCTGGGGCTGATGTCGCTCGATGCCGGCGATGAGGAGAATGCCGTTCGATATCTCGCCTTCCCTCAGCCGACAACCCAGGGCTATGGCAATTCCCTGCTGGCTTCGGACCTGGTCTGGTCCGATCCGTTCCGCCCGGCCCCGGCAGCCCTGCCACCCGCTCCTGAGGACAAACTGGCACCCTCGCAGGACGCCCTTCGCGCCGCAGCAGCGGCACGCGAAGCCTCAGCAGCACCAGCGATGGCACCAGCTAACCGGCCCCTGCCTGGCCTGGGCGGCGCGCCATTTTCGCTTCAGCCAGGGGCGGGCCTCGGCAACGCTCCAGCCGCCGGACCACGCCCTGTCAGCCCGGGTGGAGCCGCCGGACTCTTGCCTTCAGGCGCGAATCGCCCCTGATTTTCGCAGGGGAACCGATCACGGTCGAAATCCGCGATCGAAAAACCGGGCCGGCGACGTTCCGGAGAATGGAACTGTTTCGCCGGCCCGTGCGTATCTTGTCTTGATCCCGGACGCGACGGATCTCACCGCTCCGGATTTCGTGAAGTGTCACGCTATCACGCCCATTCACGGGCCGGATACGTCGATTTTGCGATTCATCGGACGAATACGTTCGTCTCACGGGAGCGTACGCCGATATCGCCCTGGGTATCGGCAAGGTTTTGACCGGTCGATCGGATCGATCGGTCGGATGATATGTGTTTCGAATTCCGGAGTTTTTCCGCTCGATTCAGGGCAGGAAGCGATAGAAACGGTCCAGCATCATGAACGTTAAGCAATTGATCGCCGCTGGTGTTCCCCCTTTATATGCCCAGGACGCGCTCGTCCAGGTGCTCGCCGCGATCCGTGATCACGGCCTGCACGGCAAGGAAATTAAGGACGCAGTCCGCGCAGTGGCAGCCGATCCAACGAGTTTCGTGGAAAATCCAGTCTGGTCCGGCCTCGCCCGAAGTCTGATCGAAGAGCCGATCGACGAGACAGGCCGCGACATCAATCTTGAGCCGATCGATTATGCCTCGTGGGGCTCGATGATCGACTCCAAATGCCGCGAGCAGATGAACAACGCCTGCCGTCTCCCGATGGCCCGGGGCGCGGCCCTGATGCCCGACGCTCACGTCGGTTACGGTATGCCGATCGGTGGAGTACTGGGCCTGGAAAACGCCGTGATACCTTATGGCGTGGGAGTGGACATCGCCTGCCGCATGAAGCTCAGCGTCATCGACTGGCCAGTCGCCCAGCTCGAACGGCGGAAGGAGGACTTCAAGAACGCTCTCCAGCGCGGCACCGTGTTCGGCGTCGGCGGGCGGTATCAGAAGCCGCTCGACCACGCCGTGATGGACGAGGACTGGCGTGTCTGCCGTGTGACGCGTGAAGTCAGGGACAAAGCCTGGATGCAGCTCGGCACATCCGGCAGCGGCAACCACTTCGTGGAGTGGGGCACGCTGTCGATCACCGAGCCAGGCAATGTCCTCGGCCTTGAGCCGGGCGAATATGTCGCCCTGATGTCGCACAGCGGTTCGCGCGGGGCCGGTGCGGCCGTGTGCAATCACTATTCGCGACTGGCTCGGCAGAAACTGCCGAAGCAGTACGAATTCGTCGGCGACCTCGCCTGGCTCGACCTTGACACCGAGGCCGGCCAGGAATACTGGGCCGCCATGAATTTGATGGGCGAATACGCGTCAGCGAATCACGCGCTGATTCACAAGAACGTCGCGAATCTGCTCGGCGCCCGGATCATCGGTGGTGTCGAAAACCACCACAACTTCGCCTGGAAGGAAGTCCACGACGGTCGTGAACTCATCGTGCATCGCAAGGGCGCGACACCAGCCGGCGCAGGCGTCCTGGGTGTCATTCCCGGTTCGATGGGCAGCCCGGCTTATGTGGTCACAGGCAAAGGCAACCCCACAAGCCTGGGATCGGCCTCGCACGGAGCAGGCCGGGCCATGAGCCGAACCGAGGCCAAGCGGACGTTCAATTTCGTCGAAACCCGGCGCGAACTCGCCGCTCGGGGCATCACGATCCTCTCGGCCGGAGCCGACGAAGTGCCGGGTGTCTATAAGGACATCGACAAAGTCATGGCCGAGCAGTCCGACCTGGTGCACATCGTCGCCCGCTTCGACCCGAAGATCGTGAAGATGTCCGACGACGGCAAGTCGGAGGATTGACCGAATATCCGGCGAACCCGGTCGAATGGATTTTCACGCGGGCTTTCGGCGGGCCGATTCGATTCGAATCGGCCCGAAAGCTCCGCAATTTTCTGGACTTGCACCCACGTGCCAGTCAGAATCGCATTCGAATCGACTGATACGTGCGATTCGGTATCAGTCCGAATTCCAGCGAATTCTCACGACGAAAACGTAAGGGAACCGACATGACACTGTTTCGACCGATCATCGCCGGGCTGCTGACCTGCTCGGCGCTGGCCCTGGGCACTTCCGCTCAGGAAGCCCAGAAGTACAAGGACACCGATTTCGACTTCTCCCTGAGCGTCCCCGGCGAGTGGAAAAGCGTGGGTGGCGAGGGCTTTACCGTGCCCGGCAAGCTGCGTGCGGCATTCAAAGGACCAGGGCCATCCTCGATCGTCGTTTTCGTTCAGGAAACCGGCCAGGCCTACGATGCCCGGTTCCTCCTCGACGCCAGTGCCGAAGGACTTCAGAAGGCCCTGAAATCGGACATCAAGGAAAAGGAAGTCCGCGAGATCGACGGCAAAAAGGCCATGTGGCTCGTGAACGAAGGCCAGGGCAACGGCGGCGCGATTCTCGGCCAGGGCGACGTGAAGACGATCCAGCACTGGGTCGCCATTCCGCGCGAGAAGGACATCGTCGTCCTGATCCTCACCTGCCCGTCCGAAGATCTGCCGAAAGCTTCGAAAGTCTATGCCTCGGCGATCGAAAGCCTGAAAGTCGGCGGCAAGCAGACCAAAGAGCAACTCGAAGCGAAGTGAGACTTCGCCAAAATGCTGTCGATTCGTTTGCCTCCGAGCCAGGTTCCCAAAGAACCTGGCCTTTTTCTGCGACTCGATCACCCCACACTTCGAAATCGCTCCGAATCTCCGGATCCGTAAGTCCGGGCAGGTATTCAGGAGGACTATGAAGTCCACTGCATGATCACGAACGACGATCGAATTCTCCTGATACTCGACCTCGACGAAACCTTGTTTTTCTCGTCCGAAAAGCCCCTGAACCGCCAGCCCGACTTTGTCTTTCACGTTTACGACGTCTACGTGCGGCCTGGCTTGCAGGAGTTTCTGGCACGCATGGCCGCAGCTTTCGATCTTGCCGTGTGGACATCGTCAAGTCCCGATTACGCCAGCTTCTTCGTCGACCGCATCTTCGCCGGGTTCGATCTCCGCTTCGTTTGGGCCTCCGACCGCTGCACCTTGAGGTTCGACCATGACCGCCACAGAATGAATGCGATCAAGGATTTCCGCAAACTCAGGCGGAAGGGAATCGACCTGAATCGTGTGCTGATGGTGGACGACAGCCCTGAGAAACACACCCGAAATTACGGAAATCTGGTGCTCGTCCGACCCTTCGAAGGCGACCCTGGCGATCATGAACTGGCCCTTTTGGCCCCCTATCTGGAATCGCTCAGGAACTGCCGTAACTGCCGCGCGATCGACAAGCGTCTCTGGCGACTTGACTTGAATCTGTCGTAAATCATGTTTCACCAAATCCGACGCCATTTCGAAATCGCCTGAAGATCATCGATTCTTCATCCGATCTGAATCGATCGTTCTTTTCCGTTAGATAAACTTTCATTGCCAAATGGCACCGGACGAAAGTCGCGATGCATTCGCCGCCTGAAGCGAGTTCAGGCTGAGCGAACCGTCGCGAGCAATCACACGAGAGAGAGAACGAATGCCCGTCTCCCAGATCGCCGCACGTCGTAGAGCTTTCACCCTGATCGAACTCCTGGTGGTGATCGCCATCATCGCCGTGCTGATCTCGCTGCTCCTGCCCGCCGTTCAGGCAGCCCGTGAAGCCGCCCGCCGAGCCCAGTGCGTGAACAACCTGAAGCAGATCGGCCTGGCGCTGCACAATTTCGAAAACTCGAACAATTTCTTCCCGCCCTCGGCCATCAAATCGACCGGCAATCAACCGTCGATGAACATCAATGTCGACTCGGCCGGCAATCCGCTGCCGAAAGGCCGCGACCGAGTCTCCATGTACATGTTCGCCTTCCTTCTGCCCTACATGGAACAGGCGCCGCTCTACAACGCTTTCAATATGAAACGCGACGTGCGTGACCCGATCAATTCGACCGTCATCGCTTCGCAAATCAATACGCTGCTGTGCCCCTCAAGCCCATCGGGCGATAAGAATCACGTTTATTCGACGACCGATTCCTGGACGAAGCAGACCTACACGAACGTCAAATTCGCCGTCAGCGACTATGCCGTCAATAATGGCATCGAAGACGGCCTGATCGCCGCCGGTTTCGTGCCTTCGGGCGATTATCTTTCGATGCTGTTCAATACGCACAGCACGTCCGTCGATTTCAAAACCCGCATCGCCGAAGTCACCGACGGTCTTTCGAATACCTTCATGGTCAGCGAGAATGCAGGCCGGCCGACCTATTATCTGGCCAACGGCCGCGTGGCTCCCGTGCAGAACTATTCCGAAGGTATCGCCGGCGGCTGGGCCGATTATGCGACCGGCTACACGACCCACGGGTTTACGCTGGACGGTTCCGCATCGCCTGGCCCCTGCCACACCAGTTGCAATAACAACAACGAAACCTATGCCTTCCACGTCGGCGGTTCGAATCACGTTTTCGGCGACGGCTCGGTGCGATTCGTGAAAACGACCACGTCGATACGCATCTTCGCGCAACTGATTTCCCGGGCCAACGGCGAAGTCATTTCCTCCGACTCCTATTGATCGGAAAAGCGAAAACATGCGATTCCTTTCGAAATCGATCGCGGCCCTTGCCGCGATCCTCATCTCCTCGCTGATCGGCTGCGGCGAATCGGAATTCCGGCACTCGGTCTTTCCAGCCTCAGGCAAAATCACCAAAGACGGCAAACCGGTGGCCAATGCCATCGTCGTCTTCCACCCGACCGACCCGAACACGATCCGCATTCCGGAGGGTCGTCAGGGCATCGAAATCGCCAACCCGACCACGACGACCGACGAAACCGGCGCATTTCGACTGAGCACCTATTTCGCGGCCGACGGCGCCCCCGCTGGTGAATACAAAGTGACGGTGATCTTGCCGTCGCAGAAATTCGACCAGAAAAAAGGCGCACCGACCGAGGGCGACGAAGAGAAGGCCCCGCATGCCTCGACTCTCGCACTTCCGCCCGATTCGCAGATCGTGAAAAAGAAGTTCCCCTTCTCGAATCTCCAATCGACACCGCTTCAGGCCTCGATCAAACCCGAAGCGGCGAACGAATTCGCTTTCGAATTGAATTGAAACCGAGGCGACCGGCCATTTTGGCGCGATCGTTTCGAAATCGACAGTTGACCGGCGAAGGCCATGAAAAGCCTTCGCCGGTCTTCGCATTTTACGTACCGGGCAAATTCCGCAATTCTTCGCTCAGGTGTGAGCGTTCCGAAAGCGTTTTCAAATAGGGCCCATGGTCGCCGAATTCCACGACGGATACCCCTGCGACGGCACATGCCAGGCGGAACCGGAAGCGGCCGACGTCGATCCCCAGCAGCTGGCAAAGCGCCACTCGGATCGTCGCCTTGTGAGCGACCAGCAGCACATTGCCGTCTTCGTAAGCCGATCGTATTTCCTGAACCAGACCCATCACTCTGTCAGCGATTTCGACGGCCAGCTCGCCGCCGCCCGTGGGCCGGTTCCAGGCGGGGTCGGCGGTCCAGCGCACGTAATCGTCATGATATTTGGCGTCGACTTCCTCGACCGTCTTTCCTTCCCAGTCGCCATAGGCAATCTCGCGCAGAGCTTCGCGAATGATCGGCTCCTGCCCGGTCGCTTGAGCGATGTAGGACGCGGTCTGTGCGGCACGAGTCAGCGGACTGCAATAAATCGCCCGCCAGGGGGTCGACTCGTAAGCCTCCGCGAATTGCCGGGCCATCGTGTGGCCGTTCTCGGTGAGGGGCACGTCCGTCCCGCAGCCACAGAACATATTGTCGCGAGAAAGGGCCGTCTGACCGTGCCTGAGAAAATACAAATTCAAATGCTTCCTGGCCATGATTCACGCTCCCGTAATTGTCATCGATTGCCGCGCCGGACGGCGGATTCGTAGACGTTCATATATCGCTGAATGTTGCGGTTCATGGCGAAATACTCTTCCGCCACGGCATGGGTGTTCGATGCCAATCGCTCGGCCAGAGCGGGATCCCGCAGCAATTTCGTCACACCATCGGCGATGGCGGCAGGTGAGACATCGACCAGCAGCCCCGCCTGCTTTTCGCCAAGGAGCTTCCGATAATCGCCGAAATCGGTCGCCACGATCGGCCTGCCTGCCGCCAGATAGACGGCAATCTTCGATTGCACGGAGAAGTTCTCTCGACAGGCCAGGCGCGGATGCACCAGCACGTCGGCCCGGCGCGAGAGCGCGACGACCTGATCGGGCGTCGTCCCCGTGATCGTCACCAGCCGGTCACCGTAAGGCGCGATTCGCTGCTGGTACTCCCGGCCCGCTTCGGCCGGACCGCCGACCAGTACGCACCGGGCCATGGGGTCAGCTTCGAAAATGGCCGGCAGGGCGTCGATCAAGAGCGGCACACCCTGATTCGGGTGGACGATCGAACCGATGTACATGACGACCTTATGGTCGGGCCCGATGCCCGGAATTTCATATGGCGGGATGGATTTGTCGTATTCGCCCAGGTCGATACCCGGGTAAATGACATGAATTCGGTCGGCCGGGATTTCTTTTTCCTTGCGGCAGACTTCGCCGACCGGCTCACCCAGCACGATCACTTCAGCGGCATGATTGCACGCCGCCTTTTCGAACGCCGCGGTCGCCCGGAATTTGAGCCCCCTGCCCAGCCGGTCGCGTTCGACTTCGTCGCCCAAAAGCGAATGAATTTCGTAAACCAGTGGCCAGTCGTAATGCAGACAGGCCGCAAGAGCACGCGTGGCACCGCCATAGTGCTGGGCGTGAACGACGTCGAACCCGTGTCTGTCATGAATCGTCTTCAGGCCACCGACCCAGCGTGCCGGCGGCAGCGTGTAATTGGGAATCCCTTCGAAATCGCCAACTTCGATCTTCGTGCCGCCGAAAGGCCTGGCACGCAGGTGGGCGAGCACGACATCGACGCCGATCTTCCGCAATTCCCGGACGATCTTGATCGGCAACATCGCAGTGCCGTCGTATTCGCCCGGAATGGGAAACGACGTCACCATCAATACGCTTGGTTTCATGTTCATCGGCCGCTTCGATCCGTGAGAGTCATGCCGTTTCGGTCGGCCCGCGATCATAGACGATCAGGCACGATCGGCACAACCGTCACTTCATGTCGAAGCGCTCGCGCGTTCCACCCGACGAACCGAAGGCAGGAGTACGCTTTCAGCTGCCCGCTTTGGGCGGTTCGACCCTGCGAACCGGTTCGCGGCGATGGCGATTTTCGCGAGTCAGGGCACCGTAGAGCCGCCGGTCAAGCGCATCGATGGCCGAATCGAGCACTTTGCGAGCCGTATCGAGATGATGCGGACGCAATGCATAAGGATCTCTTGGAAGACCGGTTCGCGGCCAGACGAGATGGTCCGGCCGTGGTCCGCCGAGAGCCTGAGACTCATGCGGCAGGAGGACTTCGAACGAGCCGTCGAGATTCGACTGCTTGTAATAGGCCTTGCGCTGACTCGGCGGGCCAGGATAGATCCACGAAAGCCGCATCGCGATCATCTCGGTGAATTGCGGCCAGGGTGCCTGATCCGGCCGGAACGGCCCCGCTGGGCCTTCACCCACGATCGAAGGCAGTATCCGCCAGACTTCCGCCAGCGGCAAAGGTCGACTGGGGTCCGCAACCAGCGGCCACAGTTCAGGCCTGCCGAGTTCGACGGCCGCCTGGTGAACGAGGGCACTGGCACTGTCCAGGTAGAGCGTCAGAGCGGCGCGGGCATATCGGCTGCCCTCGGCGCGGGATTCATGATCCTTGAGCCGCGACTCGGTATGAAAGTGGAGGGCGTCGTTATAAAGGCAGTGAAACGGACTGAATGTCGTTTCGATCATGCCGACGCTTGCCGGTGCCTGCTGCGGCTCGGTCGTGAGCGAAGTCGAGACTGGCTCAAGCGATGCGATCCGATTTCGCCACTGCTCCGACGCGTTGTTGCCGTCATCCATCGAAATGCCCAGGGAGTGTGCGGAATCTGATTCGAAATGCCCATACTTAGCATATTACGAAATTGTCATCCGAAATGCCGCGTGAACGCAACCGGAATCGGAGCGAGTTCCTTACTTTTCCGAGGCCGGAAATCGCGATTTCGCTTACTTTCCTCAGAAACTCCGTATCCGATACGATGTGACGCACCAGGGTCACGCACCCTTCCCTTCGCCGATTGTCACCCTCGAAAGCGAGTCAAGCTATGAAGTCTCGATCCGCGGTGTTACTTCTGTCGTTCGCCGGCCTCCTGAGCGGCATGCCCCATGCGATCGGCCAGGAGGCCGAAGCCCGAAAACTTGCGGATTGGTTCAAGACCTATATCGAAAAGGTCATGAGCCAGGAGCCCATGACGGCCACCCGGCTGGGTGACCACCGCTATGACGACCGTCTCGAAGATCTTTCGCCCGATGCGCGCAAAACCAGGCTGGATCGCGACAAAACGGCGCTGGCTGACCTGAGGAAAGCGATCGATCCGAAAAAACTGGAACTGGCCGACCGCGTCGATTTCGAAATTCTGGCCCGGCATCTGGAATCCCGTATCTGGCTGACCGAGAATTTCCGCACGTTCGAGGAAGACCCCCGCGTCTGGGGCGATTATCTCACGGAATCGGTTTATCTCCCCCTGGTGCAATCGACTCTGCCGAAGGAAAAAAACTTCGAAAACGCCCTGAAGCGGATGAAGGCGATCCCGGGGGTTGTCGAAACCGCCCGAGCCACGATCGGCAAACCGCCGAAAGTGAAGACGGAGACGGCCATTCTTCAAACGCGCGGTGCGATCGATTTTTATTCGCGAGAAATTTTCCTCGTCACGAACCGGAAGACCGATGACGCGGAATTGAAGGCGGCGACCGAACCCGTGGTGGCTGCACTGAAGACACATCTGGCCTTTCTCACGGACGAAGTTCTGCCCAGGTCGGGCGAAAACTGGCGAGTCGGCCGCGAACTCTTCGAGAAGAAGCTCGACTATGACCTCGACTCCGGTCTGACCGCCGCGGAAGTCCTCGCCGAAGCTGAGAAAGAAGCCGAACAGGTCGAGCGTGAAATGTTCGTCATCGCACGCCAGATGTGGGCTCAGGCTTATCCAGGACAGGTCATTCCTCCCGACGACGCCAAAGGCCGGCGTGAGACGATCGCGAAAGCTCTGGCCGCGACGGCCAAAGTGCACGGCTCGCCGGAAACGCTCGTCAAAGACGCGAAGGCGACCGTCGCCGACATCACGAACTTCATTCGGGCCAGAGACATCATGCGGCTGCCCGAGCCGGACCGCTGCGCCATCATCGAAATGCCCGAATTCATGCGTGGCAATTCGGTGGCCTATCTCAACCCCGCTCCGCCGCTGGACATCCTCGCCCGCAGCGAATACGCCATCAGCCCGCCGCCCGCGGACTGGACGGCCCAAAGAGTCGAAAGCTTCCTCGGCGAATACAACGCCGCCATGCTTAAGGTGCTGACCATCCATGAAGCCTACCCGGGGCATTACGTCCAGCTCGAATACGCCAACCGCGTGCCTTCGCTCATCCGAAGGGTTCTTGGATCAGGCACTTACAGTGAAGGCTGGGCCGTTTACACGGAGCGGGTCATGCTCGACCAGGGATTCGGCGAAGGCGATCTGGCCTTGCGTTTGAACCAGCTGAAGTTCTATCTGCGGGCTGTCTGCAACGCGATTCTTGACCACAAGATGCACTGTTCGGGAATGACGGACGAAGAAGCCCGGTCGCTGCTCATGGACAAAGCGTTTCAAACCGAGGGTGAGGCCGTGGGCAAGATCATTCGTTCGAAGCAGTCCAGCGCACAGCTCTCGACCTATTTCGTGGGCCGGACGGCATTCCATCGGCTCCGCCAGACCGTTCAGCGCGAACAGGGCGACAAGTTCGACCTCGGCCGGTTCCACGAAGCCGTTCTGGAACAAGGCAGCGTTTCGGTGAAATATCTTCCCGAACTGGTTCGCGACCGTCTCCAGCGCCCGCGGGCCGCTTCGGTGAATTGAAGAAGCACTTTGTTGAGGATGCCCCAGGATCGAACGCAAGAAGGCGGCCAATCGGCCGCCTTCTTCTTTGATCATGAAGGATCGGAAGTACGCTCCGGAGCCCGGAGCGTTCCAGTCACTTTTCGGTGCCAGGAGCGGGCTTGTCGGGCGCCGGCGTCTTGTCGTCGATCGGCAGCTTTTCCAGCACTTCGGAGAGGCTCTTGGTCGAAACGGCCATTTGTTCAGGGCTGGCCTCGGTCGTCTGGGCCAGGATTTCGTCGCGAATCTGGTCCATCTTGGGGAACAGAGACATCATGGCCTGAGCCTGACGTTCGCTCTTCGCGGCGCCGAAGCGGAGGTTGAAGTGCTTCATGAAGCCGATCAGGTCGGTCACGGTCGGTTCGACGTTCGCCTTGCGGGCCTTCTCGACGGTCGCCAGGATTTCTTCGAAGTTCGGCGATGCGAGCATCTTCGTCATCTTCTTCGCCGAAGCGATCCGAGCCCGGGCTTCCTGAAAACCAGGATCGCCGAACTTGGCATTTTTCTGGAACGCCTGATCCAGATCGTCGATCGACTTGATCAGGGCATTGATCTGATCGATCGAAAGCGACTGATCGGCGCTTTGCTGTTCGACTTCGCTCAGAGCCGACTTGATCGCCGCCCGATAAGGTGCGTACACCTCGGAGCGTAGCAGGATAGGCACTTCCCCTTCACCCATCAGATCGCCGATGGTGAAAGCCACGGCCTGATTGGCGTAGAACAGGGGCAGATCTTTGCCCAGCCCGGGTTCCAGCGGAATGCGGGAAAGCTTGAGCTGCGAGGGGTGAACTTTCTTCGGATCGGTCACGTCTTCAAGAACGGCGTTCAGAGCGTTGCCGGAACGAATGTCGCTTTCGTTCGGCGTTTCATGCACGCGTTTCTTGATATTCTCCAGCGTCTGCACCGTGTTACGGGAATTCCGTTCGCGTCGCAGCATGTTCGTGTAGTTCAAGTAATGCTGCTGCTGCCACATCGCCTGGCTGATCCGGAGATTCGTGTCCACGTTCGTGGAACGGGCCATCGCCGAGTCGACGTTGTACTGGCCGGCACCCATTGCCATGGCACCCATGCCGTAGCCGATCCCCTGCATCGGAGTGCTGGCACCCCAACCGCCCCAGCCGCCCCAACCGCCCCATTGGGCATGCGAAGCCTGTGCGGCAAAGCTCAAAACGCCCAGACTGAGGGCGGAAACGACCCATTTCGAACGGAGAGACATGATCGAACACCTCATGAAGTATCGAAGATCCCGGATGCGTGCGCGGCACTCCCGAAGCGCCGAGCTTCGGGTACCTGGCTAATACGATTATCACCAATTATAAAGCCGTGCTGTGGCAAGTCGAACGAGTTTTTTGCGAAATCGTGTCGATTGGTCGGGAAATCGGATCGATCGTGATCGATTTTCCTGACCCCTACGATTTATCGTTCACAGGACTTCTTCCAGCTTCGAGTCGGACGGGATGTCATCGTCGGGATCGGATTCCGCGTATCCTGGTGCGTAAGGCGAGCCTGTCCCCGCCCCCGCGACTGACAGACCCGGGAAGGCCACGGCCGCCTGCATCGGATCGGTCGTGATGAATCCGGAATCAGAACCGGCCGGGAACGAGGCCCGCGAGCCGGCCCCCTGCACTTCCGTCGGAGAGTCCTCGGATTCGTCGGATTCCGAGGATTCGCCCGAATCGTGCCCCTCCCGCAGATCGTCGGGATCGACCACCCTGATGATCACTGGCCCTACCGCGATCTCGTCGCCGACGGTGAGGCGGCTCTCTTCGACCTTCACGCCATTGACCCAGACGCCGTGGCTGCTGCCCAGGTCTCGAATGACCAGTTCGTCGTCCGTCTCCACCAGCACGCAGTGCCTGCGCGAGACGGACGGCACTTTCAGCACGACGTCACAATGCGGATGCCGGCCGATCAGCAGAATCGACCTGTCCGCCGTCGTGGGCGGAATTTCGAGTTCCGGGGGAAAGACGAGTGTCGGTCGCATCGCTCGTTTCGATCCGAGATAGCCGGAATCGTATGCGACGCCCGTCCCGATCACGGCATCGGCACCTCGACGTCGACGACCGATCATACAATATTCATGAACCGGTGCGGACCCGAATCTCGACGGAAGATTCGCGCAGCTCCTCCGGTATCGGCTTCACGAGAGGTTTTTCACGCGGATCCAGCTTCGAGCCCCGATCGGTCAGGGCCAGGCTCTCCCGCTCGGAACCGCGGGCCTCCGTCTCCGCTTCCTCGCACTCGACACACTTGAAATGCATCTGGGCGATCGAGACCACATCCCCTGGATTCAGCTCCGAATGCACGACGGGATTACCGTTCACACGCACGCCGTTCGTCGAATTCAGATCACGCACGAAAATCCGCCCGCCATCCGAATGAAAACAACAGTGTACGCGCGAAATGCGGGGCGACCGGATCCGGAAATCGCATGAGGGATGTCGACCGACTACGATCAGCCCAACCTTCAGCGGAATGTTCTCCGCCGTGTCGAGAGCCAGCAGTCGGCGATTCATCGCATGCCTCCGGGACCACCTACGCGGTTCGCTGTCCAATCTCCGCCAGGGGACCAAACGAATTAATCAACCGAGTCGGGCCGCGGTCCGGATCGCTTCGGGAAATCTACCGGATCGACAGATCCATGTCAACGTGTCCTCCAGAGACTCGGCCAGAGGTCGCGTTCGCCAATCGATTCGGGCACGTGTCGACGAATCGTCGAAGTGCATCATTCTACGGGCGAGAAGCAATCCTGTGACGGTCGCCATCGGCCGTTTTCCGGTCCAGTGATCCGCAAACCATTCGCTCAAATGAGCATAGGACAAACCGACGACGAACGGAATTCGCATTTTCGGTACGCTGCGTCCCGTCAACGTCGCGAGGCGATCGAGCAACCCGGCCAGCGACTCGTTCTCTCCGGCCAGCAGATGCCGACGCCCGGGGATCCCCCGTTCCATCACGCGCATCAGCCCCGTGGCCACGTCCCGGGCATCCACCAGATTCAGCCGGCAATCCATATATCCAGGCATCCGCCCCGCGAGAAAATCGAGAATCAGGCACGTCGGAGGACTCGGCCCCGGATCGTCAGGGCCGATCGGCATCGTCGGATTCGCCACCACAACCGGCAACCCGCGACGGCCCAGATCGATCGCGTAATTCTCAGCCCTCAGCTTCGAAAGGCAATACGGCCCGACGGCGTCCGACTCCGTGATCTCCACCTGCTCGTCGATCGCCAACCCCGCCGGCCAGATTCGCTTGGTCAGGATCGATTCGGTCGAACAGTGCAGCACGCGCTCAGCGTTTTTCCCCAGCGCGATGTCCATCACATTTCGTGCGCCCTGGTGATTGACCGCGTCGAACTCTTTCCTGTCCCGAACCCAGAGATGCGGATTGGCCGCCAGGTGAAACACGTCGGCCCCGCGACAATCCGCGAGCGCCTCACCCAGCGCGCCGGTATCCCGAATGTCCGCATGCCGACCTTCGACTTCCGCCGGAAGGTTCGTCAGATCGAAGCCGGGCCGTTCGATCACGACCACCCGCCGACCTTCCGCAAGGAGATCCCGGACGAGGTGCCCGCCGAGGAAACCGCCCCCGCCGGTGACGAAAACCGGCCTGCTTTTTACGTCGGAGTCGTCGCTCATGCCCGGCCCCTGTCCGAACCGTTCACGCCTGAGTGTTGCCGCGTCGAGCGCTGAACGAGCGAATCGATCGACTCCGCCGCGAGCGCGGCACCAGGTTCCGATGCGACGACCTGAGCCGCCTCCCTGGCATGTTCGCGGAAAGAGGGCTCGTCGACGAGCCTGCGGAAAAGCGGTTCGGCCCGATCGGCGTCGAAATCGGCCTTCGGCAGCCAGAGACCGCAACCGGCACGCTCGACGCGAACGGCATTGTCGAACTGATCATGCGACATCGGCACCACGAGCTGGGGCATTCCGGCACGCATAGCCTGGCCAGTCGTGTTCAGGCCGCCATGATGCACGTTCACGCAACCACGCGGAAAAATCGTCGCATGGGGGGCATAATTGAGGACCAGGCAATCGGGTTCGGTGATCTTCGCCTGAATCGTTTCGACCTCAGGGCCGACCAGCGCCACGGCCCGCCGCCCGATCCGGTGGGCGGCCTCCCAGGCCTGCGGGTAGAAATCGCCCGCCGTGTACACGCCGGTCGAACCCAGCGTGATCACCACCGGCGGTGTGCCCGCTTCGAGAAATGCCCGGAGCCGCTCATCGACCGGTTTCCCGTGAACGGCGTCGTTGCGATCGAAAAACGCGAAGCCGGTCTGCACTGTCCTCGGCGGCCATTCCGCCAGCGGCTTACCCAGCGACTGCGAGAAACAGGCGATGACCAGATCGGCCTTTTTCAGGTAGTGATCGAAAAACGGATGCCCCGGCTCAGGCGGCAGCCCGATTTCCGCACGAATTTTCCGGAAGATCTTCCATTGGCGGCCGTTGGCCCAGAATGCCACACGCATGATCCAGTTCAGGGGCCAGTTTCCGATCCACTTCAGCCGGTCCGGCCGGCGAAGGTCATGCGTGACAGGTGGTTCCTCGACAGTCACGAACATCATCGGCGCATAGGGCACGGCCACCCAGGGCTTGCCGGCTTTCTCCGCGAAATAGCCTGCGGAGAGCACGAAGGGATGAAGCACGACGAGATCCGCGTCACGCACGAGCGGTTCGACGGCCCGGGCCGTCGCCTCAGCGCTCGGCACGATCAGCTCGCCCATCACCCTGCCAGGGCCGTGACGAGGATCCATAAAGCGTTCGATCACACGCTTCTGGTCCGATTCGTCGGGGAATTTCGGCGGAATTTCGGCAAACTTCAGGCCAGCTTCTTCGATCCGCGGGCCGTGCTTGTCGCTCGTCGCTACGGTCACGTCGTGGCCCAGTCGTCGCAACTCCCGCCCGATCGCCAGAAACGGGTGCAGGTCGCCCAGCGAACCGATCGTCGCCATCAAGATGCGTGCCATTCGAGGCTTTCGCTCCATTCCGATTCAGGGCCGAATCCGATAGATCTGCTTCCCGGGCCATGTTCCTTCCGGACGGCTCAGAACGCCGTCGCGGACCAGGCCCTCGAACAACTCACGCGTGACGAAACCGGTGAATCCATAATTGCCCGGGCTTCGATATCGCTCGATCTCGGGCCAGTCCAGGAAAAGAATCGTGACACCCAGATCCCGCAGCGCATCATGAATTTCCGACGACGATCTCCCCCGGGCGATCGATTCGATCCTCTCATGATTGAACACCGTGTTGTACAGGATCGGCCGCTCCCAGTAAAACACCGCCGCCTGGCCGACGAGGAGAGCCTTGTCCTGCCCAGTCATCGAACGATCCAGCGCCACGCTCGCCGGATACAGTCGCTCTGGCACGCTTTTCCAGAGCCGTTCCAGGGGCGTCGTCCATTCGTTGAGCCCGGCGAGAGCCGTCGAACAGTAAATCCAGTTCGCCGCCAGGCAAATTCCGACGAACAAGCATCGCCAGAATCTGCCGCCTGGATATCGTGCCGACACACTTGCACCGAGACCTGCCAGCAGGGCCAGAACCGGCTGAATCGGCAGCCAGAAGCGATCCAGCCGGTGCGTGAACAGCCACCAGGAAGCGAACACCCAGACAGCCAGAGTCGAGAAGATGACCACGGTACGTCGACTTCGACCGCCCACAGCGATACAAAGCGGCGCGAAGGCCGCGAGAAGCGGAGTCTGCCAGTCGTTCCGACCCGCGACATCGCCGACCGACCGCAGCAAGTCGTCGATATCCAAGGCCTTCCGGCCATGAGCCCGAGTCCATTTGGCATCGTCGGCAGCATCGCGGTCCATACCGCCGAACACGGACCAGGCCAGCGGATAGACCGGGTTGCCCGTATCGACGACGTTTTTCACGAGCCACGGCCCGAAGATGAGCGCCCCGCCCAGAACGGCCCCAATAAGTGGCCTCGCGCTGCGAAAGCGACGAATCGCCATGATCGTGAACACCGCCCCGGGCACGATCACCGGCAAAATCGCCGTATATTTGCATGACATCGCCCACCCTGAAACGATGCCGACCAGAGCCCACGACTTCGTCGAACCATCGCGCCAGGCTCGTTCGGCAGCCCACATCCAGGCCGCCATGGCGGCGCATAGCGGACCTTCGACATAAGGAATCGCCGCGACGCGATACGTCCAGGGTGCGGAAAGATAAAAAATCGCGGCCCACCAGCCGGCCTCAGCGAAACCAAGCCGACGTGCGATCGCGACGAGAAACCCGGCCGTGAACAGTGCATGCGTCGCGATCAGAAGCTGACCGCATAAGGCACCGGTTTTCCAGTCGCCGGCGACGATCATGCCTGTCAGATGCAACATTTCGACGCCGAACGGCATGTTCGTGTAAATGTTGTGCTCAAGGTAGCTGATCCGGCCGTTCAGGAAATACTCTTTTGGCCCTTGCAGGTGATATTCGATGCAGTCGAAGTCGATCGTCGGCAACATCGAAGCCAGCAGTAGAATCAAAACGAAAGGCCACGCCGGCCAGGGGATGAAAGATAAGGCGGATTTCAGCCGCGACCGGGGCCCCGCTTCGCCAGCTTCAATGCTGCGGACCGCGTGAGATCTGACTGTTTCATAAACGAATACGATGGCGAAGCCAGCGACGATCGCCAGCCAGAGCCCGTGCCAGGTCGCTCCGATGCGGCCCAGCAGCAGAATCATCGTACCCCACGCGGGAAACCCGATTGCGGCGGCCGCCAGAATTCTTTCGCCCGGAATCCAGTCCTCAGGCGATTTCCAGAGGATGCGAGCGACCAGGGTCCCGAGGCCAAGAATCGCGAGCAGTATGACCGAAGCGGTGACCACGACCGGAAGCCTGTCGACCAGTCGCTCAAACCCCGCCAATTCTTCGAGCGCCTGACCAACGAGACTTTCCTGCCAGTCGAAGCCGGGGTTCAGGCCCGGCGTCGTCGAAAACAGCAGCAGCCCGCGCGTGACGGCCTGCTTCGCCCCGACTGGCGTCGCATTCGGCAGCGGCGTCGTCAGAAACCACCCGAGCCAGAGAATCTGCAGCGCAGACACGACCGGGGTCACGAACTTCGCGGCCTGACCTTCGATCGCTGTCTCCCGAGATCCCGTGGCATTCTTCAAGTCGGCCATTCGAATGTCCGCCGAATCAAAGGAGTGGCCCGATCTGCCAGGGAGCGAATTCCTCTTCGCCGATGCCGGCGGCCTCGCTCTTGGTCGGCTTGCCGCTGGCCACTTCCAGAATCGTTTCGAACATGCGCTCGCCGACCGAATCGACCGATTCTCCCTCGAGAATCGTGCCGGCGTCGAAGTCCATGTCGTCGATCATTCTTTCGAACAAGGGCGTGTTCGTCGTCACTTTGATGCACGGCGTCGGACGCAGCCCGAGCACGCTGCCACGGCCCGTCGTGAACACGAGCACGTTGCAGCCGCCAGCCACCAGGCCCGTCGTGCAGTGCGGGTCCAGGCCCGGGGTATCCATCATGATCAGCCCCGGCTTGTCGCACTTCGCGGCATAATCGACGACATCCACAAGCGCTGTGGAGCCCGCCTTCGCAGCCGCGCCCAGAGATTTTTCGAAAATGGTCGTCAGCCCGCCATTCTTGTTGCCGGGCGAGGGGTTATTGTTGATCTCGCCGCCGAACACGCCCGCATACCATTCCCACCATTTGAGCTTATCGACGAGCTTCTCGCCGACTTCGCGAGAGACCGCCCGGCGCGTCAGAAGATGCTCCGCGCCATAGACCTCCGTCGTTTCAGCCAGCACCGCGGTGCCCCCCTGGGCCACGATCATGTCGGCGGCGACCCCCAGAGCCGGGTTCGCCGTAATTCCTGAATTGCCGTCAGACCCGCCGCATTCCAGCCCCAGAACGATTTTCGAAGCCGGCTGCTCCGTGCGGCGGCAGGCGTTCGCCTCAGGCAGCAGCTTGCGGACACCCTCAACAGCGGCCTCCACCGTCCGGGAAATGCCGCCCTGCTCCTGAATCGTCAGCATCTGGGGCCGCATGATCGTCCGGTCCTTGCCAGCCCCGGCGGGTGTGGCCGCCAGCACGACGAGGTCCTGACTTTCCACAAGGTGCGCGGGATACGTGCCTTCGCACCCCAGCCCGACGATGAGATACGCGGCGACGTTCGGGTGGGTGGCGAATCCGGCGAGGACGCGCTCCAGAACACGAAAGTCGTGCCCCTCGAACGGGAAACCGCAGCCGCCCTTGTGAGTCACCGCGAAAACGTGGTCGACATTAGGGAAATCCTTGAGGATGCCGCTCTCGCGAATGCGGTTCGTGATCAGGCGCGACGTCGATGCCGAGCAGTTCACCGTGGAAATCACGGCGATCGCATTCCGTGTGCCGACCCGCCCATCAGGCCGAAGATAGCCCTGAAAAGTCCGCCTGACCGGCGCGACCGGCGCGACGGGTACATCCGAGGCATACCGATAATCACGTTCGAACAGGTCGGCCCGCACGTTGTGGACGTGAACCCATTCGCCGGGCTCGATGTCCCGCGAAGCGAAACCGATGATCTGGCCGTACTTGCGCACCGGCGATCCCGATTCGATGTGACGGATCGCGACTTTGTGGCCAAGCGTGATCACTTCGCGCGTGGTGACGCCGCCGGCGGGCCCGGGACCGTCGAGACGAAAATTCGCGGGGAGAGGCCTGGCAGCCACCGCGACGTTGTCTTCAGGCCTGAGGACGATAACGGCAGGAGGGGCTGGGCGCTGGGTCTTGGCGTTCATGAGGCGATTCGTCAGAAGCGAACGATGAATGGGCAAGGGCACGGTCTTGCCGCTGGCCGATCTTAACACGAATCGGCGGGCGGCGAAATCCGAACCGTCGCTGGGGGAAATCGGACGCAACGCGCGGCCGAAGTATCAAGACGCATGGAGAGGATTCGCAGGACCGGGCTACGGACGATCGCTGCATCGAACGAAAGCGTCGGACTCGTAGCGGAATTCGTTGAAATTCCGATCGACAGTCTGTAAGTTGGTAATCGAACCATGGCGAACGATATCGCCTGATTCCGGCAGGGATCGACGCACGCGAACCGGAATCTCCGGTCGAAGTCCGGCTGGAAATCCGCAGCGGCGCTGGAACGGTCAGGAAAGGCTTCGTCTGATGAAGTTGCTCGAATTTCTGGTCCCCAAGGCGATCACCGTCGATCTCCAGGCGACCGACAAAGAGGGCGTAATCCGGGAAATCGTGGGGCGTCTGCGACAGGCAGGCGCGCTTGCCGCGAACGATTGCGAAAGTGTCATCAAGGCGATCCTCAGTCGTGAAGAACTTGGTTCGACAGGTATCGGCAGGGGCGTAGCCGTCCCGCATACGCGGCATCCGTCCGTGGACAAACTCGTCGCCTGCATCGCCACTTCCAGAAAAGGCGTGGATTTCGCGTCGCTCGACGATCATCCGGCCTATGTCTTCTTTCTGCTGATTTCCCCTCCCAATCAGCCCGGCCCACACCTGAGGGCCCTAGACAACGCGGCCCGCTACATGCGCGACGACCAGTTCGTCGACTCGTTGCGTGCCGCCGAATCGCCGGAAGCTGTCATCTCCCTGATTCGGGATATGGACACGCAACACAGTTCCGGCTCCTGAACCGATCCGGATTCGTCCGGAATCGAGATGCCGTCCGACTTCGAACGGGCTCCATCTCCAAGACGCAGAGGCGTTTACGCGCCCGCGTCCGAAGTTCGTTTCCCAGTTCGTGCGCAAAAGGCGGGCCTCCATGTCGAACACCAATACGAACGCCCAGCGCGAAGTTCGCATCAATATCGAATATGGCCTGCACTTGCGGCCGGCCGAACTCTTCGCCCGAACCGCCGCCAGGTTCCTCTCTGACATCCAGGTCGAATACGCGGTCAGAGGCTGCCGGGTCAACGGCAAAAGCGTGCTCGATCTCCTGACGCTGGTCGCGGAATATGGTGCGGTTCTGCAGATCCTGGCTGAGGGGCCCGACGCCGAGACAGCTGTCGATACGCTCGGCCGGCTGGTCGATTCGGACTTCCGCGGCGATGTGGCCAATCCGTCGTCGCAAGCGGTCTGAAGCAGGTCCCTTCGCAAGCTCCGCAGGACTTACGAGAAAGCGCAGCCCTCGTCCGAGACAAGGTTCGGGCAAGCCTTGCTGGCCCGTATCCCGACCCCATTCCGGACCGGCCTGGTCGGCCCTGACGCTCCGAAGGATCCGGGCCGAATTCGCTTGGCAGTGGGTCGGCAGGACAGTATACTGATTACGTCCAGTTCAGACACGTACCGATTTCGAAGCTCTGCGATGCGGCACGATATTCCCTAATCGTTCGGCTCAGGAATACGACGTCGGATAACTGGCGATCCGTGGAATCGACTGACCGCCGAACGTCCGGTCGTTTCATAGACCCTGAGACGCATCGGTTTCCGTTGCGATATGGTTCCAGCTCGTTGCATGACGATACAAGTGGCATCCTCCGAATCTTCTCCGACCGCAAGTTCTCAGCCTCCGTTTCGTTACCGTCTCAGGTACGAGAAAACGGGCGACCTTGCATGGATCGGCCATCAGGATCTGATGCGCCAGCTTGATCGTCTGTTCCGGCGAACGGAACTCCCTGTAGCCTATTCCGAAGGTTTCAACCCACGACCGAAGGTCAATCTGGTCCAGGCTCTCGGTCTGGGAATCACGGCCTTGCGTGAGGTTCTGGAACTGGAACTCACCGAGCGAATCCCCGGAACGGAGTTGCTCGATCGACTGAATTCGAAAGTTCCGCCCGGCCTGAGATTTTTCCAGGCGGAAGACGCCCCCGGCCGTCGAGCCGCGAGAGCGTCCTCCGTCACATACCTGTTGCACACCGAACTCCCTGAAGGAACACGAGAAGCCATCGCGCTTCGCATGGAGGAATTGCTCGCTTCCCATACCTGGCCGATCGAGCGTCGCCGCGACCAGAGGGTCGTGAAGCTCGATCTCAGATCCCTGATTCATTCCCTCGATTGGTCGGAGGACGGTCACGTCCGCATGTGCCTGCGCGTCACGCCTGAAGCGACCCCACGCCCCGAGGAAGTTCTCGCGGCTCTGGGGCTCGAACATCTCGGCTCGCTCGGTACGCTGATCCGGCTCGATCTGATTCTGGAGGAACCGCCTTCTACCCCCGGCCCGATGCCCGCGAACGTCGCCTGAAATGCGACCGGCATCGTCCGGCAACCGCAGCGATCCATGACGGTCCGAACCCACACTCCATTGCCATGCTTCCGTCGACGACCGGCGCTCTCCGCCGAGATCCCGGAATGCGATCCAGGCGATGACACCGGCTCGAACCGTTCCGTCACGAAAACACTTACGATCGAGCCTTTCCGGGACTTCCGCACGAGCGAGTTCTCGTCCGCGACCTCAGGATCGGCCCCCGGATCAAAGACAGGAACACGAATCTCATGAAGAAAGAAATGTTGATCAATGTCAGGCAATCTGAGGAATGCCGCATTGCGATCATCGAAAACGGCGTACTTGAAGAACTTTACGTCGATCGCACCAGCCACGAGACATTCTCGGGCAACATCTACAAGGGGCGGATCGTCAATCTGGAGCCTGCGATCCAGGCGGCCTTCGTCGATTTCTCGATCGGCCGGAACGGTTTTCTGCACGTCTCCGACGTCGAACCCCGCTACTATCGCAAGCATCTGGGCGACGACGTCCAGCTCGGCGGCCGCGACCGCGGCCGGGATCCTCGCCGGTTCCAGCCTGGCGAAGCTCGCGGCGTCACAGGCGGTGAGCCATCGATAGCTGATCCTCTTGCTCCCGAACGGCCAGCCCGGGCGGAGCGGAATCCTCGCAGGGGCGATCGGCGGGGCGGCAAATCGTTCCCACGTGAATCCATCCCGGAAACGCCTGCATTCGACGCTCAGGACGATTTCGCCGGCGGAAGCGATTTCGGCTTCTCCGATGAACTGGCGACGGAGCAAGTGGCTGACATATCCACGAACGACTTGACGACCCGTCGCGGGCCTCGCCCTGAAGGCCGCCGGGATCGCTCCAGACGCGGTTCTGGCCGGGATCGCCCCGGGCGCGGCAATCGAGAACGCTCGAGCCGGGGCCCCGAGTCGTCCGAATACCCTGCATCCGTATTCGAGGATCCCGCCGAATTCGGCGGCGGCGAACCGGCTGGTCAGCCTCCCGATTTCGATCCTGACTTCATCGTCGATGCACGGCCCGATCCGGTTCTCGAACCGGAGATTGCGGCCATTCAGGAACGAGTCACCGAATACTCCGAACCCGCACGACCTGCAAGCTTGCCAGAGCCGGTTTCGGCTTTCGAGCCACCTTTCGAACCCCCGCCCGCCCCGCCGGCTCGGCCTTCGTTCGTGACACGAGTCCGGCGCGCGTTCGGATCCGGGCTCGAAGACTGGGAAACACCAGAACCGCCCGCGTCTTCGAAGGTCCGGCAAGTCCTTTCGCCGATCGCCACGCCCGCTGTCAAGCCGGCCGCGCAATCGCCGCCGCCCGCCGAATCGCGAGTCGCGGAACCGGAAAAAGAAAAGGTATCCCGCACGGTCACTCGTTCCATGCCGCCGGCCTCGCCGGATTCGCCAGTCGAACCTGAGCCGCAACCCGCAGTTCAGCCACCGGCATCACGGCGCCGCGGGTTCGGCAGCGGATTGCTCGAAGATCTGGACCACGGCAATTCGCCTGCCTCTGCGTCTCAGGCCGAACCGCAGCGGCCAGCCGGGAAACCGGCAGAGACCGATCCGGTAAGCCGCCGGAAAGCGCAGGAACCGAAAGTTCAGGCCTTCGGAGCGAGCCTTTTCGAGGAATCGACCGAAGTCGAATCGGATTACGCCGAAGATTTTTCGACCTCTTTCGTTCGTGATGAGACCGTCGAGGCCGTCGAAACGTGGCGTGACGAACCCTCGGAAGTCGCGCCACCAGAGGCAGCGGATCCTGAATTCGACACGACCGAAAGCCGATCTCGCGGCAGGGGCGGACGTCGCCGGTCCAGCCAGTCGGGGCGCGGCCGGTCACGATCGCGTCGCGGTCCTGACGACCTCGCGGCAGATGGAGAGATCTCTCCCAGATCCGTCGATCCGGAATCCGGCGGTCCTGATCCGGACTCAGATTTTCTTGAATCCGGAGAAACGAGCGGCGCACCGGGTACCGTCATCGTTTCCCCATCCGGCGTGCCTCGTGGCCGCGATGCGATTCGTGGCCGTGGCGGCAATCGCGTTTCGCGTGGTCCACGCCCGCAAGTCGCCTTCAAACCCGTCGACATCCCGATCGAACCGGCAGAACCCGCCGAAGAAGGTTCGATATCGCACGGCGCGCCGAGCCGTTACGTTCCAAGGCTCGAACGTGAGCGATTCGGCAAGGGCAGACCAGCCCGGTCCAGCGGATACGAGGAAGGCTCGCTGGCGGAATTCACCGACTCGGAATTCGAAACGGCGGAATCAGGTTCTTCGGAAATCGATCCGGCAGGCGATCCGGGCCTGGGCGACGATCCGAGGCTCAACCCCCGCAGCCGCGACGGCAGAAGCCGCAGGCGTCGCAGACGCCGCCGACCAGGCGGGCCCGAAACCGCGGCCAGACCAGGCGAACCACGTGAAGAATCCGAGGCTTTCGAAGAACGTTCCGGGGATTCCGAATCGTGGAACGAGCTGGACTGGTCGAATAGCCCTCCCGGCGCGGCCGAAGCACTTGCCGGAACCGAACCCGAAAGCGACTTCGAAGACGAATCGCCGGCTGAGGAAGCCCCGCGTGGCCGCGGTCGCCAACGACGCCGGCCCCGGCGCGGCCGGCCAGGATCGGAAGCCACGGCATCGATGGTCGAACCGTCAGGCGACGATTCCAACGACGAGTTTCTCGAGCCATCCGGGCGCGGTTACACGGTCGATCCGGACGACATCGTGGAGCCGGAACTGGAAGAAGAAATTCGTCGCGAAGCCGAAGAAATCGCTGTTCTGGAAATCGAGCTGGGCATTCGGATGCCGGGCGAAATCCGTGAATCGCCTCGATCGGGGGCAGCCCCTGGGGGTCGTTCCGCCGTCGGCGGCGGGCGTGGCTTCTTCAAGCCGCCGATTCAGGAAGTGTTTCGCCGCAATGACGAAGTCCTGGTGCAAGTCATTAAGGAAAGCCTCGGCACCAAAGGACCGACGCTTTCGACCTACATTTCCATCCCCGGCCGGTATCTCGTGCTGATGCCCGGGCTGAACCGGGTCGGCGTGTCGCGGAAAATCGCGGATGATAGCCAGCGCCGCAAACTGCGTGACCTGATGAACCAGCTCAATCCCCCCAAGGGGCTTGGCTTCATCGTGCGAACCGCCGGCGTGGACCGCTCCAAGCGCGACCTCGCCCGCGATCTCGCTTACCTTCTGAGGCTCTGGAAGACGATTCTCCGGCGGATCAAGCGGACCAAATCGCCCGCACCGATCTACCAGGAATCGGACATGATCATCCGGACCATCCGGGACATTTTCAATTCCGAGATCGACACGATCTGGATCGACGAGCCCTCGGCCTACGAACGGGCACACGAGTTCCTGAACAACGTCATGCCCAAATTCGCGGATCGTCTCAAGCTCTACGAAGAGAAGACGCCGCTGTTCCACAAATACGGTATCGAAGACGAGATCGCCAAGATCGGCATGCGGCATGTGCCACTTCCGGACGGCGGCTCGATCGTCATCGACCAGACCGAAGCCCTCGTGGCGATCGACGTCAACTCCGGCAACTTCCGCGTCGAAGACGACGCCGAACGAACCGCCTACGAAATGAACCTGCGAGCCGCCAAGGAAATCGCCCGGCAGCTTCGCCTGCGTGACCTGGGTGGCGTAATCGTCAACGACTTCATCGACATGCGTGAGGAACGCCACCGCCGGGGTGTCGAACGTGCCCTGCGCGATGCGATCCGTCGCGACCGTGCACGCACGAAAATTCTGCGGATGAGCCAGTTCGGCCTGATCGAAATGACCCGTCAGCGGATTCGCCCCAGCATCAAACGGTCGATCTACGAAGATTGCCCGCACTGCATCGGCCAGGGCGTCACCAAAACGCCTGAGAGCATGTCGATCGACGTGATGCGGATCCTGGCCCTGGCGGCCAACCGGAACGACATCCGTCGTATCAACATCACGTGCTCTCACAACGTGGCGAACTACCTCAACAACCGGAAGAGACAAGATCTGGCCCGCCTCGAAAAGGATGGACAGATGAGCATCCACATCCGGCCTGAGGACCATGTGCCCGCCGAATTCCTCCAGATCGACGGACTCGGCAACTACAACACCGAATTCCGGCTTTTCCCGACAGCCGCGATGACGTCCAACCGGCGTCTTCCGAACACGACGGGTAACGCCCCGGCCTTGCCCTACAATCCGCAAAGCTTCGGCGGCCATCACGGCCATTCACACTGAAAAGACCGTGGCCGACGCTGACGTTCGATTCGAAAAGGCGGGGAGAAATTTCTCCCCGCCTTTTTTTCCGTTCGAAGCGAGCGATTTTCTTGCGGATTTCATACGATGCACACATGATTCGAATCCGGTTCGCCGATTCTGGTGATCGAAGAAGGCCGAACCACCGAAGCGAACGAATCGATCCCGCCGAACGTCAACCGTCGAGCCATCCGCAAATGAAACGCCCCTATAAACTGGCACTTTTCGCTCTCGCCTGGATCGCGATCATGCCCTCATTCGCCCGATCGGCCGACGACATTCGGGTCATGAGTTTCAATATCCGTTTCGCGACGGACAGCGACGGCGATAACGCCTGGCCGAAACGCAAGGAATTTCTTCTCGATACGATCCAGGCATTCGCACCCGACTTGCTCGGCACGCAGGAAACTCTGGCCAGTCAGCGAGACTTTCTGAAGGAGGCTCTGACCGATTTCGAAGTGCTCGCAGCGGGGCGTGACGACGGCGCCGACCAGGGCGAAATGATGGCCCTTTTCTTTCGCAAATCCCGCTTCGAAAAGCTCTCCGGCGGCCATTTCTGGCTGTCCGAGAGCCCTGACATCGTCGGCAGCAAAAGCTGGGACAGTTCCCTGCCCCGCATGGTCACCTGGGTGAAGCTCCGGGACAGGCAAAGCCCCGCCGACTTGCCCATCGCATATTTCAATACCCATTTCGATCATCGCGGCCTGCAGGCCCGGCTCGAATCTTCACGCCTGATACGCCGCAAAATCGCTGAACTCGCCCAGGGTTGCCGTGTGATCGTCACCGGCGATTTCAATACCGCCGAAGCGACCGCGCCCTATGACGCCCTTTTCGCTCCGGATGGTGAAAATCGGCCCGTTCTGTTCGATACGTTCCGCAAAGCGCATCCCGCCAGAACCGATTCCGAAGGTACTTTCAACGGTTTCGATCCCAATGTGACCAAAGGTGCCCGGATCGACTGGATCGGCTGCTCGCCCAATTTCGAAGTACGCGGCGCCGCCATCGATCGCACGTCCCGTAACGGCCGCACGCCTTCCGATCACTTCCCCGTCACGGCCGTTCTGGCCTACGGGGCTGCCTCGGCTTCGAAAGGCGATAGCAGCGTGCGGACACTGCGAGTGCTGAGCTACAACATCCATCATGGCCGGGGCATGGACGACAAGGTCGACCTGCAGCGCATCGCGAAAGTCATTCGCGACGCACGGCCCGATCTGGTCGCCCTCCAGGAAGTCGACCGAGGCACGACGCGCACGGCGAAAGCCGACCAGACGGCAGAACTGGCTCGACTCACCGGTCTTCACGGCTCATTCGGCAAAGCCATCGACTATGCCGGAGGCGATTACGGTCAGGCGATCCTGTCCCGTTTCCCGATCGGCGAGACGAAAATTCACTGGCTGCCTGGCGAGCCGGACAGAGAACGGCGCATCGCATTCGAAGCCGTGACGGAAGTCGATGGCCGGAAAATCCGGTTCGTCACCACCCACCTCCATCACGCCAACGACACATTCCGCCAGCGGCAGGCCGAAAAGATCAACGAGATTTACGGCGAAGACGCCACGCTCACCATTCTGGCCGGCGACTTGAACGCTTATCCCGAAAGCGAGCCGCTGAAGATTCTGAAGAAGTTCTGGACCGTCGCGAACGACGCCCCGGGGCTCGTCAGCTTCCCGGCCGAAAAGCCGAACCGGCTGATCGATTACGTCATCCTGAAGCCCGCGAAGGGCATCGAAATGACTGAGCGACGAGTCATCGATGAACCGATGGCCTCGGACCACCGTCCCGTGATCGTGGAATTGAAATTCTCTGAATGATCGTGATGCAATCGACCGGTGCTTACGACTTCGACCGCGATCTCAGCACTTCCATCGCCGCATTCCGGCCGTTCACTCCGATCACCGATCCGCCGGGGTGTGTCGCAGCGCCGCACAGGTAGAAGCCTTGCATGGGCGTCCGGGCCGTCAGTCGATTCTCCCACATGTATTCCGGCAGACATTCGCCTTGAAAAATGTGCCCGCCGGTCAGGCCCACTTCCCGCTCGATATCCTGCGGGCCCAGCACTTGCACGTGCTCGATGGCGTCCGGAAGATTCGAGCAATAGTCCGCGATCGTGCCGATGACACGATCCTGCACGGAGCATCGCATGTCGTCCCACGATTTCCCGTTCGCGAACGTATGCGGCACGTATTGGGCGAAAACGCTCATCGTGTGGCGGCCTGCCGGAGCGACGGAGGGGTCGTGGGCCGTCTGAAAATACAATTCCGTCCAGATCGGGCCGGGCAGCTCGCCACGCTTGGCCGTGGCGTACGATTCGCTCCACTGGTCGCGAGTCAATGGCGTATTGATCTGCCCCAAGTGATGCGTTTCGAACGTACCTGGCCGGGCTCGGAAATTCGGCATCTCACGCAAGGCCACGTTCAATTTGACGGTGCATCCTTCGATCGGCACGCTTGTCACACGGGCCTTCCAGGACGAATCGGCATGGCTTCCGAGCATTCCCAGGGCCTTTCTCGGGTCCGCGTTGCAAACGACCACGCCCGCCCCGATCCGCGTGCCGCATTCCAGAACGACGCCTTCGCCTGGAATGATCTCGCCTACCGGAACGCCCGTCCGGATCGTCACGCCGGCGGCCAGAGCCGCATCGGCCATCAGGAACGAAACCATGCCCATGCCGCCGCGCACATAGCCCCACTGCCCCGGCATGCCGCCGAGCCGGCCGGAGGCATGATGAAAATGAACGGAGGCTGTTCCCGGATCCAGCGGGCTGGCATTGGTGCCGATCACGCCCTGCCCGAGCTGGGCGGATCTCAGGTGATCGTCCGTGAGGAAATGGTCGAGCAAATCGGCCATCGACCAATCGAAAAGCAGTTTGCGCGCCAGCGGATCGTCGCCCAGCCGGTCTTCGATCATCTCTCGTGTCGGGTTCGGCTCCAGCCAGAGATCGTTCGGCCCATCGGGTCTCAGTTTGTCGCGCACGCGGGCCTTGAGCTGGCACATCGCCTGAAAGCCGGCAAGGTCTTGAGGTGCGAAGCGGCGGACTTCCTCGTCGCAGCGTTCGTCGTCATCCCAGAACTGGATCGACCGGCCGTCCCGAAATGGCACGAACATGCCCGAAACGGCGGGTGTCCAGTGGAAGCCACGTTCCGGCAGCCCCATTTCGGAGATGACCGTCGGATGCAGAAGGCCTGCCAGATAGGCGCAGGGGCCGAGTTTGTAGCCGGGAAAGGGCTCGGCGATGGTGCAGGCCCCGCCGACCCGCTCACGGGCTTCGAGCACCAGAACTTTCAGCCCCTGCCGAGCCAGGTACCACGAACACGCCAGACCATTGTGACCGGCACCCACGACGACGGCATCCCACCGCCGTGCGGCGAAATCCGAAAGTTTGGCTCCATCGGCGAATGCGCCGGCTCGGGCCAGAGTGACCGAATCGATGACGCGATCGGACGAAGCGGTCATAATTGGAATTCTCGTTCGAGGATTTCGGGTCGTTCCGGTTCGTTTCCCGCGTTTCGGAATGTTATCATTCCCATGGAAATGCGGTCAAACGTCGTCGGCACGGCTCCGTTCGATTTTCGTGATTCGGGAGAATTTCGTCATGAGCGACCGTAACTTCGGGGCAAAAGGTTCTGCCGAGACCGAATGGGCGACTGTCGCGGAGTTTCAGGTCGGCAAACGCTTCTGCAGTTATCTTCAGTTCCTGAGCCGGGAAAGGAAAACGACATCCAAGGGCGACCCGTACTACCAGTGCGTTTTCCGAGACAAGACGGGTCGTGTCGAGGCGAAGGCCTGGAATGCCAGCGACCTGTTCCGGTGGTGCCAGAACTGGACGCCCGGCGACGCGCTTTGGATCGAAGGCACCCTTTCGCAACGTGACCCGAAATACGCCCCGACGCTCGAGGTTCACGCGTTCGCACGCATCGAGGACGATCCGGAACTGGCCGCCAATTTCGACTGGTCACTGCTCGTCGAATGCTCGCGCTGGACACCCGACGTCCTGAAAGCCAAGATCGATGTGCTGCTCGACAAATATGTCAAAGACGTCCGCCTGATCCGGCTCGTGAATCTGCTTTTCGAAGAGAACTGGCAGGTCCTTTCCACACTTCCCGCCGCCAGCCGCATGCACCATGCCATTCAGACCGGCTGGCTGGAACACATCTGGAGCATGACCCGCCTGGCCGCTTTCGTGGGCGAGCATTACGCCAACTATTACGAAGACCTGAACCCGCCGCTGCGAACGGACATCCTGATCCTCGGGGCCATCCTGCACGACATCGGCAAAGCCGTCGAACTGAGCCACGACCGCAAGTCGGAAGCCACCTACACGCTGGAAGGCAAGCTGCTGGGTCATATCGTGATGGGCCGGGACATGATCCGCGAAGCCGCTGGCCGGCTCGATCCGCCCCTCGACGACGAAACGCTGCTGAGGCTCGAACACGCCGTATTGTCGCACCATGGCCGTACGGAATTCGGTTCGCCCGTCTATCCGCAAACGCTGGAATCGTTTCTGCTTGCGGAAATCGACGATATGGACGCCAAGGTCAACGCGATCGCCCGCGCCCTGCGCACGGCCCAGACGGTCAGCGCCAACTCGCCGGTTCCCGAGGCCGGCCTCTGGACGGATCGCGTTCATTCCTGCGACCCTGGCCGCAACTTTTACCGGGGCCGAAGTGCGCCTGAACGATCCGCTTCCGATGAACATAATCCGCGGGAATCGCCGATCGCCGAGAATCCGCCGGCCGAAGACATATCGGACGTTCCGAATGCATGACACTTGGCGGGCGGTGTTCCGGACCTTACAATCGGGGTCGTTGGTGTTCATCTTCGACAAGATGAAGCCCCCTGGCTCAGCGCATCGTCCCACCTGGAGAATTCTTCTCATGAAGTTTTCGAGCAGCCTGCTGGCATCCCTGACATTCGGAACCACCCTTTTCCTGGTCGGTTGTGGCGGTTCCACCACCGTTCCCGTCGACAGCGGTCCGGCACCTGCCCCCGGCACGGTGAATCCCGACCCGGCTTCGCGCATCAAAGCCGAAGCTCCGAAAACCGAAGCCCCCAAGGCCGAAGCTCCGAAGGCCGAAGCCCCAAAGGCTGAAGCCCCGAAGGCTGAAGCTCCGAAGGCCGAAGCCCCCAAGGCTGACACGCCGAAGATCGAGGCGCCGAAGACCGACTCGCCGAAGATCGAAGCCCCGAAGAATGAGTCGGCGGCCTTGAATGCCGAAGAAAAGGCCGAAATCGCCAAGCTGGCGGCCAAAGAAGACCAGGCTCTGGCTCTCGCTCAGGCGACCTGCCTGATCTCTGGCGAGCATCTTGGCGCCATGGGCGTCCCGATCAAAGTCAGCGCCGAAGGCAAGACCGCTTTCCTTTGCTGCAAGGGCTGCGTCAAGGATTTCGAGAAAGACCCCAAAGCCGCTTTGGCGAAATTGGGCAAATGACGAAATTCCGGGCACTCACAAGTGCATCAGGTTTCGACTCGGCTCGCCTCCGGCGAGCCGATTTTCGTTTTTGCCGATCCTCGGTCGCATAAGACGCTCCGGAACCATTTTTCTCGACCAGTTTTCCGAAACGCACGATCGATTTTTCTTAAGACTTCGACGCTGGTACCCTGGTTTCGGCCCGAGATTTGCTATCTAGTAGACTGCGAACGAAGCGTGCAGTTTCGTTCCTGATCGAGTCCCACGAATTTCTCTCGGGTTCGAAGACAACCGAATCGGGCCCGGCCTACACTCGACACACCGAAGGGAGCCTCTCCGAACATGTCCGAATCGACTCGACTTAACGCGGTCCGAGCCGTCACGAACTTCAACCTGGCTGATCGTAAATCCAAAATCAAGGATTCCGACGTCAAGGAAATTTTTGCTTCGGCCGTATTCTCCGACGAAGTGCAGCGTGCCCGACTGCCGGAAGCGATTTACAAGTCCCTGCAGAAGACGATCAAGAAGGGCGAGCCGCTTGACCCGAACGTGGCCGATGTCGTCGCCACGGCAATGAAGGAATGGGCACTCGAAAAGGGCGCCACGCACTACACCCACTGGTTTCAGCCGATGACCGGCCTGACCGCCGAAAAGCATGACTCGTTCGTCATGCCGACGGCCGACGGCAAAATCATCATGGAATTCGGCGGCGGCGAACTGATCCGCGGCGAGCCTGACGCCTCCAGCTTCCCCTCGGGCGGTATCCGGGCCACTTTCGAAGCCCGCGGCTACACGGCCTGGGACCCTTCCAGCCCTGCCTTCATTCTGGACAGCCCGAACGGATCCACACTGTGCATCCCGACGGCGTTCTGCTCGTGGACGGGCGAGGCCCTCGACAAGAAGACCCCTCTGCTGCGTTCCATCGATGCCCTCTCGGCGCAGGCTGTGCGTATCCTCAAGCTGTTCGGATCGACTTCCTCGCGTGTCGAATCGACATGCGGGCCGGAACAGGAATACTTCCTGATCGACCGCAACTTCTACTTCGCCCGCCTGGACCTGCTCAACGCCGGCCGCACGCTCTTCGGCGCCAAGCCGCCCAAGGGCCAGGAAATGGAAGACCACTACTTCGGCTCGATCCCCGAGCGCGTACTGGCCTTCATGCAGGAAGCCGAGCATGAGCTTTACAAGCTCGGCGTCCCGGTGAAGACGCGACACAACGAAGTCGCCCCGGCCCAGTACGAAATCGCTCCCGTTTTCGAACAGGCCAACGTCGCCACCGACCACAACATGCTCGTCATGGAAACCATGAAGCGGGTCGCCCAGCGTTACGGCATGGAACTGATCCTCCATGAAAAGCCGTTCGCCGGCGTCAACGGTTCGGGCAAGCACCTGAACTGGTCCATGAGCGACGAACAGGGCAACAACCTGCTCAAGCCCGGTGCCACGCCGCACGACAACGCCCAGTTCCTGGTCTTCATGACGGCCGTCATCCGCGCCGTGCACAAGTACTCCAAACTCCTGCGCCTGGCGATCGCATCGGCCGCCAACGACCACCGTCTGGGTGCCAACGAAGCCCCGCCGGCGATCATCTCCGTCTTCCTGGGCGACATGCTTCAGGACATCGTCGAGCAGATCGAAAAGGGCGGAGCCAAGAGCACCAAGACCGGCGGCGAAATGAAGATCGGCGCCAGCGTCCTGCCCACTCTGCCGAAGGATGCCGGCGACCGGAACCGGACAAGCCCCTTCGCCTTCACGGGTAACAAGTTCGAATTCCGGGCCGTCGGCTCCAGCCAGTCGATCGCCGGCCCGATCGTCGTCCTCAACACGATCGTCGCCGAAAGCCTTGACTTCATCGCCACCGAGCTCGAAAAGACCGGCAAGAAGGGCGAAGATCTGAATCCGGAAATTCAGAAGCTGCTGCAGAAGATCATCTCAGATCACAAGGCCGTCATCTTCAACGGCGACGGTTACAGCGAAGCCTGGCACGCCGAAGCCGCCAAACGTGGCCTGCCCAACCGCAAGACCACGGTGGAAAGCCTGCCCGACTTCGTGACTCCCGAGTCGATCGAACTGTTCGGAAAATACGGCATCTTTACCGAACGGGAAATTCACGCCCGTTACGAAATCCTCCTGGAAGGCTACAAGAAGGCCATCAACATCGAAGCGCAGCTCACGGCCCAGATCGCCAAAAAGCAGATCATCCCGGCCTGCCTGCGATATCAGACCCAGATCGCAGCTTCCGTCGCCGCCCTCAAGGGTGCCGGAGTCGAAGTCCCGGCCTCGCAGCTCGGTCTTCTCAACGATCTGACCTCGACGATCGCTTCCCTTCAGGAACGTGTCGAGAAACTCAGCAAGGTTTCCGATCACCACGCCGACGGCGATTCGCTCGCGCATGCCACCTACTCGCGCGATGTCGTGATCCCCGCCATGCTGTCAGTTCGCGAAGCCGCCGATAAGCTGGAAACCATGGTCGCCGACGACTTCTGGCCGTTGCCGACCTACCAGGAAATGCTCTTCATCAAGTGACCCTTGCCGGTTTCGGCACTCTTGAGGTCATGAAACCGAAAGGCACGGCGAGTCTTCGCCGTGCCTTTTCCGTTGACTCATTCCCTGTGCCCTCCAAGCTTCAGCCCGGAGAACTCGATTTCGCGTTAGTTGATCCCGGGACCTCCGAACTCCAGCCAGGAGAACTCGATTTCCCGTTAGTTGCCCCTGGGACCTCCGAGCTCCAGCCCGGAGAACTTCTTTTCCTTAAATTGGCACGAACCGCGTGCCCTCGAAAGCCGGAGCTTCCCGCCTTCGTTGGCGCGACCTGCGCCGCCGATTCCGAAGGATCGCATACGACAGACTGCCGAAAAACTGCACGGGCAAAATCACACCGCCCCAACGGCCTATCTGACCACCGGTGAACATGGCGAGAACGATGACGATCAGCCATGCCGTGCCGAACGCGCTTGAGAAATTCCGGTACGATCGGCTCCATGCAGAACGCTTCGTTTCCATACGTACCTTCCGTGAACCGACCGAAATCCGGGGTGCCGAAATCGCCACGGCTGGTGCCGCTCTTCTGAATCAGCATAGCGAACGCCGGGAAATCGAAAAGGCGGATTCCGATCCGCCTTCGCGACCATGTGCCTGATTTCGATCTCGTTCGTGAATTCGAATCAATCCGAATCGTCGTTCGATTCAGGAGCGGACTCCGCCGCCGGGCCGATCGGCAGATCACCCGAAGGGATCGCCTTTCGGCGACGGCTGACACAGTCCCTGAGCAGGAATTCGACCTGGGCGTTGACACTGCGGAATTCGGCTGCTGCCCAGGCTTCCAGTTCCTGGAAGAGCCGGGGGTCGATCCGCAACAAAAAGCTCTTTCTCGTTTTCATGATCGACCGAACTCCTCTCCTTCCATGCCGTCGTATTTCCGGTTGACGACGATAGCGACTTTCCAGACCCGGATCGCAGGCGGCACGTGCGCGACCGGCACGAACCGCCTGCCGTCGGGCGAAATCATCCGCCGTACAGGGTTCCGGCGTTCACGACAGGCCGGGCTTCGGCCTCGCCGCAGAGAATCACGAGCAAGTTGTTGACCATGGCGGCCTTGCGCTCGGCGTCAAGTTCGACGATCTCTTTTTCGGACAATTCCCGAAGCGCCATTTCCACCATGCTCACCGCGCCATGGACGATCTTCTGCCGTGCGGCGATGATCGCTTCGGCCTGTTGCCGACGCAACATCACGCTGGCGATCTCCGGTGCGTAAGCCAGGTGCGTAATTCGGGCTTCTTCGACTTCCACGCCCGCCTTGTGCAGTCGTTCACGCAGCTCCTGAAGCAGCGTGGCACTGACTTCTTCCGTGCTGTCGCGCAAGGTCAGTTCGTTCTTGTCGGCATCGTCACCCGAACCATGATCGTATGCGTAAGCCCCGGCCAGATGACGCACGGCCGATTCGCTCTGAATCTGCACGTATTCCTCGTAGGCCTGCACATCGAACACAGCGGCAGCCGTGTTTTCGACACGCCAGACGACGACCACGCCGATTTCGATCGGGTTGCCCCTCTTATCGTTGACCTTCAGCTTGGCGCCTTCCAGGTTTCGAGCACGCAGCGAAATTTTCCGCTTGGTGTAGAACGGGTTGACCCAGTAGAAGCCGTCCTTGCGGACCGTGCCGACATAAGGGCCGAAAAACGAGAGGAGTGACGCTTCATTCGGTTGAAGCGTGAAGAACCCGGCCCACCAGACAAACGAAAGCGTCAAAACGGGGATGGCGATCGCCAGCCACCAGGGATTTTTGACCAGAATCGCGAAGCCGAAAACGGCAGCCGCGAACAGCGTCATTCCGAGCGTCAAAACCAGGTGGAACCAGCCACTTTGCCCGACCGTCACTTTTTCGCTCGTCATCGCACGCCTCTTTCTTTTTCGGTGAAATACGAACGGAAACGATCACTTCGATCGTCGACTTATCAAAATGATATCACTTCGCAATCACAAATCAAGGGTGTCGTCCGGAATCTGAACGAAAGACCCGAGCCGGCATGAATGCAGGCTCGGGTCCAGAGTAGCGGGCCTGACCGGCCAGTCGAGGCTCTTTCGAATCTAAGCAGTGGCTCAGGGGATCCGTTAGGCCTCAGGCGTTCCACCCGGTCGACTTGTGCGGTGGAGTTGGCCCTGGCGAAGATCCCGGAAGCTCACTGGCCGGCAGAACGGGGCGGTGGTGCCTTCAGATTCCGAACCCGTGAGGCCCGGAAGAACCTGGCGCGACCGCTCAGCCCCCGAATCGACCAATGTAGGAATCTCGGTGCTCCTTCGTCTCAACGCCCATGGCCTGATTCAGGCGCTTCGGCGTTTCGTGTCCACATTTCGCCTGCTTCGGCTCCGCGTCGGGTATTCCCGGCGTCAGGGGCTTCAGCCCACATCCTCCGCGCAGGTACGGCGGCCGTCTTCGTACGCTCCGGAACGACCATCTTGTAACGATGGGCGAACCGAACCGTCTTGTCCGTCCGGAAAGTCGTGCGCGTGTCCAATACCGTAGCCATTTTTTCATCCCTCCCCGCGAATCGCGGGCTGATCCAGGGTGCTTTTCCGCAATTTCTTTACGAAATCAGGACGGAAATCACCCGCGGCCGCCGTTTCCTCTCGGTCGACCGCTGAACGACCCGACATGGGCCGTTCGATGCGAACGTAGTATGCCGTCAATTCTGATACGGGTCCACAGTGTCGTTTGTTCGATCGCAGACCTGCGCAGAATGACGACGAATTTCGCCGCAATGGCATTCTAACCCCGAATTCCGGGCGAATCCATGCCGTCGGCCCGAATTCTCCGAATCTTCGCCTGCGAAAGAAATCCAAAAGATACTGGCAAGCCTTCGACCATCCCTTTTCGCCTCTTGAACTTGGGCGATACTGGCATGGGCAGTGACGCCAGCCGGCGAATCCGATAAAATTCGTCTTCCCGTTCGCCCGGTTCGTGACAGGACGACCCGCTCTGCCTCTCGGTCACCAAGGGCCCTTTCGAAATGCTCATCGGCATCATCTCGGATACGCACAATCAATCGGATCGCTCGGAACGGGCATTACGCAAATTCCGCAAACTGGGCGTCCAGGCCCTCCTGCACTGCGGCGACGTCACCCGCCCGACCATGATCGAAGTCCTTACGGACAAGTCGTTTCCTGCTTATTTCGTTTACGGAAACAATGACGACCCGGGCCAGTTGCGTCCTGCGATCCTGAACGCGGGTGCCTTCGATCTCGGCTACGACGGCCTTGTCACCATCGGCAATGCCCGAATCGGCATGACCCACGGCGACAACCCTCGTCTGCTTCAGAAACTTGCCGCCCAGGAGCCCGACTATCTCCTCTTCGGCCACAGCCACATTGCGACCGATTTCCAGCAGGGGCCGACCCGGTTCATCAATCCCGGGGCCCTGCATCGCGCCCCGAAATGGACCTTCGCGACGCTCGAGCTGGACAGCGCAACCATAACCTGGCACGAAGTTTCGGACGAACCGAACTAGCCGCCCGGCCGACCGTGATTCGATCGGCCGGGATATTGAAGCGACCGGTCCGAATGAGCGATCCGTCAGGCTTCGGCGATCACCGGATTCGAAAGCGTTCCCAGGCCGTCGATTTCGACTTCGACGATATCTCCCGGCTTGAGCCACACTTGCGGCTTGCGGGCCATGCCGACGCCCGGCGGCGTGCCGGTGAAGATCAGATCCCCCGGCTCGAGGGTGACGATCTTCGAAAGGTACGCAATCGTATACGGTACGTCGAAAATCAGTTGCGCGGTCGTGGAGTTCTGCATCGTCTGCCCGTTGAGCCTGAGACGAATCCCCAGGGCCGAAGGGTTCGGCACTTCGTCACGGGTCACGAGCACCGGGCCGACCGGAGCGAACGTGTCGAACGTCTTGCCGGCCATCCACTGCTTGCCCGGTTTGTTGAGCTGCCAGTCGCGGGCCGAAACATCGTGGCCGACCGCGAAGCCGGCGACGTAATCCATGGCATTTTCCTGAGATACGTGCTTCGCACGACGACCGATGACGATGACCAGTTCGGCCTCGTAATCGACCTGGTCCGAAACCGCAGGCAGGACGATCGGCGAACCGTGTCCGGTCAGGGCTGAAGGATATTTGCTGAAGAGAACCGGCTCAGGCGGAATATCCATGCCGGATTCGATCGCGTGATCCCGATAGTTCAGCCCGAGGCAAATGATCTTCTGCGGGTCCGGAACGACGGCAAGGTGTTTGACGGCCGAAGGATCGAATCGAACCGTGCCCGGCTTCGCAGCCGCCGCGGCAGCCTTTTCCAGGCCGGCCTTTCCCATCGCGAGGATCGCCTTCACGCTGGGTGGCAGCGATGGATCCGCCGCATGCAGGTCCACATAGTGGCCATCGGTCAGCAGGCAGGCGCGTGGGCCATGTTCCGTTTCGATCGTCGCGAATTTCATCTTCTCGAATACCTTGTGTCGATGCAGCGAAAACAGGGCGAAACTCTCGGCGAGCGAACGCCGGGATTCGACTGTCAGATCTGGACGGCCCAAGGTATCACATGTGCGTAGAGCCAGACAATCGCGCCGACGATCAGCGCCAGCGCGAGCGAATGCCCCAGAACCGCTCGCAGAATCGCCCCTTCCTGGCCATGTTCGCCCGTCGCCGCGGCCGCGACGACGATCGACTGGGCGTCGATCATCTTGCCCATCACCCCGCCCGTCGTGTTCGCTGAAGCCATCAGCAGCGGGCTCAGCCCCAGCTTTTCGGCCGTGATCACCTGCAGATTACCGAACAGGACGTTCGAAGCCGTGTCGGAGCCGGTCAGCGCCACACCCAGCCAGCCGAGCAGAGCCGCGAAAACGGGATAAAAATTGGCCCCGGTGCGAGTCATCGCAAGGCCGAGCACGGCATCCATTCCCGCATATTTCGTCACGTAACCCAGGCACAGCATGCCGAGAATCGCGGCCATGGCGGGCCGCAGCCTGGCCAGCGTTCCGCAGAACATGCGCAGCAGTTCCATAGGCCCGAGCCCGAGAAAGAGGCCTGAAATCACGGCCGCGATCATCGTGGCGGTGCCGGTGGAACTTGCGGGGACGATCTCCAGGAACGCGTCTTCCAGATCTTTCTTCGGGTCGGGCACGGTTCGGCCGGTGAGGGCTTCGCTCTTGGCCACTACCTTGTGCAGCCCCGGCATTTCCTGGCGGAAGTCACCGAATTCGCTTAATCCTTTTTTGACGGCCGGAATGCCCCAGACCATGACGAGAATCGTGAGAATTCCGAATGGAGCCCAGGCCCGGGCGACGCTTCGGACAGGGATCGCCTCGGCGACGATCGTGGGTGGCGGCTCGTCCGGAAAATGCCATTCGTGTTTCGGCTTCCAGAATTTCAGCAGAACGACGGCCGCCGCCAGGCTCGAAAGCGACGAGACGATGTCCACGAGTTCGAAGCCGACGTGGTTCGACCAGAACCACTGCACAACGGAAAAGACGCCGCCGATCACGGCCAGGGCCGGGCCGATGGCCATCGCGCCGCGAAAGCCGCACATCATCGTCACCAGCCAAATCGGCACGATGAACGAAACCGGGGGCAGAATGCGACCTGAAACGGCCGAGATCGCTTCGACATCCAGACTCGTCACCGCGCCCAAGGTACGGATCGGCGTGCCCAGCCCGCCCCAGGCGACGGGCGCCGTGTTCGCGACGAGACACAAGATCGCCGCCTGCATGGGCTTGAAGCCGAGGCCGACGAGAAACGCCGCCGAAATCGCCACCGGAGCACCGAAACCGGCTGCCCCTTCGATGAACGCCCCGAATGCGAAGGCCACCAGCACGGCCTGAATGCGGCGGTCGCCCGAAAGCCCGGCGATCGAAGCCTTCATGATCTCGAACTGGCCGGTTTTCACGGCGATGTCGTAAAGAAAAACCGCCCCCGTGATAAGCCAGATAATACGGAACGCCGAAAACACCGCTCCGACGACCGTGGCCCGTGCCGCCAGATCCAGCGGCATTTCGAAAACCGTCGTCGCGACGCCGAAAGCCGTGATCAAACCTGCCCAGGCCGCCTGCCAGGCGTTCGCCTTGCCCGTGATCAGGAGTCCCAGCAACACGACCAGCGGAGAAGCGGCGATCAGTGTGGACAAGCCCCAATAGCCGGTCGGGTTATGCTGTTGAATCCAGATGGCGGATTGCATTTCTCGGTCCGATTTTTTCGGTTGGGTAGATTTCGATGCCTGAGACGCCAGATTCCGGACCCGGCGACGTGCGAATCAGCATGTGGCAATGCGCGCGGCCGACGCTTCGTCGAGCAGCCAGACGACGCGATCGGCGACCGTCTGCAGCAGCGATGCCGGCACCCGCGATGTCGGCGGTCCCTGCAGCGATGCGGCCACGGCTTCGGCCTTGCCGGCCCCGAACGCCAGGATAAGGATATGCCGAGCCTTGAGAATCTGCCGCGTACCGACGGTCAGTGCGTGCGTCGGCACGTGTTCCAGGCCACCGAAAGCCGGTGCGGCATCGGTGCGTGTCACCGGATGCAGCTCGATTCGCCGCGTCGGCAAATCGACGGCCTTCGCCAGATTCATTTCCTCGGGCTCGTTGAAACCGATGTGTCCGTTACGCCCGATGCCCAGAAGCTGAAGGTCGAGCCCGCCCGCCGTTTCGATCCAGCGATCGAACTGGGCCGCGTGTTCGTCCGAGGCCCAGGCCGGGACGGTGCCGTCCAGCACATGGGCCTGATTGGCCGGAATGCCGACATGGCCGAAAAGATGGTGATTCATGAACCACCGGTAGCTCTGATCGTTCAGCGGGCTGAGCGGGTAATACTCGTCGAGATTGAAGCTATGAACATGAGCGAAATCGAGCGAACCGGAGCGATGCTTCGCGACCAGCTCGGCATAGACCGGGATCGGAGTCGAGCCGGTCGCCAGCCCCAGTTTCGGGCTCGCCGATCGGCGGATCACCTCGGCGATGCGGTCCGCGGCCGCGCGACACGCGGATGCCGAATCCTTGAAAACGATGACTTCCGAGGCCGTGGGCAACTTCACGCTGCGCGAGGATGAATCAGACATTTTCGAAGGCGGATCCAGGCGATTCAGGGCGGGTAAGCCGGGCGGCTTCGTCTTGCGCGAAGCTCGGCGAATCCAGAACATACACGAATCCGCCGGACCGTAAAAGACCCGCCGGCGGGGGAAGTTCGGCACGAATCATCGAACCGGAAACGAAAAACGGGAAGCGGTCCGTCCGCTCCCCGCATCGATCGTTCATCGAAGACCGCTCGCGGCGGTCATTTCTCGGCTTTTTCTTCTTTCGATTCGTCACGCCACAGCCAGCGCAGCGAATCCGGCAGAATGGCTTTGCCGTGCAGGTTCGAATGGAAGCCTTCGCCCATCACGAACTGATAGTCATAACCCTTGAACCGCAGTGCTCTTGCCATCTGCTGATTAGCCAGCGGCCAGTTGCCGTGTTCGTTGTCCAGGTCGTTCGATCCTTCCTGCAGGAAAATGCGAATCGGCTTTTCGGGCGACTTCCGGATCAAAGCGGGATAGTTATGCCCACCGGCACGACCGCTGGGCCCGCTGGCGATATTGGTGAAGCTGCCCACCCACGAAAGCACCTTGGAGAACTGATCAGGCCGCTCCCAGGCGACCGTGAAGGCACAGATTCCGCCTGAGCTGATCCCGGCGATCGCCCGGCTGGCGGCGTCCTTCTTCAGCTTCACGTGCTTTTCGGTTTCCGGCAGGATTTCCTCGAGCAGGAACCGGGCGTACTGGTCTGAGAGTGTGTCGTACTCGAAGCTTCGGTTCGACTTGCCGCCGGCCAGTTTCCCGGGTTCGACGAAAATCCCGACGGTCACCGGCATCTCCTTGCGGGCGATCAGATTGTCGAATACGTCGGGCACGAAGTCCTTATAGTTTTGACCATCCTGGAACACCATCACGGCCGCCGGCTCCGTGCCGTCGTACTGGGCGGGGACGTAAATCCACCAGCGACGCGTCGTCCCCGGGAAGATCTTCGACTCGAAAACTCCCATTTCCTTCGTCGCGCCCTTCGGATTCGCCGGGTCTCGCACGTTGTCATGATGGGGCAGATACACTTCCAGCGTGCCGCTCGAAGTCTCGACGGGGCCGATTCGATAGGCCCAGTGCCACGAAGAACCCGGGCGCAGGCCCACCGAAGCCACGTACAAATTCGTATCGCCCAGGCGGTTGAGCTGAAGGCTCACGCCCTTGAAGGTGTCCAGGATCACAGGCGGTGCGGCAGGCTTGTCGGCCTCGATCGCGAACGCCACATTGATGCCGTCTACCTTAGGCCTGGCACCTTTGGTGAGATCCTTGTCTCCGAACCAAATTCGGATATCTTTCGCGATCCTTTCGGCTTCGGGCCCCTGCGGCTTCGAATTCAGGATGTCGGACAATTGCGCGTGATCCATCACGCTTCGAATCTGCCCCGGCGCCTGGCCGATACCGGCCTGGAGAGCCGCGAAAATGCCAAGGGCCATCAACGACCTGCGAATCCGTGCGTTGCCGTTCATCTGTCGCTCACTCCTTCGAAACGGAACAGTCCTTGAGGTCTTGTCAGTGCGGAACCGAGCGGTCGCTCGTTCTTGAGATAAGTTATTTTGGATTATAATGATTTTGCGGAATACGTCATCCGCACTTTTCAGGTCACGCGACATCGCGAGCCCACTCCTATCGACCGGACACGAACCGAAAATGCCGCATTGTCTCGTGATTTGTGCCAACGGGCTTCAATCCGCTTATTTAGGCGCATACGGAAACCCCTGGATACACACCCCGAACATCGACCGCCTGGCGGCGCAAGGCGTCGTCTTCGATTGGCACTTCCCTGATAATCTCACCACGCTTCCCACCCGAAGGTCATGGTGGTCCGGCCGTTATACGCTGCACGACGAACTCCTCGGCTGGGGCCCGGTCAGCGGCCCCGACGAACTGGATGCGCTCCGCACGCTCGGCTCAGCCGGCGTCCGCACAACGCTCATCAGCGATTGCCCTTACGTCAACGACCCTGAAATGGGATACACCGCCTCATGGGCTGAGACCATCCTGATTCGTGGCTCAGGCTACGACGACTGGCACGAACCTGGCCCGGGCGACTTGCCCGTCGAATCCGAACCGGGGCTAAGACTCCCCGCCGCGGATGACCCACATTTCGACACCTGGAAAGTTCGCTGGGCCAATCTCCTGCGCAATCGCCAGAAAACCGGAAGGCTCCACGATGCCGCCAAAACCGGTGCAGGGCAAGTCTTCGACAGTGCCATCGACTGGCTCGATCGACGAAATCGCGCCGTTGACAAAACCCCGTTCCTGCTTTGGCTGGATGTCTTCTGCCCACATGGCCCCTGGGACATTCCGGAAGAATTTCGCGATTACTATGCCGCGGATTCCGCGGAACAGTTCGTCGTGCACGAGACCGGAGACCTTCTCGCCCCACATGCCGAGCAGGCGAAAGACGTGGCCGTGCTCATCGACGTTCCCGGCGGATGGGTCGGCGAAGTCATCTCGGATGACGAACTCGTGCGGCTTCGCAAGACCTATGCCGGTGCCGTGACACTGCTGGATACCCAGGTCGGAAAACTGCTCGACCATCTCGAAGGCACAGGCTGGAATGAAGAGATCGTCGTGATTTTCGTCTCGGACCAGGGCGAACCGCTCGGTGAACACGACTTCGTTCGCCGTCCGCTCGCATCGGTTCATGAAGAACTGGCCCACACGCCGCTGATCGTTCGCTGGCCCGGCGCTGCGGAAAATGGCCAGCGCTGCGCCGCCCTGGTGCAAACGATCGACCTGGCCCCGACTATGTGCCAGGCCCTTGGCGTCGAACCGCCGGAAGATCTTCCAGGTCAGAGCCTTATGGCATTATTGAACGATCACGAAAGCCCCTGGCGTGATGCCGCCGTCTACGGCATGGACAGCGAGACCTTCGCGATTCGGACGCGCGACTGGCTGCTCATCGAAGAACCGCAGCCCGACGATCCCGACGAGCCGGAAAACGACGACGAAGCCGACTCCATCAGCCGGCAGCTTTTCGTCAAACCCGAAGACCGGTGGGAAATTCACGACGTCGCATCCATGCACTCGGACATCGTCGAAGAACTTTCCCAACACCTGGCGACCATTTTGGCATCGCAGAAAAACGATACCGAGGAGTCCTGATCGCCGAACGCCACGGGCATTCGGACGACGAAATCCCGGATGGCCGAATCATCGGGCGGATGTTTTCCGAGTCGCCCAGTTCGGCCGTTTGGCCGGCACGACTTCTTCTTCGCCGAAGATCATTTGGCGAAAGCTCTTGTCGCGATTCGACCACCAGCTCGGAGAATCCTTCTCGATCGGATTCGTCTTGCTGGCGGGCGCAGAGGCAGCTGGCACGACGGGATTCGTGATCGTCGGAACGTTCAGCGATGTGCGGACCACTTCCAGATCAGGCCGAAGCGCCGGCTTCGACTCGGTCTTCGTCACCGGCATCGCCGGGGCGGGCGCCGCAGGTGCCGAAGTCACGGGAGCCATATCCCGCCGTGGATCGGCCACGGGATTCACCGCAGGTTTCGCATGAGCGTACCAGGGGTTGGCCGACCTCGGCGGGGCAGAACGATAACTGGCCGGAAATTCGACAGCCGGCAAGCCGTTGCTCGTCCGGGCTGGGGCCACATCGGCCTGAGTCCGCCCCGGAACGAAAAAGGCAGCGATACGAGAAGGACGTCTGGCCGGTTCGGCTATGGCGGTTCGCTGCACGGCTTCAGGTGATTCGGAAGCCGGCTCGGGATTTTTCTCGACCGATTCGGTGTGCGATTGAGTCGCCACCGACGTATCGACATCGCTCGAAACCGTTGCCGGCGCGGCATTCGCGACAGCCTCGTCGGTGGCTTGCGATTCCTGCGTAACCATCGACTGATCAGTGACTTCGGCCGTCGGCTGAGAATCGGCGGCAGGGGCCAGGGTCTCGGCCAGCAAGTTCGGAGCCTGGTCCGGTTCGACGGCTTCGGCTTTCGGGCTGCGTTGCCAGGTGAAAAGGCTGCGAGCCGCGGACTTCAACCCGCGAGAGGTCGAAGGCTGGTCGTCGGCCATGGCCCGGAACCGATTCGAGCGAAACGGATTCGAAAGCCGCAGGCGAATGACGAGCTCTCCAGGCTTCCGCTCGATCGCCGATCCTCGTTCTTCGGAATTCAAGGCCGCTTCGTCATCCGGCAGAGGACTGAGGACCGGGATCGCTTCGTCCGCACCCGTGCCACCGTTGCCTGCAGCAGCTGGCGTTTCATCGGAACCCTTCCCAGAATCGGAAGATCCGTCAGACGGGGCGACCGTTTGCGAGGCTCCGTTTTGTTCGCCCGAAGCCGAAGATCGCTCGACGCCGGCGTCGGAAGGCGAAGGAGTGTCCGCAGGGTGAGCAGGCGGCTCAGCCGCTACGGGCGGCTCGGAGATCCCTGGCACCTGCAACTCCGGCGCAGGTGCGGGCGGAGGCGGTTCGGACAAATTCCCTGGCAGCACGGCGGGAGCAGGTGCCGCGTCAGGTGCAGTGACCGTAATGCTGGCACTCGTTCCGGGTGTCGCCATCGGCTCAGCGGCAGCTGGCACATTTGCCGGCGGGTTCGGAGATTCGACCGAAGCGGGTGCCGCAGCCGGCACACCCGGGATTTCCAGGGTCTTCGATTCGTCCTCGGCCTTCGCCGGAACTGAAGGCGGAGCAGGAGATTCGGTCGTTGGAGCGGCAGCCGGCTGAGTTCCCTCGCGGCCATTCGGTTCGATCGAAGGCAATCCTGGAACCACAGGCTCAGGGGCTGGCGTCGTCGGTATCGGCGGAACTTCAAGAGAGCCAGGCTGTTTCGCAGGCTCGCTCGATCCCTCTGACACAGCGGTACTTACGCCCGGATTCGCAGACTGGACGGTGACCTGGGGAGGCGCCGTGGCGATTTCCTTGACCGTATCCGCTGGTATCGCCGGAACTTCAGGCATCGCTTGCGGAACTTCCGCGACCGCTGCAGCTTCAACCTGCGGCGCTGGAACCTTAACCGGTGGCTCGACAATCGGTTGCGTGACGGTCAGTGGGGCCGTCGACGTAGCGGCAGGGGCGTTCTCACGAAGGGCCACTTGCGGGACGGGGTCAGCCTGGAGGGCCTTTTCGTCTTTCGCTTGCGATGCGGAGGTGGATGGGGTGGCATCCGAGTCGACAATGCCCGGAACGACCGGCCCGATGGACTCCGCAAGCTCCTGTTGAGTTGCAGGTTCAGGCTTCGGGACCACGACTTCTCGGGTGGCAGTCGCCGACTCGGTCGTCGAAACATTCGCGGATTCGGTCGCGGGGGGCAACGTTGCCGGGATCTCGTTCGGCTCGACCGCCGTCAAAGGCGTTCGCGGAGCCTCGACCTGAGATCGCGAAGGTTCGATCGACCTTCCGGCGTCTTCAGCCGCAATCGCGGGTGCATTCGCGATGGCACCCGGTGCGGAGATCGCTGGAGGTGTCGACGCGACAGGCTCCGTCACGACGGGAGGAGTCACGTCCGCCTTTCGCTCGACAAGCTGCGTGCCGGCTTCCGGACGTCCCGAATCGACCGCCGGCGGGCTGGACTCGGCTTCAGTTCGGCCAGCGCTTTGAGGCTTCGACGATTCGGCCCGAACCTCAGCGGCTGAAACGACTTCGGCATCGGAAACCGCGGCCAGTGCCGCGATGACGGAAGCGACTCCTGCGGAATTCGCGGAAAGCATGGCCCAGTCAACCTTTGCCGTTGATCGAACCGGGGCGGAAGCGACAGACTCCGGAGTCGGCGAAGCGGCTTCGACCAGAGCACTGGGCTCTTCGGCGGCCGGAGCTGATGAGACGGCCGTGGCTTCGACCGCCTGATTAGCCGAAGCTTCAGCTTGAGCAGTGTTTGCGAACGTATCAGCGGTGGGCTCCGAGCGAGCCATCGCCGATGCGGAGGATCTCTCCGAGGAACGCCGGCTCAGGTTCGGAAAGAGCTGAGAGAAGCGGGTCTGAACGACCGCTTCCGGAGGTCTGGCTGGCCACTGGCTCGGGTCATCGAAGACCGATTGCCGGCTGGCATTGGATGTCAGGTACGGAAATTTTTTGACCCAGCCGCCCTGTTCGGAGGCCAAGGGCGTTTTTTCCACCCGGGTCTGACGGTTCTGGACGCAGCCAATGGCGACCAGCGCAATCAGACCGATCGCAGAATTTCGAGATTTCGCTGAATTGGCCCGCATGGCGACTCCTTCGCCCACTTCCACGACGACCTGAAGCGCATCAAGCCGGTCGTGCGTATCCGAACGATCGAGTTATCGACAAATCGAACCGCAAAATTGACAGAATCCGATCGAACCGGCACGAAATCGGACGTCCGAACGACATCCCGGGAGCCGCCACATCCTTCCGCATTCCAATAACTTACTCCTGATCGCACTACCGAAATCTCACTTGAGATGTTTGACCTTCTTCGTTCTTCGAATCATACTTAACCATGAATGACGCATAGATTATCCGGGCGACAGAGCCCGGCCTTGCAGGGAAGATCCGAAGTCGATCACAACCAGTGTTTTCAGGTGAACGATGAGTCTCGACGAATGTTCGGGCGCGAGGCACTCCGCTTTTCCAGCCATTTGCGATCATCTTGTGGGAACGGTCCGCAAAAGCGGCACTCACGCTCACCTGATCGACATCCGCGAAGCACTGAAACCCGCGGTATCCAAGGATCGGCCGCTGGTGATGCTTTGCCCCCACGCGGATGACGGCGCGATTTCCGCCGGCTGTCTGATCCACGAATATTCGGTACGCATCGGCATACCGGTGTTCGAGGTTCTCGTGTTCGCGGGCGAACGTAACGTCGACGCACCGTGGCTGAACGAATCCAAAAAGATAAGCGTTCGCGAAAACGAGTTCCGGCTCGAATGCAGCGTGCTCGGCTCCGAAGCCGTCTGCTGGGACTTACAGGCCTATCGCTCGCCAGGCTATCAGCCAACGCCCGCCGATATCGAGAAAGTCGTCGACTGGTTCGCCAGTGTTCGCCCCGGCGCGATCATCGTGCCCCCGGCGACCGACGGCCACATGGCTCACCGAATGACCCGCACCCTCGCCGCCATCGGCCTGATCGGCGCCGAACTCAACAGCACGCTCATCCTGAGTGGCTGGACCCCCTGGGGGCCCCTGCCTCGGCCCAACGCGTTCTTCACCTACGACGAGAAACTGGCCCACACGAAGGCCTGGGCGATCAATTGCCATGCCTCGCAAGTGCGCCTGACCGACTATACCGAATTCTGCGAACACCTCGGCGAGGCCTATGCGGCCCTGGTACGGGAATGGGCCGAGGGGCACCGTCTCACATCTGGCCGCTCTTCGAAGGAACCCGACTTCATCGGCGTCGAACTGTTCCAGATCGAACACTTCGAACCCATGCTGGCCGAGGGGCCGTCGGCGGATGCGATGCAGATCGCCCTGGGAATTCTCGGCGGACATTTCTCGCCGGTCGATATCCTCACGCACGGGTCCTGATCGAACCGGCCTCTTGCACTTTGATAGAAATAGAACATGAAGAAGGCGTCTATCCCGCGGGATAGACGCCTTCGGTTTTTGATTCGAGGACGCAGGCCGATCAGATCTTGCGCTCTTCGCGTGGCTTCTCGCCCGAATCCCGACGCTTCTCGTTCTTGTCGCGTGAAGGCTTCTCTTTGCCCTTCACTTCCTTTTCGTCATCATCGTCGTCGTCATCGCCTGCTTTGTTATCCTGAAGCTTCTTCAGTTCGAGCAGGATGTCGTCGAGAGCTTTTTCGGCCTTCGAGATACGTTTTTCCAGCTCAGGCGAGGCCGGAGGCTGGGGCGGCATGGGTGGCAACGGCGGGCGGGGCAGCCGGTCGGCGCGACCGACGGCTCCTGGCGGCAGCGGAACGCCCGGAACCCTGTCGCCCATGAAGGGCCGAATCTCGATCGGCTCGCCGGCCTGGCCACGGAAGATCATGACATTGCCCTGCTTGCCGCCCTGAATTTTGGCCAGTTTCTCGGCGGCCAGGCGGAGCTTTTCCTGAGCCTGTTTCAGTTCGTCACGTGCTTTTTCGAACTCGGCCCGCTTTTCGGGGGGCATTTTTTCCAGGTTCGCGGCTTCGCGCAGCGCGTCCACTTTTGGCATGTCTTCGATCACGATGCCGCCCGGCAGCTGATCACCCTTGATCTCCTTGCCATCCTTGAAGATGCGTACGACAGGCTTTTCCTGGCCATCTTCCTTGACGACTTCGACCCGCATTTCCTGCGTCTGGGCGTTCTTGCCGTCGCCGCCGGGAACTCCTCGAACGATCACCCGCCGTTCTTCGGTCACGCTTTTCCTGGAGACATGATCGCCATCGGCATGGTCAGCGTGATGATCACCCGCATGTTCGGCGTGGAGTTTCTCGGCTTGAGCCCTGGCTTTGGCGGCGGCTTCCTGAGCCTGAGACTTCGCCAGTTCCACCTGGGCCCGCGCTTTCAGGAGCTGCTCTTTAGCGACCGCATCAGCTGAATCCGCCCTCGAACGAAGTTGCACTTCGACCTGTTCGAGCCGCTCCTGGGCATCGCGCTTCATTTCCTCGATTTTTTTGCTGGCTTCGACCTTCAGCTTCTCGGCCTCGACCCTCAGACGCTCGATTTCGACGAGTAGTTTCTCGCGAATCTCCGGCGGCAGTTTTTCGAGGATCGCCGACAGATCGCCGCCCTGCTCCTTGGCCTTGTCGTCAGGAAACGCCATCGCGCCTGACATTCCCAGACCGAAAATCATCGTGCCCGCGGCCAGAGCGCGGGTGTGCGTCATTCGATGCTTCATCGTCTTCAACTCCTGCGGAAATCGGATCGAGTTTGTCGAAGTTCCGAAACGATCGTCGAAAGCCGGCTTTCACGAGATTTCGGAACCCTTCGATAATCCGTTCGTCGTCAGGAACGGAATATTAAGTCCATCTTACCGATTTCCGGAAATCGATCGACGGGATTCGCCGCCAATCACCGACGATTCAAGGAATCGAAACTCTGAGGCCCCGCCCATGTGCCAAACACGGCCGGATTTATTCGTCGTCCTCGAACGCCAGTTCGATCGATGTCATGATCGCGGCGATCACGTCGGCGTGGCTCACGGGGGCATCGCCGTCGTCGAAGTTCAGCCACTGCCCCATGACGAGCATCGCCCCTTCAGGCGTATCGATCGTGCGGATCATGCCGCCGACCGGAAAATCGAAACTTACGAAATCGAGGTCGAAGCCCCGAGCGACACGACCATCGATCGCGGCCTCCACGGGATCGCTCCGCAAACCGTCATACTCGCCCGACATCGCCTGAAGCGCTTCGCTGAGCATGTCGTCGGTCGTGCGGCCACTTTGAACGCGAATCGACAAATAAGCCATCTTGTCCGGCGACTCCACTTCGACCATCCGGGCGTCGAAATCGCCCGACTCATCCACCGACCAGTTCGGGGGATACAGGAAGCGGAACAGCGGATCCACATGCATACCTTGCATCGTCTTCGATCGGGTCCTTTATCGCTCGAAATCCGGCCACCGGGAAATCGCCCGGCTTCGTCTGGTTGCATCGTCGCCGTTCGGATCGAAACGCGTCAAGTCCTTCGGAGCCCGAACCGTCTACGCACATCGACTCCCGATGTGGTAATCTGTCGCACTCGGCAACCCGGTTCCGATCCCGCGGGGCGTACGTCGCACCGGTTCGGAGCGTCGGCATTCACCGTTCAAGAGCCCTTTCGCCATGCGGATCCTTTCCGGCATACAGCCTTCCGGCGCCTTGCATATCGGCAATTACCTCGGCGCGATTCAGCAGTACATCGCCCTTCAGCACGACAACGAAGCCTATTATTTCGTGGCCGATTATCATGCCTTGACGAGCGTTCGCGATCCGGACAAGCTGCGAGGCTACGTTCGCGACGTGCTGCTGGACCTGCTTGCCCTGGGCCTGGAACCGGAAAAGGCCACGGTGTTCGTGCAGTCGGACGTGCCCGAAACCGTCGAGCTGGCGTGGCTCCTGACCAGCGTCACCCCCATGGGCTGGCTCGAAAAGTGCGTTTCCTACAAAGACAAGATCGCCCAGGGCATTCCGGCCGAACATGGCCTGTTCGCGTATCCCGTGCTGCAGGCGGCTGACATTCTGCTTTACGACGCCGATGTGGTGCCCGTCGGCCAGGATCAGAAGCAGCATCTGGAAATCACCCGCGACGTCGCCGAGCGGTTCAATAACGTCTACGGCAAAAACGAGCCGGTGTTCAAACTGCCTGACGCCAAGATTCTGCCCACGGTGGCTGTCGTTCCGGGTCTGGACGGCCGCAAGATGTCCAAAAGCTACGGCAATACGATCGAGATCTTCGAAGACCCGAAATCGATCGAGAAGAAATGCAAGCGGATCGTCACCGACAGTACGCCCGTCGAAGAGCCGAAAAACCCCGACACCTGCTCGGTTTACGCCCTGTTGAAGCTGTTCGTGGAAGAGCAGGAGTCGGCCGACTGGGCCTCCCGTTATCGCGCCGGCGGCATGGGCTACGGCGATGTCAAGAAACGGCTGGCCGCGGCCATCATCGATTACTTCGCCCCCTACCGTGAAGTGCGGAAGTCGCTGGCCGCCGACCCGGTGAAGCTGGAAGAAATCCGCCGCGCCGGTGCCGAGCGTGCCCGGAAGACAGCCCGAATCGTGCTGGAGCGTGCTCGCAGGGCCTGCGGCCTGGGCTCCTGATCGATCTCGCTGCATTTCACCACGGCATTTTCCATTTCGACCCTTGGTACCTCGCACCATGTTGACTGCCCGAAGCCGAAAAATCCGCAGAAGAAAATGGGTCATTCGACTGAAGAAGTTGGTGACGCACCCCTACACGAAACTCGCGGTGGGGGTCATTCTCGTCATCACGAGCACAGTCGAAATCGTGCATGACCTGATGTCGGACATTCCGAAATCGAGAGTCGGATCCAACCATGGCCTCCTGGTTCTGGGCATCGTCAACGCGCTTTCCGCAATCCCGGAACTTGTCGAAGGGCTCGACTATACTCTGGACCTCGCGGCCAAATCGGAAGATTACGACGCCCCGGACGAGTGAATCGGAAACGAACGACAAATTGATGCGTGCAATCATGCACGGATTTGAATCAGGGCTGTCTCGCCGGGTGGGCATTGCCCTTCGAACCGATCTCTGCGTGATCTTGCCGGATTCACGCCTTATCCTGCAAAAAGGTCTTGACTGGACTATCAGGCTCGAAAAGAATGCCGATCGGCTTCATTCATGAAGACCGGTCTTGGAACGATCCCTGATTCCTCCTGATTTCCGGCTGCTTCAGCTTCCGGAGACAATTCGGCCCCATTGTCGGCGGATGCGTCCACGCATCGCTCGATCGAACGGTTTCGAAATGAGCATGCGCCGAATCCGGCGAACCATGGCATCCGATTTTCTCCGGACTCCCTGTCGGCCGATCTACGGGATCTAGGCGAATTCCGCTGATAGTCAACCTCTTAGCCATCCTCATTCCGATCGGAGACGCTTCATGAAACGCAAAGGGTTCACCCTGATCGAACTCCTGGTCGTGATCGCGATCATCGCCGTTCTCATTTCGCTCCTTCTGCCTGCGGTTCAATCTGCTCGTGAGGCTGCCAGACGCATTCAGTGCGTCAACAATCTCAAGCAGATCAACCTCGCCCTCCATAATTACAATGACGCCTTCGGCAGCTATCCCTACGCCGGCGGATTCAGTGCCCAGGGCCATATGGGGTGGGGCTTTATGCCCATGATCCTGCCCCAGCTCGAACAACGTGCCCTGTACGATTCCATCAACTTCCTCGACAGTTGCGACTGTCAGTCGATGTCCACCGTTCGACGCGTCGTCATCAGTTCGTTCTTCTGCCCGTCCGACCCGAATTCCAATATCCTGCTCAGGGACCGCACGACCCCGGGTTCACCTTGCTTCGGTGGGTCATCCACAAGAGACGATGCCGCGGCCAGCCGCCAGTTCGGTATGATGTGCAATTACTCCGGCAGCTACGGCGACGGCTACAGCAACCGACCCGGCAATCCGTACGACACGGCCGGTGCGAACGCTCAATACGGCTGCGGCGGCTGCAACGCCTCCGGTGGCAGTGCCGAAACGCCGGCTGCCGATTGCCCCTCGCCCACCGGGCCTTATGGTTCCGGGCCGAACCACCGTGGCCTGTTCGATTATCAAAGCCGTTCCGGCGCGGTGACGATCGGCTCGATCACCGACGGCCTGAGCAACACGTTCGCTCTGGGCGAAGTCGCTTCGGTCGTCCGTTCCCAAAGTGCCGTCTGGTACACGAACACCGGCACGACCAACGGCACATGCCTGCCGATGAACTGGACCCTTCAGACGTGTCTGCGAAATCCGGCCTATGCCAATGCCAACTCCTGGTCTGGCCGGGGTTTCTCGCCCTTCCACTCCGGCGGCGGCAATTTCGGCATGGCCGATGGCTCCGTCCGTTTCATCAAACAAACCATCAACATGAAAACCTACAACGCCCTGGGCAGCCGCAAGGGAGGAGAAATCATCAGTGCCGACGCACTTTGACGCCTCCGTGGTCTCTTCGGGTTCACGCCGAATCGCAACCGCCAGAACCGCGGCCTTTTGGTTGTCGATGGCCCTGACCATCGGCTTCGTGAGCGGCTGCGGTGGCGAGCCTGGCCTCGCCCGGGTCAAGGGCCGCATCACCTATAAAGGTGCGCCCGTGGCCACTGGTGAAGTGTTCTTCACCCCTGAAGAACCCGGGAAACGGGGGGCTAAGGGGATCCTTGACTCGAACGGGGAATACTCCCTGACGACCTACGAAACCGGCGACGGTGCCTATACCGGCAAACACAAGGTCTCCGTGATCGCACAGGGCCCCGACAAGCCGATCCCGCCGAAAATGAAAGGCCGAATGATGGAAGAAGACATGCAGGGATCCGGCGACCCTCTCATCCCCCGCAAATACTTCTCGGCCCAGACTTCGAACCTCTCGGCAGAAGTCAGCGAAGGCAAAACGAACGTCGTCGACTTCGACCTTCAAGACTGAAACGTTCGAATGTCACGAAATGAAACCCGAAAGGTCCGGCCGCGAGATTCGCGACCGGACCTTTCCTTTTCTCTCGGCCTCAAGCCATCCGGCGCGATCGATTCCATGGATCCGATTCATTTCGCCTTCGCCCATGTATCGAAAATCTGTGCCATGCGGCCGACGACGGCCTCGGACGCTCCCGGCTGACCGTGCGTCTCCTTGAGCGCTGCCAGCGCCGCCCGCTTACGCGCCGCTTCGGCCGGGTCGTTCAGCCACTTGAGCGCCCATGCGGCAAGTTCGCCGTCCACGTCATGATCGGTCAGGTATTCCGGCATGATGTCCCAGCCGGCGAGCAGGTTCGTCAGCGTGATATACGGCGCGTTGATGAATCGCTCACTGATCTTCTTATCCAGCGGATTGATTCGATAGACCACCACGCTCGGCACGGTTTCGTACATCAGCTCGAGACTGACCGAACCGCTGACTGTCCATGCCAGGTCGACGAGCCGAAGGATCTCGGGCGTCCGGTTCACGAACAGGTCGATGCGTTCATGAAACCACGTGGGCAGCGGATGCTCGCCGAAGATCGCTTCGACTCGAGCCTTGTGTTCTTCCGTCAGGCACGCCACCGCGAAGCGGACATCGGGCCGCTCGACGGCGACACGTTCGATCGCGCGGATCATCATCGGCAGATTCTTGTCGATCTCCTGAAACCGCGAACCCGGCAGAACGCCGACCCAACTGCCAGCCTGCGCCTTGCGTTCGGCCACCCAGGCGTCGTCCACTTTCCGTTGAGCCAGCTCGTCGAAATACGGGTGCCCCAGATATTCGGCATAGGGGTAGCCCCTTTCTTCGTACCACTGGGGCTCGAACGGCAGGCTGCAGAAAACGTAGCTGAAGCGGTCCTTGATCTTCTTGACGCGCCAAGGAGCCCAGGCCCAGAGCTGCGGCGGGACGTGATAGAAAACCGGAATCCCGCGATCGCGAGCCCGTTTGGCCACCCACCAGTGCAGGCCGGGGTAATCGATCAGCACGACGGCATCAGGCTTTTCTTCCGCGAAGATCCGGTCCGCCTGATTCACCACCGAAACGAACGTGCCCATCTGACTCAGGACTTTGCCGAACCACATCACGGCATGACGCGTCAGTTCATACTTCAATTCGACCCCGGCTTCCGCCATGCGCGGGCCGCCGAATCCGATCAGCTCGGCATCAGGCCATTGCGATTTCAATGCCCTTGCCAGATTGCCGCCGTGCATGTCGCCGGAAGGTTCGCCCGCTGAGATGAAGATCTTTTTGCTCATGGCCGTGATGTCTTTCGCGTCGCTTCGAAGGGTCGGTGATTCGTGGAGCGTGCAGCGAGCTTCACGGTGTGCCGCGATTGCGGTACTCACGCTCGATGGCGTCAATATAGCGATTTCGACAATTTCCCGGCTAGGACGTTCGTACGGAAATCGAACGGTCCGGTCAGGATCGAACGCCCTGGAAGCTCCCTTGCCGTAACCAGTAAAGAAACACGCCCGCGGCCACGCCGACGTTCAGCGAGTCGGCCCCGGGCGTCATCGAAATCGTCACCTTGTGATGGGCCCTGGCTTCGTATTCGGCCGCCAGCCCTTCCCGCTCCCGGCCCAGCAGCAGCCCGACCCGATCCGGCCGCCGGAATTCGAGCAGTTCGACATGCCCCTCGCCCGGCAGCGTCGCCACGAATTCGAAGCCAAGGCCGGCCAGTTCGTCGAGCGCCTGATGCATATCGGCATACTCGAGAATCGGCAATCGCAATGTCGCCCCCATCGAAACCCGCGTCACCCGCCGCGAAAGCGGGTCAGGGCTCTCTCTGCCCACCACGATCGCCCCCACGCCAAGTGCGTCCGCCGTGCGCGCGATCGAGCCGAGATTCTCCGGATTGTCGATCGCCGGACAAATCACGATCGTCACCGCCTGCTTCGAACATTCCTCGACAATCTCGGCCAGCCCCGGCCAGGGCTTTCTTCGGCCACATGCCAGAATGCCCTGATGGAACGAAAAACCGACGAGTTGAGTCATCGCTGATCGCGATAATGTCATTACGGGTGCTTCGGTCGATAGTTCGAACTTCGGCGATTCGAACCAGCCATCATGCGTGAGAATCGATACCGTTTCGAATCGCGAAGCCAGCAATCGTTCGACCAGCAGCGCCCCTTCGACGATAAAAATGCCATCGTCGCGCGCGGCGTTCGAAGTCTTCAGCGACCGGAAAGGGTCGAGCCGAGGGTCATCGAGCGATTCGATCGCGACGACATTCCGAATTCCGAAATCGCTCACTGGCTGCGCCTCGGCTCGGCGCCGTAAAGATGCCGCACGAGAAAATCCGCCCTGCGGCGGCTTCCATAGGGCGTCTCGGCCGAGCCATGCCCTGCCCCTGGCACGACGAGCAGTTCGAAATCCTTGTCGGCTTTCACCAGCGCATTGGCCACCTGCATCGTGCTCGCGGGGTCGACATTCCTGTCCAGCTCACCCACCACCAGCATCAATTTACCTTGCATTTTATGGGCATGCACGGTGTTCGAGCTGGCTTCGTATTGCGGCCCGACCGGCCAGCCGAGCCAAAGCTCGTTCCACCAGATCTTGTCCATTCGGTTGTCATGGCATCCGCAATCGGCGACGGCAACTTTGTAGAGGTCATGATGATCGATCAACGCCCGCATCGCATTTTGACCGCCGGCCGATCCTCCGTAAATTCCGACTCTGTTCAGATCCATCCAGGGCCGCGTTTCGGCCGCCTTGCGGATCCAGGCCTTGCGGTCCGGGAAGCCTGCGTCCGCGAGATTCCCGGCCGCGACGTCGTGAAACGCCTTCGATCGCCAGTTCGTGCCCATGCCGTCGATCTGCACGACGACGAATCCAAGTTCGGCCATCTGATGCTGACGCATCTGAAGCCCCCAGCTCTTCGGCACATGTGCGCCATGCGGCCCGGCATAGATTTCCTCGACCACGGGATACTTCTTCGCCGGATCGAAATGCGACGGCGTGTATATCACGCCGAAAATGTCCGTAACGCCGTCACGTCCCTTGGCCACGAACCGTTCGGGCAATTTCCAGCCGGCCGAAATCAGGGAAGACGCGTCCGCCGCTTCGAGCTTCGCCAGCAGTTCGCCTGTCTCGGCCGATCGTATTTCGTGCACCGGGGGCATATCGACACGCGAATAGCGATCGAGAAATGACTTACCGTCAGGTGCGAACGTGATCGAATGATTGGCGTCGGCTTCCGTCAATGTGCGGAATTCGGAGCCGTCGAATTTCACACTTGCCAGATGCAATTGATACGGATCCTGCCCTTTGTGGAGCCCGCCCGCGGTGAACCAGAGCCGCTTGCCGGCTTCGTCGATCCGCTCGACCTTGCGCACGACGAATTCACCTGATGTGAGCGGCTTCTCGACCTTACCGGCCAGCACGTCGACCCGATACAGATGATTGAATCCGGAGCGTTCCGACATCCACAAAAGCGTTTTCGAATCGTCCGTCCAGTGCATCCAGATTTTGTTCGTGTAGTCCACGAAAGTGTCGAACTTCTCTTCGACCACGGTCCGGGCCGATCCATCCGCCGATTTCACTCCGACCAGCCGCACGACCTTATGGCCACGTTCGTTATAAAGAAAATAAAATTCGGATGAATCCCCGGACCAATGAAACTGGTCCAGGCTCCACGGGTTTTCGAACAGGGCGTGATCGACGGGAATGACCTTGCCGGCCTCAAGATCGACGAGAACCGGCCAGACTCGTTCGATCTCGTCGCCGGGTTTGAGATAATCGAATGCGATTTCCTTCGGCTGAAGCTGATCGGCAGGCGAGCTTTCGATGATTTTGACGATGCGCTGCCCTGGCGGCTTCACGCGCAGGGCGATCGCTTTCTTGCCGTCAGGCGAAACGCGGAACGGCCCTCGATAGGCATCGGCCTGCGTACCGTCGGTCGTAAGCGGCTTCCATTCGGCGGTTTCCGAATTTCGAAATTCCAGATTGTGCCCCTGAACACGAAGCTTCGGGTGCGAATCGACGGTTCCTTCGTCCCGCCGCTGTCGATTTTTCTTTTTCGCGGCGTCCCGATTTCGGCCCGACTTGCTCTTCTCCTTCGGGATTTCCGTATCTTTCGAAGGCCGATATGGCCGAATTTCGACCGTCACCGGAACGTCGTCGGCTTCGATCCAGGCCAGGTCGTTACCCTTGTCGTCGAAAGCCCGCCAGACATGGCCGCCGAAGGTGTGCTGACGCCGCTCTTCGCCGGGTTTCAAATGGCCATAACCTTTTGGCTTGCCTTCCGGGTCGATCCATTGCAAATGCGCGTCGGCACCGCTGGCGTTCACGAACGTCACGAACGTTTCGGGCCCCTGCCTCAGGCTGGCTCGGGGTGCGGAGCGTTCGGTCTCATCCGTTGCTATTTCGTTTCCCGGCTCTTCTCTCTCGAGCTTGTCGCCGCCTGGCGTCCAGCGGTAGCTTTCGCCGGATATCTTTATCGAAAAAGAGTCGGGCGAGGTTTTCGAACGAGCGATCGCTTCGACCAGGTTCCCGCCCGTGGTCCGGGACTCGATCCTCGGCAGGGCCGATTTCAATTTCTCCGAATCGATCACGACCGTTCTCGATTTCGAAGCAGGATCGACATACACCCATTCGAAATTCGAACCCGGGCCGGTTTTGACGCGATACCAGAACGATCCGTCCGGCTGCCATACCGGCAGCACCAGTTCACGAAGGACTTTGTCCGCGACACGCCCGGGAAGGGACGACGCCAGGTCATATTCCCGTTTCGAGCCCTGTGAGAACGCAACCGAAGGCGAAATGACCACCGCGATCGTTGCCCACACGCACAGCTTTACGAAATTCGCCATCGGATCCGCACTCCTGCCGTCAATTCCGAATTCGAAACGCGGTGATCCCGGTCAGATTCTCTCGGCCATCAACCGTTCGATATCGCCTACCTCGATCGGAATGTCGGCCATCAGGTCCACAGGGCCGTTTTCGGTCACCACGACATTGTTTTCCAGCCTAACGCCGAAGCCTTCCTCAGGAATGTAAATTCCAGGCTCCACCGTCAGTACCCAGCCCGGGGCGAACGGTTCGTGCATCAGGCCGACATCGTGAACGTCCAGCCCGAGCACGTGCCCCAGGCCATGATTGAAATACTTGCGGCAGGCCGGCGTGCCGGGCTTCTGCTCGTCGATGTCCTTCTGCGTCAAAAGTCCCAGCCCCAGCAATTCCTGATTCATCATCTCCTGCGATTCACGGAACCAGTCCCGGTGCAACTTGCCTACGACGCACCCGGCGACTGAAGCCTTGTGCACGCGCAAGACCGCTTCATAAACGGACCGCTGCCTGGCGGTGAATTTGCCGGAGACGGGAATCGTGCGGGTCAGGTCGGCATTATAATTTGCGTAGTTCGCCGCGACGTCCAGAAGCAGCAATTCGCCGGATTTCAGCGTCTGGTCATTCTGATTGTAATGCAGAATGCACGAATTCGCGCCGCCGGCGATGATCGGGTTATAAGCGAATTTGCATCGATTGCGAGTGAATTCATGAATGAATTCCGCCTCGATCTCGTATTCCATCACTCCCGGCCGTGTCGCGTTCAGAACTCGTTCGAAACCCGATTTCGTCACGGCGATCGCTTTTTTCAGCAGGTCGATTTCCGTCGCGTCCTTCACGGCTCTCAGCCTGTGCATCAGCGGAGCGAGCCGCTTGTATGCATGCAGCGGATACCGGGCCTGAAGATCGCGAACGAAGCGGGCATCGCGGGTTTCCACCTCGATCACGGCCCGCTTGTGCTCGTTCGAATTGAGATAGACATTTTCGGCATCGCACATGAGCTGGTGCAGAATGGCGGGAAATTCGCTCGTCCACTTCACGTTGCGGAGCCCCGAGATCCGCACCGCATCTTCTTTCGAATGCTTGTGCCCTTCCCAGACTTTCAGGTGCTCGTTCGGCTCACGCAAGAAGAGAATTTCCCTCATCGTCTCATCGGGATGATCCGGAAACAGGGCCAGGATCGACTCTTCCTGCTCGATGCCCGTCAACCAGAAGAGGTCGGCGTTGGGCTGTATCAGCAGCGTGCCGTCGGCGTTGGTCGGCAGAATATCGTTGGCGTTTACGATCGCCAGGGATTTCGCGGCAAGATGCGATTTCAGTCGGTCGCGATGGCCGATGAAAAGCTTGGGGTCGATGTGCAAATGTCGCATGGCTGGTTCGCTTCCAGGGGCGGCCTGATCCATAAAGGGACCAGTTGTCTATGACGGGAACGAGCGTTTAGGCTGTATACTGCCCGATCAGCGGAGTGGTTGTCGAGCCCCCAGCCCGCCAGGACAGACTCCCCGATGCCGCTTGCGGCAAGAATCTCCGGCCGATGATGAGTCACGAGAAATGAACGCAGCAGCAAGCCCCACAGCCGCCAGCCCCGAATCCCGAGACTACCTTCGTATCGGTATCGCCGCGGCCGCGATCGTCGGGATCATGGCCCATGTCGTTCTGCGTGTCGTCATCGGTACCGGCCAATTGTCCGGTCCGTTTCGAACGGCCGACTGGCCGCTCGTCTTCGTCCTGATCGGGGGCGGCATTCCGCTGGTCGTCGGCCTGCTGGGCAATCTGTTACGTGCCGAATTCGGGTCGGATCTGCTTGCCGGCATTTCCATCGTGGCTTCCGTCATTCTCGGCGAATATCTGGCCGGCACGCTCGTCGTCCTGATGCTCTCCGGCGGCGAAGCTGTGGAGAGCTACGCCGTGAATCGGGCCAAATCGGCCCTGGCGGCATTGGCGAAGCGCCTGCCGAACGTGGCACACAAGCTCGTGGAAGGCCGCATGATCGAAGTGCCGCTGGACGAAGTCGAAGTAGGAGATAGGCTCGTCATTCTGCCGCACGAGACCTCGCCCGTGGACGGAACCGTCGTCGAAGGCCGTTCGACCATGGACGAAGCCTACCTGACCGGCGAACCGTACAAAATTTCGAAAGCCCCGGGTTCGGCCATCATTTCCGGCGCCATCAACGGCGAAGGAGCCTTGACCATCCGGGCCGATAAACGGGCCAAAGACTCACGGTACGCCAAAATCATGCACGTGATGCAGGAAAGCGAACGCAACCGCCCCCGCATGCGCCGTCTGGGCGACCGCCTCGGGGCCTTTTACACCCCTCTGGCTGTTTCGATCGCCCTGGCGGCCTGGCTGGGCAGCGGAGAATCTCGCCGGTTTCTTGCCGTGCTCGTCGTGGCCACGCCCTGCCCGCTTCTCATCGCCATTCCCGTGGCCATTCTCGGGTCAATTTCGCTGGCCGCGCGCCGGGGCATCATCATCAAGGACCCTTCCGTCCTCGAACGACTCAGCACCTGTCGCACGGCGATTTTCGACAAAACCGGCACGCTCACTTATGGCCGCCCGCGCCTGGCCGAAATCCGCCGCCTGGGTAATTGGACGGACGACGAAACCATCCGCCTGGCCGCGGGCCTGGAACGGTATTCGAAACACCCGTTGGCCGACCCGATCCTGCGCGAGGCCGACACCCGCCGCCTGCCCCCGGCCGAAACCTCGCAAGTGGCCGAGAAGCCGGGCCAGGGGCTAAGCGGCCTCGTCGAAGGTCATGAAGTGCTCATCACAAGCCGTTCGAAATGGCTGAAGGAGCATCCCGGCGACGCTGGCGTGATGCCTGAAGACACCGTCGGCCTTCAGTGCGTCGTGGCCATCGACGGCAAGCCGGCCGCCTTCTGCCTGTTCCGAGACGAACCCCGGCCCGACGGCCAGTCGTTCGTCCGCCACCTTCGGCCGCACCACCACTGGAACCGCATTCTACTCGTTTCCGGCGACCGCGAAAGCGAAGTGAAATATCTGGCCGATCATGTCGGCATCGATGAAATTTACGCCGGCATTTCGCCCGAGGGCAAGGTCGAAATCACCCGCCGCGAAAACGCCGCGGCCCCGACGGTTTTCATGGGCGACGGCATCAACGACGCCCCCGCCCTGGCCGCCGCGACCGTGGGCGTCGCCATGGGGCAATCGAGCGACGTCACCGCAGAAGCCGCCGGGGCCGTGATCATGGACGGCAGCCTGCGCAAGGTGGACGAACTGCTGCACGTGGGTGATCGGCTGCGGCGAATCGCCCTGCAAAGTGCCCTGGGCGGCATGGCGCTTTCCGTAGGAGGCATGCTTCTCGCTTCGTTCGGCCTGCTGACGCCCGTCGGCGGTGCCGTGCTTCAAGAGGCGATCGACCTGGCCGCCGTCTTCAACGCCCTGCGCACGGCCTTCGCACCGAAGCGTTTGACGGATTATTGAAAGTTGCCGTCGCGATTCGGAACGGATCGCATCGGACACGCGAAATCCTCCTGAACGGATTGTGACGAGATTCCCGCCGCGATAGAATTTTCTCTGCGGAGCAATCTGTCCACTCCATCGACGAATCCTCAGGTACGAAAGACGAAAAGCCATGCTCATTCCGGTCCTTTGCGTTTCGTTCGTACTCACAGGCTTCATTTCCGCCGGACAGGACGCCGCGTCAGGCAAATCCGGCACTCAGGCGACGAAATCGGTCGAATCGGGGCCCGAAGAAGCCCTGCGAGGCTTTCTACTGGCGATCGGGACGAAAGACGAAGCGAAATTGCGTTCGATAACGCTGCCGCACGACGATTTCGAATGGCTTCTGAAGGGCCAGGCCGTGCCTGCCGACATCCGCAAGAATTTCGAAGAATTCGTCAACCAGTCGCCGATCCGAACGCTCAAGGCAGGCGAAACGCTCGAATTGCCAGGAGGGCGTGAATTGAAAGTCGAACCCGCCGACGTATCCGGGGACAAGACCATGCTGATGTTCGGCCGCGATCCGCTGCCGCACAAACTGCGCAAGGTCGACGGCCAGTGGAAAGTCGACCCGTCGTCGATCGTTTCAGCCCGCAAGGCAGCCGATGCGGCCCGCAAGAAAAAGGCCGCGCAGTGATCGTCGAGGGCAGCTGAGTGCGTAATGGCAAGTCGCGGATCATGTCCATTTCCGCGGATGCCGGAACGGCTTCGGCATCGAACTGAATTCGTTCTCGATCGAAATGCCGGGCGCCGGAACGAACTGCCTGGCCTGGGTCGAATCGAGGATTTCATTCGATCTTGACTTCGCGCGGCACGCTTCAGAGGATTCACTTTCGCACGGGTGATCCTGTGTCGCCTGATAGTGGACGAAACCAGATTCGAATCTGGTCACTTGTACCAATCCGGTAATCGTCGGGAATCGATCCGATGGGCGCTTCGCACGGCAATTTCACGAAATATCCCCGCACACCTCACCTGTTCGGATCGACCGGCACGGCGGACGACAAGCACATGGGGCAAAAGGAATCTCTGGCCTTCATCGCTGACGATTCGCTCATCGTCGAGGAAAAGCTGGATGGCACCAATGTCGGCATCCATTTCGATCGTTCGGGGCGAATGATCCTGCAATGCCGCGGGCACGAAATCACCACCGGCATGCATCCGCAATATGACCTGTTCAAACAATGGTGTCAAATCAAGCGGCCCGATTTCGAACAGATGCTGACGGACAGTCTCATCCTGTTCGGCGAATGGCTGTATGCCCGCCACAGCGTGCATTATCTTGGCCTGAACCATTACTTTCAGGAATTCGACATCTACGACAAACGCCGCGGCGCATTCCTGGATTTTCGCACTCGAATGGACCTGATCGGCCCCCTCGGTATCGAATCGGTTCCTGTTTTGCACTCTGGCTCGATCGATGAGGATCGTCTGAAGAAACTGATCGGCCCGAGCCGATTTCGAAGCCGTTTCGATAACCCCCTCACCGGCAAGACCGACGACCTGATGGAAGGGCTTTATTTGAGAACCGAAGCGGGCGGTGTCGTCACGGGGCGTGCCAAATTCGTTCGGCCCGAATTCGTTCTCAAGATCAATCAGAGCGAGCACTGGCAGTACCAGATGATGGTACCCAACACGCTCGCTGACGGAACGGACATCTGGAAATGAAAACCTGGAATGACTTTCGTTCGGCCAGCACGGGCAGAATCATGTTCTGGGCAGCCTCTCAGCCCTGGGCCGATGAAATGAAGTCCTGCATGCAGGACAGCGAATGGCATGCCGAAGGGGATGTCTGGACACACACATGCATGGTCGTCGACGAACTCGAAAGGCTCAAAGAGTGGAACGATCTGAGCCGCGACGAGCGATTGCACCTGATCTTCACCGCCCTGTTCCATGATTCCGGCAAACCGGCGACGACCGTCACCGACGCCGTGACCGGCAAGGTGCAATCCCCGAAGCATTCGGCCGCAGGTGAGAGTATCTGCCGCAATGCGCTTAGTGACCTTGGCTGCGATCTTCGCACTCGAGAGGCCATCTGCGGCCTGGTACGCTATCACGGCCGCCCCGCATTCCTGCAACACCGTTCGAAGCCTGAAATGGAATTGATCGAGCTTTCCTGGCTCGTCAGTCACAAACTCCTGCATCTGTTCGCGCTGGCCGATTTTCGCGGGCGGAAGTCCGACTCATCGAATCGCACGGAGACTGACCTCGACCTCTGGAAAATGGTGGCTGAAGAAGTCGGCTGTTTCGAATCGCCTTTCGTATTCGCCAATGATCACGCCCGCTTTCTGTTTTTCAGGAAGCAACTTTCGAGCCTGCATTATGTTCCGGTCGTGAATCATCGCTGCACGGTCACAGTCATGGCCGGGTTGCCCGGCTCGGGAAAAGACACCTGGCTGGCAAATAACAGGCCGGGTTTACGGATCGTCTCGCTGGATGATCTCCGCCGCGATTACGAAATCGATCCGACGGACAATCAGGGAAAAGTCATTCAGGCCGGCAGGGAACGGTGCCGCGAACACCTGCGCGCAGGGCGAGATTTCGCCTTCAACGCCACCAACACCTTGAAAATGACGCGATCCCGCTGGGTCGACCTCTGTGCCGACTACGGGGCACGAATCGAAATCGTTTACGTGGAACCGGCAATGGAAACGATCGCCCGGCAGAATGCAGGCCGCAAGTCGCCTGTCCCGAACGCCGTCATCAAAAAACTGACCGCCAGCCTCGACCCGCCCAACTGGACAGAATGCCATCACCTTACGATGGTCGAATGAGATACAGAAAACCTGAACGAGAAATGATCGACGGTCGGCGGTTCTCAAGCGAATCGAAGTGGTTTCGAAACGTCGAGTTTACCCCACGATCCGCCCGTCTTCCATGTGAACGATCCGGTCCGCGATATCCAGCACGCGGTCATCGTGCGTCACCATCAGGATCGGAATGCTGTGCTCTCGGGCCAGTCGTTGCAGGATATTGACGACATCCCGGCCCGACTTGCTGTCCAGGGCCGCTGTCGGTTCGTCAGCCAGAATCAGCTTCGGCTCGGCCACGAGAGCCCGCGCGATCGCCACCCGCTGCTTCTGCCCGCCCGACATGCTCGAAGGATAATAATCGAGCCGCTGGCCAAGCCCCACGGCCGTCAGCATTTCGGCCGCGCGCCTTCGAACTTCGCTCCGGGGCGCGTCCGGATGCATGCGGAAGACCAGCTCCACGTTCGCCCTGGCAGTCAGGAAATCGAGCAGGTTGTGTGCCTGGAAAATGAAACCGATTTGACGCCGCACCTGGACTAATGTATTTTGATCCGTGCCGTCGAGCCGACGGCCCAGCACCTCCAGCCGCCCCTGTTTCAAAGTCCGCAGGCCGCCGATCAAGGTCAGAAGCGTCGTCTTGCCGGAACCGGAGTGCCCCGTCAACAGGACGATTTCACCCGGCATGATTTTCAAATCGACATCGAACAGAATCTGTTTCGACAGTTCGCCCGTACCGTAGGAGAAGCAAAGGCCTGAAGCCGAAATGACCGGCATCGTCAAAGTTCCGTCATGGCATTTTTCAGCGATCGCTTCAGTCGACATCGATCGGCCCTCGTTTCGGTTTCGCTTCGTCGGCCGCCATCTCAGAACACATCCGCGGGATCGGCCGAACGCAGCTTGCGGACAGCCACGGAGCCTGAGAAAAAGCACATCGTCACGGTCATGAGCAGGATCAGAACCGCCCGGAAGGCCGTCAGCCGCAGCGGCAAGTGCGTAGCTTCGGCGGCCACCCTGTACATGCCGAAGGCGAACAGGACACTCGGCACATAGCCGAGAATCGCCAGAATGAATGACTCCTGCAGCACGATCCGCCAGAGAAATCCGTCCGTGAATCCGATCGCCTTGAGCGTCGCATATTGCGGCAAATGGTTGGCGACGTCGGTATGAAGAATCTGATAGACGACCACGAAACCGACGAGAAATCCGATCGCCGTGCCCATCGTGAAAATGAAACCGATCGGAGCGTTTTTCTGCCAGTACGCCTTTTCGAATTCGACGAATTCCTGGCGTGTAAGCAGGCTGACTTCCTTGCCCACCGTCGCCTGCAGATCTTTCTGCACCGAGGTGATATCCGAACCCGGTTTCAATCGGATCAGGCCGAAGTCGATCCAGCCGCTTTTGCGCTCCGGAAACGTCCTCAGAAAATTCGTGTCGGTCGTCATCAGGTTGCCGTCCACGGCGAACGAAGCCCCGATTTCGACCAGCCCCACCACCTGCGTTTTTCGGCGATTCAGCTCCGCCTGAACTTCCCTTCCCTCCGCCAGAGCCTTCGGTACATCGCCGAATTCGATTCGGCTTTTTTTGTCGAACAGGCACACATCGGGGTTCCTGAGCTGCCCCCAGCCTTCCGCCAGCCCCGGGACGTCCATCGGTACCCGAAACGGTTCGAAACCGTAGACGAAAATCTGCCGGTCACGCTGAGTCCACGGATTTCGCCAGTCGCAAATACCGACGTAACCGGCCTGAATCGATTCGACTTCAGGGTGTGCCGGCACCCGGTGCAGTGCACGTTGCGAAAACTGAGTCATCCGAAACAGAGCCTGCGATTGCGGGTGGATCATCACGAGATCCGCCGAGACTCGCTGAGGCACGAACGTGGCACTTTCGAACATGGCGTCGAGAAAGCCGAGCTGCATCCACATCAGCACGTCGGCGAACAGCACGCCGGCGATCGCCAGCAGCAGTTTGATGCGTCCATGACTGAGCTGCGACCACGCGATCGGGGCCCGGAATTTCATTTGACTGGGACCTCCGCCCCGGCTGTGTCGATCACGACCCGTACCCTTGCGTTCGAAAGCCCGGCAAGCTCCTGGCCCTTGTCGGCGTCGATCCGGATGCGAACTTCGACCACCCGGGCATCGGTATCCGCCACAGGGTCGTTATCCAGTATCACTTTACGACCGATCCGGCGGCCGACTTCGACCACCCGGCCCGCATATTCCGCCCCCGTGCTCGGCAGGACGACGCGGGCCTTCTGGCCTGGTTTCACGAGGGGCAGATCCGCTTCGTATACCTCGGCCACGGCATTCATTTCCGATGTGTCGCCGATCTCCATCACGCCGCTTTCCACGGAAACGCGTTCGCCGTCGCGGGCCTCGATTTTCAACACCCGGGCATCGATCGGAGCGCGAAGTTGCGTCGCTTCGAATTCCGCCCGGGCCTTGGCCAGCGCAGCCTCAGCGGCTGTCACTTCCGCTTCGGCTCGCAGAATGTCGACTTTGCGGACTTCACGAACGCTGTCCAGCAAGCTCTCCGCCCGATTCACTTCCGCCTGGGCCGTTTCGAAAGCGAGAGTGCGCTGATCGAATTCGCCGCTCGAGATCGCCTGCTTGGCTTTGAGCGAGTCGGCCCGTTTCAATTCGATCTCGGCATTCCTCAATTCGCTGCGGGCTTTTTCGAGTTGCGCTTCCTGGGCTTCGATATCGCCCTTCTTGTTGCCGGCTCGTACCTGTTCCAGCTTGGCCACGGCCAGGGCCAGGTTCGCTTCGGCCTCCTTCGAAGCCGCCTGCCGCCGTTCGGCCAGGTCGAGCACGGCGACCACCGCGCCTTTCGAAATCGCGTCGCCTTCAACCACCAGCATCCGTTCGATCCTGGCGCCCTCAAGTGCCGTCGGCGCTGAGAGTTTCAATATCCGGGATTTCGGCTCCAGCGTTCCCAACGCACCGACGGACCGCGTCCCGGGATTCGCCGATTCGCCAGCCGGCTTCGCCGCTGCCACGTTTTCGTTTTTCGCGATTTTCGGCACATAATACGCCAGTGCCGGCACCGATCCGACCAGGCTCAGCACGGCGATTCGACACGACCACTTCGCCCAGGGCATGGAATCTCTCCCTGACTTCGATCCTGCCGATCGAAGCCGTTACGCCGACGCCGCGAAAACCCTGAGAATTTCAGGACTTCGCGTATGCTTTCAGAAATCGGTCCACCGCGCGGCGAAGTCGTTCGTCGCTCGGCCGCCAGGGCGGGTCGAACCCACCCAGCAGATTTTTCCAGGGCGTGGACCCAATGATCAGCCCGCCGAAAAATTCGGCGGCTTCTTCGGTGTCGTCAATGTCGAGCGACGCCGAATCACGGATCGATTCGAAATATTCCGCCATGTTTCGCAAGACCTTGCCAGGCCCAGCTTCGTAAAACACGCGTCCCAACTCCGGATGCCGGGCCGATTCGGCCGCGATCATCCGGTCGCACGCGACCGTTTCAGGATCCGCCAGCAGATCCATCAACTGAGCAGCGAAGCCGAACAAGTCCGCCCTGACGTCTCCCGTCGGCTCGCTTTTGATTCCGCGAAGCCCTTCCGGCAAAGTCTCTGTCACCACCGCCGCGAAGATCGCCTCCTTATTGTCGAAATAGGCGTAAATCGTGGGCTTGGACACCCCCGCCCGCTTCGCGATCGTATCCACGCTCGTGGACGATACGCCATGCTCGGCAAAGAGTTCCGACGCAGCCAGCACGATCGACAAACGCTTGTCGACCTTGCCCTCCCGGGCCATCTGTGCCGCCGTCGCCTTCATGCCCATTTCCGAAGCCTTTCCGACAGAAGCTACTCGATTCATCGGAACGTCCGACACCCAAAGTTTACTAAACCGTTTAGTAAAGTCAATGGTTCGGACGATTCGTTTTCGGGATTTCCTGTTCAGGCCGTTCCGAAACGAAGACCGGCCGACTCGACAAGGTCGAATCGACCGGCTGATCCACTGAGACTTTATTGCCTTGATGCTCGTTCCGCTAAGATCAACCTGACGACAACGTTCCGGCGCCATCTCGGCAGGCACTCCGGAAAAGCCGGGCGGATCCCGCCAATGCAAGGGCGATGAACGAATTGAAAGTGATGACCTTCACCAGGCCCATATCGACCGGGGGCCGCCAGACGAGAAATGCGACGAGCGGCACCGCGGCCATGGCAACGGCCGTCACGTTCATCGCGATCGACATGCCCCTGGGCCTCAGTCGTGCGAAAAATGCGCCAGAGACACCTATAAGAAGCACCAGGAAATACAATTCGTTCGCGGGGTTGTCCTCATTACCGATAATTCCCACCGCCAGATTGACCCAAACGACGAACAGCCCAATGAACACGGCCAGCAGGCTGCCCGCCCGGTATTCCACGTTCGGCGTCTTGCGCCAGAGATATTCGGCCGTCAGCCCGCTGCCCAGCAACAGCGTGGCGGCGACGACGAAATCGAATGCCGTCCAGTTCACTTCGTCCGAATACTGCATGGCCACGGCCGGAAGCATCAGAATCAGCCCCGTGACCGCGAAAACCGCCGCGACACCCTTGCGCATGTCCCGCATCTCCCTGAACCGTTCTTTCGAAATCTGAAGGACGGTATCGCTCATCATGCGAAATGCCAGCGAGTGCAGGCCCCGTCCTTCATCAGCCCGCTCCCGGCAAACGTCGTGAAACGTCTGCTCCATCCCTTCGCCGAACCGGTTTCGGAATGTACGCGGAAAGAGCCGCAGAAGCCGGCGATAGCATCTACGATAACGCCTGACGATGCGTTCAGAACCCATGCCCCGGCCCTCCCGCCGCAAGTCGTTTCGAAGCCGCCAGCACGATCACGTCACGATACCGTTCCAGCTCGGCCGCAAGCGTTTCCTGGCCAAGCGACGTGATCTCGTAATAGACTCGCCGCTCGTCATCGAGCTTCAAGTCGACTTTTTTGCCGCTCTCGCGGATCAGCCCGGCTTCGATCATGCGGCCGATCGAGCCGTAGAGTGTCCCGGGGCCCATCTTCACGCGGCCCTTCGACTCCGCCTCGACCTGCTTCATGATCCCGTAGCCGTGCCGCTCACTTTCAGCCAGTGCCATCAGGATATGCAGCACCGCCGGCGTCAGCGGAGTCTTGCCGTTCGTGTTCTTCATAATGCCATACTATATCCGCAACGGATATATGTCAAGCGTTTCGGCGACGAATATGTCCAATGTCGTCACGGCACAAGAAGGTCATCGAGTTCGATATTCCAGTGATTTCGATCTTTCTCGATGGTCAAATGGAGCGTCAGATCCGAAAGTCCCTCTTCCTCCGTCCAAAGGGGCACATGAACAGAACAGGCTGGAGGATTCGAATCCTTAATTTCGATCATGTCGAGTCGGTCATAGGCCTGATCTGGCAGGTCGATCAGTTTGCATCCGTACGTCCGAATCACATTTCGCAGATCGTCAGCAGACAAGCGAGAAGACGAACACGATCGAACTGCCGCTTCGTAATCGCAATGGACGATCTGAGTGATGAGATGACGAACGACCGATTTCAGATTTTCCTGATCCATCGGTGAACCCTTGGAAGCCTGAAGATCGATTCCCACCTGCATTTTCGGTTTCGGTCGTGTTCAGTTCACGTTTTCGATCCGATAAAGATGCACGCCCCAAGGATCGAACGTATCAGAGATCGCTTGGTCGACGACCCGGACGGACCGGTTCTCGTCGATGACACTGGCTTCTTTCAATTGCTCCGCTTTCGAAATCCGGAAAGTCGCTTGCGTTTTCTCACCTCGCAGATTCACCGCAAAAACGTACATGACACCGGAATCTTCTTTGACCAGACATTCGACGACGGCCGCCGGATTCTCGGTCTTGACTTCGACTCGCCCTTCGATCGTCGGTGATTGCAGCACTTTCGCCATCTTCTGAATTTGCAGGTTCGTGCGCGTGATTTCTTCCAGCATGTCAGGAACCCGCAGAAATCCGGCTTCCACGAAATTCGGCACGAATTGATGCGCGAAATAAACGATGCCCTGCGAGCCACGCACAAGCGACATCCAGACTTCGGCCCGCACTTGCTGGGGCGTCGCCTTGTTGGAATTGTGGCTGATCTGTGTCGTTTCTATGCAATTCCAGACTTTGCGATCCGGTCCCGCCCACTTTTTCAGCCGGGCGACCCCATCGGCCACGAACCAGAGCTTGCCGGCCACTTCCGCATTATCGTGACATGCCGGGTAAATGTCGAAAGAGACGATATCGGCACCTTTGACGTATTCCAGGTAGTCTTCAGGCTTGTTACGCCGTACGCCTCGACCGATGTAATTGTCGTAAGCCACCCCCTGTCCGAGATTCAGAAACACAGGCCTCGAGGGGTCCTTTTCCTTGATCTTCGCATAACCTTCCTGAACCACCGACGGCAGGACAGGCGGACCATAGCCCTTACCGCCAGGCTTGGCCTGGGCATTGTCCGGCTCGTCGTCGTGCATCCAGGCGATGATCGTCGATTTGTCCTTCCATTTCAGGCCGGCGGCATTCTGATGGCAGATGAGATACAATCCAGCCTTTTCCAGCTCAGCCAACTGTTCCTCGTTCGGCCCTCGCCAGAGACCGACATAGGTATTGATCCCGGCTTTTTTGTAGGCTTCGGCATTGCGCGGGCTTTGCAGCCAGACGCAAATCGGGAAGAAGTCTGGCCGATCGAGCGGGCTTTCATGAGAACTCGCGAAAGCTGGAACTTCGGATCCGATACAGGAAACCAATCCGGCGATCGCACCAGCACGAAAAACAGTCCGCCGATTCGGTTCCGATGGATTCGCTGCAATTCGTTCCGATTTCATCGCATTCCTCCCCTTTCGACACGATCAAGCCAGGATGCCGCGAATGATCTCGGCTTCCTGCACGCCCGTCAGCTTGTTTTCCAGGCCGCCGTAGAAGTAGGTCAATCGCCGGTGATCCAGACCCATCAGATGCAATATCGTCGCATGAAGGTCGCGCAGGTGATGACGATCGACGACCGCGTCCTGGCCAAGTTCGTCGGTTTCGCCGTAACTGGTGCCGCCTTTTACGCCCGCGCCGGCGAGCCAGTAAGTGAATCCTTTGGGGTTGTGATCGCGGCCGCCAGACTTGCCGCCGGTATTGAAAGTTTCGCTCACGGGCATGCGGCCGAACTCACCGCCCCAGACGACGAGCGTCTCGTCCAGAAGGCCAAGCCGGTCCAGGTCGGTCAAAAGAGCCGCGATCGGCTTGTCGACTTCCGGGCAATGAATGGCCAGATTTTCCTCGATACCGTGATGACCGTCCCACGTGTTCTGGCCACCGGCACCGCCGCCGCCGGAGTAGATCTGGACGAACCGCACTCCCCGCTCGACAAGCCTGCGAGCCACCAGGCACTGACGGCCGAACGGCGCAGGCCCCAAAGCCAGCGGGTGCGTGCCTTTCGGCTCGTTCAGGCCGTACATTTCCCGTATTTCCCGCGATTCGGAAGAAACGTCAAGAGCCTCGGGGGCAGCGGTTTGCAATTCGAAGGCCAGTTCGTAAGATGCGACACGCGCCTGCAGTTCATGAAACTCCGGCCGGTTTCGAAGGTGCTCGGCATTCAGGTTTCGAAGCAGATCCACCTGGGCCCGTTCCGCATCCCGGCTGACGCCTTCCCAGGGCCGCAGATTCATCAGCCCGGTACCGTCGGTTCGCAGGATCGTTCCCTGGTGCTGGGCGGGCATGTAACCGGCCGACCAGTTCGGGGCTCCGGTCGTGGGCCCGCCACGGGGGTCAAGCATCACCACGTGCGTCGGCAGATTGTCGCTCGCGGCGCCCAGGCCATAGCTCATCCAGGCACCCAGCGAAGGATGCCCCTGCAGAATCCTGCCGGTATTCATTTGCAATACGGCGGAGCCATGTGCGAACGAGTCGGAATAAAGTGATTTCACGAACGCCAGTTTGTCCGCATGGCGCGCAAGATTCGGCAGAGCGTCCGAAACCCACTGTCCCGATTGACCATGCCGCGCGAATTTCCGCCGGCTCGCCTGAAGGACGGCTTTCGTCTTCGTGTTGCGTCGAAATTCGTTATCGATCGTCTGGCCGTCCCGTTTTTGCAATTCGGGCTTGTAATCGAACAGGTCCATCTGCGAAGGACCACCGAACATGAAAAGAAAAATGCAGGCCTTCGCCTTGAGCGGCAGTTTAGGTTTCGAAATGCCGATCGATTCGTCCGCCCTGGCTTTCGCGAAGAACCCGTCGGATTCCAGCAACGAGGACAAAGCCAATCCCGTGAATCCGCCGCCAGCTTCCCAAAGAAATTCCCGGCGCGTGCCTGCACAACCTCCTGAGGCTCGATCGCGGGAATCGATCCGCCGCTCAATCGACATAAATCACCTCGTTCAGATTCAGCACGGCCGCGCAAAAAAGCACGAGTCGTTCGAATTCGCCCGAATCGCCAGCGGTTCGATCGACTTTCTTGAGAAATGCGATCGACATGCGCAGTTCATCTGCGGTCGGCCTTCTCTGTAAGACGTTTTCGAAGATCGCGGCCGCTCGATCCCCTGGCTCATGACCCGCTGACTCCGCGGCCCTCAACGCCAGTCTCCGGGCCTGATCCCGCACGAATCCGTCATGCAGCAGCGTCAGGGCCTGCGGCGCGACCGTGGTCATGTTGCGGCGGCCGACGGGAACCGTCGTAGAGGGGCTGTCGAACAGCTCCAGCATCGGCAGCGTCATCGATCGCTTCACGAAGAGATAAACGGCCCGCCGGTCCTGTTCCGCCTGCGAGCTTTCGGGCCAGCTTCGCCGGGCACCGTCGGCGGTTTCGAAAACTTCGGCCGGCAGGCGGGCATAAACTCCCGTGCCACCCATTTTCGAATTCATCGATCCGCTCACGGCCAGAATGGTATCCCGCAGGGCTTCGGCTTCGAGCCGCTTCGGATTCTGCCTCCAGAACAGGGTGTTGGCTTCGTCGACCTTGATTGCGAGAGGTTCATCGGCCCGTGAACTCATCCGATACGCCCGGCTCATGAGAATCCGCTTGTGCATTCGCTTGATTCGCCAGCCCCCCGAAATGAAATCCGCGGCCAGGTGATCGAGCAGCTCCGGGTGCGTCGGCGGTTCGCCGGTGCGGCCGAAGTCATCCGGAGTCGGCACGATCCCTCTTCCGAAATGATGCTGCCAGATGCGGTTCACGAATACCCGGGCCGTCAGCGGATTTGCCGGTTCGGTGATCCAGTCCGCAAGGGCTGTACGCCGCCCTGAGCTTTTGCGGGTCGCAGGCTTTTCGATCGCCGGACTCGCCGCACCGAACACGGCGGGTATGCCGGGCCCGACTTCCCCTGTCGGCGAATGGGCGTCGCCCCGCCGCAAGACGTTCGTAGGCTTGATCGTATCTTCATACACGGCCAGAGCCGTTCCGTACGGTGCATCGGCCCCTGTTTCGAGCCGTTGAATTTCGACCGCCAGTTTTTTCCGTTCGGTGCCGTCTTTCGAACTGGCGAACGCCTTGCGGTTCGCATCGATCGCCGTGGATTTCTCGCGTTCCCAGCGGGCGATCGTCGCAGCGTCCGCCAGCGGTGCCGTGATACGGCCAGTGCCTCGGCCGCCGCCTCCCGTCTTGTGCAGGCCGTAACCGTCGATACTGCGGAAATATGCAAGAAACCTGTAATAATCTTCCTGCGAAATCGGGTCGTATTTGTGGTCGTGGCATCGCGCGCAGCCGAGCGTCAGGCCCAGCATGCTGGCTCCTGTCGTCACCATAATGTCATCCAGATCATCATACTCGGCGGCCACAGTGCTGTCCGGCTCGTCGTCCCACACATGCAATCGGTAGTAACCCGTCGCGACGATCCGGTCCGCATCGAAAGGCCCGGCCATTTCGTCGCCGGCCAGTTGCTCGCGAAGGAATCGGTCGTAGGGCTTGTCCGCATTGAAGCTCGAAATGACATAATCCCGATATCGCCAGGCTCCCGGCTTATCTCCGTCCCTTTCGTAGCCGTTCGTCTCGGCGAAACGCACCAGATCCAGCCAGTGTCGGCCCCAGCGCTCACCGTAATGAGGGCTTGCCAGCATGCGGTCGATCATCCGTTCCCAGGCATCCGGACGATTGTCGTTTTCGAAAGCGGTCACCTCCTCGGAAGTGGGCGGCAGACCGAGCAAGTCATACGATAGGCGGCGGATCAATTCTCGCCTGGTCGCTTCAGGTCGAAATCGCAGCCCCTTCGCATGCAATTTGTCGAGCAGAAACGCATCGATGGAATTCACAGCGATTCCGTTCGAAATCGATGGCGGCTGCGGCGGATCGGCGATCGGACGAAACGACCACCAGCGGCGATCTTCGTCCGTCAGCGTAAAAGGTGCCTTTCGTAGTTTCGGCCCCGTGTGCCCTGACGATTCCGCGGTTTCCGTCGCCTCGGCCGGCGCGATCAGCTTTACGCCCTTCGGCCAGGCCGCGCCACGATCGACCCAGGCTTTCAGGCTCAGGATTTCGTCATCGCTCAATCGCCCCTTCGGCGGCATTCGCAAGTCCGATTCATACCCGATCGCATCGAGAATCAGACTCTCCGCCGCTTTGCCTGGCAGAAGAGCCGGGCCGGAATCACCGCCCTTGAGAATCGAGGCTGCGGAAGTCAGGTCGAGCCCGCCTTTGCGAGTCTTTTCCTGATGACACCGGATGCAGTGGCGTGTGAGAATCGGCCGAATTTCCGATTCGAACGCTTTTTCCAGGCCTGCATCCTGAGCCGGCGTATTCGGAATGCGCACAGTCTGTAACGTCAGCCCCAACATGAAGCCGAAAAGGCGAACGGCCCGGCAAACAGACTTTCGTACAGGAAGAGGCATGGTCGTATTGCCGTGGCTGGCGGTAGGGATGACCGGAACGCCGCGTAGCGTTCGTTCGCGGCATTGACGACCCATTATGAACGATCGGCGGCATCCGCGAAAGATCCTGCCTGGAACCTGATTTGAAGGTCGATGCCTGGAACGGAATCTCCACGGAGATTCTGCTCCATGGCGAAACGCGCGGCGGATTGAGGATCAGGGGGTCAGGTTTTCGACCGCTCGCCCATTGGTTTCGAATCATAGCCAGGCAATTCGCCGATCGTCCGGCGAAAGGACGCGGATTCCGCAACCTGGAGCAACGCCTGAATACGCGGATCACCTTCAAGATACGTCGAGTAACAAAGATCATAAGCCTCATGACGAACCGTCCGAAAATTCAGCTGAGACTCCGACCCCACGATCTTCAGGCAGATTCCGGCGTCAGCCCAGCCGGCACTCACCGCTGCCGCAACGGCCTGATGGTCACCCGCCTGAATCATGGACCGGGGCGACTGCATTTCCAGGAGTTCGTCCAGACACTGGCGTGCCCCTGAGCCAGCCTCGCGGCCGACCCAGCGGACTTTGTCACGCAGTTTCGAAACCGTCGAGGGTAGTTCCGCCCCTGCCGGATACGCAATCCCCTCTTCCCAGTTCGCCATCCTCAACAAAGCGTAGCCATTCCCCAGCGAAGCTCGAACCGAAGCCAGGTTGCCGTCAGCGTCGCTGGCCTTCGCCAGATGCAAGCCGGCCACATGTGCCAGCCCCTGCCGCAACATATCCAGCGCCTGGCGGCTCGACCGCCGGTAAGTCAACAGCCGAATGCCGGAATGTCGCAGCAATTCTTCCGCCAGAAGATTCGCCGCCGGGTCACATGTCGCCATCACCAGGGTTTTCTCAGCCTCCGGCACACCGGTCCTGCGATAAGCCCCCGAAGCCATGATTCCGTCATGGCCGATCACGCCCTGGGCGGAGGCTTCCAGGGGAAACAGCTTTCGTGTTCCGGCGATTTCGACTTCCCGGCAACGAAACTCGCCAGCGACCTGAGGGACCCAAGCCAGCGATTCGGCCGTCAGCCCTTCCGCGAAGGCGATCCGAAACAGATCCTCAACACGGCAACCGAGTGCCGCCGCTAGCGCCAGCGATGCCGCCACCGATGGCACCAGCCTGCCGACTTCGATCGCGCTCAGGCCTGCCCGCGAAATGCCGGCCCGCGCCGCCAGTTCTTCCTGAGACCAGCCAAGAGCCGTCCTCCGATCCCGCACCGAATTTTCCAGACCTGTTTCGCCGGCCATCTCGATCGCCCTTCTCCCCCGGATTCTTTCCGAAATCGGTCCCAAGGTGGTGGAGGACCTTATTGACACGATCGTATCTCTAAAGGCATGATCGTATCATTCATCGGACCTGACCGACAACGACTTCACCACATTCTATCGGCGAACGATGCGAAACACCCGCTCGAAACCGGCATTCACACTGATCGAACTGCTCGTCGTCATCGCCATCATCGCGGTGTTGATTTCGCTCTTGCTCCCCGCGGTGCAGGCCGCTCGCGAGGCCGCGCGCAGGGCCTCGTGCGTCAATAACCTCAAGCAGATCGGCCTGGCGCTGCACAACTACGAATCGGCCAACGGCGTGTTCCCGCCGGGCCGGATCAACACCTATGTCACGGGCAATGGGCACTGCTGGGGCGCTCATTCGCAGTATCTGCCGTATGTCGAGCAGCAGGCTTTGTTCAATGCGATGAATTTCATCATGAATCCGGACCCTGACTACACCACGACGAACGCCGTCGTGAACATGACGGCGGCGACGACCCCGGTGAACTTCCTGCTGTGCCCTTCCGACTCCGGCCCTTCGATGGTTCAGGTGGGCGGCGGCATGTTCGCCGTGCACAGCTATCTGCTCAATGTCGGCTCGAATTACGCCGTCGTCCAGCAGCCTCCTGCCGGAATGTTGCCGCCCAATGGCATTTTCTACGAAAATTCCGACGTGCGGATCGCCTCGATGACGGACGGCACTTCGCAGACGGTCGCCATGAGCGAATCCGTCCATTCCGTCGACGGTGCCCCTACCGGTTTCAATAGCCTGCAGGCGTTTCAGAAGAATCCGCTGGGCGGATTCGTGCTTACGGGCAACAATTCCTCAGGGAACGGGCCGCCGATTACCGACGATGCCTCTTACCAGGCAAGGTGCCTGACGAACGCTCCGCCCGGATTTCAACCGACCCGGGGCGTGAAATGGTATTACGGCGCCCCCGGGCACAGCATGTACAACCATCGCCGACCGCCCAACGACAAATCGTTCGACTGCCGCGGCGGCCTGCCCCACAGCACTCAGACGCTTGCCGACTGGCGCAATCTCTCGCTCAACATCACGGCCCGCAGCAATCACCCGGGCGGAGTCAATTCCGTGTTTTGCGACGGATCCGTCCGGTTCGTCAAGAATACGGTCAACGTTCAGGCCTGGCAGGCGCTGGGCACACGCAACGGCGGCGAAGTCGTTTCGGCCGACAGTTATTGAAGCTTGCGGCATCGCATTCCGGCGGACTACGAAGTTGACCGCGATGCGATTTCGGCCGCGCCGATTTTTCCTTCATCTTTCTGTTGCCGACCGGCCGAATCCGGGCTAGACTTGCGCTCGACCCATCACGACAGGCCCCGCCTTCGAATCGGGCAGGGCCTGACTTCGCTTTTCCTCATCGGCAGCGCCTTCCGACCGGCTTCGTGGGCGAACGCCACCCGCCAAACTCCATCGAAGGAACCGACCGACATGCAATCACATCGCGAACCGAACCGCAGAGCCGTCGTCAAAGGCCTGGGTGCAGCTGGCCTGATGGCGGCGAGCGTCGAAACCGCGACCGCGCAGCAGATCGAGGCGAAAGCTGCCGCCGTTTCGCGGCCTGCCGGCCAGGAAGCGGTGCCGACACGGAAACTCGGCCGCAATGGCCCTCAGGTGCCGATGATCTCGATGGGCGGCGACATGGAGCCGAACAACGCCCTGACGCTCATGAACCGGGCATGGGCATCCGGATATCGCTATTACGACACCGCCCAGAAATATGGCCGGGCCGCCGAGGAAGAGATTTACCGCAAATGGCTGGCCGCGAATCCGGGCCGGCGAGAGCAGATCTTCCTGGTTTCGAAAGACTACCCGACGAAAAAAGGCCCCGTCGAACTGCTGGAGATGATCGACGTCCGCCTGAAAGCTCTGGGCACCGACTATCTCGACTTGTATTTCATTCACCAGCTCTGCCCGGAGGTCTACGGGCCGGAGTCGGTCAACTGGGGCAAGTCGGACGTCTTCCGTGAAGTCGCCGAAAAGCTCAAGAAATCGGGCAAGGTCCGCATGGTCGGCTTCTCATGCCATGGCGGGCCCGAATACATTCAGGCCGCGGCCGACGGCGGATTCCTCGATGCCCTGATGGTCCAGTATTCGCCTTTTTACGAACGGGGCGGCGCTTTCGACAAAGCCCTGACCGATTGCCACGCGAAAGACATCGGCCTGATCGCCATGAAGACGCTGCGTCATGCCGGCAACGTGCCGAAGCGGATCCCCGAGTTCGAAAAACTCGGGCTGACGACCCATCAGGCCATTCTGCACGCCGTGTGGAGCGACCCCCGCATCGCCTCGATCTGCAATTCCGTGCGGAATTTCGACCAGATGCGATCGAGCCTTGCGGCGGTCCGCAATTACAAGGCCCCGCTGGAAGTTTCGCTCGTCGAAAAACTCCGCGAGACCGTCCTCGCCAGCCGCCGCACGATGTGCCCCGGTTGCCCGTCGTGCGACGAAAAGGTCGCCGCGACTCAGTTCGCATTTCGCGACGTCGCCCGCTACGTGACCTATTTCGAGCAGGACATCAACCACCAGGCACGCGACCGCTACCTGGCCCTGCCCGAATCGGCCCGCAACGCCACGACGGCCGAACTGGCCGAACTTTCTCGCGGCTGTGCCTTTGGCATCGATTACGTCGAAGTCGCAGCCCGGGCCGAGCGCTATTTCGGCTGATTCGATAAGCAGACCCGAAAACGAAGAACGGAACGGCCCCCTTCGAAGTCCGTTCCGTTCGGTTTTCGATCCGTGTCGATGTCGATCGCTACCGGTTCAATTATTGAACAGGAAGTGGCAAATGTCGCCGTCCTGCATCACGTAGGTTTTGCCTTCCACACGCAGCTTGCCGTGGGACCGGATATCTTTTTCCGTGCGGTATTGTTCCAGGTCGGCCAGCGAATAGACTTCAGCCCGAATGAAACCGGCTTCGAAATCGGTGTGAATGACACCGGCGGCCTGAGGAGCCGTGGCACCGACGGGAACCGTCCACGCCCGGATTTCCTTTTCGCCGGCCGTGAAGTAACTTTGCAGGCCAAGAACGCGATAAGCCTCGCGTGCCAGAACGGCTAGAGCCGGCTCGGCCAGGCCGGCCGATTCGAGCATTTCCTGCCGGTCGGCTTCGTCCAGCTCGGCGATTTCGGATTCCAGCTTGGCACAGACGGGGATCACCGCCGCGCCCACCTTTTTCGCGAAGTCTCGCACGGCCTGAACCAGTGGGCCCTTGCCTTCCAGGTCGCTTTCGTCGACGTTGGCGACATACAGAATCGGCTTGGCCGTCATCAGCCCGAAGCTGTCGATCGACTTCGCCTCGGTTTCCTCCAGCGTCAGTTTGCGCAGGGGTTCGTCCTTGGCCAGGTGTGCCAGGCAGTTCTTGATGGCCTCCACACGCAGCTTCGCTTCCTTATCGCCGCTTTTGGCCGACCGTTCGGCTTTCGGCAGGGCGTTTTCCAGAGTCTGGATATCGGCCAGCATCAATTCCATTTCGATCGTTTCGATATCGTCTAGCGGGTCGACCGTTCCTGAAACGTGCACGACGTCAGGATCTTCGAAACAGCGCACGACCTGAAGGATCGCGTCCACCTCGCGAATGTGGCTCAGGAACTTGTTGCCCAGCCCCTGGCCCTCGCTGGCGCCCTTGACGATCCCTGCGATATCCACCAGTTTGAGCGAAGCCGGGATGCTCCGCTGCGTCGGGATATACTTGCGGATCGCCTCCAGCCGCGGGTCGGGAATCGGCACGATGCCCTCGTTCGGCTCGATCGTGCAGAAAGGATAATTGGCTGCCTGAGCCGACTTGCTGCTCGTCAGCGCGTTGAACAGCGTACTTTTGCCCACGTTCGGCAGCCCGACGATTCCCGCTTTCATGCTGGTCCCTGACTGGTCGTTGCACCCGGCTCGTGCCGCAACCGGCCACTCCCGATCGCACCGAACCGCTTCTCTTGAACCGAATTCTAGCGGAACCGGTCAATTTCGACCAGTCACGCGTTTCTCGCGGCACCTGTCACGGGCACGATCCCGCTATCGGTCCATTCCTGAAAAACCCGACGAAAAGCACGGCCGCCCCAGTCTTCCGTTCATGCCGCCGCACCGATAGAATCAGGGGAACCTCGCCGAATCGATCGCGTCGAAGCGGTCTTCCCCACGGATCCATCGGCCTGAAACACACGGCATCGATACCGACATGAAAACTCTCGCATTCGCAACGCTTTGCGCCTTCACCGCAATTCTCATCCACGGCAAATCCGCTTCGGGTGCATCACCCGTAACATTTCGCGCCGGTGCCGCCGTGAGCGACATCACGCCGAACCTGGGCGATCCCATCGTCGGCGGCTTCCAGCCGTTTCCCGGCAAGGACGTTCACGACGAACTCAAGGCCCGCTGCATCGTGATGGACGATGGCCAGACGAAAATTGCCCTGGTCGTCTGCGACCTGCTCGGATTTCACCGCAGCCTCAGCATCGAAGCCCGCAGGCTCATTCAGGCACAGTCCGGAATCCCGCCCGAAAACGTCCTGATTTCGGCCACGCACACACATTCGGCCGTAAGTGCCCTGGGCCATGCCGGATACCGCTCCGAAGACCAGCTGGACGATTACCAGAAGTTCGTCGCCCGCCGCATAGCCGACGGCGTCCAGCGTGCCGTTCTGGCCCTGCGGCCGGCCCAGATCGCCTTCGGACGTGTCGACGCTCCCGAGCACCTTTTCAACCGCCGCTGGTTCATGAAAGAGGGCACCGCGCCGCCGAACCCGTTCGGCAAAGTCGACAAAGTCAAAATGAACCCGCCCGCCGGCAGCCTGAATCTCGTCAAGCCCGCTGGCCCGATCGATCCGGTCGTCTCGTTCATCGCCCTCCGCGAACCCAGCGGCAGCCCGATCGCTGTGTATTCAGCCTATTCCCTGCACTATGTCGGCGGAGTCGGCGACGGACACATATCGGCCGACTATTACGGCATTTTCTGCGAGACTCTGAAAAAGCGAGTCGCGAATTCGGCCGTCGATTCGCATTTCGTCGCGGCCATGGCCAACGGCACCAGCGGCGACATCAACAACATCAATTTCGAAACGCCACGGCCAGGCAAACCTGCTTATGCCCAAATGCGATACGTCGCCGAAGACGTCGCGGGCAAAGTGGCCGAAGCCTGGTCGAAACTCTCATGGAGCGATTCCGCCCCGCTAGCCGCGAAATATCGCGAGCTGGACATCGCCTGGCGGCCGATCGAGGCCGATTTGCTGAAATGGGCCGTCGACACCGAAGCGAAGGGCAAATCGGGCGAAAACAAGGATGTCATCGCCCAAAGTTACGCCGGCCGGATTCAGCGACTGGCCCAGGCTTCGAATCCCGCGAGAGTGCCTGTGCAGGTTCTGAAGATCGGCGAGATCTGCATCGGTTCTTCGCCGTGCGAGACTTTCGCCGAAACGGGCCTGGAGTTCAAGAAACGCAGCCCCTTCGAAAAGTCGTTCATGGTCGAGCTGAGCCACGCCTATATCGGCTACTTACCTACACCGCGTCACTTCGAACTCGGCGGCTACGAAACCTGGCCGGGCACGAATTATCTCGAACCCCAGGCTTCCGTGAAGATGATGGACGCCCTCATCGATATGGCCGGTCAGTTGCATTCGCAACCGAGTGCATCTCGGTGATCCGCGGCGATTCACTTCGAAATCCGCTTGCCTGATTCGACGATTTCACGTCGACTTCAGCCAGCGATCGAGCCAGGCGAAGGCTTCCGTCTGCATCTCGCGATTGAATTCATGCGGCGTGTCATACCACGACGCCCGAAACCGTTCGCCCAGGCCAGCCTTGCCGTAGCAGGCCGCCAGCTTGTCGAAGCTGGCCTGAACCCCCGCCGGTTCGAAAAGCGTGTCTTTCCTGCCATTGATCACCAGCATCGCCGCCGGCATCGCCAATGCGGCCACATCCGGATAGTCCATCCAGCGGCTCAGCCCTGGAATCAGCTTCGTGAAGCCGATGGAATTTCGCAGATGCGACTTGATCTGCGCAGGAAACGATGCCATCCAGCCGCACACGACCGCAGCACGAATACGTTCGTCCATCGCCGCCAGGTACATCGAACGCAAACCGCCTACGGAAAGCCCGACGCAGCCCACCCGGTTCGGATCGACCTCGGGCCGGGTCAGCAGGTAATCGACCGACCGGCGATCGTCCCACAGCATGATCCCCGGCCAGGTCAGGCCTGAAACCATCAGCGCCCGCGCGGCGAATTGCTCATTGGCACTGGCTCGTGAGTTGAATTCCTGAATGCGCTGAGGCGTGATCGTCGCTGGCCGATCGCGCCAGTCGGCCGGGTCATCGTCCAGCAGCATGCGCCGCTCGCCCCAGTAGAACATGTCGATGACCAGCACCACATAACCGCGCCTGGCCAGTTCGGAAGCGACGCTCCTGCCCCCATAATAGCGGGCTTTGAAATCGGTCAGCACAGGGTGCTCCGTGTCGTTCTCGATCAGCTTCTCCCGGCCCCAGAGATAAAACGCTCCGTGATCGTGCAGCGCCACCAGAGCAGGCGCAGGCGATTTCATTTTGGATGGAATCAGCAGGCTCGCCGGCACACGAATTTCGGGCGACGTTCGGAACGAGAGATCCTCCTGCAGGTATCCGTTACGTTCCGTTTTCCGCACGATTTCCGGCTGATGGTCGCAAGGCTCGGGCCTGTAAATCAGCAATTCTTCGACCTTCGCCCGCCCCAGTTTCTGCCATTCCCGATAATCCGTGAATTCCTTGCCCGTGAACGAAAGCGGGAACGTGAGCTTGTCCAGATGCCGTTTCAGCATCGGATAAAGCGAACCCAGAGGCGAACCGCTGGGCCCGGAGGGCAAGGGCAGCACGTGTCCGTCGTCCGCCGGGCCAGACGCTTCGACGGGCATCGCATCCGCCAGCAGGCCGGCAGTCATCGCGGCCGTCGATATCTTGCCGAGAAAATCGCGCCTCGAATCCATCGCCATCCCCTTTCGATTTGCATCTTGTCGCACTTCGCCGCTACGGATTGCGTTTCGGCGATCGTTCCAGAATCTGTCCGAGAGGCTCATCTGGCCGCGGCTCGGCCAGCAATCGCTCGACCGGCCGATGCTTGAGATAATGCCCCAGCACTTCGGCGAAATAGACGAGCCCCTCCGGCGGGGCCCCGCCATAACTGATACGCCCCTCGCGATAATCGCGTGCAGGGTCGCGATCCTCCGGTTTCCGGTAAAGCTCGTACAACTCGTCTCGGCTTCGCACTTTGCCGGTCGAGATTTCCCAACCTTCCAGGCCGCTGAGAATCATCCCCGTGCGCTGCCAGCCGTGAATTCGGGCCCTCAACACGGTCTCGATCGCATCAAGCCAGCGTGGTTCTGGCCCCAGCGCTTTCGAAGCCTGTGTCAATTGCCAGGCATGTTCGATCCCCTGATTCATCAGCACGGAACTCGAACGTGGATGCGGATAGCGCCAGCCGCCCGCCGGATCGACCGAGTTCGCGAGAAAGTCGGCCACCGCATGCACGGTCTCTTTCAATTGAGGCTCGTCGGGCGCCAGCGAAATCAAATCCGGCAGGCCAGCCAGGGCGTAACCGATGATATAAGGCTTGGCATAACCCTGCTTGTATCCTTTTTGATCATCTTCGATGAACGGCAGCTCGGCTGCCAGGGGATCCCCGCCTTCGGAAAAGAGATAGCCGGGCGAAAGCCGCGTCCGCAACTCCCGAAACAGCCGCAAAGCCTCGTCCAGGTACTTGCGATCGCCGGTGCAACGATACAGGATCAAAAAGTCGCGCACATCGCCGACATTCCGGCAAGTGGTCTGATAAGCGTGCACATGGCTCGACGCATACTTGACCTGAGCCTCCAGTGCCTCGAGCATGCGCGGATCGCCCGTCTCTTCCCAGGCCAGGAAAAAGCAGTCATAACCCTTCGTACAAAAGCTCACCGAGTCATTCGACCGCCACATGTACCGATCGTTCGGCGGTTTCTGGCGATTCGCCGCGACATTGTTGTATCGCGTCCCGCCCCGTTTTTCAGGCCCCCACCAGATCGATCGATCGAAAAAGTTGTCGCACCAGGCAAGCCCCGTCTCGCGCAGCCGCATATCGCCGCTGCGCCAGAAATCTTCGAAAATCGCCGCGCCATGGTTCAGCCGGTTCATTCCGAACGCACCGCCATGCGCCGAACCGTCCGAATAGCTCGTCACGTTCCCGAAATCGTCGCCTATAGAGGCACTTCGCACCACAGCATCGTGATGATATTTCATCAGTCGAACGAGCACGTCCGGAAGTTCCGGCGGCTCTCCCGGATCGCCGTAGACCGGTTTCCAGCTTTCAGGCTCGAACCGCACCTGATGCGGCGAATTCAACGTGCTCGTCAATGGCGCGGCGCTCACCGGTCCGATCGCGACCTCGGCTCGCAGCCACGACATCGGCTGCATCGGCACTTCATCCTTCGGTTGGCACCGAACGTAGCGATAATCCCATTCCTCCCGCCCCGACCGCTTCGTTTCGATTCCGCCACGGCGATTCATCGGGGCCGCCGGATGAGACACGGCGATCGAATCGTCGAAAATGCAAGCCGCCTCGACGCCCTTGTCGAACGCATGCTTCCATCCGCCGCCGCCGATTTCGCCCGATTCGTCGCCCGCCTGAAATCGCCCGGTTTTTGCACGTATCCGAATGTTCCAGCCGATCTCGGGAGCGAAGTTCCCGTTCGAATCGCCCCGCTGCAGATGCGCGACGACGACCACTCCGCCGGCCGCGTCCGCACGGGTTTCGATGATCCGGGGCCAGTTCGGGTCATCGAAATGAAATCGCTCCCATCGATAAGTCTCATGACTTTCGACAATTTCTCGTCGTCCAGCGCCTTTCGTCACAAGTGGCGGCGCATCCAGCTTCAATTCCAGCGGATCCCGACCCGGCCACGTCAACCGAACCGCATCCTCCGAAACCTCAACCGATACAGGCGGACCCCCGAACTGCCGATCTTTCGCCAGCGGTGCGACGGTCATTCGAAACTCGACCGGTTTCGAATCTTCGAACCGCCACGGAAAAGTCACGATCGCCCGCCGGGCGGATCGATCCGAATCGTTTGTCTTCTCTGCCGGATGCCATGTCAGCACCCGCAAGCCCGCACGGGTCGGCCTGGCTCCCTCGGCTTCGACGACCAGCGTATCATCAGCCCCGAGCATTCCACGCGGCAGTGGCACCGACGCCCTCACGACCTGCGCCCCCGCCGCCGCCGGCGTGACCTGCATCGAAATGGCATCCGCCGCCTTGCTCGGCACCGTCAGCCCTGAACCGAAAAGGTATACCGCAAGAAATGCACCGATCACCGATAGTATACAGAAATCAACTTTCCATCGGCATCGAAATCGACCCGCCCGGCAATACGTCCACGCATTGATGCATGCACGTGCATCGCAATCCATACTACATTCAGGCGCTCGCTTCTTATCCCGAAATCGCTGTCGTTCGTTCATATTTCGTTCTTTCCGGCTGGACGCATTCGATGTTTAACCTAACCTCTCCAGGCATGCGGATCAATGTTCTTGCCAGGTTCGACCACGAGAATCTCGGACCAGGTATTCGCCCATCCGAGGCATACCTGATACGTGCTTGAGAAAGCGCTTTGGCAGCAAGTTCGAATCTGATCAAAAAAGCCCCGGACATTCGGACAATCAATTCACGAACCCCAAATCCGATCCATCCGAAAGATAATCCTGACGCGACTCATGAATTGCCACAACCACCACACCCAAGACGTGTTGCAGAATTCCAGTTCACGCTTTCGCCCGCGACGATCTAAGTTGGAAGATATCAGTGGACCTTGTCAAACGAGAGATCGAACCTAATATTTGAATCAGGAGGTCCGAATTTCTTCGATCTCTTGCTCCTTCGCTCCTTGTCGAACTTCCTTTTGAAGGGGAATCCCATGCCCGACACTTTGAAAACTTACCCCGTCGACCGATTCGTCACTCTGGCGTCGATCCTGATCGGGCTGACCGTCACATGCGCTCAGGCAAAAGCTGGCGATTTGATCGCCTATGACGGATTCGACTACACGCCCGAATCGTCGATGATCGGCAAGGGCGGCAGTCTGCCGTGGCCCGCGACGACCTCCTGGGAGTCCGTAACGAATTTCCCGACCCCGACGTATGCTCATGTCGACGGCTATGGCCTTTCTTACACAGGCCTGGCGACAAGCGGATACAGTCTTGAGACCAATACCAAGGATAACGGCGTTCGTCGAGCGATCGGAGCGACTTACGCCACGTCCGGGAACATTTTCTGGTTCAGCGCACTGATGCGGATTGAGGAAAACGCCAACGTCGCTTACGGCGGAATCTCACTGTTCGATGGCGCCCCCGGTTCTGGCGGCAGTGAGAAACTCTTCTTCGGGCAACGGAACAACTCGCCGTACTGGGGTATCGAACGAAGTGGCGGTGCCAGCAATAGCTCGACCATCCCGACGACCGGCGGCGTGACACGCCTTCTCGTCGTCAAACTTGATGGAGTCGCTGGTACGGCAAGCCTCTACGTGAACCCGGCGTCGCTCGGTGGCGCTCCGCCTGTCTCCCCACCCTCAGCTCAAATTCTGATCGGAACGGAATTCAACTTCAACTACTTCCGGATTCAGTCCGGCGGAACCACGCTGGGCGGGAATCTCATGCTCGATGCCGACGAACTTCGCTTCGGTACGACTTACGCTTCGGTCACGCCCGTGCCTGAGCCGGCAGCATTCGTTCTCAGCCTGATCGCTATGGCCGCGATCTTCATCGTGGTGCGGCGAGGCAATCAGGCCGTGTTCATCTTTCCGAACACGAAGACTCCGGAAGCCCGAATTCGTTAAACTCGACGCCATTCGCCAGAGCGCATCCCGACGATCGCCGCCGACTCGATATCGGAATTCTGGCCGATCCGAAAGCGCCGGCCCATGGCCGACCTGTTTCGACGAGTATCGATCAGACCATGACTGCAAATCCGACGAAAACCGCCACTCCGGAAGGTCCCTTCGCTGAATTCGAATCGCACCACAAGCGTCTCATCGTCGCCGGCACCATCGGCAACGTGCTCGAATGGTACGACTTCGCCGTCTACGGCTTCTTCGCACATGAAATCGGCCAGGTGTTCTTTCCTTCGAAAGACCCCGTCACCAGCCTGATCGCGGCCTTCGGCGCTTTCGCAGCCGGGTTTCTCATGCGGCCCGTCGGTGCCGTCGTCTTCGGCCATATCGCCGACAGCCGTGGCCGCCGGCTGGCCATGACGCTCTCCGTCCTGCTCATGGCCTTTCCCACATTCATCATCGGCATTCTGCCCGGCTATGCCACGATCGGCCCGGCGGCCTCCGTTTTGCTCGTACTCATGCGCATGCTGCAGGGCATGTCGGTCGGCGGCGAATTTTCCACCAGCCTGCTCTATCTCGTCGAACATGCCCCGCCCGGCAAAAAATCGTTCGCCGGCAGTTGGGGCCCCGCCGGAGCCACGGGCGGCACGCTCGCCGGTTCAGCCATGGGCATGATCCTCAATCATGCCCTCACGCCCGAACAAGTCGCCACCTGGGGCTGGCGCGTGCCCATGATCATGGGCCTGGCCGTCGGTCTGGCCGGGCTGGCCATCCGCAATCATCTGCCCGAAGAGACCGCCGAAGCGGACCCTGACCAGACTCCGCCCCTCAAGGCCGCGTTCGTCCACCACTGGCGCGACATGTTGCGCGTCTCGGGCATTATCGTCATGGGCTCCGTCGGCTTCTATCTCGTTTTCGTCTACCTGACGACTTATCTCACCCTGAACGTCCGCATGCCCCTCGCCGATGCCCTCGAAATCAACACCTTCAGCATGATCTGCCTGGTCTTCGCCATTCCCTTCTTCGGCCACCTGGCGGACCGCGTCGGCCCGGGTCGTATCGTCTTCTGGGCATCTCTGGCAGGCGTGGTTTTCTCGTATCCCCTCTTCTGGATGATCCACCACCCGAACTACTGGCTGGACCTCGCCGGCGAACTCGGTTTCGTCGCTATCCTCGCCCCTTATCAGGCCGCTTATCCATCGCTGGTCGTCAGCGTTCTGCCCTCCCGGGCCAAATGCACCGTGCTTTCCGTCGGTTTCAATGTCTGCGTCGGCCTCATCGGCGGCACCACGCCCATGGCCGCCAGCTACCTCGTGGCCAAATCGCGCGAAGACCTCGCCCCGGCGTTTTTCCTCATCGCCGCCTCGGCCGTCACCTTCGCCACCGTCGCAAGCGTTTTGCGGCAATCGACTGCTCATGCCATCGATTCGAAATCGCCGGAATCATTACCGACTCAGTCCGAACAGGCTTGAACCGAACCAGCCGGTTTCATTTCGTCGGCCGATAGACGAACGCTTCCTCCTGCGCCGATCCGTCCTTGCCTTTCAGCGCGATATAGCCCTTCAGCGTCCCGTCCGGTTGCTTCAGGAACGTCAGACCCTCGAACCACACGCCCTCCGGCGTCGCCTTCACGAACTTGAACGTCTTCATCGCGTCCTTCTCTTCCCAGCCTTTCAAATCCGCATGAAAATGCTTCAGCTTCATCGACACGCTCCCCTCTTCCTCCACCAGTAACATCAGCTCATAAAACATCACCTTATCGCCTTCGTAAAGCCGAAAAAGGCCCGCCATCGCCCCGCCCGCCGGCGGCAGCCACAGCTCTTCGGCCTTCGCACCCAGAAAATCCCCCTGCCAGTGACCTTCCAGCAGCTTCACGTCGGCCAGTGCCGCCTTCGGCCGGGCCGCTTTTTCCTCAAGCTTCAGCGTATGTTCCGTCTGCTTCACCTGCGCCGTGACGTCAGCGGCGAACGAGCCCGCCAATATCATCGCAAGCACCGCCGCACGGCCAGCGAACCACCCACGCATCGAACGATCAGCCATGGCCGCACCTCTCGCGAATCGAACCCGACGATACCTGTACGTACGCTATCGACACCGAATCATCCTCGCATCCGATCATGGTGATTGCAAGCATCCAGGCAAAAAAATTCGAATTCGACGAATCCCAGCCCGCAGCCCCCCCGGGCCCTCCGAGCTCCAGCTCGGTGAATCACCACGCGGCAGCCCCGAACATCGCATCACGCAAGTTCACTGGTGCTCATCCAGCCCCGCGATGATTCACCCCCGTTGTCCCCGCCGCGATTCTCCGTTATCGTGAACGCATCACGCGATCGGCACAACCGCCAATCTCCCCCGAGGAATCGACGACGCCATGCTCCGCCCACTCTCCGCCCGCATCATGCCCGTGGCCTTCGCTTGCCTCGCCATTCTCGCCTCATCCGAAGCCCGCGCCGCCGATCTCTCGAACGCCCGCGTCTTTCCGCCATCGAACCCGACCCGGCAGAACGACAAAGCCGTGCAAATGCTCGTCGAGGAAGTGCACGCCCGCACCCGCCTGCACTGGAAGGTCGAAAAAGTCAAAGAAAAAGAAGCGAAACCCGGCGATACGCCGTCGATTGTCATTCTCCGCGAATCCGAAGCCGCCCAACTGCCCGCCGATCTCCGCAAGCACCCCCTCGCCCGTAAGGCCGAAGGCTATGCTCTGCTCAGCTCCGAAAACCCGGCCCGCATCTACGTCGTCGGTCACGACGATCGCGGCATCCTCTTCGGCATCGGCCGCCTGCTGCGTGAATTAAGGCTCGAACGCAACCGCGCCACCCTCGAAGCCCCCCTGGCCATCGCCACGTCGCCCGTCACACCCCTGCGCGGCCATCAGCTCGGCTACCGGCCCAAGACGAACTCCTACGACGCATGGGATATCGGCCAGTGGGAACAGTATTACCGCGACCTCATCGCCTTCGGCACCAACGCCGTCGAACTCATCCCGCCCCGCTCCGACGACGACCCCGACAGCAAGCACTTCCCCCGCCCCCAGCTCGAGATGATGACCCTCATGTCGCGGCTGGCCGACGACTACGGCCTCGACCTCTGGATCTGGTACCCGGCCATCGACGGCGACTACTCCGACCCCGCCCAGGTCGATTTCGCCCTCAAGGAATGGGAAGTCGTCTACAAGGCCCTGCCCCGCATCGACGTCATCTTCGTCCCCGGCGGCGACCCCGGCCACATGCGCCCCATGCACATGATGAACCTGCTCGAAAAACAGACGGCATCGCTCAAAAAACACCACCCCGGCGCCGAAATGTGGATGTCGCCCCAAAGCTTCGACCGCCAGTGGTTCGGCGAATTCGTCGACATCATGAAGGCCAAACCCGCCTGGCTCGCCGGCATCGTCTTCGGGCCCCAGAACCAGGTCGACCTCAAAACCCTCCGCGCGCTCATCCCGGCCGAATACCCCATCCGCGGCTATCCGGACATCACGCACAACATCATGTGCCAGCACCCCGTGCCGAACTGGGACTACGCCTTCGCCCTCACCCAGGGCCGTGAGGTCATCAACCCCCGGCCCACCAACATGGCCGAAATCTACCGCTCCTACGCCCCCCACACCATCGGCTTCATCAGCTATTCCGAAGGCTGCCACGACGACGTCAACAAGATCGTCTGGTCCGCCCTCGGCTGGAACCCCGACACCCCCGTCCGCGACATCCTGAAATCCTACGCCCGCTTTTTTATAGGCCCCGACGTGCAGGACACCTTCGCCGACGCCCTCCTCGGCCTCGAACGCAACTGGCAGGCCCCCGCCGTTTCGAATTCGGCCATCGAAGACACCCTCCAGCGCTTCCTCGACATCGAGCGCACCGCCGCCCCCGACCGCCTCCGCAACTGGCGGTTCCAGCAGCCCCTCTATCGCGCCATCTACGACGCCTGGCTCAAACGCCGCTCCCTGGCCGAAACCGCTGCCCAGAACGCGGCCGAATCGGTCCTCCGCTCGGCCACTCTCAACAAAACCCTGCCCCACATCGAAAAGGCCATCGCCATCCTCGCCACGAGCGATACCGAGACCGTCGCCCCCGACCTCCGCCGCCGCACCGACGAACTCGCCGAAGCCCTGTTCCAATCGCCTGCCCGCATGCAGCTCGCCACGGTCAAATATCACGGCATGCGCGGCCGCGGCACGTCTCAGGACCAGATCGACGTGCCCCTCAACGACCGCCCCTGGCTCATCCCCCAATTGAAATCGATCGCCGCCATCCCGACCGAACCCGACCGCCTGGCCGCCCTGCAAACCCTGCTGACCCGCACCGATCCAGGCCCCGGCGGCTATTACGACGACCTGGGCGACACCACGCGCCAGCCCCACCTCGTCCGCAATGCCGAGCCTTATTCCGCCGACACCGACTTCCGCCGCACCCATTTCACGGGCTTCGAATACCGGCTGGACGCCCCCATCGCCTGGTCCCGCTACATTCAGGCGATGTACGACACGCCCATCGTCCTGCGCTACGACACGCTCGACCCGACGGCCGAATACGAGCTGAAGGTGACCTACGCTGGCGACAACTTCCGCGTGAAAATCCAGGCCGAGGCCGACGGCCGCCCGATCCACGGCCCGATCGCCAAGCCGAACCCCCACAAAACCTTGACCTTCCCGATCCCCAAGGACCTGACAGCCGACGGCAAACTCGAACTGAAGTTCAACCGCGAACCCGGCCTGGGCGGCAACGGCCGAGGCTGCCAAGTGGCGGAGGTTTGGGTGGTGAGGAAGTAGGATAGCAAGCTAGCGAAAATGCGAACTTTGAGACTGAGAAGTCCAAGCACTTCAGTAGATCTATCATGGCATGATAAGCTAAATCATGGAACTCGACCTCAACTAACAGTCATCGCTGAGGAATTACCAAAATGCCCAGAAAGAAAAGACATTCAAACCACATAATCGAAGATAGATCCAAGATAATCTTGCAAGAATCTTTACCAGAAACGTGGGCTTTGCATGAATATGGGCCAGATTATGGAATCGACTATGTGATCGAAGCATTCCAAATGCGTTCCAATTCGAGCGATTCATCAAGTAACTATTCTGTAGAAACTCTTGGCGAAATAATATTCGTACAACTCAAAGGGATGAATACAATCAATCTTGAGACAAACAACCATACCGTGTATGGAAGATCGAACATAGAGATCCGGCCACTACAACACAACAAGTCCGACAGAACCTCAATCGACACAATACCCTACACTTTAGAGACCTCAGAGCTACTTACAATTCAGAGCATGGGCTCAGCAGTTCCTGTCTTGCTAATGGTAGCTATCATCGAAACCAAAGACCTTTTTTTTGTTTGCTTAAATGACTATATCGATAAGATCATTTTACCAGAGGACCCCAAATACGCAGTCAAGGAAACCAAGACTCTACATATCCCACAATCAAACAACCTTAAATCGAACATCTCACCACTACTATTCTATGCCAAGAGGGCGAAGTACTACGGTGCATTTTCTAAGTTTAATTTCCAAAGAAATGAGATCGAAATTTTATATAATAATATCCAGATAATAGTTCCTACATTAGAACCCGATGAACCGATTCCTTCAAACTTGACCGACAGCTTCTATTCCATGGCAGGACACTTCAGAGATAGAATATTCCAACTCGACATCTGGAGAGACGCTAGCACTTGGGGCGCGCTGGACATGTGCCACAACGAACTAAATCTCCTTAACCTAAATCCGGGTGAGACTAGTGACCACAGAGAATCAATCAACAATCTTACCAGATGCCTGTCTGCCTGGCGTAACCTCGACAATCTTTGTCGCATTTTTGAAGACATTGCCAGAGAGATTTACCTCCCAACTTCCCTCGGAATAACCCTCTCCGATCTAAATACAACCCCGAATCCGGAGCCGTAAATTTGCATTTGCACCGATGTGCATTTTAATCGATCGCCCGGTTTCAATTAATCAGGTGGATCATCGAGTGCAGAAAAGGTGTCAGGAGCCTAGTTGGGGGCATAGTCACTTTTGCGACAACGTTCATCGCATAATCTTTTGCATTCGTCACGATTATGCGAAAATCAGATTGTCGAAGCCTGGATCGAAGTCCCGTTCCGTCACGTATTCCCCAGATATGCCATGGACTTGCGTATCATTCTCGATAGAGAAGTCGACGCATGGTCCGTCGAAGACCGCATCCGGCTGATCGAAGCCGTCTGGGACGGCCTCGACGAATCGCCAGATTCGATTCGTCTTTCGCCTGCTCAGGAACATGACCTGCAAAAACGAATCGAAGCCAACCTAGCGAACCCCAAGGCGATCTCGCCATGGGAAGAGGTCAAAGCCCGGCTGAAGACCTCGTCATTTTCGATCTGTGTGAGGCAGGATCTCACTTTCCGGCATCAGGCCCGAATCGAAGCCTGTTTCCGTCGCAGGGCACCGGTTTACCGTGCCGCACTTTTTCGATCGACCCATTGAGCTCATCTCAAGAGATTTCTCAGGCTCGAGAGATCGTGCCGTTCGAGCGGAGCCAAACCCGGTACTATTCCATCAACTTGACCCTCCCCAAGATTGGTAGACACTGGATCTCCTTACGTCATGATAGAGAGA
>CAZSQA010000024.1:0-22368 GCA_964608915.1 uncultured Isosphaeraceae bacterium
CCGCGGGGCTGATCACCTCCGGCTTCACGATCACGCCGAACCCGAACGGCACCGATCCGAACGCGGCCTTCCCGCGGACGTATCGGGTCTCGTTCCCGAATCAGCGGCTCTCGGGCCAGTATTCGATCGTGCTGGGTTCGGACATCGCTTCCAGCACCGGCGTGCTGATGGACTCGAACCGCAACGCCGGTCTTTACGTGCTGCGGGGCGCTTCGCCGAACGGCCCGGTAATTCCGCAGACGTTCGCCGCCACGACGGCCGTGCCGATCACGGCAGGCACGCAGGCGAATCCGAGCGTATCGCGGTTGAGACTGACGGTTCCCGAGAGTTTCCTGATCAACACTTACGCCACGGCAAAGATCAATGTCACGTTCCCGCGTGACCTTGACCTGACCGGCTACCTGGTCGCCCCCAACGGCACGCGGACGCTTCTGTTCACGAACGTCGGGCAGGCCGGCACGGGCGCCAACTTCACCGAGACGGTCTTCGACGACACGGCCCTGACGCCGATCGCCAACGGCGGCGCTCCGTTCTTCGGCCGGTTCCGTCCGATCAATTCGCTGCTGAACAACCTGCTCGGCTCGAACGTGAGCGGCGACTGGTATCTGGAAGTTCAGAACAAGGGCGCCTTCACCGGCACGATCAACTCGGTGACGATCAACGTCGGCCAGCAGATTCCGGGCACGGGCCTGGGCGAGCCGGTGGCTGACCGCAGCACGCTCGATTTCCGCGTGTTCACCATGGCGCCGGACAATCCGCTTTCGGCTGACCAGTGGGTCGCCGTCGGCCCGGCGGGCATCAATAACGGCACGCAGCCGGCGTCGGCCAATAATCCGCAGCTGGGCGGCACGACGTCCAACAGCGGCGCGGGCCGGGTTTCGACGATCGCCGTCGACCCCAGCGATCCCTCGGGCAACACGGTCTTCATCGGTTCGGGCACGGGCGGCGTCTTCAAGACGACCAACTTCCTGACCGACGATGCACGCGGCCCGATCTGGCAGGATCTGACCGGCTTCGGCCCGACCAACAGCCTCAACAGCGGCACGATCGCGATTTTCGGACGCAACGCCAACCCTGACGAATCGATCGTCATCGTCGGCACCGGCGAGCCGGGCATGATCAACCCGCCGAATTACGGGCAGACGACGACGCCGAACACGGCGGCAGGCGTGGGCTTCCTCCTTTCGAACGACGGCGGCCGCACCTGGAAGGTCATCAGCCAGAGCGGATCGACGGCGACTCCGGCCTCGTTCGTGGGCTCGACGATCCAGAAGATCGTGATCGACCCGCGGCCGACGACGACCGGCGAAGCGATCATGTACGCCGCCATCTACAACCCTTCCACTCCGGCGGCCAACGGCATCTGGAAGAGCACGACCTCAGGCCGGGTGTGGGAACTGATGCGTGCCGGCAACGCCACGGACATCGTTCTCGACCCCTCCTCGGGCGTGGTGGACGCGATCTCGAACCCGACGGGCAATCTGCAGATCGCCTATGCCGCGTTCCAGGGCGATGGCGTGTACGTCTCGAACAATCGGGGCCTTTCCTGGTTCCAGATGACCGGCGGCGTCGGCAAGCCGCTCTGGCGTGATGCCGGACCGGACGGCGATCAGCGCGTCGTCGTGGCCAACAATCCGTCGCCCAATGGCGGTTTCGGCCGGATCCTGCTGGGCAAGCCGACACTGACCGGTAACGCCGTGCAGAACACGATGCTCTCCGGCTGGCTTTACGCCGTGGTTTCGAACCCCGGCAACAGCGGTATCCAGGGCGTGTATGTCACCAAGGACTTCGGCCAGAACTGGACCCAGATCCAGATCCGCACGATGGTGCCCTTGAACGGCGGTATCCGCTCCGTGGCGACCAACAGCACGGCCGGCGCCGATTCGACGGTCTATAATTTCGGCTTCAACGAGTCGAGCTATGCCCTGTCGCTGACGGTCGATCCGACCAATCCGGAAGTCATCTACCTGGGTGGGTCATTCGGCGGTGTCGACGAGCAAGGTCAGCCGGAAAGCATGATCCGGGTGGACATCTCGCGGATGTCCGACGCCAACTCGTTCTTCATGGGCAACTACGGCAACGACGGCGGTGCGATTCAGCCGAACACGACGAACGTGGTCGATCTGGAAGAACCCGTCAACTACGGCATTCCGCCGGCCCCGGCTCCGCCGTACGATCCGCGCCGGAACACCTACACGAACCTCTATCGCAACCCTTCCGGCTTGCTGGACGCCAACTCCTCGATCCCGGTCTACAACACGGGCGGCATCGCGAACAGTGGCCTGGGCGCTCGCTGGACGCCGTTCGGAAATAACCCTTCGGACATCGGTTTCGGGGCGTCCCTGCTGGGCAATGCCACCGGTTTGACCGCGGGCAGCAATCAGTTCGGCGGTAACAGCATCCAGCAGCTGATCACGACCGTCGACCCCCTGACGGGCAAGACCCGCGTGACGGCCGTGACCAACACGGGCGTTTATTCGGGCCTGGACAAGGGCGACGGTACGCTGATCCGCTCGATCGGTAACGTCGAGAACTCCAGCTCGACGGAAGGCAACGTGCCGGTTCCCGTGGGAAGCCGTAACGGCAACCTGCAGACGGCCCAGATCTACGCCATCGCGGCTCAGCCTTCGAGCGTGGCCGCCGAAGTCTCCGGGGCTCTGTTCTATGCGATGACGCAGCGGAACGGCTTCCCGGCATCGACGGTGGACATCCTCGACACCGGAAACGTCACCTGGGACGTGCCTCTGAATCCGCAGACGGGTCTGCCGATCATGCAGCTCGGGGCCGGTTCGGACGTGCAGGCCAACCCCACGGGCGGCGTGTACGACGCGGACGGCAACATCGACATTTCGAACATGCTTTCTTCGTGGTCCTGGCCGTTCGCCGGCCTGAACACGCAGACGAACTTCTTCCAGGTCGGCCAGAACTACGACAACGAAGTCGGCCGCACCTTCGGCCTGTTCCAGACCAACCAGGGCGCCACGTGGCCTGACCCGCAGTGGGCCCGGATGGACGGCAGCAAGTATGCCGTCAACCCGATCAACGGCCGGCAGATGCTGATCGGCTCGACCAACGGACGCCTGTTCGCCACCACAAACGCCGGTAACTTCTGGCTGCCGGTGGCCGAACCGGGTGCCGTGGGCAACAGCCGTTCGACGGCTCTGGCCTATGGTGCGCCGCAACCGACCGATCCCTCGGCCGATACGAACTTCTACCTGTTCGACGGCACGGCCTCCGGCCAGCTTTTCGTCACCTTCACCGGTGGCGGCAGCGGTCCGGGCGCGGGTTTCAACTGGATCAACCGTTCGGCCGGACTGGACGGCACCCAGATCATGGACATCATCCCCAACCCTGAACGGGGCAGCCGGGAAGCGTTCGTGGTCACGCAGCGGGGTGTCTACTGGAAGGCCGACATGGCCACGGCGACGGCCTGGACGGACGTCACCGGCAATCTGTTCTCGCTCACGTCGAACGCCTTCGGCGATCCGACGCAGCCGTTCCAGCTCATGACGGCGGCCTCGAACCCGCTGACTTCACTGGTCGTCGACTGGCGTTATCAGATTCCGGCTGACCCGATCAATCTGACAGGGGCGACCCACCCCGTGCTCTACGTGGCCGGCAAGGCGGGCGTGTTCCGGTCGCTGGACAAGGGCTCCAACTGGGTTCAGTTCCCGCCCATGACGGACGGTGCCACGAAGGACGGCGGCTATCTGCCGAACGTTCAGGTGACCGATCTGGATCTGGTCATCGGCAACATCGACCCGGCGACGGGCAAGCCGAACATGGCCGCCCAGGTGATCAACCCGCTCACGGGCCTGCCGGAAACCTCCGTCGGTCCGAACATCCTGGTGGCCAGCACCTGGGGCCGGGGCGCTTACGCCATCCGCCTGGCGCCGATCACGTTCCAGGAATCGGTCCGGATGTCGAACACCGCTCCGCAGCCGGCTCCGGTCGGTTCCGACAGCGGCCGGATCGACGGCACCTTCGGCCGCACCTCGGCCGACAACGCCATCGCCGACCGCGACCGTATCACCAACGAGCTTCGGCCGGTCTTCAGCGGCCTGTCCGAGCAATCGGCCTTCGGCAACGTGGTGACGATCAACCTGTATGACCTTTCGGCCTTCACGCCCGCCGATTACGCCGACGGCGTCATCCCGCCGACGGCACCCCAGATCGGCACGGCTCAGACCGACGCGAACGGCCGCTTCTCGGTGCAGGTCATCCCGGGCTACTTCAAGGACGACGGCACGACCGACGGCCTGAAAATCATGGGCCTGCAGGCCGTGAATCAGTCGGGCACGATCGGCAACATCGCCACAACGCGGTTCCGTCTCGACACGACCGAGCCGGCCGCTCCTGGCCCCCTGACGACGGTCATCAACGTCAGCAGCGGTTCTTCGATCCAGGCCAACATCAACGTGGCCGGTCTGGAACTGCCGCCCTATGGCCCGGTCGTCGCCGGCGTGCCGGTGTTGACCAGCTTCGTGCAGCTCTATCGCGGCAATGGCGAAGGCCCTCACGTGATCGGCCAGCTCACGCTGGTCGCCGCCGGGGCGGCAGCCTCGGGAGCGACGTCGATCAATCTGCTCGACCCGAACGTGCTGCTGCCGAATACGGTTTACAGCTATTACGCGTTGCAGTACGACACGGCGGGCAATGTTTCGCCGCTGTCTCAGGGCATCGTGGTCGATACGACCCGCCCGGCTGCCCCGATTCTTGACCCTGACGACGATTCGGGCATCAAGGGCGACAACATCACCAACGTGACGCGTCCTCACCTGGAAGGCTTCACGCGGGCGAATTCGACCGTTCAGTTCTTCGAAGTGCTCTCCAGCGGCACTGTCGTGCCTCTGGGATCGGCTCCTTCGGACGGCCTGGGTTTCTACCGGTTCCAGGTGCCGAACACGCTGGCCGACGGCCCGCACACGTTCTACATCACCGTCGTGAACGCCACGGGCGGGGTTTCGCTGCCGAGCCCGACGCTGACGATCGTGATCGACACGCGGATTCCGAACGTGCCGACGCCGACGATCAACCTCGACCCCTCGACCGACTCCGGTCCGAAGGGCGACTCGATCACGAACTTCCGCCGGCCGCGGTTCTTCGGCATCGCCGAACGCAATCAGGACGTGCTGCTTTCGATCGCCCGCCAGGACGACCCGACGCAGACCTTCTACGTCTACGCGACGGCCCGGTCCGCCAGCAACAATACCTACGCCTTCCAGGTGCCGTTCCAGACGTCGGCCCCGGCTGGCACTCTTCCGGCCTGGTGGGTCAGCGACCCGGCCAACCCCGGCCTGGCCGATGGCGTCTACCTCGTCAAGGCCCAGGTGCGGACGATCGCCGGCAACATCGCCGATTCGAACGTCCTGACCCTGACGATCGACACCCAGCCGCCGGCCACTCCGCCCGCGCCGATCCTGCTGGCCGCTGACGATACCGGCGTCGCCGGCGACTCGGTCACCTCGAAGCGCAAGCCGACCTTCGCCAGTTCCTCGCCGATTCTGACCTCGCCCGCCGGTACGACGGTCGAGCTGATCGACGACAAGGGCACGGTCGTCGGCCGGGGGACGCTCAACGCCGCTGGCCAGTACGCCATCCAGCTGCCTCAGGCTCTGTATAACGGCAAGATCTCCCTGCGGGCACGCCTGGTGGATTTCGCCGGCAATATCAGCATGCCGTCCGCGGCCGTTCAGGTCACGATCATCTCGGTGCCCGACGACTACAACGGCGACGGCTTGTCCGACTTCCCGCTGTACGACCGTTCGACCAGCACCATGAAGGTCATGCTCAACGGCAATCCGTTCCCGGGCACGCCTGTCTATCAGACGACCGTCTTCACGGGTGTCGCGGCCGACGCCAAGGTCATCCCGGTCTCCGGCGATTTCGACGGCGACGGCAAGACCGACCCGGCCCTGTACGATCAGTCGACAGGCTCCTGGCTGATTTACCGCAGCTCGTTCGGGTTCCAGTCTCTGGTCTTCCCGGGGATGAGCACTTCGGCCCTGCCGAGCCCGGCCGACTTCGACGCCGACGGGATCACCGATCCAGCCGCCTACGATCCGGCCACCCAGGTCTGGACGTATCTTCTGTCCTCTCAACTCGGCCTGAAGACCGAGACCTTCGGCGCTGCCAACGCCCAGCCCATCGCGGCCGATTACACCGGCTTCGATGCGGACGGCAAGCTGCGGGCCGACTTCGCCGTGACCTATGTGGAAAGCGGTAACCGCTACTTCCGCTTCAAGGACCGCATCTCCGGTGCGATCACGACGATCCAGTACGGCTCAGCGACTTCGATCCCGGTCCCGGCCGATTACGACCTGGACTTCAAGGCGAACGTCGCCGTTGTCGAAACGCTGGCCTCCGACGATCTCCAGTGGAATATCCTCGGTTCCGGCGGGACGACGACGACTCAGGTCCTCGGCAAGAAGGGCGACGTCCCCGTACCTTCGGACTACAACGGCGACGGCAAGGCCGAAGTGGCCGTGTACACGCCAGTGGTCACCGGCGGCGGTGGCGTCTGGACCTACCTCGACCAGTCCGTACAACCGCCGGTCACGGTGCAGCGGACATTCGGTATCGCCAATGGCGTGGCCGTCAACAGCCCGCTGCAGTTCCGGCTGCCGCCGGTTACGGTTCCGACTCCGCCGACGGACGGTTCCGGCAGCGGTTCGGGCAGTGGCAGCGGATCGGGCTCGGGTAGTGGCTCCGGCAGCGGTTCGGGCAGCACGGGCGGCACGACGACGCCTCCGGGCGGAACGGGCGGGCCGGCCGACGGTTCGGGCAGCACGGGCGGCACGACGTCTTCCGCGGGCACTTCTTCGGGCTCGGGGAGTTCGACGGGCGGTACGGGCACGACGACGGTCTCGACGCCGGGCAAGAAGGTTCCCGTGAAGCGGGTGCCGGTCAAGCCCACGCCGAAGCCGAAGGCGACTCCGAAGCCGAAGCCGAAGCCGGCTCCCAAGGTGGCGGTCAAGCCCGTCGCCAAAAAGACCGCTCCCAAAGTGACGGTCAAGCGATAAACCCCGGGCCCGGCCTGACCGGGCCGGGCCTGCACGACAACCCATCGGGAACGCCGCGCGGAGCCAGGACGAAACGCGGCGGTCACGATCCTTCGATCGACGACCTCGACAGCCCCCGGAGACTTCGGAAGCCCGCCCCAAAATGGCTTCCGGGATCCCGGGGTTCTGCTTTTTCTGGCGAATTCCGTAATTTTGGCTGTCCCGTGGCGCCGGTTGGCCTCGTATGACTTTCCCGAGCGGTCGCGTTCTCCGAAATTCGCTGACCGGAACGTTCGGTGCAGTCTGTCGCATCCGGACATCACGTCAAGATTTCCGGCATTCGGACTGTTTGACCTTCAGCGGAATTCGGGAGTAAGATGTTACAATCGCCGCGCAGGATGTGAAGCGTGTCCTACATTGTTCCCAAGAGGTTCGGTGATGGAGAGGCTCGTCCGTTAGTTTTTGACGCGAACCCTTTCCGGCGCGTCGGAGCCTTTGTGGTCGCAAAGAGAAGAGGCATCAACGGTGACGACAGAAACCACTTCCGAGATGATCGCCGAGACCGTGGTCGATTCGGCGGCTTCGCAACCGGCCGCCAGCGGGACGATCGAGGCGTCGCCTTCTTCCGGGCTGTTTCGGCGTTTGCTGCCTGGCGTGGTCGCCGCGGTGGTGCTGCTGGGGTCATCCGCCGCGATCCGATACCGGATGGAGCAGGCGGTCGCGGCCCGGATCGAGGCGACCAAGTTCAGCCCGTTCGCTTTGTCGGAGATCCCGCTGGAGCTCGGCCCCTGGAAGGGCAAGGAAGACAAGCTGGACGAATATATCGCCCGCAAGACGGGCAGTACGGACAACATCGCCCGCCGCTACGTGAACGAGCAGACCGGCGCCGTTCTGGAAGTACTGATGCTTTACGGTCCGGCGGCCGAGATGGGTTTTCACCACCCGATGGCGTGTTATCCGATGGCGGGTTTCAAGGTGGTCGGCGGCGGCGACGTTCGGCCGATCTCGTTCGAACTCAATGGCGAGAAGCGCACCGTCGGGTTCCGCAGCCTGGTGTTCCAGCGTGGCGAAGGCGGCCTGGCGGAACGTCAGCAAGTGTACTACGTTTGGAAGTACAGCGACACGTATGCCCTGGATCTTGGCCAGCCGAGCATCTTCGGGCGTCTGCCCGGCATGTTCAAGATTCAGATCGGCCGCGGCCTGGCCCGGACCGAGTCGCCTGACGGGCGGGCCAACGCCGGCAACCCGTGCGAAGACTTTCTGGCCCGGCTCATGCCGATTTTCGAATCGAAAGTCGAGAATGGCGCTACCCCAGCGGCCGCACCGGCCGCCAACCTGACGCAAATCACGCCAGCTTCCTGAAGAACGGTTCGCACGGGCACATCCGCACAAAGCACCAACGGTATCGATCACGATGAACGATCACGGCGATTACCACGACTTTCCGCAACATCAGTTGCCTGCGTCGTACCAAGGCGGCGGTCAAATGGCCTGGCCCGGCGGACATTCCTCCGGAATGTACGACGGGGGCGACTCGGGTTCGGCTCCTCGTGGCGCGACCTTCACGGCCGGCACGGTGTTCCGGGCCATTCGCCGCCACTGGTGGCAGGCGGCCCTGTTGTGGATCATCACCAGCGGCGCGCTGATGTTCCTGGCCTTCAAGCGGATCACGCCCACCTATTCGGCCTTCGCTCTGTTGCGGGTCGAATCGCCCCGGCCGAGCATCCTCGGCCCCTCGATGAACCCGCTTTCGGCCAGCCAGATCAAGCGCACCCACATGCAGCTGATCAAGACGCCCGACGTTCTGTCGGACGCCGTGGCCGAATATCCGGAAATCACGGCCCTGGAAGATCTCCGCGGCGCTCAGTCGCCGGAGGTCGTGATCGACCGCAAGCTGCAGGTGCTCGACCGTGTGGACAGCGAACTCATCGAAGTCTCGATGTCGGCCAGTTCGGCCCAGAGCGCCACGGACATCGTCAACGCCGTCGTCCAGAGCTATCTGAAACAGGCCAACAAGTGGGCCAACGAATCGACGACCCGGCAGATCAACCGGCTGACGGCCGAAAAGGAACGCCGGGAGCGTGAAGTCGAAGACCTGCGCAAGAGCATCTCCAAGCTCGTCGAGGAACTCGGGGCCGCCAATCCCGAACAGATTCGCGACCCTTCGCGGATCAATCTCGAAGACTACACGCGGATGTCCAAAAGCCTGAGCGCCCTGGAAATGGAGCGCATCGCGATGGAGAGCCGCGTCGAACGGCTCAAGTCCGAACTGAACCGCCCCGCCGAATTCGTAGCGAACCACAACCTGCAGGATTCCGTCTACGAAGCCTTTTACGCCGCGGAAGACGTGACGGAACTGACGGACGAACTGGATGCCGCCGAGGCCCGCCTGGAACAGCTCGACAAGCTCTCGCGTCAGCCGGACGCCGCGCACCGCGCCGTCAAGGAACGGATCGCCGACGTCAAGGGCAGGATCAACTCCCTCTGGGAACGCCGCCGGCCGATGCTCGAAAAGCAGCTTTCCACGACCGGCATGCCGACATCCAACGCCGGCCTGCAGAAAGAGCTGCGAGACGCCGAATACGAGCTGCATGACCTGACGGTGCGTGAAGCCTCCATCCGCAAGTCGATGGAAAACTGCAAGATCACCATCCGCAACGACGAGACCAAGGCGATGACCCTGGGCTTCCGTCAGGCGGATCTGATGCGTTCCGAGCAGGTGCTCGACACCGTCCAGCGTGCCCTCGAACAGCTTCAGTTCGAAAGTCAGGGGCAGTCGCAGATCAGCCTGATTCAGAAGGCACGCTCGATGGGCATGGCGTCCAACGACAAACGCTGGAAGTTCATGGCCATGGCCCCGCTGGGCATGTTCCTGGCAGTGGCTGCCCTGTGCGTCCTGGTGGAAATGCGGGCCGGCCGGGTCTCCAACCCGGATGACCTGTCGTCCCGAGCCCGCCTGGAAGTGCTCGGCGTGGTACCGCCTCTGCCGAACCCGCGTGCCGCCCGTACCCTCATGGGCAAGGTGGACGAAACCCGCCTGCGACGGCAGCTCGTGGAATACATCCAGTCCATCGACCACCTCCGCGTGGCCATCTGCACGAACAACACGGGCGAAACGATCCGCCAGTCGGTGCTCATCACAAGCGCCTTCGGCGGCGAGGGCAAGACGACGCTCTCCGCCCAGCTGGCCGGCCGCTGTGCCAATGCCGGTCTTTCGACGATCGTCGTGGACGGCGACCTGCGGAACCCCTCGCTGACCCGCACCCTCGAAGCCGAAGGGCTTCCGGGTCTGACCAACGTCCTCAAGGGCGAAGCCGAGCTGGAAGACTGCCTCGTCCGCATCGGGGAAGGGGGCGGGTTCCACCTGCTGCCGACCGGCACGGCCCCTGGCGACCCGAGCCGCGTGCTCGAAGGTTCGAAACTCGGCAAGATCTTCAAGAAGCTTCGCGAGGATTACGAAATCGTCATCGTCGACACCGCGCCGGTTCTGCCCGTGCCCGACGCCCTTCTTCTGGGCCGGTGGGTGCAGGGGATCGTCCTGGCCGTGCGTTACGACACCAGCCGGTTCGCCATGATCCAGCGTGCCTACAAGCGGCTCTCGGCCCTGAAGGTTCCCGTGCTCGGGGCTGTCGTCAACGGTGTCCGCAACGCGTCCACCACCTATGGTGGCTATGGTTACGGCTACGGTTACGGCTACGGCAACCCGCAAGGGGACGAAGACGAGGCCGTGACGCCCGAGACCACCGGAACCACGGAAATCGAAGTCGAAGCCGAGATCGCCGACCGTCTCCGCGATTTCTGAACCATCCCGGCCAATATCACGGGTCGATGATTTACCGCATCCTCAGGGTCGAATGAGATATGGCAACCGCCAACCCGCAAACCGTCGAATCACGCGGCCCGGCCATGGATCCCATGCCGATCGTGGCCGCCGCCGTCATCGCCCTGGCCCTGTTCGCATCCTATTTCGAGAGCTTCCGGGCCCTGTTCTTCAAATGGGGTGACGATCCGAACTATTCCCACGGATATTTCGTGATCCCGATCGCTCTGTACATCCTTTGGGAACGGCGCGAAAAGCTCGATCTCGCACGCGTCCGGCCTCGCTGGTTTCTGTTCGTGCCCCTGCTGGCCGTGCTCTGGGTGCGCATTCCTCTGCACCAGCGCAACCTGCCCTGGGTCGAGGAAATGACGATCCCGGCCGTGGCCGGATCGCTGGCGCTGGCCGTCGGCGGGTTTCATTTCTTCTGGTGGGCATTGCCCTCGATCCTGTTCCTGGGCTTCATGATTCCGCTGCCGCCGATTCTCAACGCGATCCTGTCCGGGCCGCTGCAGCAGATCGCGACGCTCGGCAGCGTCTTCCTGCTTCAGGTGACGGGCCTGCCGGCGATCAACGAAGGCAACGTCATCCTCGTCGGCGACGGCAAGCCGCTGGAAGTCGCCCGCGCCTGCAACGGCCTGTCGATGCTCCTTTCCTTCGCCACGCTGATCTCGGCCACGGCCATCCTCTGCAGGCGGCCGATTCTGGACAAGATCATCCTGATGCTGTCCATCGTGCCGATCGCCATCGTCGCCAATATCCTGCGGATCACCCTCACGGCCTATTTCTTCCAGATGCCGGAATTCGTCGAGAAAATCTCCGGCCTCCTGGGCTGGAAGCCCGACGACTTCACCCACGACGGCGCCGGCTATCTGATGATGCCCCTGGCGCTGGTGATGATCTTCCTGGAATTGAAATTCCTTGACATGATCCTTGTCCCCGACGAACTCGCCGAAGCTGCCCCGGTGACTTCGACGAAAGAGATCAAGTCCGAAAAACCCACGATGTCCACGCGTGTGCCGTCCAACCCGAACGATTACATCATGTCCACCATGGGCATGAGGATCAAAACGCCGGTGAAGGACACGAAGCCCAAGAGCGACAAGGGCGAGTGAATCGGCCGAAATGTCGCGACAGGCGAATGGCGGTCCCCGCATCACGATGAATCCGCAACCGTTTCTGATCGTGACCGGCGATTTCGTCGCGACTGGCGGTATGGACCGTGCGAATCTGGCCCTGGCCCGCTACCTGGCGGAAGCTCCGGGGCTGGCCAGCGGCGTCCATCTTGTCGCCCATCGAGCCGACGACGACCTTGTCCGCCATCCGCGGGTGAAGTTTCATCACGTGCCGCGCCCGCTGGGCAGCCACTGGCTGGCCGGGCCGATGCTCGATCGCGCCGGCCGCCGCGTCGCCGAATCGCTGCCAGGCGTGCAGGTGATCGTCAACGGCGGCAATTGCCGCACGCCTCGCGTCTCCGCCAACTGGGTGCACTATCTGCACGCCTGCTGGACGCCGGATTCAGGCCGGAACGTGCGTCTGCCCTGGCCCCGCCGCTTCAAACACGCCCTGGCGCACCGGCAGTTCCTGCGGGAAGAGCGAATCGCCCTGGAACAGGCCCCCCGGATCATCGCCAACAGCCATCTCACGGCGCGGCATATCGCACGCCATTATCCGCGGGTCGCGGATCGTGTCCGGGTCGTCTATTACGGCACGGACGCCGACCGGTTCGGCCCTGTGACCCCTGGCGAGCGAGCCGTCGCGCGGGAACGTCTCGAACTCGCGCCCGATCGCCCGGTGGTCGTATTCGTCGGTGCTCTCGGCGATGCCCGCAAGGGTTTCGACATTCTCTTCGAAGCCTGGTCGAACCTGGCCAGAAGCCAGGGCTGGGACGCCACGCTGCTGGTCGTCGGCTCCGGGGCCTCTCTGCCGGAGCACGAACGCATCGCGCGTGCGGCCGGCCTGGGTGATTCGTTGCGCTTTCTCGGCTTCCGCAGCGATGTACCGGACATTCTGGCCGCCTCAGACCTGCTGGTCAGCCCCGTGCGCTACGAAGCCTATGGCCTGAACGTGCATGAGGCCCTGTGCCGCGAAATACCGGTGCTGGTCTCGGCCGAGTCAGGCGTCGCCGAAAGGCTGCCTGAAGGCTCCGCGGCAAGCCCGTCGGCCCTGATGCGGCTGTCGGCGCCGGTCGATCCGGTTTCGCTGGCCGAGGCGCTTCGCCGCTGGCGCGATCGGATCGGGTCGTATCGCGAAGCCGCCCGGTTGGCGGGTGCCGTATTGCGAGCCGATTCATGGGCCAGCCGGATGGGCGAATTCACGGCGAACTTTCCCGGCGCGGCGAATGCCCTCGATGCGTGGAATTCCGAACAGTTGCGAACAGGTGCGTCATGAAGAGCGACGAAATGTGCCGGGCCGTTGATTTTCGGCAACTTTCCGTGGTTCGCGGCCAGTTCGCCGGCAAGAAAAATTCATGACAATGCACGTCACACGATGCTATAGTCGTCGTAGGAACGGTGGCACGATAGCCGCGGCGAAATCGCATTCGCCGTTTCGGATCGAGCGAATCGGCCCTTCCGCCAGTTCTTCGGTTCGGTTCGCTACGAAGTTAATACGGATCAGTCCATGACCCGACCACTTCAAGTCCTGCATCTGGGCAAATACTATCCGCCCGCACCCGGCGGTATCGAATCGCTCGTGCGCGACATGGCCGTTGGTCAGGTGCAGGCGGGGCTGGACGTCACCGTGCATGTCTTCCAGCACCGCAAGGGCGAGCCGACCGTCCGCGAAGAAGACCAGGGCGTGAAGATCACGCGGCACGCCTGCCGTGCCAATTTCGCCAAGCTGGACATTTCGTCCGACCTGGTCGATCATATCCGCCGTGCCCGTCCGGACATCATTCACGTACACGTGCCGAATCCATCGATGATTCTGGCCCTGCTGGCCGCACGTGACCTCACGCGGAACGTGCCGATCGTCGTGGGCTATCACGCCGACGTCGTCAAGCAGAAGCTCCGGTCGCTCATGTTCCGGCCGATCGAGCACCGCTTCTATCGCCGCGTTTCGGCCATCACCACGCCCAGCCCGGCACACGGCAAGAACTCCCGGGTTCTGACGCCTTACGCTGACCGCATCCGCATGGTGCCGCTGGCCCTGAATCTCGACCCGTACCTGAATCCCTCGCCGGAGGATCTCGAAACCGCGGACCAGCTCCGGCAATCGTGCGATGGGCCGATCTGGCTCGCGTGCGGCCGACTGGTCTATTACAAGGGTTTCATGACCGCCATCGCCTCCCTGGCACGCACCTCCACCGGCGGCCAGCTCTGGATCATCGGCACCGGTCCTGACCGGCTCAAGCTCGAGACCGAAGCCGCGCGGCTCGGCGTCGCCGATCGGGTCAAGTTCCTGGGCCACGTCTCACGCACCGTGCCCTATTATCATGCGGCGGACGCGTTCTGGTTCCCGTCCAACGCCCGCAGCGAATCGTTCGGTCTGGCCCAGGTCGAGGCCATGGCCAGCGGTTGCCCGGTCATCAATACACTCATTCCCCACAGCGGCGTGCCCTGGGTCAGTCTCCACGACGAGACCGGCCTGAGCGTCCCCGTGGGCGATCACGAAGCACTGGCCATCGCGGCCGATCAATTGGCTCGTCACCCCGAGCTGCGTAGTCGTTTCGGCGACGCGGCTCGGCGACGGGCCGTTGATCAATTCGAAATCGGCGGCATGGTCCGCCGGCTCAATACCCTTTACGAAGACGTCCTCCGTGGCGCGGCCAGCGGCGTACTCGTCGAGCCTCGGCCGGAAACGCCGGCGATCCTGGTCTCCTGACCTGATCCCGGCCGGTTTCTTCTGAGCGTTCCAGCAGCGATCTCGATCGGCGCGACTGCGTGCCGGTTCGAGGGATTCTCGATTCACCACCTGGCGATATCTTGATAAAGAACGGGGAAGTGCCATAATACCCGTGGCCTCTTCTCTGTTCCGACCCCGTCACGTTTGGAAACAAGCGTGACGGGGTTCTTTCGTTGCGGGATTCCGGCCGACCGCATGAACACGAACCACAATCCAAAAAATCCCCTGCCGCACACGCAATACGGCAGGGGATCAGGTCGCGATTACGACGAACGCCAGCGACTGTGCGACAGATTCGAAGCCTGTTCCAAAGCCGCTCAGCGCGATTTCAGAATCGAATCCAGCGAGGTTCGCAGGGTGGCGCCGGAGGATCCGGTAAACGGGTTGACGGTCCTCTGGGCCCAGTTGTCACGGGTTCTCGGAAGGTTGCCGTTGTAAAGTTCGTTCCAGTGCATGACGTGAACTCCCTTCTGGTTCGCCTCACGCTGATCTCGAATGAAATCGGCGTCGGAGTAGTTCGTGCCGTCGTTGCTCCAGGCATCGCCGTTGCCCAGGCTGTTCCGCACATCGGCCCAGCGCCCGTGCAGCTCCGAGGGGAACCCGAGAGCCGGCGAAAAGACGTATCGCGAACCCGGCAGACAGGATCGGCGAAAATCGGATGTGACTCCATCGGCCGATTGTTGCCTGCGAATCGCGTCCATCAAGTTCCGGTAAGCGGCTCGCGACGTGCAATTATCTTCGAGCACCGGGACGACCAAGAAGCTCACCTTGCCCCCGAAGCCGTTTTGCGAGGCCCATCGACGCGTGTCGGAAATCCAGCGGTCGGTTTTCGAAATGCGATCGATGAACGCGTTTCGAATGCCTTTCTGCGCCGTCGAAGGATTCGAAGCCGCCCAGGCGTCCCAGAAGGCCTGCTGATCACGGTCGCCCGTGGCATCGTGCGGGAACCACTTCGCATAGACCGTCATCGTGAGAGTGCCCTGAACCCTGGGCACGGATCTCTGCACCAGTGAAGTCGCATTGCCGAACGGATTGCCGGCATTGAATTCGAACGGCAGGAACGAAACCTGCCGGTTTCCGCTCGCGGCGGCGAGAATTCCGGACAGCTTGTCGATATCGGTGGCCGTGGTTTTGGCCATCCCGATGAATTGACAACCCCGTGAGGCCTGGGCAAGAACCTCGAGGCTTTGCGACACGGCGAACGTCAGCAGCAGCGCGATCGAGCGCGTCAGGAATCCCCTGCGAATCTTGTCATTTCCACGAAACATCGTTTCCTCCTGTATCCGAACTTCCGGTCAACTTCGAAACATGGCCACGCCACGTCATTCCGAAAACATGACGCTCAAAATCATCGAGACTTTCGTGGAAATTCGAAAATTACCGTCATGATCGAATCAAGCCGGCGCCATCGTAGCGCCCGCTCGTCGGAATCACGGCCGGCCGCTTTCGAAATGGCGGATGCCGGCGGCGTTCGAAAATGCATGGAAACCGGAACGTACGGATGGTTACGAAGCCCGAAGCGAAATGCCCCTCTTCAGGGCAAGTGCTACGGAACTGGCTTGAGGGTCGGCACGTCCTTGTAATGAATGTTGTAGACGATCGGCAGGGGATGGTCGACGGATATGGGCTGAAACGGGTTTTCTGGCATGTCGTTGAGGGTGGGGTCGTTCTTGACGAGCCCCGGATAATACCTGTGAATCCTGACTCTCAGAGCGGTCCAGATGTCGCCCTTCAGGCCACCGGGCGGATTCTTGATCACGTCCATCATTGCGAACGGATCAGAGCTGGCCTTGTGGAGCCTTAAATAAGTGGCTTTCAGCCCATCCGGCGCGATGCGCATCTGATTCGTGAAAAACAGCACGGCCAGTTCGTCGTCGTCGATCAGCGATGCCAATTGAGAGATGAAATCGCATTGAAACGCATCGAATGCCCGATCTTCGAGAACCGCCGATTGCATCAGCTTGCGGATGGACTTTCGCATGGGCTCGGTGGCGACTCCGTCGGGGCCCACTGGGTTCCGGTTCTGACTCAGCCATGCGAACGACTTTTGATAAAGCCTGACGTTCGCCATGAACATCGCCGAGACGCGGGTCTCGTGCATATGGTCGTTCGAGCCGCCTTCGGCCAGGCTTTCCAGGGCCTGTACCATTCCGGAAGCGTCATCGACCACGGACAACTCATGAGCTTCGAAAATCGCGATCTCCGGAATTCCGTAAATCTTCCGGGCCTGACGGTAATCCTCGATGCGAGCCGCGCTGCCCTTTTCAGGGATACGAAAGGCCTTACGCAATGTGCGCATCACCTGCTCGTAACCTATCGATTCGATCATGTTCCGAGGTTTCAGCGTTTCGAAGACATTCCATGGCTCGTTCATCATATTGTCGACGAGCTTTCGGAGCGGGATCAGCGATGCGGGAGGGTTGACGACCAGTGAGGTGATCCCGCCGTAGAGCTGTGGCCCTTTCCGGGCGTCGCCGAGCGACTTGACGATTCCGCTCAATGGAATCAGGCCGACGTTTTCGCGTCCCGCGAGAATATCGAGCATATTCAGCAGCGACTTCCCATGGCCAGCCCCGAAGGCCTCAATGATGCGGTCTCTGTCGGCTTGGTCAGGCTTCCGGTTCCGCGCGACGCTTTCGATCGTCAGGGAGAGTGCCAGCAGGGAATTGTCGGCGGGCATGATCGCCCGGCTCACGGCAAGTCGGTTCATCGCGGCGTCGATATCGTTGGTCAGGATGCGCAGGGAAGTCGACATCACGACCGCACGGACGTTGTACGGGTCTTCGCTCGTCGCGGCGTCGAGAAACGCGATCGCCTTCTTCGGGTCCGGCTCGGCATAGGCCTGGACATAATTGCGTTCCGATGCGCTCAGGGTCTGTTTCGAAGCCATTTCGAAATACGTCTCGCCTTCAGGGCTGCGTCTTTCGGGAAACAGGTCGCCCATGTGCAAATACAAGCGGCCGCGGCGCCGGGCGTCGAACCGGTCCGGGCTTTGCTTCGCCTCGGCCTCCAGCTCTTCCGCGAGTTTCATTCCGTCAGCGACAAGGCTCGCACCGTCCAGAGCGTCCAGCCGATCCAGCCTCAGGTCGATCCGTTCTTCAGGCGTCACAGCCCTGTTCGATGTCCGGATCTGGTTCTCCAGATCGTCGATCGTGCGGATCGCTTCTTTCCAGGCCCCGCGGGATCTCGCGAGTTTCAAAGTCGCCTGCGAATCGGCGTAACGTCTTTCGGCCTCGGCCCGTTTTTCCGTTTCCGCAAGGATCTGGGCATCACGCAAGGCACGCCCGGCCGCCAGCTTCTCCTGGCGTTCCGCTTCGAAACGCTGATTCGCCAGAATCTGCAGGAGCGTGGCCACGACGATCGAGCCCAGAGCCACGAACACCAGCGAGGCCATCATCGCCGCGGCTCTGACCCGATTCTTGCGTGTCCAGCGCGCGGCTTTTTCGATTCGGCCCTCCGCATCGCGGTAGGCCTTCACGGGTTCGTCCGCCAGCCAGCGGTTCACTTCCTCGGCAAGTTCCCGTGTGGTCTGGTATCTGTCCGCCTGTTCGAATGCCAGCGCCTTGCGGCAGATCGCCGCCAGCGGCCGGGGAATCGAACGGTTCGAAAGCCTCAAGTCCGGCGGCCCCTGCCTGATCGCGTCGGCCAGCATCGACCTGACACGGTCCGCTTGCTCCTGTTTCGTCAGGGCGGCGAATTCCGTCTGAATCCGGTCGAAAAATGGCTGGTTGCCTGTGAGAATCTCGCAAAGAATCAGCCCGAGCGCGAAGGTATCGGTCCGGCGGTCGACGCGGTGATTCGCTCCGATCAATTGCTCAGGGGCCATGTAGAGCGTCGTGCCCGGCGAAAAGTCGCGGCGTGTGGCTTCCGAGAGCGTGTTGACGATCACCTGATCGATCCGTTCTTCTTCGTCGGCTTTGGGGTCGTCGAGAAGTTTGGCCACGCCCCAGTCGATCACGAACGTCTCGCCGTGATTGCCCAGCATGACGTTCCCGGGCTTGAGATCCCGGTGCAGAACGCCCCTGTCATGGGCATATTCGATCGCGTTGCAGATATCGGTGAACCGGCGCAGCAGGTCGTTGAAATCGCTCAGCCGCTCGCCTCGCAACTTGTCGAAAGCGATGGGCGTCTTTTTGACGTCGCCCCCGGTTCCGGATCGCTTCGCGGCCGGATTCGCTTCAGCGGGATTCTCGTCGGGGTCTGGTGCGTTCAGGTCCGGATCATCGAACCGCGGATCCTGGGGATCCCGGAACATTTCGTCATAAGGCGAATCCTTCGCGTCCGTGGGCAGGATAGGCATGCCCGCGTGAAAGTTTCGAATGGCTTTGCGTAAATCGCCCTTACGGATGTACTGAAGGGCGATGAACGGCGACCCTGCCGCGGTGACTCCCGTACCGTAAACCGGCAGGATGTTCGGATGTTCGAGCTGGCCGTGGATTTCGCCCTCGAGCCGCAGACGCTTACCCTGATTCTCGTTCTGAATGGTTTTGATCGCCACGATCCGGCCGATTTCGTCACGGTCGTAGCCGATGTAAATCAGACCCATGCCGTCGCCGCCGATCGGGCGAACGGCGGCGAACCGGCCGGCCTGAAACATCGGCCGGGGCCACACGCGGCCGGACCGCCGCTTGATGCGGGCTTCTTCCGTGGCGTCATTCGATGCCACATGCGCGTGATCCGCCGGGCTCTCGCTGTCCAGTGGCGAAGCGATACGCTCCGGCTCCACGACCTGCGTATCGCCCACGTTCCGAGGCCTGGCCGGTTCGTTCGGCTGTCCCGTGCCCGAATTCGCGTTAAGCAGATCGACGCACTTGCGGATCTCGTCGTCCGGGATGGCGGCCAGTGCCTGGGCCAGGGCTTTACGGACAGAAGTGTCCGCGACGTCGAGGCACCGTGCGAGATCGCCCCCATGCTCCTTCATGTGCTGATCGATGATGGCTTCGAGTTCGAGCGCCACGGCCTGGTTCATGGCGTTCAGCCTGATGAACTGATCCGCCAGAGGCACAGACTTGTCGAAGCTCCAGCCATTGACGGCAGCCATGAAGGCATCGCGATTGATCAGCCCACGGTCGACAGCCATGACGGCGAAAAGAAACTGACGCGCGAAACGATCGGATACGCCGGAATTCATGCTGTTCCACTCCGAAACCATGTCGTGTTCGAAAGCGACGGTGCCGCCGAAGAATTCATCGCTTTCGGAACGCGCGGCAAAACCGGTTCAGGATTCTATGAAGACACATTCTTGCAAGTGCGCAGCGAGCCGTGAAGTCGGGCTGTCAGCGATTCCGGATCGAACCATGAATTTCGAAAACTCCGGCGCGTGCCGGCGCACGCGGGGCCATGTCATTCCGAATACCAGACGCCGGGCGTCGTCAGTGCGTTCTGGAAAAATGCCCGGGTTTCGTCGTCGACCCATTTCTGGCGGATGAAGAACCAGATGCCCTGCTGCTGCTCAGGCACGCTGAGCGTGGTGATGACGTAACCGAACTTCACCCGGGCGATCGTGATCGCCAGCGTGTAAATCAATTTGAACAACTGCTGGTCCACCGGGTGGCAGGTCGGTTTCGAAAGGCTTCTGGCCAGATCTTTCACCCGGCGGAGGATTTCGTCGATATTGGCGAAGCGCAGTTCCTCGAGCTCCTGCGACGAAGGGCCCATGAGCAGCTCGAGCGTCAGCGGCCTGGATTTTCGCTTGCCCTTCGGATCGTGCAGGAACATCGACTTCGCCGGCAACAGCCGCAGAAATTCGCCCGGATCGCGCCATTCCGTCCATTCGTCGATGGGCAGCTTCGTCCGCAGCGTCAGGGCGAATCCCAGCTCCTGTTCCAGCATCTCTTCCGGCGGACTGACTTCCATCACCGAAACGCTGTGCCGTATGTCGAATTCGGCGCTGCCCGACGGTGCCACCCGCGTGGCCGCCACCAGAGCGGCATGAACGCTCGAGTCGCATGACTTCAGCTCGAAAATCCAGTCGTCGAGCGAATCGACGGAACGGTCCGCGAACGGGTCACGGGCGAAAATATCCTTGAGATTCCGGTAAATCATCCGCTTCACGCTCGTCAGAACGTTGTCCAGCTTCTGATTCGATTTCGCGCCCGGGAAATACTTCAGCCGCAATTCCTCTCGCGAGGCGGCCTCGCGGGCTTCGTCGATCTGCGCCAGAACCAGTTCGTCGAAGATCGTCCAGTACGCTTCCATGCCTTTTTTCAGGCAGTGGTTTCGAACGCCATGCAGCGCCCGGTTCAAAATCGCGTAGGCATAAATCGCATCCGGGTCGAGCGTTTCCTCGGCATGTGCCCGGTCCGGAACGTCCAGGATCGGCGAATCCTCGCTCGCCTGACGCATTTTGCGGATCGGGCTGCGATGGTAATCGTACCAGGTGTTCCGGATCGACCTGACAAGATAGCCCCGAAACGACGGCCGCGCCTGGCCCGCCGCCAGCGCCGAGTCGCGCGTCGCCTGATACTTCTCGATCAAGCCGTCGTCGGGCAGAATCTTCCTGATCAGAAATTCCTGCGTCAGCTCGTCGGTCAGGTTCTCGTCCTTGCAGAGAAACCGGAACGTATCCCGAATCGTGCCGTAATAGGCAAGGCAGAACGAGGATTTATCCTCAAGATCGCCGATGCTGGTGGATTGGTTCGCGGGCATGTGCGTCACGACTCCGAACAGGAACTCCGAACGTACCCCGGCTCGCCACGACGACCCGGCCGGTCCGAAAAGGAAACGGAACGTCCGCCACGGACTTGCCCGAAATCGATCGAAAATTCGCGAGAAATTCGCGAGCGGTCAAGCCAGCGTGCCGTAAACCTTATCCCAGATACGAGATAGGTCGACACGGCCGAACCGCCCGGCGACGTGTTCCGGGCCGGCCTCGCCCAGATTCTGCCGGAACCGGCCGTCGCGCACCAGTCTTTCGAGCGCATCGGCCAGGCTTGTGGCGTCGTTCATGCGAATCGCCACGCCGGTTCGCCCATCTTCGAACACCTCGCCCGACCCGCCCGTGCCCACCGCCGCCACCGCGCGGCCGCAGGCCTGGGCCTCGGCGATCACCCGGCCGAACGGTTCCGGCTTCGAACTGGCGTGCACGACTACGTCCAGCCCCCGCATCACGCCGGCCGGATCCTTCTGGAACGGCAGCAGGCTCACGAGATGCGTCAGGCCCTTCGCTTCGATCATCGATCGCAATTCGTCGGCCGACCACTGCGAACCGGCCGTGGCATAGATCGGCCCGCCGACGATCCAGGCATGCCAGAGTGGAAGGTTGGGGGTTCTGTGCAGTATTTCCAGAGCGTTGAGAAAGACGTCGTGGCCCTTCCAGCGGGCATACGTGGCGATCAGGCCGATCTTGACGACGTCATCGGATGCGACAGGCAGGGGGAACCGGTTGCCATCGGGGCGGAATTTGTCCAGGTCGACCGTGTTGTAAACCGTGGCGACGGTGCGGAACGAGCCAGGCGGAATGACGGTTTCGAAATCACGCACGACGTCATCGGCACAGCACCCGGCCGACAGCTTGCGGCCCCGGCCGAACAGCCGCAAGTTCCAGCGGATGAGTTTGCTGATGAGCCGCCGCGAGCCGACGTAATCCTGCACGTTCCACACGACGGGCACCTTCCGCGGCACGACCCACAGGCTGATGAGTTGCATTTTCAGCCCGAGCACATGCACGAAGTCAGGATTCTGCCGGCGGATTTCCCTGCGCAG
>CAZSQA010000024.1:22468-104035 GCA_964608915.1 uncultured Isosphaeraceae bacterium
CGGCTGGCCCGGTCGCCGCATTCCATACGAAACCCCGAGCGGATCGCGGCCTGGCTGCGGCGGGCCGTCGTTCATGAGTCGATCGCTTCGGTCCGGAAACGGACGAGGCGTCGTCGCTTTCAGGCGTGGCTCTCGTTCCGGGCCTCTGACACAGACGATAAGACCGATCCACCAGACGAGCTTCTGGAACGATCGGAAGAAGCGGCCCGGCTGAAGGCCGTGCTCGCCATGCTTTCGCCCGAGGACCGCGCGCTGTTGTCGCTGCGATTCGACGAAGATCTCTCGTTCGCCGAAATCGGGGACGTTCTGGGCGTGCCCGCTTCGACACTGAAATCCCGCATGAAACCGCTTCTCGCTCGCGTGCGATCAATGCTTGGAGGGCCAGAGCATGAATGACCGCACTTCACCCATCGAACAGGATCAGCCCGAGGCCGAAGGGCTTCGTGAGCTGTTCCGCCGCACTTCGCCGGCCGAGCGGCCAGTCGATGTCGCGCGTTTGATCGTTCAGTCCAAATCGAACGACGGTACCGATACAATCGACACACGGGGGAGGGCTCTTCGCATGCTCATTCGTATTTCAGCGGCAGCCGCGATCACGGCCATCACGGCGGTCGCAATTTCGTTGATTCCGACCCGGCCGATCTCGGCCGCGATCGAAATGGCCGAGGTTCAGCGTCAGGTCGCGGCGACGAAGAATCTGGCGTTTACGATGTCACACCTGGTCGACGGCGAATCCAAAGATTCGCTACGGTTCGTCGTTCGAGATGACGGAGTCGTGCGTAACGGCTCCGACGACGGATTTGCGATTTCGAGCTTTCGCGATCGCAAGGCGATCATCGTTCAGTCGAAGGAAAAACGTGCGATCGTGATGGAAGGAACAGCGTTCCGGATTCCCGAGACATTCGATTTCTATCGCCTGATCCGCGAAATTGCGAAGGATTCGGTGCAGGATCTGGAAGACCGGCGCATCGAAGGCCAGCTCTGCAAGGGACTCAAGGTCCAGTTGAAACTGCCGGATTCGCAAAATCGCATGGCTGATGTCTGGGTCGATCCGGAAACGAAGCTGCCTGTCCTGATCGAGATGATCGACCGGAAGGACGGCCATGAGCAGGTCGAACGGTTCGACCGATTCGAATACGACAGGCCGATTCCGGATAGATTCTTTTCGATGACGCCACCGGATGGATTCAAGGTGGAAACGTACGGCATCAGCACGCTCGCACCCGTAGCCGCCGACCGTGCCGTCTCCGCGCCGACGTTGACGCCTCTCGTGGGTATCGGTCCGGCGAAGTTTCGAATGACCGAGAAGGAAGTGATCGAGGCCCTCGGCAAGCCTGATCGTGAGAACATGTTCGGCAGCATGAAGATTCTGTCCTATTACTCCCGGGGTTTCGAACTCTGGATTCTGCCGCCAGGTTCGCCGAAACCGGGCCTCAACAATATCGCCTGTCTGGGCCAGCACGGCATGGCGATCAAGATCCGCGAATTTCAGGGCAAAACCGACAAGGGTATCGGGCTGGGGGCGAGCCGGGCAGAGATCGTGAAGATCTACGGCAAACCGTCGTACGAGAACGTTTCGCGGATGAAGGACGTTCTCGGCGAGAAAGCGACAGACCCGGAAAAGCTCACGGGCCAGACGGAACTGGCGTACAACGAGCTGGGGCTGCGTTTCACGCTGATCGATGACAAAGTCTATCGCATCGATCTTTCCGCGCCGCGGCCGGTGCCGGCGAAGAAGTGAGATTTAGGCCGATCTGCGAAAATCAGGAAAATGCTGCCTCGATCGTCGCGATCAGGGAAATCGCAAAAGGCCCCGTCAATTCGGTCGTTTCAGGTGACCGATGAGATAGTCGTCGATCCTGGCGATGATCTCGAACTCTTCGTCGCGTTTGATGCGGGCTAATTCGAAACGCTGATTCGCGACATAATTCTCCTTGTCGATCCGCACCGTTTCGAGCTGTCTGACGAAGTCTGCGATTTCGGCGGAATCGGGGCAATATCGCAACGCAATTTCGCGAACATCGATCTCCTCGACTCCCATTTCCTTAAGAGTTCGATCGATCTCTTTGAGACAGATTTCCTGATCCGACTTCGGATTCTCGTGGTCATAGTGAACTTCGACGTTCGGAAGGATACGATTCTGAAGATAGCGAATCGTGATTTGCATCTGCTGATTAGGCTCGATCCGGTCGATCAGCCTCGCAATCCATCCTTCGCGACTCGCGGAAACGTCTTGAATTCGCACTTCTCGGCCGTCGATCGTTGCCGAATATCCCCTGGCGATCAATCGGTCGGTCACGAATTCCGGGTTCCATGATTTCTCAGGCGGTAAATGATACATTGCGAATCCTTGAATCCTGCTGTTTCATGCACGTTCGAATCGACCGCGATCATCAAGGGAACGCCATAGGAACGCTCGCTGACAGCATTCGCCGGGGGCTGGAACAGGCGGTCGCCTATGCCGAAGGCTCCACGGACGAAAAGGAATACCAAGTTCATATTCCGGCTGAGATCGACGTCAAATCGATTCGGACCCGGTTGAAGATGACGCAAGCCGAGTTCGCCGGCCGCTTCGGATTTTCCGTCACGACATTGCGGCATTGGGAGAAAGGCACGCGAAGGCCTGAGGGATCGACGCGTGCCTATCTGATCGTCATCGATCGAGATCCCGAAGCTGTACGCAAAGCTCTGAGCAAAGTTTGACCCACCCCTCACCGCCCCGGATTCGCCCGGGGCGGGGAGAAATCGACCGCTCCACCGGGGCTGCGCACTTCAGTGCCGCCCTGCATTGTCAGCGAATCGCCCAGGCGGGCCCGCATGGCGTCGGCTTTCTGTTTGAGCAGTTCGACGACCGCCGGTTCGGTCTCGGCCAGGTTCGTCTTTTCGCCGATATCCTGCCGCAGGTTGTAAAGCTCCACGCCCGTGCGCTTCGTTTTGTAGGCCACGGGCTTGCCGCCGGTGGCCCGGGGCTGGCCTTCGATCGAGCGGTAATCGTGCGGGAAGTGCAGCTTCCAGTCACCCACGCGCACGGCCTGAAGCTCATTGCCCCAATAGAAATAGAATGCTTCGTGCGGCGTTTTGATCGACGTGTCGCCGAAGAGCAGGGGGCGGATGTCCTGGCCGTCGATCGGGCGGTCGCGGCTGGGTTTCCAGTCGGGCGAGACGATATTCATGATCGTCGGCAGGATGTCGACCGTCATGGCGGGCTCGGTGACGACCGACCCGGCCGGGATCTTCTTCGGCCAGCGGGCCACGAAGGGCACGCGCACGCCCCCTTCGAACGTGGTGCCCTTGCCCTCGCGCAGCGGCAGGGCCGAGCCGGCGTGATCACCGTAAGAGAGCCACGGGCCGTTGTCGCTGGTGAAGATCACCAGGGTGTTCGCGGCGGTGCCGGTTTCGTCGAGGGTTTTGAGGATCCGGCCGACGCCGCGGTCGATTTCGGCGATGACGTCGGCATAAAGCCCCTGACCGGTCTTGCCGTCGCCATTTTTGGAGACGTAAATCGGCACGTGGGGCATGGAATGGGCGAGGTAAACGAAAAACCGGCCTGACTTCTTGCGCTGGATGAAGTCGATGGCCCGATCGGTATAGGCGTTGGTCAGCAGGCTTTGATCCGGATTGCGTGCGATGACCGATTCGCCCTCGATCAGGGGCAGGGGCGGATAGGAGCCGGGCTTGGCCTGGGGGTGATTGGGCCACATGTCGTTGGAGTAGGGCAGGCCATAGTATTCGTCGAACCCGTGGCGGGTGGGCAGGAATTGGGGCAGGTGGCCCAGGTGCCATTTGCCGAAGGCGGCGGTGGCGTAACCGTGTTCCTTAAGCCATTCGGCGATGGTGGTTTCGGTGTCGGCGATGCCGATCCTGGCATTGGGCCCGAGGGCGCCCTGAATGCTGACGCGATTCGGCAGGCAGCCGGTGAGCAGGGCCGTTCGGCTGGCGGAGCAGACGGCCTGGGCGACGTAGAAGTCGGTGAAGCGGACGCCCGATTTGGCGATGGAGTCGAGGTTGGGGGTGGGCGTTTTGCCGCCGAAGCAGCTTAAGTCGGCGTAGCCCAGATCGTCGGCATAAATCAACACGACGTTGGGCGGCTCATCGGCGGCTGGCGATGGCCTTACGGCGACCAGTAAAGCGGCGATGGTCGCGATGAGGCAGGTGGATCGGCTCATGGCGGGCGTCTCGGGAAAAATCGTCGACTGGGGAGAGAATCGCGAAAAGGGACACTTAACTTGGCACAGCTTGAGCTATATTGCAAGACACCGGCTTTGGAGGGCCTCGGCGGGCGGGTCCGCACCGGGCCCGGCCCGGGCGTTGTCGCTTGCGGTCATCGTATCCGTTTGCCCTCACTAGCCGAACCGGGACATCGTGCCATAGAATGGGACGAGAATTTTGCGAATCGATCGTGAGCATGCTTCGCCATACGATTCGACATCCGTGACACACTCCTGATCGAGACATGACCCGTGTTCTTCGCGAACGTCCCGCGCGAGTTTTCGCAGGGGTGACCGCGGGGGGCCCGATCCGGTCGGATTCCCTTTAAGCAGAGGTTCTTTCGCCGATGGCATCCGAAAATCCGAAGCCGAAAGCCAAGCCGGCGCCTGGCGTCGTTCCGCCGCCGTCCGCTCGATCTCGCAAGTCCGCCCGCCGTGTCAACTTTCGGGCCCTGATCGTTCTGGCCGTGATCTTCCTGGTGGCCATACCTGGCCTGATCGGCCTGCGATACTGGCAGACGAATGCCCAGCGGTCGAGCCTTCTGAAGCAGGCCAAAACCTTCAAGGAAGAAAAAGACCCGCAACGCGCCCTCACTTATGTGAACCGCTATCTTGAGCAGGTGCCTGATTCGTCGGACGGTCTGTCGCTGAAGGCCGACCTGCTGGCCCTGACGGCCGTGACGCCCGACCAGGTCAACGACGCCCTGCTGGTGAACGACCAGGCGATGCGGGCCCTCGGCAAAAATGCCCCGCTGGAAATGAAGCGGCGGGCCGTGGAACTGAACATCAAGGCCCAGAAGTTCCAGACGGCGGCGACACTCGCCCGCGAAATCCTCGGCGAAGCCGTCAACGCCCAGCCGGGCCGCGACAAATACGGCGACCCGCAGACGCACCGCCTGCTGGCTCTGGCGCTGTACGCCGCCGACATGCAGGTGAAGGATCCGCTGGTCACGAAGGACGTTATCCGGCACCTGGAACTGGCCTGGCAGGCGGACCCGCAGGATATCGCCATCGCGCTGGACCTTTCGCAGGTCTATACGACGCGCTCGGCCACGCGTGAGGAAGGCCGCCGCCGCAGCTTCGAAGTGCTCGACAAGATCGTGCAGAGCCACCCTGAATCGGTCGATGTCCGTCTGGCCCGGTTCCGGCTCTTCGTCGAAAACGACGACTTCGATAAAGCCCTCGCCGACGCGAAAGAGGCCGTACGGGTCTCGCCCGACGACTACCGCACCCGCCTGGCTTATGCCGACGCCCTGCGGCTCATGGGCGATAATGCCGCCGCCCTCGAACAGATCGACGCCATCCCCGAAAAGGATCGCGCCCGGGCCGACGTTCGGCTCTCCCGCGGGCTCGCGGAGATGACGGGCAACAAGCTCGACAGGGCCGTGCAGGAATGGCGGCAGGGGCTGGTCGAATCGGGCGGTACCGACCTCGAAACCACCTGGCAACTGGCCTTCGTTCTGCTCAATCAGGGGCAACTGGAAGAGGCCGGCCCGCTGATCGAACAGTTCAAGCGTCTGACGGGAGCGGCCGAAACGAGCCCCGAGGCGACGTTTCTCGACGCCGTCCGCGACCTGCGCCGCGGCCGGTTCGACGAATCGATCACGGCATTCGAGACGATCCGGTCCAAGCTGAATCCTGTCCTCCTGCCGCAGGCGAACTTCATGCTGGGGCAGGCCTATCAGGCCAAGGGGCAGTCGGTTCAGGCCGCGGATGCCTATCGCCGCGCCGCCAAGGAAACGACCCGCTGGCCCACGCCCTGGCTGGCCCTGGCGGAAATCGCCGCCGGCACGGGCAACCTGCAGGGCGCTCTGGGCGAAATCAACCAGGGGCTGACGGCCATGCCGGGCGACCCCGTGCTTTCGATGGCCCTGCTGCGCCTTCTGTGGCGCAATGAGCTGACCAAGCCAAATTCCCAGCGCGATTACTCGGGCGTCGAGCGGATCATCCGTCAGATGGACGAGAAGTTCCCCCGGATGACCGAGCTGACCCAGTTCAAGGCCGAATACGTGGCCGTTCGCGGCAACTTCCAGGAGGCCCTGGACAACATCGCCCAGGCGGCCGCCAAAGATCCTTCGAACCAGACGCTCTGGATCACCTGGGCCAACGGCCTGGCTCGATCCGGCCAGTTTCCGCAGGCTCTCGACACCCTCAAGAAGCTCAAGGAAAAGGTCGGCGACAAGGCCGTCATCCGGCTGGTGACGAGCCAGATCGCGGCCGCTCAGGGCGACGAAAAGCTCGCCCGCGACGTGCTGTCGGATCAGGTCGAAACGCTGCCCGAGATCGAACGGGTGCGGGTCTACCGGGCGCTGGGCGATCTGCTCCTGAAGGAGCGGGATCTCGGCGGGGCGACCAAAGCCTACGAGGCCTGGCAGAAGATCAAGCCGGACGACCCCTCGGCGGCCCTTTCGCTGGTTCAGGTGGCTCTCAGCGGAACCGACGAAGCCCTGATCCGCCGCCGTGTCGACGCCCTCAAGGGGATGGACACGAAGGACGTCAACTGGCGTCTGGCCCGCATTCAGGAGCTGCTTCGCGTGCCTCCGGATGACGTCCAGAAGCCTGAGCGGATCGAAGCCAGGCTGAACGAGGCCCTCACGTTCGCGAACTTCATCATCGAAAGCGGTTCGTCCCAGGCTCAGGGCCTGATCCTGCGTGCCGCCGTTCAGGAACGTCGCGGCAAGCTCGACGAAGCCGTGACCGACCTGCGCAAGGCCCTCGAAATGGAAGGCGGCTCGGCGGCCCTGCGGCCGTTGTGCCAGTCCCTCGCGCGGCAGGGGCGGTTCGGCGACATCGATCAGCTTCGCGTGCGGATCCAGCCGCTCCCTCAGGCGGTCGATCAGATGATCTGCGATATCGCCATGCAGACAGGAAAGGCCGAAATCGCCCGAACCAACGCCGACCGCATCGCCGAAAGCAATCCTGAGGACATCGTCACTCAGGTCTGGTACGCCCGCACGCTCAGCAAGCTCGGCCAGAACGCCGCCGCTGAGGAATCGCTGCGGAAATATGCCGAACGCCGCGGCCAGGAGCCATCCCCCTGGATCGCCCTGCTCATCATGCAGACCCAGAACAAGAACAAGCCCGGCGTCGAACAGACCTTGCGGCAGATTCGCGAGAAGGTCAAGTCGGAACGCCCCGATCTGATGCTGGCCCAGGCCTACGAAGTCGCCGGCCTGCCCGCCGAGGCCGAGGAATACTACGGCAAGGCCATCAAGCTGTTCCCGGACGACACCCGCACTTCTCAGGCGGCCATCGAGTTCTACACCCGATACGGCCGCAAGCTCGAAGCCGAAACCCAGCTGCGTGAGATGCTCAAGCGGAACCCGAATCTCAACTGGGCCAAGCGTCGTCTGGCGCTCTCGCTTTCCGACCGTGTCGGCGACGAAGTCGCATGGAAGGAAGCCTATGACCTGATCTCGACCACGTCCCAGCCGGGGCAGGGGGCCTCGGAGGACGAGCCGATCAACGATCGCCTCGTGCGGGCCATCGTCCTGGCCCGGGGTGCCGAGATCAAGCGCCGCGATGCCGCCATCGCCGAGCTCGAACGGCTCATCCCCACGCTCGCCTCACCGACTCTGGCCCACGAAGTGCTGGCCCGGATCTACAGCGACGACTACACCAAGCTCAAGCAGGCCCTTTATCACGCTGAGACGGCGGCCACCCAGTCGCCGAATTCCGCGTCGCTGGCGGAGTTCTGCGTCGAGCTGGCCATGCGGGCCAAAGATATCCCGATGGCCGAGAAGCACCTGGCCCGGCTCGATCTGATGGATCCCGGCAGTCTGCGGGTCGCGGCTCTCAAGGCACGCGTCATGGCGGGCTCGGGTAAGGATCAGGAAGCCGCGGCGCTCATGCTTCGCCAGGTGGAACGTCTCAAGGCCGCGGCCCAGCTTGACCCGCTGCGCGAGGTCGATACGGTGAACACCGTGCGGAGAGTCCTGCGTGACATGGTCGTGCTCGGCCCGTTCGACAAGATCGAGCCCAGCCTGCGGCGCGTCGTCACTCTCTGGCCGCGGCTGTCGCACGTGCTCGCCCCGAGCCTGGCCTCGCTCGGCCGGACCGACGAAGCCGTGGCCGCGCTCAAACAGGGTGCCGAAAGCGGCGACTGGACGGAAGCCACGCTCGCAGCCGTCGGCCTGGCCACCCGCAAGCCGCCGGAGCCGAAGCTCGTGGCTATAGCCGACGAACTCATCGGCAAGAGCCTCGAAAAACTGCCGAATCAGACCGACATCCTCCAGGCCCAGGCCTATCTGCGGCACTTCCAGGGCAAGTACGAGGACGAAATCGCCATCTACCAGAAAATCCGGGAAATCAACCCCCGCGATATCCGGTATCTCAACAACATGGCCTGGACTCTGGCCGAAAATCTCAAAAAGTACGACGAGGCGATGAAGATCATCGACGAAGCCATCGGCCGCATCGGCCGCCGGCCGTCGTTCCTCGACACCCGGGGCGTGATCCTCACCCGCATGGGCCGGCATTCGGAGGCCATCACCGACCTCGAAGCCGCCCTTCAGGCCGCCACGATCATCTCCGACGGCCAGCCGTTGTCGTCCATCTATTTCCACCTGGCCCGGGCCTATCTGCTCAACGATCAGCCGGACAAGGCCAAGACCTACTTCGAAGCCGGCAAATCCGTCGGCCTGAAAGCCGAACAGCTGGAGTCCACCGAACAGGAAGACTTCCGCAAACTTCTGGCGATTTCGTGAACCCCGCCCGGGCGAATTCACTTGTCCGTACCCTTCCGGAACCGCTCCGAACCGAATTCGGAGCGGTTCTTCGGCACGATCGTTTGTCCCATGTCGTAAGATGAAACGTAGAACTGCGGGAAGCAGTACCGTCCGATAGTCTCGGGGTGTTTCGTCGATCCATGAGCAAACCGCCACGTCAGCCGGACCCGAGTCGTGATTCGCTCCTGATGGCGCTCCGGATGGGGCCCGCCCCGGCGGAACCCAAATCCAGGACCGACAAGGGCAAGCGCAGGGGCGAACCCGGCCCCCTGCCGGAAACGCTCATCGAAGACATCCTGCCGGACGATCTGCCGCCCCCGAATCCTCAGCCACGCCCGCGGCCATATCCCGGCGGCAGACCACCCGGTCCGCCCCGGCGCGGGCCCGTCCGGCTGCCCGCGATCCAGTCGAAACTGTTTCGGGACTGGGGCATTCCCGAGTGGTTCATCTTCAGCCAGGCGATCCTGTTCGCCATTCTGTTCATCCCAGGCGTTTCGGTCGTCCGCCTCCTCACCAAGGTCGCCAGCTTCTTCACCAGCCTTCTCGCCATGTATCTCGTCTGGCGCAAGGGCGGCATCGCCGAACGCACCCAATCCTTCAAAGCCTGCGGCATGATCACGGCGTTCCTGGCGATCGTGTCGATCATGTTCGTCCACCCCGGCACGAACTCGCCGGTCTCGGGCCTGGCCGATATCGTGCTTTGGACATCCACCTACTGCGTCGCCTACTGGGCCACCGCGTCGCTGCGCTACGCCAACCAGCTTCAGCGGGTGTTTCTGCTGATCTTCCTCATCAACAGTACCAGCGCCCTGCTCGGCATCGGCCAGTTCTACAAGCCGAACATCTTCCTGCCGCCCTCCATCGGCGTGCTCGAAGCCGGCGGCCTGAGCGCCCTGATTCCCTATTACACCCTCGACGACGGCACCCAGGTGCTTCGCCCCTGCGGCATGACCGACACCCCCGGCGCCGCCGCTCCGGCAGGTGTCATGGCCGCCGTCATGGGCATTGTCGTGTTCACGTCGCAGCTGCCTTTGTGGCAGCGTCTCGTAGGCCTCGGACTCGCCCTGCCAGGGGCCACCGTGATCTATCTGACCCACGGGCGAACGGCAATCCTCATGGTCGTCCTGTCGCTGATGGCGCTGACGTTCGTGATGGCCCTGCAGAACCGCTGGGGCAGTGTCGTCCAGATCGGCGTCGCGGGCTTCATCGTCGTCATGGGCGGCTTCTCTTGGGCGGCGAGCGAAGGGGGCAAGTCGGTCGTTGAGCGCTATCTGACGCTCGTCGAAGATTCGCCGACGGAAATGCTCACCAAAAGCTCGCGCGGGCAGCTCGTTTCCCACACACTCGGCACCATGGCGTTCGAAGTGCCGCTGGGGGCTGGCCTGGGCCGTTACGGGCAGGTTTACGGCTATTTCGGCAACTGGGCCTATGGCGACATGATCTGGGTCGAAACCCAGGTCTCCGCCTGGCTCATCGACGGCGGCATTCCGCTGCTTCTACTCGGCTTCGCGTCCGTGCTTTACGCCCTTTACGATACCCTCAGGGTGGCCCGAACGTGCCCGAGCGCTTCGGTCGCCCACTGGGCCGCCGGCGTGTTCGCCATGAACGTCAGCATCTTCTTCGCCTGCTTCGGCCAGATGCCGTTTCTCACGAACATCGGCCAGCAGTTCTGGCTCCTGGCCGGCATGACCCACGCCGCCGACCGCTGGGTCCGCTACCAGCGCCGCAGAGGCGTCGCCGTGCCGTGATCGTCTTTCACGATCAGGAATCGATGCCGCGTCGCCGCAACTCAGTTTCGATTTCGGCGATCTCGACGTAAATCAATTTCAATTGATGCCGCATCCGCTTGTGAAGGGACAAATACCGTGCCGCCTGGGCTACAGGCGACGCCATCGGGGCAGATCGCATTTTGCCCCGGGTCGTCCGCAAGACCGGCACCTGGCGATAATTCGAAGCGTTGCGCTCAAGATCGGCGGCCAACTCGCCCGCCCGTTCACGCAGCGAAGCCAGTTTCACGACGAGGTCAGACGTCGTCCGCTGAGCGACCTGCACCGGTTCGAACGCCGCCGATCTTCCCACAACTGGTTCGGCCAGCGCGTTCATCGGGGCTTGAGGCAACGATACGCCTGGCCGCTCGATCCGCGTGACTTTCACGCTGCCGGCTTTGGGCAATGGCATTCTGGCGGCTCCGTCCCAGCCTTTCCATTGACCCAGTAATGTTCCGGCGATGAGGATCGAGATCATCAGGCCAACTTCGCTCCCGAATGTCCAATCCATTTTATCGTAAACATGGCCGTCATTACACTCGGTTCGTCGCCCCACTCACTTGCTCACCGCGATCGAGGCCCGGAACCGGCTCAGCGAATAGGCGAAGAACACCGCGCCGATCGCTGCAACGGCCACGAATTGCGGCCACACCGTTTCGAAACCGGCACCCCGGAACAGAATGGCCTTCGAAAAGCTCACGAAGTGCCGCGAAGGCAGGGCCAGAGTCAGAGTCTGCATCCACTCCGGCTGGCTCTCCACGGGCGTGCTGCCGCCCGAAAGCAATTGCAAGACCATCACGATCAGGATATTCAGCAGCGCGAACTGGGCCATCGTCCGCGACACCGTGCCCAGATACAACCCCAGGGCCGTCGCCGAGAACAGATAAACCACCACCCCCAGCATGAAAAGCGGCACCGAGCCGGCCACCGGCACGTTCAGAACGGTGCGGATCACGACTGCCATCGATGCCCCCACGGCCAGCAGAATCACCAGACTGTTGGCCCACACCTTCGCCATGGCGATTTCGAAAGGCGTCAGCGGCAGCGTCAGCAGGTGTTCGATCGTGCCGTGCTCACGCTCACGCAGCAGGGCCGCACCGGTCAAAATCACCGTCAGCGTCGTGATCTGGTTGATCAGGGCCACCACCGAGCCGAACCAGGTCGGGTCGCCGTTCGGATTGAAAGCCTTGCGGATGACGACGCGCAGCGGGATTTCCTGCTGGGCATCGGTACGCCGGATGAACGAATTGACGCGGTCATTGAGGATATTCGAAATGTAACCGGCGCCGATGCTGGCCTGCTGCATGGCCGTCGCGTCGACGGAGACCTGCACCTCCGTCGGCCGGCCGCGGCGCAGGTCCAGTTCGAACCGGGGCGGGAATGACACGATGAACAGGAACTTGCCCTTGTCCATGGCTGTCGTGGCTTCGACAGGCGTGATCATTTTCGGAGTCTGGAACCGGGGAGGATAGAATCCGGCGATCAATTCTTTCGAAAGCTGCGACTGGTCTTCGTCGACGAACGCGATGCTGGCATTGTTCACTTCGCTATTGAGGCCCCGGGCCTGCGCCACGATCGCGGCCGAAAACGCGTAAAGGATGAACGCCACCAGGACCGGATCGGCCGCCAGACTGCGCAGTTCCTTGATTCCCAGCCAGAAGATATTCGAAAGTCGGCCCATGATTTTATTTCTCCTGACGGGGCAGGCCCGCCACGCTCAGGCCGACGAACACGGGTACGAACAGGGCCAGGATCACGGCATCGGTCCACAGCTCGGCGAACCCCAGGGACTTTGTGAAAGCCCCCACGCTGGCATGCATGTAATAGGTGGTCGGCCAGAGCGAGCCCAGGATCCGAGCGCCGCCGGAGAGGGTCGAAACCGGCTGGAGCATGCCCGAGAATTGCGTCGTCGGCAGAATCGTCAGAATCGCCGTGGCGAAAACGGCCGCCACCTGGCTGGACGTGAACGTGGCCACGAGCATGCCCACGGCCGTCGTCGAAGTGACGTAAATCAGGGCGCACAGCGTGAGCATGAGCCCGTCGCCCTTGAGCGGCACGCCGAACACGGCGATCCCCAGCACCATCAGCACGACATGGTTGACCATGCCCACGGCAATATAGGGCAACTGCTTGCCGACGAGAAATTCCAGGCGCCGCGTGGGTGTCACATAGAAATTCACGATCGACCCGAGTTCCTTCTCCCGCACGATGCTCACGGCCATGAGGATCGCCGGAATCAGGATCATCAGCATCGGCGGCACGCTCGGCACGATGGCGTAGACGCTTTCGAAAGACGGATTGTAAGCGAATCGCGTCTCGATATCGAAATCAGGCCCCGCCGCCAGGCCCGCACCGCTCTGGCGGCTGTTGCGGGCCTGCTCGCGGATCAGGTCATAATGCACGCCCTGAACGTATTGCGAAATGCTCTCCGCCCGGTTCGTCGGGGCACCGTCGATCCAGGCGATCACTTCCCCCACGCTTGCCTTGTGCAGGTTACGGCCGAATTGCGGCTCGATTTCCAGGGCCACTTCCACGTCGTTCGATTTCAACCGTTCGTCCAGATCGTCGGGCGTCTGAATGAGCGGTTTCTGAATAAAATAGCGCGAGCCTTCGAAACCGACCAGATAAGCCCGGCTTTCGGGCGTGTTGTCCTGATCCAGCGAAGAGATCCGGATATCCTCGACATCCATCGTGATACCGAAGCCGAACGCCAGCATCAGCGCCGCCGAACCCACGAACGCGAACAGAAGCCGCACCGGGTCTCGCTGGATTTCCTGAGTCTCGCGGCGTGCATAGGCCAGCAGCCGGCCCAGAGAAAACCGCCCCGAAGGCACATGCGCGGCCGTTCCGGCCAGGTTTCGCGTGGTGGCCCCGGCGGGCGGTTCGATCGAATCTTCGAGCGTCCTCCGCACGGATTCGGCTTCGGCGATATAGCTGATGAAAGCGTTTTCCAGATCGGCCGATCCGCGGGCTTCGACCAGCTTCTCAGGCGTGTCGCAGGCCAGCACGGTGCCCGCATGCATGAGCGAAATGCGATCGCACCGCATCGCCTCGTTCATGAAGTGAGTCGAAACGAAGATCGTCACGCCCTGATTGCGTGAAAGGTCGATCAGCAGCTCCCAGAATTCGTCGCGGGCCACCGGGTCGACGCCTGAAGTCGGCTCGTCCAGCAGCAGCAGCTCAGGCTCGTGCAGCACGGCCACGGCCAGCGAAAGCCGCTGTTTCAACCCGAGCGGCAGTTCTTCGGAAATGGAATCGAGATGCTCGCGCAGGCCGAATCGATGAACGAGGTCTTCGATACGCGCCCGGGCCTTGTCTTTGGGAATATCGAAAATCCGGGCATGGAGAGTCAGGTTCTGCCGCACCGTCAATTCGCCGTAAAGCGAAAATGCCTGCGACATGTAACCGACGCGCTTGCGGGTGGCCAGGTCATTGGCGTCGACCGGCTCGCCGAAGAGCATGGCCTCGCCCTCAGTGGCGGGCAGCAGGCCGGTGAGCATCTTCATCGTCGTCGACTTGCCGCAGCCGTTCGATCCGAGAAAGCCGAAGATCTCGCCCTGGGCGATGGAAAAACTGACGTCGTTGACGGCCGTGAACTTGCCGAACCGCTTCGTCAGGTGCGTCGCCTCGATGGCCGGCGGCCCGCCGGTGTCGGTTCGTGGCGGAATTTCCAGCGATTTACGGCCCGTTTCCGCCATGCCCGGCATCAGGGCCACGAAGGCTTCTTCCAGGTTCGTCGTGCCGGTGCGCCGCATCAGATCGGCCGGCGTGCCGGTGGCGATCACGTGGCCGGCGTTCATGGCGATGGTCCAGTCGAAACGCTGGGCTTCGTCCATATAGGCCGTAGAGACCAGCACGCTCATGCCCGGCCGTTCGGCCCGGATCCGGTCGATCAGGTTCCAGAACTGCTGCCGCGAAAGGGGATCGACGCCCGTCGTCGGTTCGTCCAGGATCAGCAGGTCGGGGTCGTGGATCAGTGCCCCGCACAGGCTCACTTTCTGCTTCATCCCGCCTGAGAGCTTGCCGGCCGGGCGATCCGGAAACGGCCCCAGGCCGGTGGCTTCGAGCAGGGCGAAGATCCGCCCGGCACGCTCGGAATCAGGCACGCCGAAGAGCCGTGCGAAAAAGTCGATATTTTCGAAAACGCTGAGGTCGAAATACAAATTCTTGCCCAGGCCCTGCGGCATATAGGCAATGCGCGGGCATGTGGCATCGCGATGTGCCATATCGGCGATGTCGCCGCCCAGCACGTGTACGTGGCCAGTCTGGATTTTCTTCGAGCCGGCGACCAGGCCCATGAGCGTCGACTTGCCGACGCCGTCCGGGCCGATCAGGCCCACCATGCAGCCGGCGGGAATGTCGATATCCAGGCCATCCAGCGCCAGTGTGCCGCCGTAGCGGTGCGTGACGCCGCGCACGGTCACGACCGGCTCTCCCCCGGGCGGTTTCGATTCGATTGCCGCATTGCCGGAACCGGACATCGTCGGACCCCTCGTTCGTGCTTCAGGATCCGACCGCCGGCGCCGCGGCTTTGTCTTTTTCTTTGCCTTTTTCGGGAACGGCGGGTTTTTCAGGCGTTACAGGCGTTTCGGGCGTTGCAGGTTTTGCCGTCGTTTCAGGCTTTTCAGGCGCGGCTGACGAATTGGCCGGAGCACTTTCGGAAATCGGTGCCAGGCCGCCCGCGGGGGTGACGATGAAGCCCGGCGGCGGCGTGTTCTTGTCGAGCCATGCCGGCCAGGGTTTGGTGTCGTCGAGCCGCACGTAGCCGACGCCCCGGATGCCGGTCTTGATGCGCTCGATGATATGGGCCACGCGGTCCGGCGGTGGCGTGATCTTGACCCGGAACATCAGCTTGTCCCGCTCGCTGCGGGTTTCCACCTGCTTGGGCGTGAACTGGGCCTCGGGGGCGACGAAGGTCACGTTGGCGCGGCCGACGAAATCGGGGGCGACGTCCAGCACGATGCGGGCCTCGGCCCCGATCCTGGTCTTCACGGCGTCCTGAGCCGGCAGATAGATTTCCATGTAAATGTCGTTCAGGTTCACAAGGGTGAGCACCTTGCCGCCGTTGCCCAGCACTTCGCCCTCTTCGGCCAGGCGATACAGCACGCGGCCGTGCACGGTGCTCTTGAGTGTCATGTCGTCGATTCGGCTCTGGATGCGGGCCACTTCGGCCTTCGAAGCGTCGATCGACTTGCGGGCCGTGTTCAGCCTGGCCTTTTCGCCTTCGACGGTCGCCTTTTCCGTGCGCACCATGGTTTCCTTGACGTCGTATTCCTCACGCGACGTGGCATTGCGGTTGAGCAGGTTCTTGGCCCGGACGAATTCGACCTCAGCCAGCCGCAACTGGCTTTCGGCCTTGGCGATCGAGGCCTGAATTTCGAACTGTTTGGCCTCTTCCTCGGCGGCTGTGGCTTCAGCGCGGGCCAATTCGGCCATTTGGGTGACGGTGTCCATTTTGGCCAGCACGTCGCCGGGTTTGACGAGGTCGCCCTCACGCACGTAGACCTTCTCGACGCGGCCGGCTTCCTTGGTCGTCACGTCCACCTGAATGGCCTCGACCCGGCCATTGCCTGATGCGAAGCCTTCAGGCAAGGCCTTCAGCCGTGCCTGATATTCCTTCCAGGCGATAAAACCGCCGCCGGCGATCACGGCGAGGAGAATGACCAGCCAAGTACGTCCCATCACATGACCACCTTCCGAGATGCGTAAGCCTGTGTCCCAATGCCCGCCATTGTACGGTGCGTGGCCTGCGAAATCGAACGATCCGGTCAAAGAACGACAACCACAACGCGTGAACGCCACGCGTTCGGGCTGGATTTTCGAAACCTGATTCAATGCAAGTGAGACAGGCGATCCCGAGGCATCGGAACGATTGCCTGCCTCGGGCGATTCCGCCTGGAAGACAGTACGGTCCCTGCACGGTAATTTCCGAAGCATGTCGGCTCATTCGACGATGTCCACATGAGCCGGCCAGGCTTTTTCGGTCACACCCGCGTCATAGCCTCGAGGACGTCGTCCAGCGGCACCGTCGCGAATGTGCTGGCGTAGTCCGACATCGCGTAGGGAATGACCAGCTCGCGGCCATGCACGAGTCCGCCGCAACTGTAAACGACGTTCGGCACATAGCCCTCACGCTCGTTGGCATCGGGTTCGAGCAGCGGTACTTCCAGTCGACCGATCAGCCGGGAAGGATCTTCCAGATCGAGCAGGAACGCGCCCATGGCGTAGCGACGCATCGGGCCGACGCCATGAGTCAGGACCAGCCATCCCGCCGGGGTCTCGATCGGCGAGCCGCAATTGCCGATCTGCACGAATTCCCACGGAAAAGTCGGCCTGGCGATCAGCTTCTTGCTGTACCAGAAATGGGGCTGGTCCGAGTACATCAGATACAGGTTTTCGTTATCCTGTCGCGAGATCATGGCGTACTGCCCATTGACCAGCCGCGGAAACAGTGCGAAACCTTTGTTCTTCACTTCCGGGCCGTTCAGAGTGCTGACCCTGAAATGCAGGAAGTCGTCCGTTTCGAGCATCTGCGGCAGAGTCGCGCGGCCATCGTAGGCCGTATATGTGGCGTAGTATGTCGTCCGGCCGTCGTGGTGCGCGAACTGGACGAAGCGGGCGTCCTCGATTCCGTTCGTCTCGGTCGGCGAGGAGGGAAAGATGATCCGCTCGGACATATCGAGCGAAGGATCGAACCGGGTTTCGTAGTTGGCCCGGGCGAGGACCTGCATCGTATGCGCGATCGGCTCGAATTCCCGCTGCCGGGTGCGGTGGCTTTTGAGCAGGTTCTGCAAGGTGCGGTCCAGTTCTTCCAGCGTAAAATGGTCGCTGAGAGTGGCCATCGTCTGATCCGTGAGCGGGCCGTTGACGCCGAGCTCCGCCAGTTTGCGGTGAAACAGGGCTTTCTTGTACAGGGTGTTGGGCACCAGTTCCGGGGCCTGGACATAGCGGGTCGGGTCGTCCATGTGCACCCGGCACCCGGCATCGATCACGCCGGAGCGAAACGTAATGGACGAAATGTGCCCCTCACCTGTGGCCCGCAGGCTCACGACGAAGCGGCGACAGCCTTCCGCCAGGCCGGATTGATCCGGATGCCAGACCATCGAAGGGTTGAACAGCGCGGCGGATTCCAGCGCGTATTCCTGCGTGAAGTATGAGCCGATCAGAAGGCGGCGGGTCTCACTGACCGGCTGATCCGTGATCAGGTAACGACGGACCTGTTCGAACCGGTTCAGGAAGAACTCGCGCGTGCGCTGATGCCGCTCGCGAAATTCCCGCATGACCGTGGCGAGCTGAATTTCGGCATCCGCTTCGGAGAGCGTCATGACGCGGGAGATGATCCGCTCCGCCCTCGAATCGCTGGCCACCTCGAACGGACGAATGACCACGCGGGAGTTGCTCGGCCGGAGGATGACCCCGGTACGTTTGACGTCCATGTGAAAACTGGCCTCTCTGAAGTGCTGCCGTGCCGTCCGCGAATCACTGGACCATACCGCTTTCGAAGAAACCCCGCCAGTGCGATTCAGAGCCGGCTCATTTCAGAAAGTGCGAGCAGGAAGGCAAGAGTGGACTCCGCCCCCTGATTACGATTCACCCTGTCCTCCTGCAGTCCGTCGAAACATCCGCCCGTGACAGGGTCGTAAAGTTCCAGGCCAAGATCGTTGCGTCCGAGAAACCACTCGAAGGCGGATCGGGCTTCGGTCATCCAGTGTTCGTTCTGAGTGGCCCGGTAGGCTTCCATGCAGGCGGAGACCGTGGCACAGGCCTCGATCGGCTGCTGATCGAACCGGGCTGGCGGGTGTCCTTTGCGGTAGAACCCATGACACCCGATCGCCCGGAAGTGCCCTTGCGCGGCCGTCTGCACCTGGACGATCCAGCTCAGCGAATGCAGCCCGACATCCAGCGACCGGCTGGCTCCCTCATCGCAGCAGGTCGCGATCAGCGCCTGGGGAATCCTGACGCTGTCATAGCTCACGACCTCTTCGAACCACGGCCAGTCAGGCGTCGCGGTGCGGTCGTACACGTCGAGCAGCTTGGCTGTAAGAATGTCGCGGGCCTGAGTGGCGTGTCGGTCACCGCCGAACCGGCGAAGGTAGTCACGAATGCCCAGAAGGCCGAACGCCCAGGTGCGTGGCGATGTCGTTTCCAGAACCGCGGGCAGAGCACGCTCGAAGTAGGTTGCCGCCCAGGCCGGCAAGTCATTCCGGAGGGATCTTCCGACACACGCGCCCAAGGCCCAAAGCGCCCGGCCGTGGGAATCGTCCGACCCGATCTCTTCCATCCATCGCCTGTCGAAGCCGAGGAAGTTCCGGAACCGCATGTTTTCAGGGTTGTATGCTGCCTGCAGGAAGGCTGCATAGCGCGTCGCCAGCCGGTCGACTTCCGCCCCGTTTCGGCCCAGTTCCTCCAGATGAACGGTCAAGAGCAGGGCCCGTGCGTTGTCGTCCGTGCAATAGCCGTCGATGTAGTTCGGAATGGAGTAGGTCGCGTGCTGCAACATTCCGGTGTCGTCCGTCATCCGGGAAAGGTGGTCGAGACGCAAATCGGGCAGATCGGCCTGCTGCTCAGCGAGCGTGCGTACGGCCAGCGGCTTGAGCGGCTGATCCTGCCGACCCAGCCGGGTTCGCTGAAACGATTCCATGTATTTCGCCGCGGAACGCTCCCAGATCGTTTCACGACCGATCCGGTACGCTTCGGTACTCATGGCGCGGCGACGGTGATCGTCACCCAGCAACCCGGCGACTTCGTGCGACAACGCTTGAGAATCGGCGAAAGGCACAAGAACGCCACGCCCCTCGGCCAGAAGTTCCTCGGCATGCCAGTATGGCGTCGAGATCACGGCCTTGCCGCACCCGAACGCATAGGCCAGAGTGCCTGAGGTGATCTGAGCGACGTTCAGATAGGGCGTTACGTAAAGGTCGGCGGCGCGGATGAACTGAGTCAGCTCGTCAAGTTCGACGAACCTGTTGTAAAAAATGACGTGCCTGCTGATCTTCAGTTCCCGGGCCAGCCTCTCCAGGCTGATCCGATAGCGTTCGCCCTGCTCGCGCACGAGCCCCGGATGCGTCGCCCCGACGACGATATAGACGAAGTTCGGAACCGATCTGAGAATCGCGGGCACCGCCTGCAGCATGTACTCGATGCCCTTGTTCGGCGAAAGCAGCCCGAACGTCAGTGCCACCAGCTTCCCGGCAACGTCGAACTGCTCCTTGAACGGATTCGGATCCGATAGCGGAATATCCGGAATGCCGTGCGAAATCACGTCGATCTTCGAGTCGTGAACACCATAGATCTCGCGGAGAAACGCCCTGGCACGCTCCGTCATCACGACGACTCGGGCCGAAATCGCAGCCAGTTCCACGAGCACACGCCGCTGCGCGTCGTTCGGTTCACGTAAGACGGTATGAAACGTGGTCACGACGGGCATACGCAAGTCGCGGACCAGGGCAAGGACATGACTGCCCGTCGGGCCGCCGTAAATTCCGTATTCGTGCTGAAGACACACGACATCCGTGTTCGCGAAATTCAGAAAATCGGCAGCCCGCCGATAGCTCGCCAGATCCGGCTCGTCGATTTCGAATCGGACTTCCGGAGGATAATCATAACCGCCACGTCGATCGTTCACCGGCACGACGAAGCAATCCGCCTGCGGAAATTGCCTTGCGATCGATGAATGCATATCGTGCGTGAATGTCGCGATTCCGCACTTTCTCGGCAAATAGTCGCCGACGAAGGCGATTTTCTGGATTTCGGAAAGTTGCATGGGAGAAACCTGTTGGATGTGCGGATGACCACAAGCGTCGTCCCTCGATTAAAGCCCAATCACATTCGAAATTCGGGCGGATGATAAATCAAGTCTAACCGAAATGGGCCTGCGACACAAGCGAATGTCAGGGACCGGACGCTCGATTCGAAAGTGATTCAGTCACTTATGACATGAAACATCCGGTAATTTCGAAATAGCGCCAGCGGTTTCGGGCATTTGCCAGTCATTCTCGACTCTTTCGAAGTGAATTCCCTGACCGATTCGGCTCGGGAACGCTCCATTTCGAAATGCCCCATCGTCATATCAATGACCACCCTCCACCGCCAGGGCCGCTTCGCCTTCGGGCCGATGGCCGCCTGGCTCCACCACCGTCGGGCCGAACATGCGGTAGAACACCGGCAGAACGAACAGCGTCATCGTCAGTGTGCATGTCAGGCCCCAGACGATCACGGTCGCCAGTGGGCGCTGCACGTCCGACCCCAGCCCCTTCGCCACAGACGCCGGAAGCAAGCCGAGAATCGCCACCAGCGAGGCCATCAGCACAGGCCGCAGCCGGCCCTGGGCACCCGCCAGAATCGCGGCGTCACGCTCCATGCCCCGCTTGCGCAGTTCCGTGATCCATTCCAGAATGACCACTCCGTTCATGATCGACACCCCGAACAGGGCCGCGAAACCGACCCCGCTCGAGACGTTCAGCGTCATCCCCCGCACATAAAGAGCCAGCACGCCGCCCACGCACGCGAACGGCACGCACAGCATCACGATCGCCGCCTCTCGCACATATCCGAACGAAGTCACCAGCAGCACGAACACCAGCGCGAGCGTCACGGGGATAACCCAGGCGAAGTGTTTCGTTGCCCGTTCGAGATTCTCGAACATGCCGATCCAGCGCACGCGGATATCCTCCGGCGCCTTCAGCCGCTGGGCGAACAGGGCCTTCGCCTCGGTCACGAAGCTGCCCTGGTCACGCCCGACGATGTCGCACCGTACGGTCATGCGCCGGTGCGAATTTTCGCGGGCGATCATTGTTTCGCCGTCTTCGCTGACGAACGACGCCACGCTCTCCAGCGGAATCGGAACGCCTTTGTCGTTGAACACCGGCAGAAGTCCGATCGAGCGCGGCGAGGCCACGAACTTCGGGTCGAAGCGGCTCACGATGCCGAATCGCCTGTCCTGCTCATAGAACGTGTCGATCGGCTGGCCGCCGAGGGCCGTGTCGATCAGCCGGTTGACGTCGTCCACCTTCACGCCGAAGCGGGCGCAGCGGGCCCGGTCGACTTCGATCCGGAACTGCGGCGCCAGGCCTTCCTGCTCAATCGCCACGTCGATCGCGCCGGGCACCTCGCGCAGAATGTCGACCGTCTGGCGGGCCAGTTCCTGGAGAACCACCGGGCGATCGCCAGAGAACTCGACGGCCAGGTTCGCCGATGTGCCGTTGGTGGCTTCGGTCACGCTGTCGATGATCGGCTGCGTGAAATTGAACCGGATCGTCGGGAAGCGGCTTCGCAGATCCTTGCCCAGGGCCGTGATGATCTCACGCTTCGAACCGGCCTGCCACTGGTCCATCGGCTTCAGGCCGACCATCATTTCCAGGCGGCTCGGCAGGAACGGGTCGGTGCCCGAATCGTTCCGGCCCGCCTGCGATGTGACGAAGGCCACGTCCGGATGCGCGTGGACGATCGCCCGCAACTGCGAACCGATCCGGCTGGTTTCCTCGATCGCCAGCCCCTCCGGGCAGTTCGCCCGGATCCACATCACGCCCTCGTCGAGCGTCGGCAGAAAGTCGAACCCCAGGTTCGGCACCACCTTCGCCCCGACCACCACCAGAAGGCAAAGGCTGAGCACGAACACGGCATGACGGCCCTGAATCATGGCCCGGACGATGTGTGCGTAAGCGGGCCGCAGCCATGTCAGGACCGGGTTTTCCCAATCGACGAACCCCTTGCGAAACAGCCGCACGGCGATCACGGGAATCACCAGCAGCGTGAAGATCACCGAACCGATCAGGGCGAAGATGACCGTCAGGGCCATCGGGCGGAACAGCAGTCCCTCGATCGAGCTGAGCGTCAAGAGCGGAAAGTATGCGCAGATGATCATAAGCATCGAATACGAAATCGGCCGTTCCACTTCGACGGCGCCGCCCAGCACCCAGGAGCGGATCAGCCCCCGGCTTCGCTTGTGGAACGTTTCGTCTTCGGCCAGCATGTGTTCGGACACGTGCTCCACGATCGTGTCGACCATGATCACGGCGCCGTCGACCAGGATGCCGAAGTCGATCGCCCCGATCGAAAGCAGCCCGATCGGAATGCCCGCCAGCTTCATGCAGCCCAGAGCGAACAGCAGCGAGAACGGAATCGTCAGCCCCACCAAAAGCGCCGTCGCCGGGCTGCCCAGAAACACCAGCAGCACCAGGAACACCAGCGTGATGCCCATGCCGACGCTCTCGGCCACCGTCGAAAGGGTCGAATCGACGAGAAACTGCCGGTCATAGAACGGCACGATCTTCACGCCTTCGGGGAACGCCCGGGCGTTGAGTTCCGCGACCTGCTCCTTGACCGATTCCAGCGTGTGCGACGGATTCTCGCCCCGCCGCATCAGTACGATGCCCTCCACGGCGTTGTCGATGCCGTCCTTGCCGAACATGCCCGAGGGCGCGCGGCCTTCGATCTCGACCCGGGCCAGGTCGCGCAGAAACACGGGCGTGCCGCCGACCGAGTTGATCACCGTGTTTTCGAGGTCTTCCTCGTGTTCCATCAACCCACGGCCGCGGATCACGAACGCCATGTCCCCCCGCCGCAGCACGCTGCCGCCGGCGTTGGCGTTGTTGGCTTTCACGGCGTCGATGACGTCCGTAATCGAAAGCCCGAGGCGTTCCAGGCGGTTCGGGTCGAGCTTCAGCACATACTGCTTTTCCTGACCGCCGAAGTTGATCACCTCAGCCACGCCCGGCACACGCTGCAGCCGGGGCACGACGATCCAGTCGTTGATCGTGCGCAAGTCAACGACCGAATGATCCCGGTCCGTTTCGATCACGTATCGGTAAATTTCGCCGTAGGCCGTCGCCAGCGGGCCGATTTCAGGCTCCACGCCCGTCGGCAGCGAGATCGCCGAAAGCTTCTCCTGCACCCGCGCCCGGGCGAAATATTTGTCGACGGTGTCGTCGAACACCAGCTCCACCACCGAAAGCCCGAATATCGTGCGGGACCGGATCGTCTCCACGTTCGGCACGCTGCCCAGGCCCAGCTCGATCGGAATCGTCACCTGCCGTTCGATTTCCTCCGCCGCCCGGCCCGGATAGGTCGTGATCACCACCACCTGCTGGGCCGAGATGTCCGGGTAGGCATCGATCGGCATATGAAAGAAGGACCACACGCCGAACACCGCCAGAAACAGAGCGCCCAGCAGCACCGGCAGCGGGTGCCGGATCGCGATCTTGATCAGCTTCGCGATCATCGGTCACCAGCTCTTTCCGTCAGCAGGGCTTCCCGCACCAGGGGCTTGAGCAGCACGGCGTTCGTGCCCACGATCGTCTCGCCCGGCTTGAGCCCCCCGACGATCTCATACCGCTCGGCATGCGGCTCGCCGACTTTCACTTCCCGCACTTCGAGCGTCTCGGGCCCCGTCAGCACCAGGGCATAATCCTCATTGCCCAGGTGTATGATCGCCTTCGTCGAAACCATCACGGCATCACGCGGTTTCGTGCCCAGGCCCACGTCGCCGAACATGCCCGGCTTCATCACGTTCTTCGGGTCCAGCAGGTGAAACACCAGCTTCAGCATGCGTCGGTCGGAACTCACGCTGGCGGCCATCGCCTCCACGTGGGCCGGAAACACCTGCCCGGGCAGCCCCAGCAGCCGCACCTGGCAGAGCTGGTCCACATGCACTTCGGCGATGCGTGATTCCGGCACGTTGGCGCTGATCAGCACCGTGTGCTCCTCGGCATTCGAGAACAGGGAAGGGTCCAGGCCCGACTGCCGCAGCGTCCGTTCCAGCGAGGCCAGTTCCTTGCGGTCCGCCAGCACCACCCGCTGCGATTCGAACACCTCACGCTCACCCACGATCTCGGCCCGCAGCAGATCGGCCTTCGCCGACCGCACATCCCGCTCCGGCACCACCTTCGTCTGCCCCAGCGGCTCCAGCCTGTCGAAAACGCTCTTGCGGAAGGCGATCTCCGCCTCGCTCAGCTGTTTCGCCTTGGTCTCGATCCGCTCGGCGAATTCCAGGTCGTTCTTCGTCCGGATCCAGTCGGCATAGGTCGACGACAGATCCCCGGTCGCGAATTGCCAGCGATCCTCGACAGGCGCTGATCCTGCGATGATCCGGGCCAGGATCGATCCGGTCACGCTGAAGATCGGGAATTCGACACGCGTCGTTTCCACCTTGTCGAACGAAAGCTGCGACCGCATCGGCGAATCGTGCCGCAGCGCGATCTCACCCGGCCCGCTCACCCGCACGGGATGAATCTCCCGGGCCGCGACGGGTGCCGGACTCTTCGCGGCCTTGCCGCCAGGCTCCAGCAGGGTCCAGATCGTGGCCCCCACGCCGCCCGCGGCCAGAACCATCCAGAAGGCGCGAAGGAGCTTCTCCGACCGGCTCAGCGTCTTCCGCTGCCGCCCGCCCTGCACGTTCTCGTCGGGTGTGTCCATGTTCTCCACCGAAATGAAGGGGCGGCCCAGCACCGGCGGCCGGCATGCACACTCACACGCCCGCCGCAATCGTCCTCGATGTTCGGGGCGAACCGCTAAAACCGTATGATATGCGTAACGACGAACGAAACGAAATGGAGGACCTGAAAAATGTCCGAATGCGACTGACAACGACCGATGAAAATGGCGTGGTCCAATTCCAGCGGCACTTGTTTCGAATCATGCGATGCGAATGATCCTGGCCTGTTTCGAAAATCAGACCCATGCCCGAGATGTTATCGGCCATTTTCCGGGGGACGGCTTCCTCGCTCCTGGGCTGATCGCCCCGACCCAGGTGCGAGTCCCGGGCCGGGGCGAAGATCGAAATTGAAAAGAGATTGACGAAAAGTCTTTCGAAGTCTTCGAACTTATCGCGATTTGCGAGCCTCTCGGCGTGCCAGGCGGCTGACGGAAGTCCATCGCCGACAGGATCAGCGTTTTCGCAGCTTCAGGAGGAACATATTTGCTTTCGCCGGATTGGTCAGGGCATAAGTCCCGAGCGGGTCCGGGTCGAAATCGACCGTATTCGAATAGGTGCCGGCCAAGTACACCATGCCCGACGAGTCCACGGATACCGCGTAGCCGTCATCAGAACCTGTCCCGCCGAAGGTCACAGCCCAGTTCACGGCCCCTGATCCGGAGATTTGGGCCACGAAAACGTCGTTCCCGCCATTGCTCACTGATGTCGGCAGTCCGAAGCCTGGCGTAAAGACATTGGAATAGCTTCCGGTAAGGTAGACGCTCCCTGAAGCATCCAGGGCAAGGGAGTTGATGGCGGAACCGCCGAGCGGTGTGGCCCAGGCAAGCGTTCCGGCCGACGACAACTTGGCCACGAACCCGTCGCCGCTAGAGGATAAGTTCGGGAGCCGGGTGTCGACATTCGAACTCGGGTTTAGATCGACTTGACCCCAGTAACGGCCCGCGACGACGATGTTGCCCGAGGTATCCACAGCAATATCGGAGCAAGTGGAAAGTGAGCTCGGGTTTTCGCCGGTCTTGGCCACGAATGGCGAAACCCAGCCGAACGCACCGGCCGAGGTCAGTTTAAGGACATAGCCGTTCGCCGCGTTCGATGCACCGCTGGCGTAGCTGGTCTTGCGACTGTCGGGGTTGAAGTCGACCGTACCCCGGAAGCTGCCGCACACGTAGACCGAGCCATCGGCCCCCGTCGCCACGCCGGTCGCCTCGGTGTTCACGCCGTTGACGCGCTTGGCCCACACGGCCGCCCCGGTCGGGCTGTACTTTCGCACCTCGAATCCATTGATGGTGAAGCTGCCGCCGCTGGACGCGACGGTGGCCGTCGTGCCGAGCGAGACGACGTTGCCGGCCCCGTCGACGGCGAGCCCCCCGCTGATGTCGCGGGTTGTCCCACCCCACCCTTTCGCCCAAAGGAAGTTGCCCGAGGCGTCGAGCTTGGCCACGAACACGTCTTTGTCGCCTGCGCTGGTCAAGCGGAAGGATCCGAAATCCGCCTGGCCTAGGAATCCCCCGGCGACATAGACATTCCCGGAACCGTCGACGCTGATGTCCTCGCCCCCTTCGTAAGTGTAAAGGCTTCCGGTGTCGAGGTCACTGCCCATCAGGCGGGCCCAGACGAGCGTATTATCGGGAGCATACTTGGCGACGAAGGCATCCGTCGAGCCGCGTGGGGTGAGGATGTCCGACCCGTCGGGCCGGTCGACCGCCGGGTCGAGGTCCGTCGTCCCGTAGAGGTACCCGGTCACGTAGGTATTTCCGACAGAGTCGACAGCGTTGCCCTTGGCCAACACCGCCGCAGTGTCACTACCGATTCCGAGCACAGAGTCGAAGGCGGGGGCGGTGAGTACGACTCGGTACTCCATTGCCTCCAGACTGGGCCGCATGGCCCTATGAGTCTGAGGGCGACGGGAACGTCGAATATCAGTTCGGATCGAGAAAGGGTGCCACATCGTTGATCTCCTTCAGGTTTGGGAAAGAACCATCGGTATAGAATCGGCGCGTACTTCGGGTGTCTGCAGTACCTGGTCATGGATCCGCAGGGTTATATCCCGCCGAGGGGAACACCCCCGCGACGGACTACATCATTTCGGGCAAATCGGCTCATCCGCCGAAGAGCCTTTCAATCCGGCGGCTTCGGTGGGATCTCTCCTTGAGACTCGGGCACCTTGAGCAGGGCTGCCGCCTCTGCCCGGACCTCTCGGAGAAGAGCGGGCTTCGGATACACGCTCGGGTTCCATCGCTTCTCGTAGCCCGTCAGCCAGGTGTCGAACCGTTCGAACTGCTCGCGGGCCTTCGCCTTGTCGCCCAGATGCCAGTAGGCCATCGCCGCGAAATAGTTGCCGCTTCGGGCGTATTTTTGCGACTTTTCCAGAGACTCGATGCAGCCCTTCCAGTCCCCTGTGCGGTACAGAGCCCAGCCGAGCGACTGCCATGCGAGGCCATCCGTGGCTGGACGCAGTTCGACCGCTCTGCGGGCAAGTTCGACAGCCCGTTCGGGATCATGAAATGACGCTTGGGGCGAGACGGAGTAGAAGTCGGCAGCAAGGGATAGGAATGTAGCCAACGCCTCCCGGTATTCCGGGACATCAGGATACTCATTTACGAGAATATTTCCCTCATCCACAGCCCGACGAACGACGAGTTCTGCTTCATCAGTCCGCTTGTCCTCATCGAGGCTTAAGAAAGAATTTTTCCGAAATCCCATAAGCATGCCCCGATATACGAGCAACTCGGGGAAGTCCTTAGATAACGCTTCGACCAGTGCGATGGCCCGCACATCGCTCTCTCTCGCCTCATCGCGCCGGCCTGAATCGTACTGGATCGTGGCGAGGTTGGACAGGACGATGGCCAGGGAACCACGAAAACGAGGATTGGCCGGGTCCTCTTTCAGCCACGTGTCCAGACGTTTTGCTGCGCTACGGAATTGTTGCTCCGCCTCGGCGAGTCGACTCGTGTTCATATAGACAAGTCCCAGATCACCTTCGCAGATCGGGAACTGGTCGCGGATCTCTGGATCCAGGGGCCCTTTTGCTTCGAGCCGTTCGAAGAGGTCCAGGCCGCGCCGCAGGAGAGGTTCCGCCTCCTGATTTCGTCCCCGCCGCTCATGAAGGCTCCCTAGGGCCGCCAGGCTGCGCGCGAGACGGCCTGTGTTCTTTCGGTCATTCGAGTTCCGGGCCACCAGCGTTTCCAGAGTGTGAACGGCCAGTTTCAGGTGCGGCTCCGCCTCGTTCAGTCGTCCGAGTTGGATTTCGAGACCGCCGAGATCGACACTGAGGAAAGCGAGTTCAGATCGGTACTCCTCATTCATGGGGAAGCGGTCCGCCAGTCCTTGAAATTGTTCGCTGGACTGCCGGAATGCGACTGCGGCCTGGTCGAACTTACCCAGGGCCCTGCGGATTTTCCCGACGCGATACCGGGCACGAGCCGCTTCGAACTGTTTTACGGGGTCATCATCCAGTTCTCCGGCGAACGACTCGTAGAACGCCAGAGCCTTTTCCAGGAATTCCGTCTGAACCGTGGTCAACTTCGGCTGCTGGGCGAGCCACTTCTCAGCTACCTGGGTGTACATTACGTCGACAGCCTGTCTTGCCTGTTCGTAGCGGACCTCGGCGAGGTGGCTGGCACGGATGGCTCTGGCAGCTTGCCAGACGCTCACCGCCGCTCCCACTGTCAATGTCAGTAGCACAAGCGCCCCTGTCGCTATCGCTGCCCGGTTCCGCCGGGCGTACTTCGTGAACCGATACCGCCTCGACGGCGGACATGCTTCGACTGGCTGGTCGGTCAGGTAACGCACCACGTCGGACGCGAAGTCGCTGGCTGTTTCGTAGCGACGTCGACGGTCCTTCTCCAAGGCTTTCATGACGATCCAGTCCAGTTCGCCTTCGAGGGACGAGCCCAGTCGTTTCGGATCAGCCTGACGCTGGGCAGCGACGCTTGTCTGCGTGTCGCCCAGCGAACTCAGCCGCAGGCTCGGCTTCGGCGGCTCGTCCTCGCGGATCATTCGCCGCATTTCGTCGAAGGCGGCCTGTTTGAGCGTCTGCGAATCGAACGGCGTGGTGCCTGTGAGAAGCTCATAGAGCAGCACGCCCAGGCTGTAGATGTCGCTGCGGGTGTCGACGTCCGTGCCCGCAAGATCCGCCTGTTCGGGGCTCATATACAGCGGCGTGCCGACGAACTGGTGAAACCCCGTGTGCAGGGTGCGGTCGGTGAGGGCGTCGCCGATGGCCTTGGCCACGCCGAAGTCGATGACTTTCGGCACCGGGGCACCGTCGATGACCGTCACCAGGATGTTCGTCGGTTTCAAATCCCGATGGATGATGCCCTTCTGGTGGGCGTGCTGCACGGCCCGGCAGACGTCGGTGAAGAGGTTCAGCCGCTCGTCGACGGTCAGGCGTTCACGGTCGCAATATTCGGTGATCGGGATGCCGCGAACGAGTTCCATGACGAAAAACGGCCGGCCCTGGTCGGTCGTGCCGCCGTCGAAGACGCGGGCGATGTTCGGGTGATCCATCATGGCCAGGGCCTGGCGTTCGGCCTCGAAACGGGCGAGGACCTGCTTCGAATCCATGCCCGGCTTGATGAGCTTCAGGGCCACCATACGGCGGACGGGCTCGGATTGCTCGGCCATCCAGACAGTGCCCATGCCGCCCTCGCCGATGGGCTCGATCAGGCTGTAGCGGACGGCGATGCGTTCGCCCGGTGCGGCGAGCGCGAAGAGCGGATCGATCTGGAGCATCTGCGCCAGGGGCGATTTGTCCAGAACATGTTCGGGCTTGTCGTAGGCCGCGAGCAGGGCTTCGAGTTCGGCTCGAAGGTCGCTTCGGCTCTGGCAGGCTTCGGCCAGAAAGCACGCACGTTCCGGCGCAGGCCTGGCGAGAGCTTCTTCGAACAGGGTTTCGATGTTCATGCGTCGCGTCCTTCGATCGTGTTGGAGAATCGTCTCCGCACCTCAATGCGGAAATCCGTGGCGGACGGCGTCAAAATAATTCGAAAGAAGTCAGACTCCGTTACTGAGCATCCATTTCCCGACGCAGCCAGGCACGTGCGAAGGCCCAATGGCGGTCGGCCGTTTTCGGCGAAATGCCCAGGGCTTTGGCCGCCTGATCGCCAGAAAGTCCGCCGAAGTAACGAAGCTCGACGAGCCGGGCCTTGACCGGATCCTGCTCGGCCAGGCGGGCCAGGGCTTCGTCGAGGGCGATCAGTTCGTGATCGAGGACCGAATCCGCTTCGCCGACGATCTCGCGGGGCAATTCCACGCGATCGAGACCGCCGCCGTGCTTGACGGCATCCTTGCGACGGACGTTGTCGATGAGGATGCGCCTCATGGCCTCGGCCGCGGCGGCGAAGAAATGGCCCCGATTGGCCCAGTCGAGCGTTTCGCCCGCCGGTCCGAGGAGCCGCAAATAAGCCTCGTGCACCAGGGCCGTGGCCTGAAGCGTCTGCCCGGGCCGTTCGTTCGCCAGGCGCATGGACGCGAGTTTGCGAAGTTCGTCATACACAAGCGGCAGCAGCTTTGACGCTGCGTGAGGGTCACCGGCCTCGATGGCCGAAAGGTATTGCGTAATGTCATGCATCGTCAGAATCGCTCGATTGAGGAAAACGGGAAAGCGTCGAATTTACGATACGAAACCGGGCACCGCCAGGAAAGCTTCCGTGACGCTGGGCAACCCCTGCGCCACGGACACGGTAAATGCAATTCAGCCCATGAGCCCCCGGTAGACATGATGGGTAAAGGCCGCGTTATCGGCCTGCACGTAGCGCATCACGCCGCCCATGCGGGCGTAGCTTTTGCAGAACCGCAGATAATAGGCCGGGTTGGATTTCGGCGGTTCGCCGGTCGTCCAGTCCCAGCCGCCACCGTCCTGCATGTCCACCACGTGAATGGTATGCCCGGCCACGATCGGCCGGCCTGATTGCAATCGCAGGTTATTCACGCACGACAGGCTCTTTTCGAAAACCTGCGGGCCCATGATGGCCGAGCCGATCGAAAGCACCACGCCACCGTCGAGCTTTTCCACCGAGCCGCAGAAGAGCCGGAAATCGGCCGCTGCCGCCCGCCCGATCGCGGCGCCGTCGAACATCGGATGACACGAGATAATGTCATAACCGATGCCCGGATGCACCGTCATCGGCACGCCATGACGAAATGCCGATGCCAATATCGACGCATGCTTGTTCGGATGCCGGACCGTCACACGCCCCGTTTGCAATTTGTGCGTCACGATCGCCTGCAGCAGATCGGCCCGGGCCGGGGCGAACGGGCTCCGCGGCTCGGCTTTCAGCAGATTTTCCAGCTCATCAGCCGTGGGCAGCGTGGTGCCGTCTTCGGAAATGAAACGGCCCAGCGACCGGCCGTAACCCTCGCCCCGCAGGCCACCGGCCAGCAGTGCCAGATGTATGTTTCTGCCGGTTTCGTCCCATGTGCCGAACGTGCCGGTGGCGACGTTCTCACGCACGGATTCCGTCGAACGGCCCAGCCAGGAATATTCCCAGTCGTGGATCGTCCCCGCCCCGTTGGTGGCCAGGTGCGTAATGAAACCGCCGCCCATAAGCCGGTCGAGAATCCCGGCCGTGCCGTTGCGGAGCAGGTGAGCGCCATAAATCAGCATCACGGCCGCGCCCTTGTCGCGGGCCTTGCGGATGTCGGCCACGGCCTGGGCGACTGCGGCCGAAGTCGCGGCGTCAATCGCGGCCGGAACGGCGTCCGGGTCGAGCAGGATGTCCTCGACCTTCGTCAGGCTCTTGCGTTCGGCCAGCGGATAGACTTTCAGGCGTTTCAGGTTCAGCGGCTCGACGTTCACGACAGTATCATTTCCATGGCGTTGCATTACGATTCGAAAGCCACGGGGCCGGCATGTTCGCCATGCCAGCCCCATCGAAGCGGATATCCCCGGATCAGGTTCCGAAAATGAGATTCAGGAGCGGATCGGCATCGCGATAGTCGGGGATGACGACGTCCGCACCCACGCCCGAAAGGCGGTCGCGCTTCCATTCGTCCATCCGGCCCGAGCCGTTGTGGGCTTCGTCGCTGGCCACGGCCACGGCCAGGCCGCCGACTTCCTTCGTATTTTGAATTTCGACGTAGCCGTCGCCGAAGGCCAGCAGCTTCGAACCGTCGATGGCGTTTTCCTTGAGAATCCGGTCGATGACCATCTTCTTCGAGAAGTTCTGGTAGTTGTCCTGGGCGCCGTAAATGTGGCGGCCGAAGTAGTGGGTCAGGCCCAGCAGTTCGGCCTCACGCTTCACGAACGGTTCGTCGGTGCCGCTGGCCAGGTAAAGCGACAGCCCCCGGGCCTTGAGATTATCCAGCAGCGCCCGCGAGCCGAAGACGCACAGGTCGTCGGGGCGGATCGTGCCGGCGTTCAGGCCGGCGACGCGGGCCGTGATCTTCTCTTCCAGCCGCCGCAGGTATTCGTGCTTGTATTCGAGCGGTTCCTGGGGCACGCCGCCCCGCTCGCGGATGCGGTCGGCGAGCTGGATCATCTGATAGATCGTCTGCTTGCCGTTGAGCTTCATGATGTCGTCGAAGGCCAGCCGGCGGCGGTCTTCGTCGGTCTCGCCGGGCAGGGGGGGCAGCACTTCGGTGAACATCGGCACCATGACGTCGGGCCAGCCCTGGCGGATCAGCGAGAGCGTGCCGTCGAAGTCGAACACCACGTGCGTGATGCCCGGCCGGGGGGCGAAGCTGGGGCGAAGGATGACCTCGCCGGCGAAAGCGGGAACGGCACTCACGCGGCACCGCCTTCCATGAAGGCATAGCAGATCATGTGCAGGATGGTCATCTGGGCGTCTTCGACACGGCCATAGTGGGTGTCGTCGATCACGATCGTCTGGGCCGAGACTTCGGCCAGCCGGCCCCGCCTGGCACCGACGAGCGATGCCGTTTTGAGCCCATTGGCGGCGGCCCATTCGACGGCCTTGACCAGGTTCGGCGAGTTGCCGGAAACGCTGGAGGCGATGATCAGGTCGCCGGCCCGGGCGTAGTTCTGGAGGGGGCGGAGGAAGACGTCGTCGTAGTGGTAATCGTTGCCGATGGCCGTGAGCCAGGCGGTGTTGTCGGCCAGGGTGATGATGCGAAAGCGTTTGCCGGTCTTGTCGCTGGCGCCTTTGCCGAGGTCGGTGGCGAAGTGGGACATGCTGGCCATGTTGCCGCCATTACCCACGCCGAAGATGTGGCCGTCCGCGGCCCAGACTTCCTTGACGGAGCCGATGAGCTTTTCGACCTCGGGCAGGGGGATGGATTCGTAGACCTTGCGCTGGGCGTCGATGTACTGGTTCAGCCAGGCTTGCATGGGGCGGATGTTCTCACGTGCGGTGTCAGTTTCGCGGCCCGGCGATCCGGATGTCCTTCGTTCCGGAATGTCGCGTGGGGCCGTCGATGGATCATAGCAAAAGACGCCGGTTTTCTGCGAGGCAACCGCAACCTACGCTTCGGTCTGGCTCAACTTGGCAGAACGTTCGACGCAAGATCCGCATTCATAACCTGTGTGATTTCGATCCGCACGACTCAATCACGAATACGAAGCCTGACCGGCAAACGGATCTCTGGCATCTCGGCCACGTCTGTCCGAAAAACGAGTTCGTCGGTAAGTTCCTTGCCGAATTTCTCGGGAAAACGAAGGCGGAATGTCGCAAGACTTGTCGAGTCGCTGATCTTTTCGATGGAATACCGTTTCGGATCTACACCGAGTGGTTCAATGTCCATAATGTTCGAATCATGAGAGTTTCGAAATGTTATTACGTATTCAGGAACTTTCTCGAAATTTGGAAAAGTGCCAAAGATCGCGCTTGGGGTGACTTGTATGGCTGGAACGACGAAACCGTGAATTCTTATGATGTCACGATCCGGCATTTTTGGGGACATATCTTCAGGAAATATGAGTTTGGAACTGAACTCACCATCTTTGTGAGACTTCGAAAGGGTCGCCTCATACTCGTATTCACGTGCGACGATTTGCGACCCCATATCCTTCTCAGATTTCATTCCACCATGAATCATGATTCCATCAGATTCGGCGCGAGGCGTGTGCAGCCAAGGATTTGTTCCCTTACGTTCTTTCGTCTGATAAAAGAACGCAGTGCTTGCTCCAGCCCGTGTCGCATTTCCGAATGCGACAATATTCGAAGAGTTTGCGACATACGGGACTGCCCCGGTACCGGTCAAGTTCACACTCATCGATATTGATTGTTGATGATCAATATCCGTAAGTGCTTCGATCTGGATACGATTCGTCCCTACGTTGATCGGGGTGATTGTGGCGGTAATCTCAGAGCTTTTTCCAGGCAAGACTCGGTCAGTATCGAAAGTAGCTTTTGTGCATCCGCAAGACGTCGCGAGTTTCTTGATCGTGAACGGATTCCTGCCAGTATTTCGGATCGTGAATCGTGCGATTACCGGTTCGCTCATCGAGTTCGTAGAAATTGATAATTCGGACGGTTCGACAACAGCATGGATCTCGTTATCAACATTGCCAGTGCAACCAGTAACGGTCATTAACCCCCAAACGAACACAGAATAGAGTCGATGTCTCATTCTCACACCCTCACACTTTTGATTTCGGGAATCATCAAATGTTCGATTCGGATTGATTTGGCGACAGCATCTGAACTCAATACGATTCAAGCGAAATCGCTTCGCCTGCTGCTTTCGTTCCTAGTGCACGCCACACTTCTAATGAGACGCCGTTTCGGATGAATCGAACGGAGCCATCCGCCAACCCGACGTTCACGCCTCCCGGATGAGCCGACCGTGAACTCGAAAGACCCGTATCACCGCTCACACAATCGGCGAAAGGTGAGTTCGGTAATGCCAGGTGATTGTACGTCGCGAATATCAGCGAACCGATCATCCAGTTGTGTCCTGAATTCGAAAGATGATGCAAAGGCCGGGTTGCGGGATCGACGCAGACCCCAATGATCTCGTCCGCCGAGCGCGTTCCGAGAAGCTCGATTTTGGCGATAAAGTCCCGTTTCGGATCGAAACGACTCGGGGTTTGCCGATCCCCGGAATTCGGTTGACTCCGCAGCTTCTCACTGAGAAGAGCTGTTTGGCTCAATCCGTCCGTCACGGATGCGACCGTAGTGGAGCCACTACTATGGGCAAGCGAACCAGCGCTGACGTAAACAGGTCCCGAAGGACCGGAAAGCCGGTTGAAGTCGAATGGGTTGACTAATGGGTTCGTTCCATCGTTCGATCGTAGATTCGTTCCAGCCGAGAGCGCAGGCTGAACAGCGGAGTCGGAAGGACAGAGGAGAATATCCAGCTTTGTCGTAGATGCAGTCTCGTTGGCCCGAGATTCGATCCATAGCCCCTTATCGTTTCCGAAAGCATCCGGTGGAACGATCGAGTTGCTGAAGTTGATCGAGTCAAAAAGTGAATTCCGTTCGATTTGCGGCAGTATTCGGGTGAACATCGAGAATTCCACTGCAACCCGAGGCACAATACCATTGGAATCAAGACTGCTCGTCCAGTGAATCGAACCGGGCGGAAAATAGCCACACCAGGTCGCGTAATTCTGAACGGCCTGGCCGATCTGGGCAAAGTTCGCCATGCAGCGAGCCCGGCGTGCAGATTCGCGGGCGGCTTGAACCGCTGGCAATAAGATCGCCACCAGCAAGCACATCACACCGATCGCAACGAGTGATTCGATAAGTGTGAAGGCACGTATTCTTCGTTCGTTCGGAATCCGAGGTCGAGTTGATTCATGACGTATCATTTTACCGCCAAGGGATTCGTTGTGATGGATTAGACGACATTGTCACAGATACTGGACAGGAATTCATGTCATTGACAATTCCGAAGCCTCCTCGACGAACCATGATCGATCGTTACGAAGATTTGTATTTGCCCAGGACGAGGGCGATGAAGATCAATCCGAAACCGAATGCGAGAAACCATTTCGAAAGATTCGATTCGTCCGGCATTCTTGACGTTTCGGTGGAAGGATACACTGAAGGCCTGACAGGTTCTGGAGGTTGTTCGAAGTATTTCTCCTGAAACCTTTGTCTTGCTTTCACGCGCGTGGCGGTTTTCGACACGCCTGATACGAAGATGCCATTTGGGCCCTCTTTCGTTTCGTTGAAAACGAGTGTTCCATTGGACAACTTGGGAAGACCGAAGCGATCTGGTGACGGATCGAAGTTGACTCGTAAACGATCGACATCGAAGCATCTTCGATAGGGCGTGCCATCTTCCCTGAGCCCTTCGAAGTGGCCATGTTTGGGAAACCAGAATCCGTCGATATTCACGAACTCCGTTACCAGTGCCTGCGAGTTTTTCGAGAATCGCACCCGAACCGGCTGGTAATCATGGCGTTCCGATAACTCCAATTCGATCTTCAATTTGATGTCTTGCGTCGTCATCCGAACGATGCGATCACCCGATTCCGCGATCCGCGTATCGAGATCCGTGCCCGTCGAAACCAGTTTCGATAGCCGCACGCCTCGCGGAGTCAATGCATTCAGGAACGGCATCATACCCATGTGGTTTCGAGAAGCGCTATTCGGTGTCAGTTTGATTCTCACCGATTCGACGACGTCGAGCGCTGACGGTGGACAGAACATCGTATACTGTTTCTTGCCGTCGTCTCGTATCCACTGCGACAATCTCTTGCTTCCGTCCGGTAAGCTGCTGATGATTTTATTTTCCCGGCGTCCATCCGACTTGTGAAGGATCATGAATTCCTCAAGAAAAGGCTTCGAATCAGGAGAGCAATGTTCATCGCTAAAATAGAGTCTCCCGGTCGCTTCGAACGAATCCAATGCTTTGTCACGCATTTCCAACGTCTTGACGATCGAATCGAGCGTGATGGGCGTCGGATCGGCACCGATCGCGGACCGTGTACATGACATGAGAACCAGAACCAGCAGAAGCGATCGAGTCATGAATCGACTCCGACTATGGAACACAACGCTACGGATACAGCCGCGAATCATGAACTATCAGCGATCGAAGTATTGAACTCATATGATTACCCCCCCCTTTTTCTCGAAGTCAAGACTTTTCTTCTGAGTGTTCGCGAAACAAGATCGCTCACCCGCCGTGTTCCGCCGCCCGGGATCTTCGGCATTCGTCAGATCTCCTTCGGAATCCGCATGCGATCGAACGATCGCCAGGGGGAGGTGAATCCAAATGAGCATTCGTCGATAAATCACCTCGATCGAACACCATTGAGCATGGTACAATCGATCTAGCCAATCTAGCCATAAAGGAGCATCGCATGGAATGGAACCTGGCCGAAGCGAAGAATCGATTGACGGAAGTGGTCAATCGGGCGATCAGCGAAGGGCCGCAGGTGATTCGACGGAGGAAGGACACCGTCGTCGTCGTGGCTGCTGACGAATTCGATCGTTTGGCCGGCAAGAAGCCAGGCATCAAGGCATATCTTTTCGATGGCCCGTCGCTTGAGGCACTGAATCTGGAACGAGACCGTAGCCCTGTCAGGGATGTCGAGCTATGAGAACACTGCTCGATACGTGCGTCCTGGCCGAGATCCGTAAACCGGACGGAAACCCTGCGGTCAAATCGGCGGTCGCCAATCTTGACGAACGAGATATTTATTTCAGCGTCGTCAGTCTCGGCGAAATCGCACGGGGCATTCACTTGCTGCCGAACGGCAAGAAGAAAAAGACACTTGCGTCCTGGCTTGAAGGTTTGCGAACGAACTTTGCCGATCGAATTCTGCCCATCGATCATGAAGTCGCTCTGATCTGGGGCGAGGTGACGGCGAACGCTCAAAAGAGTGGTGAAGTCATTCCGGGAATCGACGGTTTGATCGCCGCGACCGCTCTGCGGCATGGGCTCAATGTCATGACACGTAACGTACGCCATTTTCGAGCTTCCCGAGCGAACATCATCGATCCGTGGGCGAATGATCAGGCATAAGCCTGTACGGCCCTCAAATGCTATCGCCGCTTGCGGGGCTTCCGAAGCGGCGAGTTGCAGGAATGTCCCGATTTCGAATCCGGGCGGATGAAGAATCCGCCCGGAACGATGAAACGCGTCAGATCTCCTTCGGAATCCGCATGCAATAGAACGAACGCCAGGCGAAGGTGAAACCAATGGCCAGCATCACCAGGCCCACATAAGCCGTAATGTCGCGGCTGCCGGAATCGCGGGCCGATTCCTTCATGCCGATGGCGATTTCCACCGCCAGCAGGCCGAAGAGGGTCGAGAACTTGATGATCGGGTTCAGGGCCACGGAGGTCGTGTCCTTGAACGGGTCGCCCACCGTGTCGCCCACGACGGTCGCCTCGTGCAGCGGCGTGTTCTTTTCCTTCAGGTCGACTTCCACCAGCTTCTTGGCGTTATCCCACGAGCCGCCGGCATTGGCCATGAAGATCGCCTGGAACAGCCCGAACACGGCGATCGAGACCAGATAGGCCACGAAGAAGTTCGGGTCGAAGAAGGCGAAGGCCAGCGTGAGCGACATCAGCGTAATGAAAATGTTCCACATGCCGGCCTGGGCGTATTCGGTGCAAATGCGGACGACGGTTTTCGAATCTTCCAGGTCGGCCTCTTTCTTGTCCAGGTCCATGTTCTTCTTGATGAAGGCCACGGCACGGTAGGCGCCGGTGGTCACGGCCTGAATGGAAGCGCCCGAGAACCAGAAGATCACGGCCCCGCCGGTAATGAAACCGAGCAGCACCGGGGCATCGGTCAGGCTCAGTTGCAACATGCCGGCCCGTTCCAGCAGCAGGATGATCGAGAAGATCATCGTCGTGGCGCCGACGACGGCCGTGCCGATCAGCACAGGCTTGGCCGTGGCCTTGAAGGTATTGCCGGCCGAGTCGTTGGCCTCCAGATAATGCTTGCCCCGTTCGAAATCGGGCGTGAAGCCGAAGTCCCGTTCGATTTCTTCCTTGATGCCCGGGATGTGCTCCGTCTGGGCCAGTTCGAAGATGCTCTGGGCGTTGTCGGTGACGGGGCCGTAGCTGTCCACGGCGATATTCACCGGACCCATGCACAGGAAGCCGAACGCAACCAGCCCGAATGCGAAAATGGAAGCGTGTTGCCCGGCGACGGCTTCGAGCCCCTGAAGGCTGACGAAATAGGCGCCGGTCATCAGACCCACGATCAGCATGCCGCACCAGAAGGCGGAAAAGTTGCCGGCGACGAGACCGGACAGGATCGTGAGCGACGCGCCCCCCTCGCGGCTGGCGGTGACGATCTCATGCACGTGTTTCGAATGCGAGCTGGTGAAAGCCTTGGTGAATTCGGGGATCAACACGGCCGCGATCGTGCCGCAACTGATGATCGCCGCCAGTTGCCACCAGATGTTCGGCAGGGCCGTCGGCACGCCCTGAAGCGTGGTGACGGAGAGATCGCCGATCAAGAGCCAGCTCATGCCGAACGAGGTCGAGATGCAAAGCACCGCCGCGATCCAGATCAGGCGTGTGAGGGGGGCTTCGAAATCGAAGTCCTTCAAACCGGCGTATTCCTTTTCGGAGATGCGCTGATTGATGAAATACGACGCCCCGGACATGAAGTCCATCAGGAACCGCATGGCGAAGATCCAGACGATCAGCTTGGCCTGAATGGCGACATCCGGCACGGCCAGCGTGATGAACGAGATCAGGGCGACGCCCGTCACGCCATAGGTTTCGAAACCGTCGGCGGTGGGGCCGACACTGTCGCCTGCGTTGTCGCCGGTGCAGTCGGCGATCACACCCGGGTTGCGGGGGTCGTCTTCCTTCACCTGGAAGACGATCTTCATGAGGTCCGAGCCGATGTCGGCGATCTTGGTGAAGATGCCGCCCGCGATCCGCAGCACGGAGGCCCCCAGCGATTCGCCGATGGCGAACCCGAGGAAGCAGTAGCCGACGATATTGCGATTCACGAACAGCAGGATCACGACCATCATGACCAGCTCGAGCGAGATCAGGAACAGGCCGATCGACATGCCTGCCCGCAGGGGGATGCTGACGACGTCCCAGGGCTCGCCCCTGAGTGCGGCAAAAGCTGTGCGAGCATTCGCATAGGTGTTCACCCGGATGCCGTAATAGGCCACCCAGTACGAGCCGCCCATCCCGATCAGCGAAAACAGCAGAACAAGCCCGACCGTCGCGACCCCTTCGCCCTGCAGGAACATGAAGTAATAGGTCATCGCCGCGGCGATGATGGCGAAGAGCAGGAGCAGAAACTTGCCCTGCTGGATCAGATAAGTCTTACAGGTCTGAAAGATGATCTCGGCCACGGCCAGCATCGATTTGTGCGCCGGCAGACGCTGAATCTGGAGCCGCAGCGAGATGCTGATGCCCAGCGTGCCCGTGATGACCAGAGCGCCGAAGGCGAGCAGGTTCCAGCCGCTGATCTGCTGACCGAAGATATTGAATTTGCCCTGATGAAGGTCTGGAATGGCCAGGCTGGCTTCGCTGGCGCTGGCGGTCATGCCGAAAAATAGCAATAGGCACAATGTACCGACACTAGTGAAGTGGGTGCGTTTCATAGGTTTTCCTGGTTGCGTGATGGGGTGAAGCGAAAGGACCGCCGGTAAGGCGACCCTGCTTCCAGAGACGAAGGTGCCCCCTATGCTATCGGAACGGTGGGCGAGAACAACCCCCTGCGCCGGCGAGTTCGCGACGAAGTCAGAAATCCGTTTCGTAATCGCGACGCTATCTTCGTTTTCGCAACGCTTTGCGACTTTCTTCACGGCCCACGTGACGGCGGCCGAAGTCGCGGCCACGGCAACACGGCGCACACCCGGTTTCGTTTCGTAATCCGGATCGATCCTCTTTGCGAATCGCGGTTTGCGAATATCCGCAAGCACTCCGGACCGGCGGTCGCCGATCCGCCGGCACGCACGCCAGCCGTTGCGAACCGCGGGCCGATTCGGATCGATCGACTCAGACCCGCTCAGCATGAGCCGGTCTTCGGAGAAATCATGCCCGCCGCCGGCAATTCCGTTTCGCAAAACGATTACAGACCTTTTGATAACAACCACTTGCGGCGTTTTTGTGCCATTCGTCCAAGCCAGACGGTCCACCGGACCGCCGCTCGGGGCTCGCACCCCCGCCACGGTACGCGGGCCAGCCCGGATTCCGTTTCGTAATTCGATGTTAACCATCTTAATGGAAGAGCGTTACGCGATTATTTCGAACCCCATGGGCAGATGCGGGCAATGTCGGCAGCGCGATCATTCGAGACCGCGGCGAAATCGATCCGACGAACACCCGCGATCGGCGGGATCTCCCTGCGTCGATCGCCCTGACTATGCACTATCGCCGAATCCTGGCCGCTGAAATCGGCCATTTGCGGATCTCGGCAAAATCGTGACGAATGACGCTGGGGCTGCGAACTTTCGGAATCGGATTCCGTTTCGTAATTCGACTCTATCCCATTGCCGTCATGCGACTTACTCGCATGCGAACACCTGCCCGGATCGATCCGCGAGTGGCCCGCGAATCTGCTGACTTGCTGGCTCATGTGGATGAGAACCGTGAAATACGGCCCGACTGCGACATCCTGCCCGATCGATGTCGTCGGATTCAGGCCGTATGAATTGCCCAAGCCGGAAGCTCTTTGCACGTCTCGCAAGGGCCGCGATCGGTTCGATTCGCCTGAACGTCATGGCCGGCACGACGGCGAGATCCGCCGAATCTCGGAAAGTCGCTTGCGGAGACAGAGTCGTCGTAAGCGTCATCGTCCATGAGGAAGTCGATCGGAATCGAACTCGTCGAACGCCCCGGACGATCGAAGTCCGTTCAACCCGGGTTCCAGCCGATGCGATCCGCCCAGTCGCGTGCGGCCAGGTAAATGAGATCGACGATGGGGTCTTTGACGTCCGGATAAGTCGAAGGATCGGCCAGATTCGCGGCCAGGCGGCGTTTCGCTTCCGAATAGGCCGAAGCCATGTCGGGCGATGCGATGAGAAAGTCGCGGAAGAGCAGGGGATATCGCTGATTCGCACGCCCTGAAACGCGAACGTGGATATGCGATCGCCTGTCGCCGGCCGGTTCCTTGAATAACATTTTCGACCAATGGTCCGGGTGGTCGTCGTAGCCGGGCGGGACGTGGTCCTGCGCGATCAGGGAATGCGATCGAAAGCCGGCCTGACGGATCGCGTCGGCGACTTCATTCGAAAGTTCGGCGACGGTGACTTGAATATCGATCACGTCCTTGGCCGCCATGCCCGGCACAGCCGTCGAGCCGATATGGTCAACGCGTAATGCCCGGGGGCCGAGCGCGGATCGTAGCATTTCGGCATAGCGGGCGAAATCGCCAGGCCATTCGGGGCGGTATTCGATGATGGCGAGCATGGACAGCGGCTTCGTTCCTCATTCGTTTCTGACGGTTCGAACGTTCGGATGTTTCATCATACGCGACAACGGTTCGTCGTCGCAGCGCACGAAGCCGGGCCCCGTTTCCAGGGCCCGGCTTCGGGTGCGATTTCGAAATGGCACGCGGCACCGGTCAATGCCGCGTGCAACGGTTCAGGGCCGCAAGGTGCGGAGCCACGTCAGGCCATACTTCAGCATGGCTTCGGGATATTCACCCTCCTGACGGTTTTCGTCGGCCAGCTTGCGGATCGCGCCCGCGGCCGGGTTGCCGCCGGTATCCGCGATGGCCGTTTCGGCCAGAATCCGGTCGGCGTCGCAGAGGCCACGGATGACTTCGTCGATCTGAGCCTTGGCGTTCAGGCCGATCGGTTCGCACAGCAGCCCTTCAAGGATCTGGGCGGCTACGCCTTCCTGTACGAACACGCTGGCGGCGGCGGCGTTCGAGCGGATCAGGCGGTTTTCGTCGCCCGGCTTCCACAGCCGCAGGTCCATCGACTTCCTGACGTGGCCGATGGCATTTCCGACCTTGTTACGCTGGGACACTTTCGGCAGAGTCGGCTGAAGGGCCTGAAGGGCGGCCAGGGCGTTACGTTTGAGTTGATAGGCCGTGGTGCGACGGATGTCGAAAATGACATTGTTGCGAGCGTTCGGATCGTTCTGATCGACGGCCTCGATCTTGAGCATCAGAGGCCCGGGAGGCAACGCCCGAAGGTCCATCTGCACGTGAACCAGGACAGTTTCGCCCGGAGCGACCTGCACCTGGTTCGGCACGGCTTCCACGGGCAGAACGCCGCCATTGGGCACGCCCTGGCCTTCACGGATGAACAACAGCCCGTTGATTCCGGCATTCAGGTTGCCCTGACCGTTGTTGACGATGGGCACGTCGTAGCTGAAGGTATCGCCGGAATTGACGACTTCCAGATTGATCTGGCCGCGGTCGTCGTTCGGGTCCGAGTTCTGGTCGGCCCCGACGATGAGAGCCTCGACGCAAGTGTGCGTCCGGTTCTGAAAGACGTTCGTCACGCTGACGGTGACCGAGCCGCCGGGCGGAATGACCGGAATCGACTGAATCGCCCCCATCTGCTGCCAGCCGTTGAAGGTGACGCCCCAGTCATTGAATGACAATTTGACCTGCACGTTCGTGGCCGGCGCGTTGCCGGCGTTGGTGATGGTGGCCGAGATCGTGGCGGATTCGCCCACGATCGGATAATGCGGGTTGGCGACGATCTGGCCCCAACCGTAATTGAGCAGCATCGGATTGGCCTGGGCCTGGGCGGAGCGGGTTTCGACGCCCGCCAGAACGGCCAGAGTAAGCACAGGCACGATTTGCATCAGAGTTCGGCGAAACATGGCGTGACTCTCCTGTTCGGTTGCATTCGGACAGCGGATGACTTGACGAGGCCGCGGCCAGGTTCGTGACGAAACCGGCCTGCCTCACGTGCGGTCCGTACGTACGCCGGAGATCGCATGAGGGTGCGAAAGCTCCATGAAGATGGAGAATTCGCCCTGCCTTTTCCGGACTCGCCGGCGGCCGCCCACCACGACGGACACGACGATTGCATTTCGTACGACGGACATCAACAAAATCGGCGAATCGGGAGTTCTTTCCGTTTCTCGCTGCGAATCACCGGTCTTCGCGGATATATATGGCGGGTTCGCCGGTTCGTGACATTCCGTTTTCGAATTTCCTTACGCCGACTTCCCCTCATCGCATCGGAATGAGGTCCGAACCCGTCCGGCAGCGACCATGTTGCGAACGGTCATCGCGGCGTCCCAGCCGGCCTGGCCCGGTTCTAGGCTCATGTGCGTACGCGAGCGCGGGCTCGATCGACATCCAAGCCGGAATTATCCCGTGGAGGTTTCGCCGATGCCGGTATCGATTCTGGCCGTGTTGCTGTTTTGTCAGATGACGGGCAAGGTGGTTTCGATCACGGATGGCGACACGCTGATCGTGCGCGAATCGCCGACGAAGTCCGTGACGGTGCGGCTGGTGCATATCGACGCGCCTGAGAAAGGCCAGGCCTTCGGTACGCGTGCGAGACAAGCCCTGAGCGAGATGGCTTACGGAAAAGAGGCGGAAGTCGTCGGCATTTCGAAAGACCGCTATGGGCGGACGCTGGGTGATGTGATCGTCGACGGCCGGTCGATCAACCTTGAAATGGTGCGGCAGGGCATGGCATGGGCCTATGTCGAATTTTCGCCGCCGGCGGAGTATACGATCGAACAGAAGTCAGCCAGGATGAAGGGCCGAGGCCTGTGGGTCGATCGCGAACCGGTTGCGCCCTGGGATTTTCGAAAACAGCGAAGGACGGCGGCGAAGTGAAGCGGAAGCTGGCTGAGCGATTCTGACCGATCGAAAGTGGCATTCGATTACCTCCGGTTATCGGTGCGGTCGGAATCGTTTAGAATGAGAGTCGATCGACGAGGGATGGATCGGCGAGACGAATCCGAAGTGTCGAACATCGTGCTGCAAGGTACTGAATTCGAAAGCGCCGGGGAGGAATTGATACGAATGAATATCCATGTGACGGTTCATTTTTCGGACGAGATCGAAAAAAGGATCCGGGCCGAGAATCCCGATCTCCCGTCAGCGATGCGTGAGTCGTTCGTCGTCAATTTGTATCGTCGCGGGATCCTCGACCGCCACGAACTGAGTCAGGCGCTTGACATCGATCGTTTCGAAACGCTGGCCTTATTCGAACGTCATGGCGTGTTCGACGGATCGCTCAGTCAAGAAGATATCGCCGCGGACGTCGAAAGCATCGACGAACTGATCGGGCCAGGGCGTCCATGATCGTCGATTCATTCCGGTGACGGGATCGGGATAGGCTTCATTTCAATTTCGGCAGAGAATGACGACGTCCGATAATCGCCGTTATGGTGGCTGGTGCGGTTTCGGGTTATGAGAAGGCCGAGTCTCGAGTCGTGCGACGCGGTTCGAAGCTTTCTTTCGACACGCTGTCACAAGCAGGCGGCCGGGGCGTTTTTCTGGCGTAACGAAATGACGAACGGGCCTTAAAGCCCGGACAAATCCAGATCGTCCGCGGGATTCAGGCTTCCTGTACGGAGGCCCCCGTGTGCGTTCGACAGGGACAGATTTCTTCGGAACCTTTGCCGGAAAGGCGGGCTGCGCCATGCGTACGTTCATCGAGAGAATGTTCGATTCGAAAACCGTCCGAAACAGCCGCAAGCGGGCCGACCGTTCGGTTTTCCTGAACCCGGAAGTCATGGAAGATCGCAGGCTCTTCGCCATCGGGGCCGAGATGATCGCTCCGGTGAACACGGCCCAGCACGAATACGAATCGGCCAACGCTTCGAGTTTCAACGGCACGCACGCGGTCGTTTGGACCGTGAAGAACGCGACGACCGGCGAAAAGGACATCATGGGCCGCATTTTCAATTCGGCCGGGGCTCCGCTCACGCCCGATTTCGTCGTCAATAACCAAGTCGGCCGCGACGATTCGGACCCGACGGTGGCCATGGATTCGAACGGAAATCTGTGGGTCGCCTGGGAACGCAACAATGGCGGGTCGCGTGACATTCTGGCGACGAAGATCGACCAGACCGGGGCGAACCTGCTCGGGCCGATGAACACTTTCATTACCGTCGCCGGTTCGGCTCGAGACGAATTCGATCCTTCGATCGGTTGCAACCGTTTCGGCGATTTTGTGGTGAGCTACACCGTAGCCGTGGGCGTCGGCAATACGGACGTCTATCAGGCCCGGTTCAATGCGGCCGGGGCCGCTCTCGGCACGATGGCGGTGGCCATGACGGCCCGGCCCGAGGGATTTTCGTCGCTGTCGCGGAACATGCTGGGCGATTATGTCATCGCGTGGCAATTTGACGGCGTGGCGACTTCCGGAGCCCCGAATTCGGACGTTCAGGCGAGGAAATACAATAACGCGGGTGCCGCGGTGACGGGTCTCCTGGCGATCGCGAATTCGCCTGCACTGATGGAAACGGCTCCGACGGCCTCCATCGATCAGGCCGGAGCGAGCATCTTCGCCTGGGAATCGGGGCCTTCAGGCGGCACACGCGACATCCGGGCCCGGCGCATGAGTGCCGCGAACGTGCTGGCCGCGAATTTCGCGATCACGGCCACAGCGGCCAACGAAACCAGGCCATGGATCGCCCTGACGCCTTCGAGCGGCCAGTTCGCCATCGTCTACGAGTCGACGGCTGGGGGTGTCACCTCTTCGTTCGTGAAAGAATACAGCGCGGCCAACGTGAACGTGCTGACGCTGAACATGGGTGCCAATCGAAATATGCCGGTGGTTTCCGTCGGGCCGAATCATCAGTACATCGTGACTTACACGAACCTGATCGGCGTCCCGGGCGACCCGAACCTGGGCGTGCGGCGCAGGCACGGCGTCATCTGACTTCGACCGCGGGGAAATGAGAGTCCCCGTGGAGGGCCCGGATCTTCGGATCCGGGCTTTTCGCATTCGTACCGAGGGTGAAGATCGCCGGGTTTCGCGAGGCGACGGGCTTGACAGTCCGGGCGTGAACGATTCTCATGAAACAGCAGCGGTTTCCTTCATGCCGTTCTGACATCGACACATGAGCCGAATAGCATTCCTGAACTTCGCGCTGATCGTATTCACCCTGGCATCGAGCCTGGGCGAATCGCTGCACGCGCTGCCGGGGCTGGCTCATGGCGACGAAGCCGCCTGCCAGGTTCGCACGGAGCACATGGAGGCTCCCGCCGGTGAACCGCACCACAATTGCCCGATCTGTCAGGCGCATGTGCCGTTTCAGGCCATCACGCCGCAAAGCCGCGACCTGATCGCCTTCGAATCGGCCGAATTCCGTCCGGTTTCGATCGATTCTTTTTTTGCCTGCGTTCGTTTCGAAACGTTCCCCGCGAGAGCCCCGCCGCCGGGCTGATTTTCGCAAGCCGACGGACGATCGTCATCGAAGCGCGCGGAGACGGCCCGCCATGTGCCGTGCGTGATTTCGGTCGAGATCGAATTGACGATTCGATACAGCCCGAGTTTCCGCCGAGTGGGCGGAATCAGGCTGTTTCGAAGATACATCCGCCGCTGCCGTGCGATCGATCCCGCGGAAGTCGTCAGGCGAAAAGCCTGATGTATGAGATTCGGTTCACGCATTTCGGAATTTGAGGTTGGACGACCGATGACATCGACCGCAACGGGCCAGCCCGGCGGCTGGGCTGCTTCGAAACGCCGCAGGCTGGCGGATCTGGCCCGGCTGGAATTGGGATTCGAAAGTACGAGGTTCGTACGTGCGGTGAGGCTCTGTATGCAAAGCCTGCACACGCCGCGCGGGATGATGTCGTTCGCCTTGGCGATCGCTCTGCTTTGCGGCGTGCTGGTGCATGAGCGCTGCCTGGCCGTGGCGGGCGTGCTCGGGCTGGCGATCGCCGCCGGCACTTATCTGCCCGGGGCGATCGTCAAAAATACGAATGTGCGAATGAGTTTCGAATCGGAACGGGCGACCGAAGGCGACATCGTCGGCCTGAATTTGCGGATCGAGCCACGCGAAGCCTTCCCCTTGATCGGCTTGACGATCGACACGGGAATGACGTTCGAATTCGATCATTCGAACGGGCCGAAAAGCTGGCGATTCGGTCTGCCGGCGATCTGGCCATGGCGGCGAACGACACTTGGGCGGCATGTTCGGCGGCTGGCTGGCCGGCGTGGTGTCTATCGGCTTGACCGTTCGATCGTGGCGTGTTCGTTTCCGTTCCGGCTGCGTGAGGCCCGGGCGAAGGCTCGATCGGAAGGGATTCTGATCGTCCGTCCGAAGATCTATCCGATTTCGAAATGGCCTGATGTGACGATCGGGTCCGACGATTACGGCCAGATGACGAGCCCGACGAAAGGCACGAGCGGTGACACGACCGGCCTGCGGGAATTTCGCCGCGGCGATGACCCCCGGCGGATCCACTGGCCACAGACGGCACGACTGGGGCATCTGGTCATGCGCGAACAGCAGCGGTCGACGACCCCGCGCATGTGCGTGCATCTGGATTCGCCGAATCGTTACGAATCCTGGGAGATGGAATGGGCCGTGCGGCTTGCGGCGAGTTTTCTCACGGGTGCCGAGCGTATGGGCTGGCAATGCGACCTGGAACTGGGCGACGGCGATTCGGCAGGGCATCGCATATTCCATGGCCACGATGCAGGGTTTTATCTGGATCGACTCGCGGCTTTCGGCGACGCCGAAGCCCAATCGCTGATCGATTCGGACGCCGCTTCCGACGAGATCCCCCGCGAGCGATTGCGATTGTCGATCGTAGTCGGCCGATCCGTGATGCCTTCGAATGCGTCGCAGGCCGTGGTGGTGCTCGGCGAGGTTTCGAAGCGATCCGAACGCATCGAACGACCCTGGTTGCATTTTGTGACTGAGAATGACGTGCTGGCATGGCTCGAATCCGGAAGGTGCGAACGATGAACGAACGAAGCGACGCGAATCGATGCGCGGCCATCTGGATGACCGTCAGTCTGGCCATGAGCTCAGTGCTGATTCTGGAACATGCGCGGGCAATTCCCGGTTTCGAACCTGGCACCGCGATGCGCTGGAGCGCCGTTCTGGCGTGCCCGGTTCTGGCGGTCATCGGGTTGCAATTGAAGGGCCGGGAACGCTTACGACGATTCGCCCTGCCGATCGTGTGCGGGCTTGTCGCCAGCCCGTTCGTGCTGACTTGCATTTCGTGGTCGAACGGAAGAGTCATCCCCCCGCTCGAAAAGAACCTGATGCAGGCGATCGAGACCCTGATAGCCGGATCCTGCCTGTATTTGTCGACGGAGATCCAGCGGCGGCGATTGGCTGCGATGTGCGGAATCATGGGCATTATGGGCTTCGCTTCCATTCCGGAAATGTCCAGCGAGGCAGCCCGGGCGACCGCGTGGCTCATGCTCGCACTGCCAATCTGGCTCTTCGCTGAGCATCAGGCGGCTTTGCCGAGCCGGGCGGACAGGCCGGAATATGCAATCGAGGCGGGTACGCGCAGGTTGCGGATTCGTCGATCGATCCTGCGCGTGGCTGTTTTCTCGCTTGCCGGTGCGGCGGTCGTATCTCAATTCCGCGGCGACAGGGCCATCCACCACGTTCTGGCCGAATGGGTCGGCAGTTCGGGTGGTTCGGGTGAGACGAACGAACTGGCCACAGCGGGCGTGGGCGACGGACCCAACGAAACGGCAGCCAGCGAGAATGCCGAATCCGTGGGCTTCACGGACAGTGACATTTATCTGGAGTCAGACCGGCCCAGCCTTTTCGACGCCTTCAACGAGCAATACGGCGAGCCCTACAAACCGAAAGAGCAGCAGCGCATGCAGGCCATGGGGCCGCAGAACGTAAAAGAGACGGGCGGCAAGCCGAAAGAGAATCTGCAGGCCGGGCGCACTTTCGAAATGCAGCGAAAACAGGCGGGGCAGGCTCGCAAGCCCGATGACCGCCCGGCCAAGGCACTGGCTTATGTCAAGGGCGCGGCGGGAACGAGGCTGAAGCTCGCGACTTTCGACCGGTTCGACGGTTCGGCGTGGGAACAGGAAGCCGATTGCCCGGAGGCGTGTTCGTTGCGTGTCGAGCCGACGGGCAAAGGCGATTGCTGGTTCTGCCTGCATTTGCCGTGGCCAGATTCGTTCGGTGAGTCGGTCGAACACAAGATCAAGATCGCTGCGCTGGACACATCGGTTTTGCCTGCTCCGGCGAATCTTTCGAAATATCGATTGGGCGGTTTGCGGGAGGCTTCGATGTTCGCCTGGGCGGGCCGGGGCGTGGTTCGAATGGCGGACCGCACGATTCCCGCCGGAACGACGATCGACACACAGGCCAGGCGCATATCGCGGCGGCATCTTTACGAAACTTCATTCGACGATTCGCACGTGCATACGATACATCATCATCATTTTCGCGAGGCTGGCGATTTCGAACTCTCGGAAGCGTGCCGGGCGGTTGTCGAAGGCTGGAATCTCGGCGATTCACGCTCGTGGGCACAAGTGGAACGGCTGATGGAATTGTTGCGTTCTCATGCCGAATCCGATGGGGGCGACACACCTGAACCGATCGCGGATCATGCGGGTTTCGAATCGCCGGACGGGATGGGTTTTGACGGGATCGAACGATTTCTGGTCAAGCGCAAGAACGTTCCGGATTATCACGTCGCCTCCGCGGCCGTGATGATTCTGAGGGATCTCGGCTATCCTTGCCGGCTGGCGAGCGGGCTTTATGTGGATCCGGCCAGTTACGACGTTTCGAAGGCGCATCATGTGCTGGATTCACGGCACCTGCATTTCTGGGTCGAGTTGCTGACGCCGCACAACGTGTGGGTGCCGGTCGATCCGACGCCAGGATATCTCGACGAGTTCGCCGAAGAAAGCTGGGCCGATGTGCTTGCGATCGGGCTTTGGCAGGTTTCGGACTGGGCCGGGCGGCACCGGTTGCCGCTGGGGCTGGCGATAGCGGCAATTCTGGCGGCCGTGGCATTTCACAATCGCATTTATGACGCTGCGATGACATTCGTGCTCGCCCACGACCCGCGATGCGACATGCGCATGCACGTTCTGCGCACGGTGCGGCACCTGGACTGGCGGCTTTCGATGCATCTCGGACGCAGACCGCCGCAGAGGTCGCTGCGCAGTCACTGGGCCGACGTGGTTGAGGAGCAGACCGGCATATCGACGCTGCTGCGGCTCGGCGAATGGGCCGCTTACGCCCCGGCCGACAGGCCACCCCCCTGCCCGGCCGATGAGGCTCGAATCTTGTGCGCGACAGCGGCACGCAAATGGAACCGACGCGACTTACGAACCTGGACACTGCAAGGAACCCGACGACCATGACGACCGCCGTGTTGACCGAAGAGCCGCGCACGCTGCTCGACCGCCTCGAGCGAACGCTGAACCAGGTGATTCTGGGCAAGCCGGATCTGGTGGAGAATGTGATGATCTGCCTGCTCTCTCGCGGGCATATTCTGCTGGAAGACCTGCCGGGGCTGGGCAAGACGACGCTCGCCAAGGCCCTGGCGACGGCCCTGGGCGGCCGATTCGCCCGGATCCAGTGCACACCCGACCTGCTGCCTTCGGACGTGACCGGGTTTCAGGTGTTCGACCAGAACAAGCGGGAGTTTCAATTTCTGCCCGGGCCCGTATTTTCCGATGTGCTTCTGGCGGACGAGATCAACCGGACATCGCCGCGGACGCAGAGTGCCCTGCTGGAGGCCATGGCCGAGCGTCAGGTGACGGTCGACAACCAGGTTCGACGGCTTGCGGACACGTTTTTCGTGATCGCCACGCAGAACCCGGTCGATCAGCACGGGGTCTATCCGCTGCCGGAGGCTCAGCTTGACCGGTTCGCGATGAGACTGAGCATGGGCTATCCGGATCGGGCGAGCGAAACGCGGCTGCTGGCCGAGGCCGTCGGCATGGCGGGCATGACGCGTGAGAACGTCGCCCCGGTGATGAATGTCGCAGCCCTGGAACGGTTGCAGGAAGCCGCCTCGTGCGTGGGCGTTTCCGACCCTGTGCGTGACGAGCTGATGAACCTGGCCGAAGCGGTTCGGTCCGATCGCCGGTTTTCGAGCGGTCTGAGCCCGCGTGCGGTGCTTTTGTGGCAACGTCTGGCACAGGCCCGGGCATTTCTTCACGAACGCGACTTCGTCACGCCCGATGACTTGCGACACGTGGCGCCGGGGCTGCTGGCACTGCGGATTTCGGGCCATTCGGGCAGCGGCGCCGTCATCGCCGGAATTCTCGAAGAAGTGCCCGTCTCGCCCCTGAAATCGCCCACGAATGGGAGGACTCGATGATCCGGTTCGATTTTCGAAGCAGGAATCGCAATTGCGTTCGGCGGGTCGTGTCGGCCTGCGTGATGGGCCTGATTTGCGCCGGAGGGTGTGCGCCGGCCAATCCGCCTGATATCGACCCGGCGTGGAAGCTGGACGAACACGGCAACCCCGACTTCAGGCCGAAGGATTTCGAAGATGCGATGGCCGCTTCGAAAGCCCGATACGCGGCGCTGGTCGAACTGCCGAAGGCGGAAATGACACCCGAGGCGAAGAAGTTCCGCCAGATCGTGCGCTGGCTGCCTGAATTCGCGGCCGACACGCCGATCAAGCGGGCCGGCTGGGAAGATTTGAAGCGCCGGACGGATCGAATGGAAGCGGCGGCGCGGAAGCCGGGATTTTTCGCTCAGGATCGTGCGGACGCATTCGCGGTGGAAATGAAAGCGATCGCGGCGCTGATTCCGCCGGACACTCTTTATCGAAAGATCGATTCACGCGAGAAGCCTGAGCGGCCGGGCGAATCGGCGACGAACGAATCGAGTTCTGATGGCAATGTCGCCGGCTTCGAAAGCTCGGCCAGGCAATCGAAAGGTGAGGAACGATGAATTCCGCGATCTTCTGGGGTTCGGCTTTGCGGGTCGGCCAGGCTTTGGCGCAGGCGTCGCCGTTCATTCTCACCGGGCTGTTCGTTGCGGCCCTGTTTCGGCGGTTCTTTGGGGCCGACAAGACTCGCGCCCTGTTCGGCGGCGGCACGCTAACCGGGCTGTTCAAGGCCTGGGCTATCGGCATGCTGCTGCCGGTGTGTTCGCTGGGGGTGATACCCGTCGCCCGGCAGATGCGGCGGGCGGGCGTATCCGGTGGCACGATTCTGGCCTTCGCCCTGTCGGCCCCGCTGTTTAACCCGCTCTCGCTGATGTACGGGCTGACGCTTTCGAAACCGCTCACGATCCTGATCTTTTCGATTCTGTCGCTGGCGGTGATCACGATCGCCGGGGCTTTGTGGGACCGTCTTTGCCAGGGGCAGGCCATGACGCCGGAACCGGAGGCCGCCATGCCGAAGGGCGTGGCCCGAATCGCGTCGCTGGCCCTGCATGCCTGCCGCGAACTGGCGGGGGTGACGGCCCTGTTGATGGCCGTAGGGCTGGCGGGCGTGTTCCTGCTGGCTCTGGCGCTCAAGCCGGGCAGCCTGCAGAGCGACATGGGGCACGATAACGCCTACGCCCCGCTGATCATGACCGCCGTGGCCCTGCCGGCTTACGCTTCGCCCATGACGGCCATGGGGCAACTGGGCAGTATGTTCCAGCACGGCAATTCGGTCGGTGCGGCGTTCATTCTGCTTTCGTTCGGCGCGGGCATGAACTTCGGAATTTTGTGGTGGATGAGCGCGGCCTACGGCGTTCGCAGGGCGGCGGCCTGGGTGGGCATCATCCTGGCCGTGGTGCTGGTGCTATCGTACGCCATCGAACGGCCGCTGTATCCGAAGGATATCGAGCCGGCGAACCATACGCACGCCTTCGACATCTATTGCCGCGCTTTCGACGCCGACGCGACGAACCCGGCGAAACAGGCCTGGGCCAAGCTCACCAAAGAAGTGCAGCCGTTCGAAGTCGTCTGCCTTCGTGTGCTGGGCGTTCTGCTGGCGGCCGGCGTGATTCTGCGGATCGCCGATCCGAACGAGCGGCTGGAAGCCTGGCTGGCCCGCCCCCTGCCCGACCGGCCAAAATCTCGCTGGGACGTGGACGTTCCCGGCCATGTGCTGGGGCTCGTCGGCCTGGGCGCGATAGTGTCCGTCAGCGTCGTCGGCTGTTTCGCCTATTATCCGGACAAGTCGGAGTGTCTGGAGGAACTGCGGCTGGCGAAGGTGGAGGCCTTCTCGGCGGCGATGTCGGGGAATCACGACCAGGCGGCGTACTGGATCCCCGTGTGCGAAGACTGGCTGCGGCGGCTGCAGGTGGGGGTCTATCTGCGGGAATTCAGCCTGAGCGAATACCACCGGGCTCGGGCGAAGGTGTTCCGCCAGTGGCTGGAGCTTATCGAGCACGAGGCCGAGGAAGGCGCGACGGACGAAGCCCGGCAGCTCGTGGTGCGTGCCGAGCGGACTTACATGATGCTTTCGAAGGCGTTTCGGGACGAGTGAAAGGCAAGCCTGCCAGGCTGTGCACGGCCCCTGCCCCGGACAGGATTCCGGGGCGGGATCGGAGCTTCGCACATCAAATTCTCAAGTTTCCGGCATTATTGGCCGATTGCGTTCTTTTTTCGACACATGCATCAGAAAATGTCATGAAACGTTCAGGAAAGTGGAGTAGGATTTTCCGAAGCGGCGAAGCGCATTTTTCGTGCAATGCACTACTACAAGAGGGTTTCCGAAAGTGACACACGCAATTTTCTTGAAAGTCCGAGGCCAGGCGATGCGGCTTGGCGCCATGTTGTTCATGCTGGCCGCACTGGCGACATCGACAGTCCAGGCCGGCTATGTGAACGTCAACGACCGCCCGAACCTGCCTGCGAACGACCTGATCGATTGGTCCGTACTTGGCCCATCGGAAACAGTCATGCCGAATCCGTTCGTCGTCGCTTCGACGGGCGGCACGAACGTAACATGGTCCCAGGTCGGCGGGAGTCCCGAACGAAGAGACCAGGGCAACGGCTGGGCCGGCAATTTTCCGAACACCGGCGACGCGCTGATGTGGACCGGTGGTTTAGGTGGCGGCCCCGTCACGCTCAGCTTCAGCGGAATGCCGGTCAGCGCCGTCGGTTTCGGGATTCAGGCTGATCGGTACGGTGAATACTCTGGCTACATCGAGGTTCTGGACGCCAGCGACGTCGTTCTGCATACGTTCAATTTCACGGGCATTTCCAGCACGAGTCCCGCGGATTACAAGTTCGTCGGCATCTACAGCGACAACCCGCTGACCGACTTCGCCAAGGCCCGCTTCAGCGTGACTTTGCCCAATAACGCGATCGGCAACTTCGCCGTCGACAGCGTGAGCTTCTCGACCAACCCCGTGCCCGAACCGGCCACCTGGATTTCTCTGGGCATCGGCTCCGTGGCCATCGCAGGCTATCGTGCCCGACGACGCAGGGCGAACGCCTGACGAGAAGCCGCTACGCCAGTATCTCCCTGATCATCCGCGGCCGAAGGTTCACGACCATCGGCTGCGGATCTTTCTTTTATCCGAACTCCGGGTTTACCGTTGCCGTGCCGGACGAACGATGTGCCGGTGTCCGGATCGGCCCGGTTTCGATTATGATTTCCGCTGCCGTTGCCCGGGAATCGATCGACGCCCTCGTCAAGTCACACGAAAACGCACCATGACCCCCTAACGCTTCCGCCGCATCGACGAATCCGGATTCGGCTCAATTCATGCCGGAACGATTTCAGCGGCGAATGAGCGGGCTTTCGATGATCTTGTCTTTCGATCGATGGGGATTCTACGATGGATCTCTAGGAGAAGTTCTCGATGAACCGGGATTCACGAATCACGATCGACCCCGATATCTGCCACGGAAAGCCGACGGTTCGAGGCTTGAGATATCCAGTGACGCTGCTGCTCGAACTGCTTGCCTCAGGGATGACACCTGCCGAGATTCTCACCGACTATGAAGATCTTGAGGACGAAGATCTCTCCGCTTGCCAGGAATATAACGTCATACGATGACCCCCGAACGCTTCCGCCGAATAACGGACCGCTACGCCGGACTGACCATCGCCGTCGTCGGTGACTTTTGTCTCGACCGCTATCTGGAAATCGACCCGGCCCGGGCCGAAGTCTCGATCGAAACCGGCCTGACCGTGCATAACGTCACCCGCCTGCGGGCCCAGCCGGGCGGCGCGGGCACGATCGTCAATAACCTCGTCGCATTGGGCGTCGGATCGATTCTGCCCGTGAGCTTCTGCGGCGACGACGGCGAGGGCTATGAGCTGCGCCGCGGCCTGGCCGCCCTGCCCGGCGTGAACATGGACCGGTTCGTGACCGACCCCGGCCGCCGCACGTTCACATACTGCAAACCGCTGCTGATGCACCCGGGCCAGCCGCCGGAGGAACTCAACCGGCTCGATTCCAAAAACTGGAGCACCACGCCCCCTGCCCTGGAAAGCATGCTGATCGAACACCTGAAAACGGCCTGCGAAATCGCCGACGCCGTGATTTTTCTGATCCAGGTGGACGTGCCCGAGACCGGCGCGATCACCCGGCGCATGCTGGACGAAATTGGCCACCTGGCGGCGAAGTATCCCGGCAAGCCGATGCTGGCCGATTCACGGCAAAGCCTGAAGGGGTGGCCGCCGGTATCGTATAAGATGAACGCGGCCGAACTGGCGGCCTTGTTAGGCAGGCCCGAAACCCTGACGCCCGAACAGGCCGCCATATTTTGCGGCGACCTGGCGAAACGTAGCGGCCGTCCGGTGTTCGTTTCGATGTCGGAACACGGGATCGTGGCGGCTGACCCGGACGGCACGAGCGAACACGTGCCCGCCCTGCCCTTGCGAGGGCCGATCGACATCGTGGGCGCCGGCGATTCGGTTACGGCGAACCTGACGACGGCCCTCGCGGCCGGGGCCCATTTGCGTGAAGCGCTGGAGCTCGCGGCCGCCGCGAGTTCGCACGTGATTCACCAGCTCGGCACGACGGGCACGGCGAGCGTGGATGAGATCGAGCCGTTGATCATGGGTTGATTCGAGGCGTCAAAACGAGAGAAGGCGGGCTTAAGCCCGCCCTTGCGTTGCGGAAATCGATGAAGAGAGAAGGCGGGCTTAAGCCCGCCTTGCTACTCACTTGGGTTTGCCGGCTTCGTCGCGGAAGTCGTCGACGGCTTTGTCGAACTCGGCTTCGGTCGGTTTCGGCAGGGCTTCGGTGGCCTTGGTCGCATCGGCGGCGGGTTTTTCGGCATTCCCCTGCCCTTCGAGGCGGCGGCGGAGCTCGAAGTCGAGCGGGACGAGGCGGACCTTGTCCTTGAGAATATCGATTCGGGCCAGTTTGCGGACGATTCGCATGACTTCGGGGTTGGAGTTCATGTCCTTGGCCAGGTTCTCACGGCCCAGAGCGGCCTGGGCCTGGGGAGGCAGCGATTTGCCGTTCGCCAGCCGCAGCGAAGTCAAGCGGACGACGAGAAGCCCCTCACGCTCTGTGATCTCGGCAGTGAAGTCCCCTTCCCCATTGAGGAACTTGCCCTTCAGCTTGCGGAACAGGAAGAACTGGGCGAACGGATCGAGCGGCAGCGAAACCTTGCCCGTGACCTTGTCGGGTTCGAGGTCGAAATAAACCCTGCCCTTGAGTTCCGGCTCGCTTTGAATCAGCTGGTTGATCTGGGTCTCGGTCAGCTCCAGCGGTTCCAGGTTCTTGCCGCCGTCTTCGGCCTCGAGCGCCTTGCCGTAGGCTTCGAGCTTTTCTTCCAGGGCCTTGACTTCGTCCTCGGTCGCGGGCGGCACTTCTGGCAGCGGGGCCGCGGCGTTTTCGGCGTTGGCCGCAACGAGATTGGTGATCTGCCGCGTCACGAAAAAGGCCGAAATGGCCATGAACGACACACCGACGATCATCAGGATAAATACGGTCAGGCAGCCGTAGAAAAAGCAGCCTCGTCGCTTGCGGCCGTACATCGAATTGAGTTCGCTCACCGGCACTTCGTAGTATTCTCGGTCGGACATCGCCTGAGCCTCGATCAAAATTTTTGGGCCACGTCCCCTGGACGGGTTCGCCGTAGAGCCCATTCTAGCCGATCGGCATGGAACTGCGCCCACTGCCTACCCCCCTATTCGCCCTGTGCCGGGCGTTCTTGAAAACGAATCGAAATTTTTGCGAACGGGACTTGACATCCTTTTTATGGGATATATACTCCCTATCGTAATGACTCTCTCAAACGCATGATCGGGCCGGCTCGTGGGGAGACGAGTCGTCCCGATCGGCGTTTTCAGGCATTTCGTTAACGTACACGGCTGGCATCATGCGCTGGGTTTACGGGCCGAACTCCGACCCTGGTCCTCCCGAGCTCCAGCTCGGGAATCGTCGCGATGCGCCGAAATGACTCGGCAATGGAAACTGAAGCGTTAGCCCCAAGCCTCAGCTCTGGAATCCTGGCGATGCGCCGACACGATTCAGCAATGGAATCCGAAGCATCAGCCCCGAGCTGGAGCTCGGGGGGGGCCAGAGGTGATTCAGGTCGACTTATCGAAAATGACCACGTTCGCCCCCCTGCTCTTCGGTCAATTCGGGTGCGTCGATCGTGGCTCACGGAAGGTCGTCGCCGGGTCGTGGTCGATCGGCTTGGGATATCGGCAGCCTGGTACCAAGGGACCAAGGTTTCAAGGTTTCGATCGAACAAGGTATCAAGCTGGCTTGAAATCAATTGACCAGTTAACCGACATCTTTTGGGACCAAGATTCCAAGTGATTGACATACCAAGACTTCAAGCGACCGATTCACCAAGCGAAACAGATTCCGAGGTTTCTGTATGACTTGCTTCCAAGGTTTCGAGATGTTCGATCGACCAAGGTTTCAAGAAACCGGGTCAGCTTGAAACCTTGGAATCAAGGCGATCGATTCGGTTCGATCCCGGCGCGGCTCACCATGACCGATTCGCCCCTGCCGGCGATCGTGACGAATCGCCGAATCGGGATCGAATGAAGTATCCGGCCGGCACGGATTCGCCCGACGGCATCGAGTGCATCGGAAACCGGGAACCAAGTGACCAAGGCGCCTTGGAACCGATTCAGGCAGGTATCGAGTTCGCAAGCGACCGATATCGCTTGTTATCGATTCGAATGGGAATCAAGCTACGTGGATGACATTGGCTTATCGGCGAATGGGCTGCATGGTTTCGACATGCCGATGAATCAAGGCGCCTTGGTGCCAAGGTATCGACTTACCGATTCGAATCGGTCACAAGGGATCGAGGCATCAAGGTACTTGGGTTTCTGGCGGCCTTGGTATCGATACGAATGGGTTTCGATATTGCAGGGCAAATGGGTCGCTTGATGCCGATTCGCCGATATGCCGAGGCAAGTCGGTATCGATTCCGCTGGGTTTCGAGGGATATCGATGCCCATTCAGCTTGGTTCCGATTTCGCTGGGTATCGAGGAAGCTGGGTTTCGAGGGATATCGATACCGAGTCTTATGGGTTTCGAGGTGGCTTGATACCGATTCGGCTGGGTTTCGAGTTAGCTGGGAACCAAGATCGCTGGGTTTCGAGATTTCGACTCATCAAGATCGCTTGGTGTGGCCGATAGACGATTCTGTCGAGACAAGTTGCGCCGACATGACGTGGCGCGGAACCGAGTCAGGGAAGGGGCCCGCATGATCGCGATCGCCGTGACCAACGCCAAAGGCGGCGTGGGCAAAAGCACGACGGCCATCAACGTGGCCGCGGCTCTGGCCGAGCGCGGTCACAAGGTGTTGCTGGTGGACGCCGACCCGTCGGGCAACGCCACGCTGGGCTACAGGGCCCAGGGCATTCCGGCCGCGGGGCTGGCGGACATTCTGATCAACGACACCCTCTCGCCGCTGGAGCTGATCGAGGCGACGGAAGTCGAGGGCGTGTCGATACTGCCGCCCGGCGAACGCCTGGCGTTCTGCTCCGACCAGATGGGCGGCACTTCCGGGCTGGGTCACGGGCGTGAGTTCCGTGTCCGGCGCATCCTCAAACAAATCCCGCCCGGCACGTTCGACGTGGTCGTGATCGATACCTCGCCGGTGGTGACGCCGCTCAACGTGGCGATCCTTTACGCCGTGCGTGAGATCCTCATTCCGATCGACCCCTGCGTGGCGGCGATCGCGGGCGTCAAGGCGCTCGAGGCCCTCGTGCGGGACGTCTCCGACTTCCGGGCCGAGTTCACGGACAGCGGTCCTTTGACGATCGGCGGCGTGATCGTCACCAAGACGGACCGAACCCTGGTGGCACGACAGATCGAAAACGAAGTGCGGGACTATTTCGGCGACCTGACGTTCCCGAAAGCGGTGCCGATCTCCGTGAAATTCCGCGAGGCCTACGCCCGGGGGATCCCGCTGGTGACGTACGACCCCGAAGGCGCGGGTGCCGCGGCATATAAAGATGCCGCGCGGCTGATGGCGATCCGCTGGAATCTCGAACCGGCCGACCAGCCGGGCAAACGCTCACGCAAGAAAGCCGGATAGCCCGGCGCCTGCGAAGCGAGGGCAGGGGGGGCGCGAACCCCGCCGCCCGGATCGCCCCGAGGGCCCGATGTCGACGACTCGTCAAGTCACCCCGATTGCGGCGTATCACGAACCGAATCCGAATACCTATTGACGACACGAAACCGAACTGGAAATGGAGGCGAAACGGACCATGAGCACATCGCGACGCGGCGGCATTCCCGGCCCCGACCGACGAACAGGCCTGGTACGTCCTTCCATGACCGAAGCCGAGTTCGAAGGCAAGGCCGCGCCTGAGACGGAATCCGAAGGGATATCGTCGCAGGATTCGGCCGAGCCCCAGGGCACCGCGGCTGTCGCGGGATCGGAACAGGACAACACGGGCAAGGGCACCGGCCGGGCCAGCCGCGCCAGTGCCAGCCGGCCCCGGGCGGCCAAGCCGCGGCGCATCCAGCGGATGTTCGCCATCGAGGAAGACCTCGACCGCAAACTCTGGCTCTACGCCATCCATATGGGCAAGGACCGGTCGGAAATCGTCAACGATCTGCTGCGGCCCGTCGTCGCCAGCATGGTCGTCTATGACAGCCGCGACCGACGTGGCGGATCTTCCGTATCCGGGACGTCAAACTTGGCGGAATCGGCCTAAACTTGCATATACGGGATAACCGATAAGTTACGACAGGTTAGTCGGCATGACATGGAAATCACTTCATGAACGACGGAATCCTCCCTCCCGATCAGGCACGGGCCGCCTTTCCCCCCAAGGCGGCTCGTGTCGTTTTTCGGCCGGAGAAATCTGGCGGGGCACGATGATCCACGGTGCGAGCGGAACTTCGCCAGATCTGGCGGGGCAGGGGGGCACATGACGATTGAGATCGAGGCTGCCGACCACTTTTCTGCCGCCGCTGAAATCGAAAAGGATTGAGAGACGCGGCATTGCGCCACGATCGGGGCAGACGGGCGAGAAGAACGCTCCGGCAGCGTCCGGAACGCTTCAGGAAGAGTCTTTCGCGACATTACGTTTCGAATCCGAACGTCGTGGTGCGACGTTGCCGAAAATCGACACGCCCTATAACCGGACTCACAATGCAACCGTCGATATCGAAATGAGTTGGGATACGGATCCGCAAGCGGTCCGGGGCGTTGACGGAATACGTCAACACAGCGTTTCGTAATCATCGGTTTTATTTGGCTTCATTCGTGTCACAGACGGGGCGCTCGTGTCCTAGTAAAGCATGTGGTTTCGATCCGCATGCACTTTGAGCGATCTCGCTCTCCACATCAGAGGGTTCACCATGAAACGATACATTTGGGCTGCGACATTGGGCCTGATCAGTCTGGCGACATCGGCGCGGGAAACACGAGCCGACTTTACGCCGATCAGTGTGCCGGATGCCGCCTACACTTCCTCGACCACCCTGATCGATCTCGGATATATCGCGGAAGGCGCGACCGGGATCACATCGGTGACCGACGGAACGCAGACCGTCGGTTTCGACGTCGAGCTGATCAAGACGACCGTCGGGGTGGACTGGTCGACCTGGAACAGTCCTCCCGCGGTGGAAACCAGCACGCCGGAAGTGCTGTACCAGATCACGTCCAACTTGATGGTGATGTCGCTGTCGGTGCCTTCCACCACGTTCGGGTTCGAGCTGCAGGGGAATCTGGGTACCTTATCGCAGTTTAACGTGGCGTTCATGAACGGCGTGAACATCGTCGGTATCGTGGATCTGCCGGTCAACAGCGTCAGTGGCGCTCTGTTGTTCGCCGCGACTTCCAATTCCAGCCCGTTCACATCGGTGGTGATTACGAATACGTCATTGGACGCGGGCGGGTTCGCGGTGGCGAACCTGCGCTACACGGCCGTCCCCGAACCGGCCAGCGTCGCGATGGTGGCCCAGGCGATCGCGGCGGTCGGCTTCTATAGCTGGCGGAAGCGCCGCACGACGGCCTCCGCCCGCTGAATTCCTGCCGACGGTAGTTTCGGCGGCATAACTTCGACCCTCGACGGTCACGAGACGGTTTCGTTTCGTGACCCTCGTCGTTTCTTATCGAAAGCGATCGATTCGATTGCATTTCATCGCTTACGTTCGCATCGCATGACGGGATGAACCTCATTCCGCACGAATTACAGCATTTGCGTCGTTTTCGCGGCTTATCGTACGTTCGCGTCGACGACGATCAACGCGAAGGCGTACTTGGGTGAAATTTCGCAATGTTCGCGTTGCGAAACACACACAAATCAGGCTTTTTCTCTGCTTCTAATTCGAAATCGTTGACCTGTTTTGCATTTTCACCTATTGATGTTTACGTTCGCAGCTCCTGTCCGGTATTTCACGTCACCGGGCAGGGTACGAGCTGACCGATCGATTCCGGTCCGTTTCCACACTGATTCAGAAGAGGCTAATTTGATGCGTATCCGTACCGTCTCCATGGCACTGCTCTCCGCCCTGACGATGGCCGGCGTTTCGGCCAGGGCCGACTTCACGCCCACCGCCCAGCCGGACGCGACTTACACTTCCTCCACCACGCTGATCGACATCAGCGGCATTCCCAACGGCACCACGGGCATCACGTCCGTGACCGACGGCACGCAAACCGTTTCCTTCGACCTGGCCGTCGAAAAGAGCACCGTGGGGGATATTGGCTGGGACACCTGGGGTTCGCCTCCGGCTACCGAGTCGAGCACTCCCCCCGTGCTCTTCCGCACGGCCACCAACAGCCTGACGCTTACCCTTTCGGTTCTTTCGACGACATTCGGCTTCGAACTCGAGGGCAACAACCGGCTCGTTTCTTCGCAGTTTCTCGTCACGTTCCTGGACCAGACGCTGACACCCGTCGGCAGCATCAATCTGCCAGTCAACGGCAACGGCGGCGCTCTGCTGTTCGCGGCTTCGACCACGACCAGCCCGTTCGCCAGCGTCGTGATCAACAACACGTCGAACGACGCGGACGGCTTCGCTATGGCCCAACTCCGATACACGGCCGTTCCGGAACCGGCCAGCGTGGCCATGATCGCCCAGGCGATCGCGGCCGTCGGTTTCTACGGCTGGCGGAAGCGCCGCCAGATGGCCGTCAAAGCCTGAGCCTGTTCGGCCCCGCGAATCCGCGGGGCATCTGAATCGCCCTGCCGATCGAAACCACGCCTTCGGCCATGGTCGCCATGTCGGCCCACGGAAATCTCCGTGGGCCGACTTTTTTCTTTTTCTTTTGTGGTTTTCGTTCGGGCCGTTTGCCCGCCTCGATATCCACGACCGGTGACGGTCGAGCGCCTGTCCGGCCATCGATGCCCGGCATGCTTCATTCCGTGGCGGTGCCTGTAAGATTCGTTCCCGTCACGAGCGAACATGTCCGAATTGATATGAACACGGGTATCGTACACGCATGTCGGATTTCGTCAACATGCAACGGTTTCAAGGCAAATTCGAACCCGAAGGATATTGACCGGAGCCGGTCGATTCTTTACAAAATCGAATGTTCATGAATCCGTTCGGAGTGAAATCGAACATTCCGTAACGGGTATGACCGGACCTATTCAAGAGAAGAGGAAAATAATGCGTCTTCGTACGACCGCATTGAGTCTTTTGTCCGTTTTCGCGATTGCCGCTCTGCCGGCCAAAGCGGACTTTACGCCGATTGCCCTCCCGACGGGCACTTACACGTCGTCCACCACGCTGATCAACATCGGCGGCTTCGCCGACGGCGCCACGATGACGTCCGTCACCAACGGCACCCAGACCCTGACGTTCGACCAGACCCTGATCAAAGCTTCGATCCCCTCCGGCGGATGGAGCACCTGGGGTTCGCCTCCGAACACCGAATCGAACAATCCTCCGGTTCTGAAGCAATCGACTTCCAACACGCTTCAGATTCTTCTGAGCGTGCCCTCGAGCACGTTCGGTTTCGAACTCGAAGGCGGTCAGTTCACCGTCAACGAATTCGCCGTTCAGTTCTATGAAGGCGCCAACCTGGTCGGGAACATCCCCCTGTTCATCGACGGCAACGGCGGTGCCAAGCTGTTCGCAGCCTCCACCACCGACCAACCGTTCACCAGCGTGGTGATCAACAACGTCGACGGCCGCTCGGGCGGCTTCGCCATCGCTCAGCTTCGTTACGCGCCATTCGTGCCCGTTCCGGAACCAGCCAGCGTGGCCATGCTCGCCCAGGCGATCGCGGCTGTCGGCTACTACGGCTGGCGCAAGCGTCGTCAGGCTGCCCAAAACGTCTGACAGCCAAATCTCTTCTGAATTCCGACACGGTGACGTGACCGTAGCCGGATCGAAACCCGCTGAAGCCGCATCCGGTTCGCCGAATGCGGCTTCAGCGTTTTTTTAAGTCCAGCGAAGCCGGCTGGACAGGAAACTCGGGTTCCCTGTGCTCCAGCTCGGGATCGTCTTGCTCGACGTTCGTAACGAACCCCGGAATTCGACGATGACGAAAAACCACGAGCTGGAGCTCGGGAGACCCCAGGCTTACGAACGCGATCCGCGGCCGCTCCGAACAGGTTTGGCCGGCGTCAGGTCAAGCGTCCTGGCCGGGTGACGATGTAGCTGTCCACGATCAGCCAGAGCATGGATCCGACGCTCACCAGAATGCCCAGGGCACCCGAAAACAGGAGACACAGGAGCGAACCGGCAAGGCCGCCGACGACCATGATTCGCGAAGATCTCTGATGGACGATGGCCCAGGCTTTGTCCGAAGCCATCGTCCAGGGCAGACGGACGCCCGCGATCTGGTTCCGCGGCAGATCCTTCATACCGAGGCCGAGCAGGGCGAAGAGCATGCCGATCGCGGCACCGACCCATCGTGTCATGTCGAACCGGTAACCCAGGCAACTGGCGACGACGAGCATCTGCATAAGACCGAAGAAGAGCAGCATGGCGGCCCCCATGAACAGCAGGCCGAAGCGTTCTTTCTCGGTTTTGCCGACCCACCTGGCCAGGCCCAGAAACAGAAGAGACAGCGGCAGGGCCAAAATCGGCATCAGCCACACCGTGGCACGCGGACCGAAAGCGTCGGCTTCGCCCTTGAAGTTCCAGTGCGTGGGAACCGTCTCCGGCAGCTGTGCGTAAAACGCCCCCGTGAAAACGAATGGAATCACGAACAGAAATGCCATCGCCAGAAGCAGGATACGGAGCCGGTTCATTCGAATTTCCTCAGGCGGTTCACAGGCCATAATCGCGACGGCGTCGTGAACGGGCGATCAATCCGGGTCGGTTTCTTTCAGGATGCGCCGGGTGACATCCGTCGCGGAGGGTCGTGGGGCCTCGGGCGGCGTTTCGCCGAATCGTTCGAACATCCGTTCCCAATACAGGGGCTGCATCATGGCAGGCCAGCGGAGCAGGCCGCCATGTTCGGCATTGACTTCGGCCACGATGGAGGCCCGGAGGTCATCGGGCAGCGATTCCCACTGTGATGCAAGTCGCTTTTCGGCTTCCGGATCGGCCAGAATTTCCCGTTTGGGATGCTTGCCCGCAGCGGGCTTGCGGCCTGCGGTCATGGCCCGTGGCGTAGGTTTTTCGGTCATGGGCCCCGAGCCGGCGATCGCGACCACATCGACATCGATCGCATTTTGCTTCGATGCGGAATCGCCGCGATGTTTCGAATCCGCGGATTCCGGCTCTTCCGATTTCAATTCGAGTTCCGGCTGATCTTCCGGCGCGGCTGGTTTCCTGCGGCGAGGCCGTTTCAATTTGGGCACGAAATCTTCGGGCGGGGCGTAGTCGTCGCGGATCGAAGCCACCAGATAACCGGCCGGGTTCCTCAAAACCCGCTGTTCGGAGTGTTCCTTGAGCCAGTCGAACACCTCGATCTTGGCCCGGATGCGGTCCAGCGGATGTTTGGCGATGAGGTCCTTCGCGACCTGGTGATGCACCTGCCTGTCGACGAGTTCCTGCTGCAGGGCTTCGGGCGTATTGAGGGCCCGGGCCGATTCCTCTTCGGCACGCCTCCGCGGCCCGCGTACGAAGAGAATCCGCCATTTGCCCTTTTCGACGTTGACGTATTTCTCGTTCTCGTTGAGCGGCTCCAGAAAGCCTGATTTTTCCAGTTCCTCAAGCGCGGGCCGGAGCCTGCGTTTCAATTCCGTCGGCGCGTATTCACGGCTCATGCCGACATGTTCGCAGGCCAGGACACGCAGGTCGAAATCGACCCTCTCCCGCTGAAAGAACCGCTTGTCGAGGAACCTGTAAAGCCGTTTCGAAGTCGGCAGGCGCAAATCGAGATAAAACTCGAGATCGAGCTGTTTGAGGTTATTCGCCTGAAAACTGCGGAACATGACTTCGTTCCAGCGAAAGCTGGAAAGCGGCTTGGGCCGCTTGCCTTTCGCCGAACTGGCCTTGTTCATGGCCTTTTCGCGGTCGTAGAGACTGACGTTGTCGATGATGTGAAAGGTTTCGTCGACCCAGGATTTTTCGTCGTTGTCCCACCAGGCGTTTTCGTACGACAGCACCACGCCGACCCAGCGGTTCAGGGCTTCCTCGATCCGGCGGTAACTGTGCCCGTCCTGCGGCCAGCCCAGCAGTTCGATCAACTCGTATCGACTGAAATGCACGCGTGGATCGGTGAAATTGTTGTGCCGCTTGGTCAGCTGAATCAGGCCGACGATCACCTGATCGTCCAGAGCCACCGGCAAACCGAGCTTGCCATGCCCCGAAATCGACAGCCGGCGCACGATCGGCGGGCCTTCCCGCTGCTCCAGGTGATCTTCGAAAACCAGCGTGCTCTGGCCGTCGGGAACACGGTCCGTCAGCGCCGCGATCGGGAATTCGGCCAGGTTCAGTTCGTCCTTGAAACTCGGGGCGTCGTCTTCGGGCGTCGCCGCCGGGGCGTCGGCCCCGGATGCACTTTCGCCTGATTCGTCCGCATCGAGCCGCCAGAGTTCGTCCTGATCTTCCAGTCGTCCCATGGCATCCCCGCTTACGCCACTGCCCCGCGGCCGATACCCGTTCGTGTCATTTCGTACCGGTCGCGAACTTCGGCCTTCGCCGGTCGGTTCCCCGATTTTGTCTTTACGGATTGTCCCAAGAATCGAAATGGACAACAACAGCATACCGTTCGAAGTTTCGCCTCTCCTCATTCCCAGTGAACTCACTTTGTTGCTGTCTTTAACAACATATTCCGGAACATATCGCGCGCACGCGAGAACAGCTCTTACACAGCAACGACTTACGGCGCAAACTATGTCCGGTTTCACGGTATCGCCTATGTCCGGAATCACGTGTACCGATGACTGAACTATGTCCGAAATGCCGGTAAAGATTTTAGACCGGTTCGGCGATCTATGTCCGGAATCACGTGAAAAATCTTGACCCCTGAACCTGTGAATCCTAAAGAAAATGGAACACCGTGGCCAACTATGTCCGGTTTCACGGTAAATCGGTCGTGAACCGTGACCAGGAACGCTCCGACTATGTCCGAAATCACGGTATTTCGCGGGACAGGATCCGATGACTTTAACGATTAGGAAGAATGGGTGGATTCCTCAGGGTGTCAACTATGTCCGAAATCACGGTACTTCTGCGACCGGAATCCCGAAATCGGCCTGAAGTATGTCCGAAATCACGGTATCCCGGGGCAGACCGATCGGTGGAACTCCTGACCACGGATCGAAGTCGATTCGGGCCGTCGCGAACTATGTCCGAAATCACGGTATCTGGGCGCGTGTGCGCTATTCGAGGCCGCGACCCGGCCGCACACGATTCGCGGTAGATTCGTAAGCCGTTTTACTGAAATGACTTGCGTGTCGAATCGTCGACTGTTGAGGTGCGAACTATGTCCGGAATCACGTGAATTCCTGTGCGCATCGAGCATCTCTCGGGTGACGATTGGCGAATGACACTCCAGTTCGAATGCCCGGAAAGGGCCCTGGAATCGCCGTGGCGCAATTCTTATGACGACTTGAGTAAATCTGGTCGAACATTTTCGAAAGCGTCTCTACGGCCATTATAAGCGGCAAAGTCGGGGAGGGTGAAAATCGGGGACGACGATCACCGGGCATGTCGGAAGGGGAATCGGCGAAATGGGCGGACCGGGCGAATTGAGGAGACCGGGGCGAAATGCCCCGGTTCACGTTTTGGAGAACCGGGTTCAGGCGGGTTCAGGGGATGCCGGGTTCGGCTTTCGGGATTTCCGATAAGCCAGAATGCCGATCGCCGTCGTACCGATGGCGGCGAGTGCGAGGGTCGAGGGTTCAGGGACGACGGTGAAGGTGAACGTCGAAATGGTGGAACTGGTCAGGCCGGTGGCCTGAATGATCGCTTCGGCCCGGAAATTGAACTGATACGTGCCGACCTGGCTGAAGAGCCAATAGTAGTGATCGTGCCCGGGGATGGCGATCCGGTTCAGCGAATTCGGGTCGGCGGTATCCATGTAAACGGGCGACCCGGCGCTGCTGATCATCATGAACTCGCCTGCGTCCGGACGGCTGACGATCGAATCGAGATAGAGCGTTACGGCATTGCCGGTGAAGATGCCGCTGGAGATTTGTTTCCCGAGCCCCAGGTCAGGGACTCCGGCGATGTTGCTGGGGGGCAGATACCAGGAAGTCCGGCCGCGCCAGTATGCGCTGTAGGTGCTCAGGTCGGGGACGGTGATTGTGGAAGTTACGGGCACGATGGTTTCGATGAGTGCCGGATCGGCGATGCGGCCCGTGCCGCCGACGGGCGAGCCGTTGACGGTCGCTGTGGATGCGAAATTGTATCGCAGCAGGAGATCGGTTCCCGAGTTATAGACGGCGATGTCGGCATGGCCGGCGGTGTAGGTTTCGAGCGCTCTGGCCTGGGTGATCGAAGACGAGATCAGTGCGACGAGCGTGATGAGGCCGAAGTGTATCGAGCGAGTCCGAAGGGCGATCATGTGTGACGGTTCCCTTTCATCTGCGGTCCGTTGAGTCGGGGGTCGAGCGTTCGACCGGTTTCGATTTCGGGCTTAGAGATCGGAGTTTCGACATCGTGTCGAATGATTCAGGGCATCGGCTGGCCCGCGGGTTTCGGTCAGCCCGGTCTTGCGGGCGGCTTTCGCCGGCTTCGGAACGTATCGGCCGATAATCATCGACACATTGACATGTAATCAGAATCGAACGGAATGGCTTGCGGAGGATTCGCCCGGGAACCCCCCGAAAGCCTGATTTCCGATATGTCAAACGGTCGGCGGACAGGAAGCGCGTTTGCGGTGCCTGGTCGCGATGCAGGCGGCCGGCACGGCGATAGCCGCCAGCAGCCAGGATGAAGGTTCCGGAACGACGCTGAATGCGTAAACGGCGGAACCTGAAGCGGTTCCGCCGCCTTCGAGGTCGCCGGAGACTTCGAATTCGAGCAGGTAAGTGCCCGGCTGGCTGAATCCGAACGTGTAGTGACCATGTACCCCGGCGGTCACCGAAACGAGGTTGGTCGAACCCAGGTCCTGGGTATCGATGTAGACGGTCTTGCTGCCGCCCAGGCCGGAGCGGTAGATGATGAATTCGGAATTCGCGGGGGACGACACGATCGACTTGAGCGTAAAGTCGATCAAGTCGTTGACGAAAATCCCGGTGGCGATTTCCTCGGCGCCGATACCCAGAAACGGCACGGCGTCGTCATCGCCGGGGGCCGTCTGCGGGATGTACCAGAACGTCTGGTTCGCGAAGACGCCGGGCAGGCCTGGCTGGCCGGCATCGAAGCGGGAGTAGGAAGCGTTCGGGATGACGGTCGTCAGGAAGGTCGCTTCTTCTTCGGTGATGACGCCGATCGGAACGCCATTGATGACGGCGTTGTCGTCCAGCTCGTAGCCGAGGTGCAGGTCACCGGCATCGTAGTGGATGGATATGTCGCCATGCCCCTGGGTCCAGAGGTTTTCGAAGTCAGCGCTTCGGGCCGGCGAACCAGCCAGCAGAGCCGCTGCGATCGTGAACAGGGTCAGGGACGGAATGCGGACGGCTGCGAACATGTGAGTGAATTCCTTCGATTCGGGAAGTGGACACACGATCTCCGGGGCACCCTTGGCGTGAGCTGCCGAGGAGCTTCGTGATGGTTTCGGATTGTCGGGATGAGCAGGTACGGGGCGAGTCCGACGAACGGCCTAATCGAAAGTTCGACGGTCAAGGATTGACGTGCCGAAGGTCGCGCGTCGGGACCCGTAACCCGTACCTGTTCGAGCTGTTCCGGTCAGACCCGGGTTCGTTCCGTGCGGACTTTGCGCCATCGGCGTGCGGCGCCGATGGAGACGAGGGCCAGGCTCATGGAAACCCACGAGGCCGGCTCAGGGACGACGTTGAAGGCGTAGACGGCCGAGCCCGAAGGGGAACCACCCCCGATGAGCGTGCCCATGGCTTCGAATTCCAGCAGGTAGGCGCCGGGCACGCTGAAGCCGAAGTTGTAGTGTCCGTGCGAACCGGCGTTGACCGTGATCAGGTTCGTCGTGCCCAGGTTCTGGGTGTCGATGAACGTCGTCGGGGCCCCGAGCCCGGTTCGATAGATGATGAACTGGCCGCCGGCCGGGGCCTGAACGACCGACTTGAGCGAAAACGAGAGCTGATCCTGCAGGAAGATGCCGGGCTGAATCTCTTCGGCCCCGATACCGAGGAAAGGCACGGGGTTCGCTCCGGGATTGGTCTGGGGGATGTTCCAGAACGTATTGCTGGCGAAGACGCCGGGCAGACCGGCGACGCCGCCGTCCTTGCGAGCGAACGGTGCGTCGGGCACGATGGCCGTGAGGTAGTCGGCTTCGACTTCGGTCGTTACGCCCAGGGGCACGCCGTTGATGACGGCGTTGTCACCCAGTTCATAGCCCAGGCCGAGGAAATTGTTGGCCAGGTCATAATGGATCGCCATATCGCCATGGCCCTGGGTCCAGAGGTTTTCGTAAGCGGCGTTCGCGGCGGAAAACCCGCTGACGGTGGTCAGGGTGACAGCGGCCAGAATGTGGCGGATGAGAGAAAATCGAAGTTGCATTTCGAAGCGGTCCCTTTCGGATGAGGCGAAACGATCCACGCGTTCCGGTCCGACGTGGAACGGAACTGACGGCGGAATCAGAGGATCGGGCGATCTGCCCGAATTGGGCCCTGCGGGCCTAGAGCGAGTCGGAGCTGAGGATTTCGGCCCCGTTGCGACTGCCGATGGCCCACCAGACGGAGTTGTTGACGGTGGATTTGAGGAATCGCACGCTGCCGTCGCCGAACGCGACGTTGACCCCGCCGGGGTGCATGCTGCTGGCGGTGATGAGGTTGTTGCCGTCGTCCTCACCGCCGTAGAGATGGCAGTTGCGTTCGTTGACGGGCATCACGTGCATGTAGATGGTGCCGGAACGGGACCATCCGGAAAGCCAGGCGCGGCCGTGATAGACCGTCCAGGCCGGATCGGGTGACGTGATGGAATTGCACAGCGGAATCCAGTCCGCCAGCGGCCGCGTACCGCCGGCGGTGCCGGCGCAGTACGAACTGGTCGCTTTCGGTTCGACGAATCGAACCGTCAGGCTTTGCACGGTGCTGGTCGAGCGTGCGATGCGGCGCTCGGCCACGGCGGCGGTATTGCTTGTGCCGTCGGTGATCTGCTGGATGCCGACCGCGCCGGTATGCCAGTCAATGCGCCGCACGGGGTTGACCAGCCCGATGAAGCCGTTGTGTCTGCCCAGGCGGCTGCCGGGCGAATGGCCTGACGTGTCGGGCGTCCAGCCGGCGTTGCCTGCGTAATTCTGGGGCGCGGGGCGAGCCGACCCCATCGTGTCCGGCAGTTCGTACGAGTCGGACGGGCACAGGAAAGTGCTGACGATCGTGCGGGCCACCGTGGCATTGGGGTGGGTGGCCGGGATCGTCGCGAGATCATAAAGATTGCCCCGGCTGCAGTTGTCGGCCGTTCCGATCGAATAGTTCAGGGCATTGGCCGCGGACGCCTGTTCGACCTGCGGCAGAATCGCCGCGTGCCAGCTGAACAGGCCGCTGGTGCAGGTGCCGCCAGGCCCGGCGCCGGCGGCCGTCGTCGTGACCGGGAAGACGCCGTTGACATCGTGATAGTTATGCAGAGCCAGGCCGATCTGCTTGAGATTGTTCACGCACTGAATGCGCCTGGCGGATTCGCGGGCTGACTGAACGGCAGGCAGCAGCAGGGCGATCAACACCGCGATGATGGCGATCACGACCAGCAATTCGATCAGGGTGAACGCCGTACGCCGGCCATGTTCGGAACGATCGCCCGGATTCGGCGCGGGACATAGGTGTGGCATCGATTCGATTTCTCCGGAACGGGGCGAGAATGTCTGGGTCGGCGCTGACGGAGCATCGCCGTCAGTACGGAACGGGTTCTTCGACCGCACCGGATCAGAAACTTCGAGCACGCGAAATGAAAATCGGTGCACTGGCGCGTAAGAAACGCACGAAGGGTCTTACGCCGAAGTCGATCCGGCCAAATTTATGACGCAGTCACCACGACAGTGAAATCGATGAACGCAACGCAGGCCGTAAGAGGTCCTGAGCAAGCGCGGCGGCTGCCCCGGAATACGAGCTCGTGCGGTTTCGAAATCACGCGATCGCCATGGGAGGGAAAGGGATTCGGTCGGTAACCCGAAACGAGCGGTAGGATGAATCCGTACGCTGCATAAGCCTCGTCGAGTGCGTGCCGAATCCCAATGCGGTGGCGGCGTCAGCCGATTTCGAAAGGTGGCCCGCGTACGCGATGGCAGCCGGAATCATCCGTGCAGCCGCGGGATCCGTCATCGATGACGGATCGGGTGATGTCGGGGAGAAGTGTCCAGTTGTCGGAAGTGCCGACGATCGCACTGGCGGAATGCCACTTGCAGGCCAGGCAGCCGGAATCCGGTTCGGCCGGCTGATCGCTGGCCGATTCCGCATGGAGATCGCTTGCCGGGCAGATGTCGCGTCCTTCGGATGCCTGATCATGCCCATGCGCGAACGCATGATGCTGCGGCCCGTGAGCGGCCACGACGGAAACCAGGCAGAGGAGACGAACCCAGATTGACATCACCGGGATCAATAGCCCTTGGGATCGAAAGTTTCGAATCGCCACGTTTTCACTTGAACTCATGACGATCGGAATGTCAAGAGAAGGTTTCGATATCGAAACGCACGATGACCGCAGGAATTCCCCGGAAAACAGGGTGCGGGAGAAAGCGGGACTTTTCGGGATTTCAAGGATTTATGTCTGTCGATGCGGTGTCAGCGGCCACGCAGACGGTCGATCAGGTCGCGCCAGGTGCTGTTCTTTTCCGATTCCAGCTGACTGACTCTGTCGAGCAGCCAGGCCGTGGCAAATTCCGGCGAGGCGTCCGGATCGCTCGATGCGGCAGCCGCTCGGGCCGGCTCGGGGGTCAGCCGGGTCTTCTCCGCCTTCCTGGCGGCCGGCTTCGGGCCAGGTTTGGCGGCCGCGGGCTCGGCCGTGGTCCGCACGGGGGGCGTTTTCGCCGGTGTCGGCCGAATCCGCGAAATGTCTTCGGAAGCCGGCGGAGCGAGCTGCTTGCCGGCGGGTATGGCCGCGATGCGGGCCTTCAGCTCGGCGATCTCCTGATCCATGGCCCGGATCCGGCTCAGATGGGTGTCGAACACGCGGGCCTGTTCGTTCTGCATCTGGCGAATCAGTTGCGCCATGGCCACCTGGGCTTCGTTCTGCCGTTCCAGGGCCGCGTCGTGCTGATCCTGAATGCGTGAGAGCAGGGCCGCGAGGATCGTTTCGGCATTCAGCGATTCGGTTGCCGGCGGGGCAGGGCGTGCCGTGATGCGAGCGTTTCCGTCGCGATCGAAGTGCGGATCCGCCGTCAGTGCGTCGCCACGATTCACGAGCAGGCCGGCGCGGCCGATCGTCAGAATGTCGTCGTGAAACAGCGGGCGGCATGCGTTGAACACGTGTTGCCCGTTGATCTGGCTGCCCCGGCTGGCCAGATCGACGAAAAAGATATCGCGGGGGGTTCGGATCAGGGCACCGTGGATCCGGCTGACGCCCAGCTCCGCGGGCAACGGCACGGCGCAGGTGCGCTCAGCGCCGACGAACGCGACGGAGCTGTGGATCGACCAGTAATGGGCCTGCCGCGAAAGCGACCGTAACTGCAAAGGGACGAGGGGAATCGGCTGTTCGTCGCGAAGCGGGCTGTCGCCGTAGTCCTCCGCCTGGAGGGGGCGGCCGTCCACGATCAGGCCGTCGAGCCGGATCCGGAATCCGCCGACTTCGATCGTATCGCCGGGGAAAAACCGGCCATGCGTCACCGCGCGGCCGTTGAGCCGCATGCCGCTGGAGGTGCGCAGGTCGACCGCGTGGCATCCTTCGGCGTCGAAATGCAGATAGGTGTGGACCGTTTCGAGGTCCGCGTGAGCGATCGTGATGTCGCACCCGGGTTTGCGGCCGATGAGGGCATGGGGGCGGGTCAGCTCGACCATGCTCCAGGTCTCTTCACCTTCAGGCGCGATCCTTACGATCGCGCTGACCTGGGCCCAGGTGTCTCGAACCGCCGGCAAGGTGGCTGGCCGATGCGCGAGTTCGCGCGAACGCTTCGGCTGCGGTGCGGACCATAGCCCTTCGTCGTCACGCGGATTCATCGTTTCCTGGCCTCTTGCACATTCGTGGGGCTGATCGCAGCCGGGAACCTGACCAACCTCATGCGCGGCGCTCCGTCGGATTTGGCGATACGTCTATCGATTCGCAGTTTCATGCCTACGAACGCTTTATAGAACCCGCCAAACCGAACGATTCCGAAGTGCCACATGCGGTGTCGGTTCTCGCCGACAGATCGCTATGTCGTTCCACGAAACTATATCACGCAAAGCAAGGTCACCAGAAGGGGCGATGCAGTTCTTCCGTAAACTTTCAAGTGGCGTGGTGTTGCGTTTTGTCAACATTCGCGCGGCACGCATCGCGGTTCAGCATGCGGTGCCGGTGTCGGCCAAAAACTTTTGAGCGGATTCCGGCAGACGAGACAACCGATGCCGCGGTTTCGCCGCTGCGATATCGAGACGCGCTTCGAAGCGGTCGTCCAGCCGCAGGAACCGGTCGAAGCCCTCGGCCGGTTCCAGTGCCGGAATGCCCCGCAGAGGATAGTCCCGGTTCACGATCACCGGCAGGCCGTGTTCGAGCATCGCGGCCACCGTGCCGCTTTTGCCGATCAGGCACATCGGCGATGTCGACACGCCGAAATCCGAGCCGTTGATCAGCCCCGAAATCGATTCGGCCGGGCGTTCGCCCAGCAGAACGAAGCGGCAACGGTCGCCGTGTGTGGCAATCATGCGTTGCCAGACCGGTCCGCCCGGGCCGATCCGGCCCGCGGAGATCGCCACCAGGCGGCGGCCGGCCCTGGCGGCAGCTTCGACCAGCCGGCTCATCAGCGGTTCCGGCGGCCATTCCGCGTGGATCGATCCGAAAAACAGCAGTCGCCAGACTGGCCCGGCCGAGTCTTCGAAGCCTTCCGTGCCTGGCGGCGGGGCGGCGGCGGTCACCGGCACGTTGCCGAACAGGGGTGACAGGATCGCCCGCTGGCCGATCTGGCGGAGCATTTCGACGTAAGTCGGGTTACTGACATGGATCACGTCGGGTCGGACCTGGCTCAGAAACCGCCGGTAAAGGCGATATTGGGCGTGGCCCTGAATGCGGTCGTGCAGGCTCGCGGCGACGTCGAACCCGGACCAGAGTTCATGCGAATTGAGTTCCACGCGGCGATTTCCGGCGATCTCCCGGAAGTGCCGCCCGATGTTCCACGTCAGGCCGCGGCGGGCGAAGGCGTAGGACACGTACTGGAAGCTCACGACGGCAGGGTCGAAGCCGCGGATGAGGTCCCGGGCCGCATTCAGACGGGCTGCGGGAGAGGCGTTCGCGTCCGTCGCGATCGTCGGCAGCGCCGACGGCGGAAAGGCTTCGACCCAGGGATACGGCCTGGACTGATTCAGGCCGACGGCCAGACACTCGTGCCCCGATTTCGCCAGTTCCCCGGCCAGGGCGCGGGAGTAGTCGCCGACGCCATCGGTTCCGGGAGCGATGCGGCTGGTGACGAACACGATTCGGGCCATGGGGCGGGATGCTCCGGATAGCGGCGGCACGGACACGTGGCGAAAGTCGGCGAAATGGCCGCCGGGGAAGAGGATACGGCTCCGGCGTCGCATTCGGGCGACATCGGCGCCGAATTTCCGCACGGCCGATCGATTTCCGGGCACTTCGGCACGCTGCGGCGTTGGCCGAATGGCCTGGTCTGTTTATTATGGCACCATGATGACGGAATCGCATGCCGAACGCCCACCGAAGTTTCTTCGCTATCCGCTGACCGCCGGAATTCTGGCGTATCTGGCCCTTTTCGCCGCCTTCTATCCGCCGATCGCCGGTATCGAGGACGAGCAGGGCTTCGTCAATCAGGCCATTTTCTGGTATCACGGCGGCCTTTCGGCTGAGGCTGCCGGTTTGCCCGTGACATTGGGCGACCTGGTGGAAGTCGACGGCCGGCACCTGCCGGCGCGGCATCCCGGGCGTTCGCTCGTGGCTTTACCGTTTTACGCCGTCGGGGGGTATGCGGGCGTGTTCGCATCGGGGGCGTTTCTTCATGTCGTGATTACACTGGTGGCCGCCGCGACGTTCCGCCGGCTGGGCATTTCGCCATGGTGGGCACTGGGCGCGCTGTTTCACCCGACGCTTCTGATCTACAGCCGCACGGTCATGGGCGACGCTTCGGCCGGGCTGGGGCTGCTCGTATCGGTCTGGGCCCTGGCGGGCAAAGAGCGGCCGACGATGCGTGACCTTCTCATCGCGGGGCTCGGCGTGAGCCTCGCCGCGGCCATGCGGCATCATGCCGTGGCGGCCTTGCCCGTGATCGCGGCGGCCGCGGGCTGGCGGTGCGGGTCGATCCGCCCGGCCGTAACCGTGTGCCTCGCGGCGGCCGTCGGTGCCGTTCCCATGATCGTGTTCAACCTGGTGGCCTACGGCTCGATCTTCGACCCGTTCTCAACCGGCCGGGGTGCGTTTGGGCTTCGGTACCTGAGCGAACAGTTGCCGTTCTATGCCGAATCGCTCTCGCTGTTCTGGCCGCTCATGTTCTTCGCCCCGCTTGTGGCCCGGGGGCCGGCTCAGGGCGTGATTCTTGGCATCTGCGGCACGTTTCTGGCACTGCTGGGCTGCTATTACTTTCACGACGCTTCAGGTTCGCGCATTCAGACGGACATCATCGGCCTTCGGCTCATGCAGGTGGCCCTGCCTGCCTGGATCGTCGCCTATGGTGTCGCCCTGGCACGCTTCGAAGTCAGGATTCCCCAGCGGTTGAGGTCCGACGGCCGTGTCGCCGCCGGTCTGGCGTGGGCTTTCGTGATCCTCGGCACGGTGCTCACGACCGGGATCTTCGTGCAGCATCAGCGGCGGCTGACGGACCTCGACCTGCGCCGCCAGGAAGTTCTGCGGCAGACGCCCGGCGGCGGCTTCGTCATGTACGAAGGCGTCGTGTCGAAACTGATGGGCATCTACCGCGAGGACCAGCCCCCGTATCAGTTCCACATGGTCACCTTCATGGGCATGTACAGCTACACGCCGCATGAGATCCGCGCCGCGATCGCTTCCGGGCAGCCGGCCTATCTGATCTTTTCGCCCAAGAACGCCGGCGAGGAGCCGACCAGGTTCTTCACGGAACTCGTGGAAAAGCTCGACGGCGAGCCGGTTCCGGCCGGGTCGCCGCTCGTGCGTGTCTGGAAGGCCCGGCGGAATCTGCCGGAAGACAAATGACGGACGGGGTCTCGTAATGCAATCCGGTTCCGCTCGTTTCGAAGCCGCTGGCCATCGATCGCCGATTCGCCTGGGCATCGTGGCCGACTTTCCCGAAGAACGCTGGGAAAGTATGGATCTCGTCGCCGAAATGGTCACGGCCGAGCTTTCCGCCATGCTGGAGGCCGGCATCCGGACCGTACCGCTCACGCCGCCGTATCGCCCGGTTTTCGGGCGTCTGTCGGGCAAACGCCTGGCCTGGAATCTCGACCGGTTCATGAATCGCCGCTGGACGCTGCCGAACGGCGTGCGTCAGGCGATTCGCCGCCAGCGGCCGGATGCCGTTTTCGTCGTCGATCATTCCTACGCCCACATCGTTCCGGCGATCCGGGCCGAAGGTGTGCCCGTCGTCGTGATGTGCCATGACCTGGACGCCTTTCGAGACCTTTTCCAGCCGTCCCGGCGTGGCTGGCGATCCGGGCTGGGCCGCTGGTTCGCCAGGCCGATCCTGGATGGACTGCTGCAAACCGACAGGATCGTCACCGGCTCGAATTACGTGCGCGACGAATTCCTGGCCCGGTTCGGCGACCGGTTTTCGGCCGATCACGTGAAGGCGATCCATTACGGCGTCGCGCCGGAATTCCTGACCGAATCGCCGAGCGTCACTTGGCCGATGCATGGCCTGGGCGACGCCACAGGGCCGCTCCTGCTGCATGTCGGTTCGACGATCCCCCGCAAGCGGATCGACGTCCTGCTGGATGCGTTCGCGGGCGTGAAAGCGTCGATTCCCGGCGCCACTCTTGTCCGCGTGGGCGGTCGTCTCACGGACGATCAGAGGGCCCAGGCGCAGCGCCTGGGCGTCGCCGCGAGCATTCGGGAAATGCCGCGGCTGAAGCGTGAGGAAATCGCCGGGCTTTACAGGCGGGCGGACGTCGTTCTGGTGACGAGCGAGGCCGAAGGCTTCGGCCTGCCCGTGGCCGAGGCTCTGGCCTGCGGGGCGGATGTCGTCGCTTCGGACATCCCGGTCCTGCGAGAAACGGGCGGCAATTGCATGACCTATGCGGCATCGGGCGATCCGGCGGCATTTTCGCGGGCGGTGCTCGACGTTCTGTCAGGGCAGGGGGCCGCATCGGGTGACCATTCCGCCGAGAGGATGGCCCTGGTCGCACGCTATAGCTGGACGACATACGCGCGAGAACTTGCGGGGCTGGTCCGCGACGCGAAATCCGGATCCTGACGGCCCGAATCGACCGCCAGGTCCGTGTTCGAAGAATTATTTCCGGGATGCCGTCGCGGCGGCGTCGTTGAGCATCAGCAGCAGGGAATGCTCCAGCTCGTCCGGCTTGAATCCGAAAGGGCCGCGGCCGTTCTTGAAGGCGACTTTGCCGTCGCCGTCGATCAGATAAAGCCGGCTGGGCATGCCGCTGTAATAGCCGCCCACGGCGTCGTCGATGGTGTCGACGACCATGGGAAAGCCCAGGGCCAGCCGATCGCCGCACAGTTGCGCCACTTTGGCGCGTTCGTCGTAGGTCGCCGGCTGGGGCAGGCTGACGTCGACCATTTCGTTGCTTTCCATTTTCCAGCCGTCCGTCGGGTGAGCCTCGCGAACGTAGATCATGACGAAATGGGCTCTGTCGCGATATTTGCGATAGAGCTTTTCCACATTGCCGGCCTGCATGCGAAAGGGCCCGCAGGTGAAATTGCCGAAGACGAGTACGACGGGCTTCGGTCCGACCAGCTTCGAAAGGTTGACTTCGCCCTTGCCGTCGGCGGTTTTGAGCGTGAAATCCCGGGCTTTATCGCCGAGGGCCGGCCCCGGCTTCAGCGAGCCGATTTCTTGCGTGAACAGGCCACGGATCAGGGTCTCCTTCGTCGGCCCCGGTGGCGGTTTGGGTTTGTCGCCGGCTTTGAGTGCAACGGGCGCGGGCTTTTTCGGGTCGAAGACTTTCTTGACGTCGGAAAGGGAGAGGAATCCCAGGTCGTCGCTGTCGGCCCGGTCGAAAAAGGCCGAGAGTTCCTTTTCCGTCAGTTTGCCGTTGCCGTCTCGGTCGAGCATGCGGAAGAACGCCATGCCGGGCGTAGGCACCAGGGCATGGTCAGAGAAATCGAAATCGGCCGAGGTGAGCACTTTGTCGCCGTTGCGGTCGAGGCGGGCGAAATCGGCGTCGTTCCCGCTGAATTCCTTGCGAACGATCACGCCATCCGCGTCGGCGTCGAACTTGCCGCAGGCCCATACCCAGTCGAACCGGGTGCTGGAAACGGCGCGGCGGAACCATCCGTCGTTCGGTCCGAGCTGGCTGCCGTTGAGGATATCGGCGAACATGTCGAGCCATTCGGGCCGTTCGGGCCAGGCTTCGGCGAGTGCTTTCAGCACGACCTCGTGATCATCCGCCGGTGTTTGTGCAGGTGGGGTTGAAGGTGGGGCAGTCACTGGTTTCGGCGGTTCTTGCGCGAGCGTCGAACATGTCGTGATCGACCAGGCGGCGATCGACAAAAGCGTTGTGGCGATTGTCCTGGTGCGGGATTTCATGGCGATGGCCCTGAAGAATTCGAAAGAATGCGAGATGTGCCTGCGACCTGGCGAGTGACGGGATCGAACCCAGTCCGATGCATTCTATTTCCTTGCCGGACTCGATGCCGACATTTTTTCTCTCGATCGGCGTCGAAAGAACGCGTGCAAATATACCGGTCCGGTGATGACGTTGCGAAAACGCGACAGCATATCGAACGGCAAGGCTGCCCCGAATTGCATTCCGGATGCGAAGAACCAGCGGTTCGGGCCTGTATCGCACCCATCGCATCACCGATTGAAAATCTTTCGATTCGTCGAACGAAACATTGGCATTCGGGGCGATGGCAACGCCATTATGGGTCGCGTGGATCTCAGTGAGCCGGAACGTTCGTCGTACGACCGAATCGGACCGGAAGGCATTCCGCTATGGGGAAGATCACGCGGCGGAGCCGTACTGCGTGGCTATCGCGTGTATCCGACGCAAACCATTCTCGGGGCGAGTTTCATGAAATCCATGCCAGAACCGTTCGGAACATTCGTCAAGCGACTCGCTCTGGCCGCCGCGCTCTTCGGGCTGATTTTCGCCCGGGCAGGCGAGGCACACCAGGCCTGGGCGACGGAGGTGATTTTCGTTTCGAACCCGGCTGATCTCCGGATCGACAAATTCGCGATGGACGGCAGTTCGCTGGGTTCGATCGCGGTTCCCAACTACGGGCCATACGGCCTGGCCGTGAGTTCGCAAGGGATTCTGTACGCCAGCAACCAGTTCAATCAGATTGTCAGGTTCGACAGTGCCGGGACCCCGCTGGATCCGAACGCGGGAAGCCCATTCATCTCGACAGGTCTTTCGTCGCCCTATTTTCTGGCCGTCGATTCGACGGGCCAGATTTACGCTTCGAATTACGGCGGCAATTCCGTGTCGGTGTACAGCAGTGCCGGGGCCCTGGTGCGGACGGTGTCGAACGGCGTCAGTCAGCCCTACGGCATCGCGGTCGACGGTACGGGGAAGCTGTACGTCGCGAATTACGGATCCAATACGGTCAAGACTTACGGCAACGACGGCTTGTTGCAGTCGTCGTTCGATCTGCCGTTCGGGACGAATCCGCGCGGCCTTGCGGTCTCGTCCGACAATTTCCTGTACGTCACGAATT
>CAZSQA010000025.1:0-102048 GCA_964608915.1 uncultured Isosphaeraceae bacterium
GTCATTGGATGGCGGATTCGAATCAGGTTTCGAATCAAAAGTGCGAAAGTCGAGAGCATATCTCGATGAATCTTATCCGATTCGATTCGTTTGGGGCAATCGCGCGAACTTTCGGGCCGCCCGCGGAATCCTCTTCCAGCCGACGAATCACCCATTTGACCGGGCCGGCATCCCGTACGTCAAGTTCTCCAATTTCCTGTTTGCGGAGTTCGATCCCATCGGTTAACCTTAGAACATTGCGATCGTGCGCGAATAGCTCGAAAAGGCTCTTCCACGATCTCACCCCCAGCCGGGCGTTCCCCACGCCGAAATCGACAGTTTTCAACCTCATCGGAGTCACGATCATGAACCAGGCGGGCAAACCCAATCGCCGGGAATTCGCACAGGCATCGGCCGCGGCCGCGTTGACGGCTGGTCTGGCCGGTTCGTTGTCTTCCCGTGCTCATGCCGCCGGCAGCGATGTGCTCCGCGTCGGTCTGATCGGCTGCGGCGGCCGTGGCACCGGTGCCGCGGTGCAGGCCCTTTCGGCTGACCCTGGCGTTCGCATCACGGCCCTGGGCGACGCGTTCAAGGATCGCCTGGAAGGCTGCCTGAACACGCTGCGGAACCAGACCGAACTTTCGAGCCGGGTGGATGTCACTCCGGAACGCTGCTTCACCGGCTTCGACAACTACAAGCAGGTGATCGACTCGGGTGTGGACGTCGTCCTGCTGGCTGGCCCGCCCGGCTTCCGTCCGCAGCACCTTGCCTATGCCGTGGAGAAGGGCAAGCACATCTTCGCCGAAAAGCCCGTGGCCACCGACCCGGCCGGCGTTCGCAGCGTGATGGAATCATGCCGCAAGGCGAAGGAAAAGAACCTGAACATGGTTTCAGGCCTTTGCTGGCGCTACCACAATGGCATGCGGGAAACGTTCAAGGCCGTGCACGACGGCGGCGTGGGCGAAATCCTCACCATGCAGTGCACTTACAACACCGGCCCGCTCTGGTACAAGTCGCTCAAGGAAAAGAAAGAGCAGAACTGGAGCGACATGGAATGGCAGATGCGGAACTGGCTTTATTTCACATGGCTTTCGGGCGACCATAACGTCGAGCAGCACATTCACTCGCTCGACAAGATGGCCTGGGCCATGAAGGACGAAACGCCGGTGAAGGCCGTCGGCCTGGGCGGCCGCCAGCAGCGGACGGAAGCCGACTTCGGCAACATCTACGACCACCATGCGGTGGTTTACGAATATGCCAACGGAGTGCGGCTTTACAGCCTTTGCCGTCAGCAGGCCGGCACGGCCAACGACGTGTCGGACTGGATCTACGGCACGAAGGGCGTCTGCGACGTCTTCAAGCACCGGATCAAGGGCAAGGCCGACGGTAAGGACTGGCGTTATCGCAAGCCCGCCGGCCTGAAGGACGACATGTACCAGAACGAGCACAACGAGCTGTTCGCCGCGATCCGGGCCGGCAAGACGATCGACAACAGCGACTACATGTGCAAGAGCACGCTCATGGCGATCATGGGCCGCATCGCGACCTACAGCGGTAAGGAAGTGACGTGGGACCAGGTGAAGAACTCGCCTGAGAATCTCTTCCCGGCCAAGCTCGAATTCGGGCCCTATCCGGTTCCCCCCGTCGCCATTCCCGGCATCACGCCCATCGAACAGGCCTGATCCCGGCGGCGCGTCTTCCCGACATCCGACATCGAACACGCCTCGCCATCGACACTCTCGGTGCGAGGCGTTTCCATTCCGCAATCCGCAAACTCATCTTCCGAACCGACTCTCTACAAAGGAACATCCGCATGACACCGCCCAATCGCCGGGATTTCGTGATATCCGCCTCAGCCGCCGCGATCGCCGCCGCCTTGCCAGCCTCGTCCATGGCCGCTGACAAGAAGCGGCCGAAGCTCAGGCTGGCCGTCAAATACGGCATGATCGGCGAAGGGGCGACGCCTCTGGAGAAGCTGGAACTGGTCAAAAGCCTGGGTTTCGAGGGGGTCGAAATCGACAGCCCTTCGAAGATCGACCTGCCCGCGCTCAAGAAAGCGTCGGAGAAAACGGGCATCGTCGTGCACGGCACGATCGACTCGGTGCACTGGAAGATGCCGCTTTCGAGCCCCGATCCGGACGTCCGCTTCGAAGGGCTCAAGGGCCTGACGACGGCGATCCTCGACGCCCATTACTTCGGCGCCCCGACGGCGCTGCTGGTGCCCGGTGTGGCCCGCGACGGCGTGACATATCAGGAGTGTTTCGACCGTTCGGCCGCCGAAGTGCGCAAGGTGCTGCCGCTGGCCGAAAAGCTGAAGGTGATCATCGGCATCGAAACGGTTTGGAACGATTTCATTACGTCGCCGGAGCAGATGATCGCTTATGTCGATCAGTTCGACTCGCCGTGGGTGGGGGCCTATTTCGACTGTTCGAACATGCTGAAATATGGCGTGCCGTCGGCCACGTGGATCCGCAAGCTCGGCAAGCGGCTGGTGAAGTTCGACTTCAAGGGCTTCAACATGAACAATTTCAAGGAAGGCAAGAACCCGTGGGTCAAGATCGGCGAGGGCACGGAAGACTGGTCCGATATCCTCGACGCCCTGGCCGAAGTGGGCTATGACGGCTTCGCGACGTCCGAAGTCGGCGGCGGCGGCCGGGAAGTGCTGGCCGACATCGCCACGCGCATGAAGAAAGTGCTCGAATTGAGCTGATCGAGCCTGTACGGTTCGAAGTGCCCGGCCCGCGATGCGTGCGCCGGGCTATTTCCCGTGAATTCGTCATTCAGAATCGAAATCCGATGCCACGGCGCAAAGCCGACGTCCGAGACGTTTTCGAACTGTTGGAGTCGTGCCGGTTCGGGGGCGACCTGGAGCGGCTCGCGGCGATTCTCGACCAGTGCCGGTTCGATGTCGCCGATTCGAAATCGGCGTTATTGACGCTTCAGGCCGGCCGGTCGCCAGCCGTTCGGGCCGACGTGACCGATGCCTGCGAAAAACTGTTGAAACGACGCGTTTCGGCAGCGTCCAGAAGGTCGAACGCCCGCGGCAATTCCGGCGAATCGGCGATCGAATAGCTTCGAAGCGGCTTCAGGCGGCTGGCTCAGGTTCGGCCGATGGCCGAGCGGGAAAGCGTATCGTCACGCGCAGGCCAGGGTCAGCCATCTCGGCCTCGATCGTGCCGCCCATGGCCGTCACGCTGGCCCTGGCGATCGCCAGGCCCAGGCCCACGCCGCCCGTGCCGCGATTGCGAGACCGGTCGGACCTGAAAAACGGCTGAAAGATCGCGTCCAGATCCTCGGCCGGCACGCCCGGGCCGTGGTCGCGCACGCTCAGTTCGATAAGATCGTCGAACCGTCGCACATTCACATTCACGGTCGAGCCAGGCGGCGTGTGCCGCATGGCATTTTCCATCACGTTTTCCAGAGCGCGTTCCAGCAGGGCGGTGTCGATATCGAACGTGCCGTTTTCGAGATCGGCGGCATCGGTTTCGACGCGGACGTCGATCTTGTCCGCCAGCGGTTCGAACCGGTCACGCATTTTCAGAAGGAACGGACCAAGCGCCGTCGGCTCCGGGTTCGCTTCGAAATGGCCGGTCTCGATCCGGGCCAGATGCAGGAGCGTATCGGGAATCCGGCTCAGGGCAGCGATTTCCGAGTCGAGCCGGTTCAGCGTCCGGGCCGAATCGCGGTCCTCGCGCAGCCGTTCCAGCAGCAGCTTCATGCGGGTCAGGGGGCCGCGCACTTCGTGAGCCACGCTGCGCACCAGGCCTCGTTCACGTTCGACGATCCCGGCGATCTGGTCGGCCATGTGGTTGAACGTACGGGAAAGGTCTCCGATCTCGTCGCGCCGGTCGATCGGGCTGCGCTGGCTCAAATCGCCCTGGCCGAAACTCTCCACGCTCTGTTTGAGAGCCCGGATCGGTTGCGCGATCTGGCGCGATATGATGAACCCGAACAGGGCGAGAACGCCTGCCAATGCCAGTGCCGGGCCATAGGGTAAATGCAATGGCGGCGGCGCGGGGATGAACTGGACGAGCCGGTAATTGCCGGTTTCCGAGGGAATCAAAAATGCCATCAGGCCATTATCCATACGCACCGGGGGGCTGGGCGGCCGGTCGATCGAGCGGTCCCCCCGACCATGCCGGTGATTCGGAAATCGTCTGAAGGATTTTTCCTGACCGAACCGGTCACGGAACTTCGATTTCTCGATCGCCACTTTTTCCAGAGGCTGGCCCGGGGAAGGCAGATTCGGCACTGCCAGTTCAGGCCGGTCGGGGCCGCCCAGAAGATCATGCCCCTGAGGGTCGTACCAGCCGAATTCGCCAGGGAAATAAGTCTTCAGGTCATCGAAGAACCGGAGCATGCCGGCAGTGCCCTCGTCGGTCCAGATCCGTTCCGCCTCGTCGGCCATGAACCGCATGGTGCTCTGGTGGAATCGCTCCGGCCCATGTTCCCGAAACGTCCGGTGATTCCACCAGACGAGCAGGGCGAAGCCGATCGCCAGCGAAGCCAGCAGCGTCGCGGCCAGGCGGAAAGCGAGCGTGTTCATCATGCCGGCTCTCCGCTCGGGCTTTCGGCGCCTGGCGGAACGAATTCGTAGCCCACGCCGCGAACGGATCGAATGCAGTCGCCGAAGGGTTCGATCTTCTGCCTCAGGCGGCTCATGCGGAGATCGATGGCTCGGTCGAACGGTCGAGGATTGCGGCCCAGCAGTACACGAGTCATGTCGTCGCGAGAGACGACCCTGCCGAGGTTGCGGACAAGCATCATCAGCGTGTCGAATTCCTGATCGGTCAGGTCGACTCTTCTGCCTTCGACGGTCAGCTCGCGGCGGTCGCAATCGAGCGACAGAGGCCCGCATTCGATACGGTTCGGGCGCACCGCCCGCCTCAGGCCGCTTCGGCGGAGCAGGCTTTCGACACGTGCCAGCAGCTCGCGCGGCGAAAACGGCTTGACGACGTAATCGTCGGCCCCGCGATCCAGCCCCGTCACCCTGTCCGATTCCTCACCCAAAGCCGTCAGCAGGATCACGGGCGTCTGGTCCGTGCGCCGAAACCGCTCCAGAACCTCCAGCCCCGTCAGCCCGGGGAGCATGATGTCCAGAAGGACGATGTCCCAGCGTTCGCGCTCGAGCTTGCGCATCGCCGATAGCCCGTCATGCACCGAACGGACGAGAAAACCGTGTTCGTCCAGATACTCTTCGAGAAGCAGGCAGATTTCCTCGTCATCCTCGACGAGCAGCAGCCGGGGGCGTGTTTCGGTCGTGTCGGCCGGTTCGGTCAGGTTCGGTTCCGCCATGGTTTCGCCCGGTGTCTTCAAGGTTCACGTCGCCACCGTATTATCGGGCCGCCCGGCTCCACGATACAGTAACCGATCGTATCGACGATCGACACATACCGAAAAATCGGAAGGGCGTCTCCGAATTGTTCCAGGAGTCAGGGTTCGGTCATTGACACAGAATCTTACGCCACGTTACAAATTATCTATATTATCCAGCTTTACTGATCCGGGTGCTGATGGGCATCCGGACGCCATCCCCACCCCGCTTCGCCTCAAGGCTCTCGCCATGCACATTCGTGATCTCGGTCTTCGGAACCTCAAGTCCAATTCGGCCATGCCGAGGGCCACGGGCTTGTGGCGAACGACACGCAAGTTCGCTCTGGCCGGAATGGACGGTCTGGAAAACAGGGAGTTGCTCGCGATCGTGCCCGGGCAGGTCTATCAGGACGTTTCCTGGACCGATTCCGACGGCGATCTTGTCCGCGTATCGGTCACGGGGTCCGTTTCCGATCCGCTCAATCAGGGCTTTACCGTCGAACTCGCGGGGTTGGCCACAGATAACGCCGACGCCACTTACGTGAACCTCCTCGGCCTGGGGGCCGACAACGGCGTTCAGATCGTCGTGACGCCCGTGCTTCAGCCGAACGCCGGCCCGAATTTCAATGCGATTTACAGCGCCGGTTACACGAACGTTTTCGAAGTGAATGCCGCGCCGGTCTCCGGGCATCCCGTTTCGCCGATGACGGATCTCGGCGGGCTTCAGCTCAGTGCTGCGATCGTGCACAAAATCAACCTGCCGGGCATCGGTATCGGTAACATCACGCTCGACCCCGGCCAGGCCCCGTATGTCGACCGGATCAACACGACGAATAACCAGCAGAGCCTGGATTCGACGATGTACAAGCCGGTGACGGGCTTGATCGACCTCGGCGGCATCGAGGCCGCCAGCATCGAAACGCTGGTCATCGACGGCGCGATCAGCGCGTTGACGGGCAACCCGTACGACGTCTCCGTCACGAACGATTTCAAGAGCGTCATCAACGTCTCGGGCAGGATCGGCTCGATCCTGGGCCTGCGCAGCAACATGGGCGCGACCATCTACGCCGACAGCATCGGCACGGTTCGCGTCGCGTCGATTTCGGGCGTCATTCATACGAAAAATGCCGCCGAGTCTTTCAATATCAATATGCCTTCGGCCATGAGCGGTTTCATCGACGTGGCCGGGCACCTGAATATCGGCTTCCCGATGAGCGGAGCGGCGCTCATCACCGGGCAGATCAGCGCCGGGGGCGGGATCTCAGGCCTGGACAAAACCTCGCAGACGGACACGCTTTACATCCCCGGCGGCTTCGCCAATTCGCTCACGAACACGAGCACGACGGCCGGCATCGCCGATATCGAAGTCGACGGCATCGCCACGCTTTCGCTCTATTCGGCGTCATTCGTCGGCAACATTTCGGCGAATGCCTTCGGCGGTGATTTTCTCGTCGAGTCGGCCACATCGATCGGCAATATTCTGGCCAGCTCCGGCATTCTCGAAGGGCACATGCAGGCCGGTTCGGACATCGGTACGATCAAGACCACGGGCGGAATCGCCGGAACGATGATCGCCGGCCGCGACATCGGGGCGATCACGGTCGTGAACGGTTCGCTGGAATCGCTTTCGATTCAGGCCGGCCGCGACATCGGACCGATGTCGATCTATCTGGGCATGCTGGCCACGTCGATCGTCGCCGGGAACAATCTCGGCATGATTCATATCCCCGTCGGCGGCGTTTCGCTGTCTTACATAAGGGCCGCCAATATCGCCGGCATCAAGGTGGTCGACGGCGGTTTCGAAACCAGTTCGTTCGTGGCCTCGCAGGACATCGGGCCGATCTCGGTCTTCGGCAGCATCGAGGGCTTCGGCATGTCGGATGTCAGCCTGGTCGCCGGGCGCGACATCGCCCTGATCGACGCCCGGGCGCACACCGGCTATGCCATGGAGGAAGTGAAGATCGAGGCAGGGCGGCGACTGGCTGGCGTGACGGCGATTTCCTACGGCGAATTCGGTGAGCTGGACGGCTCGGGCATTCTGGAGTCGAACTTCGTCGCCGACTCGATGGGCCCGATCCTGGGCCGATCCGTCGGCGGCACAGGGATCGAGGCTTCCGTTTTCGTGACGAAGACAGGCTCGATCGATGCACTCACGGGCGACGGCTGGCTGGACGGCATGCTCGACGTCATTGCCGTGGCCCAGTGGGGTTTCGGCTCGATCACCGGCAAGGCGACGGTCGAAGGCAGCGGGTTCAAGGGCGGCTCCTTCGACGCCAATTACGGCAGCATCGGTTCGATCACGGCCGCGGGCGGAGCGGTCACTGGTTACGGGATCGATGGCACGCGATTCCAGTCGACCGACCGGTTCCACGGCGGCATCGGCGATGTCACTGTGACGGCCAACGCCAACGGCCAGGGCGGGATCTCCGCGGCGACGATCTACGCCGCCAGCCTGGGCAATGTCTTCGTGACGGCGTTCGGCGGCGTGGACGCCAACGGGATCGACGCTTCCGAGATCCGCACCTTCTGGGGCCCGATCGCTTCGCTCGACGTCGACGTCCGGTCCGTCAACGGCATGGGTATCCGGGGCACGACGGTCCGAGCCTCGGGCGACATCGAACTGATCCGCGTCGTCAGCTTCGCCAATACGGCCATTTATCAAAGCGATTTCACCTCGCGTGGCGACTTCGGCGCGATCGCGGCCGAAGCCCGCAAGGGCGGCAACGGCATCGACACCTCGACGTTCACCGCCCCGAACGGGTCGATCGCTTCGGGAGCGAAGATTCAGGCCTATTCGGGCGGAACCGATGCCGCCGCGACCGGCATCCTCAGCTCCACGTTCAAGGCCACGGGATCGATCGGCTTTATCGAGGCTTCGTCCCAGGGCGGCACGGCGATTCAGTCGTCGACTTTCACGGCCGATTCCGACCTGGACAACACCGGTTCGATCGAGACGATCGACGCGACCGCCTCAGGCCGAAATCTCGAAAGCTCGCGGGGCATTTACGATTCGACCTTCACCGGTGTGGAAATCGGCCCGATCGAAGTCGAAATCACGACGGTCGAAGGCGGCACGGCGATCGCATCGTCCACGTTCACAGCGAAGAACGATCTCTACGACGGTTTCGGCAACTTCGACAACACGGGCCGGATCGGCACGATCACGGTGACGAGCGTCTCCGGCACGCTTCACGGCATCGACGGCTCGACGTTCGACGCTGGTGCCGCGGGCGGCATCGGGGCGATCACGGTTTGGACGGAAGGCGGCGTGGCCATCCGCAACAGCAATTTCCGGGCGACGACGGCTGACGCGGACCAGAACGTCTTCAATTCGACGATCGGGGCCATCGAAGTCAACACCGTGCGTTACGACAATGCGACCGCGAACATGGCCGGAATCGTGGGCAGCACGTTCGAATCGAACGCCGGTATCGCTTCGATCACGGTCAATTCCGTCGGCGGGGCGATTTCCGATTCGACCTTCAATGCCGATGCCGATTATCTCGGCCTGGGCGACATAGCCGGAAACATCGGTTTCATCCGGGTGACCGTGCCTGGCCGAAATGCCAACGGAGTCGTGAATTCCACCTTCACAGGCGGCAGCATCGGCAATATCTCCGTACGCCTGGCCGACAACGCCCTGACCGCACAGGATGCCATTCGCGGCAGTCAATTCTCGGCCCTGCGAAATTCCATCGGGAATATCACCGTCGTCAATGCCGGCAACGGCTACGCGACCGTCGATACCATTTTCCTGGCGGCTTCGACGATCGGAGCCGTGAACATCACCGGTGCGGTTTCGAATACGCAGTTCATCATCTTCAATTCGACAATCGGCAATATCCGCATCGTCGGCAGCCAGATTTCGAATCTCTTCCTCCAGGCCCAGAATTATGGCTCGATCGAGCTGGTTCTGACTTCCGGCGGCACCGCCGTGCTCAGTATGCCCAATGCCCTCCGCATGGGCAATCTCACGGTGAGCGGGCCGCTGGGCGGCACGGCCGGCCTGAACTGGAACGCTCCGACTCTGGTACAGGCAGGCAACGTGAACGTCAGCGGCATGCTCACACCAGTTTCGAACATGACGAGCCTGGCCACCATGGGTGACTTCGTCGTCGGCTCTCTGGCGCCGGCGACCGGTAACGCCGGCCGCACGATCGGTTCCGGAACGGCTTCGTCCTCGATCGGGGCCGTTCGCATCGGTCAGGCACCGACGGGCAAATCCATGAATACGTTCCGCTTCGGCGCATATGCCGGGCAACCCAATGCCGTCGTCGGCACGGCTTCAGGCAATGCCAGAACCGGCCACGGCACGGTCGTCGGCAACGTGCGGTTCGTTCTGACCTCTTCCGGCAAGACGACGGCCGCCAAAGCCGGCAAAACGCCTGCCCCCAAGGCGCTGCCGAAGGTGTCGAAAGTCAAGGCCACAGGTCGCAAGGCCTGATCGAACCTGTGCCCCTTTCAGAACGTATCGAAATCAGTCCACGAGCGTCGCGGAATCAGGATCGGTTCGTCGCGGATCCGGGGCCGACGTCAGGAGCATCTCCCATGAAGCACATTCGTCGATCGCGGCCCCGAACCGTTTTGCCCCAGGCTGAACGGCTCGAGGCCCGTCAGTTGCTGGCCAGTGCGGGTATGGAAATCGCGCCGGCCGGTGCCGTCGCCTCGCAGGTAAGCCTTCTCGCGAATTCGGCCATGATCGCGCCGGCCGCGGTGCCGGTTTCTCTTCAGGCTGGAACGTCGGCGATCGTTTCGGTCGTTCGCGATTCGAATCCGTTCTTCGCCTACAATTCCGTTCTCACGACCGATCACCTGGCGTTCGGCTATGACTTCACCCCCGTCGGCCGCCAGGTCGGGGCAACGGTCCATATCGACGCGCTCGACATTCCGGCGGGTTCCCTGCTCGAAATGCAAGTGCTGACGGGCCTGACCTACTGGAACGGCCGGGGCGCACCCTCGTTCGCGCCGGTTCGCGGGGCGCAGGAAGTGAATCTGAACGTGTTCGGCCAGAACGTGCGCATCGGTGCCGATACCGACCAGAGCACAGCCCCGCGCGGCGGTTTCATCCGGCAAACGGTGGCCATCGGCGTGTCGGACACGCGTCCTCTGTCGCGGCAAATGTTCGTGACGATCGGTACTGGCGGCAGCGCTGATACCTTCACGCGGCCCGGCGGCACGCCGGGGATTTATGCATTCTCAGCCCTTTGGACGGTTCGTAACACGGCCGGAGTGCGGGATTCCGTGCCCGTCACGTTCGTATTCAGGCTCGGCGATGTGCCTGAAGCAGCACGGGATGCCGCCGTGCGCTGGTTCGAGGCTCCGGCGACTCGTCCGGCGGCCGTCGTCGCTGTCGCCACGCAATACGTCACTCCGGACGGCCCTGGCCAGCCATTCGTGCGCGTCAATGTGCAATATTCCGGCCCCGTGAGCGTCACGGGACGAACGCCGCAAGTGCCGATCCTGTTCGACGGCGTTCAGCGCATGGCGGATCTCGAACGCAACACGCCCCGCACGAACGTGACGACCTTGAGCTTCGTCTACACGCCGACGCGTCAGGACAAATCCGCGTCGTTCATCCGCCTGGGCGATTCGATCCGGCTGCCTTCCGGCGGCAATCTCGTGACCCCTGGCGGCAAAACCGCCATCCTGAGCCTGCCGCGTACCGTCGATTCGCCGCTGCCGCCGGCGCCGCCTGTGACCACGCCGGCACCCGTCGTCACGATCTCGGCCGATATCGTACGCAACACGACATTCCGTCAGGGGACGACCTATATCCTCAAGGGCGAAGTGCATGTCGCCGCCGGTGTGACCCTCACCATCGAGGACGGCGTGACCGTGCTCATCACGAATGGCCGCACGGCGGGCCGGTCGCTGGACACTTCGGCCCTGATCTTCGACAGCGGTTCGAAACTCAGGGCGAAGACGGTCTACTTCCAGGCCGCCGACAGCCTGGGCCGGGCGACGACGCTTGCCGACAACGGCGGAGTGTTCTTTCTGGGTACCTATCGAAATGCCACGAAGGACGGTGTCTCGGTCGACACTTCGAAATCGGTCGGCAAATCGAATTTCATGGCCGATTCGATCGTGGTCAAATATCTGGGCCGTACGGATCCGCGCGGCGGCGACGGCAACGACAACCAGTTCGACGATATCGATGCGATTTCGATCCTCGGCATGGGCCAGACCGAATGGAACGTGAAAGCCGTCCAGAGCGACTTCTCGGGCGACGATGGCTTCGACGTCACGAATTCGTCGATATCGATGGACAGCCTGATCGTGAGCTATCCGACGGAAGACGGGCTGAACGTGTCGAGCAGCATCGTCAATTTCGGGAAGACCGGCCGGCTTTCGATCGTCATGTCGCAGAGCCCGGCCCCGGACCGCGAATTGTTCGATTTCGAAGTCGATGACGGCGAATCACGCGTCTCCATCTCGCGAGGGGCTTACGTCGACCTTCATGGCTACTGGGGCAGCCCCTACGACGAAGTGAATTTGAACTCGGTCGATATGCCGAAGCCCCCGCGCCGTGGTTCGGAAAGCCGCTGGTACGAATTTTCGGGCACACTGAAACGTGGCCCGGCTATCGTCTATTCCATCAAAGCCGATTGACACCGGCGCTTTCGATCGAATCGTCCAGGATTAACCGATAACGATCCGGCCGAAATGAAATCGAACGAGAAAGCCCGGCGATCGTGCCGGGCTTTCTCGCGATGTCATTCGAATACCCCGTTTCGCTCGCTGCGATGTCGCGGGTTCATTTGCCCTTGCCCGAGCTGCGTGGCGACGTTTTGACGACCGCCTTCGCTGGCTTCGGCGCGGGCTTCTTCGTTTGTGAGGCAGCCGATTTCGCCCCCTGATTGAGGACGAAACGCACATTGCCGATCACGGCACCCTGGCCTGCTTTCGCGTTGCCCGAAGCCGAACCGACGACGGCGTCCGGATTGCCGCCGTAAGCCCCGAACCGGAACGTGTGCTGGGTTTTGCCCGTGGGTGCCTGCCCGATGACGATCGCCCCGATCTGCGACGATGCTGAGGTCGTTCCGATCGTCAGCCCGACGTTGCCCGTAGATGCCGCCAGCGAGCCGACCTGGAACGAACCGAGGTTCGTGACGCTCATAAGGCTGCTCGCCAACGCCAGCTGGCCGTCGACGAAGATATTCCCGGCCTGAACCAGGGATGGAGCCGACAGTTCGAGATTGGCGAGCAGCGAACCGGTGGCCGTGACGGAGAGGTTCCCCATCGCGACGACTTTCGGCAGCCAGAGCGACACCTTTGCGGCCGCGAGCATTTCGAACGTGATATTGCCGAAAAATTCGGCCTGCATCGAAAGGCTCTGGTCGAGTTTGCCCTGGACGTAGACATTCCCGATCGTCGAGTTCGTGACGATGAACTGGGTGTTGACGATGTCGCCGGTGACGCTGATGTTGCCGATCGATTTGACGGCGACGAACATGCTGTCGGCGATGGCGTAACCGAGCCCGGCGTCCACGACGGTGATATCGCCGATGGAGGTGACGAGCGCGGTGAATGTCGAGCCGCGGATCGCATCCATGGCCGTGGTCGCGTTGGCTTCGAGCCGAACGAGGATATCGCTGATCGAGGAACCGGTGAAGGTGGACTGAACCACGCCCGAGGCGTTTCTGCCGGGCACGAGGACCCGAATGATGCCGATCGGGCCCGGAATGTCGCCCAGGCCGCCGTGATCGGCGTCGGCGTTGAAGGTACTTCCGTTCACGCCAGTGCCGACGGTGCTGACGAAGATCCTGCTGATCCCGGCGTTCGCCTTGAACGTCGACATGTCGATTCCGGCCACGTTCTTCGTGAAGTCGTTCGAACGGCTCGTCGTGACCGAAACGATGCCGATCGTGGAGGTGAACAGGTTCTGATCGAGGTCGCTGACGGCCGCGTCGAAGGTGGAACCGACGATCGCTTCGCCCAGATCGACCGTCACGATCACGTTTCCGATCGAACCGGCCGAACCTGCCAGGAATACGGACGATTCGATCCCGTTGCCGGTTCCTGTCATCGAGGCATTGTTGACCGTCACGTTGCCGATCGTGCCCTTGTTGTCGAAATTGCCGAAACCGTCATAAATGGCCGAAACGGCGGTGAACGTCGAGCCTGAGATCCCCGTGCCGCCTTCGACGGTGGTGATGGTAACGTCGACCGGGCCGATGGCCGTCCCGGTGAATGTCGACACAACGATCCCGGCCGAAGAGAGCAGGTTTCGACCTTCGGAACGTGCCTCGACGGCAACGATACGACCGATGTTGTCCTTATCCGAATCGGCCAGGAAAGTCGCGCCGGTGATCGCTGTGCCGCCGAATGCCGTGGCCTTGATCGGGCCGAGGTCGACTGCGGCCCGGAATTCCGAGCCTGTGAGAGCATCGGCCGTGGCGGCACCGCCACGCGCGATCGCCGTGATGCCGCCGGAATTGCCGATGGAGCTGGTTTTCGAAGTGAATTTGGACAATTCGACGGCCGGGCCCGATTTGCGTGATTCGCCCCAAACTTTGCCGATCTCGCCGACCGCGTCGAACGTGCCACCCGTGATCGCCGGACCGGCGTAGCTAGTTGCGACGATTTCTTCGATGCCGGCGGCGGAGTCGAAGGTCGACGTGTCGATCGCGGAACCTGCCAGAGATTTGCTGTCGACGTTGATGTCGCCGAACCCGCCGGTGTAGGACTTGAATTTGGAGCTGGTAATGCCCGAACCCATTTCGGTCGTTTTGACCACGACCGTGATATCGCCATAGCCGCCCGCATCGGCCGTAACGAGCGCAATCCCGTCGGCATGCGAAAAAGCGGCAATCGTGCCGATGGTCCCCGCAATGTCGAAAATCGTATTGTTGATCGCTGTACCGCCAGCGGGGCCGGCTTCGGCGATGACGCTGCCGACTCCGCCGTAATCGGTCGAAATCAGCGATTTGGAGATCGCATCGCCAGCCGCCCACACGCGGCCTTCGATCCGGCCGATGTTTTCGGAGGCGATCACCTTGACGTTCATGAGTCCGGCGCTGTTTCCGAAGCCTTCGACCGAATCGATGTCCCAGGAACTGCTGGTGATCAGTGAATCAGCGATGCCCCGGCCCGCGTAGGAAATTCCGAGCACGGGACCTATCGAACCGCCAATGATCTGGACTGACGAGATCCCATCGGCCGGTACGGGGGCCGGAGGAGGTGGAACGTCGGGAGGGAAAATCGGATAAACGACATTGCCGTACGAGACACCTTTGAGCCCTTCGATGCTTCCGCCTGCCTGAAACAAAGCTCCATAAATGCTAGTTCCGACGTGGGAATAGGCTTCGACGAATCCGAGATCAGTTCCAGCGATGAATGCTCCGCCCTGAATCGCATTCTGATCATAGTTAAGGACATATATGTCGCCGATGCTGGTCTGCGATATGAAATCGGCCATGATCAGACGACCGCTGTCGACCGTCACATTCCCGATCTTACGGGCTTTCGTCGCAGCGGACCATATACCGTTACGGATGCGAATATCGCCTAGATCGCCGGAAACGGTGATGATCGTCTGCACGGAATCTATCTGAACGACATCGATCCCGGCGAGGTTGCCGCCCGCCAGAATGTACTTCGAACCAATCCCGCCCGTGACGCCGGTGATGTAACCGATGTTCCGGCCCGCGATGAGATCGGCCTTCATGCCCACGCCTGATTTGATGTTGCCGATGTCCGTCCCCGCCCGGATCGTACCGGCCAGGTCGGCGATGTACGACTCCAGATTTCCGATCGACGTGCCAGCTTCGGCGATGAAGGCCTTGGTGAATTCGTTCGCCGTGATGTTGCCGATGCTCGAAGCGCTGATGAGCCGCATGGCGGCGCCGCCGTTGATGGCGATATCGGCGATGCCGATCGTCGGGCTCGAATTGATGACGACCCCGGCGAATCCGTCCGGCATCGACAGCGGGTCGGTCAAGGAAGGCTCGAACCCGGAAATGCCGCCGCCGGCCGTGATCTGGCCCGTCAACTTCTTGCCGTCCGCCAGCGGGAAGCCGGCGTTCAGGTGCCCGCCGACCGTGACGAAACCCGCGAAAGCCGCGGGAAACGCGATCGTCAGATTGCCCGGCGTGAGGATCTCGCCCGCGATCGCGGCGACATTGACCCGGCCGATCGAGCCGGCCCGAATCGAACCGTTCAACCCGCTGCGGAGACCGACGACCGAGCCGATCGAGCCCGACACTTCGATCACGCCATTGAAGTTGTTCGTCTGCGAAGGATCGTTCGGGTTGCCCGTCTTGGCGCTGATCACGCCGTCGATCACGATCGAGTCGACGTTATTGGCGAACAGGTTGCCCATGCCGATCAGGCCCGTTACCGGCAGATACATGCCCGATTCGAGCGTCTGGTTGATCGTCGTCGTGTTGACACGGTCGACGAAGGGCGCCTGCCCCGTATCCAGCGACACGTTGCCGATCGTCACCGCCGGCAGCTCGATCCGGGCCACGACTGCGGCACTCAGCTGAATGCCGTCGATTTGCGTGACGGGGGCCGAGGGGTGGTCCGGGTCGGGCACCGAAGAGATCAGCCGTACGTTCGTGTATCCGCTCGAGAACATGTGGTTGAACGGCGCGCCGGCGGCGATGTCCAGCTCATTGGGCGTAACGGTAATGATCAGGCTGCTCTCGGCCGAAAGACCGATCAGGTTGATCCTGTCCGCGTCGGCATTGTTGACAGCCCCGCCTTCCAGGCCGATCGTGAAACCGCCCGCCCCGCCGATCACCTGCACCTCGACGGTATCGCCGTTGGAGTCGTACCAGGCGGCATCCGTGTAGAGCGTGCCGGGCACGAGATCGCCTGGCGCGGCGAGCAAGCAACGGCTTTCCAGCGGCATAACATACGGAATCGAACGCAAATGCCTGGTCGATGCGACCCTTTGACGGCGTTTATAGTTGCGGCCTGGGCGAGATCCACGCATAGATTGGCTTTCAGGTGGAGGAATCAAGATGAGTGAGAAAATACGATAAGTGCGTAAGTTACGACTCGTATAAAATGATCGAAACAATAAAATATGGCGATTGCGAAAAAAATACATGTGATTGGCGATTGAATCGATTGCAACGAAAAAACGGATCCAGCCGCGAGCTGCGACCGGATCCGTTCGATTACTTCAGAAACGGATCCGTTCCGGCTCAGCCGATCGCGGCCTGAGCGGCCGCCAGGCGGGCGACCGGCACGCGGTAGGGAGAGCAGGAGACGTAATCCAGCCCGATCTTGTGGCAGAACACGACCGAATCAGGGTCGCCGCCGTGTTCGCCGCAGATGCCCAGCTTGATGTTCGGGCGGGTTTTGCGGCCCTTGGCGATGGCGATTTCCATCAGTTGGCCCACGCCCGTCTGATCGATCGAGGCGAACGGGTTCTTCTTGAGGATTTCAGCTTCCTGATAAGGCCCCAGGAACGAACCGCTGTCATCGCGGCTCATGCCCATGGTCGTTTGAGTCAGGTCGTTGGTGCCGAAGCTGAAGAATTCGGCCGAATCGGCGATTTCGTCGGCCGTCAGCGCGCCCCGGGGCACTTCGATCATCGTACCGACATGATAGGCCAGCTTCACGCCCTTTTCGGCTTCGACCTGTTTGGCCGTTTCGTGGACGATCGCGACCTGCAGCTCGAGTTCCTTCTTGAACCCGACCAGCGGGATCATGATCTCGGGCTTGCACGGGATCTTCTCGGCGACGCACTGTGCCGCCGCTTCGAAAACCGCGCGGGCCTGCATGCGGGTGATTTCCGGGAACTTGATGCCCAGGCGGCAGCCGCGGAAGCCGAGCATCGGGTTGAATTCGTGCAGTTCGTGCACGCGGGCCATGATCCGCTCGACCGGCACGCCGATCTTGCGGGAAAGGTCCATCTGCTGTTCCTTCGTGTGCGGCAGGAACTCGTGCAGCGGGGGATCCAGGAAGCGGATCGTCGCCGGCAGGCCACCGAGGGCCTTGAAGATGCCGTAGAAGTCCGACCGCTGATACGGCAGGAGCTTCGCCAGGGCGGCTTCGCGGTCGGCCAGGTCGGTGGAGAGGATCATCTCCCGCATGGCGTCGATACGGTCACCTTCGAAGAACATGTGCTCCGTACGGCACAGGCCGATGCCCGTGGCGCCGAAGGCGATGGCGTTGGAGGTCTGTTCCGGCGTGTCGGCGTTGGTGCGGACGGTCATCCGCGAAGCTTCCGAGCACCAGTCCATCAATTGCTTGAACGACTGGAATTTTTCGGTCTTCTGGGCTTCCTTGTCGCCGTTGAGCAGGCCGGCGACGATCTCCGAAGGAGCCGTCTTCACCTGGCCGGCATAGACCTGGCCCGAGGTGCCGTCGATCGACAGGTAGTCACCTTCGTGGAAGACCTTGTCGCCGACCTTGACCGTCTTGCCTTCGTAGTTGACATCCAGGCCCGCGGCGCCGCAGATGCAGACCTTGCCCATCTGGCGGGCGACCAGCGCCGCGTGCGACGAAACGCCGCCCCGGGCTGTCAGAATGCCTTCCGCCGCGATCATGCCGCGAAGGTCTTCCGGAGAGGTTTCCACGCGCACCAGCAGCACGCGTTCGCCCCGTTCGGCGGCGAGCACGGCACGCTCGGCGTTCAGGTAGATTTTGCCGGTCGCGGCGCCGGGGCCGGCGGGCAGGCCGGTGGCGATCACGGCCGCCTTCTTGACTTCGGCGGCATCGAAGACCGGGGCCAGAAGCTGTTCGAGCTGGTCGGCCGGGTTCCGCAGAACGGCCGTCTTCCAGTCGATCAGGCCTTCCTTATGCATGTCCATCGCGAACTTCAGCGCGGCCATGGCCGTGCGCTTGCCGTTACGCGTCTGAAGCATGAAGACCTTGCTGTCCTGAATCGTGAACTCGAAGTCCTGAACGTCCTTGAAGTGCTTTTCCAGCACGCCGCGGATCCGGTCCAGTTCATCGTAGGCCGAAGCCATGACCTTCTTGAGATCAGCCACCGGGTCCGGCGTACGAACGCCGGCGACGACGTCCTCACCCTGGGCGTTCATCAGGAATTCGCCGTAGAATTCGTTCGCCCCGTTGGCCGGGTTGCGGGTGAAGGCCACGCCGGAACCGGACTTCTCGCCCGTGTTGCCGAAGACCATCGCCTGCACGTTGACGGCGGTGCCCCACTCGGTCGGGATGTTGTACTTGCGGCGATAGACGATCGCCCGGTCGTTCATCCACGAGCCGAACACTGCGCCCACGGCACCCTTGAGCTGATCCCAGGGGTTGGCCGGGAAGTCGTGGCCCGTGCGGTCCTTCACCAGCTTCTTGAAGCGGGCCACCAGTTCCTTGAGGTCAGCCACGGAAAGCTTGGTGTCTTCCATGTTGTGATCGTGATAACGCTCTTCCTTGAGCTTTTCGATCACGACTTCGAACGGCTCGTGGTCTTCGCCTTCGCGCTTCTGCACGCCGAGGACGACGTCGCCGTACATCTGCACGAACCGGCGATAACAGTCCCAGGCGAACCGTTCGTTGCTCGTGGCCTTCACCAGGGCTTCGACCGTCTGGTCGTTCAGGCCGAGGTTGAGGATCGTGTCCATCATGCCCGGCATCGAGTCGCGGGCACCCGAGCGAACGGCCACCAGCAGCGGCATCGAATCGGTCGCGCCGAACTTCGTGCCCATGATCGCCTCGACCTTGGCGATCCCGTCTTCCACCTGGGCCTGCAGTACCTCAGGATAAGTCCGGCCGTGATCGTAATAGTAGGTGCAAACCTCGGTGGTGATGGTGAAACCGGGAGGCACCGGCAGGCCGATTCGGGACATTTCGGCCAGGTTCGCACCCTTGCCGCCGAGAAGGGCCTTCATCTTGCCGTCGCCGTCGGACTTGCCGCCGCCGAAGGAATAAACGTACTTGGTGGAATCGGCCATCGTTCTAGGTTCGCTCCAGGGTTCGTGCAGGGCGTCGAAACTCCGGCGGGACCACGTCGGTCACCCGCCGCAATCGCTCGAGCCTCTCGCGATTCGCGATAACGAAAATCGCCATGCCGTACTTCTATCGGCACGCCGCTCGATCGTTCTGTTCTCTCGTCCGCGTTCGTTTCCGTGCCGCGGGACGCGTTACGTGTGGCATACTAACAATTTCGCGTGGGCCGGGCAACATTCCGGATGACTTCGGATTCGTCGATTTCGCCCCCGTCACACGACCGCCGATTCCCTCGCCGGGTGACCCTCGAGGACTTCGACCGGACATTTTCTTGCGATACGGCCGCGCCTGTGATTAGATATCTGATCAGTCCCGCATTCGCATCGCCTCGTACCGCTGCCTGACATTCCGAAACGTCGACGTCATTTCCACGATCCGTTTCGGTCGTCCGGTTGCGGCAATCGGTCCGCCATATTGCCCGGCGACACTGCCTCCAACTTCCTTCGAACCGCGAACGGCCTGTTTCGTACGAAACGTCCCCTTGGGAGAATTGACACCGATGACGCCTTCGAACCCTCTCGATCGCCGTGACTTTCTGAAAAATTCGGCCGCTCTTTCCGCCGCCCTGGCCGGTGTGGCCGCCGAAGGGGCCCTCCTGAAAGCCCAGGACGAAAAGTCGCCGGCCGCCAGCCCCGCCAAAAAGGCGGGCGCCAACGACGTCCTCCGCGTCGCCGTCATCGGCGTCCGCGGCCGGGGCATGGATCACGTCGGCGGCTTTCTCAATCAGCCTGACTGCCGCATCACGACGATCTGCGACGCTGACCTGAGCGTCACCGGCAAGGCCGAAAAAGCCATCACGGCCAAATACGGCACCGGACCGAAAGTCGTTCAGAACCTGCGCAAGGTTCTGGAAGACAAGGAGATCGACATCGTCAGCGTGGCCACGCCGAATCACTGGCACTCCCTCGCCACGATCTGGGCCTGTCAGGCCGGCAAGGACGTTTACGTCGAAAAGCCCGTCAGCCACAACGTTCTGGAAGGCCGCCGCATGGTCGAAGCTGCCCGCAAATACGGCAGGATCGTCCAGACCGGCACCCAGTGCCGCAGCCATAAGGGCATCCATGAGGCGATGGACTTCCTCCATTCCGGCAAGCTGGGGCAGGTCTTCCTGGCCAAGGGCCTGTGCTACAAGCGCCGCGATTCGATCGGCTTCAAGGACGACAGTGCCGTTCCCGAAAGCCTGAATTATGATCTGTGGACCGGTCCGGCCGAGATGAAACCCTTCAACGCCAACAGGTTGCACTATAACTGGCACTGGTACTGGAACACCGGCAACGGCGACCTGGGCAACCAGGGCATCCACCAGATGGACCTTGCCCGCTGGGGCCTGAACAAGCGGGAATTCCCTCGTACGGTCATGTCCTCCGGCGGCCGTCTCGGTTACAAGGATCAGGCCGAAACGCCGAACACCCAGTTCGTGGCTTTCGAATTCCCTGACGCCCTGCTTCAGTTCGAAGTGCGCGGCCGCGACACCAACGATGAACTGGGCGTCCGTGTCGGCGACATTTTCTACGGCACCGAAGGCGTTCTGGCCATCACCAGCTACACGAACTGGCAGGCCTTTATGGGCAACAAGCTCGAACCCGGCGCCAAGGGCTCCGGCGGCGGCGACCACTACCGCAACTTCGTCGACGCCGTGAAGGCACGCGACCACAAGAAGCTCAACGCCGACATCGAAGAAGGCCATCTCAGCTCGGCCTTCTGCCACTTGGGCAACATTTCCTATCGCCTGGGCCGCAAACTGGCCATCAATCCTGCGACCGAGTCGTTCATCAACGACAGCGAGGCCGACCAGATGCTCACTCGCGAATACCGCAAGGGCTACGAAGTCCCGGACGTCGTCTGAACCTCTTGCATGGCCTGAATATCGTTCTCTTGGGGCAGGGCGGCGCAGGCCGCCCCGTTCCGTTTCCGGAATCTGTCCGGATTTTCGGTCTTTCCGGGTTGACTTGCGACTTCCGTCGCGTCACCATTACCTAGCGTTGACATGCTGTCTCAATCCTGGCCCCGCCTCGCGTTTCGAATTCATGTCTATCGAAGCCAGAACCGTGATCGACCATTCCGAATCCAGCGAGCGTGTCGGCGAAACGTCACTGATGGGCCGCCGAATCGCTCCCGCCGCTGTCAACCTGATTTGTGGTCTGGTCGTCTTCTCGACGATCGTCGATCTGGACCAGATCCGTTCGATCCAGCGTTACTGTACCACTTGCTGGTCCAACGCCAGGATCGATCCCGGGCTTTGGGAGGACTGTACGCAGGAAGTCTGCGTGCGGCTTCTGGAAAAAGTCCGAAATGGCCTGAACTGGTCCGGGCTGCTCGATAGCGAAGCGGGCGTCGAAAGCCCGGAACGGCGCGAGCTGATCCGCGTGGTCGATGCCGTACGGAAGAAGACGCAGCGTCTGAAGCGCTACTTGCCGCTCGACGAAGTCCTAGACGCCCCCGGTTCGCCCGCCGCCGTGGATGCCGATCCGACGGAACGCTATGCCATCGCGGATCTTCTGCGCACTGCTCGCGAGAAAGTCCTGACGCCGCGTCAGGACCGGATCATCGAACTCTGGTCGCACGGCGCAGGTATCGCCGAAATCGCAGGCGAAATCGGCCTGAAAGTGCCTCAGGTTTCGGACGAAAAATACAAAGCCATCCGGAAGCTCGAAGGCTTCCTGGCGAAATATCGCGACATGTTCGGTTTCGGGCCCTCCGTCGCCGGCATGGCCTGATCACTTCGCGGGTTCCATCGGCCGAAACGCTGCTCGAACTACGTTTCTGCGCTATCAGCGAATGTTCCTGCCAGCGTTCAGGATACGGTCGAACGTGGCGATATCTCGCCCGGCGGCGATCAGTTGAACTCCGAGCGGCAGGCCTTCGTCGCTGAGTCGAACGGGAACGGTCACGCTCGGGACTCCCAGCAGTGTCCACGGGGCGTTCATGACCGGATCGCCCGTGGTCTCGGGCGTAGGGGCAGCTCCGCGTGCCGCCGGCACGAGGAGTGCGTCGTAATCGCTGAAAAATTGCGTAAGTACCTGTTTCGCATGGTCCTGGGCCATTTCCGCCGCTGTAACGGCTGCGGGCTGGTTCCGAACCAGGTCCGCGCCGGTTTCGACCCAGTCCCGAATCTTCGGCAGATAGTCCCCGGGATGTTCGGCGAACCAGTTCTCGTGCGTGCGGTAGCAGCCGCTCATCATGACGACCCGGTGGGTTGCCCAAATCGCCTCATCGAAGAAGTCGGTGCAATCGCTCGACTCCACCACGTGCCCGCAAGCCTCGAGTCGACCGCTCGCGAACGCCACGGCATCGTTCATGGATCGATCTGCCAGATCCCGGAACCGCCCCCCGATGTGCAGGATGCGTAAAGGTTTCGGGGGGGCGTCCGTTCCTGATCGCGGCTTTTGTCCTGAACCAGGGTAGACTTCAGCGAGCAGCAGGCGTAAATCCTGAACGTGGGGTACGATCGGTCCGAGCGTATCGAGCCGGTCAGCACACGGCACGACACCTTCGACCGGCCATTCACCGTAAGCCAGTTTCGCACCTGCGACGCCGCAGAAGCTCGCTGGCCTGTTGATCGAACCGCCGGTTTGCGAGCCGAGGGCGACTGGCACCATACGGCAGGCGACCGCCGCACACGAACCGCTGGAGGAACCGCCGGGAGTTCGGTCGAGATTCCACGGATTGCGAGTGGCCGGAGGATCGATCGAGGCGAACTGTGTCGTGACCGTCTTGCCCAGCGGGATCATGCCGATCCGCTTCATTTCGGCCACGATCGCGGCGTCCCGGGCGGCGATCCGGTGCTTCCAGGGGGCGAAGCCGGCCATGGTCGGCCAGCCGGCGACATCGACGATATCCTTGACGCCGAAAGGGATTCCATCGAGTCTACTCAGAGGCGAACCGGCAGCCCGGCGTGCGTCGGACGCTCGCGCAGCGAAGATCGCGCCGTCGGCATCGACGGAAACCCATGCCTGGATCGCCGGTTCGAGGGCATCGATCCGCCGCAGACAATCGGTGACGACGTCGACGCAAGAAAATTGACGTGATTCGATGCCGAGAATCACGTCAGTCAGCGTATGGAAGAGAGGATTCGTCGCCTGGGCGAGCGGGGGTATCATCGGTCGAGAGGCCCCGAAGAAGCGGTTTCGGCGATTGGCCCGCACGTTCCGTCGGCGCGGTTCAGATGAGTTCGTCTTCTTCTTCCGGGGTGCTTGCCGTGGCCACATCGGCTTCCGGCAACGTGTGGCCAGCTTCGGTCAGGGCTTCGCGGATGGCCTTGAGGAGCTTGTCGAGCGGGAAGGGTTTACGCAGATAATCCTTGACGCCGAGCATTTCGGCATAGGCACGGTGGCGGCTGCCTTCGTTGCCGGTCATCATGATCGTCGGGAACAGGCCTTCGGGCCGGGTTCGCAGTTTTTCCAGCACGAGGAAGCCGCTCTTTTTCGGCATCATCATGTCGAGAATCAGCAGGTCGGGCGGATCGGCTTCGGCCAGTTCCAGGCCCGTCGAGCCGTCGCGGGCGGTCGCGACCCTGTAGCCGCGTGATTCGAGGATCGCCTGCAGAGACTCAATGATCTCGGCGTCGTCGTCCATGATGAGGATGCGAGGGGCGGTGCTCATGTGGGTCGTGGTGCTCCCGGGGCAGGTCGATCGAGCGGTCTGCGGAAAGTGGGGCCGCAGGGTCATCCGTTTCAGCCTAAACGAATCGGAAGCGTCGGATCAAGGCTTTGTCTCGCTTCGCTCAGCTTGACATGCCCGGCTTTCCGCAGGGATAATGATACCGGAATGCCATTGCGGGACCATTTGCCCACAGGCGTTTCGAGGGCTGTCCAAACGGTCCGGGAACGTTGTCACAATTCTGAAAAATTCGATTCGGGTTGCCCGTGAACCCGAACCGGACAGGAATCGATCGAGCGCCATGTCGAATTCAGCCAGGCCGTCCGTCGAGTCGTTGATTCAGGAACGCATTCTGATTCTCGATGGCGCGATGGGGACGATGCTCCAGACATACGGCTTGACGGACCGCGACTTTCACGGCGACCGGTTCGCCGATCACAAGACTCCCCTTCGAGGTTTCAACGACCTGCTTTCGATTACCCGGCCCGAGATCATCGAGGAAGTCCATCGGGCGTATCTCGAAGCCGGTGCGGACATTATCGAAACCAACACGTTCAACGCGACGAAGATCGGCATGGCCGACTACGACATGCAGCACCTGGTTCGCGAGCTGAACTTCGCGGCGGTGGCTGTCGCGCGCAGAGCGGCGGACGACTATACGGCCCGGAATCCGGCCCGGCCCCGGTTCGTCGCGGGGTCGATCGGCCCGACGACCAAGACGGCCTCGATCTCGCCGAACGTGGCCGACCCGGGCTATCGCGCCGTGACGTTCGACGAACTCGTCGAAGTCTATGGCGAGCAGGTCGATGCGCTCGTCGAGGCGGGGGTGGACATTCTCTTCCCCGAGACGACGTTCGATACGCTGAACCTGAAAGCCTGTCTCTTCGCGATCTCGCGACATTTCGACCGGACGGGCAAACGCCTGCCGGTGATGATTTCGGTGACGATCACCGACAAATCGGGCCGGACCCTGTCGGGGCAGACGGCTGAAGCCTTCTGGGAATCGATCCGCCACTTCCCGATGCTGACCGTGGGGATCAATTGTGCCCTCGGTGCCGAGGACATGAGGCCCTACCTGGAAACGCTGGCCAAGGTGGCCACATGCGGCATCAGTTGTCACCCGAACGCCGGTCTGCCGGACGGTTTCGGCAACTTCGACGACCCGCCCGATCATATGGCCAAGGTCATCGGCGAATTCGCCCGCAACGGCTGGCTGAACATCGTCGGCGGATGCTGCGGCACCAATCCGGATTACATCCGCCAGATCGCCGCCGCGGTGCAGGATTACGCACCCCGGCCGAAGCCGGACTGGCAGCCGCTGGCCAGCTACTCGGGCCTGGAGCCGATCGGGTTTCAGGAAGGGATCACGTTCCTGAACGTCGGCGAGCGCACGAACATCACCGGTTCACGCAAGTTCGCCCGGCTGATCCGCGAAGGCAATTACGACCAGGCCGTTTCGATCGCTCGCGACCAGGTGGACGGTGGCGCGAACGTGATCGACGTGAACATGGACGAAGGCCTGATCGACGGCGTGGCGGCGATGACCCGCTTCCTCAACCTGATCGCGGCCGAGCCTGATATCGCCCGCGTGCCGGTGATGATCGACAGCTCCCGGTTCGACGTGATCGAAGCGGGCCTGAAGTGCGTTCAGGGCCGTTCGATCGTCAATTCCATCAGTCTCAAAGAAGGCGAAGACAAGTTCCTGGAGCAGGCCCGGCTGATCAGGCGATATGGCGCCGCCGTGGTGGTAATGGCCTTCGACGAGGTCGGTCAGGCGACGGAAGTCGAGAACAAGGTCGCCATCTGCAAGCGGGCTTATGACCTGCTGATCGAAAAGGCCGGATATTACCCGACCGACATCATCTTCGATTCGAATATTCTGACCGTCGGCACCGGGATTGAGGAGCACAACCGCTACGCCCTGAACTTCTTCGAGGCACTGCGGCGGATCAAGACCGTCTGCCCCGGGGCCCGCACGTCCGGCGGCGTTTCGAACGTGTCGTTCTCGTTCCGGGGCAATGATCTCGTCCGCGAGGCCATGAACTCGGCATTTCTGTATCACGCCATTCAGTCCGGCCTGGACATGGCGATCATCAACCCGACGCAGTTGATGGTCTATCAGGACATCCCGCCGGAACTGTTGGAAAAGGTGGAAGACGTCCTCTTCGACCGCCGCCCCGATGCTTCGGACCGGCTGATCGAATTCGCCGAAACCCTGAAGGGCACAGGCAAGAAGGAGAAGGTCAAGGACGAAGCCTGGCGGAACGGATCTCTCGAAGAGCGGCTGGCGCATGCGGTGATCCACGGCCTGGGCGACTACCTGGACACCGACCTGGCCGAAGCCCTGACGAAGTACAAGCCGACCCTTTCGATCATCGAAGGGCCGCTTATGGACGCCATGAACGTAGTGGGCGACCGGTTCGGGGCAGGGCAGATGTTCCTGCCGCAGGTGGTCAAGTCCGCCCGGGTCATGAAAAAGGCCGTGGCCTTCCTGATGCCCTCGATGGAAGCCGAGAAGGCCGGGGCCGGCGAACGCAAGGCTCGTGGCAAGATCCTCATGGCGACCGTCAAAGGCGACGTGCACGATATCGGCAAGAACATCGTGGGCGTAGTTCTCGGCTGCAATGATTACGACATCATCGACCTGGGCGTGATGTGCCAGTGCGACCATATTCTGAAGAAGGCCCGCGAGCACGATGTCGACATGATCGGCCTGTCGGGCCTGATCACGCCGAGCCTGGAAGAGATGACGCACGTCGCCTCGGAAATGCAGCGTGAAGGGTTCACGATGCCTCTTCTGATCGGCGGTGCCACCACCAGCCCGCGCCATACGGCGGTGAAGATCGCCCCGGCCTACGAGGGCCCTGTGGTGCATGTGAAGGACGCTTCGAAGTGCGTCGGCGTGGTGGACAAGCTCATACGCGACGAAGTCCGCCCCGATTTTCTCGCAGCCCTGAGCAAGTCGCAGGATGAGGAACGCGCCGGCTTCGCGCGCAAGCGGGCCCGCAATCTCGTCACCTTCGACACCGCCCGGGCCGGCCGCTATCCCATCGATTGGGACGCCTACGACCCGCCCCGGCCTGCGTTCACTGGCGTTCGCGCCATCGACGACATGCCCCTGGCGGACCTGATTCCCTACATCGACTGGTCGCCGTTCTTCATGGCCTGGGAGTTCAAGGGCAAGTTCCCCGAGATCCTGCGTAACCCGCACACCGGGCCCGAAGCGACCAAACTGTACGAAGACGCCCTGAAAATGCTGGACCGCCTCGTCGCCGACCGGTCGATCCGGGCCAGTGGCGTTTACGGGTTTCTGCCTGCTCACACGGAAGGTGAGGACATCGTCTGCTTCGCCGACGAATCGAAGGCCGAAGAGCTTTACCGGTTCCCCATGCTCCGCCAGCAGTGGGAGCGTGTCGGCCAGAAACACTTCCTGAGCCTTTCCGACTTCGTCGCCCCGGCCGAGAGCGGCAAGATCGACTATCTGGGTGGCTTCGCCGTCACCGCCGGTCTGGGTGCCGACGAACTCGCACTTGCCCTGGAGCGTGCGGACCACGATACTTACAACAGTATCCTGGTGAAGGCGCTGGCGGATCGATTCGCCGAAGCTTTCGCCGAGTACCTGCACAGGAAAGCACGCATCGACTGGGGCTTCGGCACGGTCGAGAATCTCACGAACGATGAACTGATCGGCGAGAAATACCGGGGCATTCGCCCCGCGCCCGGTTACCCGGCCTGCCCGGACCACACCCCGAAGCGCACACTTTGGCGCTGGCTCGACCCCGAAAGCCGGTGCGGCATCGGTCTCACCGAATCGATGGCCATGTATCCGGCGGCGTCCGTCTCCGGCTGGTACTTCAGCCACCCGGAAAGCCGCTATTTCGCTGTGGACTGGCTCACGGCCGACCAGGTGGCCGATTATGCCGTCCGCTCGGGTATGTCCTTGCGAGAAGCCGAACGCTGGCTGGCTCCGAATCTGGGCTATGATCCTGTCAGGGATTCCGCGGGGGCCGAATCGGCTCTGACCGCCGCCGGATCGCTCGCCGGAGAGCGATCCTGAGCCGATCGACGAGAACAAGACGAATCACCATGGACGTATCAGGAGAGACTGCGTGATGAACGCCCGGATTTTCGCTTTCGTTTCGATCTCGATGTTCGCCGGCGTCTGGGGCTTCGCCCAGGATGGCGGCCAGCCGCAGCCGCGGCGGAAAGTGCCGCGCCCCTCTCTGGCGACCGAACTGCACCATTCCACGGAATTCGACACGCCCTTCTCGCCGAATCCGCTGCACGACCACCCCGAATTCTTCCCGCCCGTCGAAGTGAATGCGAAGGATGAAGATTATCACCCCGGGGCGGCCCGATCGGTCATTCGCCATCAGCCGATCCCGATGCGCACCGACGACAGCTCGTACGGTTTCCGTAACCCCGGCCATCTCGCCCGAGTCGCGGAATATTACGCCCCTAACGACAAATTCGATACGCCGCCGCATGATCCGATTCATCCGGCCACTTACAACGAGCAAATCTCAGCCTACAGCCGCGCGACGCAGCTCTCCGCGGAACAGGTGGGCATCGCCCGCTACAATTCGATCCAGAACTCGATCAATGCCTACGCCCGCCCCATGGGCGGCTTCGGCTTCGGTTTCGGCATGTTCTGAAAGCCAATGTCTAAGAGCCCCGTCGGCCTGTTCCAGGCCGACGGCTCGCACGTTCAGCCCGTGCGAACAGCCGCCAGGGCTTCTTCCAAAGTGAATCGCTTTTCGTAAAGTGCTTTGCCCACGATCGTGCCCCAGACGGGCAGTTTGCCCAGCTTACCCAGGTCGTCGAGGTTCGAAACTCCACCCGATGCGACGACGGGCAGGTTCACTTCCCGGGCCAGTCGTTCCGTCATGACGAAATTCGGGCCGATGAGCATGCCGTCGCGTGCGATATCGGTGTAGACGATCCCGGCCAGCGGGAGCGACTCGAACGAACTCGCCAGGGAGACGGCATCCAGCTCGCTGACGTTCAGCCAGCCGTCCGTGGCGACCCGGCCGCCTTTCGCATCCAGGCCAAGAACGAGCTTGCCCGGGAACTTGTGGGCCATGCCGTCGAACCAGTCGGGCTCTCGCACGGCTTTGGTTCCGACGACAAGCCGATGCACACCCAGGTCGAGCCAGTGGCGGATCGTCGCCTCGTCGCGAACTCCGCCACCGAGTTGAACGGGCAGGCCTAATTCCGCCACGATGCGTTCCACGATCGGCGAATTGATCGACCGGCCACCTTCCTTGGCACCGTCCAGATCGACCAGATGCAGCCATTCGGCGCCCTGACCGGCCCAGGCCCGGGCCATCTCCAGCGGATCGTCGGAATAGACGGTCTGGCGTTCGAAGTCGCCCTGTTGAAGGCGAACGCAGCGGCCGTCTTTCATGTCGATCGCGGGCAGAAGAATCATGGCGAGTCGTTTTCCTCTCGATGCAAGGGCCTGATCGAACCGACGAACCGACCGGGCGACGGCCTGCGACGGCCATTCGCCGGATCACTGACCGGACGTTGGTGCCCGCGTCAACCCAGATTCATGAAATTCTCGTAGATCCGCAAGCCCACGGTCTGACTTTTTTCCGGGTGGAACTGGCAGGCACGTAAATTCTCCCGGCCAACGGCTGCCGTGAAAGTGCCGCCATAATCGCTCGTCGCCAGTGTGTCGGCAGGGTCGGCCGTCACTCCGTGGTAGGAGTGGACGAAGTAGACGTAAGCGTTTTCGCCGAGGCCTTCGAATAGCGGGTCGCGGCGGGTGAATTTCAGATCGTTCCAGCCCATGTGGGGGATCTTCAGCCCCGGCTGAGCGGTGAACCGGACGACTTCGCCATGGATCAGCCCCAGGCCCTCGTGTTCGCCGTCTTCGAAGCTGCGGTCGAACAGTAGCTGCAGCCCGAGACATACGCCCAGACATGGGCGGCCACTGGCGACGGCCTCTACGAAGGCCTGGCCGAGCCCCGTGGATTTCAAGTGGCCGATCGCGTCGCGGAACGCCCCGACGCCAGGCAGAACCACGTGGCTGAAATCGCCAAGTCGATGCGGATCGTCGACGATCGTCGCCGCATGGCCGACAGCCTCGATCGCCTTCTGGACGCTTCGTAAATTGCCCATGCCATAATCGATGATGCCGGCGTGCTTCTGCATGAACCAGGTCGATCTCAAGGTGCGGTCGTGGTCGATTTCCGCCCGCTGGCACCAGCCGCGGCGGCGGATCGATCTGTCGGGACATTTTCCCGTAAATCACGGTAACTCAGACGCCGCCATCCTGTCGAGAGATCGTTGGCCGACACCTCCGGAACCTCGTCGCCGAAGCGTTCGATCGAGGGCGGATCGTCCGGGAATCCGGGCGGCTGATACCCCTTCGGCTTTGCGGGGCGTGCCGCCGGTTCGTTGTCAGGGATCTCGTTGTCCGCAGCGGGTTTGTCGTCCGACGCGTATCGGCTTCTGCGGGGCGCGGGGCGCACTTCGCCGAAGGTCGTGCGAGGGGCGTTCTCCGTGCCGTCGGACCGAGCCACGATCCGCGGATCTTCGCCGTCGAGCGGTACGTTCACACCCCGGTTCCGCAGCAGGTTGCGGGATTCGTCCAGCCGAGCCGCCAGCGTTCCGCTGTGCGATTCCTCGCGGTCCAGATCGGCCAGAAGCTGGCGATTCTGCTTTTCGAGCTTGGCCACCTGGGCCTTGAGGGTGTCGTTTTCGAATTGAACCTGACTCAAACCCGCCTTCAGCGAACCGTTACGAACGAGTGAGGGCCGCTGACCACTGCAGCCGGAAACCGCGACGATCCCGGCGCATACGATCGACCATCGGCACATGTGCCCGATGAGGTTCGCAGGCTGGGTCCGATCGTTTCCGATTCTCACAGGTTCCTGTTCCGTCTATGTCCGGACAATCTCTTCATCATTGATCGTCATCTTCCGTGCAATCGCTTTAACTTGCCTGACCGGATTTTTCCGAATCGATGTGATAGCCCAAAGCCATCGTGTGGTTCGGCCGGCTGACGATGTGCGGCGCTTCGCACCGGTGTGGCGTGTCGGTGCGCGGCCGGCTCCAGCGACGGTAGGCGTCTTTCAGGTGGCGACGGGCGGAGAGCAGGGCCTGAAGGGCAATGACCCAGAATGCTCCGATCGCCATGCTTACGAAAATGACGATCGACACGGGCCCGGTGCGCGTTCCGAAGCCGAAGGGCAGAACCACTTCGACGGGCGAACGGTTGGCGATCAGGAACCAGACGATGACGCCGAAGCTGCAGGCGGCAGTCAGGATCCAGAAGGCCAGGCGTGACCGGGCTCTGGCGAACGTCAATTTTTGCGGACTTCGAATCATCACGGTTCCTTCCGCGATCGTCGGGTCTTGCGAGAAGCCGGGTGGGAGAACCCCGGCTCACTCCAAACCCAAGAATACCACACGAATCGCTTCGAAGAGTTCGGCGGCCCAGTATTTCCAGAGCAGGGGCCACGTCAGAAGCGTCACGATCGCAGCCATGCTCAAATACGGCCCGAACGGCATTTCCTTAATGTTTTGCGCAGATTGCCGGCCGGTCAGGAGATCCCGAAGGCGTCGGACGACCTTCCAGAATTCCAGCGTCAGCCCGAAAAACGGGGCCATGAAAAATGTGATGATCGTCGCCTTCCAGCCGAGATGCGCGCCGATGACGCCCAGAAGCGTCGCATCGCCCAGGCCCATCGCCTCACGGCCGGCGATGATCCCGCCGACGTATCGAACGATCACTACGACGGCGAACCCTGCGACGATCCCGCCGAATCCGACGAGAAAGCCGTTCAGAGGCGTGTCAGCCGACATGGGGACGGGGCGGGATCCGGGCAGGATCGTCCCGAGTAGCAGGCCGCTGATCATGCCCGGGATCGTCACGCTGTCGGTAATGATCATCCAGTCGTAATCCATGACCGTGGCTATGATCAGGAACGTGACCAGCGACACACCCAGGAGAAGACGTGCCGCGTAGATCATGTCGATCGGCGACTTCCAGCCACGTTCGGCCACGATCGAAACGTGAACCAGTGCGAAAAGGCACCCTGTGACAATCTCCATCGCCACATAGCGGGACGGGATCGGCAAACCGCAGCGGCGGCATTCGGCGCGCAGCAGCAGCCAGCCGAAGACCGGCAGGTTGTCGCGCCCCGAGATCGCCGTGAGGCAGCGGGGGCAATGCGATGCCGGCCAGATCACGCTTTTCCCGAACGGCAGCCGATAGGCGCAGACGTTGGCGAAACTGCCGACGACCGCACCGAGCCACGCCAGCCCGACGAGGAAGACCACGTGCAGCAGAAGGGTGAAGTGAGGTGTCATGAAGATTCCGGTCCGGCCTGGCGGCAGGTCAACTGTCGAGCCGGTTCATCAGGTAGGCGTACCAGGAGGTGGCCCGGAGTTTGTCGAGGATCAGCGAGGCCAGGTCTTCCGGCGATACGGCCGGGTCGTCATTTTCGACCGTCATGTCGGCCGTCGCGGCGTAGAACGGGGCACGCTCGGCGATCATCTCGCGAATCTCGACCGCCAGCGGATTGTTCGTCAGCGATGGCCGCTGGCCGGGGGTCGCCGTGTCGGCCGTGATCCGCTCCAGCGCCGTCTTCGGCGAAATCTTCAGCCAGATCACCGGCCCGAGTTTCTTGATCAGGCGGCGGTTCTCCTCACGCATGACCATCCCGCCGCCGCTCGAAATCACCGAGCTGGGCAGTTGCGCGCTTTTCGCCGTCAGGTCGCGCAGGATGTCCGTCTCCATGTCCCGGAACGTGGCTTCGCCCTGGTCCGCGAAAATGTCCCGAATCGAGAGATTCGACTTGTCCTGGATCGCCCGGTCCGTATCCAGCCATTCCAGACCCAGCATCCGGGACAGTTCCTTGCCGACGGACGACTTGCCGGAACCTCGATACCCGATCAGTACGAGGTGTTTCGCAGTGGGCTCTTTTTTGGGGTCGGTCACGTGAAATGCCTTTCGATCTTTACTTCCGGTGTGATCATGTACCCATTATGTCAGGTCGTTCGGAGAGATGCGGCCATCGATGCCGTCGGCGCGATCCGCCCGCCGGTAAACAATTCGGATTGTACCGCGGCCTGCTTCACGAACATGTCGATTCCCGTCAGGGCGTATGCCCCCGCTTCACGCGCTTCGGTCAAGAGCTTTGTCCACTCAGGAGCATAGATCGTATCGAATACGATATGGTTCGGGCGGAGCGAAGTTGCCTCGAGAGGCGAAATCGTCTCCTGAGGCGACATCCCCAGACTCGTGGCATTGACGATAATGGCCGCGTGTCTTGCCATGTCGTTACGGTCTTCCCAGGCTGCGTATTCGGAGTCCGTCGCGGCGGCCAAAGCCCTGGCACGTTCCGCGGACCGGTTGACGATCGTCAGCTTCGCCCCCCGGTGCGCCAGGCCGAAAGCCAGCGACCTGGCCACCCCGCCTGCACCCAGCAGCAGCACCTTCCGGTTCGCGATATCCCCGTTGCCGGTCCGCAGCCGCAATGCCTCCGTCAGCGAATCGAGCGCCGCGGCGAGATCGGTATTGTAACCCGAAAGCCGGTGAGCATGCGGACCTCCGTCCGAAACTTCGGCCATCACTGTATTGCAACTGCCCGTCAGTCGGACAAGCTCGTCGGCTTCGTCGAGCGCCGGGATCACTTGCTCCTTGTGCGGGATCGTGACGCTCAGCCCATGTATCCCGAACCGGGAAAAATTATTCAGGAACCAGTCCAGATCGCCCGCCGCCACGCGTATCGGCACATAGACCAGGTTCAGTTCATGATGCCGGAACGCCAGGTTATGCACCAGCGGACTCTTGCTGTGCCGTATCGGATCGCCGATCACAGCGCAAATGCCCGTGTGGTGATCGATCCGGTCATAGCCATATAGTTCCGTCAGTTCGCGCACGGACAACATTCCAGGTGCCGGAGCCGCCGATGCGTCGAGTACGGCGTATGTCCACGATGCGCCGAAGCGAGCATTGATGACGCGTGTGAACTGGCCCCATTCGCCCATCGCCAGGCCCATCGTCGGCCTGCGAGCTTGAGATTTCTGGACCGTTTCGAGCAGGGCGAAAGCGTCCTTCACACCATGAGCCATCACGGCGAGCTTCACCAGGTCGGCATCGCCGGCACCGCACTTTTCCGCGATATCGGCGAGATCCGCCGGCGTCCGGTGCATGTCATGAAACGAAACCAGCCTGCGCCCGATGCCTGCGCGCGGCATCGACGCGGCAATGTCCATCTCCAGGTCGACCCAGTCCGCACCGTTTCGCGCGGCTTCCTCGAGCGCTTGCCTGCGGTGCGTTTCGTCGCCCGACCATCGGCCGCCGTCGATGGTGCGCCGGGCCGTCACCAGAACCGGGCTCGGCCGGTCTCTTAGAATCGCCACCCAGTCCAGGGCTTCGGTCAGATAATCGAGACGAATCTCGACCAGGCCGACACCTGGCCGGACGGCCTTGTTCCAGGCCTTGCGGAGTTTTTCGATGGTCTCTTCAGCGATCGTGACGCAAATCATGCGAGGGCGGGCTCTGCGGGATCAGAAAGTGGCGTCCGGTCCAATCAGGTGCGACCGAACCTCTTCTCAAGATCGGACTTGGAGAAATTCAGCGATGACGGTCTGCCGTGCGGGCAGTGGTGGGAATGGGCGAAGTGAGTCGCCTTAGCGAGCAGGGCGTCGATCTCTTCCGGATTCAGCGGGTCGCCCGCTTTCACCGCGGCCTTGCAGGCGATCGTCGCCAGGGTCAGATTCAGCATCGCGTCCGGCTCAGGGTCGGCCTGTGCGTGGCGGAACCGGTCGATCAGGTCGCGCACCAGGTCGCCAGCCGCGACATGCCGCGCCAGAGTCGGCAAAGAGAGCACGGCCAGAGTCGGTGCCCCGTAATCCTGCACCTCCAGGCCGAGTTTCGTCAGCGTGGCTTCATGCTCAAGCGCCAATTCGTGGTCGGCCGGCTCGAGTTCGAGAATTTCGGGCATCAGCAGCCGCTGGGATTCGACGCCACCGTCGCGAATTTTCAGCTTCAGCTCTTCGAACAGGATCCGTTCGTGCAGGGCATGCTGGTCGACGAGCGAAAGCCCCTCGTCCGTCTCCACCACCAGGTAACTGTCATGAATCTGCACCGCCTTGCGGAACGTGCGCAGCATCGGAGGTGGTTCCTGAGTGGCGTGATCGACGGGCGGCTCTACGGATCGCCCCCCATCGGCCCTCGGCACCGGCGGGATGTCTGACACGGGAATTTCATCGACATCCGCCTGAAACGGTGTCGATGCCGTGGCGGACATGCTCCATGAAGCCGGTGCAGGGCGATTGCCCGGACGTGCTTCCGAATCGAACATCGAACCTGACCCGGGTGCGGGAGCACCGCGATACGGTGCGGCAAGCGGCGGCACGGAGGGCCTGTCCTGAAACCAGTTCGCGACGGCCTGTCGATCCGATAACGATCCGGACAGGGCGAAAGTCTCGCCGGCTTGAGAAGCCGCCGTCACAGGCAGTGAGAACCCCGGCGAGGCACTTTCGGCTTGTGTCGTTTCAGGTGTGGCCGGGTCGGCCGGCGTAGCTTCGCCCAGGCCATGGGCCGAAATTCTTTCGTGCAGATCCGTGCCGAGAAACCGGTGCCGAACGGCCGAAAGCAGCAGGGCATAGAGCTTCTGGCTATCGCGAAAGCGGACTTCGGTCTTGGCCGGGTGGACATTCACGTCCAGGTCGTCCGGCGGGATTTCGAACGTCAGAAAAGCCACCGGCTGACGGCCGACCATCAGCAGGCCCCGATAGGCTTCCGTCAGGGCATGGGTCAAGGTTCTGTCACGCACGTACCGGCCGCCGACGAAAAAGTGCTGCGACCGGCTCGATCCGCGGGAATGCTTCGGCTGGGCCACGAATCCGAAAACCCGGTATTCGTCCACTTTCGAGTCGACCCAGATAAGATCCTCGGCCAGATCCTGCCCGAAGAACATGCCGATCCGCTCACGCATCGAAGCCTGCGCCGGGATGTCGTAAACCAGCTTGCCGCCGGAACGATACGTGAAGTGGACATTCGGCGAAGCCAGCACGACTCGCTGAAACGCTTCGCTCACGTGGCCGGCCTCGGTCGTGTCCGACTTCAGAAACCTGCGGCGTACGGGCGTGTTGAAGAACAGGTCGCGCACCTCGACGACCGTGCCAGGCGGCCCCGATGCCGATTTCACTTCGCCATGCATGCCCCCTTCGATCTCCAGGGCGATGGCCGTTTCGGCATCGGCCGTGCGAGTGAGGCACCGTGTTCGCGAGATTTCGGCGATGGCCGCCAGAGCCTCGCCCCGAAACCCGAGCGTCATGATCCGTTCGAGATCTTCGGCGGTCTGGAGCTTGCTTGTGGCATGGGCCGAAAAGGCCAGGGGGAGATCCTCGGCGTCCATTCCGCGGCCGTCGTCCGCCACGCGGATCAGGTCCTTACCGCCCCGCTCGACGGCCAGATCGATCCGCCGGGCGCCGGAATCGACCGCGTTTTCCAGCAATTCCTTGACCACGCTGGCCGGGCGCTCCACCACCTCGCCCGCGGCGATCTGGTTTACGACTGCCGCCGGTAATTTCTGGATGCGGCCCATCCTCGACAACCCGGAATCCCTGTTCGCCGTTCGCCCTGCCGATACCCGGTTTCGCACGCTCTGCGCCAGGTCAGCCCAGGTTATACTCTTTGATCTTACGATAAAGAGTTCGCTCTCCGATACCCAAAGTTTTGGCGGCTTCCTCGCGATTCCCGCCGCTGGCCCGGAGCGTTTCGGCGATGAAGTGCTTTTCGATGTCCAGCATCGACTTGCCCACGAGACCGTCGCGAGAGACGTCGTCCACTGGTGGCGTCATTCCCACGGCCATGTCGTCCGGCAGGTCGTCGACGTCGAGTATGCCGTCGTGGTCGATCACCACCATGCTCTCGATCACGTTCCGAAGCTCGCGCACGTTGCCAGGCCAGGGGGCGTTCGTCAGGATGCGCCTCACCGCCGGCGTGTAGCTTTTGATCTTCTTCTCATGGCTCGTCGAGAAGATCTTCAGGAAGTGGTCGATCAGCAGCGGGATGTCTTCCTTGCGCTCACGCAGGGCCGGCAGTTTGATCGTCACCACCTTCAGCCGGTGGTAAAGGTCATGTCGAAAAGAGCCTGTGGCGATCGCATCGGCGAGATCCCGGTTCGTCGCCGAAATGAGCCGCACATTCACGCGCAGGGGTTCGTTCGAACCGACGCGGACGATCTCGCCCGATTCCAGCACCCGCAGCAGCTTCACCTGGGTAGGCAGGGGGATGTCGCCGACTTCGTCCAGAAACAGAGTGCCGCCGTTGGCATGCTCGAACCAGCCCTTGCGCTCACGTTCCGCACCCGTGAAGGCACCGCGGATGTGTCCGAAGAGTTCGCTTTCGAGGATGTTCTCGCTCAGGGCGGCGCAGTTGAGGGCCACGAACGGCTTGTTCTTGCGCGGGCTGTTGACGTGCAGGGCCTTGGCGACCAGTTCCTTGCCCGTGCCGCTCTCACCCAGAATCAGGGCCGAGGCCGACGTCGGGGCAAGCTGCCGAAGCTTGGCGATGACGTTGTGCATCGATTTCGAATTGCCGATGACGCCCTCGAAGCCGAATTTCTCGTTCAGTTGCCGCTGCAGTTCCAGGTTCGATCTCGCCAGTCGCTGCGACTGAGAGGCCTTGTCCACGACCATCCGTAGCTCGTGAATGTCCAGCGGCTTCGTCAGATAGGTCGCCGCACCGGCCTGCATCGCCGTCACGGCCGTCTTGATCGTGCCGTGGCCGGTCAGAATCACGATTTCGGCGTCCGGTAATTCCCGCTTGGCGTGGGCCAGGATCTCCAGACCGCCGATGCCGTCCATCATCAGATCGGTGATCACGATGTCGAAGTCCTGGCTCTCGATCGCCTTGAGCCCCTCCATGCCGCCACCGGCCACGGTGCAGTCGTAACCGACCCGGTTCAGGCTTTCGGCCACGGCTTCGGCATGTGCTTCGTCATCGTCCACGACGAGTACGCGTATCGCTTCGTCCATCAGGAATTTCGGAGATCCGGTTCAGCGATCGGGGCCATGGAAGCCCCCTTCTGGGCCAGGGGAAATGAGAGAACGAAACGCGTGCCGATGCCCGGCGTGCTGTCTACGGCGATCGTGCCGTGATGTGCCTCGACGATCCTGCGGCAGGTCGGCAGGCCAAGCCCCGACCCGCCTTTTCTCGTCGAGTAGAACGGTTCGAAAACCCGCGAGAGGTCCGCCTGGGGAATGCCTTTGCCGGTGTCCGTCACTTCCAGAATGACCCGGTCGCCTGACCTGCGGGTCGTCAGGATCAACTCGCCGCCGGAAGGCATCGCCTGCTGGGCGTTCAGGCAAAGATTGAGAATCGCCTGATTGAGCAGCTCCGTATTCAGGGCCAGCCGGGGCAGCCCCGCGGCCAGATGCTTCCGCAGAACGATGTCGTGACTGGCTGCCTGGGGCTCGAAAAAGTCGCAGAAGTCCTCGACGACGAGGTTCAGATCGGCCGGTTCCAGCGAAATCTGTTCGAGCCGAACGATTCCCAGAAACGTCTCCAGCATTTCCTGCAGCCGCAGCGATTCCTGACGCACCCGTTCGACCTTGCGGACGATCCTGAGATCACGAAGCTCTTCGGACGAGCCGAGATCCTCTCGAATGAGGTCAAGATTCAGAATCATGGTCGATAAAGGGTTACGTATTTCGTGAACCAGCGCGCCGGCCATCTGGGCAATGTCGTGCAACTGCCTGCGCAGAGTCTCGACATCCGACTCCGGGTTTCGTTCCGGGCCCGATTCGCTCGAACCGCCGACGAGCCGGATTTCCGCATCGTGACTCAAGGCCGTCGTGGACATGGCGAACGCCCGCGCCTTCGTATCAGGTCAAGCGAGCGGGCCAGGGCCGGCGGTACGCCGATCCGACCCGCTCCACTTCGATTATCGTCGGTGATTCAGGGCTCCGAATCAAGCAGCCGAATGCGGAAATTTCGGCTGCCTGAATGACGAAGCGCTCGTCGAATCGATCAGGCGATCAATAACGGTCACGCTGCGGACGACGGGGCGGGCCGCCCCTGTCACCACCGCGATCACCGCCGCGATCGCCACCACGATCACCCCCACCCGGACCACCAGGACCGCCTGCACCGGGCGGGCGGGGCGGGGCGGGCGGACGGTCGTCAGGAATGCCACGCTCGGCCAGGGCCGCCTTGCGGCTCAGCTTCACACGGTCCTGCTCGTCCACCGCGATGACCTTCACCAGCATCGTGTCGCCCATGCGGCAGACATCCGTGACCGATTGCACGTAGCCGTCCGAAAGTTCGCTGATGTGCACCAGGCCATCCTTGCCCGGCATGATTTCGACGAATGCGCCGAAGTCCTTGATGGCAATGACCTTGCCTTCGTAGATCTTGCCGGTCTGCACGCCCACGGTGAGGGCCTGGATCCGGTCGCGGGCACCTTCGGCGGCTTCGGCCTCGGGGCTCGAAACGGTCACCAGACCGCTCGATTCCACTTCGATCTTGGCGCCTGTCTCTTCTTCCAGGCGTCGGATCGTCTTGCCGCCAGGACCGATCAGAAGGCCGATCTTGTCCGGGTTGATCTGAATCTGAATCAGGCGCGGAGCCTTTTGCGACAGTTCTTCACGCGGCCGCTTGATCGTCCGCAGCATGGTGCGGAGGATTTCCATGCGGGCTTCACGTGCCTGGCCCAGCGTGTCGCGAATGATTTCCTCGGTCAGACCGTGGTTCTTCACGTCGAGCTGGATGCCCGTAATGCCGCGCTGGGTGCCGGCCACCTTGAAGTCCATCTCGCCGTAATGGTCTTCGTCCCCGATGATGTCGGTCAGGAGCACGAAGCGGCCGGACTTTTCGTCCGAAACCAGGCCGATCGAGATCCCGCCGACCGGGTCGGAAATCGGTACGCCGGCGTCCATCAGGCTCAGAGTGGCGCCGCAGACGGAAGCCATCGAGCTGGAGCCGTTCGACTCGAGAATGTCCGAAATCACGCGGATCGTGTAGGGGAACTCATCCTTCGTCGGAACGATCGGGGCGACCGACCGCTCGGCCAGCATGCCGTGCCCGATTTCCCGCCGGCCAGGGCCGCGGATCGGGCGGACTTCGCCGACCGAGAACGAAGGCATGTTGTAGTCGAGATAGAACCGCTTGGCGTATTCGTCGAACAGGCCGTCGATTTTCTGTTCGTCGGACGAAGTCCCCAGAACGGTCGTCACCAGAGCCTGCGTTTCGCCACGCTGGAACAGGGCCGAACCGTGCGTCGAAGGCAGCAGGCCGACTTCGCACGAAATGGGCCGGATGTCCCGCGAGCCGCGGCCGTCGGACCGGTAGCCATCGAGAATCATGTTCCGGACGACGACTTCCTCGAAAGCGTGGAAGGCCTTTTTCACGTTCAGAACGCCTTCCGCGTTCGTATCCGCGTCTGGCACCAGCTCGGCGACTGCCTTCGCCTTGAGGGCGTCGACCGCGGCGTAGCGTTCCAGCTTGCCGACGATCTGTTTGATCTGCCGCATTTCGCCGCCGAAACGGTCGATCAGCGTCTGCGTCGTCGGCGAAATTTCGTCCGGCGGAGGCACCACCTGGGTCAGCCCGCAGGCCGCCAGAAGGTCGTCCTGCAGGGCGATCAGTTGCTGGTTGTAGGTGTGGGCCAGAAGGATCGCTTCCAGCATCTCGGCTTCAGGCAATTCCTTGCCGAAGCCTTCGACCATCGTCACCTTGTTGCGTGTGCTGGCGACGATCAGATCAAGATCGCTTTCGGCCAATTCCTTGACCGTCGGGAAAACGACGATCTGCCCGTTGACCCGTCCCAGCCTGGTGCCGGCGAGAGGACCGTGAAACGGTGCCTGAGCCAGCAAAAGGGAGGCGGAAGCACCGACGATCGAAATGACGTCCGAATCGTTCTGCCGGTCAGCCGAAATCGGTCCGGCCTGGATCTGCACTTCGTCCCTATAGGAAGCCGGGAACAAGGGCCGCACGGGGCGGTCGATGAGCCGGGCCGTGAGGATTTCCTTCGTGCTCGGCCGGCCTTCACGCTTGATGTAGCCGCCCGGGAACTTGCCGGCGGCGTAAACCTTCTCACGGTAGTCGACCGTCAGAGGGAAAAAGTCGAGACCTTCGCGGCCTTTGGCGGCCACGGTCGCGACCAGGGTCATCGTGTCGCCGATGCGGACGACGACAGCGCCGGATGCCTGCTTGGCGAGTTTGCCGGTCTCGATCGTGATCAACTTGCCGCCGACCGTCCGTGAGACGCTCACCGGCCTGCGTGGTCCATTGGATGGAGAACTCATAATCTATCTTCTTCGAATATCAGCTGTTGCCGAGATTGTTCGTATGTTCGCATGTCGCTCACAACGGCGTGACCGACATTTTGAGATATCGTGCGAGGATGCCGCCCGCCAGGCGTGCCTGATCTCTGGCCAGACAAAACGCGGACGAATCGTGCGATGCGTCAAGACAAAGGCGAACCGGTCCGTCAGGGAACGGTTCGCCAGATCGTCGTTACTGGTAGGTAGGTTGGAGCGGGAACGGGAATCACTTCCGCAGACCGAGTTTGCCGATGACGTCCAGATACTTCTTGCGGTCCCGTTCGCGGAGGTACTTCAAAAGACCGGCTCGTTTCGAAACCATCATCAGAAGACCGCGACGGCTCGCATGGTCCTTGGCGTGCGACTTGAAGTGACCCGCGAGATCATTGATGCGGGCGGTCAAAATCGCGATCTGGACTTCCGGCGATCCGGTGTCCTGTCCTTCCCGCTGGAAGTTGCCGATGATCTCCTGCTTCGACTCTTTCGTGATTGCCATGTCGAATCCTGATAGGTGATCCGCTTCATATGGATCACATGAACCCTGTTGATACTATCCGTTCGTGACAAGAGAACAGTTTACCCGTGCACGGGAAATTTGCAAGTCCCCAACCCGGGGCGACGGTCGGATTGATCCGTCTCGAGCCCGCGCGACGGCAGGTTGCCGAACCTCTTGCCGATCCGTTATTCTCGACGTCCGTTCCGTTCCGGATATTCGCACTTCCCAAAAAGATCGAGTTCAGGAACGTTTCGCCGCACACGGAAGAAACTGGCAACGAAAAGAAAGAAAATGCTCAGCCGACTCGGACTCGACGCTGGCCGTCCCGCCATCAGTGACCTTATGCGCCTGGCCCTCGCCCGGCCTGAACTCATTTCGCTCGCCGCCGGGTTCGTCGACCAGAACTCGCTGCCGGTCCACGGGGCCGACCAGGCCTGGCGCGACATCATGGACGACGCGGCCTACGCCCGCTCCGCCCTGCAGTACGGCACCACCCAGGGCGACCCGGTCCTGCGCTATGCGCTCGCCCAGCGTCTTCTCGCCGAACGCCCGGAAACGGCCGCCGTCGACCCCTCGACCATCGCCGAACGTATCCTCGTCACCACCGGCAGCCAGCAACTTCTTTACCTGCTCGCCGAAGCCCTCGTCGACCCTGGCGATATCGTCATCGCAGAGGCTCCCACCTATTTCGTCTTCCTCGACCTGCTCGCCGCCCGCGGGGCACGCGTCATCGGCGTGCCGATCGACAACGGCGGTATGTGCCTGACACACCTCGAAGCCCTGCTCGAACGCCTCACTGCCGAGGGCGAAATCGACCGGGTCAAGATGATCTATTCCGTCTCCGAACACTCGAATCCGTCCGGGCTTTCGCTCGCGGCCGATCGTCGCGGGCCGCTCGTCGACCTTGCCCGCAAATTCGGCCGGAATCACCCGATTTACGTGCTCGACGACGCCGCTTACCGGGGCCTCACGTTCGAAGGCCCCGAAGCCCCAAGTCTCTGGAGCCACGACGCTTCCGGCGATCTGGTCATCCATGCCCGCACCTTCTCCAAAACACTCAGCCCGGGCGTGAAGATCGGTTACGGGGTCGTGCCGCAGGAACTGTTCCCGACCGTTCTTGCCCTCAAGGGACACCACGACTTCGGTTCGTCGAACCTGATGCAGCGTCTCATTTTGAAGATGATCGAGTCAGGCCAGTACGATGCCCAGATCGAACGCGTGAAGGGTGTCTACGCCAGCAAGGCAGCCGTCGTGGTCGAAACTCTCGAAGCGACCCTCGGCGACCTCAAGCCGGCCGTGCACTGGACGGTCCCGCGCGGCGGGCTTTACGTGTGGTTCTCACTGCCCGGCCATGTCCGCACCAGCCGCGACAGTGCGTTCTTCGCCGCATGTCTCGAAGAAGGCGTGTTTTACGTGCCGGGTGAATATTGCTTCGCTGGGCAGATCGAAGGGGGCACCCGCGACCTTTGCCGGATGCGGCTGTGTTATGGCGTGCCGCCCGAGACGGTGCTTAAGGAAGGTGTCGAACGGCTGGCCCGGGTCGTGCGGCGGAGCTTGAACCCTTCCGAAGGGTAATTTTCGAAGCTCGATGGTGAGGGGTAAGGTGGGCTGAAGCCCACCCTACCGCCTTCGTTCGGCAACATTCACTTGATCTGGCGATGACGCATCCGGGCGAAGGCGACGAAGGCGATCCCGCCCGCGGCGAGGAGCAGGCTCGAAGGCTCCGGCACCGTCTTCGGCGTGAGCTTGACCCAGTTGATCCAGCCCGGCTTCGTCGGGTCGACCAGGTTCGCGATGATCTCGCCGGTATCCGTAAGGTCCGTCGCGTAGTCGAGATATTTGCCGTCGGAAAGCTGGACGAGGTCGTTCAGGTCCGTCATCACGCCGTCGCGATAGATGAAGGCGTGCTTGATCGTCTCGCCCGAGCCGTCGACATAACTGCTGGAGCCGACGACGGCACCCGTGTCGTCGATGCCCATGGCCTCGACCTTGCTTCCCGGGCCCGCCACCAGGGGCGTCAGGTCGATCTTCGTGTCGGCTTCGTAGTCATAGATCGAAGAACTGCCACCATAGGGTGTTACGACGACTTGGCCAAGTGCGTTCAGGTCATTGATGACGTAGTCGGTATGGAGAAAATCGCCCGGGGCGAAGTTCGGGTTCGTGACGGACGTTCGAAGATCGCCGTTTTTGCCGACGAAGGCTCGGATCGACGGAAGTTGTTCGCCCTCGGGCGAGTAGACGGCCGACATCGTGCTGCCGCCGACGTAATAGTCACCGGCCTTTTTCGTCCAGAGCGGTACGTAAAACGAATCCGGGATCTGGTCCGGGTAGGGCGCGGCCTGGTCGATCATTTGCTGGCCCGTGAAGGGCAGGGCGGAGCCGGAACCGATGACCGGATTCCCGCTGGCACCCTTGATCTGGATCCAGTCGAAGTTTTTCGAGCCACCGAACAAGGTCGGCCCGGAGTAAGGGGCGGTGACGTCATACGCCTGCGGCCACTGGCCGGCTTCAGCGGCGACGGCCGTGATCGACATCGTGAAGACGAGACGGTAAAAGAAGTTGCGGAAACGGTGACGCATGGGGATCAACCCTTCCAATGGGTGCATTCTCAGAGCGGGCAAGCCGGCATCCATCGCCAGCTACGGCATCGTACCCCTTTCCATAGAACAGGCAAGGCGAATGCGATAAATAATTGCTTGCTCGCACGGGTGCAGAATTTAGGGCGGGCTTGAGCCCACCGATGGCAATCGTGAGGTGTCTCAAAATCGGGAGAAATCGAAGAATGTGGGCTGAAGCCCACCCTACTCGGGATCTTTCAGCCTGCGGTCGTTTCGCGGTGCTTTCGGAATTTCCACGCCGCCGCCGCGATCCCGGCGAGGCCGATCATGAGGCTCGAAGGTTCAGGCACCAGCGCGGGGGTGAGTTTGACCCAGTCTTCGTGGCCGGACCACGTGTTGGCCATGCGTGCGATAATTTCGCCGGTTTCGGTCAGGTCGTAGGCTTGGACGAGCACCAGTTCGTCATTGAGCATCACCAGGTCGTTCAGGTCCGTCATGACTCCGTTGGAATAGCGGAACGCGTGGCGCACGTAATTTCCCTGATCATCGGGCGCAGTCGCAGTTCCGACGACGGTTCCCTGGTTATCGATGCCGGAAGTGGCGATCCACTCGATCGGACCGAGTCCAAGAGTAGGCATTTCCGTCCTCGTCGCAGTGCCGAAATCATAGTAGAAGTTCTTCCCTATGCCGTGAAAAACGAATTGTCCATTTTCGTTGAGCAACGACGAACCTGTCATTGCGGGATAATCGATATCGAGGGCTGAAGAGGTCTGTGACGAGCGAAAATCGACACCGTCCGAAATGAACAACCTCGTCAGGCGCGACGGATCTTCTCTACCGGACGAATCCAAGGGGGCCACATAGCCAATTGAGTACTTGCCCGACTGTGCCCATGAGATATAAACCCTCGATGACGAATCGAGAACAAGGTTCGGTGACACTTTCGCGAGGAACTCTCTTGGCGTGAGGTCAAATGACCAATGTTCGTATGAAGGACCACGGGGCATCTGAGAGTCATCCAGATTCGTACTGGTGATCATACTGTGATGGTAGCTTGGCAGCCGATAATGGACCGGACCAGAGTAGCCGACGTCAACTTCGTAGCCCATGAATAATTCGTCACTGACTGCGACACGGCCGCCTTCCGTAATGAGAACGATCACGAACATCGAACGCACGAAACGCGAGTATCTGAGCATCGGAAACCCCTCTCCATAGGTGCGAAAAAACGATCGGTGCGAATTCCATTCGTCACCGAAGGGAAGTTAAACGTTCCGGGATAGTCCAGCAAGCCGAGTTATTGCGAATCGATGCAAGTCATCTTCGTCGCGAATGATCGAACACGGGCTCGGTTCATGATCGTCGGCATGCGGCCACCGATTCTGGTATCATTACGACTCAGTTGCGATCATCGCCCCTTTAATCCGTCCCTGAGAGAGCCCGCACCACGATGCCCGCCACCAAAGCCGCACTCGAAAAGTGGTCCGCAGTCGAAAGTTATCTCAAGGCTGGCGAAGGCCGGTTTTTGGACGAACTCAAGAACCTGATCCGCATTCCGTCCGTCAGCGCCCAGCCGGCCCACAATGCCGACACCCGTAAGGCCGCCGAATTCGTGCGCGATGACCTGACGAGGTCAGGCATCAAGGCCACGATCGTCGAAACGGCCGGGCACCCGATCGTCGTCGGCCGTTCGCCCCATGTCGAAGGTCAGCCGACCGTCCTGGTCTATGGCCACTACGACGTTCAGCCCGCCGAAAAGGGCGACGGCTGGAAGACGGAACCGTTCGAACCGGTCGAGATCGACGGCAATCTCTACGCCCGGGGCGCCACTGACGACAAGGGCCAGTTCTACACCCACCTGAAAGCGGCCGAAGCCTGGATGAAGGCCGGTGGCGGCTTGCCCGTGAACGTCGTCTTCCTGATCGAGGGCGAAGAGGAAGTCGGCGGGGCGAATCTGGAAAAGTTCTTCGCCGAAAAAGCCCACGAACTCAAATGCGATTATGCTGTGATTTCCGACAGCAGTCAGTGGGCCCCCGGCGTTCCGGCCGTCAGCTACGGCCTGCGTGGCCTTTGCTACCTGGAACTTTTGGTGCAGGGGCCGAAGACGGACCTGCACTCAGGCATGTTCGGCGGCGCGGTGGCCAATCCGCTGAACGCTCTTTGCAAGATCATCGCCAGCCTGCATGACGACAAGGGTCGCGTGGCCATCGAAGGTTTTTATGACGACGTCACCCCGCTGGCCGACTGGGAACGCGCCGAGTTCGCCGCGTTGCCGTTCGACGAATCGGCGTTTCGCGAAAGTCTCGAAGTGAAGGAACTCACGGGTGAAGCCGGCTATACGACGCTCGAACGCAAAAGTGCCCGGCCCACGTGCGACGTGCATGGCCTGTGGGGCGGTTACTCGGGGCCCGGCCCCAAAACCGTCCTCCCGGCCAAAGCCGGGGCGAAACTGAGCTTCCGCCTGGTGCCGAATCAGGACAATCACAAGGTTTCCGAGCTTTTCCGCAAGCATGTCGAGAAAGTGTGCCCGCCGGGCGTCACCTATGAGATCTTCGACTTCCACGGAGCGCCCGGGGTGGTCGTCAACACCGACACCGATGGGATGGCGGCCGCGCGGCGGGCAATCGACGTCGCTTTCGGCCGAGAGCCTGTGCTGGTGCGTGAAGGGGGCTCGATTCCGGTCGTCGGCCTGATCAAGAATCACCTGAAAGTCGATACTCTTCTGCTCGGCTGGGGGCAGAACGACGACAACCTGCACGCTCCGGACGAAAAATTCTCGATCGCTGACTTTCATCGCGGCATCGCGGCATCGGCCCGGTTCTTCGCGGAACTTGCACGTTGAACCAGGGCTGGACGATTCGCATACACTGATGGAGCGAGCCGGGCCGGTCGACCCACCTTCAAGGTCGATCGCCCCAGTTCGCGGACATTCGGGCCTGAGAGCCCGGGCCTCGAAACCGAAGAACATCGCATGAGCCGCATTTTCGTCAGCCTCGCCATCACCGATTTCTCTTTGCTGGTCGCCAGTTACGTGCTGGGCCTGGTTTCCGTTTCGGCTGGCCCGGGGCGGCACGACCGCGAGCTTGGCGTGCACTTTCTGATCGCCCTGTTCACGGTCATGTTCAGTCTTCTGGTCCACTCGATCGCCTACACCTACCTGATGGGCACGAACCGCTGGGTGAATGAAGTGGTGGAGGTCTACAAAATGCCGGCCGAGATCGCGGCCCGTTCGAAGGCCAACAAACGCAAGGGCTTCAAATGGGAATTCCGGGCCATGGCCATCGTCGCCGTGGCCGCCTGGCTGGGTGCCTGGGTGCACCGGGAATATCCCAAAGCCGTGCCGGCTCAGAGCATGTATCACCACATCGCGGCCGTCTGCGTGATTTTCTTTTCGCTTATGGCGTTCGTGTACGAGTACCGGATCATCGGCGAGCAGGGCAAACTGCTCGACGAAGTCAAATCGCTGGCCGACTCGATGCGTGAAGCCCGTATCGCCGAGCGGCTCGCCGCCGGTGTCGCCAGCCCCGAAGTGCCGAAGTCTTCCGACCCCACATCCACGAAACCTTCGAACGATTCGCTCGCCTCATGACCGCTCCCGCAACCGACCCGAACGCCCCGTCCTCCACGCCGGAATCCGCTGCCGACGATCCTTACAAGGGCTCGCTGAAGCTGATTCTGCTGATCCTGTTCGTCGACCTGCTCGGCTTTTCGCTGGTCGTTCCCCTGTTGCCTCGTTATGCCGATTCCGCGGGCTTTTCGGCCACGAAGATCGGCATACTCATGGCCACTTACCCGTTCTGTCAGCTCTTCGCCGGGCCGATTCTGGGCCGGCTGAGCGACCGCTTCGGCCGCAAGCCCGTGCTGATGGCCAGCCAGATCGGCACGACCGTTTCCTTCCTGATCCTGGCCATGACGCAGCGATTCGAGCTGATGCTGCTAGCCCGGGCACTGGACGGCACCTCCGGCGGCAATATCCTCGTCGCCCAGGCCTATATCGCCGACGTTACCCCGCCTAAGGACCGGGCCCGCAGCTTCGGCCTGATCGGCATGGTTTTCGGACTCGGATTCATCATCGGTCCGACCCTTGGCGGGCTGCTGTCCGGCGTCAATGTCGGGGCCAGCGATTTACGGCTGCCGTTTCTCGCCGCCGCGGTCTTTTCGATGATCGCCTGGACGCTGGTGCTTCTGCGTCTGCCGGAAAGTCATCGGCCCGGGGAATCGGCGGACAGTTCCGGTACCCGAGTCATCGGACGCCAGGGCGTTCGGGCTGTCATCAGCGACCCTCGGCTGCAATGGCTGGTTCTCGGTGGTGCACTGCTGGTTCTCGGCTGGTCGAGCCTTGAGGGCACGTTCAGCCTTTTCCTCAAGCGGCGGCTTGAGTACACGCCCCGTCAGGCTTCGATGGCGTTCGCGTTCGCCGGAATCGTCGGCGTATTGGGGCAGGGTTTTCTGATCCGCCGCATGGTCACCAGGTTCGGCGAACGCAAGCTGGTCGTCTGGGGGTTGTCGGGCCTTGTCGTGGGCTTTCTGGCGATGTCGCAGGTTCGTTCGACTGCGGCCCTCCTTCCGGCTCTGGTGATCGTCGGCCTGGCGCATGGCATGGCCCAGCCAAGCCTGTCGGGACTGATTTCCCGGTCATGCAGCCCGCAGATTCAGGGCTCGGTCTTCGGCACGATGACATCGGCCCAGACTGCCGCGCGGATGACGAATTTCTTCATGGCGAATCAGTTGCTGGGCCGTTTCGGTCCGAGCGCGCCGTTTCTGAGCGGGGCCGTGGTCTTCGTGGCGGCTCTGGCCGTGGTGCGGACGGGGATTCGGCGGCTGGATGAAACGTCGGACGCCCCAACCGAATGATCACGGGGATTGCGTGTGGAGACGCATACCTTTAAGAGTGTCGGATCTGTTGGCATAAGAATATATAGGCATCAAATAATATAAAAAGCCCATCGAGATGGCTCCTGATGGGCTTCTGGTCCGGGTGGAGACTAGATTGAGAGTATCAGACTCGCCGTCGGCGAGCGATCGAACCGATTGCGACGGCACTCGCGGCAGAAAGCACGAGAGTCGATGGTTCAGGAACCACAGTAATGGCCATCATCTGCGGTGACTCGGAGGACGGGGTAGTCCAGGTCGATCCTGTATTCAAGGTTCTCGAATATAAGGACGGAAATCCGGTGCCTGCTTCATTGTCCGTGAAAGACCAGCGTGCCGAGCCATTCGAAACGCCCGAGCCGCTCATGAGGAGGTAATAAGAGGTTGTCGAAGCGAGGTTAATTCCCAGATTCGTGAATGCAATATTGCCTGGCGTTCCAGGAAGTTCGGTGGCAATGTCGATGGAACCGACGAACGCTACTTGGCTTAAGGGCTTCGAGTCGCCGCCGAGGTCGTAAATGTAGAGATTGACCGTACCGGTAGCGAATTCGTCACGTTTCATGTTCACGATGATCGAGTCGATGACGTTCCCGGAGAGCGTCGTGAATGCCTGGGCCGCCCACTCCGCGTCGTTGATTGTCACGTCGCCGTTGACATCGTTGCCCAGGTTGTATGCGATGGTATCCGCAGCCTGGGACGGCATCGCCAGACTAAGCAGCACGAGACCGCAAATCGCGATCAGAAATCGTTGCATGTATCGATCCTCACTTGTTTTCTTCAAAAGAACGCATTTCCGAATGCGTTCGATTCCTGCATTGAGATCATCATGCATTGATCCGAAGTCTAAAGTCAATGGAATTGTCCCGATATTGCCGAAAATCGACGACGTATCCAATCCTCGAATACCGAAGAAGTTACGACTCGATCTGCGTCATCCGATCGCAGCCACGGCGTTCGTGAAAATCTTCAGGCCATCCGCACTGGGCGGGGCGTCTTTGGGGAATCGTGTCCAGCTCGGGTGGTGCAGGGGGCTCGTGAAGCGTTCCGGGTGAGGCATCAGGCCGAATACGCGGCCCGTCGGGTCGCACACGCCCGCGACGGCGCCGGGCGAGCCGTTCGGATTGGCTGGGTAGTCTTCTGTCGGATTGCCCGTGGCTGGATCGACGTAACGGAGCACGACCTGGCCGGCGGCTTCGAGAGCCTTCAGATCGGCCGGGGTCGATGTCAGGAAGCGCCCTTCGCCGTGCGCCGCGGGCATGGCGATCCGGTCGATTCCCTGGAGAAAGACGCAATTGCCAGGAGTGACGGCCATATCCACCCAGCGGGCTTCGAACTGACCGCTGACGTTGTAGCTCAGCGAAGTCGTCGGCTGCATGCCGGCCCGGGCGCCGTCCGGCAGCAGGCCCGAAGCGACCAGAACCTGAAAGCCGTTGCAGATACCCAGCACGAGGCCGCCCTTTTCGACGAACTCGCGGATCGTATCGGCCAGTTTCAGGTGAATCCGGGCCGACCATACTCGGCCGGCCCCCAGGTCATCGCCGTAGGAAAATCCGCCAGGGAAGGTCAGAATGCGGTAATCGGCCAGCATCCCCGGGTTTTCCAGCAGACGATTGAAGTGATGGATCTCGGCTTCGGAGCCGGCCAGACGCCAGGCCTGGGCCGTTTCCTGGTCGCAATTGGTGCCTGGGGCGCGCAGTACGAGGGCTTTCGGTTTCGTCGATGTGTGGGCCATGTCGGTTTCGGTCGTTCGAGTCCAGGTGAGATCGCCGCCAGGGGCGGGCGATCGTGGCGATCAATAGTAGTTTTCGTGGTGTCCGTAATGGGTCGGAGTGGCGAATTCGGTATCGGCCCGATAGGCGAGCTTGCGCCGCAGGAGATCGGCCTCGAAGATCTGTACGACGAAGTCGGCCGCGATCTTGAGTCTCGAACTGGTCCCTTTCGACGTTTCGTCGGAAGAACCCCGGCGAAATTCCACCACGCCCACGTGCTTGCTCTGGCCCTTGACGTAGTTGATGCCCGGGATGCCGTCGGCGTCGCCCGAGATCAGCAGGGCGATGTCGTAAATGTCCCGCAGGGCGACCATGTCCACGGCCAGTGAAGTGTCGAGCCCCTTTTCGTTGAGCGTGTGGTTCAGAAGGTCGACCTTCCAGTGCCCTTCCTGGCGGATCTCGACATAGTCTGTCGCGGACTGCACGCCGAAATAGAACCGCTTCTTGCGTTCCAGGGCCTTGCGTTTGTTTTCGTACCAGTCACGCGTCTCGGCGAAGCACAAGCTCCAGGCGTCGTCCTCACGCGAGCGGTCGGGCGTCGTCGGGCCGACCCGCTCCAGGTAGTATTCCTTCAGCCGGACGTTCATTTCGAAGCGGCTGCGCAGGCGGCTTTCGGCCTTCGGGTCGTTCAGGTCCCATTCATCCATCTTGCCGACGACGTACCAGTAAATCCGCGAATGTTGCGGAGCGGGCCAGGGGGAGCCGTCCGCGAAGGTGCGGCCCCAGTGCCGCACGCTTTCCTCGAAAACATGACGATAGAAGGCTCCGTAATCGTCCACCCTCAGGGCCAGGTTCTTCAATACGCCGTCCAGGTTCGAACCGTCCACGAAAGTCACGAATCTCTGCATGGGGATCGCTCCGGTTCGGATTCCGACTAATTCTTAATTGCTCGGTTCGTTCAAGTTCGCACGCATTCCGATTCAGGAGGAAAGAGACCAGTCGAGCGGCCGCTTCCAGGCGGCTTCGATGTCTCGCACCGAAGCGTCGACGATCACCGTTTTGTCAAGTCCCGTGACCGTCAGGCCGCAACCGCCGGCGGCATCCGGCCCGACCACTTCGCCCAGCTTGCCCATCGGCAATTCGCCCCACAATTCCGCCAGTTGGGCCGCGTGGCGCGGTTCCACCTCGACCACGAACCGGCTCGGCGACTCGCCGAAGAGCAGGATCGGATCGAGCGCCGCCTCGGCTTCCGCCGGGATGTCCCGCAGGGAAACCCGGGCCCCCAGACGCCCGCCCAGGGCCATTTCCGCCAGAGCCACCGCCAGGCCGCCTTCGGAAACGTCGTGGCACGATCGCACCAGCCCGCGCCGGATCGCTTCGTGCAGGCCCTGAAAGATCGACCGGGCCAGTTCCGCATGAACGATCGGCACTTCCGCCGGCTTGTTCAGGAAGTGCACGGACCACACCGAGCCACCCATCGCCGCCTGCGTTTCGCCCAGAATCCACAGCTCGTTGCCGGGCGTCTTCAGGTCCATCGTCACGGCCGTGTGCACGTCTTCGAGCTGCCCCAGGGCACTGATCAGAAGCGTCGGCGGGATCGAGCGTGACTGCCCGTCGTGCAGAAATTCGTTGTAGAGACTGTCCTTACCGGAAATGAACGGCGTTTCCCAGGCGAGCGAAAGATCATGGCACGCCTCAGCCGCCTGCACCAGGCCGGCGAGCGTTTCCGGCCGTTCGGGATTGCCCCAGCAGAAGTTGTCCAGCAGGGCGATGCGGGCCGGATCCGCCCCCACGGCCACACAGTTGCGTACGGCTTCGTCGATCGCCATCGCCGCCATGCGGTAGCAGTCGATCGCGCCGGCGTGAATCTGCAGCCCGCAGGCCACGGCGATCGCCCGGTTCGAGGCCCTCGAAGGCCAGAGGACCGAGGCGTCCGAAGGCGCGTCGGCATGCACGCCCACCAGCGGTTTGACGACCGTGGCCGCCTGCACTTCGTGGTCGTATTGCCGGACGATCCATTCCTTCGAAGCGACGTTTTCGTCGGCCAGCAGTTCCATCAGAGCCGCCTGGAGGTCGGCCGTCGCCGAAAATTCGGGCGCGAATGTCGGCGTCACGACGGCCACGGCATTGCGGACGACCTTCGGCCGTCCGTCATGCAGGAAGTGCATGTCCAGGTCGCACACGATTTCGCCGTGATACCTCAGCACCAGCCGCCCGGCGTTGCCGAACGTGCCCAGCACCGTGGCTTCGACCCCCTCGCCCCGGCACAGAGCATCCAGATCCGGCCATTTCTCCGGCGGCACGGCCAGAACCATGCGCTCCTGGGCTTCGCTGATCCAGATCTCGGTATACGAAAGCCCCTCGTATTTCAGCGGGGCGTTCTCCAGGTCGACTTTTGCCCCGATCTCGGCCCCCATTTCGCCGACGGCCGAGCTGAACCCGCCCGCGCCGCAGTCGGTGATCGCCCTGTAAAGCCCCTGGTCGCGGGCCTGCATGAGGATGTCCATCACCATCTTTTCGGTGATGGCATTGCCGATCTGCACGGCCCCGGAGCTGACCGTCTCCGACTCGCTCGTCAGTTCGATCGAGCTGAACGTCGCCCCGTGAATGCCGTCGCGTCCCGTGCGGCCGCCCACGGCCACGATCAGGTCGCCTTCGGCCACGCTCTTGTCCGACATCCCGCGCGGGATCAGGCCGATCGTGCCGCAGAAAACCAGCGGGTTCGCCAGATAATCCGAGTGAAAGGCCACCGCGCCGTTGACCGTCGGTATGCCCATCCGGTTGCCGTAATCGCGCACGCCGGCCACCACGCCCTTGAGGACACGCTTGGGGTGGATCACCCCGGGCGGCATGCAATCGGGCGGAAACGTGGGCGGGGCCACGCAGAAGACGTCGGTATTGGCGATCGGCTTCGCCCCCAGGCCCGTGCCGAGCGGGTCGCGGATCACGCCGCCAATGCCCGTATTGGCTCCGCCGTAAGGGTCGATGGCCGAAGGGTGATTGTGCGTTTCCACCTTGAAGCAGACGTCGTGCGTGTCGTCGAACGACACCACGCCGGCATTGTCGGCGAAGACGCTCACGACCCAGTCGGCGTCGAGCTGGCTCGTCGCCTGGAAGATCGTCTCCTTGAGCAGGTTCCGGTAAGTCCTGCCCTGCTTGCGCACTTCGCCTTTCAGCGTCTTGTGCGAGCAGTGTTCCGACCACGTCTGGGCGATCGTCTCCAGCTCGCAGTCGATCGGATCCCGGCCCAGCGTTTCGAAGTGGGCCTGAATCGTCTTCATCTCGGCCAGAGAGAGCGAAAGCTGCCCCTCGCGGCTGATCTTCACCAGGGCGTCGTCGCCCAGGCCCCGGATCGGCACCGTGATGCGCTGAAACTTGTAAGCCCCGTGCGGCTGCAGGTGGTCGATCGTCAGATCGCCGAAAACGGCCATCTCGACCGCCTCGTTCGCCAGAGTCCGCCGCACCAGGTCCGGCAGAAAAGCCGATGGGCCCTGGATCCGGTAAGTCCGGACGGTCCGCACCTTCTCGACCGCGTAGCCCATGGCCTTGAGGATTCCGGCCGCCGTCTCGCCGGGCGGATCGGTCACCCCCGGCTTCGGCAGCACATGGACAACATGCTCGCCGCTTTTCGGAGCCGTGCCGGCCACGCTGCCCAGCGTTCGGATGTCGCCCGTTTCGATCACGGGGTCGAGCAGGGCTTTGCGTGCCGCTTCGGCCAGTTCCGACTCGGTGAGCGTGCCCTCGATCAGCAGGCCGCGTGTCTCGCGAATCTGCCAGGGCCCCGGGATTCCCAGCTCTTCGGCTTCCTGGCAGCGCCGGTCCGAAGCGGAATTCGATGGGTCGATCTGCCGGGGGACGATCTCCAGATGACGGATCATGTGTATATTCGTCGAGCTTTCGAGGTCAGTTGCGTTCAGTGTTCGATTCGGTGCGTTGCTTCGTCAGGTCGATTCGTTGCATTTACTCGCGCCGCGGTTCGATCGACACCCCGGCAGTCTGCCAGGGGGGCCGGTCATGGTTCGCGGAATCGGCGAAATCAGGGCTTTTTCTCCTCGAAAGCCTGTCGCCGGCGTTTCCCTTCCGACCACCAATGGGTCAAGGCCTCCGCCGAACCGCTCGCGAGGATCTCTCGAAACTGTACCATTTCGGCCAGATGACGTTCCAGAGAGTCGTCCAGGAATTCGCGATTCGCCAGAAAGATATCGGCCCAGAGATTGCCCTCCGCGGCTGCCACGCGCGTCATGTCTCGAAACGCCCCCGCGGCCGCCACGTGGTCCTCGACAGGCACCGATCGCGCCAGTGCCGATGCCAGCACATGCGGCAGGTGGCTCGTGGCCGCCAGGGCCTGATCGTGCGCTCGCGGGTCCATCCGGACCACTTTCATTCCCAGCGATCGCCAGAACGCCGTGGCGGAAGCGATCGCCTTTTCCTTCGATCCGGAAGTCGGTGTCACGATGCACACCCGGCCTTCGAACAGGTCCGCCCGCGACGCTTCCACGCCGGATCGTTCCGAACCGGCGATCGGGTGCCCGCCCACGAATGCCGCCGTAAGGCCAGGCTCCCGCTCGATCGCCGCGACGATGCCGCCCTTCGTCGAACCGGCGTCGCTGATCCACACGTCGTCGCCCTGCCGGGCTTGCCAGGCTTCCTTCGCGGCCTCCGCGATCGTCGACACCGGCCCGCACAGAATCACGGCGTCGGCGCTGGCCATCGCTGCCGGCCAGTCCGTCGCGATCGTGTCGATCGCTCCCAGAGCCTGAGCCCGGGCCAGCCGTTCGGCACTCCGGCCCATGCCGATGACCGACTCGACAATCCCGTTCTGCTTCAGCCGCATGCCGATCGACCCGCCGATCAGCCCCACGCCCGCGATTACCACCCGCCTGGGCAAGCTTTCGACCATAAAATCGCCTGATTCGTCGGCAGCCATCACTTCGATTTCTTCTTCGCTCAGGCAAATTCGGCCCACGCCCCGGCCCACCCGGTCCGGTCATCCCCGCGCATGACTCTTCGATTCGCCGTTTCGAGCCACAGTTCGTCACGGCAGTCTATCACGTCGGCCGCCGGCCGCGAAACGACGATCCGGTCCCGCAGTGTCAGCCTCGAGTTCCGTCCGAGACGCCGATCATTCGATCTTCTCGCCGCCCCGCGAGATTTCTTCACACCGGCTCGTCATGATCAGGCCCGCTTCGCTAAAATCCGGCTTCGCTACATCCGAAAGGGACCAGTCCATGCCGTCGTCTCGAACCGTGAAACGCCAGATCATGCGATTCCCTCTGCTTGCCGCCCTTCTTTTCGCCGGGAGCGACTGCATGCCCGAAGCCACCCCTTCCGCCAGGGCCGCCGAAAATGCCGGTTCGAAAGTCATCATCGCCCACCGGGGGGCCAGCGGCTATCTGCCGGAGCACACCCTCGAAGCCAAGGCCATGGCCCACGCCTTCGGGGCTGACTTTCTCGAGCAGGATCTCGTGCTGACGAAGGACGGCGTGCCTGTCGTCCTGCATGACATCACGCTCGAAGCCGTCACCGACGTCGAAACCCGCTTCCCCGGCCGAAACCGCCCGGACGGCAAGTTTTACGCCATCGACTTCACCCTCGCCGAAATCAAGACACTGAGCGTGCACGAGCGCGTCGACACGAAAACCGGCAAGCCCGCCTTCCCTGGCCGGTTTCCACAAGGCGTGGGGCAGTTTCGTATTCCGACCTTCGAGGAAGAACTGCAGCTGATCCAGGGCATGAACGCCTCGCGCGGCATGTCGACGGGAATCTATCCGGAACTGAAATCGCCGGCCTTTCACCACGCCGAAGGGCAGGATCTCGCTGGCGCAGTGTTGCCGATCCTCAAAAAATACGGCTATTGGGGCAAGGCTGAGCCCTGCTTCCTTCAATGTTTCGAGTGGCCCGAGGTCGAGCGTGTCCGCAAGCTCGGTTACCCCGGCCAACTCGTTTTTCTGATGGGCAAGCCCGAAGTCCGGCTGAGCGATTCGGGCGACGTCGTGCCGCTGGACGCTTCGGCCCTGAAACGGATCGCCGAAGTGGCCGACGGCATCGGCCCGGCGCTGGGGATGGTCGTCGACATGAAATCGCCGACGCTTGACCCCACCGGGCTCATTGACAAAGCCCACGGCGCGGGGCTCGTCGTACATCCTTATACGATTCGTGTCGATGTGCCTGTCGATGCGGCCAGGCCCGACGGTGCCATGCTCTTCGAAGCCGTCCTCGGCAAAGCCGGGGCCGACGGCGTCTTCACGGATCACCCCGACCGCGGCGTCGCCTGGAAGCGCGACCGTTGAAATTGACGTAAAGCGTGAATTTTACGCGAGTGACTGCGTAAGGCTTTTACGCGGACGCTCGGGCAAGTCCGTCCGGCTGCCATCCCGCGTCGTTCACTCGCTTTTCGCTTGTGTCGCTCCGGGCAGCGGGATTACATTGATCAACAGTCATTCGGCACCTGGCGGCCGCACGCCGCCTGCTTCGCCGATGCGTGACGAACCCAATGGAGAAAATCTGACCATGGCCACCGCGACGCTGGACGCCCGTTCCGAGTCCATTCTCAAGTACGCACGCACCAAGATGCTGATCGACGGCAAGTGGGTCGACGCCGCCGACGGACGCACCTTCGCCACCCATAACCCGGCCACCGAAGAGGTCATCGCCCACGTGCCGGAAGGCTCGGCCGTCGATATCGATCGCGCCGCCGCAGCCGCCCGCCGCGCCTTCGAAAGCCGTGGCTGGCGCAAGATGGACGCCCGCGACCGCGGCAAGTTGATGTACAAGCTGGCCGACTTGATCGAACGCGACATCGACAAGCTCGCGGCCCTGGAGACGCTCGATAACGGCAAGCCCATCGCCGAAAGCCGCAACGCCGACCTGCCGCTGGTCATCGACTGCCTGCGCTATTACGCTGGCTGGGCCGACAAACTCCAGGGCGCCGTTCTGCCGATTCGCGGCAATTACATGTGCTATCAGAAGCGCGAGCCCCTCGGAGTGGCCGGGCAGATCATCCCCTGGAACTTCCCGATGCTGATGGTGGCCTGGAAGTGGGGCCCCGCGCTGGCCGCCGGCTGCACGGTCGTCCTCAAACCCGCCGAACAGACGCCCCTGACGGCCCTGAAAATGGGCGAACTGGCGATGGAAGCCGGCTTCCCTGCCGGGGTTATCAACATCGTCACCGGCGACGGCGAGCACTGCGGCGACGCCCTGGTCAAGCACAAGGGCGTGGACAAGATCGCCTTCACCGGCGAAGGCCGCACGGCCGAAATCATCATGGCCAACGCCGCGCCGACGCTCAAGCGGCTCACCTTCGAACTCGGCGGCAAAAGCCCCAATATCGTCTTCGCCGACGCCGATATGGACGCCGCCCTGAATGGCGCCATGCTTGGCCTTTATCTGAACCAGGGCCAGTGCTGCTGCGCCGGCAGCCGCCTGTTCGTGCAGGACAAAGCCTACGACGAATTCGTCAGCCGGCTTTCGGAAAAGGCCAACGCCCGCCGGCTGGGCGACCCGTTCGACCCGTCGACGGAGCAGGGGCCCCAGGTCGACCAGGCCCAGTTCGACAAGATCATGTCCTACATCGACTCGGGCAAGAATCAGGGAGCAAAATGCGTGGCCGGTGGGGCCCGCTTCGGCGACAAGGGCTTCTTCATCAAGCCCACGATCTTCGCCGACGTGGAAGACACCATGGCCATCGCCACCGACGAAATCTTCGGCCCGGTGCTGAGCGTCCTGCGATTCAAGGACATCGACGAAGTCGTTCGCCGCGCCAACGCCACAGACTACGGCCTGGCCGCCGCCGTGTGGACGCGCGACATCGCCAAGGCCCACCGCATCGCGGATGAAGTCCGCGCCGGTACCGTGTGGGTCAACTGCTACGACGTCTTCGACGCCGCGGCCCCGTTCGGCGGCTTCAAACGCTCCGGCATCGGCCGCGAGCTGGGCGCCAAGGGCCTGGATAACTATCTGGAAGAAAAGACCGTCACCATTTCGATGGATTGACGATTCGGCTCAGGCCAGTTCACTGGCCCGATTTCGAATGAAATCGTACGAATCGCCCGGGGGCTTCCTCCAGGCGATTCGGTTTACGTTTCGAAAGTCGATCAGGCCGGATCGGCATATCGCCCGTCGTATCGAAATTCCGGTGCGTACGGATTTTTCTGAAACCCAGAGAAAATTGACTATGATTTCGTCCGGCTTGCCCAAATCCTTGACGGCGTCCGCCAGCGCGTTGCGCATTTCAATTTCAAGAGCGGCGACAGATTTTGCGTGCTCAGCTCGTCTACGCCCATTCGCACATATTGATTCAGCACGAAGTCGAGAAAACCGGCCTGTGTGTCCGTAATCTGCCCCTCAAGCTGCCTTTTTGCCTGGTCCGCCCGCGATTCCCGAGAGACTGTCTGAATGCGGTACGCCACATACGCCAGCTTGCGATTGCGGTGAATCCGCAGGTCATCGGCGATCTCGGTACGCCCCCGCCGGCCCTGACCCTCGATCCGCCCGGGCACGATTGCATATTCCCACTGAATCCGGCTGCGCTCGACCTCGCCCCAGCTGGCTGACTTCAGCGCGGGGTCAATTTTCTCGGCTCGTGTTTCGGCTTCGTTCATGGTCATTACGTTGTCAACGAAAAAGATTGCATTTTGATGAACTCCGAATTCTCATCCACTTTTCGCACGCGACAAAATTCGCCCTTTCGTCCTTATGAATCATGATCGACCCGCAACTTCACCGCACTGCGATTTTCGGGGCCCCGCGAATCGAGCCGTTTCCAGCTCAGTCCCACACATGGCGTTCGTCGAACGAAAGTCCATGCCGCTCGAGGAACGCTCGATATTCGTCCTGAAACGATTTCGACCGATGATGTTCGGCCTGACCGGCAATGTAACCTCGCACAGCCGGAACGTTCGACACAGACACCGCACAAGCTCCGTATCATCCCTGCCATGCGAAGACGACAAATTCCTGCCCCTGAGTTTTGAGCCATTTCGAGGATCGCTTCTTGACCTCTTCCACAGCCTTGATCACGGTCAGTGACCGGCCCAGATCGAACAATATATGCACATGATCCGCCACCGATCCGATTACGACCGGCGTGCAGCCGATCGCCTGAAGCACCGAAGCCATCTACCGATGGAGCGATTCCCGGATGTCGTTTTGCAGCCATGGCTCGTGGCGTTTTGTGCTGAATATCAAGTGAAAATGAAGCCGGGACAGGGAATGAGGCATGATCCTGAACGGCCTTTCATGGTTCGGTGGTTCGATACGAAGCTCATTCGAATTCAGAATAAGCCATGCCGTATCCGAAGTCATCCCCTCCACCGCAATTCCCAGCCCCGAAGGGGCGCAACGATCCCGCCCGGGGCATCGCCCCGGGATTTCTTATTCCGGGTCCGTCAAAACCACCTCTGCCACTGCTTCTTCGCCTTGCCGGCCAATGAGTTCAGCGAGTTTTTGGCGGATTTCACGGCGGAGTTCGCCATATTCGAAACGGACCCCATGACTTTCGAAACCGTCGACTGGTTCGACTGGGCCGAGGGCACGTGGCTGACGCCCGGCAGACTGCGGGCGATCACGACGGCCGGCGAGGTCGCCGTCTGGCCGATGATGTTCACGTTCTCCACCCGCTGAATGAAACCGGGCTGCGAGTTCGGCACGTTGTTCACCGTAAACGGCGGGCTGCCGACCAGGCGGAATTGCGTCGGCACGCCGCGCGATACGATCTGGACCGAAGAGACCGTCGAAGCCGCTGCCTTGTAGATCTGCCGGCCATGCACCAGGATTTGCATATTGCCGTTGGTCGAATTGAAAGCGACGGTGACGTAATCGACGGAATTGCCGATCGTGACCGGCTGAGTGGCCAGGTCGAGGATCACGTGCCCGGCCGTCTGCGTGACGTTCTTGAGCCAGGACATGTCCACGGCCAGGTCGGACCAGCCTGAATAATCGCCGAACTGCGAATTGCCGGTGAAGAACGAGGCCACGCCGGCGATTTGCTTGTTGTATAGTGCCGGGCCGCCTGAGTCGGCTTCGCCCAGAATGGCCAATTGCGGGCTGGCGGCAAGCTGGGTGACGAACGAGCTGGGCATGTCGGGCGGCGACACGTTGAAATAGGTCGATGCGTTCTGCTTCGAGCCCAGGACCGTCGGAAACGCGGGGCGGGCCATGCCGGTGCGGTATTGACTGCCCTGGGAGCCGGTGCGGAAGCCGGACTGACGGCTGAACTGCAGGGCCGGCACGTTGCCGTTCTGGTAGCGGCTGGTGTCGACCTGGCGGAAGACGATATCGAACGAGCCGAAGCTGGGGTCGCCCTTCTGCAGCCGCTGCACCACCTGCACATCCTGAAATCCGGAGGGGTCGAGCCCGACGATGGCCTTCTGCACCACGTCGGCCGTGAGCCCGTTGGCGTTCAGGCGGATGCTGGTCTTCGTCGTGGGGTTGCGCAGGCTGAAGCTGCCTGTGGCCGTCGGCGGCAGCATCAGCGTCTGAATCGTCGACGAAGTCTGGCTGGGGTTCGGGCTCGTGTTCTGGCCGATGTAGCCGTCGCCCACATAGCCGTAACCCACGATATTCATGCGGTTCGTGGGCATCGGGGCCCCGGACGGGATCGCCGGGCCGTCATAAATTTCGAAGCTCAGCCGGCCAGGGCCGCTGCCCCACGGGGCGATGCCCGAAAGCTTCATCACGGCGAGGTCGTGGCCGTTTTTGAAGCCACCTTCAGTCGCACCCTGCCATTGCGGGTTGATGGCGATCCGGTTGCTCGGTACGACCATCTGCACCCGTTTGCCTGGCAGGTCGAAATAGACGTAATAGTTGTCGGCGTCGGGTGTTTTGTCGCCGTTGGCATCGACGACGTGGGCCGCCGTCAATACGAACTGGCCGCCCGGCAACAACGTGCCTGAGGCTCCCACGACGTCATCCGGGTTCTGCTTAAGGGCCACCACGCCGGCCCAGTTCTTGCTGGGCGCGAGCGCCTTGGGCACGCTGAAGGCCGCGACGACGGGCATGACGCGGTCGTCCAGACGCTCGGCCGACAATCCGTAAGATCGGCTCCGTTGAGGCTTCGCACGATGGCGCAGCGGTTTTTTGCCGATTCCGAGCATGACACGACATCCCTGCGCATCGCCGGCCCAAAAGCCGACCCGTCGATCGCCGCGCCGCTTCCCCCCCGGAAACCGGATCGCATGTGATCTGAGATCTTTATCGTCACAAGATAGGTAAAGCTTAACGATTCTTCCGGATTTTCGGATTTTAAGGTTGCGTTTGCGGAACCAAAACCAAGCGGTAGCGATTCGTCGATTCGAAATTACCGGGGCTCGGGCCGGGACGGATCACTCGGCCGGGGCGTCGAAGTCATCGGGCAGGGGTTCGCCGCCGGCCTGTTCCAGCTTCATTTCCTGGATCTTTTTGTGCAGCGTGTTGCGGTTGATACCGAGCCGGGCGGCCGCTTTGATCTGGACATTGTCGCAGAGCTGCATGACATGGCGTATCAGCTCGTTTTCGACCTGGCCGACGATCCGTTCGTAGAGGTCGGAGCATGCCGGCGGGGCCATGCCCACGCCGACGCGCACCAGTTCGGCCGCCATCATGTCGAAATTGCGGCCTGGCTGGGGCTTGGGCTCCAGGCTGGCCATGCTGGCCGCGGCGAAATGGCGGGCCCGCTCGGCGGAAGCGGCTTCGGCGTGGGCCCGGGCGGCGACCTGACCCACGGAAGGCCAGCGCGCGAATGTGGCAGGCACGGACTCGGACCGGATTTCCGGCGGCAGCTCGGCCGGAGTCAGTTCGGCATCCGAAGCCAGAATCACGGCCCGTTCGGCGAAGTTCTGAAGCTCGCGCACGTTGCCGGGCCAGTCGTATTCCACCAGCAGCCGCAGGGCCTCGGCCCCGATCGCGGGCACCGGCCGCATGTTCAGGGCGGCATAGCGTTTGAGAAAGTATTCGAGCAGGATCGGGATGTCCTCACGCCGCTCGCGCAAGGCGGGCAGGACGATCGGCACCACGTTCAGGCGGTAGTAAAGGTCTTCGCGGAAGCGATCGGCACCGACTTCTTCGCGCAGGTCGCGGTTCGTGGCGGCGATCACGCGCGTGTCGACCTTCACGGTGCGGATGTCGCCCACCCGCTCGAACTCGCCTTCCTGCAGCACGCGCAGCAGCTTCACCTGCAGCTTCGGCGACGTGCTGTTGATTTCGTCCAGAAACAGGCTGCCGGTGTGGGCGGCCTCGAATCGGCCGGTGCGGTTGTCGGTGGCGCCGGTGAACGAGCCTTTGACGTGGCCGAAAAGCTCGCTTTCGAGCAGGCTTTCGCTGAGCGCGCCGCAATTCACCCGAATATAAGGGCCACTGCGGCGGGGACCGAGATCATGCAGCGCCCGCGCGATCAGTTCCTTCCCGGTGCCCGTTTCGCCCAGCAGGAGCACGCAGGCTCGGCTGGGGGCAACCTGTCGCGTGATCCTGGCCACCTCCTGCATCGCGGGGCTCGTGCCCATCACGCCCGGAAGCGTGGACATTGACGTCTCGAATGCCGAATGCGTACGCGAATTTTGGGTGGAGAGCACAGTGACCATGGTCAACAAATTGACACAAAAATTCCATGAAGACAAGCCCCTTGTGGCGAAAAAAGGGTCAGTGTGTGTCGAAAAAATCGTCAAATTGCTTGAATCGTATGCAGGTTGCCCGCCGGAACCGAATCGGTCATCCTGTGGCGCCGTTCATCGAATCGAGTCAGTTCATGAGCCGCTCAATGTGGCGCAAATGTCGAAAAATCAAGAGGATCGGTGAGTTTCGCGGCGGTTTTCTGGCTGGTCAGTATGATCGATCAAGGGCGTTTCGGCTGCGACGATGACGCCTGTCTCGCGGGTATTGCCTGCGCCGGTGGTGTTCGAAGCCGCGGGTATCGAATCACTTCGACGTCGTTTTGCCGGATTGCCCCCGGTGTGCTTCGGCCTGATTCGATGATCTTCGTGAACGCGGCCCGCATGGATTCGACCCGCTCCGGCTGGTCCGCGGCCAGGTTTTTCGTCTCGCCCAGGTCCGAAGCCAGGTCATAAAGCTGCACGGGGATATTCTGGCGGGATTCGGCATCCGGTGCCAGTATCAGTTTCCATTGCCCGTCGCGGAACCCGGGAATGCCCGTCGACGCGCAACTGACGGCGTGTCTCCGCACTGGTGCGTCGCGGCCTTCGAACAGCGGCATCAGGCTGAAGCTGTCCTCGCCGGCGTCTTCGGGCAAGGTTCGGCCCCAGATTTCGGCCAGCGTCGCGATCACGTCGGCATGATGGACGAGCTGCTCGCAGACCGTGCCGGGCTTGACCATGCCCGGCCATCGCACGATGAACGGCACGCGGTGGCCGCCTTCGTAGACGTCCGTCTTGTAGCCTCGCAGCGGCCCGCTGGGGAAGTGGCCCCGGCGCTCCAGATCCTGAACGCCGACATATCGGGCGAAGCCGTTGTCGCTGGTGAAGATGACGAGCGTTTCGTTTTCGATGCCGCAAGCGGCGATCGTCGCGAGAATCCGGCCGACGGCGTCGTCGGTCTCCATGATCAGATCGGCCGCGGCGTTGTCCAGGCCGCTTTTGTCTTTCCACTTTTCGTTCACGGCCAGTGGAGTGTGGGGCGTCGTCAGCGGCAGATACAGCAGAAACGGGCGTTTCGACTCGACCGAGCCACGCACGAATCGGCTGGCTTCGTCGATCAGGCGGGGCAGGATAGGTTCGAACTTCCAGCCGGGCAGGGCGGGCCCCGGAAGGCTGCCCTGATTGTTGCCCAGCATCGCGGCCGGCAAAAGCTCGCTGGGCGTGCCCACGGTGCGATCATCGGCGATGAAGCAATAGGGCGGCCAGTTGGGCACGTCGGTGCCGAAATAGGTGTCGAAGCCGCGCGTGGTCGGCCCGCCCGGGATCGATTGGGCGAACGTCTCGGCCCAGGCCTGGCGGTGGGCGTCCGTCACGCCGGCGAAATTCGGCCCGAAGCCAGTGAAATACGGGCGATGTTCGTCGGATATCGGCCAGTCTCTCCCCAGGTGCCATTTGCCGATGCAGGCCGTGCGATAACCCTCGCTTTGAGCCAGCGAGCCGATCGTCATCCTGCCGGGAGCGATCAGCGGCTTGCCCCAGACGCCCACGATGCCGGTCTGAAGCGACGTTCTCCAGTGGTACCGGCCTGTCAAAAGAGCATAACGCGAAGGCGAGCAGACGCCCGACGACGAATGGGCATCGGTGAACCGCATGCCCTGGCTGGCCAGGCGGTCGATATGGGGCGTGGGGATCTTGCCGCGCTGCGGGTTATTGCACTGCACATCGCCATAGCCGAGATCGTCGGCCAGAATGACGACGACATTCGGCTTGCGTGGCTCAGAAGCCGCGGCCGCCATCCGGCAAGGAAGAAAAGCCAGGCCAAGATAGCAGAGGACTTCGAACCGGAAGAGAAATCGGCCGCGATTTTTGCCTGAAGCTTCGCCGAGCCCATCGTCTATCGAGCGGTTCGGATCCGTTCGGTCGAAAACCCTGCGAGACTTCAAGGCGCTCACTCCTTCGATCACGGGGCGACGGGTTTTTTCTCGGGAACGAGCTTGGCCACACCCTCTGGCGGGCTTTTGCCGGGCTCGCCGGAAATCAGACCCAACCTGGCGAGAAATCGGTCGGCTTCGATCAGTGTCCGCGTGCGCCAGGGATCTTTGTTGAAAAATCCGTGGGGCTGCCCTTCCGCCAGCATGACCTGGATCTCCGTGTTTCCGAGAGACCGGAGCTTTTCGAGAAGCGCGTCCCAGCCCGATTTCCAGCGGTCATCCGTGCCGAAGAACACGATCGCCGGAGGAAAGCCGGGGTGAGCGTGCCGGATCGCGTCGATTTCCGGATCCGCCGCGTCGTCCGCCGTAAAGGCTGGGTTGAAGAGCAGATACGCGATGACGCTGGTGTCAGGCCCGCGATCGCTTGTCTGGCCCGAGTGCGTCGTCGCCAGCACGCTCACGTGGCCGCCCGCCGAACCGCCGCCGGCGACGATCTTCGCGGGGTCGACACCCAGCTCGCCGGCATGGCTCTTGAACCAGCGAATGGCGCTGCGGGCGTCGTCGACGCAGACTCGCTTGCGGGATTCGCCCTTCGGCAGTTTCGCGGCTTCGTCTTTGGTCAACATGCGATATTCGGCCGTCGCGGCGACCATGCCACGACTGGCGAAATAGGCGCATGCCGCGCGAAACTGCGCGGGAGTGCCCCCGCTCCAGCCGCCACCGTGAAACAGGATCAGCCCCGGCGCTCGAGTCTTCGCAGGGTCGTGCCCCGGAGGAAAGTAGATTTCCAGATGCCGCGGCTTGCCGCCGGAGGTGGTATAGACATACGTCTTGCCGGGCGGATCATCCGCCTGTTTCGCGGCAGGCTGAGCCACGCAAGGGCATGCGGCCAACGTCAGGATCGCCAAAGAAAACGCGATATCGCGAATCACAGCCGCTTCTCCGATCTCTTCGGGCCGGAAATCACTTTCGAAACGGATGCAGGATTGAAGCGGACGGAATCGGGCCGGCGGCGTGGCCAGGCTGCGATCGCCTCACGCCACGCCCGAACCGGACCGTCATGCGTCACTTGATTTCGAAGATCGCTTCGACTTCCACGGCCGAGCCGGTGGGGATCTGGGCGAAACCCAGGGCGCTGCGGGCGTGGTAGCCGTCGGTCGTCTTGCCGTAGATCTCGTGCAGCAGGTCGCTGCAGCCGTTGATCACCAGGTGCTGCTCATGGAATTCCAGCGTCGAATTCACGCAGCCCAGCAGCTTGAGAACTTTCAGGCCGTTGATCGTGCCATGAAAATTCCACACGGAGTTCAGGATCTTCTCGGCACATTCGCGGGCGGCTTTTTTGCCCTCTTCCACGCTGACGTCCGCCCCCAGCTTGCCCTTCATATCGCTGACGTGGCCCGAAGTGATCAGCAGGTTGCCCGTGCGTACGACGAGCGCCAGATACCCGGGCTCCTGTTTGGTGAATTTCACGCCCAGCGATTCGGCTTTTTCTTGCGGTGTCATGGTCGGTTATGATTCCTCTGCGTGATGTCGATCGTCTGATGAGCGGACCTCCGCCCGGGCCTCAGCATGCCCGAAACGCGGCAGTTCCGCAAGTGCGGCGAGTCGATCAGGCATGGTCAGACGGTATACCGTTCCGTCTCGAACGGAATGCCCCGAACCCTCATTGTTCAGAGCCCCGAAGGCCCACACGAATCATGGATCATCTGCATTTCATCTTCGCCATCTTCTTCATGCTGCTCGGGCCGATCAAAATTCTGCCGGTGTTCGTCAAGTTGACGAAAGACCGCGAGCCTGCCTATGCCCGCAAGGCCGCGGTGCAGGCCACCATTTTCGCCTTCATCATCTGCCTGTTTCTGGTGCTCACTTCAAGCCGCACGCTGGCGCGGTATCACATCCATCCGGAATCTCTCAAGATCGCCGGCGGGCTGGTGCTGCTGATCTCGGCCCTGCGGACGATCTTTCCGCCCGCACACCAGGAAGAACCGGCCGTGCAGTCCGATTCGCCTCTGGCGATCGCCCTTTCGCCGCTGGCTACGCCCGTGATCGTCACGCCGGCCGGTGTCGCCGCCGTGATGATCTTCGTGTCGGTCGCGCCCCATGAGCCCGGCATGTTCCGCGCGATCCGCATCGCCCTGATCGCCATCCTGGCGCTCGACTTCCTGACGATGTACTTCGCGAGAGCCATCATGAAGGTTCCGCTGATTTTTCCGGCGATCCGGCTCTTCGGTGCCGTGATGCTCGTCGTTCAGGTCGCCGGCGCGGTGGACCTGATCGTCGTGGCGCTTAAGTCGCTGGGGTTGTTCCGTGCCTGAAGAAGCCTGAGGCAAATCAGGCCAATAAGGAACAAGTCGTACGGATCGCCAGAAACGAGCCGGAAGCTTCAGCGATGGATGGCATTTTTCTGGCGATTCGATGCTGATCGATTCGAGTTCCGGATTTGAAGGTTACGCCTGCTTTCGAGCGTGATTTCGAAATGCAACCGACGCTGGTGCTTCCGGCTCGTATGGAGGGCGTTGCGAGGGATTCATGTGAATTGCGTTCGGAATCCGGAAATGCGACCGTCGCTGACGTTTCCGGCTCGTACGGATGGTGTATCGCGTGGGATTTATGTGAATTGCGTTCGGAATCGGAAATGCGATCGTCGCTGACGCTTCCGGGTCCTAAGGAGGGCGTAGCGAGGTTTCGAGTGAATTTCGATCGCATTCGTTTTGTCAGGTTCGGATGTCTTGACTCAAATTTCGAATACGGGATTCACCGCCCATGCCGCAGTGACTTGCCCGGCATCGCTCCGGTGTGGTTGCCTTTCTCCAGTACGACCTGGCCGTTGACGATCACGAATTCGATCCCTTCGTTATAGGCGAAAGGGGCCGTATAGGTCGATTTGTCGATGACCGTCGCCGGGTCGAAGATCGTGATGTCGCCGAAGGCCCCTGGCCTCAGGGTGCCGCGGTCCTTCAGGCCCACTTTCGCGGCATTGGCCGAAGTCATCTTCCGCACGGCTTCTTCCAGTGTCAGCAGCCCGCGTTCACGCACATACAGCCCAAGAACGCGCGGGAACGTGCCGAAATTTCGCGGGTGCGGGTTGCCCCGGCGCAGGGGGCCCTCGATGGCGTAGGACGAACCGTCCGAGCCGATGGAGCACCACGGCTGAGCCATCGCCAGGTTCATGTCCTTCTCTTCGTGGTGGGCGTAAACGGTCGGCACCGAGCCTTTTTGTTCGATGAGCACGTCGAAAAAGATATCGAGCGGATCGGGCTTCGGCGTTTTCCCGGCCGATTTCGCGGCGATGACGCTGTCCATCGTCTGCCCCTGATAGGGGCCCTTGCCGCTGACGAGCATGCGCGACCAGTCGCCGCCCACGGCCGTGTAGTGGTTGTACCAGCCGTCGACGCCTTCGGTGATCTCCTTCTTCAGCCGATCGCGCGTCGCGGTGTCGGACAGCCGCTCGACCATCTTCGCCGGGCCCCCTTCATGGGCCCAGGGCGGGATGATGCTGGCCAGGTCGTTATTGCCGCGGGTGTAGGGGTAAACGTTGGCCTGAACGTTCACGCCCCGGTCACGTGCGGCTCGGAACCGGGCGGCCACTTCGCCCATCCTGCCCCAGAGCTTTTCGTCGGCGATCTTCAGGTGGATGATGTCGACCGGCACGCCGGCCTTTTCGCCTACGGCGATCGCCTGATCGATCGAGGGGAAAATCTCAAGCCCCTCGCTGCGGATGTGCGACGAAAAGATGCCGCCGTGCTTCTTCACGGGCCCGCACAGCCGCACGATGTCGTCCGTCGTCGCCAGCGAGCCGGGGGGCATCATCAGCAGGCTCGAAAGGCCCAGGGCCCCTTCGCTCATGGCTTCGTCCACCAGGGCCGCCATGGCGTCGATCTGGGCGTCCGTCGGCCGGGCGTGCGACTTACCCATGACACACTCCCAGACATTGTCCAGCCCCACGTAACTGGCCACGTTCACGCTGGTGCCGAGCGAGTCGATCAGGTCGAAATACTCGCCGAGCGTCTTCCAAGTGCGAGGCTTGCCGCGGGCTTCGATCGTGCGGGGCGGCAGATTGCCCTTCGCCGGCCCGGCCGAATCGCCTTCGCCGAGGATCTCGGTCGTCACGCCCTGGCGGATCTTGCTCTGCGCATGGCCGTCTTCCAGCAGCAGGTCGTCCGAATGGGAATGGATGTCCACGAATCCGGGTGCCACCACCAGGCCCTTCGCGTCGATCTCACGCTTACTGGCTCCTGCAGGGATGATCCCGATGGCGGCGACGCGATCGCCTTTGACGCCGACATCCGCGCGAAACCACGGATTGCCCGTGCCGTCGACGACACGCCCGCCACGAATGACGATGTCGAATTCCTGCGGACGCGCTGCGGCCGGGCTGGCCATCAAAACCAGCACGAAAGACGACAATATCAGCGAGATCGTGAGCTTCATGGCTGCCTCAGTCAATGCTGGCGATTCAGGCGGGGCGGAGCATGGCGGGTCGACGAACCTCACATTAGCAGAGCGCCATCGGCGTCGCAACGTCAGGGCCCCGGCGACTCTCGCGGCGGCCTGGCGACTGTTCGCCGGCCGCATGAACGCCAATACCACGGCCCGGATCGAATACGAGGCTCAGGCGGTTTCGCGTGAAGCGGGCTATTGCGGGATATGAACAGAATGAGGTGTCTACATAAAAAAAAGGCGGTTGCATAAAATGAGGCTGATGGCTAATATTTTCCCCTGATACCGTCTGGGAGGATTCCTGCCCCTGACCGGTGACTCTCGTCCGAATGTTGCGCATTCTCGTGGTACCTCACAGCGAAGGATTGGCATCGATGTTTCGATTGAGGCGTTTTTCAGCTTCGGCCACCAGGGTTTTGGGCCAGACACGTGCCGAGCGGCAACGGCGGCGGTTCGTGTCCGAATTCAGTCAGGGCGATGCGCTGGAAGCTCGCGCGCTTCTGGCCGTTTCGATCACGTCGATCGCGCGGCAGACATCGTCAAGCCTTCTCAACGGGCCGATCGCCGACAATATCCCGCTGCTGCCCTCGCCCGGTTTCGACGTTCTCCTGGGCTCCACGCAGACATTCGTCGGCTATAAGTACGAAAACATCCTGATCGGCGGTTCCGGGCTGAAGATCGACTTCACCTCGGATATCGTCAGCTCGGTCGGTGCCCGTCCAGTGATCGTTCAGGTCAACTGGGGTGACCGCACGCCGGATAACCAGATGCCGTTCAATCCGACCTTCCAGTCGGTGTTCGTCACGCCGTCATCCGTCTCAGGTTCGAAATGGAACGGCTCGATCATCCTGCCGCACATCTACGCCGAGACGAACACCTACACGGCGATCGTGCAGATTCTTGAGGTTCCGCTGCCGGGTAATGACCCGGTCGTCGGCGCCACGGCCCAGATCGACGTCTCCGTCGGCCACATTGTCGAAGGCTCGCAGGGGCTCTTCCTGCGCGGGACGACGGGCGCGGATCGCGTCGACATCGGTGCGACCGTGGCCGGCGTGACCTCTGTGCATGCCGAATTCGGATCGACCGTCATCGACACGACGACCGACAGATCCGCGATCTATGTTGAGGCACTCTCGGGGAACGATCAGGTGATCGCCGCTCAGGGGTACACCCGCTCGCTCTTCGCCGACGGCGGCAATGACAACGATCTGCTCGTCGGCGGAGCCGGCTATTCGGAACTGCTGGGCGGCCCCGGCAACGACGAACTCTCCCTGGGCTCCGGCGGCGGTGCCGTGTTCGGAGCAGCCGGAGACGACCTGATCTATGGCAGCACCGGCGACGACGAGCTGGAAGGCGGCAGCGGCAACGACACGATTTACGGCATCGATGGCGACGACACGATCTTCGGCGATGCGGGCGACGATATGCTCGACGGCGGATACGGCGATGACCTGATCGTCGGCGGCCTCGGGGCTGATTCGATCACGGGCGACGTGGGCGACGACATCCTCGTCGGCGGTTATATCAACGTCGCCGTGCCCAACTTCCCGTCCATCCTGCTCGATCAGGCCTGGGCCTCGAACGACACGCGGGCTTTCAACCAGATCGTCCGGACGAAGATCGTCCAGCCGGCCTCGGACCTGAGCAACGTGCCGTTCCTGATCACGGCGAACGGCAAAACGCGGGTTCACCCAATCACGTTCGGGCCGCTCGTCGCCAATGACGGTGCCGTGGACATTCTGGATGGCGGTGCCGACGCGAATGCCGTCGTGCCCAACATCGCCGCCCCGCGCACGAGCGATATCGTCGTGCACATACCCCGGTCGGAAGGCTCGAACACGGTCTTCCGCCTGCGGGATCACGCTCTGTCGACGGTCAGGGGTATCGCTCCGCTGACTTCGTACGTCAGCAGCAATGGTGCTGATATCATCACGAATCCCACGCGCGGCACCTATCTGCTGAACCGGACGGCCCCGGACGGCGCCAATCTCATGAAGGCCCTGAACTTCCAGAACGGGGTCTCTTCGACGGCATTCGCGGGCTTTTACGGCAAGCCGGCACCTGGCCAATACCGCATTCTGAACTTGTCCGATTTCGCCAAATTCGCCAACCCGATCGACATCTTCTGGGCCGATTTCAATCGTCCGTTCATCGGCTATGGCGTCGTGTTCGGCGGCGTTTACATGGCGACCTCGGATCCGTTCGATCCGAAGAACCTGTACAACGAAAAGGACGGCTCGCCCTCGCCTTCGCTGCGCGAGAACAATTACCTGTATCACGTCCAGCCGGAACAATATCCGTCGCCGTTCGACGCTTACACCTACGACCCGCTCCGCCGGGTTTACTATCAGCAGATGCTCATCTGACAAGACCGGCTTCGGCCGGAACGATCCGAACGCGTTCGCGGCACGCCCGACTTTCGGGCGTGCCGTTTCATTTCGTTTTCATTTCTGACCGAGACGCCCGGCCGAATCCCGAACCGTTTTCAGCAGTGCCTTGTCGCCCGGCGCGTCCTGGCCGATTTCCCAGATCATCACACCGCCCAGGCCCTTATCGACAGCATACCTGACTTTATTGCGGATCGTGGCGGGTCCGTTGAAAGACATCGTGCCGGAGTCGTCGGCATCGTCCGCGGGGGCGAAGCGGGTGACGATCTCTTGCCACGTCATCGCTTCGCGGGTTTTCACGTCCCGGCCATAAAACGGCAGGCCGAAGACGATCTTCGAAATCGGAACGCCCGCCTTCGATTGCGTTTCGATATCCTTCACGCTGCCTTCGAAAGTCGCATGGCGGCCAGCATGATCATAGGCCATCACCTGTACGAAGTCGACCGCCTCGATCGCCTCCCGGTTCAATTTCTGCCATCCAGCCAGCGTGACGGAGAGTTTCAGCCCGACCGGTTCGAAAGCCGCCCGCAAAGCCTGCAACAAATCCCCATAGGCCCGTTCTTCTTCGGCCGTTTTCGGGTGTTCCCAGTCCAGGTCGATGCCGTCCATCCGATGTTCGCGGGCGAATTCCGAAACCGAATCGACGAACCTTTTCCGCTTCTCGGCCGACTGTGCCACAGCCGCGAAATGGCCGGAACGCTCCCAGCCGCCGATCGTGAGCCACAGTCGTCCGCCCGATTTCATTTCCCAGTCATACAGCCTGGCCCACGGGCATCGTTCGATCCGTTTCGAATCGATCGTGCCGTCTGCCCGCAATTCCGCCGAGAAGACGATCAGGTCCGTCAGGCCGTTGGCCATCGGTATTTCGAATCCGCCGAAGCGGTAGTCCGGCAGATATCCGGCGATCCGGAAGGGTTTCGGATCGGTGCGCGGCTGCGCGTCGGCATGGCCTGCGAATGCCAGGAGAGACAGGATCGATCCGAGAAAATGAAATCGCCAGGCGCGCATCTTCGAAGCCTCTCCGTTCCGTTCGATTCTTATCGTTCGATCCCAAGCAATTTCAGAGCGTCGCGTTCGATCATGGCCTGGATCTTCGTTTCGTCCAGCCGGGGCAGGGCGGTGCCTTCCAGCATGCGGTTCATGGATGCCAGACCCGCGATGGTGGCGTCGACGGTCGTGAAGGGGTAATCCGTGCCGAAGAGCAGCTTGTCCCACACGCCATATTCCTGCACCAGCATCAGCGAATTGTAAAACTGCCAGGGGCGATAATGAAGGGCACTGATATCGGCGTAGACGTTCGGGTGCTTGCGGATGGTGACGATGCATTCGCCCTCGTACGGGTGCCCCAGGTGTGCCATGATGATTTTGACGTCCGGGAACCGCGTGGCGACGACGTCCAGGTGCCTCGGCAGCGTGCATTCCAGCGGTGCCTGGGCGATGAAAGTGGTGCCTGTGTGCAGCAGGACGGGCAATCGCATTTTCGTCGCGAAATGCCACAGCGGGTCGAGCCGCTCGTCGTCGGGCCGGAATCCGGCGTACATCGGCAGCAGCTTGATGCCCTTCAGGCCAAGCTCCTGCGAGCCCGCTTGCAATTCACTTTCCCAGCCTGGCTGGGTCGGGTCGACGGAGAGAAAGCCGATCAGGTGTTCGGGGTCCTGGGCGACATATTCGGCCACGTAGCGGTCGTCCACCCACAGGCCGCTGAGCTTCGCCTTGCCGCCGAAGACGATCGTGACGATTTCGTGTTTCGCCGCCGTCGTTTCGGCCGATTTGCGGTAATCTTCGAGCCGGACCGTCAGGTCGACTTCCACCCCCGCGCGGGCCCGCCGGGCCTGATCGCGGAAGTCATCCGAAAAGTGGCCGGGATAGGCCCAGGCGTGGCTGTGAACGTCGACGATCATGTCTCGGATGCTCGCTGCGGTGACGGGATTCGCTTTGACGCCCGCCATCGTAACGCGCACCGGCTGGCCAGGCATGCCGATTTTTGCCTGGCCTTACGGATGACCTGGCTCAATAAATCTTCAGCAGCCAGAAGGTCAGGCCGAAGGTGTAATGGTTCGGGCCGCCGATCATGGGGATTTCGACGCCGGCCAGATGATACCAGTTATCGACGATCTGGGCCCGGTAGCCGGGTGTCATGCTGAAAAACGCGTTCGCCGGGGCAGGACCTTCCAGCGTCGTGAAGAAGTTCATCGAGTTGTAGACGACCAGATCGCCGATAATCGGCGTGCCGGCGTCGGTCAGATATTTGCCGATGGCGAAATTCACGTTGCCCGTGGTGCGGTTGCCGGCCGGGACGTCGTTGAACGGAACGCCGAGATTTACGCCGCCCCGAACCACCCAGCGGTCCGGCAGCGATTGCCAGAACTGCAGGCCCACCTGGCCGATCGACGAACCGCCGCCCACCGGCTGCTGACCCGTGGCTGTCGATGCCCCGATGATGGCCAGGACAGTCGTATCACGCGTTTCGTGAAGGCGTACCCGGGCCCGGAATGTCAGGTCGCCGAACTGGGTCAGATACTGGTTTTCGGGGCCTCCCTTGGCGGAGGTCAGATAGGGCACGTCGATGCGCAAGTCGAGCCGCTGGTTGAGGGGCACGAAGATCGTCCACGTAGCCGAATAGTTTTCGCCATTGCCGCCGGCATTTTGCTTATATGAGAACTCGTTGAACCAGAGCCGGTACATGACGCCGTCGAAGGCGTTGATCCATCCCTGCCGGGGCGCGCCATAGGTGGATAACGGCGTGAAGGCGAATGGCTGATCCCATCCCTGCGTAAAGAGTTGCGAAAACGGCAGAGGCTCCCAGTTGTCGGAATTGGCCTCGCCGAAGATCGACTCGAGGGCGACGTCGAAAAACGACATGCGCGTCGGCGCTTCCAGTGCCACGGCCTGCGGCACCTGGTCGAACAGCCCGCCGACCGTAGCAGGTGCTTCCGGCTGAAGTTCGCTGAATTCGATGCCGGGCAGAACCGGATCCGGCACGGCCGGAATCGCCGGATCCTGAGCCTTGACCGGCATCGCCGGGATGGCCGCGATCGCGACGGCGAAAGCGAAGCAGGCGATTCGCAGGAACCAGCCCGTGCCGGGCACCGAGCGATCGTTCGACATGGTCATCCCTCTGGCCGATGGGGCCATAGTTGTGCGGCTGGTTCAGGCGAAGAGCAGCGATCTCGATACGCCCCGATTCGACGCCGGATACGATCGAACCCCGTTCGACCGACCCGCGCATACCGTCAGCCTGATCCGTATGATTGATTCATTCGGCAAAATCGGTACAAAACTTGGAATTATGTCGATCGGTATGAGCGCAACGCTCGGATCACCAGGATCAGCGGACAGGACCGAAAGTCTCAGCGAACCGGTCAGTTCTCGTCCGCTTCGTCCGGTTCGTCCGACGCCGGGGCGGGGGTTTCACGCATGCGATAGCCCAGGCCACGGACGGTTTCGATGAGGTCGGCATGGTCGCCGAGCTTTTTGCGAAGGCTTTTGATGTGGACGTCTATGGTGCGCTCCAGCACGATGGCGTCTTCGCCCATGCCGGCGTCCATCAGTTCGTTGCGCGAAAAGGCCCGGCCCACGCGGCGGATCAGGGCCTCCAGCAGCCGGAATTCGGTCGGGGTCAGCACCAGCTCGCGGCCGTCGACGGTCACCTTGTGGCGAACACGGTCGATGACGATGCCCAGGTGCGTGAGCGTGTCTCGGTCTTCCTCGCCGCCGGTTTCCTTGCGCCGCAACTCACGCCGGACGCGCTGGATCAGCACCTTCACGGAGAACGGTTTGGTCACGTAATCGTCGGCCCCAGTGGCGAAGCCGATGAGCTGGTCCGATTCCTCGCTCTTGGCCGTGATCATGATCACCGGCACGTGCTTAGTCACTGGCGAGGTTTTCAGGTCGCGGCAGATGTCGAGGCCGCTTTTGCCCGGCAGCATCAGGTCGAGCAGGATCAGGTCCGGCACGTTGGCCTGGGCCAGGCGCAGGCCCTGCGAGCCGTCCTGGGCTACGGACGTTTCGAAGCCCTCACGCTGAAGGTTGATCTCCAGAATCTCGGAAAGGGCACGTTCGTCTTCGATGATCAGAATTCGCGGCTTGGCCATGAGTCTTCAAGTTCCGGTGACTATGTCGGTCAGGTCAAGTGTGTCGATCGCGGGCGTCGTCGCCGATGTCAGCCGATGCGGCCCGTGATGTAGGCTTCGGTGCGGGGGTCGGTGGGGTTGGTGAACAGCCGGTGCGTCGGGCTGAATTCCACGACGACACCGACGCGCCGCCCCTGGCCGGGGGCGCTGTCCAGCATGAGGCAGGCGGTCATGTCGCTGACGCGGCGTGCCTGCTGCATGTTGTGGGTGACGATCACGATCGTGTATTCCGACTTCAGGTCTTCCATCAGGTCTTCCACGGCGGCCGTGGAGATCGGGTCGAGGGCCGAGCAGGGCTCGTCCATCAGGATGATCTCGGGCTCGACGGCCAGTGTCCGCGCGATGCACAGCCGCTGCTGCTGGCCGCCCGAAAGCTGCTCGCCCGACTTGCCCAGCTTGTCCTTCACTTCGTCCCAGAGCGCCGCGCGCCTCAGGCAGCGTTCGACGAGTTCGTCCATGTCGCCCTGATAGCCGTTGATCCGCGCGCCCCAGGCGATGTTGTCGTAAATGCTTTTCGGGAAAGGGTTCGGCTTCTGAAAGACCATGCCCACGCGCCGCCGCACGGCGACGACGTCTACCGCCGGGGCCATCAGGTCCTGTTCGTGCAGCCAGATCTTGCCTTCCACGCGCAGCCCGGGGATGAGGTCGTTCATCCGGTTGAAGCAGCGTAAAAGCGTGCTCTTGCCGCAGCCGGAAGGGCCGATCAGGGCCGTGATCCGGTTGCCCGGTATGGCCAGGGAAATGTCCTGAAGGGCCTGAGTCGGCCCGTAGAAGACACTCAGCGAATCGGTTCGAAGGACGTGGTCGGTCATGTGGGGGGCTCCCCCGTTCGAGATTTCCTGCTCCGCCATGATGCGAATCGCTTCGGTCGCGACATACCGGGCACTGACGCTCGTCGTGCTCATCGCATTCAGGCTCCCCGGCGGGCCCGCGTGGCGAGCGACCCGCTCCGCCGGCTCGCCCGCTGACGAATCCAGATCGCCATGAAGTTCATACTCAGGAGCATGCACAGAAGGATCAATATCCCGCCCGCGGCCACGGTCGAATACGCCTCGGCCGGTTCCTTGGCATTGTAATAGATTTCCACGGGCAGGGCCGTGTAGCGGTCGAACGGCCCTCGCGGCACTTTCAAGAGGCTCGCCGCCGCGCCGACCATCAGCAGTGGCGCGGTCTCGCCGATCGCCCGCGACACGCCCAGAATCGTGCCCGTCAGAATGCCCGGCGAAGCGGCCGGCAGAAGGTGGTCGCGGATCATCTGCCAGCGGGTCGCCCCCAGAGCCAGCGCCGCCAGGCGCAGCGATTTCGGCACGGCGCGCAGGGCCTCCTGCGTGGCGATCACGATCACGGGCAGAATCAGCAGCGAAAGCGTCAATGCCCCGGCCAGCAGGCACGGCCCCAGAGCCAGCCGTTCGAAGCCGAGCCCTCGCTGGAACAGAATGAGCCCCAGAAGGCCGTAGACGATCGAAGGCACGCCGGCCAGGTTGGCGATGTTCATCTGCACGAAGCTCTTCCACCGGCTTTTACCGCAATACTCTTCCAGGTAAACCGCGGCGCCCACGCCCACCGGCACGGCGATCGCCACGACGAAGAACAGCAGCCAGGCCGAGCCGATCAGCCCGACGAGATACCCCGATTCGGAAGCGTCCAGGCCCGTCTTGTTCGTGACGAGCCGCCTGATCAGCGAAAACGCTTCGGAAACCCGCCCCACCGGCGAAACGCTCCGCCCCGGCTCGCCACCGGCTGGAATCAGCACCCGCAGCAGCACCGCGCCGATGACCGTCGCCAGAAAGACCACGGAAACGCTCGTCGCCGCGAAGCACGTCCAGCGGAACAGCGGGTCCATCAGCGCCCGCCGCCGGTGATTCGGGCGAAAGTTCGTATCGGTGCCGGTCAGCGGCCGCGTGGCCGTAAGCGTGTCGGCCGAATTCAAGAGTATTCCTCCCGATAGCGCCGGAGGATCGCGCCGGAGACCAGATTCAGGCTGAGCGTCATCAGGAACAGAACCGTGCCGACCGCGAACAGAGAAAGATGCTCGGGCGATCCGTAAGGGGCGTCGCCGGAGGTGACCGACACGATATAGGCCGTCATCGTCTGTACGGACGTCAAAACGTTGGGCGAAATCTGCGGCATTTGTCCCGCCGCCAGCACGACGGCCATCGTCTCGCCGATCGCCCGCGAAAACGCCAGGATGAACGAAGCCATGATGCCCGAAAGGCCCGCCGGCACGACGACCTGAGTGGAGACTTCGAACTTCGTCGCCCCCAGGCCATAGGCCGCTTCGCGAAGGCCCTGCGGCACGGCCCGAAGGACGTCCTCGGAGAGTGACGACACCATCGGAATGATCATGATGCCCACGACGATCGCCGCGCTGGCGGCGTTGTAAGTGTCCACCTTGATGCCCGCCTGCCCCAGGGTGTAGCGCAAAAGCGGTGTCACGACGAGCAGGGCCAGATAGCCGTAAACGATCGTCGGTACGCCGGCCAGCAATTCCAGAGTCGGTTTCAGGATCGACCTCGTCCGGTGCGTCGCGTATTCGCTCAGATAGATCGCCGCCGCCAGTCCGATGGGCAGGGCGATGAGGCTCGAGCCGACCGTCACCACGAGCGTGCCCCAGACCAGCGGCAAGACGCCGTAGCGGGGTGGATCGGCCTCGGGCCGCATCGCCGTGCCGGTCAGGAATTCCAGAGGCGTCACTTCGCCCGTGCGGAAGAATCGAACCGTTTCCGTGCCCAGGACGACCAGGATGCCGAGCGTCGTGAGAATCGTCAGCAACGCGAACGAAGCCAGCAGCGCGTGTACGAACCATTCCCGCCAGCGCACCAGCCGGCCCGGGCTTTTCCACCGAGAGTCGGCCGGAGATGTCGGTAGGTTCATTCCGCGCTCTCTTTCCTGCCGTTCACGGCCACGTGGCGGGCGTTCGCAAGTGTTTCGAACCGCGTGCGATTCTCGCGAATCTCGTCGCTCTTCGGGCCGACGTAACCGGCCCGTTCCGCGATTTCGGTCACCTGGCTCAGATAATAACCCAGAAAGCCCCGCACCCGCGACCTTTCGGCCGAGGCATTCCGCACGTAAAGATACAGCGGCCGGGCCAGCGCCGGATATTCACCGCTGAGGATCGTCTCACGCGACGGCGTCACCGGCTTGCCCGATTTACCCGCCACCTGCACGCATTTCAGCTTGTCGCGGTTCGCCATGAAATGGGCGAATCCGAAATAACCGAGCGAATCCCGGTCGCCGGCCACGCCGCGTACCAGCGTGTTGTCGTCCGGCGAGGCCTGCACGTCGTCGCGCTGGGCCCGGGCCTTGTGCACGATCGCCTCGGTGAAGAATTCGAAGGTGCCGGAATCTTTGTCGGGCGAAAACAGCGAGATCCGCCGGTCAGGCCAGGCCGCGTTCAAATCCTTCCAGGTGCGGATTTTCGAACCGGGCTCCCAGATCGACTTGAGCTGGTCGAGCGAAAGCGAATCGACGAAGTCATTTTCCGGGTGCACCACCACCGTGATGCCGTCATGCCCGACGACGAACCGGCTCCAGGCGTTTTCGCCGACGGCTTTGGCCTCTTCCGCGGGCTTCGCCTTGCGCGAAGCGTTCACGATGTCGGCCTCGCCTTCGAAATACCGGCTGAAACCGCCGCCCGTGCCGTGACTTTCCACGATGACGTCCGTTTCGGGCTCCACCCGGTCATACCACACCTGGGCGACTTTCGAAACCCGGAACACCGTGCTCGATCCGTCCAGAACGACGGGATCGATGCCTCCGCCGCAACCGGCCGCCAGACAAGCCGTCAGGCCGATCGCCAGCATGAGGGCATTCGAAATTCGATCGCTCAGGGAATAGGGGTTTTTCGCTAGACTCATCGGTCGCCATTCGCTCCTCAGGAGCCCCCGAGCCGGTTCCGGCTCATGAACTGGCGCACCAGTTCATGAAACTTCTCCGGCTCGTCCTCGTGCGGCATGTGCCCGGCCTCGGCCCAGATCACCAGTTCGGCGCCCGGAATGTCGCGTGCCAGGGCTTCGCCCGCCGCCAGAGGGATCACATTGTCTTTCCTGCCCCAAAGGACCGTCACAGGGCATTTCAGCTCACTTAGCGGAATCGGCTTCGCCGTGTCCGGCGGCGGGTTCATCATCGCCAGAAGGGCCTCTGGCGCGCCCTCGATCGTCGTCGGCACGAAGTAGGCGTTCACCATCTCGTCGGTCACCGGCTCGCGGCCTTCGTAAACCGATTCGAGCATGCCCCGCAAACGGTCCCGCGTCAGCAGTGTCCTCACCAGGGCCACCGCCAGAACCGAGTTGCGGCCCTTGAATTTCGTCGTGTCCACTCCGCCGGCTTCGAAATCGAGCCGCGTGAAGGGCCGCACCGCGTCCACCAGGATCAGCCCCGAACATCGGTCCGGATGCTCCAGCGCCACGCGTGCCGCGATCGCCCCGCCCATCGAATTGCCGACGATCACCGGCTTGCGGATGCCCAGGGTGTCCATCGCCGCCAGCACATGCCGGGCATAGGCCGCCTCGTTGTACTGGCCGTCTTTCGGCTTTTCCGTCAGGCCGAAACCCTTGATGTCGATCGCCGTGACTCGGCCGATCCTGCCCAGGGCGTCCAGATTCTTTCGCCAGGTGTAGGTGCTCGAGCCGAAGCCGTGCAGCAGGAGAATTTCAGGCCCGGATTCGCCCCTGCGGACGAAATAGGTCTTCACGCCACCCGCTTCCGCCAGACGCTCTCCCGGCACCACGTCCGTCAGCTTTTTGAGCGGCTCCACGAGCGGCTTCTTCGGTTTCGAAGTTGCGCCCGCTGCCGGCTTCGCTGCGTCTTCTTTCTGCGCGAACGCTGCGCCCGAGCAACACAGCGTCATCGAAGCCGCGATCGCCGCAAAACAGGTTCGGAAGATTTCGAAGCGACTTTTCATGCCAGAATCATACGCCTTCATCATGAATATCCCGTGAAGATCGTGTGCTTTCGTGATGAGATCCGGTGCAGGTTCGAACCGGTATCGACGGCCCTATTTTATGCGAACGGGACCGAAAAAGGGGGCAGGGCCCTGTTTCGAATCAGCTCGTACTGGATCGGCCGCACCGAATCTGCCAAACTGGTGACACTGCGAACCGCATGCCGAAATGCAGGTCATGCGATGCGGAACGAGCCCGCTCAACCCGGCCCGCAGGCTTCTCCCACTACGATCAGCCTGGCCCGCCGAAACGCTACGACCGCTTTTCCCGATTCGAACCATTTCACCGGGGACCGATCCGCCATGCACCGACTCGGAACGATCACTTACGACATCGCCAAGGACTGGGACCTGGACCGTATTTTCAAGACTTTGCCGGCCCTCGGCTACGAAGGCGTCGAGCTGCGTACCACGCATGCCCACAAAGTCGAAGTCGAATTGAACAAGGCACAGCGCGACGACATTCGCCGCCGGTTCGAAGATTCGCCCCTGGAGCTCGCTGGCCTGGGCAGCGCGTTCGAATTTCATGCTGCCGATCCGGCCGTCGTCCGGAAAAACATCGATGGAACCAAGGCTTACGTGCGTCTGGCTCACGACATCGGAGCCCCGGGCGTGAAGGTGCGCCCCAATGGCGTGCCCAAAGGCGAAGACCCTCGCCGCACATTCGAACGGATCGGCAAGGCACTTCATGAAGTCGGTGAGGACGCCGAAGGGCAGGGCGTGCAGATTCGTGTCGAAGTGCACGGCGCCGTCACCAGCGAACTGCCCAATATCGCAGCCATCCTGGCCCAGGCCGATCATCCGAACGTTTCTGTCTGCTGGAATTCGAATCCGAGCGACATCGGCCCGGACGGATCGATCGCGGCCAATTTCGCACTCGTCAAGGACCGTATCACCGAAGTGCACCTGCATGACCTGACCGACGAAAAATACCCCTGGCGCGAGCTTTTCTCGCTGCTCAAATCGATTCGCTATGACGGATTCACCCTCGCCGAGATTCCTGGCAGCAGCGATCCGGAACGTGTCCTGAAATATTTCCGAAGCCTCTGGATGGCTTATCAGCCGAAATAATAACCGTGAGCGAACCCCGCAGGCTTTTCCTGAGCGACCGATTTCCAGCTCCGGGGGGAAGAGGCGGATTTTCAGAAGATTCCGGCGCGCGAAAAAACAGGCCGAACCGCATTCTCTCGAAGCGGTTCGGCCTTTGGATCAGGCGATGCTGAAAGGTCGCGACTGGCCTTTGGCCGACGACGGTCAGTCGTTGACGATCCGGTTTCCGAAGTCGAGGATCTTCCAGCCCGTATTGCCGTCGCGGTGCACGCGCATGATCCGGCGTTCGAAGATGGTGCGTTCCGTCTTACCGGTGCCCTTTTCCTTCTTTTCCCGGCCGATCGTGACGCTGAGGCTGCCGGAAGTCTTGCCCGGCGTCATGTTCATGACCTTGTAATCGGCGAACGTCTCCGCGATGTTGGCGACGTCCTCGTCCGACAGCTTTCGCTCTACGGCGGCGGTGAAGATTTTTTTCAGTCCCCCAGCTTTCGCCTCGCCGGCGGCGCGACGTGAGATGGCGGCACCGATGCGTTCGCCATCACGTGCCGACGCCGCGGAAAGGAAACTTTCGACAGCTTTCGCCGGTTCCGTGAAATCGTCCTTAGCCAGATCGCCGCCAGGGCCGCCCTGGCCTCCGAAACCTGGCTGGCCGCCCGCCTGGCCACCCGCGCCGGTTTGTGCGCTGAGCGCTTCGCCGTTTTCCAGAAACGCCGTTTCCGCAAGCAGGACAGAATTGCCCGTGCCACCGCCACCCGCGAAACTGCCGCCCGGTGCACCCGTGCCCGGGGCACCATAGCCGCCTGGAGGCCGCATGGCAGCCGCCTGCCCGCCTGGGCCAGGGGCCGCTCCGAAGCTCACGCCGGGAGGAGGCCCGCCGCCAGGGCCGCCACTGCCCTGCGAGCCGCTCTGGGCATAGCCGGGCACGTATCCGCCGCCAGCGCCACTGGCCGCACTTGCGGCGTCGGCACCGGGGCCGGTCGGGGGCGGTCCTTCACGTTCTTCGATACCCTTGCGACCGCCCGATGTCGCGCCCTGGGCCTGCATCATGGCTTGCCTGTTGGCCGCGTTCGGGTCAGCCGGGGCTGCCGCAGCGCCGGGAGCCGCGCCCGCGCCCTGGGCCTGCATCATGGCTTGCCTGTTGGCCGCGTTCGGGTCTGCCGGGGCGGCACCGCCAGCGGCCTGTGTGTCCATTTCTCCCTGCCGCTCCTTGGCCTGAGAGCCCAGCCCCTTGACGGTCGGAGGGCCAGCTTTGGGAGCTTCGGCCGTCGCTGACGGATCGGGTGCGGCTTCTTCGCCTCCGCCGCCGCAACCGGCGAATCCGATGAGGGCCGAAGTCACAATCCACCGGCCCAGAGGCCTGGCATGCGTGTTCGTACGGAACATGGAGCGTCTCTCCAGCGTGCGTCGCGTCGTGTTGCGTGATCGGTCGAAAAGTGCGTGTGCGGGAGGCGATTCGTGCGTGGACGAATCGCTTGTCGTCATTCAATTTCGCACGAATAAGCCGGCAGGTCAATGGCCGGGCGACCGAAAGACTCGATCGATCCGCAGGCGGCATCCTGCCCCTGTTCGGAATTGGGCGATTCCGTCATCCAGGTGAGTCCATTCTGAATCGATCACTTCCATCCGGTTCGATCCAGAGCACCCTGTCGTCGGGTCGATATCGTCCCTCGTGAACCAGCCGGAAGCCGGTCCTAACGAATTCGTAAGCTCCTGGCAGCGGCATCCCGCCAATCGTCGAAGAGCTTCCCATCCAATGCCTTCGACCTGGTTCATTGACCCATCGACAATGGATTTTGTTAATTTAGGATGTTTGGCGTGATTGCATCTGATCAGGAAGGCTTTGCGGGGCGGTTTCCGGGTTCCGGCGACTCTCAGGCGGATCGGATTCGGACTCTCCCGCTTGTTTCCCGGCTTTGTCGCCCGCTCCGAATTGACATCCGCCCCGATCGCATTTAGTATCGACGTGAAACGCGAGCCGCAACGCAAACCGTGTTACGGGCCGTTTCGCAATGTTCGAGGAAGGACTCCGTCCGATGAGACGTCGACCGGGCACATGGCTGCAACGCGTTTTCATGCCCGGATTGCTCGCTCTGGGCATCGCCTGCGGCGTGTCGGCATTCGCCCAGGAACGTGCGCCGGAATCGGCCGAACCGCCCGCCAAGGCCAAGAGTTCGAACCCATCGCCGAACGTCGCCGCCACGCCCGCGCCGGCAGCACCGACAGGCGCGATCTCCGCACCGGCAGGTACGCCTAACCCTGAAACACTGCTCGATCGCCGCCGCATCGCCGAATTGATCTCGGTCGAGAACCCGATGATCTGGCCCATGATTCTTTGCTCGATCGTGGCGCTGGGCTATTTTCTCGACCGCTGGTTTTCGCTCAGGCGCGGGCGGATCGTCCCGCGGGAGTTCGTGAACCGCTTTCTCGACCGCCTCGGCTCGGGCAAGCTTGACCGCGAACGTGCACTCGACCTGTGCAAGGCGAACGATTCGCCCGCCGCGCGGGTGTTCTCGCAGATCCTCCTGATGTGGGGCGAGCCGGCCGGCCAGATCCGGGCCGCGATCGGCCAGGCGATCGGGGCCGAATACGTCAATCTCCGACGCAACATTCGCGTGCTCAACGCCACGGCCTCACTGGCTCCTCTGATCGGTCTACTGGGCACGGTGGTCGGGATCATCGAATCGTTCAATGCCCTGGGTTCGAAGAACGTATCGTCGAAAAGTGCGGCGCTGGCCGAAGGGATCGGCCTGGCGCTGGTGATGACGGCCCTGGGGCTCGTCGTGGCGATCGCTTCTGTCACGGCTTACTACTATCTTCTGGGCAAGCTGGACGCCTCGATCTCAGCCCTGGAGCAGGAATCCGTGCGAGTCATGGAACTGGTCGCCGGTCAGCCGGGCAGGGGGGGCGGCGATCGGCGCGGGCATATCGAAATGTCGCGCGGCATCGATTCGCGTATCGCCTGATCAGCTCGGCGCTGGGGCATCGACCTTCAGGGCCGTTCCAGCGTCCGGCCATCGCCTGGTGGCGATTCGGCCTCTCGTGTTGCGATTCGAGAACGTTCGGCTTTCGGGGGGATCGGTCACCGCGATGCATTACGGACACTCCAGCGGCGAAGAGCACCCCTTCATCAACATGACGCCGATGGTGGACGTGATCCTCTGTCTGCTCGTCTTTTTTCTCGCCGCGACAAGGCTTTACGACTGGGACGACTCGGAGCTGCCGGTGCAGGTGCCGGAGGTCGGGTCGGCGCGCCCCGCGACGGAGCCACCGGACGACCTTCGCGTGACGATCGTCAATCCGGGGCTTGTGAATGTCCGTGGCAGATCCTATGATTTGAGGGGGCTCGTCGGCGTTCTCGACGAAGCCCGGACACGGTTCGAAGACCAGGGCGTGCTGATCCAGGGCGACGCAAAGTTGACCTATCAGGATGTGGCCGACGTACTTGCCGCGTGCGATCAGGCCCGGATCCGGTCGGTCCGTCTGGCAGTCAAGCCGCGAGAGATCGAAAGAAGTTCCGGGTCCGGCGCTCCCTAAGTCACTGTCATCTATAAGGTTGAATAACGCCGTGGAGTGGATCGACTCAATCCGTCAGTTACTGAAGGCCGAATATGTCGTGAACCTCGGCTACGTGGCGATGGCCATCGTCGTCTTCACGGAAACCGGCCTTCTCGTCGGCTTCTGCCTGCCGGGCGATTCGCTGCTGATCACGGCCGGCATGTTCGCCTCTTCGGCCATCGAAGCCAACGAACTGACGAAAAACCTGAAGCTGGATCTGCTCACGCTGAATATGTGGCTGGTGCCCGCCGCGATCCTGGGCGATACCGTCGGCTATTGGATCGGCTATCACTCCGGCAAGAAACTGTTCAAGCGTGAAGAATCGCTGCTGTTTCACCCGAAACACCTGGCACGGGCCCAGGAGTTTTATGAGGAGAACGGCGCGAAGACGATCATCCTCGCCCGGTTCGTGCCCATCATCCGCACATTCGCGCCCATCGTCGCCGGCATCGGCCGGATGAATTACGTCAAGTTCCTCCAGTATAACGTGATCGGCGGATTTCTCTGGGTCACCGGTCTGACTACGACCGGCTTCCTGCTCGGCCAGCAATTTCCCGGGCTGGCGAAATCGCTCGAAAAACTCATCATTTTTGTGGTCTTCCTCTCCGTTCTGCCGCTGATCATTCACGGCGTCAAGGATCGTCTCAAGGCACGCAAAGCCCAAAGGACATATCTTCCCGCCGACTCCGTCCCGCCGCCGGCTTCCGCTGAGGAAGCGTAATCGCGGCGCATTCCTGGCTTACGGAACGCTTCGATGTCCGATCATTCGAAACTGCCTGATCTTGTGGTCTTCGACATCGCCGGTACGACCGTCGTCGACGACGGCGAGGTGGGCCGCTGTTTTCAGGATTCGCTCGCGACGGAAGGTCTCGAAGTTCCTGAGGAAAGCGTCAACGAAGTCATGGGCTTGCCGAAGCGGATCGCGATCCGCCAGCTCCTCGAGGAATACGCCCCCGAGACGCTGACCGACGACCTCGTCGATCGGCTCCATGCTGATTTCGAACGGCGCATGATCGATCACTACCTGAACAGCCCGGATGTCGCCGTTTATCCCGGCGTCCTGGCCCTGTTTCGGGAACTCCGCCAGAACGGCGTCGCGGTCGCCGTCAATACCGGCTTCCCCCGCCCGATTCTCGACGCCATCATGGAACGGCTCGGCTGGCGCGTCGGCCACACCATCGACGGCGCCATCGCCTCCGACGAAGCCCCCCGCGGCCGCCCTTACGCGGACATGGTGCATATCCTCATGCGCCAGCTCGGGTTGAGCGATGCCAGGCGGGTCGCCAAGGTCGGCGATACGCCTTCGGATATCGCCGAAGGCAAGGCCGCTGGCTGTGGCTGGGTCGTCGCCGTGAGCTATGGCACTCACACCCGCGAAGAACTCGAAATCGAAAAGCCGTCCCATCTGGCGGACAATATTCCCCAGATTGCCCAGGTATTCGATCTTTCGGTGTCGGTCTAGTCAGGCCGAATTTTGACCGATAAGAACTGAAGTACGCGAACTGCGCTGTTGGCGGCGGAGACGCTCAATTGCCGGGGCGATCCTGTGTGATTGCTCTTGCCTGAATCCGCGAAAGCAAGCACAATGCGGGCCAGCCCGCGCAAGGACGCACGACCAGGCTCAAAGCCCGGCAGGGATGCGGGCCGTCATGGATCGGCCAAGGACTCTCAGGACGATGAAGAATTTCTTCCGGCTTTTGACTTACTCCTGGCGCTATCGAAGCCGGTTCTTCTGGTCACTGGTATGTGCCGGCGTCGCGGCCCTGATGTGGGGCGCCAACATTTCGGCCGTTTATCCGCTCCTCAAGATTCTGTTCTACAGCCAGAACGTGCAGACGTGGATGGCCGAGAAGATCGAAACGACGGACATCGAGGCTCAGGTCCTTCAGGCCCGTCTCGACGAAGTCCGCCGCCTGGGCGACGCCATTCAGGCCAGGCAGGTGAAGTCCGACGAGATCAAGGCGAGCCTTCGCGAATATGCCGAGCATGAACGAGCCACCCGGCCGCTGCCCGTCGCGGAGATCGAACTCGCCGAAGGCAAAACGCGCATGGCCGCCAAGCCGCCCGTTTCGCGTGAGCACCGCATCGCCGAAGCCCGCCACGACGAGCTCTCTCGATTGGCCAACGCCGTCCTGGCTGCCGACAAGGGCGAACTCAACCGCCGCTCCGAAACCCTCAGCGACGAACTCTCGTCGAACAAGCTCTGGGCCCGCCGCTATGCCGGCATGCAGCCTTATGTGGTCGCATATCTCCCGGCCGATGGCTTCCACACGCTCGTGTGGCTCATCGGGCTGGTCATGCTGATGGTCGTCGTGAAGGGCATCTTCCAGTTCTTCCAGGATGTTCTCGTCGCCGACCTGACCCAGCTCTCGCTTTTCGAAATCCGCCGACAGATGTATCGCAAGGTGCTTTCCCTCGACCTCGCGTCAATCGAGAAAACACCCTCGGCCGAACTCATGGCCCGGTTCACGAACGACATGGAGATGATCGCCCAGGGCATCAACACCATCGCGGGCAAGATGATCCGCGAGCCGATGCGTATCGTCTCGTGCCTGTCCGTCGCATTCTGGCTCAACTGGCGTCTCACGCTCATGGCCCTGATCGTCGTGCCGATTTCGGCCGTGACGACCGCCCGTGTCGGGAGGACGCTCAAGAAAGCCGTCCGCAAGAGCCTCGAAAGCGTCTCGTCGATCTACCGTCAGCTTCAGGAAACGTTTCAGGGCATCCGGGTAGTCAAGGCCTACAACCGCGAACGCTACGAGCGGCTCCGGTTCTACGGCGAAATCAAGCGGCTTTACAAGAAGTCGATCCGCGTCGCCACGATCGACGCTCTCTCCGACCCCGCCCTCGAATTCCTCGCTCTTTCCAGCGTCTGCATCTGCCTGCTGGCCGGTTCATATCTCGTGCTGCGCGAGACCATGTTCCTCGACCTCGGCATCTTCCAGCTTCAGCTTTCCAGCCGGCTGATGTCGATCGAAGACCTGCTCACGCTCTATGCCATGCTGGCCGGCGTGTCCGACCCGATACGCAAGCTTTCCAACGTCCATTCGAAGATTCAGCGGGCCGCCGCCTCGGCCGACCGCATTTGTGCCCTCATGGACACCGAGCCGCAGGTGAAGAACCAGCCCGGCGCCCTGCGGGAAGTCAAGCACACCCTGGCGATCGAATTCGACCGCGTCAGCTTCAGCTACAACGGCCGCGACCCGGTTATCCGCGACATCTCGCTGAAAGTCCGCCACGGCGAAACCATCGCATTCGTCGGCCATAACGGCTGCGGCAAGTCCACGCTCATGAGCCTTCTGCCCCGGTTCTGGGACGTCGCCACCGGTTCGATCCGCATCGACGGCATCGACATCCGTGAAATGCACACGTCGTCCCTGCGGCGAATGATGGGCATCGTCACTCAGGAGACTGTCCTTTTCGCCGACACCGTGGCCGCCAATCTCAGCTTCGGCGACCCGAACGTGCCCCGCGAGCGGATCATCGAAGCCGCCAAACAGGCCTATGCCCACCAGTTCATCGAAAGCCTGCCTGACGGCTACGACACCGTCCTGGCCGACCGTGGTATGAATCTTTCGGGCGGGCAGCGTCAGCGCCTGGCCCTGGCCCGGGCGATCCTGCGGGATCCGGCGATCCTGATCCTCGACGAAGCCACCAGCGCCGTCGATATCGAGGACGAAGCCCTGATCCGCCGCGCCATCGAGGACTTCGCCGCCGGCCGCACCACGTTCATCATCAGCCACAGCCTGGGCACGATGTCATGTGCCGACCGGATCGTGATGATGTCCTCCGGCCGCATCGAAGCCATCGGCACCGAGGAAGAGCTGCGCCGCTCGAACCCGATGTTCCGCCGGCTGCATGAGATTCACTATCAGCGCGAGAGTGCCTGAGGGACTTGGTCCGATTGATCATTCCTCTTGTCCCGCCGTCTATCGACCGGGGTCAGTGCAGGGCTTCTTTTTCGAGAATGCCGGCCAGGCGGGACAAGTCCTCGGCCGCGATCCGTTCGATCGCATGGCCGATCGTGCGGCTCATCATCCATTTGCCGACGCGAGTGAGCCAGAATCTCGGCTCTAACGCGATCGTCAAGCGGATGCGTGAGCCGCGGTGCACAGGGCGAATCGTCACCTCCCGCAGGCTGGTCATCCCCCGGGATTCGATCACGTAACTGAACTTCTCGCCTGGCCGTCTGTCGACGATTCGGCCCTCGAAATGGCCGACACTGGCCCTGGCGCCCTGCCGTTCGCGTGTGGCATAATTCAATCGGTCGCCGCGAGCGTTGGGACCCGTGCCGACTTTCGAAAGATTCGCGCAAGTCGTATTCCATTCCGGAATTCGCGAAAAATCGTCGATCAGAGCGAAAACCCGCTCCGGCGGCACTTTCACGACCGTCTCGGATTCGCCCCGGATCGTCATCGGTTGCCCCTGGTCGCTTCACCGAATCGTTCGTCCGCCAATTTTCAGATCGGCGAGGATTCCGCCTCCAGCAGCTTCTTCAGATTCACTGCCGCGTCGGTCGTCTGCTTGCGGATACCCATCTTCACCAGCGGCGTGAACAGCTTCGCGATCAGCTTCTTCGGCGTCATTTCGATGATATGCGTCATTTTCGTGCCGGCCGGGTCCGGGGCCACCCGCATATCGACCGACACGGAAAACATGGCGTCGTCGTAAATGCAATGCAATTTCTCTCCGGGCACGCGTTCGGCGATCCTGCCCTTCATGTGCCCGTTTTTCCCGCCCTGCCTGTACACGTATTCGAGCGTGTCTCCCGTCGTGTTCGGCCCTTCGCCGACCTTGTTCAGGCTGACGCAAGGGGGCAGCCATTCGGCCGTACGAGGAAGGTCGTCGATCATCGCGAAAGCACGTTCCGGGGTGGTTTTCACAATCTCGAAATGTTCGCACCGAATCGGCATGACCATGGCTCCAGAGCAATTTGTCCAGTGTGAGAGCGAGCTTCAAGTCGCAAGACCGTAAGGTCCGCCTGGTCGTCACTATAAGCGATCCGGAAAGCGTTGCCAGAACCTGTCGCCTCCCGGCGTGATTTTCCACCGATTCGGCGATGGGCGTTGATGACCGTCGTAACGATTGCAGGGATGAAGGAACCGGACCGGTTCCCGCATTTCCGTCAGGATGAACGAAGACGCCGCCCGATCGTTCGAATCGGGTGATTCATCGGAGACCGCATCTTATGAAGTTCCAACTGAGTCTGGCCATGCTGTTGTCGATGTTCGCCGTCGATCTGCAAGCTTCGACCGTGCTTTACGTTCAGACGTTCGAGAACCCGACCGGGTTCGTCAATGACGGCGGCGACGTCAACATCTTCAGATCGGTCAACCAGCTCTACGGCAACCAGCCTGCCGGCTTCACGTTCGCCCAGCAGAATACGGTCGAGACGCTGCGAGTCGGCGGTTCGCAGGCCTGGGGAACCGGATTTCTCGATCCTCAGGGCGTCGCGGGTAACTATGCCCTGGGCATGCTCAGCAACTATGAGAACGACCTGCTGGGGCTTTCGTTCGACCTCGGTCCTTTTCGCTATCTGAACTTCCGGCTCGATATCTCCTCCATCGACCTCGACCGCTGGGGCGGGCCTTTCGTGCCGGTCGCGGGCTTGCAGCCGGCCTTCCGGTTCACTTTGTACGACAACCCGAGCGGCGCGACGGGGCTCGGTTCAGGCGCGATACTTTCGACGATCGATGTCACGGGGACGGCATCGCCCCGTAACACATTCGACTGGACCAACACAGTCGTGGGTCTGGATGCCGCGGGAAGTACCAACGGCAAGGTCACACTGCGAATCGACCTGCTTTCGGGCGGTTACGCGGCCATGGACAATTTCGTGATCGCCGCCTCTGACCGGATCGGCGACGTGCCCGCCGTACCTGAACCGGCCGCCTGGATCTCACTCGCGACGGGGCTGGCTGTCGCGGCAAGATTTCGAATCGCTCGAAAATGGAATCGTTCGGTCTGACGGACTTTCGTTATCGATCCACACCAAGCGGCGTATTTGATTTCGAAGCCGCTTCAGCCGTCACGACAGGGGATCGAGCCTGTCGTGACGGTTCGATTTTATCGGTTCGAATCTCAATTCGTGGTTCAGATTCTTACGGGCACAACCTTTGCGAGACGATCTCCACGGCCCTCGCTACGCCATCCTCCGCAGAGACCTTTACGCCGAGCTCCGATGCCCGCGATTGCATTTGCCTGTTGCGGACGGCCTGATCGATCGCACGGGCCAGGTTATCGGCCGTGAGCCGTCTCTGCCGAATCGGCTTCGGCCCGATACCGAGCCTGTGAACCTGATTGCCCCAATAAGGCTGATCGGCCACGAAGGGGCAAACGATCGAAGGCTTCCCGGCCCGGATCGCAGCCGCCGTCGTCCCCGCCCCGCCATGATGGACCACGGCCGCCATTTGCCCGAAAAGCCAGGAATGGGGTACGTCCTGAACCGCCAGAACGTCGTCAGGCAGGTTATCGGTCGCGATCCCGCCCCAGCCTTCCGATACGATGGCCCGGCAACCGGAAAGGCGTACCGCATCGAACACTTTCCGGGCCGTCGCGGCAGGATCCCTGCTGCTCATGCTCCCGAAACCGACATAAACCGGCGGCGGACCTGCGGCGAGAAAACTGGCGAGATTCCCCGACGGCTGCCAGCCGGGTGGCTCGTCCAGGAACCAGTATCCCGTGACGTTCACCTGTTCGCCCCAGTCCGCCGGTGGCGGAATCACGTGCCTGCTGAAGCCGTAAAGCACGGGTAGAGAATTTTCGAAGCCGCGCGGCATGAGGTGTTTCAGGCCAAGCGATTCCCGGCGCCAGCGTTTCACGATGCCAGCCAGGAAGAGCCTGGAAATGCCGAGGAAACGGTAGCTCAGGTGGTTGCCCAGGCCACCCAGCGATCGACTGGTCAGAATCGGTATCGGAAAAGCCCGGGTCGGTGTGAGCATCGGCAGATAGAACCCGGCCCATGTCGGAATGGCTTTCGCTTCCGCCAGGTGCGGTGCTGCGATCGCCTTGGGGTGATAGATGATCGCGTCGGCCGAATCGGCCGCGATACGGAAATCTTCCAGAAGATCATGCGTCATCGGCAAAACGGTATGGCGGACCAGCCTCAGGATCGCACGCGGATTGCCCGTCAGAGCCGCTCGGCCGTCCGGAGACTCGACGATTGCCCGAAAATCGGCTCGGACCGGTGAGAAATCGAGGCCGCAGGCCTGTGCGTCTGCCGCGAAATTCGAGTCCGTGACAAGAGTGACGTCGAAGCCTGCGCGACGTAAACCCATGCCGAGAGCCAGATAGGGTTGGACGTCGCCGCGCGTGCCGAGCGTCATCAGAACGATTTTACGGGCCATCGATCCATCACCCCCAGCACTCGAACGGCAGGCAGAATCGACGGATTACGGGAACACGGTCCCCAGCCGATCCATATGCAGGCAGATACGCCTTCGCGATTGCCATTGAAACATGATACGGAAACTGCTCTAATGTTGTCGTGCGGGAGAGGTGACCGAGAGGCCGAAGGTGCGGCACTGGAAATGCCGTGTACGTTAACGCGTACCGAGGGTTCGAATCCCTCCCTCTCCGCTCAAAAACAAGGGTTTGTGGCGTTTCGCCGCGAACCTTTTTTCGTCGGCGAATCGAATCGTTCCGTACCGATTTCCGCACCTTCGGTTAAGGGAATTCCGGCGTATAGAGAATTGGTCGTGAACCGTCCATCGATCGGATCGGTTGACAGAGGGGATCCCTCGTACCGGAGGGGCGAGTCTTGTGGATCAGGTTGAATTCATGTACCGCAGGAGATGCGATTGATCTTGTGATTCGTCGAAAGTGCCTTGCGTATTTCGAATCCGGGACCGAGGTTTTTATCTCGGGGATGGTCATCGCCGAAATTTCTTTCGCGAATGGCGAATGCGCAGTCGGTTTTTCGCCACAGGCTAAATTTCGCGCACGGCACGTGCGGTTTCGAGGCGAACCGCACGAATCGCGGGCAGCACACCTGCCATCACGCCCATGACGATCGGGATGCACAGGGCTGCGGCGATGACCTGTGGGCCGATGCGGAAGTGAACGGCAGCCTCGGAGAACGTCGAAGCGTTTCGCACGGCGAAGGAGATACCGGTCAGGGGAATCGTCGCGAGGATCCCTATAACGCAACCGGTCACGCACAAAATGACCGATTCGAACAGAAACGAAAGGAAGATGCTCGACCGGTTGAAGCCGATGGCTCGCAGGGTGCCGATTTCCCGCGTTCGCGAGCCGATCGCTGCTTACATGGTGTTCGCGCCGGCGAATATGGCCCCGATCGTGAGGATCACGGAAACGCAAATGCCACTGGCACGGAGAAAATTCGCCGATTTGCGATGTTCTTCGAAATGGCGCGATTCCGGGATCGCCTCGAGACGAAACTTCGGATCCGAGCGGATCGTGGCCGAGAGATCGTCGATCGATTCCGGGTTCGCGAGAAGCTGAACGGACGACACGGTCCCCATACGGGAGATCGATTTCGCGAGGTCATCGAGATCGGTCCAGATTTCGCTGTCGGCCGCGGTTCCGCCAGCCGAAAAGTGCCCAACGACTCGGAATCCCGTCGCTGGCCCGAACGAAATGACCGAGCCGATCGAACTTGACGCGAATCGTTTCGCGATCGACGAAATGACGACGCATTCGTCTCGACCCGGAAGGAGATCCCGTCCGGAAACGATTTCGAAGCGAGGCCTGAGGCTTCTGGCCATCGGGCTCACGCCCCGGACGAGAACGTTCGTCCTGGTGCCGTCCACCCGCTCCGCGACGGGGATGAAGACGAGCTCTGGCGAGACCATGGGGCGGCCACCGGAGTCGACTCGAATGCCGGGAAGTGTGGCGATCTCATCGGCGTCGGCCTTATCGAATCCGCTCGTCGTTTCTTCCGTGGATCCTTGTCTCAGGACGATGAGATCGTGCGGATCGCCCGAGATCGACAGGCTGTGTTCGAGCCCGTCGACAAGTCCCAGAAGCAGACAGCTCGAGAAAACGACGATCGCATTCCCGACGACCGCGATCGAAGCGCTGACTGGCCTGGCTGTGAGGCTTCGGAAATTGTAGGAGATCGGCACCATGCGCGTCAGTCGACCTTTCTCAATCCATCGATGACCGTTCGCCTTGCGGAGAGCATTGCCGGAACGATCGAGCTGGCGAACCCGACGGCGAGCGAAATCGCCATCCCCGCCGCTACGGTGGACCAGTTCACGAAGAAATAGGGAACACCGCCGCCGGAAAGCCGCGCGATGTCGACGAAATCGCAAACCGTCTTGCAGCCCAGCGTTCCGATCGCGCCGCCCAGAACCGCGACGAAGACAGCCTCTCCGACGGTCAAGAGGACGATGGTCGATCGGGCGAATCCGATGGCTTTCAAAACGGCGATTTCGTGCGCGCGTTCACGTGTGGACATCGCGATCGCGTTGCCGGTCATACACAGCAGGGCGAAGACCTCTGCGAACCCGATTTTTCGGATCAGTCCCCGGGCATCGCCCACCGATTCCGCGAACATGCGTCCGAAGGCTTCCTCGGTTTGCGTTCGGGCCGGCGTATCGCTGTTCGCGTAAAGGGCGTCGATCGCCAGGGCTAACTCCGCCTGGGCCGAGGCGCCGGTGCATTTCGTGATGTTCGCTCCCGCGTTTCCGGACATTTTCGGGGCCGTCGATTTCAGAAGTTCATCGACATAGTCCCAACGGACCACGCACATGCGCAGATTGCGATTCGCCGGCCCGTCGTAAATTCCTCGAATCGTCAGGTCGAGATTCACCGGCCAGGGCCCGCCTTCGATCGGCAGCGGGTCGCCGATCTTCGAATTCAGGTCTTCGGCAAGTTTGCGGCCGATCACGCATGCCGTTTTCTCGGCCCGGAACGCTTCCAGCTCTGCCGGCGCGATCGACAATTCCTCGAAGATCGTGACGCCCGTTTCCGGCGAGACCGCGTACTGGGCGAATGCCCCGGGCTTGCCCTGATATTTGCCGCCGAACCAGAAGAACGGAGTGGCCGCGACGACCCCCTTCATTCGCGAGATCTCCGCGACGCACGCGATCGGGATCCGGCCCGAAAAACCGAACGATCTCATCGTCACGAGCCTGTCGTACACCCTGACGGAGTTGATGACCGAATCGTTGATCACCACGTAAGAGGTTATGAACATCGTCAGAAACAGACTCACGGCGATCGATGCGATCGTCGTCGCGGAGCGTGCGGGGTTACGCAGCACGTTGCGGACAATCATGGGAAGGTATTTCATCGGACAGGAACCCCGGAAAGGGCCGCGAGACGGCCTCGGGCACCGCGACGGGCACACGCATCGATCGCGTATGCCGCGCCGCTTGTGCGGTTCGGAGCCGGGAATTGCCGCGGATCACTTCGGCCCCTTTTCGTTTTTCGCGAGAGCCCGGACCATCTCGCGGAACGGCTCGTGCATCTGCATCAGAAGGCCTGAGATTTGCGGATCGGCTTTCGCCTGGGAACCGGCATCGAGTGGCGGTTTCGGGTCGTATTCCGCGAAAAGCTGCACAGCTTCGGCGTATTGCCGGTTACGCAAGTCGCGCACGAGCTGAAGCCCCAGGTCGAGCCCGGCCGTGACGCCCGCGCCCGTGATGCGATTGCGATCGACGACGACGCGCTGGTCGACCGGAATCGCCCCGAATTCGGAGAGGATATCCCGCGTGATCCAGTGCGATGTCGCCTTGTAGCCCTTGAGCAATCCAGCAGCTCCCAGGAGAACCGAACCGGTGCAGACGCTGACGACCCAATCCGCGACCTGACCCATGGATTTCACGAAAGCCAACGTCACCGGATCGGCGGAAGCTTCCAGAATGCCGGCTGTCCCGCCGGGCACCAGGATGATCGTTGGTTTTTTCGGGCATTTGTCGAACGTGATCGTCGGCTTGACCTCGATGCCCGTATCGGAGACGACCGGCTTCTCCGTCGCCGCGGCCAGGTGAACCTTCGCCCCCATCATCAGAACGAACATATGGTGCGGGCCGAACACGTCGAGGGCCGTGAACCCGGGGAAAAGCACGATGACGATCTCTTCCTTGCCGACCCAGCCGGGAGGCCATTGCACATGGTCATCGTGAACGCCGAATTGCGGCGGCGCGGCAGCCTTCCCAGCCTTCGGTTCGTCAGCCGCCTTGACGTCATTGTCGAGGCGCGAGACCGACGCCCCCATGGCACACGCCAGAATTGCGGATCGCATGAAGCCACGGCGTGCTTCGTCGGCCCGGGAATCGTGATCGGAATTCGTATCGGACATAAACTACCTCCGGGGGTCAGGGAAAAGACGTTCGAGCCAGCGCTCGCAATCAGGACTTCGGACAAGGGAAAGGTGGTCGCCGGGGGTCCGGATCGTGCGGACGCTCGCGAAGTACGCATTCCAGCAACCAGGGTCGAGCCACCCGGCACTTCGATCGCCTATCACGAGGATCGCTTCGGCCTCGATCTTCACCGGGTCGGTGACGTACGGCACCGCCAATGCCGCCGCGACGACTTCGGATGCTCCGGCGATCCGGTCGAACCCGTATGCCGATCGCCAGGTCTCCAGCAGGCCGCCGCCGACTTTCGAAAGCCGGTCATGCGGCATCGAGTCGACGAGCACGATCGACCCGACGTCGAATTCGCATTCGTTCGCGACTCTGAGCATTTCATGCAGAACGCTGCCGGAATAGCTGTGGGCGACGAATCGGACCTGCCTGCCGGCGGCCGCCGTGGATCGCACGCCGACGGTCGCTCGCTTCCAGGATTTGTACCCGGAATACTGCAGAGCCAGAGGTGGCAGCGAGGCGGATTTGCCCGCGATCGCACGCTCGTAAGCGGTTCGCAGGTCTTTCAGAATGACCTGCATCGACCAGCCGTCGGACACGATATGGTGCATGTGCAGCAGGAAATGCGCCGCGTGCGGCGACCATGCCAGAACGAATACCTGACATGGCGGATCACATTCCAGATCGAACGGGCGCGTGTAGATCGAACGCGCCACGGCCATTGCGGATGCTTCGTCCGGACTTTCGAGAACCTCGAAGGGTACTTCACCCACGGGCTCGACCGCCGCGAACGGAACGCCCCCGACCGTGCGGATGCGCGTGCGCAGGCTTTCTTGCCGCCGGATCAGGGCTTCGAACGCCGCTTTTCCTGAAACGAGCAGTCGGTGTGCCAGTAATTGCCCGTGCGGGCGACTCCGACCTTCCGGCCGCTTTCCTTGATGTTCGACGAGACGAAAATCTCAGGATGGTCCGGGTGGTGATAGTTCGACTGGAAGTAAATCTGCGGCGTTCCGACTTTCCGCGTGAACGCGATATACGAATTCTCGTCGAGCTTCTGACCCCGGATCACGAGCAGCTTGTGCCGATAGATCGCATCCCGGATCACGTCGATTTCAGGCGATTCCGGCGTCAACTGAGTGACGTCGAGCCCGTGAATCTCGGCTCCGATCATGTCAGGGGCCAGCTCGATGAGACGATAGGTTTCCGTCGCACTGGACATCTTCGTACTTCCTCTGCATGGGTCTCGGAAAAGGAATAGGCACACTCAGGTTCGGCTCGGAGCGTATCAGGCGAACCTCACGACGAACGCGATCAATTCACGAGACGTTCACGCCCCGCCCAGAGCGGAGCCCGAAGCTCGCGTTTCAGGATCTTTCCGCTCGGATTTCGGGGCAGACTGTCCACGAACCGGATCGACCGCGGGATTTCGAAGTCCGCCACCTGCCCGCGTATGAACTGCATCAGCTCTTTGGTTTTCAGGGTTTCGCCAGGCCGCGTGACGACGAACGCCGTCACGATCTCGCCCCAGCGTTCGTCCGGCGCACCCACGACCGCCGCTTCCGCGATCTCCGGATGACGGCACAGCACGGCCTCCACGGCGGCAGGTGAGATATTCTTGCATGCGTATATGATCAAATCCTTGATTCGGTCCTGAACGAACAGATATCCGTCGGAATCCCGATACCCGGCATCGCCCGTCCGAATCCAGCCGTCTTCGGTCATCGTCGCCGCCGTCGATTCCAGCGAACCGTGATACGACAACATCCTCGAAGGCGACTTCAGAAGAATTTCGCCCACCTGCCCGGGGCCGGTCTCCCGGCCATCGGTGTCGACGACCTTCGCCTCCACCCCCGGCAGCGGCTTGCCCGCGGCCAGCAGCCGCTCGTCACCCCGCACATGATCCGCCGGCCGAAGGCAGACGGCCATGTTGCCGGTTTCCGTCAGGCCGTAGATCTGAAAGAAATCGCACCGGAACAGGTCCATCGCCCGCTCGAGCAAGCCCGGCGAGATCGGCGATCCGCCGTAAAGCACGGCCTGAACGCTCGAAAGATCCGTCGTCCTGGCCGATGGTTCGGCAAGCACGAACTGGATCATCGCCGGAACCAGAGGCACTTTCGTCAACCTGTTTCGGGCGATCGTTTCGAGCACCTGAACCGGCCGAAACTGATCGATCAGATAGCCCGTCGCGCCCGCCAGAAACCCCTGGACGGCCCACCATAAGCCGCCGATGTGAAATTGGGGAAGCGAAAGCAGCAGACGATCGTCCGGATTCAGATCCATCCAGAGATCTCCCCGCTGTCTCATCCCGTGAAGCAGCCGGAAGAACGTTCGGTTCGCGAGCACCACGCCCTTCGGATTGCCCGTCGTTCCGGAGGTGTAAATCTGTACGACCGGGTCCTCCTCGTGATATTCGACACCTTCGGCCCGGCCGGATGCCGTTTCGACGATCCTCGCGAATTCGCCGATCCCGGAACCGGAGCCTCCCAGCATCACTTCCCGAATCTCTGGAGCCACCTGGCGTACCGACTCCATGCGATCGGCGAACTCCGTACCGACGAACAGGAACTTCGCCGCACTGTCCGAGACGATGAAAGCCACTTCGGCCGCGGAACAGCGCCAGTTGATCGGAACCAGCACGGCCTTCGCCTTGACCACGGCGAAAAGCAGTTCGTAACTCGCGACCGAGTCCTTCGCCAGGATCGCGACCCGGTCTCCCGCCTGGACGCCCTGGCCGATCAGCCAGGACGCCAGACGCTCGGACCGGTCGTTCACCTCGGCGAATGAAACCGGCTTGCCTTCGAAGACGAAAGCCGTTCGGTTCCGCCTCTCGATGCCTGCCTCTCGGCAAGCCCGGGCCAGCACGAATCGTTCGTCAGCTTCGAAAGAAACGGTCGTCGAAAGCATCGTGGGATTACCTCGCCGCACGGCTCATGCGACGCCGGTAGCCAAGCGCGATGGCTACTCCGGTTCCCAGCATCGCGAGCGATGCCGGCTCAGGCACGGTTTGAGCTCTCAGAGAGAACGTTCCCACTTTGAGGCCGGCTTCCAGGGCGAAGGCGTCGCGGAATTCCTGAGAGACGTACAGATCGCCCGAAATCGCTAGGACCCCCGGGTTCTCCCCTGCGCCTTGAACGAAAATCGACAGGTTACGCGTATCGAAAATGGTCAGGGTGCCGAGCAACCGATTGTCGAAATACCAGCCGCTGTTCGCGCCGGTATCACGTGCGGCACTGTACTGAAGCGTCATGTCACCCCAGCCGAGCCAGATCGACCCTGTCGCGATGAGAGGATCATTGGCATACCAGAAGCTCGTCGAACCGATCGTGCCGATCGCGCCGGTCGCCGTCGCTTCGATATTCGCAGGGTCGAATGCGAAGTTCGTCGGAACGGCCGAGCGGCCAGGCGGCTGAGGGGCCGGAATCGGAGCGGTCCCGTTCACCCCGTAAGCCAACCCGCTCGAGTCCGGTCGCACCCAACCCGCTCTCAGGTCGTTGAAATTGACCACCGGCGGATCCGGTTCTGGCCGGAATCCCATCACGCCGACACCGATCGTTTCGGGTGGCGTGAAGTGCCGCCCGAATTCCATGAACTTCTGGTTCGGGTCGTAAGGGACACCGAAACTGTTCAGGTAGGGCACATCGGCGCCATTGGCGAACGCGTTGCCGTCAAGATTGAACGTGAGCGAGCCGCCGGTGATGTAATCGGCTCGCAGGGCCGAACTCGAAACGGAACTCATCAACGATGCGATCGCCAGTATCGTAAGCATTTTGTGTCTTCTCATGCTTGTCTCCAACTCCAGGTGTGCGTCAAAGTCATCAGGAATTCCAGGGTTATCGTGTTCGCGGCCAAGGCCCGAAGGCTCATCGGCGCAGGTCGATCGTGCCCCAATCGTTCGATTCGGGCTTCACGTAGAGCACAGCGGCAGGTCGGCCTTCGTCGAAAAATCTTCCACGAAGCCGATCGACCGGGAGTCCGCCTCCCGGTGGTTCCTCAAGCCAAAGCACGAGCAGCTTGTACTCGCCCTCCGGCGCACCGATTTCGCCATCGCCGTTCATCACGGCGAAACGCCCGTCGACACCGGCCATCGCGGCCAAAGGCTTCGTCGCCAGTTCCGCGGGCGACTTCCCTCGCCCCTTCGCCGGTACGAATCGCAGCATCGCCCCGGCTGCCGGTTCGCCCGCGACCTTCAGAATGCCCGAAGCCGGATAGAGTTTCGGGCCCTCAGGCGCCGACGTTCCGCCGCAGCCGGCGTTCGGCCAGATCGATGCGGTCAGAACCATTGCGAACCAGGGCGTCCGGTTCACCATTCGTCACCCCCGATCGTTTCGCCTCGCGAACGCGAAACGAACGCATAAAGCACTTGCGCCCGCATCCCTTCCTTGAAAAAGCGAACGCTGCCGTCGAGAAACAGGGCGTTCGCACCGCCCAGGTGAAACGAGTAAACGCCCTGCGAGTTATTGCAGTTGATGTTGCACGGGCCAAGCCCCGTGGGGGACCAGTCCTCGCCGTCCTCAAGGTATGACAGGATCCAGGTGCAGGCCTGCCCGGACCACGGAGCCCAGGCTCGCGCCGACGTCGGATTGACCTGAATCCGTTGACGCCTCGCCCATCGCTCCGTTTTCGCCGACTGTTCGATCACGATCACCGTGTTCGACATGCCGTCCGTGACGTTCTTGAGACGCGGCGTCTGAAACTGAACCGCCCCCCCGAAAATCCCCGTGGCGTCTTCGGGCGTCGGCGAAAGCGCCCCCACGGCCCAGGGATCCCTCAAAGGCGGATCGTTGGGAACCGCATACGGAAAGCCCCAACTGTACACCGCCGAATAATCGCCCACGGCGGCCGTGAGCGTCGGTGCGTTGTTCAAGGCCGTCGTCTTCGCCAGGCCTCGCTGGATTCGTGGACCCTGCGCCGATGGACAGAGAAACACGTTCAACTGGGCGTTCACGGCCGTCTGGTTGCCGGCCGAAAACCACTCCTGATACGCATTCTACTCTGAAATAGCGCGTTCGACGTAGGGGGCGGCGCACACG
>CAZSQA010000026.1:0-95908 GCA_964608915.1 uncultured Isosphaeraceae bacterium
ATTATTTTCGTGTTCGGTTATGAAGGGTCTGCCGATCGTACGAATTTTCCGAATGCAACGGTCAGAAAATGGTGGGTTAGCGAAAATTCGTTGAATTGAGGCTTTGCGTGATTTATAAACATGGCGAAGGTTTTACGGCTGATTGGGGTTGTAGGTTGAGTCAGCCTGTGAACCGAATTTTGCCTGTATGAGATCTGGACACACCTGGAGACTTCCCCGATGAGACGTTGGACCCTGGCCGCTGCCCTTTTGATGACGGGGTATGCCGGATCGGCGACGGCCGTGAAAGCGTGCCATGGCTGCAAGCCTGTATCGTTCCGCTGCACGCCTGTCGCCGCCCCGATCGCGGCTCCCTGTGCCACGACGATCCCGTGCCAGGTTTCGGCCCCGGCTTGCGAAGTGCTCGTTCCGCGTACGGTGACCTGCTACCAGACCGTGACGGAAACGGTTTGCGAAGACGTGACCGATGTGCATAAGGTCACGAAGTATCGCAGCGAAACCCGCACGGAAACCGTGCCCGTAAGCCGTACCGAGTATTACTCCGAGCCGGTCACGGAAAACGTGACGAAGTACCGGACCGAATACAAGACCGAAACCGTCCCGACGACCCGGACCGAATACGACAGCGTCCCGGTCCAGAACACGGTGACGAAGTACCGGACCGAATACAAGACCGAAACCGTTCCGACGACCCGGACCGTCTACGACAGCGTTCCGGTTCAGAATACGGTGACGAAATACCGGACCGAGTACAAGACCGAAACCGTCCCTGTGCAGCGCACGGTGTACGAGCCGGTTCAGAAGTCCCGGGAAATCGAAGTGAAGGTCCCGACGACCGAAACCTTCGACATCAAGGTCACGAAAACGGTCTACGACAAGGTGACCAGGAACGAAAAGCGATTCGAGCCCTATCAGGAAGCTCAGACCATCACCGAAACGGTGATGCAGCCGGAAACCGTGCAGGTGACCAAGCGTGAAAAGCGGACGGTTCAGGTTCCGCAGCAGGTAATGGTCACGCGTGAGGTCACCCAGTGCCAGGAAGTCGTCCAGCAGCAGGGACACTGGGTCAATCGCCAGGTCGCTGTCGCCGCTCCGGCACCGGCTCCCTCATGCGGTTGCGGTCATGGCACCGGTCACGGCCTTTTCGGCCATGGCCATAAGGCCGGCTGTGCGGCATCGACGGTTTCTTACGTCTGCCAGCCCGTGTGGGAAACGTATAACGTCCGCACCTCGGTTCCTGTCAAGGTACAGGTGCAGGACTGCGTGACCCAGATGGTCTGCCAGGAGCAGGAATTCGACGTTCCTTCTACCGAGACCCGCATGGTTCCCAAGCAGGTCAGCCGGACGGAATACGTGACGAAGACCCGCGAGTTCGAAGTGCCTGTGACGCATCAGGTTCCCCGCTCGGTCGAGGAAGTGGTCAAGGGCTCCCGCGTCGCTTACACGAGCGAAAAGCGGTCCGAGACCTACACGGCCATGGAGCCGCGTCAGATCACCGAAACCTCCAGCCGTCAGGTCGCCGTCCAGATTCCTTACCAGGAAGAAGTGACGACCTACAAACAACAGGCTCGTCAGATCACCGAATCCGTCAGCCGTCAGGTGGCCGTGCAGGTTCCCTACACGGAAACGGTGACCACGTATCGTCAACAGCCTCGTCAGGTGACCGAAACCGTCACCCGCCAGGTGGCCGTGCAGGTTCCCTACACGGAGACGATCACGCGTCACATTCAGAAGTCCAAAACGCTGACGGACAACGTCACGCGGCACATCACCGTGCAAGTTCCCTACACGGAAGACGTGACCGTCGTTCGTAAGGTTCCCCGCACGATCACCAAGCAGGTTCCTTACAGCTACACCGTGTGGGAACGCCAGGCCCCGGCCGTCGCGGCTCCTGCCGCTGCTGTCGCCGCGCCTGCGGCTCAGGCGGTCGCTCCTGCCGTCGCGCCTTCGGCCCAATCGGCCCCCGTCGTGACGCCAGCCGCCCAGAAGTGATGGAATTCGAGGATCAGCGAAGCTGATCCGATCATGACTGAATCGATGAGAGCGGCCTTTCGGGGCCGCTCTCTCTATTTCTTAATGCATAAACAGATAAACGTATAAGGCTATCCCATGATGAGGGCCGCGATCCGGTCCGAATCCGCGGCGAAGAAATCCTGCGGCACGTGCTGGCCGGTGCTTACGTAGGAAATCGGCTGTTTCAACTCGGCGACCATGTCGATGAAGCCGCCGTGCCGGTCCGTTTCGTCCGTTTTGGTGACGATCAGCCGGTCTGGCCGCATGACGGCGAATTTTTCCGCAGTCAATCGGGCCCAGCGCCGGGCCGATTCCAGCGGCAGTACAAGGTGCGTTTCGTCAGGCGAAAGCACATCGGCCAGTTCCGCCAGGGCACCGAGATGATCGGCATCCAGCGGCCCGCGTCCTGGAGTGTCGATCAGGATGATGTCAGCCTCCATCGTCGCGACGGCATCGGCCACGGTTTGCGCCGTGTCGGCCGCCGCGAACGGCATGTTCATGATGCGGGCATAGGTGTCGAGTTGTTCGACGGCCGCGATACGGAACATATCGCAGGAGACGAGCCCGACCGTGCCTGAGCCGGTCAATTGCAGGTGCGCGGCCAGTTTCGCCAGTGACGTCGTTTTACCGGCGCCGGTCGGCCCGACGACCATGATCACGTGCTTGGTGTCGGGATCGACCCGGGCGGGTCCGATCGTCGGAATTCCGTCGGCGACAGCTTCGAGCACGGCCTGCCAGGCGGAGGCATCGTCCTGAAGGTCTCGCGCATGTCTGCAGGCGGCCGCATGGCGGACGATCCGCTCGGCAAAATCTTCGGAAACGCCTGAGTGCAAGAGGAATTGATACGGTGCCAGTAGCGAATTGGGCACGTTCCAGAGCTTGAGCGGATCATCGCCCCGGTTTTCCAGCTCCGAAACGACTCGATGGACGATCTTCAGATCGTCGCGGCCGAGGGCGGTTTCGGTCGATTCCGCCTTGATTCTCGACTGATGATCCTGCCATGCGGCGTCGGCAATGGCTTCCACTTCGTACCACTGGGAATCGCCGTCCCGGTTCAGAAACGGCAGAATCGGCATATATCGATGCGTTCCGACGACATACAGGCCTTCGCCGAGGGCCGCCTTGGCGCGGAAAAGAGCCTCGCTCATGGACTTGCCGCGAAATGAACTTGTCAGACCGGCGAGAGTTTCGTGGCCCGAGTGAGCTTTCCAGATCGTCGTTCTTCGGGTCATGGTTCATCAGCCCCGTATGGATCGGGTCGATCGCCCGTGTTTCTGGTCGTTCGAAACTGTGCGGTCGCGTGGGTTCGTCCGCCGCGTGCGGCAGGCCAGGCGTGCGGGGCGGGTATCGACGAGGCCGGTGCACTGGCCGTCAGCCGGGTTTCGTCGTTGAATGCCGCCGTTCGCTGGGCGTCGGACCGGTCGGCTTCCTCGAACCCGGCCGGGGCCACGGTGGCGATGTTATCGACCGGCGTATCCCGTGGAATTTCCTGCTGAGCCAGCACGACGAGGCCCGGCAGATCCGTGTGGGTCAGGTCCCGGACGAGGCGTCGGACGAGCGAGCCGACTACGAGAATCGGCGGGCGGCCCTGCTCGGTGAGGCGCCCGGCGGCGGCTCCGATCGCCGCGACGAGCTGGCGGCTCCAGTCGAGCCCCAGGGCCGTTTCCGGTCGAGTGGACTGATCCACCGCGGCGGCCAGTCGGTTTTCGACCGATTTGTCCAGCATCACGACGTTCAGGTGCCCGTCCGAACCCAGATAGGGCTGAACCAGCCGACGCGAAAGTGCCCTTCGAGCATGTTCGGTGAGTTCCTCCGGATCGCGCGTCGCAACCGCGGCAAGCGCGAGAGCTTCGAGGATCGTTTCCATGTCCAGAATGCTGACTCGCTCTCGAAGCAGGTTTTGCAGAACTTTCTGAATCTCGCCGACGCGAATCAGGTTCGGGACCACTTCGTCCACCAGCGATGCACTGCCAAGGCGGACCCGTTCGATCAGCTGAATGACCTGATCACGGGAGAGAAGCTCGTCCGCATGATGAATGATCACCTCGGCCAGGTGATCCATGATCACGGCCGAAGCTTCCTTCACTTTGCAGCCGGCGAGTTCGGCGGCCTGCTTGCCTTCGGCCGTGATCCACACGGCTGGTTTGTCTGTCGCGGGGTCCAGGCCCTCGCGGCCTTCGGGAACTTCCGTGAGCCCGGGGGGCACGATCGCCAGCAACCGGCCAGGATAGGACACGCCGCCGGCCACCGTCACTCCACGAATCGCGATTCGATATTCCTGCGGTTGAAGGGCCAGGTCGTCGCGAATCGCGACCTGAGGGGCGATCATGCCCAGTTCGCGTGCCACACGCTGACGAACTCTGCCGAGACGTTCCAGCAAATCGCCGCTCCGGCCGGGATCCGCCAGTGCGATCAGCCGGTAGCCGATGGACAACTCCATGGCATCCACGCGAAGCCAATCGGTGACCGCGGCCTCAGGCGCGCTGGACTTGATCGCCGCGGGTTTGCCGCCGGCGGTCGCATTCGGTGTCGCCGCCGTTTCGGCCGTGGCCGTCGTCTTGCGTTCCTGCGGCGTCGCAGCGATCTGTGCGGGTTTCGCTGGCTTATCCTGCTTTGCATCGACCGGTTTCTGCAGGGCCGACGACTTCGTATTCGATTCCGCGACTGACGCGGCACTTCCTTTCAATACCCAGGCTCCGACGCCCAGAATGACGGCCACGCTCAGAAGCGGCAACTTCGGCAACCCCAGGAAGGCGAGAATGGTCAGCAGGACCGCGGCCGAGATCAGCGTGCGACTTTCGCCGAAGAGTTGCCCGGTCATTTCACGGCCGATGTCCGATTCGCTCGAAGAACGTGTCACGACCAGACCCGCGCCCAGAGAGATCAGGAACGCCGGAATCTGGCTCACGAGTCCATCGCCGATCGTCAGCTTCGTGAAAACTTCCACCGCTTCCGCCGGGCTCATGCCATGCTGCACGATGCCGATCGCCAGGCCGCCGAGGATGTTGATCATCGTGATCAGTACGCCGGCGACCGCGTCACCGCGGACATATTTGCCGGCACCGTCCATCGCGCCGAAAAAGTCAGCCTGTCGATAGACCGCCTCCCGGCGACGCACGGCTTCCGCCTGATCGATCAGTCCCGCGTGCAGGTCGGAGTCGATCGCCATCTGCCGGCCTGGCAGGCCGTCGAGCGTGAACCGGGCCGCGACTTCGCTGATCCGCGACGAACCTTTCGTGATCACGACGAACTGAATGATCACCATAATGCCGAACATCACGGCGCCGACAAGGATATTATCGCCCGCGACGAACGAGCCGAAGGCCTTGATGACGCCCCCAGCGGCATCGAGCCCGCGAGTGCCGCCTTCCAGCAAAATCAGGCGCGTGCTCGCGACGTTCAGGACCAGGCGGGAAAGCGTTGTCGTCAGCAGAAGCGTCGGCAGCGAACTGAACTGCTGCGGCGATCCTATGGAGATCGTCGTCATCAGGATCAAGACGGAGATGGTCACGTTCGCGGCCAGGAGCAAGTCCATGACCGCCCCGGGAACCGGAACCAGCAGAACGACCAGCGAACCCATCAGGGTGACCGGAAGCACCCAGGGTTCGATCGATCGGGTCGTGGCCGCGATCCGGGCCGGCATTCCTTGAGCCGTCATCGTGGGTGTCCGTCCCTTCGTTGCGCTGCGGGCTGCGTCCATGAACCCGCCATGAGAATGACCTTTCATGTCGATTATGCCCGAATGCCCGAATCTGTCGAGGCGAAAACATGGCCGTCGGGTACGGAGTTTCGGGGAGCGGATTGGCGGATTGCCCGTCATCGAAACGATCTGAGGCCGGCATGTCACCGCCCCGTCCTCACTATCCCGAAAACGTATACCCGCGAACTGACTTCAGGGCCGATCGAAGTGAATTCCGTTTCGTAATCCGTGCCGAACCAATTGTCAAATCGCAAGTTGAGGCGAATTCAGTCGCGTGCTTCGGTCCGTGTTACGAGGCTTGCCTGAGCTCACGACCCTGCGACACCGTCCCTGAGTCGACAATCCCGCTACTTACGATCCAAGGCTCCTCCCGATGGCCTGATTCCGTTTCGTAATTCGCTCGTAACAAATTATGAATCAACACGTTGTGTCGTTCGGCCATCGTGTTCGATCCCGATCTGCAGGTGCGAATCCCGAAGTGGGAAATCGTCCGTTCCAGTAGATTAGAGAAGATAGACTGAGATCGATATATGCAGCGATTGAACTATTTGGAATATTTAAGTCAAGATCGCGGATCGGTCCGCGATAGTCGACTGAAGGGTTTGCGAAGAATATAAGCATGGTCTTTCCGCGGCTCGTGAAGCGCGATCGTCATGTGTCTCCAAGATCTGCGTACTTTCGATCGTCCGGACTGTAATTGACCGATTCGGCGAATCGAGCGATAGATGATGTCATTGCAGGCAAGGGCCAGGGAAGGTGGCGACGACGGTTCGGACGTCCGCCCCAGGGTCCGACACCTCTCGATTCATGGACGAACGCCGATGAGCCCGAGCCCGCGGGTCGATAACGCACATTCCCGCTCCGAAACGCCGTCCACCGGAGTCGCTCTGGTTGGAGAGCGCATCGATTCCCGCTGGGGAGGCTATGCCGCGATCGCATTGGTCCTGACCGTGACGGTCGGTATCGGATGGTTCGCGATTCGGTCGAAGTCGTCGAAATCCGAAATGTCGACCGTGTTTCAGGGCAGGCATTTCGATAAGGCCGGCCGGCGCGCTGCTTTGGATCACCTGAACCAGAGCGGAATCGCGGCCATGATCGGCGTCAGGGGCGAATTGCTCGTGATGCCGGACCGGCTTCACGAAGCACAGGGTTCATTGGAAAAAGCGGGCCTGAAGCCGCAGACGCTCGACGAAATTCGGAGCGTGCCAGGTGGAACGCTTTCGATCCTCGAATCTCCGGAACAAAGAGATCAGCGCAGGCGTCAGGCTCGAGAGAACGAACTGGCGTGGCACATCAAACGGCTGGACGAAATCGCGGACGCACATGTCAGTGTCGAAATAACCGGCGGCGGCACGCGATGGATCGGCAAAAAAGACGCATCTCGACCGCAAGTCAGGATTTACGTCGAACCGGAAGATCCCGCGATAGGGCTTTCGGACGGCACGGTCGAGCGGATCGAACAGTTGATCCTTGCCAGCGTGCCGAACGCCGGCCCTGGCCTGGTGACGATTCATGATGCCCGCAAGATATACCGGATGGCGCACCAGGGCGTCGTCGAACCCGCACAGACTTCATCGAAGATCGGTGCCTCGGAATCGGAAGCGGCGCTTGCGGCGAAAATTCGTGAGTCGATTCCCGAACTCTCGGCGGCCACGGTGAAAGTCGCACTTCGGCAAGTGGAAGAGGGTGCGGGTGCCGAGCCACCGCCAGCCCCGGCCGCCGCGGACACGGCGACACGGCTCTACTTCAATCGGCCTGTCGCGTTGACGGATACCGAGGCCGCACCGCCCCAGCCCGCAAGATCAGCACGAACGCAACGTGCCCGGATTCAGATCCTGCCGCCGCCCGAGAACGCGACGGCCACCGCCAGTGCGGACCAGCGAAGGCAGATTCGGGAGAAGATCTCGAAACGGATCGCCCCTGTACTCGTCGAGCAGGTCGAATGGCTCTCGACGCCGGGTAACTCCGTCGCCGGTCCACAAGGCACGCAAGTCGCCGCTGTCGATGAACACAGCCCGGCCGAAGCCGCTCCAGCAACCGTGAAGCCGAAACCGGACTTGCCGCTGACGCCGATCGACGAATCGACGAGATCGGCGCTGAGCCCTTGGATCATGGGTGGTGTCGGGCTGGCGCTCGTCATCGGTTTCGGATTCGTCTGGAAAATGATGCGGGGTGAGGCGTCGTCGGGCGGTCATTCGTACGTAGGCCTCGACGAGACAGCCCATTGGGCGAGAAATCTGGCGGCCGCCGCGGACGATCGCCAGGTGCCGCATGGCCCGCATGAGCTGCCCTCCGACAAGGCCGCCGAAGTGCTGAGTTCCTGGCTCGGCTCCGTTGAGGAACGGGAGCGGGATGTCGAGTGATCGAAAATCGAGGCGAACGATCATGAACGAATCCGAATCGAAGACAGTTCCGGGAACGAAGCAGGCCCGCTCTGACGATGCCCTGCGACGGGCGGCTCTCGTACTCGTCAGTCTCGACGATCGCAAGGCGGCCGAGCTGCTGGCGAAGATGAACCCAAGGCAAGTCGAAGCGATCTCGGCCGCGATCGAGAACCTGCATGAGATCGATCCCGCCGAGCAGGCTGACGCCCTGCGTGAATTTTACGGCCGGATGGGTGTGAACCCGCCTGACTCGGCCGGTCCAAAACCGCAACCTCCTGGAGACACCATCGGAGAGCTTGCGGAAGACATGCGAAATTGGCCGAGCGAGGCGATTCGCTTCGCGTTCGACCCTGCCTCGGCCGACGACTGGGCCCTGGCTCTGGCCGATAGCGAGCATGACCAGATTCGCAGGGTTCTCAAGGCGTTATCGATTCGAGACCGGAGACTGCTGTCCGAAGCGGACCGCAGACGCGGGCCCTGGAAGCTGCACGAACCGCATGCTGCTCGGGAACGGATCCGGGCGCGATTCTCGCGAATAAGCGATTCCGGGTTTTGAATTCGTCGTCAGGTCGATTCAGTGGCCCGTTTTCGGGCCATCATGTTGACGCCGGAACCGATGATCAGGTTTCGGTCGTAAGCCCATTCATACAGCCTGCCTGATTTTTCCGGACGCAGCTCGACCGGCTCTTCGAAGCCTTCTTCGAGGAACCATTGCCGTAATTCCCGTAAAGTGTGATGGCTCTGATACGTCGGAGCGTACCAGTCGTAATTGTCGCACAGGCGCAGGGCCGGATCGTCGAACGTGCTGAAAGTGACGATTTTGCTGACGATCTGCTTGAAAATCGGAATGCCGCCGAAAACGGTGAGCAATCGGGCCCAGCCTCTCAGGGCGGGATCCGGCAATCGGGTGGTGACGCTCCTCAGCAGCGAATTGATGACTTCCTGCGGCCAGGTGTTGCGGCGATAGAGCCATATGGCCATGCGGCCGCCTGGCTTGACGCTTCGGGCCACCTCGGCGAACGCCTTGCGCGGGTCAGGGCAGTGGTGCATCACGCCGATGGACCAGGCGAAATCGAAGGCGGCCTCCGCGAGGGGTGGCTTGAGCAGATCTCCTTGCACGATCACGACATCTGGCAGATTTTTGCAGTTTTCGCGAGCTTTTTCGACGGCGCTGGAGAGATCGAGCCCGACGACACGAGCCCCGCAGGAACCTGCGAGCAAGGCGTAGCGGCCGCCGCCGACACCGGCGTCCAGAACGTCGAGCCCGGAGAGAGCCGTGGACCGAACACCGGTTTTGGCCATGAACGTGGCTTCGTCCATCGCGGGCCGGACGACGTCGTAGCGATTCCACTGAATGCCGAAACTTTCGATGTAGGAATCACCGGCGAATCGAGCGATACCCCGGACGATCGGAAACCTGTGGTGCTGAGGGCCTTCGCAAACGAGCGAGTCGGGGGATCCGGCCGTGAGAGGCGTGCGGCATTCAGGGCAGCGGAAGCGTTTCGGGTCGAAACGGGCGGTGTCGTCGCTCAAGGGAATCGGCATCCTGAATTCGTGCGTCGGCTGGACGGTTCTCGAAATCCGCGTTTGCGTTACGATACCATCGTGGCACCGAACTCTGAAGACGGCTCATTACGTTCATAGCCCGGATCTTTCCATGCATGACGATCACGCGGCTCGGCACAGGCGAATCGACAGTGGCAATACCGTCACGCGGTTCGAGGCGGTCATCGCGCGTGCCGTTCGACGCTGGATCGGCAGGAACCCGGCTGAAACGAATCCTTCCCGTTCCGGCCAGCCGTGGATTCTGGCCGTCTCGGGCGGTGCTGACAGCATGTCTATGTTGCATGCCGTTTACCGCCGCTTTCCAGGCCAACGGCTGATCGTCGCGCATATGAACCACCATGCTCGCGAAGATTCGGATGCGGACGAATCGTTCGTTCACGAGGCTGCCGATCATCTTGGTCTCGACTTCGAAGCCGGTCAATGGCGGCCACAGCGGGCCAGCCATTTCGAAGCGGATGCCCGCCGCGCACGACACGAATGGCTGGCACAGGTCGCTGCGAATGCCCAGGCGGCCGCCGTGATGACGGCTCACACATTGGATGACCAGGTCGAAACCGTGCTCATGCGGCTTGCCAGAGGAGCAGGGCCCTGGGGCCTCGCGGGTATTCGAGCTTCTCGCACCTTGCCAGGCGGGGGCGCGGATCTGGTCCGGCCTATGCTTCCGCTTTGCCGGCGCGATGTGCTGGCGTATCTGGAGTCGCTGGGAATCCCGTTCCGGGAAGATCCGACCAATGCGGATGTCGAAAACCAGACCCGGGCCTGGATCAGGCATGTCGTCGTCCCACAGTTCACGGATCGGCTCAATGAGCGGTTTCGTGATGCAGTAGGGACTTTCGCGGGTTTGCAGGCCGAGGAGCAGGAGGGGCTCGAAATACTGGTTCGCCGCCGAGCCGAGAGACTGGGCATCGCGCGTTTCGAAGCCGGCGCTCTGTCGCTATCGCTGGCGGGCTATCGTTCGTTCGGCCCGGCGTGGTTGAGGCGGCGGCTGCTTCGCTCGTTATGGTCCGAACATGGTTTGCCGCAGCGGTCGATGTCGCACGACCGGTGGGTCGAAATCGACCGATACATCTGCCGGTCCTTGAAATTCGGAGAATCGGGGAGTTTTTGTCTGCCAGGCAGAATGACGCTCGTGATTACGTCCGGAGAAACCTCGTTCGCGAAATTCGCTCGAGATACCGGTACTGAGTCGCCTGACGTTCGGCCCGGCGGATCGCCACGGGTCGAACTGCCATGCCCCGGGCACATCGAAGTCGAAAACATGCGGATCGTTGCGGAAACGGTCGTGGACGTGCCGACGTTCAGCCAGATGCGGCGAATCGCCGGGCATTGCGCCACGCTGGACGCCGCGGCTCTGCGGCCGCCGCTGGTTCTGAGAAAGCCTGTGCCCGGCGACAGGTTCGACCCTTTGGGTCTGGCCGGTAAGCACCAGAAATTGACCGATTATCTGCGGATTCGGGGGATAAAGGGGCAAGCCAAAGCCGCGGCGTGGATTGTCGAGGATCGTGCGGGTATCGTCTGGGTGGTTGGCCAGGGGGTTTCGGAACGCGCGAAAGTTCAGTCGACGACGGCCAGGGTTTGCATGATCAGGGTCGAACACGAAACCGAGACGAAAGGCACGTCGTGAACAAGACGGATGTGAATATCGCGATCGGCCGGAGCGAGCCGGAACTGCCGGAAGCGACGTCAGTTCCGGAATCGGCGGGCCGGTTCGTTCCGAGCGTCCGGCGGATCCTGATCGTTGCGGCGGCTCTTCGGCTCGTGGCGGCTTTGGGTGTCGAGTATCTGGCACGCCGGAGGGGCTCGATCTGTCTGTTCGGCGATACGCCGATCTACTGGCAATATGGCAGGGCGATCGCCGAAGGTGCGGACTATGTCGTGCACCAGTGGGATGTGCCGCATTTCGCTTTGAGGACACCGGGATACCCGCTCTGGCTGGCGGTGAACATGACCCTCTTCGGCGAATCGGCGCTGGCTGTTCGTATCGCTCAGGCTCTGCTGGGTGTCTGCATGGTCTGGTGGGTTTACCGACTGGGCAGGGTGGTCGGCTGCAAAGAGGCTTCGGCCCGCTGGAGTGCGGCACTCGTGGCAATCGACCCGTTTCAGGTCGGCCTTTGTGCCCTGATTCTCAGTGAGTCGCTTTTTACGCCGATTCTCGTCTTTTTCATGCTTCGACTGGTGATCGCCCTGAGAACGCTGGGTAAGCCTCAGGTCACGATCGGCGAACACGGCGAATTCGTGGCACTTGGTGCGTTGCAGGCATTTCTGGGGCTGGTGCGGCCTTCGTGGCTGGCGTTTTTGCCCGTCTGCGTGGCATTTCTCGCGACGAGGTCTACGAAACGGCACGGGGTACGCAAATCCGTGCTGGTCGTATCGGCCGCGATGTTCGGCTGGGGGCTCGTGACGACACCGTGGGCGGCGCGCAACATGCAGCGTTCGGGCAGGCTGGCGATCACCGGAACATGGGGCGGAGCGACGCTTTACGATTCCGTCAGGCCGGGCGCGACGGGTGCCAGCGAGATGTCGTTCGTGGCGGATCCGCAATATCGGGATCTGGGCGAGAACGAGCAGGATGATTTGTGGAAGCGATTGTCGATCGAAGCGATCAGGTCGGAACCCGGACGTATCCTGCGTCTGGCGGTCGCGAAGCAGGCGAGATTCTGGTCACCCTGGCCGAACGATTCCGCGAAGCTGCCCCTCGCGGGCAAAGCGGTAAGTGGCGCGATCGTCGTGCCGGTCTGGCTCGCGATGTCGGCTGGGTGGTTGCGGAATCGACGCAAGTTCTGGCCCTGGATTGTCTTGTCTCCGCTTATCGTGGCGGCCCTCACGCACTTGATCTTCGTCGGATCGAGCCGGTACCGGATGGCCGTGATCGTTCCCGCCATGGTTCTGGCGGGCGAGGGGATCGAGTGGCTCTTCGCACGCTTCAAGCGCGAGATCGGCGGATCGACGAAGCGTGAGAATCAGGAAACGGTCGGTTGATCCGCGATTCGCACGGCGTTTCGGCCTTCGTGTTTGGCTCGATAGAGGGCTTTGTCGGCTTTGTCGAGGATGCTCAGCGTGTCCTGATCGCTTGCCGTTGACGACGTGTTCCAGATCGCGATGCCGAAGCTGGCGGTAACGTGTACGGGTTGCGCAAGACCTTCGACGGTCACCGGTTCGGACTCGATTTTCGCTCGTATCGATTCCGCGATTGCGGCGGCTTCTGCTCTGCCGGTTTTCGGCAGGAGGATGAGGAACTCCTCGCCACCGAAACGTCCGACGAGGTCGCCGGGACGATTCGCGGCAGCTCGCGTTGTGGCCGCCACGGATTTCAGAACGAAATCGCCCGCGATATGGCCGAAAGTGTCATTGACGGTTTTGAAATGGTCGAGGTCCATGAGGACGACGGCAACAGGATCGGTCTCGCCGAGAATCAGCGATTCCAGATGGTGCACGATGGCGGATTTGGTCAGCGTCTCCGTCAGTGCGTCCTGAATCGCGAGCCGATAGACGTGCTGAAACAGCTCGGCTTCCATCGTGCCCGGTTCGAGGTACTTCAGCACGACACCGCCGATCTGGATGATGTCCCCGTTAGAGAGCTGATGCGTGGTGATTTTGTTTTCGTTGACCTGGGTACCGTTGGTGGCGGACAGGTTCTCGATCGTGACGCTGCCGTCCGGTGCCCGTAAGAGCACCGCGTGGTATCTCGAGACGGAAGCGTCCAGCAACTGGATTTCGCAGTCCGTTTCGCGGCCGAGCACGTGGCGGCCCGGCGGGACGCCGATCATCTTGCCTGGTTCACGGCCATTGATGACGAGGAGCCTGGGAGATAGATCGCCTGGGCGGGAAGGGCGTTCGCCCCCGCCTTCGACGATCGTCTCCATGGACCACAAAGGCGTGGTGTACCAGAGCATTCAGGCCTCTCCCCCACCCTGAAGCGTGCCTTCGCGTCGAGTCGACGCCGAACGTGCCACGATTCAGTACCAGACCCTCTTGTCCACGACGTTCTTGAGTTCCTCGCCGGCGAGAAATCGCCCGAGGTTATCGCGCAGGACGGCCAGGTGACGGCCCGCGATCGCGGTGCTGTAGCCGGCCGTATGGGGCGTGACGATACATTCCGGGATGTCCCATAACGGATGATCGGCAGGCAGCGGTTCCGTCTCGAACACATCCAGAGCGGCGCCGGCGATCTGGTGCGATCGTAACGCCTGAACCAGATCCGCGAGGCGAACGATCGCTCCGCGGCCGATATTGATGAAGTAGGAATCCGGTTTCATCTTCGAGAACTTCGCCGTATCGAACCAGCCTTCGGTGTGCGGAGTGTGAGGAGCCGCGATCACGACCCATCGAGCACGGGCGAGTTCTTCGTCGATCCTGTCCGTGCCGGCGACGGACTCGACGCCCTCCGGCGGAGTGACGCTCAGGGGGCGTTCGTCCACGCCACGCACCGTGATTCCGAAGGCCATTGCGCGGCGGGCGATTTCGCAGCCGATCGCGCCCATCCCCACGACGAGCATCGTCGTTTCAGGCAGGAAGATCGTCGCCCGGTCCATGTCGTTGACGACCGCCGGTCCGTAAGCGTTGTTCACGCGAGCCGATTCGCCCCCTGCGGGTTCGTAGCGGTGCTGGATCTGCTGGCGTACGTAAAGATGCAGGTTCCGGGCGAAGCTGAGCACGTAGCCCATGACCTGATCGGCGATGACGTCGGAAAAGAGCCCCCGCATGTTCGTCAGCACGCACGGGTGCTCGATCAGCTCGGGGAAGACGTAATGCTCCAGGCTTACCGTGAAGGCCTGAACCCATCGCAGCCGGTCGGCCCGGGCCAGAGCCTCAGGCGTGATCTTGCCCAGATACGCGTCGGCATCGGACACATTGGCCAGGACTTCGTCCATCGTAGAGCAGTTCACGAATTCCGCACGACCGTCGGCCTTTTCGAGCAGCGATGCGAACCGTTCCGGTTCGACGGCAGGGTAGATCAGAATTTTCATCGGTTCAGGTCACTCCTCAGCCAGGTCGAGCCTTACGGCTGTTACAGATTACGCGGACTGCCCGGATTTCGGAATGCGGATCGACGAAAAACCACATCGATGCCTCGATGAAGTCAGCACGCAACCGCTTCGATCAGGTTCCATAAGCCAGAATGCGGGCGATTCGGGCCGCACCGTCAGCGGGTACGTCGGGCGGCTGGGCTCGGCCTGACACGGCCGCCGTCAGCGGCGCTTCGAGCGTGAGCGAATCGAATTCGTGTTCGCTGACAGGAATACCTCCTGGCCAGGCTCGCAATGCCTGGTCGAGATATTCGAATTCGTAGAACCCGTAGCGGGGCGGATAGATCACCGGCGTACCGGCTGCCATCGCTTCGGCCACGGCTCCGTATCCGGCCTTGACGACGGCCGCATCGCAGCTCGCCAGAAGGTCCGCACCGTTGAATTCAGATGGATTGACCGTGAAAAACCGGCCCGGCAATGCCCGGCCAGGCGGATGCAGGCCGACGAAAGCGAACCGTTCCGGCAATTCGTTGAGGTTCTCCCACGGAAGGTCTTCGACACCATAGCGGCCGACGTAAAAATAGATCAAGTCCGTTTCGTGGCCGAGGCCGAACCGTGCGGTCAATTCCGATCGGATCCCGCGGGCCGGATTGACCACGAGCCCGACGTCCTCGACCCGGTTGCCGATTTCGAACATCGGCGTATGGGGCCAGCAGCGCAAAAGCGTCGCCGAGCGGCAAGCGTCACGCATGCGTTCGACGGCCGATGTCACGAACGATCGCCGCTCGTCCGTGATCTCGCCCACTCCCGCTCGGGCGAGAAGATCGGCATAGATTTCGTTCCAGGTGAAGTTCGCGGCCAGATAAGCCGGAATTCCAGCCTTTTCCGCGATCTCTATCGGCATCGGCGAAGCGTCGGCGTAGACTGCCGTGACGCCCGAAGCACGCAGCCAGTCGATTTCCGCGGTGGCGGCCTGGTCGATCGCTTTCATGCGCGTTCTCAGGCGTTCGAACGTCGTGGGGATATCGGTCCGGCTGTTCTGGCCAGGCGGGCTGGCTGTCCCCTGATCCGACGGGAAAACGCCGAATTCGAAGCTTCGGGACAATCGCTCTCTCAGGGCCGATTTCACTTCGGAATCGGCCCTGACCGTAATCCGGACGCTCTCAGGCATCTGGTTCAGCACCGCGACGACGCGATTGATGTGGCCGAAGCCGTGGTTCGTGACGTAAACGGCTACGTGGACGGCACGCGCCGGCCGGTCAATCGGGGATTCCATCGATATCAACGGTCAGTTCCAGGCTTCGGGCGATTCAGGCTGGCCAGGTATGCGAGCAGATCGGCAGCCTGTTCCGCCGTAAGCTCTCGAAGAAGTCCGACCGGCATCAGCGAGACGACCCCCATGTCGAGCCGTTCGATTTCGTCGGGCTTGAGGATGGTTTCCCCCTTGGCGTCGAGAATTTTCACACGGCCATCGGGCATCGTTTCCTTCAGGCCTGAAAGCACTCGGCCATCGTGCGTCGCGACGGTGACCGGTAGCCATTTCGGTTCGACGGCCAGCGAGGGCTCGATCAGGTGCCGCAGCAGGGCCGTGCGGTCGTACTTCGCGCCGATGCCGTCCAGTCCCGGCCCGACGTTTCGCCCCCGGTCGCCCACGGCATGACACGACGCACAATTGGCGCCGGTCTCGGCGAAGAACAGGCTTTCCCCCCGGCGCGCGTCACCCGTCAGGCTGAGGACTTCCTCCAGAGAAAACCCGTCGCCCAGCCGTTCGATGCGGGCAGAACGGGGCAGAAGGCGTTCGACATAATCCCGAATCACGGGGTCAGTCACTTTGGCGGCTTCCTCACGTGCGATTTTCCGAACCGCAGGGGCCAGGCCGGCAAGTTCGGCCCGCGAAACCGCAAGGGCACCTGAGGACGATCCGAGTGCTTCGCTTAAGGTTTTCCGCGCCTTTTCCGCCGATGCCGGGTCGGTTGCGGTCAGTTTGCGAAGGCTTTGGGCGATCTGCGATTTGTCCGCAACCGATTGATCATGGCTTTCGATCCAGGAAGCGATCAGCCCCACGCCGGTCCGGTCAATCTCCCTGCTGCCCAGGCGCGGCATGTGGCCCGAGCCAGCTTTGGCGATGCGGGCGAACAGGACGGAAGCCTCCGGCGCGCCTGGTTTGACGAGAAACGCGTCGTGCCCCAGACCCATGTCGCCCTGCTGCGGCTTGACGTTCAGGAGCCGCATCGCGTCGGTCTTCGCCCAGGGGTCGAGCACGATCGTGGCCGCGCCACCGGCGTTGAAGTCGTGACATTGCGAACAATGCACCGCCAGCCAGGAACGGGCCCTGCGTTCCGGCGATGCGGTCTTCTCATGCACATCGAAGAGCGTGCGGGCAGCTTCAGGTGCCGGCACATCGGCAGCCTTGCCAGTGGCCCAAGCCATCAGGTCGCGGTATTTTTCGTGCCGGGCGGGGTCCGGATGATCGAGCTGCGGGCGAAACAGCCCGAGCGGCGATGCCGACTGGCGGCCATAGACGGTCGTCTTCGCTTCGACCCACGGGTTATGGCACAGGGCACATTCGGAGCGGGCCGCTACGCGGTAGCGAGTCGCGTATTTTTCGTCGTCGAGCGATTCGTCCCTGAGAGTCACAGGGATCGAAGCCCCTTCAGCGGGAGCGAGCGTGGCATCTGTGCCATCGGCGTTCCAGATATAGGAATAAGCCGCCCAGGCACCTTCCTGTTTCATGAGGATTTGCGTTTCCATGCGGCGGGGCGTACTGGTGTCAGCCGTTTTGAGCGAAACCGTGCGTGCGGCGACCGAGCCGTCAGGCAAGCGCCATCGGCCTGTGGCGGGGTCGATCTCAGTGTTCGCACCTGGTGGGATCGCCATATGGCGCACGGCCGTCGCGCCGTCGGCCCAGACTTCGACATTGACGTCATACGGCCGCACACCCGCGGCCGGTTTCAGCGACTTCGTGTTTTCGAACAGCCCGGTTTCGCTGAGTTTTCGGGGAAAAGCCGCGGCCGAACCGGCCAGTTCGGCCTGGGGGACCTTCTTCAGGCGAAACAGGCTATTGGAACGTTCATGCTCGACGAGCAGAAGATCGCCGGCATGATCGAGCCCGAAGCTGACGAGCCGCAGGCCCGATTCGGCGATCTTTTCGAGCTTCGTGACCTGAACGCCGTCGAACTTCGCAGCCCAGACGTAACCGGACTGGTAATCGCCGTAAACGTAAGTGCCTTCGAGTTCCTTCATGGATTGATCGCGAAGCACGTAGCCGCCCGTGATCGAAGCGGCCTCACTGTGCGGGTGGTCGATCGTCGGCGGGCGGATGGGCGCCGGGCCAGTGGTCACGCCCTTCAGAACCGGCTGCCTGCCTTCGACGGCGGCCCAGCCGTAATTGCCGCCTTTGACGACCCTGTAGACAAGCTCCCAGAGTTCCCAGCCGACATCGCCGACCCAGCAGTCGCCGGTTTTCTTGTCGAACGTGATCTTCCACGGGTTGCGAAAGCCATAGGACCAGATTTCCGGCCGTACGTTCGGCAGGCCGACGAACGGATTGTCGGCCGGGATGCCATAGGGTTTGTCGTCGGTGCGGCTTTCGATGTCGATTCGCAGGATGCTCGATTCGAAGTCGGTGACGTCCTGCCCGGTGCGGTGGATGTCGGGCGGGCTGGCCGGCCCGGCGTCGCCGGTGGTGACGTAGAGCTTCTTGTCCGGCCCGAAGGCGAGCGCGCCGCCGTTATGGCCGCCGCCTCGCCAGTGAAGCAGCCGGCGTTCGGATTTGAGGTCGAGCCGGGGCGGCGATTCCTCCGTCATCCGGAATTCGGCCAGTTTGGTTCCGTCGGCCGATTCCCCGCCGAGCACGTAGGAAATAAAGACGCGCCGGTCTTTCGGGAAATCGGGGTGGAACGCCAGGCCGTAAAGAGCCGTGCAATCGGCATGCAGGGCTTTCAGGTCGCCGACGACGGACTTTTCCGTGACGTCGGGCCGATCCTCGAACGCGACCAGCTTCCCGGCGACTTCACCTACGATCATCCAGCGCGAGCCTGGCACAGGTTCCACCAGCACGGGCCTGTCGAACGCCATGCCGCCATAGGCTGGCTCGATTCGATAGGGCAGAGGGGGTTCCGGGCTGCCTTTCAGCCTTGAAGCCGACCAGCGTGGAGCCGCGGCGTCAGCCCCCCTGGCTTCGGACATGCCAGGAATGGCGAAGAAGCAAGTCAGGCAAGTGATTTCGACGAACGCAGCGACGAGGCTCATGGCGGCTTTGCCGGTCATGATCGTTCTCCGAGGTGCTCACCGCGAAAGGTGATCGAAGCAGATTGCGACGGGGGACGTGGTCGGGTCGAACGGGAGAGACGCTTCGTCGAATCCAGCGGGCCAGCATGCGGGCGAAGTGATTCGGCCGGACGCCGGTTCGTGGCCTGGCCCGGCGAATTCGCGAAACGTCCGGTCATCATATCCGATCGCTCGCGAAGCGGTCACGAAAATACGAAGTTGTGTGCGAACGCGCGTCATCCGGTGCGGTCGAAGAGACTCATCCGATGGCCAGGGTTCTCGTGAATTCTCCGATGCGCCTATACTAATAATAGAGGATTGGAGTGATGCCATCGCCGGCATCCCGTCTCGATACGCAACCGATTCCAGGAAAGCGAACGCATTCGTGGCCAAGGCGGAACGAAAAAAGGACCAGGAGACTTCAGGCATGAAACGCCTGGATTTCGAGTCGCAGTTCGACAAGCTGAACGCTTGCGTGGCCGATCTTGAGTCGGGCCGGCTGAGCCTCGACGAATCGCTGAACGCGTATCGGGCCGGGATCGAGCTTGTCGGCCGCTGTCGTGAAATCCTCGAACAGGCCCAGGCCCGTGTCGCTTCGATCGAAAGCCTCGACGAGACCGGAGAGCCCAGGACATCACCGCTGGACCTGGAAGTCGAGTCTCATCAAGCACTCAGAAAGCCCGACGCCGGTTCGACCCCCGGCGAAGATCCGTTCTGATCCGGCTCTCCGAATGCTCACGTTCGATATCGATCGCCCTCGGCCCGTTTCGTTCGGAAAGCGGTCATGACAGGTTCCGACGAAATGTCGGGAATTGGGTGGAAATGGCAAGCGGGAGCGGTCGGGCAAGATTTCACGGCGTCGATCGAGTGGATAATTCGTCATGGCGTGGACATTTGGAGCGACTCTTGCCACAATAGCCGAATCGATCGGTACCTCGCACGATGTCAGGTTTGCCGATCCGCCGTCACCGAATAAGGTTCGGGCCGTATGAACGAGAGTCCCCAGGTTTCCGGCGAAGCGATCGAGACCGACTCGCGGGAGTCAGCATCGATCGATCTTCGAGAGGAAATGGAACGCGAACGGCAGCGGGTCGAGGCGGCGCTTGAAGAGTATCTGGACGAGAGTGGCGGACCTGCTGACGGCCGCTGCCCGGAGCGGCTGGCCGCCGCGATGAAATACAGCCTGATGGCTGGCGGCAAGCGTCTTCGCCCGATTCTGACGCTCTGGGCGGCCGAAGCCTGCGGCGCGCCGTCAGGCGCAGCGATGCCTGCTGCGGTCGCGCTCGAGATGATTCATACGTATTCGTTGATACACGACGACCTGCCCGCGATGGACGACGACGACCTCCGTCGCGGCCGGCCGACATGCCACAAGGCTTTCGACGAAGCGACGGCCATACTTGCCGGCGATGGGCTTCTGACGCTGGCATTCGAAGTGGTGGCGAGACATCAGCGGCCGCGAGAGTGTGCGGCTGGCTGCATCGCGATTCTGGCGGAAGCCGCAGGGCCGAAAGGCATGGTCGGCGGTCAGATGGCCGATCTGGAGGCGGAGACGCGTGACGATGCGACTCTCGACGAACTTGAGGCGATTCACCGCCGCAAGACCGGAGCACTGCTGAGTGCGGCCTTGCTTATGGGTGCGACGGTAGCCGGAGCGGGCGATCGCGAGAAAGACGCTCTGGCGGAATACGGGCGGAATGTCGGCTTGGCCTTTCAGGTGGTGGACGACTTGCTCGACGCCACCGGGGACGAAGCCAAAATGGGCAAACGGGTCGGCAAGGATTCGGGTTTGGGGAAATGGACCTATCCCGGCCTGATGGGAATCGAAGCCAGTCGGGCTTATGCCCGTGAACTGACGGCTTCGGCGATCGAGTCACTTGCCGTTTTCGAGGGCCGCGCGGATCGTCTCCGTGCTCTGGCCCACCAAATCGTGGAAAGGGATCATTGAGCATGGCCAGCGCCATTTTGCCGCGAATCGCCAGGCCTTCGGATCTGAAGGCACTCTCCGAAACGGAACTCGAGCAGTTGGCGAACGAGATGCGTGGCGAGCTGATCCGGGTCGTCGGCAGCCGGCCTGCTCACTTCGCCAGCAATCTGGGCGTCGTCGAACTGTGCCTTGCCCTCCACATGGAGTTCGATTTCACCACGGACCGGATCATCTGGGACACAGGTCACCAGATCTATCCCCATAAGCTGATCACCGGCCGAGCGGCACAACTGCCTTCGATCCGGACTCGCGGCGGCCTGATGGGCTATCCGAATCCTGAAGAGAGCGAATTCGACCTGTTCATGACCGGCCATGCCGGCGCGGCGGCTTCGACGGCGCTGGGTCTCAAGGCCGGCGACGATATGATCGGCCAGTCGGACCGTTACTCGGTCGCGATCGTGGGCGACGGCGCTCTGCCCTGCGGCATGGTTTACGAAGCCATGAACAACGCCGCCGGCATGAAAAAGAAGTTTCTGCTCGTCCTGAACGACAACAAGATGTCGATCTGCCCCCGCGTCGGCGGCGTGGCGCAATATCTTGACCGTGTGCGGATGACCTCGGCCTATAACGACTGGAACAAATGGCTGCGCAACCTGCTGCCGACGATTCCGCTGGTCGGTGACGAGGCCGCGTCGTTCGCGCGTCATTTCAAGGACGCGATCAAGGGCGGCGTGCTGGGCACGGGCATGCTGTTCGAGGACATGGGCTTCACCTACCTCGGCCCCATCGACGGCCATGATCTGAAGACCCTGCGGCACTATATCGAGAAAGTCAAATCGCTCGACGGCCCGGTTCTGCTGCACATCCTCACCGAAAAGGGACACGGCTTCGAACCCGCCGCGGCCGACCCGGTGCGTTATCATGCCCCGTCGCCCTTCCGCACCGACGATTGCGGCGTCGTCCAGATGAAGTCGGGCGCTTCGGCCAAGGCCTACACGGACACCGTCAGTGCCGCTTTCTTCGATATCATGAAAGCCGACAGCCGCGTGGCCGTCATCACCGCGGCGATGTGCGAAGGCAACAAGCTCCAGAAAATCCGAGAAACCTTCCCGGATCGATTCTTCGATACGGGCATTTGCGAGAGCCACGCCGTGGCTTTCGCGGCCGGTATGGCCAAGGCCGGCGCACGCCCGGTCGTGGACATCTACAGCACCTTCCTGCAACGGGGATACGACAACATCTTCCAGGAAGTGTCTCTGCAGAACCTGCCGGTGCTCTTCACGCTCGACCGATCCGGGCTCGTCGGCGCCGACGGACCGACACACCACGGCACATACGACATCGCCTATATGCGGATGTTCCCGAACATGGTCGTTATGGCACCCGGCGACGAACGGGATGTCCGGCCGATGCTCGAACATGCCCTGAGCATCGATTCGCCGACTGCCGTGCGATATCCCAAAGCCAATGTCGAGACCGTCGAACGGGAATGGCAGCCGATCGAGACAGGCCAGGCCGAAGTCATCGAATGGGAATCGGACGGTATGCTGGTCGTCTGCGGCACGCTGCTCGGAACCGCCACGAAAGCCGCCCGCAGGCTGCGGGAAGAGCATGGCCTGAAGGTCGGCGTGATCAACGCCCGGTTCGTCAAGCCGCTGGATCGCACGACGATCCACAAGGCGATCGAAGACGCGGCGTTCGTTCTGACGATCGAAGAAGGCTGCCTGATGGGCGGATTCGGCTCAGCGGTGCTGGAATCGGCCAACGATGCCGGCCTTTCCACGTCGCACGTGCGCAGGCTGGGCCTGCCCGACCGCTTCGTCCTGCATTCCGAGCGTGACGAGCAACTCGCCGAAGTCGGTCTGGACGAGGCCGGAATCTACGCCGCAGCGCTCGAAGCCGCACATCACGCCGGTCTGGTCGTCGAATCCGACGGTTACCACCTGGCCGTCAACGGCAAAATTCCGGCGGCTCAACCTTCCCGCTGACTGTCGCGGCAGAATGCGGCGAAACCGACATCGTGAAACCGAAAGCCCGCCTGAAGACCGAATCGACCGTCCGGCTCGCCGTACTAGGACATGGCGGTCGAGAGTCCGTGCATGAGGTGGCGGAACGCATTCGAACGATCGTTCGCGAAATCCCGAACCTCACGATCGTGTGCGAAGATTTTTCGGCCGAATCGTCGCTCGAGCATCTCGATGCCGACCTGGCACTTGTCCTTGGCGGCGATGGGACCGTTCTGCGGGTCTCGCGCCGGATGGGCCAGAACCCGACACCCATTCTGGGAGTGAACCTGGGCCGACTCGGTTTCCTCACGGAAGTGTCGCCCGAATCGCTTTGCCTGGCGCTGGAGGATCTGGCCGAGGGCGATTTTCGCATCGACGAGCTGATGACGCTCGAATGCCGCTTGTATCGAGACGGCCGCGCCAAGCCTGACATGATTCTCCGGGCTCTGAACGATGTGGTGCTGCGAGCCGCGCCGCCTTTCAAACTGCTCGACATCGACCTGCTCATCGACGGCAGGCCCGCCGCAAGATATCGCTCGGACGGCCTGATCATCGCCACGGCGGCAGGATCGACCGCGCACAATCTATCGGCAGGGGGGCCGATCCTGTGTCCCGAGGCATTGATGGTCGTGATCACGCCGATTGCGCCCCATACGCTGACCCAGCGACCTCTCGTGGACGATGCCCGAAAGACATTCAGGCTTTCGATCGAAGGGCCGAACACACCCACGGTGCTCGTCGTGGACGGACACGAAGATTTGCCCATTTACCCTTCGGACATCGTGGAAGTGGTTCGTGGCCGCCCGAGCCTGCCCGTCGTTCGCACCTCGGCCAGCCATTTTTACGGTAATCTTTCCGAAAAACTCGGCTGGGGATCGTACTTGCCGGGCGACCGCGGCGGCAGGAATTGAGCCGCGCTCGATCGATCCGGCCCGGACAGATTGCTGACGGAAACCGCTTCGCTGATTCTCACTTCTCGCGTTTCGAACAGTGAGGTGATTGGAGCGATCTCTGAAAAGGGCGAATCGGGTTGAGTTGAGTGAAAGGCCGCGCACCAAAAGCGACTAGCAGGTCCGAAAATGGACCCCATAATTCCTACCGTCGGTCGAATCCGTACATTTGACAGTGGAATTTGTGTGAAGTCCGGCCTTAGGACTATCTCGAAGGCGTAACGATCCGATAAAACGATTAGTGCCCGTGAAGTGGGGAGTCTCGGAAGAGATATCCGGTTACGGGATTTGACCAGAACGCGGTCGCTGTGTAGGGTATAGCGGCTGTATGAGTGTCATGGTCCGAAGTGTGGGGGGTTTGTCTAAAGTCGACATTTTAGGCAAACTAGACAACTGAAGCTTGACTCAGGTGGAATAGGGAGTATGGTACATTGACCTGCAGATGAATGGTCGGTGTACTGCACCCTAAACCAAGAATCAACTCCTTAGGAGATCTCGAGATGCGTAAGTTCGCCGTGGCGGCTGCTCTGGTCGCTGTGACCGGTTCTGCCGCGAATGCACAAACCAAGTCCACACCTCAAGCAGTTGCTCCGGCTCCTCAAGGCGCCGTCGCTCCCGCTAAGGTGATTCCTGCCGCTCAAGCTGCCGCTCCGAGCAAGATCGCTCCTGCCGCTCAAGCTGCCGCTCCGAGCAAGATCGCTCCGGCCGCCGTGGCTCCTGCCGCTCAAGCTGCCGCTCCGAGCAAGATCGCTCCGGCCGCCGTGGCTCCTGCCGCTCAAGCTGCCGCTCCGAGCAAGATCGCTCCGGCTGCTGTGGCTCCTGCCGCTCAAGGCTATGCCCCGAGCAAGGTGGCCCCGGCTGCCCAGGCTCCGAGCAAGATCGCTCCGGCTGCTGTGGCTCCTGCCGCTCAAGGCGTTGCCCCGAGCAAGGTTGCCCCTGCCGCTGTGGCTCCTGCCGCTCAAGGTTACGCTCCTAGCAAGGTCGCTCCTGCTGCGGTGGCTCCTGCCGCTCAAGGCGTCGCCCCGAGCAAGGTCGCTCCTGCCGCTGTGGCTCCTGCTGCTCAAGGCGTTGCCCCGAGCAAGGTTGCCCCTGCTGCCCAGGCTCCTGGCAAGATGGCTCCTGCCGCTGTGGCTCCTGCCGCTCAAGGCTATGCCCCGAGCAAGGTCGCCCCTGCTGCCCAAGCTCCTGGCAAGATGGCTCCTGCCGCTGTGGCTCCTGCCGCTCAAGCCGCTGCACCGAGCAAAATCGCTCCGGCTGCCGTCGCTCCGAGCAAGGTCGTCCCGGCTGCTCAAGGTGCCGTCGCCCCTGCCAAGGGTCTGCCGGTCGCCGCTCCTCAAGTTCCCGCCAAGAGCACGCCCCAAGGCTGATCTTGCGAGGGATTCCGAATCCGAAAAGCTGCCATGGTTTTCCATGGCGGCTTTTTCGTTTTCCAGGTACCGCCTTTTTCGATGATCATTCTCGATTCCGCTGAATTCGACTTGGACAGATTTTGGGAATCATTAGAATAGTTCGGGTAAGTTGGACTTAGGCCAGGAGGGCCGAACAAGGACATGCCCGTGACAGGCTTTCTGCGCCGATGGATCAGGCGTATCAGGTTGCTGATGATCGTAACGGGCTGCCTTTTGGTCGGTCTTGGGGCGTTAGCGTTCTTTTACGTGCAGGATGGTGATTTTCTGAGGAGTCAGGTGCTCTCGCAGTCGCCGAAGTTCTTTCCCACTTCGCAGCTCGAAATTGCCAGAGCACGCTTGCGTCCTTTTCTCGGCGAATGCGTCTTCGAACAGGTCAAGCTCTGGCAGGATGTCGGACCCGTGCCTGACGAACGTAAATCGGGGCAGGATTCGAACCGGCACACACATTCCGGAGAAGCCCCGAAGGCGGATTCCAAAGACGCATCTACCGTCAGTCGTTCAAGCGAGGGAGGCGGGATCGGTCCGGATTCCGTACAAGGCCGCAAGCTAATGCCGGCCCTGAGGTTGCCATTCATTCGAGTGTTGTTCGACCCGCTCAAGATGATGCAGGGCGAGGTCGATGTTCAGCAGGTAATTCTGGCTCAGCCGACGATACGACTGGCTCATTGTGCCGATGGGAGCTGGAATGTCGACTCTCTGTTCGCTAGTCCCTGGCCAGTGAAACCGTCCGAACGTACGCCTGTGGTTCGCATCGTTCGTGGCTCGATCGAGCTGGTCCAGGGCGGATTTCATGCGATCGGCAAGGAGGATTCCGCCGTCGATCGCCCTCCTGTCGTCCTTCGTGACGTCGATCTGACGATCGAACCGATGGACGATCGACGGCTCGTCAAATTCGCCGGCGAAGCGGCTTGCGATTGGGCTGACCGGATTCGGATCGAAGGCGTCGCCGATCCGACGACAGGGCGGGTGGAGTTGACTGGTGCGATGACCGGCTCGAAACCGGGAACGAAATTGCTGGCCGCGGTCAAACCGGACATGGTCGAAGAATGGAAAAAAACAGGGCTGGACGATGTGGAATGTGATGTCGTCCTGGAATCCGCTTCACTCAAATTCATGGTCGGGATGCCGAAATTCGAGGATTACCGGATTCGGATCGATTTGCTGAGAGGCCGCCTGCAGCGCACGGATTTGCCGTTTCCTTTGACGGACCTTCGAGCTTCAGTCACGTTGCGGAACGATCAGATCCAGATCGATCGGGCAGAGGGCTTCAATGGGCGTACGATCTTGCGAGCTTCGGGCAAGCTGGGGCTGAGGAATTGGCGCACCGATCCGCTCGACATGACGCTTCATGCCGTCAATCTGCAGATCGATCAACGGCTCCAGAAAGTGACGCCCCAGCAGTGGAAGGATTTGTGGGTCGAATATCTTCCGAAGGGCGAGCTGAATCTGGCGGTCCGGGCGGTTCGGGATCGAGCCGGCGGCGAAGTCGGGTTCGGCGTGAATGTCGATTGCCGCGACGTCGCCGTGTGTTACGAGTTCTTTCCTTATCCCCTGGAGCACATCTGGGGCCAGATCACCTGGTCCGGCAACGAGATACGTCTCGGCAACCCCGACAAGCCAGTGCTGGAAGGAGGGCTGAAGACGTTGCTGGGAAACCGGCCGGCCGCGATTTCGGGCATCATCCGAAATCCGGGTCCTATGGCCGAAGTCGATTTGACGCTCGAGGCGGAAAACCTGGTGATCGACGAAACGCTTCTGAATTCTCTTCCACCCGACACCCGGCGGGTCGTCGACGATTTCCAGCCTACGGGAGAAGTGAAGGCCCGGGCCGTCGTGAAGCGAAGGGCCGTTCCGAACCCGAATGGACCACGGCCGTTGAGCAAGCTGGACGTGAGGACCGAGATGGAGCTGGGCGAGAGGTGCTCGATCCGTTGGGTCGGCATGCCCTATCCAGTGCACAACCTGCGGGGCAAGCTCAAATTCGACTCGAATCAATGGGAGTTCGAAAAGATCACGGGCACGAACGGAACCGCTCGCATCAGTGGCGATGGCATCGTGCGAAGGATCGGCCCAAGAAGCATCGCTCAGGGGCCTTTGCCGCGAAGGCGTCCGCGTCCGGCTTCTGGCGATGAGAAAGTCATGGCCGTTCCGAAAGTCGCTTCGAGACCGGAGCAGGCCACGAAACCCGTGCCGCTTCAGTCGAGCATTCGCGTTCGAGCCGAGCGCCTGCCGTTCGATGAACAGGTCAAAGCGAGTCTGCCGCCGATCTGGCGAACGACTTGGGATACGCTCAACCCGATCGGATCGGCTACGGTCACTGCCACGATCGAAGTCGATCCTTCACAAGGTGTCGACACCAAGCGAATTGCGATCGTGCCGGACCCGGATACGCGCCTCAACCTGGTCGTTCAGCGCCGAGCCGCCGCCGGAACCGGCAACACGAAGCCTCTGGAACTTTCGCTCGATCAGGTCCGGGGCCAGTTCGTGTCGATCAACGGACTGGTGCAGATGAGCGGTGTCGATTTCATGTTCCGCAACGCTCGTGTTTCGCTGGAGCAGGGGCAGGTCGATCTTCAGAACGACGGAAAGTTCGATCTTTGGGCTAAAGGACTGTTGGCCAAAGACTTGCATCTGGATGCCGGATTCCGGCAGAAGATGACGCCCGTGATGGCCCGGTTCGCCCAGCGGTTCGACGACGGTCGCCCGATCACGTTTCGTGCGGACTTAAGGCTGGGGTGGTCAGGTCAGGCGGGCGAACCGACATGGTGCCGGTGGGAGAACGGCCTGGTCGTTCTGAACGGGAACTCGTTCGATGTCGGCTGGCCGATCCGGAATTTGCAGGGGCAGCTCGACAACCTGTCCGGCCGGTTCGACGGGCTGGATCTGGAAATGAGCGGAATCGTGGCCCTCGATACGCTCAACATCAAGGGTTTTCCGATCAATCGCTTCAGCGCGCCGTTCCGGATCGAAAAGGGATATGTCCGCTTGCCGAGCATTCAGGCCGAAGTGCTGGGAGGTCAGGCATATGGAGACATGAATCTTCAGATCGCCAACGAACCGATTTATGAGGCCAATCTCAAAGTCGTCGGGCTCGATCTGGCACAATATGCCCGAACCGTTCCCGGGCGGCAATCCGTGCGAGGCCGTGTCTCCGGCGACGTTTCCCTCAGCGGCAAAGGCAGCGACGCACGAAATCTGCAGGGGGCGGGTTCCGCGAAAATCACGGAAGGCGACCTCGGCGAAATACCCGAATTTCTCAGGTTCGTGAAAGCGATCAATCTTTCCCCGGCGACGAAGACGGCGTTCGACACCGCCCAGGTCGAGTTCGCGGTCGCCAACGGCACCACGCGCTTCGACACCATCAAATTTCAGGGCGACGCTTTCAGCCTGGACGGTGACGGCACGATGAGTTCGCGCGGCGATCTCAACATCCACCTGAATGTCGTATATGGCCGGGATCGCATGAAGATCCCCGTTTTGACCGACGCGATCAAGGAAGCGACGGGCCAGTTCATTCAAGTCCGAGTGACGGGCAAGCCCAGTTACCCGGATTTTCGCCTGGACGTGCTCCCTTCGACCATCGAGGCGCTCCGCACGATCGGCGGGCAGGACCGTGCACCTGTTCGAAATCCGATTTCCGGAGAATTTCAGGAAGTGCGTGAGCCTCGCCGCTGGAACTTCAGCCAATTTCGAGGGTTACGCCCCTGAGCCAGGCCCGGCAAGGGGACTTCAGGAATTGCGAGCGCGACCGTATGTCGCGTGTGCCTTGGCGAACGTACCTGAAACGACGGCCGCGAGAAGCGAGAATTCCAGCGCTGCGGACGCCGCGGCGATGATTTCCGCGAGTTTGCGGGATGCGAAAGGCCCTTCCGCACAGCCGACGAGTTCCAGATTGCGCCTGGCGGCCGGCATCCTTGTGCCTCCACCGACGGTTCCTACCGTGAGACTCGGAAAAGTCATGCGGCAGCGCAGGCCGGCATTGCCGAACGGAAACGCCTGGCTGATCGCGACGGCGTTTTCGGAGACACATGCCGTGTCCTGGCCGAAGGCAAGATAAAGTGCCGTAAGGCCATTGGCGGCATGGAGATTCGTTCCCAGGCCACCCATCGCATGGCTCGTGACCTGGGCCATGTACTGGAATTCGAGGATCGATTCCGCGGTGGTACCCAGGTATTCGAGCACGTGGGCCGGGAAGTCGATCTCCACGACCACGGCGTGGCCTCGTCCGTCCGAGAAATTCCGGCGACTCGGCTTCTTGTCGCTGTTGTAGCCGGATTCCAGATAGAACCGGTGGCCGGTCTCTTTTTCGATGAACCTGCAGGCAGCGTCGGTGGCGATCGTCACCATGTTCTGGCCGGCCGCGTTGCCGGTGTCGTAGACGAAATCCAGGATCACGAATTGCTGTAGAGGGATCGTTTCGATCCTCAGCAATTTGCCGTGCCGGGTCGTCGATTCGGCGATCGCCCGGATTTGCGATTCGTGATTCCCGACCCAGTCGAGGAAGTCGCGGATCTGATCCACGGTGTCCATGACGAATCCAGGACTTCTCGACAGTTCCTGGCGCAGGTGTACGGTGCGGCACCCGCCGGTCTGGGCGAAGGCCAGCAGACCACGTGTCATCGAAAGCACGAGCGTGCCTTCCAGCGTGCAGACAGGCAGCACGAAATCGCCACGTGCGTAAGTGCCCTGAACCTGAACGGGCCCTGTGACGGCCATCGGGATCGGCATGTAACCGACATGATTTTCGATGATACCGCGAAGCTCTTCCGGGTTCGGAGTCGGAGAATCCTCCAGATTATGCCCCGTCGCTCGTTCGATCCAGCGAAGCCTCCTGAGCGTGTCTTTTTCGCGAAATCCGCCGGGCGGTTTCGTCGCATTCGTGGCAGAGGCTTCAATGTCCAACGACATCCGAGTTTCGATGCTCCCGACTGAGAAAGTGCTGTCGATCCGGTCGCATACCAGCGAAATCGTTCGGCCTGCGCACGACCTCTGCGAACAATCATGAATTATAAGCGAATCCGTCAAATCCCGAGCCCTCTTCCGGCAGGACCGGACGAAATTCGTCGTCAGGATCCGTACGATCCGAATTCGGACCAAATCGGAACGAATCGGAATCGGTTCTCCGGTTTTATCGCTCTTGAAGGTGCCGAAATCGCTAACCGCCATTTGGGGCAGGGTTTCATTCGATTCGAACGATGCGGCTCAGGTGCAGGCGGTATTCGATCAGCTCCGGGTAACGTGCTTCCAGACCGGTTGAGGGCAAGTCTGCCGGAATCGAAGCGGGCAGGACATGATCCGCAAAGCGTTCGAACCAGCGGCGGGCGTCCGAGATGGTCCGGATACGACGCGCATCCGTCGCCAGGACATCCGACCGCACGCACCAGGCCAGAGTCGCGAGGGCATATGCCGGGCTTGCCGAATTCGCCCTCTCGGCTTCGTCAGGCCATGGCCGATAAGCGGACTGGCGACGGATGGCTTCATCGTAAGCATTTGCGATCGAATTGCTTCGGTTGTCCGGGTCATCATTCGGCAGATTGTCCGGCATAAGCGGTCCGTCATAGCGAATCGCGCGGGCGATTCGTGCGGCTTCCGCGGCGGGATCGTGCCCGGCGTGATCCGGTTGGGCCCCAAGCTTTTCCGCCCAGTCGTTCAGCCGTTCCGCCAGATACTCCTGAACATCCACCGGCATTTCGCTCGGACCGAACGATGCGATCGAAGGAGCGGCTTCGGCCGGCAACGGCCCGGCATGTTCACTTCCTGGAACAGGTTGCGATGCGGAATGTCTAAGGATCGACCGGAGAATCAGGATCGCAAGCAAGGTCGCGACGAGACCCGCAAGAATTCTGAGTTTCAAGCCGAGAGAAGCCGATCGATGCTGGCTGAACCGGAGTTCAAGTTCTTCCGGCGGAAATCGCAGGATATTCCGATCCGTCGCGTCGGGTTCGTCGGCGATTCGCTGATCCGGGACACAGGACCATTGAAAGGGCGTGTCGGATCGAAATGCCCATGTCGTCAGACTTCGACGGCTTTTCGTTCGGCTGCCGAGCGATCGCCAGAACCGTTCCGTCGTTCGGAAGGTGTTGTGGCTGCCGACGCATCGCAGTTTTCGGCCTTTGGCGATCCAGCGAATTTTGGCGGGATCGGTCTCCGGATCGGGTGGTTCATGTGTCAAATTCACCAGAAGCGGTCCGCCAGAGAGGCTCATTCCGGCGGAGAAGCGATCGATCAGATGAGTCCGGAGCGGGAAGGGCGTGGCCCCGAGGGCGCGATAGTCCCTGTTGCTGAGGAAAAGGCCGTGGAAACCCCATGCTCCCGGGCGGCCGCGGTCATCGCAACCCTGCGCGCTGCCGAGAGCGACGACCCAGGGCCCGGCGGGAATTTTTCGTGCGAACAGCAGATGATCGACCAGGGGCATCGCTTCGCTGGGAGGCTGGCCGAGATCGCGGCAATAACGCGCGAATGCGGCCAGCCATTCAGGGCGGCATCCGGCGGATGCCGTCAGAATGTCGTAGCCCTGATCCCGAAACGGGAACGATCCGTACACGGCCTGCTCGCAGGTGACGGTCACGGTCGAAGGCATCGATCAGGCACTCGGGATCAGGATTCCGGTTTCGGCAATTCGGGCACGCGGAAGTCGGTGGCGAAGGTCAGCCGGGCACCGTTTTCGCATTTGACAGTTCCGCCGAAGACTTTGAGGGCAAGAGAATCGGTCGATTTGCTCTTGTAACTGTCGACGGGCGAATCCCACCAGTCGTGATCCGTAACCTGGACAGAGACCGGGTCGCCGAGCTTCCAGACGACGGGCTTGGGCATCGTCCAGTCCCAGATCGGCTTGGCGCTGTTTTTGACGATCGGGGAAGGTCCATAGCGAACGCCGGCGACTTCCACGACAACCGAAAGATCCGGACCGCCGCCGCTGAGATACTTGGTCATGGCTTCGTCGAAGTCACCGCGGCGCAATGTCAGCTTATAAGTTTGCGGTTGATGGACTTTGTCCCACCAGGCGACGAATTCCCGGGCGGCCTTGGAGTATTGGCCGTCGCCATGATCACGCAGGTATTCGCGTAGCAGCCGGGCGACTTCGGTGATGTCATCCGGATGAGCGACGAGGTGGTCATACGCCAGGCGATAAGCGTGAACGTCCCATTCCTCGAGGATTTTGGACTTGGCGTCCATCGCCTCGCTCAGGTATTTACCGCCCGAGGCATGCGTTTTCAGGTATTCCTGATAGCGTTCCAGGCGTGTGGCGAAATTCGTCGGGTATTTCCGGGAATAATCGCGGGCGGCTTCGATGTCCCGATCGTCGATTCGGGCCGAAACGTCCGTCACGAGAGATTCGAGATCCTGCCGCACGTCCGAATCGGGATTCTGTTCGAGAAACGCGCGTGCCTGGCGCAGAACGTCCTGCAGATCGGCCTTCGGCATGCGGGCCGCCAGGGCGAGATTTTCGATCCGTTTCCTGTCCCGGTCGGTCGTTTCCCTGGCGATCTTTTCGGTCAGATTCACCAGCATCGAAGTGGCCTGTTCACGATGGGCCGATTCCGGATGAGCACGCATGAAATCGACGACCCGGTCGCGCAATTTGCGGACATCTTCGCCCGGGATCGCGGCATCCGCCTGGAGCCTTTTCCAGGCTTCGTCGTGCTTGCGGCGGTCGTCGGCGGCCTCGACTTTCGCGATGGCGTCGGCCAGCTCTGGGGCTGTGTCCTTGATCGCCGCCAGCTCCTGCTTGACGTTTTCAGAGGCGGTGCCAAGCTGGACTTTCTGTTCCGCGGCGGCGACGGCCCAGCGGGCGGAGCGGGACCGGGCATCGGCCTCCATCCCGGGAAAGAACATCCCCAGCGTGGGGTGCCAGCTGCGCATTTCGGTCCAGCGGCGCGCGATTTCCGAAGCGGAATGGCCTTGTTCGTGGCGAATCGCCAGACGATATCCGGCCAGGTCATATCCGGCCAGACCACCGACGGACATGCCGGCGAGGCCGATCGTCGTGAGTATGCGGCGCCGCAGCCGGGCGCGACGCTGGCGGCCGAGCTTGCGGCGGAACGTCTGGGAATGGGGAGATTCCGGATAGCGCCGCTGATAGGCCTTCAGGCAGCGGCCCAGGCGCGAAAGGTCATCAGGCGCGAGATCCCAGAGCCAGTCGAGCTGATCCCGGTCGGCCGATTCGAGCTGATCGGCGAGCCATGTCAAAGGCCCTTCCAGGCCGATAGGGTTCAGGTGGTGCGGCGGTCGGCCGTCGGCGGTGGCTCCGAAGCCGTAGCTTGAGACAGCGAACACGGCCGAGCGTTTGGCATGTGTCGCCAGAGCGTGCGCCGTCATGCCGTACTGGCTTTCGACGAGTCGTTCGATTTCTCCGGGAGTCAGCGCTGGAAGTGCGGCGGCCGGCCGCCGAGCACGCTGGGGCAGGTAATCTTCCTGATCGTCGTCGTTGGCGTCCACGTCGATGTCGGCATCGTCGTGACGAGAGGTGTGACCGAGCTGCCGGGCATGATGCGCCGCGAGAACACGGTCGAACTTGGTCAGCACGAGTGCGACCGGACGGTGCACGTGAGAACGCTCGGACTGCTCCAGGCATTGCTCCAGGAGAATTTCGATCTCCTGCTGGCGACGTCTCCGGTCAGCGGGCCGAAGCGCGTTTTCGGGGTCGAGGCAGAGCAGGATCGCGTCGCATCCTGCGAGAAATTCGCGGATCGGCTCGCGACTGCCGAGGGCGACATGCTCACCCTGGTAGTCCTTGACCGTCAAATCCATTCGTGCCGGGCCATGGTACAGGCGCAGCCGCAGGTCCGTTTCGGCCATCGTGCCGGCCGGCGGCTCGCCGGACTCGATCTGGGCGATCTTGTCGGCGAGGTATTCGGCCGTTCCGGAATCGAGCGAAGCCAGCCGGCAGCCGGGTATCTGGCCCGTGCTCGCCTGCCGGTAAAGCATCGCGAGCAGCGTCGTCTTGCCGACGTTGCGGTAGCCGAAAAAGCCGATCCGCTTGGGACCGGTCAGACGGTGCTCGATGGTATCCAGGTGGTACGTCCGCTTCCGGGAACGCCCCATGCGCAGCTCTCCTCGCTACCGACGGCACCAGCTTCTCTCGTCCGAACTCACGACCCACCAGTTCGATTATCGGCTCAGGAACATGACTGAGGCAAGCGATCCCGCATCCGGGAAAGTACGGTTGTGAGTCCTGCTTCACGTGGCGAATCTGGGGGGGTTACGAAGAAAAGACGAAGGACGAATCCGGATGATCGTCCTTCGTCTTGATCGGGGGCCGAAAACGCATCGAATCGCTTTCGAAAATTCAGCGGTGACCGTCAGGCACCGGAGATGGTACGAGCGGCTTTCGCGGCGACCGCGACACATTCCTGAATTTCGCCGATGGGGTGTTTCGGATTCTCTTCGTATTCCAGCGAGAGGGCTCCATCGGCCGGGAAACCGATCGACTTGAGCGCCTTGAAGACGCCAGCGACGTCGAGCAGACCCTTGCCGAGAACGACACCTTTGGCGTCTTTCTTCGGCGCGTCGAAATCCTTCAGGTGAACACCCCAGACACGGCCCTTCATCGCCAGGAGCAGCTTGACGGGATCTTCGCCCGAGCGGATGAAGTGGCCCAGATCGGCGCAGAAGCCGATGCGCGGGTCGCGGCCTTCGACGGCTTTGAGGCAGTCCGCCACTTTGTCGTAACGGTGTCCAGGCCCGTGATTATGAATGGCGATCCGAAGGTCGTATTGCTTTACGAGTTTTTCGAGACTGTCGAAAGCGTCGGGCGTCGGGTCGGCCGAGAGATTCTTGAAGCCCGCGGCAGCCGCGAACTTGAAGAAATCTTCGTTCTTGGCGTGATCGGCCGTAAAAGCCTGTACACCATGAGCCGACAGCGTCAAGGCGTTTGCCTTCAGCTTGCCTTTCATGGCGGCGATGGTGGCCTTGTCGGTCGTGATCGGGAAGTGTTCCCGGAACATTTCGACGAAGTGCAGGTCCAGATCGTCGTGAATGATCTTGAGGGCTTCGTCGACCGGGAATGCACGAAGGCTGTAGGACTGAATGCCCATCGGCAAGCCGGCGAAATCGATGTGAGAGCGAACGGCAGCTCGAGCCGTGGAGGCGAAGGCGTCCATCCAGCCAGCGCCGGCTGCCGCAGCAGCGGTGAATGATTTGAGGACGAAGCGTCGATTCGGAGTCATGGGGCGTGTTCCTTCCCGTGGTGCGGGCGAATTCGGGAAATAGCCCGAAATTCGCGAATGGGTCCTTGGTCGCATCAATGTAAACGTGCCGGAGTCGATTCGCAAATCGAAATCGCCGGGCATGAGGCTTCGGCAATCCCGGGCAGATAGAAAAACATCCCCGGCCGAGCGGCGGGGATGTTTTTGCGATATACGAAAGGCGCAATTTTCGTCGCTGCAAGTATCAATAGGCGTCGGCCGAGATGACCTCGCCGCCCTTGATGGAGTGAAGCGCGTTCCAGGTGTCGGCGTTGATCGTGTTTTTCACGAATCGGACCGAACCGTCGCCGAAGCTGACGTTCACGCCGCCCGGGTGGCGGCTGCGGGCACCGGCGAACTGGTTGCTGTCCGAATTGCCGGCCTGACAGGGCAAGCCAGGTTCGACGACGCAGAACAGTCCGGGGTTGTTCGGCATCTGGTCATAACCGTTCTTGAGGTTGAACCAGTCCTTCAAACCGTTAGGCGTGAAGCGGCTGGTGTAGGCACAACCGCCCATGACGGTCGACCACATCATGCCGCGGGCGTCGAATTCACCGCCCTGGATCACTTCCGAGATCATGGCCGAGTTCGAGGTGCCGTCCACGAACTGGCCGAGCGTCACCAGTTTGTGACCGAAGGCGCTGTCACGATAGGAGTCCTTGAGGATCTGGTCGCCACCGAAGCTCTGGCCCCAGCTCGCGTTGCCCCAGTTGCCGGCGTAGTTGCCCTTGGTCATGGCCCAGCCGGAAAGCGCGCCGCCGGCATAACCGGGGTTGATCCGAAAAGTCCGCGGCTGATCGCTCGGGCAGAAGAAAGACGAAATTCGCGTGCTGGAAACGGTGCTGTTGGCGAAGAACCCGGCGGGCAGACCGTTGCCGCCTGCGGGGCCTTCGCTGCCGAGGTCATAGTTGAACGAGTTGGCCAATGTCGTCTGCTCGATGAAAGGCATCATCAGGCAGAACCAGGTCGTGCCCTGAATCCCCGCGAAGATCGTCGGGAAGTCGGTCGCCGGCCGGCCAGGGCGGGGGCCCCACACGCGGCCGGAAGGCAGCGAGCCGTTGGCGCTTTCATAGTTATGGACGGCCAGGCCGAGCTGTTTGAGATTGTTCACGCATTGGGCCCGGCGGGCGGCCTCACGTGCGGACTGCACAGCCGGCAGCAGCAACGAGATCAAAACGGCGATGATCGCGATCACCACAAGAAGCTCGATGAGCGTGAAGCCCTTGCGGCGAACGAACGATGCACGACTTTTCATGGTCATGTCCCGGAAGATTCGAAATCAGAACGGGTTCGTCGATTGCGAGAACGTCTCCGGTCGAGAAATCTCGCGAACTTACCGTCATGGGTTTGTGGAATGAGGAAGGCTCATCCATTCGACATTTTTCCGGGAAAGATGTCAATCAAAATCGAACGACGGCGAGATTTTCGGAACGCCGAAAAGCAGCCAGCCCGAGCGCCGGAGCATTCAAAACGATGCGATCGTCATCGGCGAATATGTTCAAGACATATGCGGTTCGAAACCGTCTTGCGTCATGCCTCGGTAGTCCGGATCCGGCTCGCCAGGAACTGCAGCGGATGCAGGGCGTTCGAACCCACCATATCCGAAACCTGAGCACGGCAACTCGTGCCCGCGGCTAACAATTCGGCCCCGGGCTTTTCCCGAATGGCCTTGCCCAGCACGCGTTCGGCCAACGCCTGGCTGAGATCGAAATGGCTCTTGTCGTAGCCGAAAGAACCCGCCATTCCACAGCAGCCGCTGTCCAGCTCCTGAACGTCCAGGCCTGATACCAGGCGCAAAGCGGAGACCGACGAAGCCGTGCCGAAAACGGCCTTTTGCTGACAGTGGCCATGGAACAGAACCTGTTCCGCCGAACTTTCGAACGCGATCCGTCCTGCTTCATGTGCTTTCAGAATCAAACTTTCCACGCTCGTCACGCACTTCGCCACGATTTTCGCAGGTTCGCCCAGATGCATGTGCAGATAATCGTCGGCCAGCATCGTCATGCAACTCGGTTCCACACCGACGATCGGAACGCCCTGTGCCGCGGCCTGTTCCAGCTTTTCGATCATGCCCTGGGCCAGGTCGCGGCCCTGTTCCAGCAAACCTTTCGAAACCGCGGGCCGGCCGCAGCAGGCTCCGCCGACGATCCGGACTTCATAACCCGCGGCTTCCAGGAGCCTTACCGCAGCCTGGCCGACTTCGGGGTGGTTGTATGTCGTGAAGCAGTCGTCCAGAAGTACGACAGGGCCCATCGTCGTGATTCGATCTGACACCGGCCGTGTTCGGAACCAGCGGCGGAAATTGCCCAGGCCAACGAACCGAGGCAAATGCCGCCGACGATCGAGGCCGATCGTACGTTCCAGAAGGATTCGCATCGGCCGAAGATTCGAAACGAAATTGGCCAGCGGTGCCAGCCGCGACCCCCAGCGATTGAGCACATGAATGTTGCCGAAAATCAACGCGGCGAAATCTGGCCGGCCTCTTTCCCGATGCACCTGATAGAGAACTTCGCTTTTGAGCCGCGCCATATCCACGCCGGAAGGGCATTCGCTTTTGCAGGCCTTGCAGCCCAGGCACAGATCCATCGCCTCCATAAGGCCGGGGTGGTCCCATTTCCGGTCACCCAGGCGGCCGCTCATCACTTCGCGCAGTACGTTGGCCCGGCCGCGTGTGGAATGTTCCTCGTCGCGCGTGATCATATAGCTGGGGCACATCGTGCCGGTGTCGGTCTTGCGGCAAGCGCCGACACCCGAACACAGTTCCACCGCGCGATCCAGCCCGCCCTGATCGGCATAATCGAAACCGGTCACGTCCGGGATCGCGGCATGATACTGCGGGCTCAGCCTCAGGTGGTCGGTCAATTCCGGCTCGGCGGCCACTTTGCCGGGGTTCATCTGGTTCGAAGGATCGAAGTAGCGTTTGACCGTACGAAACGCTTCGAACAGATCGTCGCCGAAAATCTTGCGATTCCACCGGCTGCGGGCCAGGCCGTCGCCGTGTTCGCCCGACATCGAACCGCCGAATTCGGCCACCAGATCCGAGACGTCCGCGGCGATGGCGCGGAGCTGATGGAGCCCGCGATGGGTCTTCATGTTCAGAACGGGCCGGATGTGCAGGCAGCCGACATCGGCGTGGCCGTAGCATGAAGCCTCAGCGCCGTGGCTGGCGATGATGGCCATGAACCGGTCATAAAAAGCCGGCAGCACGTCGGGGTCCACGGCCGTGTCTTCCACGAAGGCCACGGGCTTGGCGTCGCCCGGCAGACCCATCAGAAGCGACAGACCGGCCTTGCGGACTTTCCAGAAGTTATCAGTCGAAGACGCCGTGAGGTTCTGCCGGATTCCCAGCACGCTGGCATTACCCTGCAAACCCTGTTCGACGATCCGGGCCTTTTCCGCAAGCTCTTCCGGAGAATCGGCATAAAGCTGAGCCGCGAGAACGGCCTGAGGGTCGCCGTCGGCGAATGTGACCAGCCTGGCATATTCCGAATGGGCACGGGCCAGGTCGAGGATCATGCGGTCGATCATTTCGACGGCCGCCGGACCTGCGGCGAGATAGGCAGGGAGGCTGTCGAGGGCGTCCTTGATCGTGCGGTGCGAAACGACCACCAGACCCTGGCACGGCGGGATCGGCACGACTTTCACTTCGGCCCCGGTGATGACGCCCAATGTGCCTTCGGAGCCGACCAGCAGGCGGGTGAGGTTGAAGCGCCAGGGGGAATCCTGCCAGCCGGGGGCACGGACGGGCAGGCCAGGGATGAATTCGTCGAGGTTATAGCCGCTGACTCGCCTCAGGATGCGCGGATATCGGGCCATGATCGTCTCACGGTGCTCCGCGACGAGATCCCGCACGGACTTGTGAAGAAACCCCAGGCGGCCGCCGTTGGCGATGACGCTTTCGAGTTCATCGGCATCGTAGCCGCGAAACGTGGCCGACATGCCTCCGGAAAGCACGACGTCGACCGATTCGACGTGGTCGATCGTCTTGCCGTATTTCAGACTCCTGGCGCCTGCGGAATTGTTGCCGATCATGCCGCCCAGGGTCGCTCGATCGCTTGTCGAAACGTCCGGCCCGAACATCAGGCCGAGGGGCTTCAGATGCCTGTTCAGCTGATCGCACACGACGCCCGGCTCGACGCGCACGCACATGCGGTCCTTGTCGACGATGCCGATGCGATTCATGTACTTGGAAAAGTCGATGACGAGCCCCGCGCCGATCGTCTGCCCGGACAGGCTCGTCGCGGCCCCGCGAGGGATGATCGCCACGCCCATGTCGGCCGCGATTTCGACGGCTTTCGAAACGTCTTCGGCCGTTCGCGGCAAAAAGACGCCGACCGGCGGAATTTCGTAAAGACTCGCATCGGTGGCGTAGAGCGATTTGGCCGTGTCGTCGAACCGAACCTCGCCACGTGTCTCATCTTTTAGCCGGCGAGCCATCCGGCGAAGCTTGCGGGGTTCGTTTCCGGTGATCGCTGAGCCATCCTGCGTGGTAACCATATTCCGAGTCCGTGGGGGCGATTCGATGCGGTAAGCTCAGTAGTCATTATAGGAATTCGATGCGGATTTCGCTCCCCGGAAGAAGGAACCGGGGGGTTCAATCGCCGCGAAACGCCCGGAACGTCCAGTCCCACGATTTCGGATGGTTCTTGAGGATTTTGTAGCCGGCCAGCGATTCGTCCCAGGGGTATTCGAGCTTCACCATCGCGACATTTTCGAAGCCGGCTTTCCGTAATTTGAAAGCCAGTTCGTCGGGTTGCCAGAATTTCTGACGGATCGCGCCGAATTCGAACTTTCCGAACGCGAAATCGTAAAGCGAATGCTCCATGTGCGTGGCGACGAGCCGTTCCGACTCTTCCAGAGAGTATCCCTGGTCGAGATAGGCGTCCCAGAGCATCAGCGAATGGTGGTGAATCGCATCCACCGACGGCACGACGCCGACGAACCGCCCACCGGGCTTGAGGGCTTCGTAAATTTTCCGAAGCGTCGTGTCGACGACTCGCGGATCGGGCATGACCAGCGAATTGACGGCCGCGGCGACATCCAGCGAGGCCTTCATGTCATCCAGCTCGTGCATGGCCCGATTCAGATAGCGAACCTTTCCCGAACGCTTCGGTCCGAGTCGTTTCCGGCATGCATCGAGCATCCCCTCGGCAAAATCGAGGGCGATGACCGTGCCGAACCTGTCCACAAGATGCGGCAGCAGGGGCCCGGTGCCGCAGCCGAGGTCGGCGACGGTCATCGAATTTGCCGTGTCGTCGTCGATCTCCTGCAGATAGCCCAGGAGCGGGTTGTCGATCGAATCCCGAAACGGATCGAGAAATTCGTTCGCATAATCGGCGGCCGAGCCGGACCAGGCGTTGGCCTGGTCGTCCGCGTGATGGGGCAGGTCGAGATCCGGGTTCTGAGGTTTGGGTTTGCCCATGCGAGTCGTCGGTCGTGTCCGGTTCATGAACTGCGATGAATGGAAAAACGGCCCCTGGCTTCAGCGTACCGGGTCAGGCGGCGGAACTTCGGCCTTCGAAGGGGTCAGCTCGATGACGTCGATGCCCATGCGATCCTCGACACCGAAGATGTCCCGCCTGTAAATGGTCGGGTATCCGAGCCGGTCGTCGGACCGCATCGTCAGCACGACGGTCGTCCCGGGCGGCTGGCCGAAGGGTCTCGGCTCCTGACTCTGGGCCAATTCCTCGCGAATCGTACGGAAAAGGCCCTCGACGGAATAGAAATTCATGTCGGCGGGCTTGAGGGCCACGGCCTTGCCGTCGGGCCGGACGAGCCGCACGGCCCGCACAGATCCGTCGCGAACGTAAACCTTGTAAGTTGAGCGGTTTCTGGTCGAGACCGATTGCCAGACGAGGTCATAGTCGCGAATTCCGGCGGCGGCCCAGCGAGCGGCGTCGCTTTCGATGCGTTCCTGCCGGACCGGTTCGCCCGATTCGCCGCATCCGGCGAACGTCAGCATCAAGATGCAGGCGGCCATCAGCCGGCGAGGTAGCGTGGCGAATCGCATCGCGACGCCAGGTCCGACAGGACCGGGCGTCATACGGAAAGGTGTCTCGTCGCCGGATTCGAAACCTGCGGAAATCATTCGCTGGCCTGGCTTTTCATGACTTTGCGGGCGGCGATGTATTCTTCCAGGTCGAAGTTTTCCTTACGGCAGAGTTCGAGGGCCGGCTTTTCGATGGCCTGGATTTTGGCGCAGGCATCGGCAACTTTGTCGGCGATTTCGTGGGGAATGATGCAGACGCCGTGCTTGTCGCCGTGGAGCAGGTCGCCGGGGCGGATCTCGACGCCGCCGATCCGCACCGGCTTGCCGTAGTCGACGAGACGGACATAGGCGTGCGACACGCAAGGATTGAGGCCAAAGAGATGGAAGCCGATGGCGGCGACTTCGTCGAGGTCGCGCGGGCAGCCGCTGGTGACGTGCCCGACGCAGCCGAGTTTTTTGTGGATCAGGGCGGTGACTTCGCCGAACTGGGCACCGACGCCGGCCGGAATGTCGAGATCTTCGCCCACAGCCACTTTGGGCCCTGGCATGGCGGCGACATAGCGGAAGTAATCGCCGAGGATGTCCTCACCCCTGGCGATTTCGCCCTCGTGGGCGGGCAGGGCACGTGTCTGGGCGGTGACGGCGTAACCGAGCATGACCCCCTGATTCGGCAGCAGGCAGCGAATGGAGTGGGGGAGATATCCGAGGTGCCGCGGGCGAATTTTGAATAGCTCGATGGCGTTGGACACGGTCGGCGTATCGTACCGCCGCAGGGCTTCAAGTTGGGAATCCGAAAGCACTTGGTAAGGAGCGGGATGGCTCATGGGCGGCGCGACTCCATGGCGCGGGAGGGGAAATCACGGGCACTGCGGACGTTGACACATCATGGACACCTTGAGGAATCCGGTCAACCAGTCTGGGAATTCCCGACGGGATTTGCTATTGTTTTGGGATCGTGTCGGAAAACTTCGCCCACTCGGATCTTGATTCGGGCAGCCCAATCGGTTCAAGTGAGGAGAATCGTCCGGACCGCTCTCCGTCATTACGGAATCGGCCGAGAGAATGATTCGGACGAAATCGTCGGGAATTGGGCAGAGGATCTCCCGAGTCGCCTGCACTTCGCCTCGGTCCGCAGATCACCGCCATCCGGAAACAGGACAGGAGCCATAGCCGATGTCAGCGTCCCGTAGCCACCTTCGGACCGAAACCATCGACGGAGTGACGGTCGTCAGCTTCGTCGACTCCACGATTCGCGACGAAGAAATCATTCAGGCCGTGGGCGACGAATTGTTCAGTCTCGTCGAGGAAGACGGTCATTCCCAGTTGCTGCTGAATTTCGGCAACGTCCAGTACTTGTCCTCCGCCGCACTCGGCAAGATCATCAATCTCCGCAACAAGATCAAAAAGGCGGGCGGCACGCTCAAGCTGTGCTCGATCGCCGACGAGTTGATGGAAGTCTTCCGTCTGACCCGGCTGGACAAGGTTCTCCAGATTTACGACGAAGAACAGGATGCCCTGGCCACGTTCTGACGAACAGGGCTTGACCCGCACAGGCCGGTCCTGCTTCCCGACGGAATCACCGATCACGAGTCGCCAGAACGGGCCAGCCCCGTGTCTGGCTTTCGTTTTTTCCGAGCCGCGCTGAACCCCGATATGTCTGACCCATACGATTCGCCGATGATGCGTCAGTATCGTGAGCTGAAGGCTCGCGATCCTGACGCCCTGCTGCTTTTCCGCATGGGCGACTTTTACGAAATGTTCGGCGACGACGCCGTCGAGGCCGCCGATCTGCTGGGCCTGACGCTCACCAGCCGTGACAAGAATTCCGATAACCCGATGCCCATGGCCGGGTTCCCGCATCCGGCCCTGGAACAGTACCTGGTCAAGATCATCAGCGCAGGCAGGCGGGCTGCCGTCTGCGAGCAGATGGAAGACCCCCGCAATGCCGCCGGTTCGATCGTCAAACGCGACGTCGTCCGGGTCGTTTCGCCAGGCACGCTCACCGAAGATTCCCTGCTCGACCCTCGAACAGCGAACCACATCGCCGCCGTGTTCGAATACAGGGGCAAAATGGGTGTGGCTGTCGCCGAGCTTTCCACCGGCCGGTTCGCGATCACGCACCTGCAGAAGCTCGAGCTCGTCGAAGAACTGGCACGCCTGGCTCCTTCGGAACTGATCGTCTGCGAAACACAGACCGAAAACGCCTGGCTGAAGGCCCTGCGCGGGCAGATCACGGTGCTGGTGACGCCACGGCCAAGCTGGGACTTCCTGCCCGACCGCGCTCTCAAAACGCTTTGCGGCCAGTTCGGCACGACCACGCTCGCCGGCTTCGGCGTCGATGACGATGCCCCCGAAATCCCAGCGGCCGGGGCACTCGTCGCCTACCTGCTCGATACGCAGAAAGCCGCACTCCGGCACATTCATCAGATTCGGCCGTATCGTGTCGACCGGATTTTGGGCATGGACCCGAACACCCGCCGCGCTTTGGAACTGACCCGCACGATCCGCGAAGGCCGGCGAGAGGGTTCGCTTCTCGCCGTGATCGACCGCACGGCTTCGCCGATGGGCGCCCGCATGCTCAGCGAGTGGCTGGCAGCGCCTCTGGTAGACAAGAGCGAAATCGTCGCGCGTCATGACGCCGTCGAGGAACTCTTCGCCAACAACGACTTAAGGACCCGATTCCGCCGCTGGATCGCCGAGGTCGCTGACTTGGAACGGCTTTCCGCTCGTGTCGGTACGGGCCGCGCTACGCCACGGGATCTGCTCGCCCTCGGACGCACCCTGCTGATTCTCCCGGAGATCAAGACCCTGCTCGCGAAATGCGGCAGCGAGTTGCTCAATCGGCTCGACGCGGCCCTGGAACTCTGCCCCGAAATCCGTGCGGCCATTCTGACCGCGATCTCCGACAATCCGCCCGCCAATCCTCGTGACGGCGGCGTGATTCGCGAGCATTATCACCCTCTGCTCGACGAACTTCGAGACGCGGCCCGCGGCGGCAAGAACTGGATCGCTTCCTATCAGGCCGACCAGATTCGTACGACCGGTATTCCGAGCCTGAAAGTCGGATTCAACAAAGTCTTCGGCTACTACGTGGAAGTGACGAACGTTCACTCGTCGAAAGTGCCTGCCGAGTATATCCGCAAGCAGACGGTCAAGAACGCCGAAAGGTACATCACGCCCGAGCTGAAAGAATACGAAGACAAAGTCCTGCGTGCCGAGGAACGGGCCAGAGAGCTGGAAATCGAGCTTTTTCAGGCCCTGCGCGACCGGGTCGCCGCCGAAACGCCCCGGCTCGTCCAGGCGGGCGGCGTGCTTGCGGCTCTGGATACGCTTTGCGCCCTGGCAGAGCTGGCCGTTCAGCAGAATTACGTGCGCCCCGCCATCGTCGAAGAGCCCGTTCTGGAAATCCGGGCCGGCCGCCATCCCGTGCTCGACACGCGCCTCAGCCGCGGCGAATTCGTGCCCAACGACACCCGCCTCGGTCCAGAAGGCGGCCTGATTCTCGTCATCACCGGGCCGAACATGGCGGGAAAAAGCACATACATTCGCCAGGTCGCCCTGATTACGATTCTGGCTCAGATGGGCTCTTTCGTGCCTGCGACAAGCGCCACGATCGGCTTGACGGACCGGGTGTTCGCTCGCGTGGGGGCATCCGACGAGCTTTCGAGAGGGCAGTCGACGTTTCTCGTCGAAATGTCCGAAGCGGCCAATATTCTGCACAATGCCACTTCGCGCAGTCTGGTGATCCTCGACGAAGTCGGCCGTGGCACTTCGACGTTCGACGGCGTTTCCCTGGCCTGGGCCATCACCGAATTCCTTCACGACCACGTCCGCTGCCGGGCGCTGTTCGCCACGCACTATCACGAACTGGTCGACCTGGAGAAAAGCTGCCCGGCCCTGCGTAACGCCAACGTGGCCGTCGATAACCAGGACGGCGAGATCGTCTTCCTGCACCGCATCGTCGAAGGTGGCGCGGATCAAAGCCATGGGATTCACGTGGCGCGGCTGGCGGGCGTGCCCGCACCGGTACTGGAACGGGCTCGTCAGATTCTGGACCAGCTCGAAACGCAGCACGCGGCGATGAGTCAGGCGGCCGCGGCCACGCACGAGGCCGTCGTTCCGGCGGCAAGTTCCGCGACACCCAAAGCCCTGGCCCCGAAAGTGCGCGTGAAGACTGCGAGAGGTCTCACGGCATCGTTGTTCGCCGCAGTGCCCGACCCGCTGGTCGTCGAGCTTCAGGAAACGGACCTCGAAACATTGACCCCGGATCAGGCGATCGAACGCATCCGCCGCTGGAAAAGTATCGTAAGCTGACCGTTCTCGAACTGTTGCGTGCGAATGCCCGAAGCCGATCATCCGGTGCTTTGTTGAGGATCCTCACGTATTACGTGAGCCAGCCGGGTGTCGGGCGGTGTCCTGATATTAGTAAGACTGATGATAATATCGATTCTTCATAGGACACTTCGATCAGATTCAGAGGCAGGACTATTGACACAGGGTCCGGGCGTGCGATTTACTATTGGTCAATTCGATACTGTCGATGTGGCAGTATTATGAATTTTCGATGAAAGACGCGAGAGCCATGCAGCTCGAATCCCTCAAGATCTTCTGCGACGTGGCGCGGCTGGCCAGTTTTTCGCGGGCGGCCCGCGAGAACGACGTTTCCCAGTCGTCCGCCAGCCAGGTCGTTCTGCAGCTTGAGCAGCGTCTTGGGGCACGACTTCTGGATCGCTCGAAGCGTCCGCTGGTGCTGACGGAAGCCGGGCGGATTTACTTCGAAGGGTGCAAGGGCATACTGGGCGAGTTTCAGGAGCTGGAGAACCGTGTCCGGAAGCAGGCGGACGCCGTTCCCGTGGACGGAACCGTCCGGGTGGCATCGATTTACTCAGTCGGACTGCACCACATGGTGCGGATCATCAAGGAATTTCAGGATAGTCATCCGCAGGCGCAGGTGAAGATTGACTATCAGCACCCGTCGGCAGTGCTCGAAAGCGTGATGGAAGAGAAAGTCGAATTGGGGCTGATCAGTTTTCCCAAGAAGTGGCCCGAGCTGGCCGTTCTTCCCTGGCGGATCGAGCGCATGGTCCTGGCCGTGCCGGCGGGCCATCGTTTCGCGGAACGAACCCTGATCGATCCTGAGGATCTTGCCGGCGAGCGGTTCGTGGCGTTCGACGAAGGTTTGCCGATCCGCCGGGCGATCGACCGGTTCCTGCGCCATCATGGAGTCGCCATCGATATCTCGCTGGCGTTCGACAACATCGAAACGATCAAGCGGGCCGTCGAAATCGGATCAGGGGTGTCGATCCTGCCTGAGCCGACGATGTCGAACGAAGTTCGCAGCGGAGCGCTCGTCGCGATTCCGATCCGCAATGACGGCGATCCGCTGGTCCGGCCACTGGCTCTGATCCACCGCAAGAACCGGGCCCTCAGCCCTGTGGCGAACCGCTTCCTCAAGCGATTGCTCGACGAATCCGAGACCGAACCACCCGGAACGTCCCCTTCGGTGGTGTCCGAGTCGAAACCCGAAATGTTGACGAACGAGACGCGAATAAAACAGACGGACAATTCGGAGGCGACGCGTCCGACGGCCTGAAACCGTCGCAACCTCCGGAACTTCGACTTCGGCTCATTCCCTTCCGGATCCTTCAGGGTTCCGGGCAGAGAGCCGGACACCGAACCGATAATCTTCGGCATGGAAGCCAGCGCTGGCGGGAATCACTTCCCGACGGCGCGAGGCACGACCGGTCACCTTCCCGAAGACCGGACCGAACTCCAGACTCCCCAGTACGAAAAATCCGAGACGATTGACGCCGAACCTGGGGGGATGCCCTCATTCTGCGTGGAACCAGAAGCAGAGTCCCTTAATCCTACGGAAAGCAGTTGCCGATGAGTCCCCTTCGTCCCCAATCGCAAGGTCTTTACGATCCGTCCTTCGAGCACGATGCCTGCGGCGTCGGATTCCTCGTGGACCTCAAGGGACGAAAAAGTCACAAACTGGTCCGCGACGCCATCCGGGCACTGATCAATCTCGATCACCGGGGTGCTGTCGGGTCGGACGCGACCGGCGACGGTGCCGGGATCCTGATCCAGATCCCTCACGCCTTCATGAGAACGCGCTGCGAGGCGCAAGGAATCGAATTGCCCGGCCCTGGCCAGTACGGCGTGGGCGCTTTCTTCTGCTCGCCGGACGAAGATAACTGTTTGTCCGGTCAGTCGATGTTCGAAAAGATTGTGCGACAGGAGGGTCTCCAGTTCCTTGGCTGGCGCAAGTTGAAGACCGACTCCTCGAAGATCGGCGATACGGCCCGCGCCGTCGAACCGGCCGTCTATCACGCCTATATCGCATCGCCCTATGGCGACGACACCGACCGCTTCGAACGCAAGCTCTTCGTGATCCGCAAAGTCTTCGAAAAGGCGATGCGCGAAAGCGGACGGGCAGACGGCCACTATTTTTATTTCCCCAGCCTTTCCTGCCGTACGCTCGTCTATAAGGGGATGCTGACGCCTGAGCAGGTCGGCAGCTATTATGCGGACGATCTCGAAGACCCGCTGATGGAATCGGCCTTCGCGATCTATCACTCCCGGTTCTCGACCAATACGTTCCCTTCATGGGAACTGGCTCACCCGTACCGCATGATCGCCCACAACGGCGAAATCAACACCCTGCGTGGCAACATCAACTGGATGCGTGCACGCGAGTCTCTGTTCGCATCGAAGCTGTACGAACCGGGCGATGTCGAGAAACTGCTGCCGATCATCACTGAAGGGCTCTCCGACACGGCATGTCTGGACAACGCCGTCGAGCTGCTGATCAAGTCGGGCTACAGCCCGGCCCATGCCATGATGATGCTCATTCCCGAAGCGTGGGAGCATCATGAATCGATGTCGCAGTCCAAGAAAGACTTCTATCACTATCACGGCTGTCTGATCGAGCCGTGGGACGGCCCCGCGTCGGTCGTCTTCACCGACGGCCGCAACATCGGCGCGGTGCTGGATCGCAACGGGCTGCGTCCGAGTCGCTACTACGTGACGAAGGACGACATGGTCGTCATGGCGTCCGAAGTCGGCGTGCTACCCGAAATCGCGACAGAGGACATCGTGCTGAAGGGTCGTCTCGAGCCTGGCAAGATGTTCCTGATCGACATGGTTCAGGGGCGGATCGTGGGCGACGATGAGCTGAAAAGCGCGATCGCCTCGGCGAAGCCTTATGGCGATTGGATCAAGAACAGCCTGGTCAAGCTGGAAAAGCTGCCCCCGGCCGCGAAGGTGCCCGAGCCGGATCACGACACGCTGCTGCACCGCCAGCTCGCGTTCGGCTATACGCTGGAAGACCTGAAGTACATTCTGGCCCCGATGGGCAACGACGGTGCCGAGGCCATCGGCTCGATGGGAACCGACACGCCCCTGGCCGTGCTTTCGGACAGGCCTCAGCCGATCTTCAACTACTTCAAGCAGCTCTTCGCCCAGGTGACGAATCCGCCGCTGGACGCCATTCGCGAAGAGTGCGTGACCTCGGTGCTGACCAACATCGGACCTGAGGAAAACCTTCTCGAGCCTTCGCCGCGGGCGTGTCACGTGATCGAGCTGAAAAGCCCGATCCTGGACAACGACGAAACCGCCAGGTTCAAGGCTCTCAACGGCTGGGAAGGGTTCAAGTCGACGGTTCTGGACATGACCTTCCCGGCTTCGAAGGGCGCGGCCGGTATGGAAGCCGCTCTCGAAGAGATCTTCGACAAGGCCGTGCGTGCCATCGCGACCGGCACGACCATGCTGATCCTTTCGGACCGCGCCGTCGGCCCCGATCGCGCGCCGATTCCGTCTCTCCTGGCCTGTTCAGGCCTGCACCACCACCTGGTGCGTCAGGGCTTGCGGACGCGCGTCGGCCTGGTCATCGAATGCGGCGACGCCCGTGAAGTGCACCACTTCGCTCTGTTGCTCGGCTACGGCGCCGGGGCGATCAACCCCTATGTCGCCTTCGAAACGCTCGACGACATGATCAAGCAGGGCTTCCTCAAGGCCGAGATCGACCACGAAGAAGCCGTCGAGCACTATCGCAAGGCGATCAAGAAGGGCGTGATCAAGGTGATGTCCAAAATGGGCATCAGCACGATCCAGAGCTATCGCGGCGCGCAGATTTTCGAAGCCGTCGGTCTCAACGAGAATTTCATTTCGAAGTATTTCGAAAAGACGGCCTCGCGCATTTCCGGGGCGGGTCTGCCCGAAATCACGCGGGAAGTGCTCGCTTCGCACAGCCGGGCCTATAACCCGCGGGAAACCGGCACGCCGCTGCTGGACTGGGGCGGCCAGTACCAGTGGCGCCGCGAGGGTGAGTTCCACCTGTTCAACCCCGAAACGGTGTTCCGCCTGCAGCACGCCACGAAGACCCAGCGCTATGACATCTTCAAGCAGTACACCCGCATGGTCGACGACCAGAACGAACGGCTGTGCACTTTGCGCGGGCTGTTCGACTTCCGGTTCGACCAGGCCGCGCCGGTGCCGATCGAAGAAGTCGAATCGGTCGAGTCGATCGTCAAACGCTTCGCCACCGGGGCGATGAGCCTGGGATCGATCTCCGAAGAAGCCCACGAAACCCTGGCGATCGCCATGAACCGCCTGGGCGGCCGTTCGAACACGGGCGAGGGCGGCGAAGACCCGCGCCGGTTCAAGCCCGATGCCAACGGCGACAACCGCCGAAGTGCGATCAAGCAGGTCGCCTCCGGCCGTTTCGGCGTGACGAGCGAATACCTCGTCAATTCCGACGAGTTGCAGATCAAGATGGCCCAGGGCGCCAAGCCGGGCGAAGGCGGTCAGTTGCCGGGCTCCAAGGTGTCCGCCTACATCGCCAAGGTGCGCCACACGACGCCGGGCGTGGGCCTGATCAGCCCGCCGCCGCACCACGACATTTATTCGATCGAAGATCTCAAGCAACTGATCCACGACCTGAAGAACTCCAACCCCCGGGCCCGCATCAGCGTGAAGCTCGTCGCCGAAGTCGGCGTGGGCACAGTCGCCGCCGGCGTGGCCAAGGCCCACTCGGACGTCGTCCTGATCTCAGGCTACGACGGCGGAACCGGCGCCAGCCCGCTCACATCGCTGAAGCACGCGGGCATTCCGTGGGAACTCGGCCTTGCCGAAACCCAGCAGACGCTCGTGCTCAACGGCCTGCGGGACCGGATCGTCGTTCAGGCCGACGGCCAGATGAAGACCGGCCGCGACGTCGTCGTGGCGACCTTGCTGGGTGCTGAGGAATTCGGCTTCGCGACCGCTCCGCTGGTCGTCATGGGCTGCATCATGATGCGTGTCTGCCACCTGGGCACTTGCCCGGTCGGTATCGCCACCCAGAACGAAAAGCTGCGTGAGAAGTTCGCCGGCCGAGCCGAGCATGTCGTGAACTTCTTCAAGTTCATCGCCGAAGAAGTGCGCGAGCTGATGGCCAAACTCGGCTTCCGCTCGATGGAAGAAATGATCGGCCGCTCCGACCTGCTGAACATGAAGTCGGCCATCGATCACTACAAGGCCAAGGGGCTGGACTTTTCGAAGATCTTCTTCCGCCCGGAAGTCGGCCCGGACGTCGCCCTGCGCCGCGTTCGCGAGCAGGACCACGGCCTGGACAAGGCCCTCGACCAGAAGCTCGTGGCCGAAGCCGCACCGGCGCTGGAACGTGGCGAAGCCGTCGTGATCGACACGCCGATCATCAACGTCAATCGCACCGTCGGTACGATTCTCGGCAGCGAAGTCACCCGCAAATACGGCGGCGGAGGTCTTCCGGAAGATACGATCCGCGTGAATTTCACCGGTTCGGCCGGGCAAAGCTTCGGGGCCTTCGTGCCGAAGGGGATCACCTTGTCTCTGACCGGTGACGCCAACGACTACGTCGGCAAGGGCCTTTCTGGCGGCAAGATCGTCGTGACGCCGCCGAAGAACGTCTCGTTCGACCCGGCGAAGAACGTCATCATCGGCAACGTGGCCCTGTACGGCGCCACGGGCGGCCGGGCCTTCTTTCGCGGCATGGCGGGCGAGCGGTTCTGCGTCCGTAACTCAGGTGCCCTGGCCGTCGTCGAAGGTGTGGGCGACCATGGCTGCGAATACATGACCGGCGGTGTCGCCGTCGTCATCGGCCCCACGGGCCGCAACTTCGCGGCGGGCATGTCGGGCGGTACGGCCTTCATCTATGACCCGAAGGGCGAATTTTCGGTCAGGTGCAACATGGAGATGGTCGAACTCGAGAAATTCGCCGAGAAGGACGACATCGACCTCGTCCGTGACCTGCTCATCCAGCACGCTGGCTACACGGGCAGCACCGTGGCCGCCGAATTGCTGGGCAATTGGGAAGCCGTGCGTTCGAAGTTCGTCAAGGTCATGCCGGTGGACTACCGCCGCGTGCTCCTGGAACGCAAGCGCGCCGCCGAAACCGCCAAACTGGCCACCGCGAAAGCCTGAAAACGACACAAACACTCGAATCGAAGATAAGAAACGGGAGAAACCGAACCGATGGGCAAGCCGACCGGATTCATGGAACTGCCGCGGCAGACACCGAAGCGCCGCGACATCCTCGAACGTCTCAACGATTACCTCGAAGTCTATCAGCCCCTGCCGGTGGAAACGCTGCAAGCCCAGGGCGCCCGCTGTATGGACTGTGGCATCCCCTTCTGCCACCAGGGCTGCCCTCTGGGCAACCTGATTCCGGACTGGAACGACCTCGTCTATCGTGACCAGTGGCAGGCCGCCATCGAACGGCTACACGCCACCAACAACTTCCCCGAGTTCACGGGCAAGCTGTGCCCAGCGCCCTGCGAAAGCTCGTGCGTGCTCGGGATCAACGAAGACCCCGTGGCCATCAAGACGATCGAGGCCGCCACGATCGAACGCGCCTGGGCCGAAGGCTGGGTCAAGCCGGAGCCGCCGAAAGTCCTCACGGGGAAGAAAGTGGCCGTCGTCGGCTCAGGGCCGGCCGGTCTGGCGGCAGCGCAGCAACTGCGCCGTGCCGGCCATGAAGTCACGGTCTTCGAACGGGCCGACCGCATCGGCGGTCTGCTCCGCTACGGCATCCCCGACTTCAAGATGGAAAAGCATCATGTGGACCGCCGCCTGGAACAGATGGCAGCCGAAGGTGTCGTCTTCAAGCCGGGCGTGAACATCGGCGAAGACATTTCGGCCGACCAGATTCTGGCTGATTTCGACGCCGTTTGCCTGTGCTGCGGCGCCACCGCGCCGCGGGATCTGCCGATTCCGGGGCGGGAGCTGCGCGGCATCGAGTTCGCCATGGACTTCCTGCCCCAGCAGAACAAGCGGGTCGCCGGCGACGAGATCGCTCCGAACGACCTGAACTGGGCCGAAGGCAAGCACGTGATCATCATCGGCGGCGGCGACACCGGGGCCGACTGCCTGGGCACGGTGCACCGGCACCGCTGCGCCAGCGTGCATCAATTCGAAATCGTACCCCGTCCGCCCGAAGCCCGGGCCGACTGGAACCCCTGGCCGCAATACGCCAATATCTTCCGCACCAGCCAGGCGCATGAAGAGGGCGGCGAACGGGTCTTCTCGATCGCGACGAAGCGCTTCGTCAGCGACGACGACGGCCACGTGAAGGCCCTGGAAACCTGCACCGTCGAAATGAAAATGAAAGACGGCCGCCCGGCGTTCGAAGACGTGCCCGGCACCACGAAGATCTATCCGGCCGACCTGGTTCTGCTGGCCATGGGTTTCGCAGGCCCTGAGCGAAACAAGCTGGTGGAGCAGTTCGGCGTGGAGCTGGACCGGGCCGGCAACGTGAAGGCCGACCCGAACTCGAAGGCGACGAGCGTGCCGAAGGTCTTCACGGCCGGCGATATGACACGTGGCCAGAGCCTGATCGTCTGGGCGATCGCCGAAGGCCGCCAGGCCGCCGCCGGCATCGACGAATTCCTGATGGGCCGCACCGAACTGCCCCGCACGCTGGCACACGGCGCGCACATGCGGCCGTTCGTGTGATCGTCGAATTTGACGACTTGGGGAGTCGGGTAAGTTGATGCTTGCCCGACTCCTCGGTCGCTAAATCTTCGTCCTTGACGGGTATTTTCTACTCTGGAAGTCTTCGATCTGCGGAAAATTCTGAAATCCGATAGATCTTATGTTGTTGCAAATCAATTCTGCGGTTGCTGAATCGATTTTCTTTCGCATCGAGTGCTTGATCTCAATATCAGGCAGTATATGTCTGAAATTGACGGAACCTTCTTCGCAATTCCATAAACGCGATCAGGCCTGACGCTATGCTAAAGGAAGCGGATGTCGAAGGTTCTGGTACAGCTACAATTTTGCCCCTCAAATAATAATCATCGACCGGGAACCATGCCCCACTCGTAGACTGACTTAAATAAGATAACCCCAGAGAACCGCCGGCGCCAGCAGAGCTGGAAGTCTGATACCATCCAGCATTGGCATTCATTCCGGAGCCCGTCATGACGAGAAAATAGAGCGAGTTTGGATTGAGATGGTAATTCAGCCCCGTCAGCGAATAATCATACGGAGAGATCGGCATATTCAAAACATCGATCGTCGAAATAGCGGCATAGACGGCATCTCCAGGTGTGTTCCCGGAACCATTTGCACGATAGATTCCGAGCGTCAGCGTTCCGGTTGTCGCATTGTAGCGAAACAGGCTCAGTACGATCGATTCGAGGTTGTAACCGGATTCGGTCGTCCTGAATGAGAGTGCTAATTGCTGATCAAAACCTACGAAACCAAATCCACCTGAGTTATTGAGCGTGTCGTAAATCACATCTGCGGATTCGCACTTGGATGACGTAAACAATATCGACACGATACAAGCAATAATCGTTCTTGTGTTCATGGCTGAAAGTCTCCGTGCTTGTTTTACAGGATTCGACTTTACGAATCGCATCATCACCGAAATGATGAAATGCCGATTCTTCTAACTGGCGATACGACCGCATCAGTCAGATTCGGAAGAGGCGGAAGTTGAAGCTTCGATCCCACTCTTCCGATCTTTAAATGTACAAAAAGTGCGAATTTGGACATGATTTGCCATATAAAGAAGAACCTTCTGCGGCCACATCAATCCAACCAAGCAAGCATGGATGCAGTGAAGCCATTCCCAAGGAGAAATGCGTATCTGATGTCACCGTTTCGGTGTCGTATTTCCAGAGCGCACGAATCATGACGATTCGAAATCCGTTGATTCGTCGAAACGAACCAAATCATCTATCCAATATCCCGGAAATCGGCATAATGACCGGCGTTCGGCGCGGCGGGTCTTGTCCGTGCCAGTCTTTACCGTTCAGTCGAACGCTCAGATTCGCCGGGGCATCCGATCATGATCATCACTGCCAGCCCCCGCATCGCGACGCGCGGATCGTTCGGATTCCGCACGCTATCGCCCAATTCGATCGAGCGTACCGAAGCTTCCGAGGCTCATGGCAACTTCGCTCTGGCTTATTCCGTAGCACATCAGCCGGGTCTGAGCCACTTCGGCAACGGAGAGGGATTCCTGACGTACAAACAGGTCGGTCGCACGGCCTGCGTGCTGGCGGACCCCCTGGCGCCCAGGAATTTGTGGGAAGGCCTCGTTGACGCGTTCCTCGCGAACCATCGGCGTGTCTGTTTCTGGCAGACCTCGTCCGGAATGGCTTCCATCCTGTCTGAGCGAGGCTTTTCCGTGAACGAATTCGGACTGGAAACCTGGCTCGATCTTACCAGATACAACTTCTCAGGTCCCAAACGCCGTAGTTTCCGCACGGCCGAGAACCGGTTCGCTGGTTCCGGCTGTCGCGTCGCGGAAGTGCCTATGGCCGAACTCGACCCGGAACGGATCGACGCCATTTCGCTGGCCTGGCGCAATACGAAGGCCAATTCGAAGCGGGAGCTGGGCTTCCTCATCCGGCCCGTGCGGCTGGAGGATGAGCCGGGGGTTCGCAAGTTCTTCCTTCTTGATGCCGATGGCCAGCCTGTCGCATTCGCCTTTTTCGACCCGATCCATGAAGCCGGGAGGGTTGTAGGATACCTTTCCACCACGCGGCGATGGCGGACCGATATCGATCCTCTGGCCAGTTATTTTCTCGTCCGCAGGGCAATCGAGACGTTTCAGGCCGAGGGGGTCGCTCGATTGCATCTGGGGCTGATGCCTCTGCATGGCATTTCGTATCAGGCCGGCACGAGCGACTGGCTGATGCACAAGGCGTTTTCGATCTTCCACAACAATGCCTGGATCCAGCGCAAGCTCTATTCTTCGCAAAGCCTTTCGAAACACAAGGAATCGTACGAGGGCGAAACCCTCGCGACCTACTGTGCTTCGAACAGCCGAATGCCGGTCCTTTCGCCGCTTTATCTGATCCGGGCGTGCGGGATCGTTTGAATCGCAATTCGAACGCGAGATGCCTCAGAATTCGATCTCAGCCGACGATGCCGGAAATGTCGATCAAGTGCAACTGGCGGCCCTGGCCTGTGTAAGGGCTGTCGATCGTGACGAGTTTACCGGACCGGCTGAATCGCGGGTGCAGATCGACTCGCCATTCGTTGAACCGGCTGCCGGTGACGTAAGGGTCGGGTAATTGCATTTCGCCGAGTTCGACGCGGCGGCCTGTTACGGTATCGAACAGGTGGGGATGCTGTATTTTGTTCTTGTCGCGGTAGGTGTCGTTGAGAATCCAGCGATTCCCGGGCAGATAAGTGCAATGGCCGTCGCAGATCAGGACACCCTTGCCGATTTCGACGAATTTGCCTGAACCGTCGTCGGCGAATTCGAAAAAGCCCCAGTCCATATCCTTCTTCGGCCTGGCATAGGCCAGAATCGTCGACGCGTCTTTCCAGATGAAATGCGATACCGAGCCGGAGCCGATCAGCAGGCGGACGTTCGTACCGTCCGGATCGGCCGTGATCATGTGCGTGAGGTGACGGCCTTCCGGGGTTCGCCAGCGGTGCAGAAAGACGAACCTGGTACCGGTCGGGTTCACCAGCAGGTGGTTGAACCAGTGTTTGACACGCTTCGGCTCGTCGGCTTCGAACGGGAATCTGGCGGCGATGTCGGCCAGCGAAAAGAGCAGTCGGGCGGAACCGGAAGTGAGATCGACGCGCGTGATGCCGTACGAATCGGGGGCAGAGTTGTCGGGCAGGGGGTCAGGCACGCCGGCGTAGCCATAGCCAGGGCGCATGTCGTTCAACCGGCTGAAGTTGGGGGCGACGGCCCAAGAGCCGTCAGGGGCCAGGGCATAAACCGGTTGTGGCAGCGTCCGCTTTTTGCCGGACTTCGAATCGAAAATATGGGAAACGAAGCGGTCTCCTTCACGGTCGTTCCAGACGACCTCGCCCGCACTGCCGGGAAGCCACTGCAGCATGCAGCCCTGTTGCCAGCACCAGGCTTTCGTGGTGCCCAGAGGTGTCCAGCGATCATTGTCAGCAAGGTCGATCAGCCCGACGGTGCAGGTGTCGTCCGGCCTGGGTGAGCGGTTTTCGAAATCGACCTGATTGCACAAGACGAAGCGGTCGTCGGGTGAGAACTGGAGCTTGTCGTAATATCCGAACCAGTGAAATTTCGGGCCTTTGGTCAACTGCCGAATGGGCGGAAATGGCGTTGCGGATTCAGCGAGACCGAATTGCGAAGCGCCTGCGAAGGCCGCCAGAGACGCGAAAAAGTCGCGGCGATGCATTATGTCGTTCGTACCGGTGAGAAGAACGGGAGGAAGTCAGACGTTCCATTGACCGCCGTTGGGGTGCAGGGCGGAGGCGATCCTGTCCAGGGGCAGGACGATTTTGGCCGCGCCGCGTTTGATTGCTTCACGCGGCATGCCGAAAACGGTGGAAGTGGCTTCGTCCTGGGCGATGGTCAGTGCTCCGGCCTGGCGCATCTCCAGGAGGCCGTCGGCGCCGTCGTCGCCCATTCCTGTGAGGATCGCGCCGGCGGCATGCGGCCCCGCGGTCTGGGCGACGGAACGGAAGAGTACGTCGACACTGGGTTTATGGCGATTGACGGGCGGGCCGTCGACCAGTTCGACGCGGAATCCGGGGCCATTGCGTCGCAGCACGCCGTGAACATTGCCGGGGATGACGAGCACACGGCCTGGCTTGACGCTCTCCAGGTTTTTGCATTCGGTCACTTCCATGGCGATTTTCGGGTCGTTGTTCAATCTTGCCGCGAACGCGCCGGTGAATTCTGCCGGCATGTGCTGAACGATGACGACGCCGGGGGTATCCGCCGGAAAACCTGCGAGAAGCTGATGGATGGCTTGAACGCCGCCTGTGGAAACGCCCAGTGCGATGACTTTTTCGGTGATGGTGCCGCGAACCTGAAACGGCTGGCGGGGCAGGATCGAATCGGCGGAGAGCCGGCCGTCGGCTGCCGGCGGTTTCGGATCGACCTTGACTTTCTGGCGCATGAGCCCGGCCCTGGCGGCTGTGCGCACGCTTTCGAGCAGATTGGCGGACCAGACGCTCATTTTCGAAGGGTCGCGCCAGTCGGGCTTGGCGATGACCTCCATGGCACCGATTTCGAGGGCCGAAAGGGCGCGATCGGCGATCGACGTGCACATGACGACAGGCAAAGGGTGCTGGCGCATGAGCTTGCGGAGGAACGTAAGGCCGTCCATGCGAGGCATTTCGACATCGAGCAGGATGACGGCCGGGACCAACTTCTTGAGAACTTCCACGGCGTCGTAGGGGTCGGTGGCGGTCGTGACCTTGAAGGTGCCGTCCGACTCGACGATCGATTTGAGCGTCTGGCGGACGACGGCGCTGTCATCGACGATCAGAACTTCCATCACCGCCGGTTCGGTCCCTGGCAATATGGGTCCGGCGGATCCTCGAGTCGCGGCCATGGTGCGTCATGCCTCCTTCCGGAAGATGGAGGGCAGGACTTTCTTGAGGCTCGCGGGGATGGTCGGAATGATTTCGCCGTTGCCCATGATCAGCCAACCGCCGGTGCGCAGAGTGCTGGCAAGGCGATCGAGAAGGACAACGCGTTCCTCGTCCGCGAAATAGATCGAAACGTTGCGGCATAGCACGGCGTGAAAATCGCCGGGCAATGGCCACTGCGGGGCACGCAGGTCGAGGTGGCGGAATTTCACGAGATCACGAACTTCGGGAACCACGCGGAACGTGCCGTCTTTCGGCCCGGTGCCGCGCATGAAATAGCGGCGGAGCATGTCCGGGGGCACGCCGGCGACGTCGCGCGTGTTGTAAATCGCGCGGGCGGCGTTCTTGACGACCTCCAGGGAGAGGTCGGAGGCCCAGATTTCGACCTTCTGTGGCGTCAGGTTCGGAATGGTGTCATGAAGCACCATAGCCAGACTGTAAGGTTCCTGGCCCGAGGAGCATCCGGCGGACCAGATGCGGACGGGCGAGCCGGCGGCCTCGCGAATGGCCTGACCGAGCTGTTCCGTCAGGAAGGTGAAGTGCGCCGGTTCACGGAAGAAGGAGGTGTGGTTGACGGTACTCAGGTCGACGAGAAGCTGCATGCCGGGCCCGGTCGGGTCCACGCGCAGAACGCGGTCGACGAAGCGGGTGAAGCTTGTGAAGCCCCGTTGTTGCAGACGTGCTCGCAGCCGGGCCTGCAGAAGGCCCATGCGGTGCGATTCCAGCGTGATGCCGATCTTCTGCCGAAGGAACGCGACGATGGGCGCGAAGTCCTCGACCGACCAGGGTTCGGGTTCGCTACCCGAAACCGGTTGCGGCAGATCGTTCGGGAGGTTCCTGCCGTCGCTCACGGGCACGTCAGAAGCCTCCGCCCGAACCGGCGATGTTCATCAGGGTCAGAAACACGCGGTCAACGTCAAGCACGAGCAGAAAACTCTCTTCCCAGCGAATCAAACCACGCACGTACGAGGATGCCTTGCCGAGGCCCATGGGCGGCGAAGGCTGGATGGAGTCGTTGGGGAACTCCAGCACGTCCGACACGCGATCGACCAGCAGCCCCGTCACTCGCAACTGGTCTCCGACGAACGATTCTACCATTAGAACGCAGGGAGCACGACTGATACTAGAGTCTACCGGCAGACCGAACGGAATCCGCAGGTCCCAGACCGGTACGACATGCCCGCGCAAGTTGAGCACGCCACGAAGACTGTTCGGCGATCCGGGTACGTGCGTCAGGGCACCCATGTCGAGCACCTCCTGCACGCGCAGCACTTCCAGTGCGTAGTGTTCGCCGCCGAGCTGAAAGATCACGTAGGACTGTGTCCGGTCGATTTCGGAATGGGGTTCCATGGCGATCGGCGAACCCACCGAGCGGGGCGGCGAGGATATCGGGCTGTTCTCGATCATGACCGGCTCCGAGGATTCTGGCTGTCGCGAACGGAACGAAGCACGTTCTATCGAACCCGGCGATACGGCTTTCTCAGAATCGTTCGAAATCGCTGTCGTCGTCGAGGTTCACGACGATCCCACTGGCGTTCGAACCGCCGGAGCCCGCGTTCGAACCGCCGCCCGATCCGGCCGAACCCGACTTGCCCGAGCCCCAGTCCATGTCGGAACCGCCCGAACCGGACGACATTCCTGAACCTGAGCCGCTGGCCGACCCACCCGAGCCGCGACCGAAACCCGCGCCGAACCGGCGTACCGGTGAGGACCGGAACGACGAGCGATGAGACGCCCCGCTGGCGACATATGCCGGCGAAGGCAGAGACATCGAATCGAAGCCGCCTTCCAGCCGGAAGAAGCTGACGAGCCGCTGAAGCGTGGATGCCTGGCCGGCCAGGTCGCCCGACGTGGCCGCCAGTTCGTGGCTGGCCGCGGCGTTCTGTTGAACGACTTCATCGAGCTGGCTGACGCCCAGGTTGATCTCCTGAATGGCGTTACGCTGTTCCTGGCTGGCCGCGGCGATTTCCTGAACCAGGCCGGAAGTTTCACGAATCATCGGCACGATGCGTTCGAGCAACTGGCCAGCGTTTTCGGCCACTTTCACCGATTTCGAAGCCAGTTCGCCGATCTGTTGTGCCGCAGCCTGGCTCGATTCGGCCAGCTTGCGCACTTCGCCGGCTACGACCGCGAAACCCTTGCCGTGAGCGCCGGCCCGGGCCGCTTCGATCGCCGCGTTCAGGGCTAGAAGGTTCGTCTGATAGGCAATTTCTTCGACGACAGTGATTTTCTTGGCGATCTGCCGCATGGCCTCCACGGTTTCGGAGACCGCCGAACCGCCACGTTCGGCCTGACTGCTCGCCTGGTTCGCCGTTTTGGCCGTCTGCTGGGCGTGCTGAGCGTTGCGCTCGACGGAATTGTTCACAGAATGAAGGCTTGAGGCGATCTCCTGAAGCGTGCCGGCCTGCTCAGTGGCACCCTGGGAAAGCTGCTGAGCCGAGCTGTTGAGTTCCTGGCTGGCGGTCGACACGGATCCCGTCGCCTGGCGAATTTCGCCGACGACCTGCCCGAGCTTGTGAATCACGCTGTTGAGCTGATCGGCCAGCAGGCCGAGCTCATCGCGGCTGTCCACATCGATGTGCACGTTCAGGTCGCCGTCCTGAAGCTGCTTCGTCACGGCCATGATACTGCGCAGGGGGCTGACGAACTGGCGGCCCAGCAAAAGCCCCAGGCCTATCGTCGTAAGAAGACATACGGCGAGAACCCCCAGTGTGACGCTCTGAATCCAGTAAATCGTGGCATAGGCCTCGCTCAGCCGCACCGCGACGATCAGAATCCGCTTCGGCGCATCTTCTCCGGCGCCATCCGTTTCGAGAGGCCAGTAGCCGACGAGAATCTGGTCGTTGACCTCCGCGATTTCCTCGGCCCGAAGTACGGCGCCGTCCTTGAACGCAACTTTGAACAGGTCGCGATAGTCGAGCTGCGTTGCGGAAAGGTCCGTCAGATTCTCGCCTCGCCTTTCCAGGACGCTCCAGGTGGCGCCGGTCGTGGTGTCCTTACCTTCCGCCAGAAGTACCTGGGGCCGCTTGATGCCGTAATCGCCAAGCTGTTGTGAGACCTCGGCATAGGCCATGTCGATCTGGTTCTGGAGCGATTGCGGCGGCGTAGTGGCCGGCGGCGGCGTATCGTTCGGCTTATCCGGGCCGACCGGCTTCACCGGTGACACGTTGCGGCGCATCAGCCGTTCGACGGAGTGAGCTCCGGCCCTGGCCGTTTCGGTGATCAGGAAGGCCTGATTGCGTTTCAGCGTCCAGGCCGTATAGAACGTGACCGCCGCGACCAGGACCGACGGAATGATACCGAAGGCCACCAGAGCGGCCGATATTTTCGATCGCAGTCTCACGTTCATGAAATCACCTCGGGTTTGGACCCGGCCGCGGCCATGTCCAGTCGTATTTCGGCCGCCCGGCTTTCGCCGACGATGGCCGTCAGGTCCAGTATCAACGAGACGGCACCGTCACCCAGAATCGTCGCTCCGGAAAACCGGCCCAGATGGCTCAGGCCATCGCCCAGCGACTGGATCACGGCCTGAACCCGGCCCAGAAGCCGGTCCACGGCCACACCGACACGCTGTCCGCCATGGCGGGTCAGCAGAATTTCCTGCCGTTTCGGTTTCGGCGATCGAGCTTCGAAGAGCTTCCGCAGATCGACCAGCGGAACGAGTTCGTCCCGAACCGAAACGCACATTCGACCGCTCGATAGAGCCGGTTTCGTTCCGCCGAGTGCGACGCATTCCTCAACCTGAGACAGCGGAACGACATACTTTTCATGAGCGACTTCGACGAGAAGCCCGTCGATCAATGCCAGAGTCAGCGGTAGACGGAACGTAAAACAGGTGCCACGGCCCGGTTCGGACTGCACTGAGACACTTCCGCGAAGGGCCCGTACGGCATCGCGGACGACGTCCAGGCCGACCCCCCGGCCAGAAATTTCGTTCACGGTGTCGCGCGTCGAAAAACCCGGTTCGAAGATCAAACCGACGACACGCGGATCTTCCACGCTCGTGTTGGCCGGAATCAGGCCTCGCGCGATGCCTTTTTCCAGAATGCGATGCCGGTTCAGACCGCGGCCGTCGTCCTCGATCTTCAGGGCGACCCGGTCCCCCTCGTGACCTGCCCAGAGCACGATCCGGCCCTGGCGCGGCTTGCCCACGGCTTCCCGCTCGGCCGGAGTTTCCAGCCCGTGGTCAACCGAATTGCGGATCAAGTGGATCATCGGCTCGGCCAGTTTTTCGACGATCGTCCGGTCGAGCCTCGTTTCCTGCCCTTCCATCCGCAGCTGAATTTCCTTACCAGACTTGTCGGCAAGGTCGCGAATCAGACGGGGGAACCGGCTGAAAAGCTCCTCGACCGGCACCATGCGCAGTTCCAGAGACTGATCGCGCACTTGCCGGCAGACCCGTTCGAGGCTTTCCAGAGCCATCCGATAGGATTCGGCCCCATGAATGTCCCGCAGGCCTTGCAGATTGTCAGCCAACACGGCAAGCTCGCCGGCCAGACCGACGAGATCGTCAAGCTGGCTGGCATCGACCCGGATTCTCGTGGTCGAAGCGGTGCGTGTCGCTGTCGCGACCGTGCCCGCCGAAGCCGCTCGCGAGGATGCCGACCGATTGATCTTCGAAAGGGCCTCGGCACTTTCCGGCAGAAGCGTGCCGGACATCGGGCCCGGCAGGCGCGAGCCTTCGGCCATGGCTCCGGATGAACCAGGCGGTTCTGTGGGCGGGACGGGCCGAACTGCGGGGTTCGCCTTTGCGGGCTCGTCGGGCGGTCGATCCGCCGCGGAGGTTTCCGGCTTGACCGGAGCGACACCTGTGGCGAGTTCGGCACCCGGCAGAAGCCGCGTGCGCGCTTCGGTCGCGATCCGGGGCGTGTCGCTGCCCATTACGCTGGCGGCTTCGAATTCGGAAGTGGTTTCCAACGCCAGCGGCGTGATTTCGATACGGCATTCGTTGCTGACGAACAGGAACACGTCCTGAACCCGTTCGACCGGTTCGTCCGTGCGAAGTTCGATTTCCCAGGCGAGGTACGAAAGCTGCGGATCGATCGCGTCCAGAGTCGGCACGTTCGAAGGATCGACCGTAAGAAACGCTTCGCCCAGCTCCGTCAGTTCGTCGAGTACTCCGAGGGGATTGAGACCCCGCTTGAGAGCCTCTCTGCCTGGAGCGAAACGGATCCGGAAACCTTTGGGAGAACCTTCGCCGGTCGATTCCACAGAAACCGGCGGTTCCACTGGCGGTTTTTTTACGGACGATGAACCATCGCCGGGCAAACTTGCCGCGGCCGCTTCGTCAGATTCCGGTTTTTTCCGTGAAGGCTTGCGCTTTCGCTTCGGCTTGGCGGGTTCGTTCGATCCCGGCGGCGATTTTCCTGCCGGAGGTTGCCCGGATTTCGCGGGATCGGATGCGCCGGGTTCGACGAGCTGCACCCGCTCCGAAGCTGGCCGTGAGATGTACTCGAGAGAAGCGATAAGTTGTGGCGAAGGCTCGGTCGATTCGCCGGTCGCGGCCGCTTCGACTTGCGCCGTGAGCTGATCGCGCGCTTCAAGGAGCACGCTGATGATCTGAGAATCGACCGGCACGGTCTGGGACCGGATCTTGTCCAGAACCGTTTCGATGCGGTCCGTGAATCCGGCGATCGAGCCGAGGCCCACCATCGCCGCGGCACCCTTGATGGAGTGGGCCGCCCGAAAGACCTTGTCGACGAAAGCGCGATCGCCCTGGCGACTCTCCAGCTCCATCAGGCCCTCTTCCAGGACCATCAGAAGCTCACGAGCCTCTTCGTAAAACATATCCAGGAATCGATCGTCCACGCCCGAATCAATCCTTTCCTATCACCGAAGGTCATGCCCGCGGTTCGAATCCGTCCCTGACCAGTCACCTCGTGAGCGCAACTCAAGTGCGTTCGGCACCCTCATCGGCACGAAAGGCACGTTGGCCTATCATCGTTTTCGTGATTGGACAGGACAGGACTTCACGGACGATCCGCAACGGCAGCGACTTGGTCTTTACGCCAACCCTATAGTCGCTATCTCTTACCACAATTGTCGCTTTTGAAGCGCCGTTTGTCGATCGATCGGACGAAAGTTCGTGTGCCTGGGCGATGACGTGTCATGAGTCGATGATCGAAAACCAAAAGGAAAGACCGGACCCTTCGGTCCGGTCAATGGTTGCGATGACGTTTCATTCGGACGCTTTCCTACGAAGGAATGAAAGACAGATGCCGACGATTTCCGTTTCAATCGCGTCGTCGGTTTTCGAAAATTCGCGATCGATTCCGACGTGAACGGACGAAAACCGTAGTGAGTACGAGTCCTGAACCGAATTGTATCCATGTCGCGGGTTCCGGAACAGTCGTCAGAACGAGTTGCCGCGTTTCCGTTCCCAGGTTCGAGAATCCGAAAATGTAATGTTCCTGAGGGCCCTGGAAGGCGAACTGCCCGCCAAAGGCGAACGTCTGCCCGAGCGAGCCGTTGAGTGAATTCACAGCCGCGGCGTTCAGAGGAATCGAAATGACCGTGCCATTGTCGGCAACTGAACCCAGGACCGAGCCGAAGACCGTGCCGTCTCCCAGATCCGCATAAATGGCAGCACCGGCCGGCCCTGTACTGTGGCTCTGCATCAGGGTCGCAACGGAAGTTTCGACCGATCTCAGGGTGTAATCCGAGGGGGCCCCCAGAAAACCGTCCGCAGGGTTGTAAAGGCGCAATTCGGCGCCGACGATCTGGTCGGTCACTCCGGAAAGATCGAAGACGAAGTAATTCCGCGTCGTAGCGGCGACGGCAAAACCTGCCGCATAGTTCTTGTTCGAACTCAGATGGAAACCTGGAACGTCGTACCACCCGGAATCGAACCATTCCAGGGTGACGATGCCGCCCTCCGACGGAGAATTCACGAAGAATCCTCCCAATATCGCAAGGCAGACAACGCCGATTTTCCGAAATCTCGAATCGATGCGCATGTCGTTGCTCCTGTTGGAAATTCGCTCTAACTCTTCGAACGTGAACGCATCGGCCCTTCGAAAATCGACCGACAAAACCTGCTCGATTAGGCGTAGCGGAATCCTGGTCAGGTTCCTCGGCCCAATTCGCTTCGGCGATGCGTATGTTATGGCACTTACGGATGATAGAACCATTCGCAGTTCACTTCAAATCTCTTCTCATGAATTTCGGGATAAATTCGCAATGTGGTTTTCCGTAAACAATTGATAGAGATGTGTCACGATTCGTTCAGGATGAGAGGGTCATGAGCGGGGATATCCTTCCATGGCACTTCCTGGTCGGCATTCCTTCCGAAAGCGGGTTCGAAAAGATCCAAAAAGCCGGATATCCGATCTTCAATCGTCTCATCGTTCCCGTGAACGGGTCATGCTTGGATGCATGAATGAAGAACGGCCCGACGCAAAGACGTCGGACCGTGTCAAATTCGTCTCGGATTCTATCGCGGCCTCAGGGAGGTTTACGCCCCCGCGCCCGGCCGGCCGATGACTTCGCGCTGGCGGTCACGGCGCGTGGCGATGGCGTTCACGGCGTTCAGATAAGCCAGGGCCGAAGCTTCGATGATGTCGGTCGAAGCGGCCCGGCCCGAAAAGGACCGTTCGTCCGACTCGACGGAAAGCTCCAGCTTTACCTCGCCCTGGGCATCCTTACCGCCGGTGACGCTGCGGACGACGAATTCTTTCAGGTTCGCCCGCACGCCCGTGACGCGCTCGACGGCCTTGAAGATGGCATCCACGGGGCCGTCGCCGATGGCGGCGTCCTGAACCAGGTGTCCATCGGGCCGGCGGATCGCGACGGTCGCCGTCGGCAGCAGGTTCATGCCCGTCGTCACGTGGAGGTTTTCGAGCTTCCACAGGGCCGGCGAATCGGCATGGATCAGCTTTTCGATCAGCACGATCAGGTCGTCGTCGAAGACTTCCTTCTTCTTGTCGGCCAGTGTTTTGAAGTCGACGAAAAGGGCTTCGACCTGCTCGTTCGTCAGGTGATAACCGAGCTCGACGGCCCGGTCCTTAATGGCCGCCCGCCCTGAGTGCTTGCCCAGCACCAGGTCGGTCTTGGAGACGCCGACATCCTCGGGCTTCATGATCTCGTAGGTGGAGCGTTCCTTGAGCATGCCGTCCTGGTGGATGCCCGACTCGTGGGCGAACGCGTTCTTGCCCACGATCGCCTTGTTGCGCTGCACCACCATGCCGGTGATATTGCTCAAAAGGCGGCTCGTCGGGAAGAGCCGTTCGGACTTGATGCCCGTGTCGAGCCCGAAATAGTCATGCCGCGTCCTGAGCGCCATGACGATCTCTTCCAGCGCGGCGTTGCCGGCCCGCTCGCCCACGCCGTTGATGGTGCATTCCACCTGCCGGGCACCTGCTTCCACCGCCGCCAGGCTGTTGGCCACGGCCATGCCGAGGTCGTCGTGACAGTGCACGGAGATCGTCGCCTGACCGATGTTCGGCACACGCTGCTTGAGCGTGCGGATGATGCCGGCATAATGTGAAGGCGTGGCGTAACCGACCGTATCCGGAATGTTTACGGTCGACGCTCCGGCTTCGATCACGGCCGTGACGACGTCGCTGAGGAAGTCGATTTCCGTCCGTGCGGCGTCCTCGGGCGAGAATTCCACGTCCGCACAAAGGCTGCGGGCCAGCTTCACGCTGTCCACGGCCTTGGCGATGATCTGGTCACGCGTCATCCGCAGCTTGTGTTCGCGGTGAATGGCCGAAGTGGCCAGAAACACGTGAATCCGTGGCTTCTGGGCGTACTTGAGCGCTTCCCAGGCGCGGGTGATGTCCCGTTCGTTCGATCGGGCCAGGCCGCAGATCGACGAGCCGGAGATCTCGGTGGCGATGGCGCGGACCGATTTGAAGTCGCCATTGGAAGCGATCGGGAAACCGGCCTCGATGATGTCCACGCCAAGTAGAGCCAGCGCCCTCGCGAATTCAAGCTTTTCGACATGGTTCATGCTGCAGCCGGGCGATTGCTCGCCGTCGCGTAGCGTGGTGTCGAAAATCTTGACGTAGCGGTCGGCGACGGTCTCTGGCTTTTGGCTCTCGTGCGTGGTCATCGGTTATCTGTCCTTGCAGTGAAAGCCGCAATGGCGGCACCGGCCATCGAACTCGACGACCGACGTCGATACGTCGTGTCAAGGCCCGATGTCTATTGCGGCATTTTCATCATACCCGGCAAGTCAACAGCCCGCTACCGGAGAATACCGCGTACGACCGGGTGAATTGCGACTTAACACAATGCGATCGACGAACGTTCGAACCATGTGAGATATGATTCGAATCGTCGGCAAGCCATCGTTCACGAACGAAATCAGCCGGGATCGCGCTCCCGGCTGATTCGAATTCATCGATTTGCGAAGGCTCGTCCTGGTGTTCCGGACGTGATCAGGGCTTCGGCACGGGTGCCTCGAGCGCGGGCTTCGGCGGTGCCGGAGCCTCGATCTTCGGAGCTTCCACTTTCGGCGTTTCTCCGGCCGGGAGCGCTTCAGGCGTTTCCAGGGCCGGTGTCGGAGGCACTTCCAGGCTCAGGGGCGAAGTCGTTTCCGGTGTCGGTGCGGCGGGAATCGACTCGACTGCCGGCGAGACGCTTTGCGTTTCGATCATCGGCTCGGCCGGGATCATCATGTCTACGACCTGGGCGGGTTGCACCGACACGATACCGCCGGTGGCTGTCGACATGGCCGTGTCGGTGATGATCCGGAGAAGTCCGTTGGTTTCGGCGTTGAGGAGTTCGCTGACGTGGTCGTCATTAGGGATCACGAAGCAGCGGTAAGGCTGTCCGATGTGCGAATTGGCCCACATGAAGTGCTTCGTCTGGCGTTTGACGACGTCGTAATCATTCTCGGCGTAGATGATCGTCAGCGGCAGGCACACGAGGCGCTTCGTCTTGATCGGGCTGGCGTGCCAGCCCTGCAGCGGGCCCCAGTTCCGCCAGCGGTTGCCGTAGCGAACGAGCAGGTTGATGTCATAAAGGCCGCTGATGAGCGTAAGGCTGTGGAAGTCGCCTTCACTCAGCCCTGAACGGCCGTCGGTGAAAAGCATGTACGAGAGATGGGCACCCGCGGAGTGGCCGACCAGGTGAAACTTGTTCGTCGCGATGCCGTAATTCGCCAGGTTCGCCTGCGACCATCGAATGGCTTCGGCGACGTCGATCAGGTTGCCGGGATAGCGCTGTTCCTGGCCATATTGAGGCACGACGAGATTGATACCGTAGGCGGCCAGGGCCGTGCCGAGCCGGGTGTAGAGGTTTTTGTCGTGCTTGTACCAGTTGCCGCCGGGCACGTAGAAGACGACCGGGCCGGCGGTATTTGCGGCGTAGATGTCCAGCAGGTGGCCTTCGCCGTCGAAGGGCACGTCCTTGTAGATCGTCTGTGCCGAGGAGTCGGGTGCAGCGACGCTGAGTCCGAAAAGGACGGTCGCAAGCAGAACGAGGATGCGACTCAGTAGAGACATCGGGTGCGGGCTCCCAGGGTGCGAATTCGTGTGTTGCGTACCATTCGACGCCCGGCGAACCGCCGGCACGTCGCGTCGTATCGATACCGAATCAAGCTTTTCGTTAGCTGAAATATAGCCTGTATTTTGGGAAGTCAAAAAATCGGGCGTGGCGGTAGAGGAAAAACGCGTGATCATGCAAAAAACGAGCAGGCTCCGGATTCAGGGTAACTCGTCCGGCTCCGCAAGAATCTTCGACATAAGCTCGTCGAGCTTCATTTCCGCGGCTCGCTCAGCGATCCGCAACCTGGATTTCGCGGATGCCATGGCGATTCAGAACGACGATGACCTTGAGGATGGTCTTTCCGAAAATCTCAGCGGGAAACACGCCTCAATTCCTCCTCGATCAGCGCCGCGACCGGTTCGGAGCCATAAAGTCGAAGAGAAACTCGGAGCTTGAGTTCCCTTTCCTGCATCTCACCTTGTTCGACTACGATCGAACGGGCGATGGCCGTTCGTGCCAGCTTTTCGTCAGGCGTCATGGCCATCACGCGTTCCATGTACATCTGTTCGACCGATTTCATGCTTCGGGCCTCCGTCGGCTGTCGTGCCCTCAGCCTTTCGGATCGTTCGCCGCTTCGTAAAGCCGGTGTTCTTTCAGATAGACTTCGACCGCTCGGGGCACGAGGTATCTCACGCTCCGCCCTTCGGAAACGCGTCGGCGGATGTCGCGTGAAGCGACGCCGACATCGGGCATCGTGACATGATGAAAAGGCTTCGAGCCTTCCGGCGGCGTGAAGGCACGCAGCACTTCGACCGGCGTACCCGGCCGGTTCACCACCACCAGGCTCGCCAGTTCGCAAATGCGTTCAGGCTTGCGCCAGCCGGGCAAGTCGGCCAGGCTGTCGGCACCGATCAGGAAGAAAAGTTCGTCCGCCGGCTTCTCGGCCGAGAGCCCTTCGAGGGTTTCGAAACTGTAATGCGGGCCGGGGCGAGCCAGCTCGATTTCGGAAGCTTCGAAAGCCTCATGCCCGGCGATGGCGAGTTCGACCATTTCCAGCCGGTGTTTCGCTGAAGTACGCGGCTTGCCCTTGTGGGGCGGTTCGCCTGCGACGACGAACAGGACGCGATCGAGATCACACGCTTCGCGGCAGGATTCCGCAAGAATCAGGTGGCCGATGTGGATCGGGTCGAACGTACCGCCGAAAATTCCCACTCGCATCGGGCTTGTCCGTCACTGGAGGCTGTCGATTCGCAAAGACGAAGCGGCGATCCCTCAAGATTTCGCCCGCCGTCGCGTCGGTTCGTATCGAATAGGTATAATCGGTCAGATCGGAAATGTCACGAACCACCGCAACCGAAGGCGCGAACCGGTACCGGCCGGAATCACTCATGAGCATGGAATTGCTTCAGAGCGCCTCGCCCGATGCCGCGGAAGCGGTCTCCGTGGGCGTCGTCCTGAACCGCCCGCTGGAGACCATGCTGACATACCGGGTGCCTGAGCATCTGCGGCGGCTCATTCGCATCGGCCAGCGTCTGGAGGTGCCACTGGGCCGGGGCAATTCGCCGACGACGGCCTATTGCGTCGCGATCGACCCGCCCTGTGACCTGCCAGAGTCGAAGATCAAAAACGTCCTGGCGATCATCGACCCGGAGCCACTCGTCGACGGGCCCATGCTCGAACTGACGCGCTGGCTGGCCCATTATTATGTGTGCTCATGGGGGCAGACGCTCGAAGCCGTCATCCCGGCCGGTGTCCGCAAGCAGGCCGGCACGGCCATTCGTACCTGCGTCGCATTGCCGGAACCTTACAGGGAAGCCTCGGCCCGCGAGGCGCTCAAACTGACCGACAAACAGGCCCGCGTGGTCGAAGTGCTGCTGCATGCGGATCATCCGGTACAGGTGCAGGAAGTCTGCGAGCTGGCCGAGTGTTCGCCGGCTGTCGTCAATGGCATGTGCGTGAAGGGTTTGCTGATCGCCACCAAGCTGCGCGTGGCCATTGACCGGCGACGAACCTCGGAATCGGGCGAAAAGCACACTGAGGGGATGCCGCCTGAGGCTTTGACAGGCGAGCAGCGAAGCGTTCTCGAGCGGATCTACGCCGCGATCGCGACGGGGATCGAATCGCCGGGCCAGGGGTTCGCTCCGATCCTGCTGCATGGCGTCACCGGCAGCGGCAAGACGGAAGTCTATCTTTCGGCCATGGAGCGGGTCGTCGCACAGGGCCGGGAGGCGATCGTGCTGGTGCCGGAAATCAGCCTGACACCGCAAACGATCCGCCGGTTTCGCAGCAGGTTCGACCGCGTGGCCGTGCTGCACTCGCATCTTTCGGATGCCGAACGCCATCGGCACTGGGCCTCGATTGCCGAGGGCGAGATTCAGGTGGTCGTCGGAGCCCGTTCGGCCATTTTCGCACCGTGCCGCAACCTGGGGCTCGTCGTCGTGGACGAAGAACATGAAACTTCGTTCAAGCAGGACACCGTGCCCCGGTACAACGCGCGCGACGTCGCCGTGAAGCGGGCCCAGCTTCTCGGCATTCCGGCGATTCTCGGCTCGGCGACACCGTCTCTCGAAACGTGGGGCAATGCCCGGTCCGGCCGGTTCCAGATGCTTTCGCTGCAGAACCGGGTCGAGAATCGCCCGCTGCCGGCCGTCCATCTGATCGACTTGCGAAACGAAAAGCCCGCGCCCGTGGGGCAGGGGGGCGGCGACACTTCGCCGGTGCTCTCCACGCCACTACTGGACGGCATGAAGCGTGCCCTGGCCGCCGGCGGGCAGATCATGCTGCTTTTGAACCGGCGTGGCTTCCATACGGTCGTCATGTGCCCGAAGTGCGGGCAGGTGATCAAGTGCGAAAATTGCGATATCTCGTTGACTCATCACAAGAATCAGCGGCTGCTGGTGTGCCATGCGTGCGATTATCAGGTGCGGCCGCCGGACCGTTGCCCTTCGTGCCGTACCGGGTTGCTGCATTATGCCGGCATCGGCACCGAAAGATTGGAACGTGAAGTCCGGGCGGTGTTTCCGAACGAATCGATCCGCCGGATGGACTCCGACACGACTCGCGGAGCCGACAGTCACGAGCAGATCCTCGCCTCATTTCGCAAGGGCGATGTGCGAATTCTGCTGGGCACGCAGATGATTGCCAAAGGGCTCGATTTTCCGAACGTGACCCTCGTCGGCGTGATCTCGGCCGATACGGCGCTTCATCTGCCCGACTTCCGGGCCTCGGAACGGACATTCCAGCTGCTGGCCCAGGTCGCCGGGCGTACGGGCCGGGGCGATCGACCCGGTAAAGTTCTGGTGCAGACCTATGCCCCGGATCATCCGGCGATCGAGCTGGCCGCGAAACACGACTACATCGGCTTCACGAAATTCGAACTTCCCCTGCGCGAGCAATTTGCCCTACCGCCTTACGGCCGCATGGCCCGCCTGATCGCCCGGGGCGAGGAAGATGCCGCCGTGGGCCGGTACATGGTCGACGTCGCGGGGCGGATCGAGGCGGAAGCCAAAGCCGTCGCGGCACGTGAGGCCGCCGCAGCCGGCAAACCCGCCCCGCCGTCGGACGAGCCCGGGACGGTGATCGTTCTGGGGCCTTCGCCGGCACCCGTGGCCCGGATCAAAAATCTGTATCGCCATCACCTTCAGGCCCGGGCCATGACCGCCGCGGCTCTGCAGACGGTTCTGCACGCCGTTCTACCCGACATTCAGCCGCCTTCGGGCGTCGAACTCGCCATCGACGTCGACCCGGTCAGCATGTTGTGAATTCGCCGGGCCGTTGCGGAGATTCGGCTTCGGTCGTTACAATCTGCCTGTCTTTCGAGGTTCGACCGATTCCGCTGGCCCCCCCTTGAGCGTTCTGAACGGAGATCTTGACTTATGTCCACCGCAGTCGCCCCACGACGACTTTTGCTGGTCGAAGACAGTTCGACGATGCGGCGAATGATCTCCACGCTGCTTGGCGATGAAGGCTATGTCGTGGACACGGCCGTCGACGGCGTCGACGGTCTGGCCAAGGCCCGGGAAAAGAACCCGGAGTTGATCCTGACCGACTACGAAATGCCCGAGATGGACGGCCCGGGCCTGTGCCGGGCCCTGAAGGAAGATCCGCTGCTGCGCACGACGCCCGTGATCATGCTGACCACGCTGGGGGCGACGGACAACAAGCTGACGGGTCTGACCGCAGGTGCCGACGACTATATCCAGAAGCCGAAAAGCCCGGACGAGATCCGCGAGCTGTTCGCCCGAATCAAGGCCCGGCTGCGGATCGCCGACCTTTCGGCCGAACTGGCTGAACGCAATCGTCTTCTGGAATCGGCTCACAAGAAGCTGACGTTCGAACTCGACCTGGCCCGCAAGGTTCAGGCGGCGCTTATGCCCAAGCCGCCCAAGCCACGTGGTGTACTCAAGTACGCCGTCCGCTACAAGCCGGCCAACCAGCTCGGCGGCGACGTTTATGACTTTTACCGGCTGGACAAAGAGCGTCTGGGCGTGGTGGTCGCCGACATTTCCGGCCACGGCGTCAATTCGGCCATGCTTTCGGGCATGGTGAAGAGTCTTTCGTCGGCCCTGTCGATGGCCGTCCTCGAACCCGGCGAACTCATGGCCGGGCTGGACGTTCAGCTGGAAAACTACTTCCCCGATGGCTACTTCTGCACGGGGTTCTACCTGATCGCCGACGAAACGACCGGCCTTCTGAGGTATGCCGGCGTCGGTCACCCGCCGGCGATCGTGGTCGGCCCGGACGGCATTCGCACGCTCGATTCGAACCCCGGCCTGCTGGGCGTCGGCATGGTTGACGGCACTTCCGGCGGGACGGACCGTCTCCAGCCGGGAGAGTCGCTCCTGATCTATACCGACGGCTTGCCAGATGCCGCCACGCCTGCCGAGGAAATGTTCGGCCAGCCGAGGATCGAGCAGATTCTGGACGCCAACAAGAACAAGACGCCGGACGAGATCCTGTCGGAAATCGAGAAGTCCGTCGCCGCGCACGTGCACCCTGGCTCGGCGGCCGACGACATGAACATGGTCCTGATTCAGTTCCCGCCCGAGGCCTGATTTCCGAACCCTGTTTGCCGTCAGGGCTTTCATGAGATACACTCGAATGCGGATGCGAATCCTCATCGCGGATTCGTTCGATTCCGCGTCGCGTTCCGTTCCGATCGACACCATGGCCCTCGCTTCTTTCGGTCACCCCTCTCATGAACGCTCAATCCTTGTCGGTCTCCGGGCCGATGACGATTTACGAAGCCAGCGACTGGCGTGAGCAATTCCTCAACGCCGTGAAACCAGGCTCACCTCTGGAAGTGGATCTACACACCTCCGGGCCGTGGGATATCTCTGGCCTGCAGTTGCTGATTTCGCTGACGCGTACGGGCGATCATCTCGAAAGTCCGGTCCGGTTTCTGCTCGTCCCACCAGGCTGTCATGAAATCGCGCGCCGCGCGGGGCTGACGGACTGGCTCAAGAAGCATACGATGTCGAACTTGTGACCGGCCCCGGCTGGGCGTTCGGGGCTGAGTTCGCTTCCCTGAGGACGCGCGAATGGCGGCCGTGATCCTGCATGTCGACGACAGCCCGGCGATCCGCGCCTGGGTCGCTAGCGTTCTCAACGACGAACGTCTGCACATCATCTCGGCCTCGGATGGCGTCGAGGCGCTGAACATTCTGGCGACGACGAGCGTCGACCTCCTCCTGAGCGATCTCGAAATGCCGCGTGTCGACGGGCTCGAACTGGCTCAGGCCGCGCGTAATTTGCCGCAGCATAAATACTTGCCGATTCTGATGCTGTCCACCCGCCGCGCCGAGGAACTCCCCGAAAAAAAACGGGCACCGGTGACGGGCTGGATTTCCAAGCCCGTCGATCCGGTGCTTCTGCGCCGCTGGGTTTTCAGACTGCTACCAGGCTGAGTTCGGAAGTCATCGCCTCGGTATTCGAGGAAGATGCGTCACTTCCGCAATGCTCAGGGCTTCTTGCCGGAACTCTCCGGCAGGATGGAATCCAGGAACCGGCCGACCGATGTCGATGCCTTTTCTTTGGATTTGTCGACCGTCCGGGCGGCTTTTTCGATCGAAGAATCGACGGCGGAACCCGCCTGATTCAATTGCTCGGCGGCCTGTTGCGCCGCCTGATTCACGGGGACGACCACTTTCTGGTTCGCCTGGGCCTGCATTTCGGCCAGCCGTTTCTGGGCGTCAGTCTGGGTTTTCTGAACTTGTGCCGCGGCTTGCTTTTGTGCGTCGATCACCTGGTTGCGGACCTGGTTCGCCTGATTCTGAAGCTGGGCCTGGGTGTTGGCCACGTTGCGGGCCGCCTGATCCTGGGCGCTCGTGATCGACTTCTGCATGCCAGCCTGGGTTTGATCCACGCGCTGGTTGAACCGGTTCTGCAGGTTATCGAACTTTTGCTGAAGTTCAGGATTCGTGCCGAACGGCGAGTATTGCGCCTGGGAAAGTGCGGCGTCCGTTTTCGCGCTATTGGCGGACTCGATCACGCCGGGGAGCCCGACGGCCGATTGGGGGTTGTCCGGTACGGCCGCCTTGGTGCTCGCCGTTCCGAATGGCTTTTCGTCACCGAGGTTCCGGTTCAGCGAGCTGCATCCGCCGACCGCGATGATCGCCAGCGTGCTGACGACTGCCATGACCTCTTCCGCGTAGCTTTTCGATAGACTGGAACTCATCGGGAACGGCCTCCGTGCGTTAGCTCCCAAGTGCCTGCCGGTCGAGACTTTTCCTTAAGTCATCCGAGCCGGGAAGATGTTCGCAGGAAATCATGCCAATTTTGCGGATTTCGTCAATGCCGGTTCCGTTTCCTGCCGATGGACATTATTTTGATGTGAGTGAGAACCCTGGGGTATTGTCCGCCAAGACTGAGGAATCATCACGAAGTGTCCGCCCGTCCGAACGAAACGAAAGCTGATGTGGATCTGTCCGTCCGCCTGGGCCGTCTCAGTCTGCGGAATCCCATCCTGGTCGCATCAGGCACGTTCGGATATGCGCGCGAGATGACCCCGTTCGTGCATCTGCCCGACCTGGGCGGAATCGTTCCCAAGACGGTCACCGCCCGGCCGCGAGCCGGGAACCCGACACCCCGTATCGTGGAAACTTCAGCCGGCATGCTCAATGCGATCGGCCTGGACAACGACGGGCTCGACCATTTCCTCGAACATCATCTGCCCTGGTTGCGAACGGTCGGTACTTCGATCTTCGTGAACATCGCCGGCGAGGACATCGACCAGTTCGTGGCGATGGCCGCGTCGGTCGGTCAGGCCGAGGGCGTCGCCGCCGTCGAATTGAACATCTCATGCCCGAACGTCAGCCACGGGCTCGATCTCGGCGTCGATCCCGCCTCGATCCGCACGCTCGTCCGGCGTGTGCGTGAAGTGTGCCCGCACCCGATCGTGGCCAAGCTCACGCCGAACGTGACCGACATCGTCGTTCCGGCCAGCGCCGCTTACGAAGCCGGTGCCGATGCCGTGAGCCTCGTCAACACGTTCAAGGGCATGGCCGTCAACTGGCGCAAGAGGCGGCCGATCCTGGCAAACGACATCGGCGGGCTTTCCGGTCCGGCCATCAAGCCGCTCGCGCTGAGGATGGTCTGGGAGGTGCATCGTGCTCTGCCCGAACTGCCGATCATCGGCATCGGAGGCATTTCGAATGTCGATGACGTACTCGAATTTCTGGTCGCCGGGGCCTCGGCAGTGCAGGTGGGTACGGCCACTTTCGCCGACCCGTCAGTCAGCGGCCGGCTGGTCGAAGAACTCGGAAATGCCCTGAAAGCCGAAGGTCTTGCCGACGTCAAGGGCCTGATCGGCACGCTTCGCTCGAACCGGGGCTGATTGCGTTCAGGCAAGAGGGCACGAGGGTTCGTCCGCGACGCCGGCCAGGTCGCGCAGCGAAGCCGTCGCGACCGGTCGCGGGCAGCTCCACACATGAAAGAAAAGCGCCTGCCGCGCCCATCGCTGGGCGGGATCCGACAGCAGAAACCCGCTGCCCCGGCGCGCGATCAGGCACGCCTGAGTCGTACGCGTCACGAGTGCGTTCGCCCAGCGGCGGACGTGTTCCGGCGTAATCGGCGAATCGGCGTCGTTCACGATATCCAGCAGAGATCGCTTGATTCGATCCCATTCCTTCGCGAGCGAATCGACGGGCTCTTCCAGACCGAAGCGAGCGGGGTCTTCGCATTTGAGAGCCTCGATCGCGGCCTTCGCCTGACCCAAAGCCAGGGCCGAGGTTTCCAGCCCGCCGGTGCCGCCCGCCTGCCGCGACGTGACGACGTTCGGCATCGGTGCGACGAGAACTTCCAACGGGCCGACTTCGACGCCTTCGCACCGGACTTCGGACGTGCGTGACGCATTCAGGGCCGCCAGCGGCTCAGGCGGTTCGACGAAAACGCCCGAGCGATCCGCCGGAACCAGGCACATCAACTGGCGGCCGTCTTCGAGCGTGCCGCCCGTGACGAAACACGAGGCACGTTCGGCACCGGTCACCCAGGGCATGGAACCATCCAGGCGAAACCCGCCGTTCGAAAGCGGAGTGGCCGTCATGGCCCTCTCGCCCCGGCGAATGGATGTCGTCAGGTGCGATATTCCGATGGTGATGCCCAGCCCTTCGGCTACGATCCTCCGCAACCACCAGGCCGCGGTTCCTTCGCCGGAGGCCGGATCGGCAAGCGCGACGGGAATGATGCGCCGGAGAGCCGCGTCATGCTGGCTGAGCATGAAGGCCGCCGTCAGACTGCCTTGGGCGATCGCGATGTAGCGGTCCATCAGGGTGATCCGGTCCAGCCCTTCGCCGCCGAACGAGTCGGGGATGAGCCACGTGAGCGCACCGTGATCAATCAGCACGTTCCAAAGCCCTGCAGGCCAGGCATCGGTAAGGTCGGCTGGTCCGTCAGCCTCGGCAAGCTGATGCGTCAAATAGTGAAGGTCGACGATTCTTGCCATGCTCGGCTCGCTTCGGTGCAGGTCCGGTCGATCAGGGCGATCGAGTTCGCTCTTTCGAGAATAACAAACGAGAGAATCGCGGACAAAGCGATTCGGCCCAGACTGGTCAACGATCCGGCCTTGTCGCCACGCCGCAAAAGGTATCGGCCATGGGCGAAGCGATTCCTTGCGGAAAAACCTCGCTCATGGCCGAAACCAGGGGGGAATAAGGTCAGACCGGTGGCTCGATCGTGCCGCCGGTCTTCGTCGAATTCGGTCAGACGATGATCGGCAGGAACGTGATCGCTTTCTCGGCGTTCGTCAGAGTGACGATCTCAGGCCCGAATCCGTAGAGCGAATGGTTCCATGTGACGTTCGAGGAAGCACCCGATGCCGGGCTGGTGATCACTTCGCCGATATAGGTGCCCTTGAGGTCGAACTCGGCGATCCCGGTCGTATTGTTCGACAGAGTCCCGGCGACCAGTAACGTGCGGCTCGGCGAAATGTCGACGCCTGTCGGATCCGTCACCCGGGCGCTCGTGTTCATGACGAATCGGCCCTTGGTTCCGACGTTTCGGACGCGGCTGGCCTTGTCGATCGCGTAGACGGAGTCTTCGAGCGTCGACGTCACATAGAGCGTGTCGGTCGTTTCGTCGTAGGACAAGCCCGTGGGGCCCTTGAGGTCGGTCGTCGCCGATCCGGCCGTCGTGAATCCACCGCCGATCTGCGTCGCCCTGGTCATCTTGATCTGGGAGACCCCGCGCTGGAAGATCTGGAAATCGAACCGGCTGATCGTGCCATTGATGCCGTTCGAGACGAACAGGCTGGCCGAATTGCTCTTGTCGAGCCATGCCAGGCCGATCGGGCCGTTGATCAGCGTCGAATCACGAAGAATCATCACCGGCGTTCCGACCCGGTTCAGGATCCGCAGTTCGCCCGCCTGGCTCGAGGTCGTATCCGTCACGGCGTTATACGTCGTCGGAGTCACGCCCACCGAAACGAACCCGGCCCTGAACATTGCGGGCGGGGTCATCATCATCTCGGTTTCGCCAGTCGCATAGAAATTCTGGCGCTGGCCGAGCGTGCTCACGGACATCAGAAACGACCGGGGGCCGGTACCGTTGTCCGGAATGCCGGAAAGACTGACGAGGGCATTTCCCGGTTCGGCATTGGCATAGACATAGCCGAAAGGCACGATCGTGGCACCGCCGACCTTGTAGTTCCCGGCCGTGCTGACCAGCGCCGTGTTCGGCGGCGGAGCCAGGTCATACGTTCGCCGGGATGCCAGTTGAAGTCGTGGAATCGTCGGCGTCGGAAGCAATTGCGTCGGTTCAGGTTGATAAACCGGAATGCGCTGCGAGTAATGAGGCTTCAGCCGCGAGAGCAGCTTTCTGTCTTCCAGAACGTCGGTCGGGTTCAGCGAAGGCCGGAATTCACGTGACGGTTTCATGAGCGTTTGTCCTACGATCCGTGGACGAGAGATCCTGATTGACAAAGCCGCTCCTGGCACCGATGAGTCCATCCTGGACATTTCCGACCGATTCACATTTCGCCATGGTCCGGCAATCCCTGCCGTTCCACGATCGAACCACTCCGACCATCCGGTACGAATCAGCGCCGCATGGTTCCGTTGGCAGCCTGCGTGTTGAGGATCGTAATCGATCCTCGATACAGGCTGTTCGAACGTACGATATAGTACGTAAGCTGTTGTGCTCCGGAAACTTCAGGCTGACGAAGAATGTGCAGCACATTGTCCGGCAAGATCGTTTCCCAGTGGCGTTCGCCCACGGAAAGCCCGATCAGGATATCTCCTGGCTGGATCGATGCCCGATCCGCGGAACTTCCGGGGAGCACGTCGGATACGTATAGCCCGCCGTGCAGTTCACGACTCACGGGCGATACCGTCGCAGCACTGACCGGTCTGGTCTTCACTCCGAGGAGCCACCAGATCTGGTCGCCGGCGTCAGGCTGGGCCCGTGAAAGTGCCCGGACGGCAAGCTGCACGTTCACCTCAGAACCGTCCCGCTTCACGACAACAGGCACGGGGACTTCGGATTGCGACTCGAGCAGGGCCCGCTCAAGATCGAGCGGATTGCGAGTTTCCATTTCGCCGACTTTGACGATCTGATCGCCAGGCTTGATGCCTGCCTTCTCACCCGGGCTTGTGCTCTGCACCTGACTGACCAGCAGCCGGACGCCTGCTTCGTCAGGTCGCGATTCCGTCGCGAGACCATGCCAGGTCGCCGCAAGGCGTCTTGTGGACAGCATTTCCGCAGCGGAACGGAGGACGTCGTCGATCGGCAGCGCGAAGCCGATGCCCTGTGCCCCGGCACGCACCGCCACGTTGATTCCGACCAGTTCGCCCTTGATGTTCACCAGGGGGCCGCCGGAATTGCCGGGATTGATGCAGGCGTCGGTCTGGATCAGGTTACGATAAACCTGATCGTCCGAGAGGGTTACGTTTCGGCCGAGAGCGCTGATGATACCCACGGAGACCGTGTTTTCGTAGCCGAACGCATTACCGACGGTAATCACGTCCTCGCCGACCATCAGGTCCGAAGAGGTGCCGATCAAGGCTTCCGTCAACGGCCGTGGCGATTCGACTTTCAGGATCGCGAGATCCATGACCGGGTCGGACTGAATCACTCGAGCCGGCAAAGTGGTGCCAGCACCGTCGTTGAGGCGGACCTCGATCCCCTCGACACGATCGACCACGTGATGATTCGTGATGATGAAGCCGCGGCGGTCCAGAATGACTCCGGTTCCCATGCCGCTGACCCTGGACCTGGTGCTCTCTTCAGGCGAGAACGGCCAGCGGGCGTTCGATGCGGACAGCTTCTCGCTGGCGATCGAGACGACGGCAGGCTGAATCCGGGCCACGGCCTCCACCACGGCCGTCTTACGGGCCGGCGAGACCCGGGACGATGCCCGGGCAGGTGTTGCGGTGAGCCCGCCCGCGACCCAGGTCGCAAGGAGCATGCAGGCAAGGCTTCGACCGGTCCATCCGGTACGATGTCGATCCGAAGCCGAATATGACGTTCGCAGGTTCACGATCGAGAGTCCTCCATGACGGACTCGCTGGACATCCATGCTCCGTCCGCATCAGGCTTTCAAGTCTTTCGACTTTCGGCTCGCGATGCCGCCGGGTCGCATCCGCCAGACTCGAGTCTTCGAGCCTCGCGCCCCCTCCGCCGGGTCGGGCCGAAAATCAGGTCTGCCAGCGTGACTTCCCTGACCGACTCCCCCCGGAGCCATTGCCAGCGAATTCGCGTCACACTTTCGAACCCTACTTCAACCCACGCTATCCATCGGCATCCTGCCCGACTTGCCTATTGGCCCAAATCATCGAAATCTTGCCCTGTCAACTCCAATCTCCGATTTCTCCACAAAGATTACCTATTTTCACACCCACCGTTTTCTCTTTCGGGTCCTGGATGGCCGAATTCCGTTCGAACGCTTATAAAGACTGAAGAATCGCACAGGCCGTTCGCTTCGTGTCAGCGACGCGTTGACCATGCGAAGCCGTGCTCCGAACACGCGATTGAGGTAAGAAATGGCTGAAAAAAGTGCGAAACGTGTCGCCCTCGAGGCGAGCCTGGCAGAAGACCCCCGCGACTCATTCCTGCGTTATGGCCTTGCCATGCAGTGCCTTCGCGAAGCGGATACTGACGAAGGACGCGAGCGTCTCAAGGCCCTGATCGCCGACCACCCCGACGAGAGCGTACCGGCATATCAGCAATTGGGGCAGTCCTTCGCCGAAACCGACGAGCTTGAGCACGCCCGGTACTGGCTCGAACTCGGTATCGAGAAGGCTCGCAAGATCGGCGATTCCCACGCCGCGGCCGAAATGCAGGGGCTGCTCGACACGCTCGTCTGAAATCGGCCGCAATGTGTATCCACCTCACGACTTCGGGCGGAGATCCGGCCCGACTTCGTGAATGTAAAGGGCATTATGGCCGGGCTTGCTGGCGATCGCCCCGCGCAAGTGTACGACTTTGTCACCCGGTTCGAGCAGGTCACGGTCCATGGCCCAGTCCAGGGCCACTTGCAGATTTTCGTCCGGCTCGCCGTAGCGTGTCAGGGGAAGGGGTTCCACACCCCAGGCCAGCGCCAGAGCCTTGATCGCGTCCGGGTTGTCCGAAAGGGCGACGATCGGTATGCCCAGACGTAACTTCGAAAGCGCGAAAGCCGCCAGCCCCGACCGGGTGACGACGACGGCCAGCTTCGGCTGGATCTGCCTGACGAGTTCCGCGACCGTGTGAACCATGGCTGCCGTAATCGGAGTCACGCGAGCCCAGTTCGTCGTTCGCATCGTATGAATCGCCACGCCACGACGGCTGACCTTTTCGTCCGTCGCAGCGAAAGCCTCGGCACGCTGAACGATCTGGCTCATCGTCCGCACGGCCAGAACCGGATCACGCCCGACCGCCGTTTCGCCTGACAACATGACGGCATCGGTACCGTCCAGCACGGCATTGAACACATCCGCAGCCTCGGCCCGTGTCGGAATCGTCGAAAACTCCATGCTGCCGAGCATTTGCGTCGCGGTGATGACCGGCAGCCCGGCCCGGGCCGCTTCGGAGATGATCCGCTTCTGAGCCGCAGGTACCTGGGCGATGTCCAGCTCGACGCCCAGATCGCCCCGGGCGACCATCAGGGCGTCGACCTCTTCGAGGATTGCGTCGAGGTTGCCGAGCGCGGCTGGTTTTTCGATTTTGGCGATAATGCGGGCGGAAATCTTCCTGCTTTCCAGTTCCATTCGGAGCTGACGCACGTCAGCCGCCTGACGTACGAACGAAAGAGCCACGAACGAGACGGGGTGCTCGATGGCCCAGTCGAGGTCGACGATATCCTTGGGCGTCAAAGCCTTGATTCGGCCGCCTCCGCCCGGCAGGTTGATTCCCTGACGGTTTCTCAGCCGCCCCGGCATAAGATTTTTGAGGACCGCGCGTCGCTGAGCCGGCCAGGCCTCGAGGACCGTCATCGTCAGAGTGCCGTCAGCGAACAGAACACGCTGGCCGACTTCGAGATCTTCGAAGAGTTCCTCGACCGGGCAGACGAGCCGTTTGGTTCCGGGTTTTTCGGGGGCTTCGAAGTCGACCGAATCGGCGCACGTCAGTTCGAATCGCTCGTCCACCTGGCATTCCAGGGCATCGTCTCCCGGGACGATCGTGCCCAGACGGATTTTCGGCCCCGATAGATCCATGAGCACGGCGACGGATCGGCCGGTTTCCTCACGTACCTTGCGGATGTGGTTCCAGACTTCGGCATGTTCGGCATGGGTGCCGTGCGAAAAGTTTAGCCGGAAGACATCGACGCCCGCGATCGCCAGGCGGCGGATCGAATCGAAGTCGCGGCATGCCGGCCCGATGGTGGCGACGATTTTGGTGCGCGTGGATCCGGGCGATTCCGACATTGCCGGAACGGAAGGCGAATTCGTTTGCCGTGCCATGCTGGTTCCATTCCTTCGTTCGGCACGCCATCGTTCGGAAGACCGGCGTGCACGCGACTCAGTGCGGGCAGAATCGGCGTCGCGATCCGCTCAGCATTGTGGAACGAAACTTGACGGAAACACAACCCCCGTGAATTTCGGAATCGATAAGGCATGCTTCATTGCGAATAGATGATAGGATCGTCGCGGTCAATCGGGTTCTTGTACCGACTTCCGGTTGACGACCGGTGAGCCGTACGGAACAATATCGCGGTACGTAGTCTGGAGACCCGGATTCGCGAAGATCGCAAGTCGAACGTATTGTTGCGGTTTTCGACCTTTCCGCTCCGGTGCCCGTTCCGTGAGTGAGGCTCAAGCCGGCATGACAAAATCCCTTCGCCGATCTCTGGCATTTTTGTGTCTGGCGACGGGGGCGTTCGTTTTCGTAAAACTGGTGCGGCTGACACCTTCGGCACCTGCGAAATCCGAACCGACCGTGCAAGTCGCCGCCGATGGGTACGCCGCCGAAAAATCGCGGCTGATCGCCAAATACGCGACGGATCCCGATTCGTCGGCCCTGGTCCAGCGGGTTCTCGAAAAATACGCGCAGTCTGCGGTCAATCTGGAAAAGACGGACGGACTGCGGGGGTTGAAGCTGCTCGATCTTCTCGATCTCGAAGCGCTCTACCTTTACGAACGCTACCCGAAAGACTTCCGCCGCCTGTGCGATCTCGTCGACGAGAAAGCGGCCGCGAAAATCCTCTTCACCTGGCGTGATTATCTTGGCCTCAAACGGGCGGACGAAACCGACCGCGCCCTCTGGATCGCCGAGCTGGAACGTCTCTCGCCCAGCCGCCGTACGATGGTCGAGAAGCATCCGGAACTTTTGCCGCTGATGATGAGCGAGCCGGAAGCCGTCGCTTCGCTGGTCGATCGCACCGAGTCCGATCCCGAAGACTTGCGGGATTCGCTGATCGCCCTTCAGCTCGTCAGCCTGAAAGAAGGCCCACGCAGCTTGCGGAAAATCGTCGACACGCTCGAACGGCACCCGAAATGGGCGCTGGAAGCACTGCGGCGCCGGGGGCCGGAGGGGCTCATGCTCATCAGCATGTTCGGTGACGTGATCGAAAGCCTCGCGAACGATGCGATTCTGGACGAAGCACTGATCGCGCTGCACGTTTCCTGCGACGATACCCAGGTCTATCTCCGGGATCACACGCCGCAATCGCTGGCTTCGCATTTGCGTCATCTCTCCGCGGCGGGTCTGTTGAACGAGGTGGCGAATCATCCGAACGCCCTTCGGCTGACGCTCGAATACGGCAACCGGGGCGAAGCGGCAGTCCGCGCGGCCGGCGCCGATGCCGCCGAAATCGTCTATCAGGTTTATTCTGACTCGGTTCTCAGGCGGCAGGCGGTCGAATCGCTGGCAGACCACGGCGGCCAGGCGGCATTGGTCCTCGAAAAATACGCCCCGGACGCGCAATTCCGCGAAATTCTCCGCCGCGATGGCGCCGCAGTGATCCCGCCGATCGCCCGCAGCGACATGAACCCTGAGCTGGTGGCCCGGCTGCGATCCAAAAATGAGCGTTCGGTCGCCGAATCGCTCGCACTTGGCGTGATGTCGCTCAGCGGCGATAGTGGCCAGGCCGCGATCCGCATGATTTACGAAGACGGACTCCCGCGGGCTTCGCAGGTCTACGACTCGGAACTCTCGGCGGTCGAATTTCTTCCTCTGTATGACCTGACTCACCTCGCGAACGTTCTGGCACACGGCTATTCACCGACTTCCGGCGAATGGTCTTGGGCGATGTTCGACGGAGCGTTCGTCATTGCCGACGTGCTCGGCCTGGCGGCCCTTCAGCCTGAAGCCGTGGCAGCCTCCGAAATGACACGAGGACAGATCAAGAACCTCGCGAAAGCCGGTACCCGGGAGGCGGCCGAGTCACTCGCCAACCGTTCCGTGCGTGCGGCGGCTGTCGAAACCGGCCAGCAGGGGGCATCACAGGCGGCCCGTCGCGCCGGGACCTGGTATTCCGTCCGCAAGGCGGGGGGCCTTTCCCGCTTGCTGGGAGAGCTTCCAAGGGCGATGGACCGGATGAGCCTGGAGGGCATCGAGTCGTTCGCTCGCCCGCTCGCCCGCAAGGCCGGCTTGACCTTGAGCCGGTTCGAGCCACTGCGATTCATGAAAGATGGCCGGGAATTTCTGATGAGCATTCCCCGCGAACGTGGCATGAAATACCTTGCGGTCGAAAGCACGCAAGCAGGTGTCGGGCTGGCGGCCTACTGGAAGATGGAAGAACATCTGGCTTCCCGTCGGGGAGATCTTGAGGGAAGCCCGGGCGACCGGTAATCGGAGGTTCCGATTTCCGGATCTGCGAACTGACGGATCGTTCAGGATGCCTGTGAAGCGTCCTGCGATTTTTCGAGCGGAGAAAGGTTGACGACATGGCAGGCGCGATCGGGAAACGCTGCGTGAATCTGGTGAACCACCGCGCGGGTTGGATCGCCACCAGCCTCGTCGCGCTCATGTCCATTTCCCCGGCGTTCGCAACGGCCGGCGTCTTGTCGTGGCTCGACGACGTCGTACAGGCCAGCGTTCGCAAAGCCGACCCCGACCTGGCCGCCAAACGCTCCGGGCGATTGTTCGCTCGGGAGTCCGCGGAACTGGGCGAAGACGGGCTCGAAGCGATCGTTCGCCGCAGCGAAGATCTTGGCCGGGGCGTTCGGAAAGCCGACGAGCCGGCCTCCGCCCTGCTTGACGCCCGATTCGACAGGCTCATCGACGGCGATGCCGACATGGCCCGGGAATTCGCCCGGCTTTCGCCCGCGGAGCGTAAATTCGTCGTCGAAATGGGCGAAACCGCCCAGAATCTCGCCCGCAAGTATCCCGGCCGGGCGGACGCCATGATCCGAGGCATGGGAGCCGACGGTCTCTCGGCCGTCGCCGTTTATGGCGATGACGTCGCCGAGGTTCTGGCCGCCGAAGGCCCCCAGGCCGTGAACGTGCTCCGGCGCACCGGCCGCCCGGGCTGGAAGTTCTTCACCGAGACTGTCCTGCCGAACAAGAACAAGCTGGCAGCCGCGGGTGTTTTGACCGCTTTCATGGTCGCTCCGGAACAATTCGTGGACATGGCCGGACAGGCGACCGATTTCGCCGTTCGCCAGTTCGCCACGGCCGGTATTCAACTCGCCACGGCCATCGGTGGCGGAGCCGTCAGCGGGCTCGAAACCGCCGTCGGAACCTGGCTCGAATCCCAGGGCCTGAATTTCGCCGCCGTTCGATACCTTGGCATGATCGCCGCGGCCTGGCTCGTCATCGTCTCGGCGATGGTCGTGATCGGTCTTCCGGCACGGATCGCGACAGCCCCCGTGCGTGCGGCGATCTGGCCTTTCAGAAGGCTCGCCCGCTCGATCCGCGGCTGAGGACTCGCCTGACATTCGATCCGATCCGTCTCGCCTTGCCGGTCGTCGTACTGGACAAGGCGATGCCTTTTCGGCGAAACTGCCGCGTGGCGATTCGATCACGCCTGACCTGCCGGACCTTCCCGCGAGGATGGCCGACGGCTCCATCGTGTGACTCGCCGACCTTGGCTCCACCCGCATGATTCGCGGGCCTGGCCTGATCATTACCCGTGACTGGAGTGCGAAAAGAGCGAAGACGATGATGAACCACTCGACCAAGATCGCCCATGTTCGTGGACGTCAGATTCTGGACAGCCGCGGCAACCCGACCGTCGAGGTCGATGTCCATCTGGAGTCGGGGGTCAGCGGTCGGGCAGCCGTTCCGTCAGGAGCCTCGACCGGTGCCTACGAAGCCGCCGAGCTTCGCGACGCCGACAAGACCAAGTACCTCGGCAAGGGTGTTCTGAAAGCCGTGGACAACGTCAACGGCGAACTCGCCAGAGTGGTCGTCGGCCGCGATGCCACGGATCAGGCCGGCCTTGACCTTGCGATGATCGCCGCTGACGGCACTCCCAACAAGGGCCGGCTGGGTGCCAATGCCATCCTGGGCATCAGTCTGGCCGCCGCCAAGGCCGCCGCGGGCGCTTCCGGCCTGCCGCTCTACAAATACCTCGGTGGGCCGAACTCACGCGTGGTGCCCGTGCCGATGGCGAATATCGTCAACGGCGGCAAGCATGCCGACAACAAGATCGACTTTCAGGAATTCATGGTCATGCCGGTCGGGGCCAAATGCTTCTCCGAAGGCATCCGCATGGTGGCCGAGGTTTTCCACACGCTCAAGAGCGTGCTCAAGAAGGCCGGCCACAACACTAACGTCGGCGACGAAGGCGGCTTCGCACCGAACCTCGACAACCAAGAGGCCCTCGACTACATCATGCAGTCGATCGAAAAGGCCGGTTACAAGCCCGGCCGGGGTGCCGATTTCGCCATCGCCCTGGACTGCGCCAGTTCAGAATTGTTCGACGAAGGCGGCAAGAAAGGCTACAAATTCTGGAAGTCGAATCCTTCGAAACTGTTTTCAGCATCTGAGATGATCGACCTGTTCGCAGGCTGGTGCGACAATTACCCGATCGTGTCGATCGAAGATCCTCTCGATCAGGATGACTGGGACGGATACGGCGAGATTACGAAGCGACTCGGCTCGCGCGTGCAGATCGTCGGCGACGACTTCTTCGTCACCAACCCGGTACGTCTCGCGGAAGGCATCACCAAGGGGGCCTGCACCTCGATTTTGGTCAAGGTCAACCAGATCGGCACGCTGACGGAAACCCTGGACGCCGTGCAGATGGCTCAACGCAACGGCTACACTGCCGTGCTTTCGCACCGTTCCGGCGAAACCGAAGACGCCACCATCGCCGATATCGCCGTCGGAACCAACTGCGGCCAGATCAAAACCGGTTCGGCCAGCCGTTCGGACCGTATCGCCAAATACAACCAGCTTCTGCGGATCGAAGAGCAGCTTGGCTCCTCGGCCGTTTATGGCACGGCGATCTGGCCGGCGCATTTACGCGTCTGATCGCATTTCGAGCCCCGGTAAAAGAGCATACCGGACACTTTCTGCTCACTCCGAAGTCATTCAGGCGGGAAAGCCGGCATACCGGCTTTCTCGATTCCGCCCGTTCGCCGGGGTTTCGATCGTCGATTGCCTTGGCTCAACCAATCCTCGGTAAAAGGTCCGACCTGAGTCGGTTAACGGCATGCCCTGACGCTCCGCAATCGTCGTTCATTTCTCCTGGAGTTTCGTTTCGACTCTTAACCCACTTTCGGCTTCCGGTTGCGAATACGACTTTCGCACTGATTCCCATGCCGTCGCCTCGATCGAATTCGTTCGCGCGGATCCATGTCAGAAATTCGAAAGATCCGGGTTTCTCAAGCCAGACATAATCGAACAAGTGTCGAAGAGAATTTCTTATCGTCATGAGGCTCTTTTCTTTTGGTCCGAATCGATATAATTGGATATAGCTGTCATTGAATATCCCTCTCTCACTCGATTTCGAAGCGAATCGCCAGTATCGCTGGCTGACGAACGCCGCTTCGAACTCTCCCAGCCCGAGTGCCCGGTTCGATCGGAAACGGATATGTCGAAAACCGATTCTCAATGTCCATCGACCGCGGAACTCGCCGCAGTGCTTCAGGGCGAAGCGAGCGAAGAGCAGATTTCCGACATCATGCGGCACCTGGATACCTGTGAAAAATGCGTGGCCTCGCTCGACCGGCTGACCGGCCCTTGCGTCGCCGAAAAGTTGAGTCACACAGGCGATTCCGCCGGGTCCGGGAAAGGTGAAGAACGGATCGAGATTCCGGAATCGGAGCAGGTCGAACAGGCCGAACGCAAATTCGTGAACCGGCTCATCAGTTCTTTCCGGTTTACGGCACCTTCCGTCATCGGTTCGTATAAAGTGATCCGCAAAGTCGGCCAGGGGATGATGGGTGAGGTTTTCGAATGCGAGGCGCCGAATTCGAACCGCCATGTCGCGCTCAAAACCATTCGGAACCATGTGATGTCGCCGATCATGGTGACGAGGATTTCCCAGGAGGCCCGCATGCTGTCGGGCCTGGATCATCCGAACATCGTGAAGCTCCACGAATTCGGCGTCACACAGGACGGTATGCCGTTTCTCGCCATGGAGTTCGTCGGAGGCGGCACGCTGTCGGAATCTCTGAGAAAATGCAGGTTCGAACCTCTTCAGGCGGCCCAGCTCGTGCGTCAATGTGCTGTGGCGCTAGAACACGCGCATAAAAAGGGCGTACTGCACCGGGATTTGAAACCTTCGAACGTCCTGCTGGCTCAAGCGGCGGACGAGGGTGAAATCGGCGACGCGGGCCGGGAACTTTTTCCGAAAATCGCCGACTTCGGGCTCGCTCGATATTTCGAAGGCGAAACGCATGTGACGCAATCGGGTTCGCTCGTGGGCACTCCGGGTTATATGGCGCCTGAGCAAATTCACTCGGGAAATAAACTGGGGCCGGAATCGGACGTGTACGCGCTCGGTGCGATCCTCTACGAAACGATGACCGGAAATTCGCCGTTTCAGGCCCAGAGCCTTGCGGGAATCCTTCAGAAAATTCAGGAAGAACCACCCACAGCCCCGAGTGCCATCGAGTCGAAGATCCCGCGTGATCTCGAAGTCATCTGCCTGAAATGCCTCGAGAAAAGGCCAGAGGATCGGTATCTCTCGGCTGAGGATCTCGCGGCGGACCTCACGCGGTTCCTCGACGGGCAACCGATTCTCGCACGGCCTTTGCCTCTCGTCATGCAATGGCGCCGCTGGTGCGAACGGAATCGCCGGCTCGCGATTTCACTGATCTTTTCGATCACTTTGCTGCTGCTTTCCACGATCGCAGGGGTGATCTTCGGCCTCGAACAGAGGCGGCTGGGCATCATCGCGGAATCCGCCAACATCTACGCGGACATTCAGCGCATTCTCGCGGAAAAATCCTCGGAGAATGAGATCGCGGCCAGGCTTCAGTCCGAAGCCAATCAGCAGAAGGCGATTCTGGACCGTGACCTTGCCGTCAAAATCATCGACGACGCGACGACGGCACTCTACGACGCTTTTCTGATGTCCAGCGAAGGGGAACACGCCGGATCGCCCGAACTGATCCGTCTTCGCCAGCGTATCGCGGGCGAGTTCTTCAAGATCGGGAACGACACGCTCCAGGTCGAGCATTTCGAACGTGACAAGCCCGAATACCTGTGCGGACTGCTATTCAAATCGGCCGTCATTCAGTGGGAAATGGGTGCGAAAGAGCGGGGCGTCGAATTTTTCCGGCAACTTCTGCAGATCTATTCCCGCATACCCTATCCCCTACGCGACCTTGACGGTCTGACGGCCCAGATCATCACGGCAAAAGAAGTCCTTGGAGAAGACGAGTTGCTTCGCAAGGGCCCCGATGTCGCGATTCCGCTCTGGATCGACAACTGGAACGAATGGTACTCACGTGGTGAGGAATGGCTCAGAGATTCCCAAATCTCCCTCGATGCGTTGCTGGATCAGGGCCGCAAGATCGTCTTCGTCCTCGAACGGACCGAACGCTGGGAGGACTTGCGCCGGATCGAACCGCAAATTCATGAAGCGGAACGGATCTATCTGGATGTTTACGGGAAAAAGAAGCGGTAAGTATACGAACAGGCCCGGCGGAACGACCTGAGGATCGCTCCAGAAAGTAACTGACCGATTCGAACCCCAAAATATTGACGGATTCGTTCGATCCGTGTCGGATTCCTCGAGCGATGCTTATGCATCATCCCTATGAATTTCGATTCGATCGCTGACGCCGATAGCGTTCGATCAGGGCGTTCGTCGAACTGTCGTGATCGAGCGACGGGTCAGAGACCGATTCCAGTTCCGGGACGATGCGGTTCGCCAGAACCTTACCCAGCTCGACACCCCACTGGTCGAACGAATTGACGTCCCAAATGACGCCCTGAGTGAATACCTTGTGTTCGTACAAAGCGATCAGCGAGCCGAGAGATCGCGGCGTCAGCTTTTCGATCATCAGCGAATTCGTCGGTCTGTTGCCAGTGAACGTCCGGTGCGGGATCAACGGTTCCGGGCATTTCTCGTCGCGCAGTTCCTCGGGCGATTTCCCGAAGGCCAGGGCTTCGGTCTGGGCGAAGAAGTTCGACATGAGCAGATCGTGATGCCGGCCGAGCGGGTTCAGGCTTTTCGAAAAGCCGATGAAATCGCAGGGAATCAGTTTCGTGCCCTGGTGGATCAATTGATAGAAAGCGTGCTGGCCATTGGTGCCCGGCTGACCCCAGACGATCGGGCCGGTCTGATAATCGACCTGATGTCCTTCTCGCGTGACGCTCTTGCCGTTGCTCTCCATATCGAGCTGCTGGAGATAGGCCGGGAACAGATTCAGATATTGATCGTAAGGCAGTATCGCGACGCTCTGGGCGCCGAAGAAATTGTCGTACCAGATTCCCATCAGCGCCAACAGCACAGGCAGATTATGCTCCCACGGCGCGGATTCGAAATGCCGGTCCATCTCGTGGAAGCCCGCCAGGAATTCACGAAAATGATCCGGACCGATGGCGATCATGAGCGAAAGGCCGATGGCCGAATCGACGGAATAGCGGCCGCCGACCCAGTCCCAGAAGCCGAACATGTTTGCTGTGTCGATTCCGAATTTCGAAACCTCCGCGGCGTTCGTGCTCACCGCCACGAAATGATCCGCCACCGCCTGTTCGCCCAGAGCCTGCACGAGCCAGGATCGGGCCGTGCGGGCATTGGCCATGGTTTCCTGCGTGGTGAACGTTTTCGAAGCGACGATGAAAAGCGTTTCGGCCGGATCGCTGGCGCGCAGGGCCTCGGCGATATCTGTGCCGTCGACGTTCGAAACGAATCGAAATGTCATCGACCGGTCGGAATAATGCCGCAGGGAATCATAGCACAAGTGCGGTCCGAGGTCCGATCCTCCGATGCCGATATTGACGACATTCGAAATCTTGCGGCCCGTGGCTCCCTTGCGATCGCCGGAACGAACGGAATCGGCGAAACGGGCCATGGAGTCGAGAACGGCATGAACGTCCGCGACGACGTCGACGCCGTCCACCTCAAGCTTCGATCCGCTCGGCAGTCGCAGGGCCGTGTGCAGCACGGACCGGTTCTCGGTATCGTTGAATTTGTCACCCCTCAGCATGGAGCCGATCTTGCCACGCAGGCCGACGGTGTCAGCCAGCCGAAACAGCAGGGCCATCGTTTCGCCCGTGACGCGGTTTTTCGAATAATCGAGGTAAATGCCAGCGCCTTCGGCCGTGAAGGTTCGGCCCCGGTCCGGGTCGGTCGCGAACAGGTCGCGCAGGTGCATCGGTGCGATCGCCTGATAATGAGCCTGAAGCGATTTCCATTCGGCGCGGTCGGTGAGTTTCATCTTGTCTTCCGTAAGGAGGTCTCATTCGGATTCGATCGGACCCGTGGCCGCATTCCCGCAGCCGACGCGGTTTCATTCAGCGGCGGTCTTCCGTGCCGGTGGTGGGCCGCCATTCTGATAGCCCTGCCACCATTTCGGTCCTTCGGATTCGATTTCGGCGTTGAGCTTCTTCAGCTCCGCTTGCATTTCGGCGAACTTCGCAGGGTTTTTGGTGGCCAGGTCCGTCGTTTCGTGCGGATCGGCCTTCAGGTCATAAAGTTCCATTCGACTCAGATCTTCGGTGGCGACGATCTTCCAGTCTCCGATTCGCATGGCGATTTTGATCGGGCTGCGGGCGATGGTACAACGCCAGTAGAGAGGTCGAGACCTTAGGACCGGCTTACCCTCCGTGAGCAATGGCACGAGATCGCCGCCATCCAGAATCCGATCGACCGGAATCGGTGATTTCGCGATCACGAGCGAAGTCAGAAAAAGGTCGGAGCCGATGACAGGGACATCCGAAGTCGTGCCCGGCTTGATTTTGCCAGGCCATCGGACGATGCCCGGCACACGGATTCCGCCCTCGTAAACGTCGCGCTTGCGGCCACGAAGACCACCGGTCGAGCCCCTCGTACGGCCGTTGTCGCCATTGCCTTCAGGGCCATTGTCCGAAGTGAAGAAAACGAACGTGTCATCCGCCAGTTTCATTTCGTCAAGGGCATTCATGAACTTGCCGAAGGCGGCGTCCAGCTGTGTCACGTTGCCATGATGCTGGCGAATGTCCGGGTTCTCGATTCCGGCATAATGCGACTGGTATTGAGGGTCGGATTCAATGGGAAGGTGCGGCTCATGCGTCCAAACGCACAGGAAGAAAGGCTTCGACTTGTCGCGTCCTTCTTTCAGCCATCGAATGGCTTCGTCGGCCACGATCGGTGCGGAATAACCGGCTAGCTCACCCACGGGCTGACCGTTCCGCACGAAATTGTTCGGATTCTTATGGCTGGGGGCCGCGTTGTTCTGGGTGCTGAACCAATGCGCGAAACCGTGGTCGGATGGCTGGGGGTGGTTCGGCTGATTGAAATAACCGTTCAGATGCCATTTGCCGACATGTGCCGTGTCATAGCCATGCGACTTCAGGAGCCGGGCCGACGTGATTTCGGTCGTTCGCAAATAGGGCGTTCGATTTTCCGGAATCCACGTGAAAACGCCATTGCGATAGGGCGTCCGCCCGGTGAGGATGGCCGAACGGCTGGGCGAACAGACCGCCGAAGCGGAATAGCACTGGGTCAGGCGCAGGCCCTGTTTCGCGAAAGCGTCGAGATTCGGCGTATTGATGACCGGGTTGCCGTAACAGCCGAGATCGCCATAACCGAGATCGTCGGCCAGGAAGATGACGATGTTGGGCGATTTCTCTGCGGCGGGCGCATTCGAACCCGTGATGACCAGAGCGAGCGAAACCAGGGATATCAGACATCGAAACGAGGCATTCATGAGAATCGTTCCAGGCGGAATTCGCCAGGGCAGAATTGCGGGCAGACTGATTGACCACTCTCGTCAGGCACCCTTAGAATCCAAGGATATGTTACGGGCGTCGCTCTTGCAATCTACTCCCGCGGACGCGAACCCGTCCGGTCGGCACGCGACGCTTCGCGGAATGTCGATCGTATCCGCTTCCGAGCCAGACCACACGGCGGAAAGACCAGCATGAATCGTCGCGATTTTCTGACGCTCGCAGGCTCAAGCATGATCGTGCCGGGGGCGTTCGGCAGACCGTCGCACGCTCAGGGTACAGCGTATCCGACGGTGCACCGGCTCACGGGCATGGAATCGAACGATTTCGTCGATGGTCGTCCCTGCTTTTCACCGGACGGTCAGACGGTTCTTTTCATGAGACAGAAGCTGGTTCGTAACGGCGAAGGCAAGCTCGAACCTGGCAATGCCTGGTTCTGCACCGTTCCGGCCGAAGGCGGCGAAGTTTCGGATTTCGCCCAGATGGCCGGGTTTCAATTCACCAGGCCCGATTGGTCGTGGGTCAGGCGTTCGTTCCAGATCGCATTTTGCGGAATTTCCAATTCCGGCGGCGAAAACAGCATTTACCTCCTGGACGTCGCGAGTCGTAAAATCAAGCGGATTCTGAGGGGCGACAGCGCCCGCAACCGGATCTTCAGTTATCCGTCCTGGTATCCGGGTGCCGGGGCCCTGTGCGTCACGAATTACTGGGAAGGCACGAATTCCGAAGGTTTTACGACACCCGGCACGATGCAGCACCTGCTCAGGTGCGAGCTGGACGGCAAGACGAATCCGCTGACCCATCCGACGCAGATCTGGCCGGGGATGTCGAGCGTCTCCCAGGTCGGCAGCGGTCCGGGAAATCTGCCGGCGATCGCGTTCGCCGGTGAGCCGCGCACTCGTGCCGGTTACAATCAGGATTTCAACCAGATCTGGATCCGCCGACCGAACGGGTCGGTATTCGCTGTTGACGGCCTTCAGGCGAGAGCGCCGTGGTGGTCGCCGGACGGTTCGCTGATCGCTTTCGAATCGAATCGGGAAACTTCGAAGACGGGTCATGAAAATTACCAGATCTTCGTTCAGGATCCATCGAACCCGTCATCGATTTTCCCGGTCACGAGCCCGGAAATGGCCGTGCAGCACGCCAAATGGTCGCCGGACGGCAGCCGACTGACTTTCGCATATGCGATCGGGAAAGGCAGCCAGGCCCAGGGCATCGCCTATGTCGATCTCAGCGAAAGCTGGACGGGTTGAATGGCATCGACGAACGCCCGAAGGCCCCGACGAACTGTCTTTTGCCTGTTCGCCTTCGTCATCTGTGCCGGGCTCGCGTCACGACGGTATCCCTGGTTCTTTCCTCAGTTCCTGCTCGACTATCCTGGCAACGTATTCTGGGCCATGGCGGCGTATCTGGGGCTGGTGCTTGCCCGCCCGGCGATCGGCGTTCCTGAAGCGGCCGCCGGGGCTCTGGCGATTTCGTTCGGCGTCGAGTTTTCGCAGCTTTATCATGCGGACTGGATCGACGGAATCCGGCGAACGCTTTTCGGGCGCCTGATTCTGGGCTCGGGGTTCGACTGGCTTGACCTGGCCGCGTATGGAGCAGGCGTTCTGATCGTTTCCGTGGCGGACGCAGGGTTCGTCATTCAGATAACGGCGAAAGAGGAGCGAGTCAAGAAATGAAATCGCCTGTGATTCGCTTCGAAACGACGATCGAGAAGCAGGATTTCGGCACGTTCGCGTTCACAGTGATCAAGCTGGACAAAAGACTGCACGACGTGCTGCCTTTGAAAGATTATCCCAGGCTGCGGGTGGAGGTCGACCTGAACGGTGTCGTGTTCGAGGGTTCCTGGCAGCCGACCGGGGGCGAATGGTATCTGGTCGTTTCGAAACCGAAGCTCACCAAAGCCGGTCTGCAACTGGGCAGCCGTGTGAAAGTGGCATTCCGGCTGATACCGCAGGACCAGGTGAACGTTCCGGAAGAACTGGCCCGCGAGCTGAAAGTGGACCACACGGCGGCGGAAGTCTGGGAAGCGCTTTCACCCGGCAAAAGGCGCGGACTGTGCTATTTGATCAACGAGGTGAAAACG
>CAZSQA010000027.1:0-93113 GCA_964608915.1 uncultured Isosphaeraceae bacterium
CTTTGGCTGGTTCCGAAGTTGCGGATACCACTACAAGCACGAGTGAACCGCTCTAGGCTCAGCGGGAACGAAAATCGCGACATTCATTTCCAGTAGCGTCTCGCGTACATGGCGGAAGAGAGATGCCGGGAACCCACCGAGCCAGAACGGCGGTTTCTCGTTCCTAGTCGGAGACAGGTAGCGGAAAATGTCTTCGCTCGAAGTATGGCCATGCATTCGTCTCGAGACATTTCGGTACAATTCCGCGCAATTCACTGGAGAATTGCAGAAAATCTCCGCATTGTTTTCGTAGACCCAGAGTTCAGGATCATCGGTCCGGAACGAGATCGGGTCGTGCTCTAATGCGATCTCTAGACCAGAGAATCGTGTCTCGACGCGTTTGGGCTCGATCGCGTGAATCGTGAAATTCACGGGCGGGATTAGCGTACTCGTTGCATCGTAAAGATCGAGCGGGTAATAAGGCTCAGCTTCGACATAGACTTGCGCCTTCGCGGTTTGCGATTCGAAACGAAAGGATAACCTTGCACGGTATCCGAAGCTATCGAGAGCATCGAACCATTTTTCGAGTTTTCGAAAATGGAATTGAGCCATTGACTACGAACTTCCGGGATCTATTAGGACAAACGTTCACATTCTTCGGAAGCGAGCGACGAAATCGATTGAGGTGGTGGTACATTCTTCCGAAATTACCGTCGATCCGGAAGTCGATTCCTCGCACGAACCTCAATGTATCATTCGATGGCGACCCGATGGAGGACGATGTCGCGTGATCATTATGATCCGTTCGATGATCGACCTGGATTCGAATCCCGATCAGAACCGATATCCGAAGCCGAAATTGACGAAAATGCCGCGAGTCTGCTCGTTGATTCCGAAAGCCACCACCGAGCCGATTTCCAGGTTCGGAGTCGGCAGATAATGCAGGCCGGTGTCGATGAACTGCTTCGAGAAATCGATTTCACGGCCGTCGCTCATGATACTGAAGTATTCGATCTGGGTGAACCAGCGGCGACTCTCGACCAGTGGGATCCGGAGAACGGCCGAGGGGGACCAGAGGTTGTAACGATCGTCGAATTCCCGGTCGGTACCGAACCGGATCGCCTGGTCGAACTGCAGCCCCCGCGGCAATTCCCAGCCCCAGGAGTATCCGAGTCGCACCTGTGTCTGGCCTTCGAGCGAGCCGATCGGCGTGTGACCTTGAAGCAGAAAGGCACTATCAGGTAGCAGCAGGTATTCGCGATTTCGGCGTGTGACCTGATATTTGAAGCCGTAGAGCATTTGCTGCTCAGCGTTCGCCCCGAAGCCGCCGACGACATCCCCTTCGGCGGATTCGGTTTCCGGGCCGGTTTCGAAATTGTAGCCGATACGGGCCTCGAATCGCTCGGTCAGGCCGATCCGTAAAAGCGTTTCCGGGAAACTGTGTTTCGCGCCCTCGCTGCCGATATTGATGAACGAATATGCCGACTCGAAAACCCTTACGTTGCGTCCTGTCGTCAGCCGGGAGAACGTGAAAGCGTTCCGGTCGGTTTCGATGAAATTTTCACGCTCTTCCGCTTCCGATTCAGGCGCGTCCGCCATTTCTCCAGGCGACCGATCCGGCTCCGCGGAATTCGACTCGATCGGCAGGTCGACGAACACGTCCGGGGCGGCATCGGTCAATGGCTCTTGCGCATAGGCAAGCTCGCATGAGAAGCCGAGGAGGGCCAGAATCAGGAGGCGCGTGAAGCCAATCCGTTTCTGCGGCAAAAGGGGCATGGGTCCGAAACCTTCGGATGAGGATCGATTGACTTCACGGAAGCTTGGGATTTCGGCAAGCCCCACTTCGAAATCCGTACGAGTCCATTTATCGGTACGATCGTGCGAACTTTCGCACATTTTTTCCATAAAAAATGTGCGAATCGGGGTTTAGCCTCTCGCATGCATCTCAAGGGTCGAAACGAAAGACGCGTTTCCAGCCCGTTTTCATGTCGATGACGTGCCAGCCACGCTCCGGAGCTTCCTGCAGCGCTTCGATCAGTTTTCCGGAGCTTTTCGGAGCGGAGTCATAGGCATATTCCCGGGCGTCGTCGGTGTGATGGACGATCACCCCCAGGGTGTTCGGACGATCGACGGTCGTCCATTCCAGCATCGCCTTGTCGCCGTCCGAATTGCCGAAGGCCGCGATCGGCCTGCGGCCGATGAACCGGTCGATAGCAACCGGCTTGCCTGCCTTGTCGTCGATGAACTCGACGCCTGGGCGTTTCGTCAGAGTCGGTTTCCCTTCGATCAAGGCGTATTCGGTTCGTGCATAGGAGCCGATGACCCATTCCGGTGGAATGCCGTAAACCGATTCGGCCCAGACTCGCATAAAATCCTGCCCGCCGCCGGAGACGATATATGTTTTGAAGCCCTTCGATCTTAAATGGCTTAGGAGTTCCAACATAGGCGCATAACCCAATTCATCGTATCGACGTCCGAAGCGAGGGTGTTCGGCTGATTTCAGCCAATCGCGGACCCGGCGTTCGAACACGTCGGAGGCGACGTCCGCATGCGTCAGGTCAAGCAGTTCGATCAACGCCGGGGTTCCGCCTGCCACAATTTTCTCGAGCCGGCCTTCAACGGCGGCCATGACCAGTTCGTTGTCTTTCCAGGACGGGTTTTCGGGAAGCCGGCGTTTCAGTTCGTCGATCACGAACGCAAGTTGAAATGGAATCGGGTTCTCGGGCCAGAGCGTGCCGTCATTGTCGAATACGGCGATGCGCTCCGGCGCAGGGACGAATAGCGGGCTCGCCGGGTCGGCCGCCGCGTCGGCGAACGAGAGAATCGCCTGTTTCACTGGCCCGTCGTTCCAGCTGGGCAGGGGGTCGGAGGCAGCGGCGACGCTGACGCAGAACGTCAGCGTCATGGCCACCGAGATTGTCGTCCGAATGGTCATGCGCATCGTACGGCTCCTCAATGGATCATGGGCGTCGTGGCCCGAGCGAACGATCATCGGGTTTTCGAGGCATTCCGGCACATCACATTTCCGCGTCCGTAACGAAATCCGGAAACGAGCGAACGGGACCGGTCATTTTTGACCGGTCTCGTCCGAACGGTGACGTCAGTCGTTCGGAACCGAAACGCAGGTCGGGTCCGAACGGTCGACCATAGGGTCACTGACCAGTGGTATTGCCTTGACGGAGTTTATCCATGACTTCGTCGAGGTTGAACGTCGCGGCTTTCTGGCGCTGCGGATAATCCCTGAATGTCGCCAGAAACTCGCCGACCTTGTCCTGGGCGGGGATGAGCAGGTAAGCGCGTTCGAGCAGCCAGTCATAGTAGGTGTTCGAAGTCACGTCAGCCCGCTCGTAAGGGTCGTTTCGAAGGTTGAAGATCTTCGGCACGCGAAGCGTGACGAACGGTTCTGCCCAGACCCGGAGAGTTCCGGTGGCCCGCTGCTCCATGAAAACGAGCTTCCAGTTATTGTAGCGATAGCCGGTCACTTGCTGGTCGTCGTTGCAGTAGACGAACTCATCACGCGGTGATTTGGCGGATTCTCCGGTCAGGTAAGGAACCAGGTCGAAACCGTCGAGATGGACCTTGAAGGTCTTGTCGCCGATGGCGTAGCCCTTCAGCAGCTTTTCCTTCACCGACGAATCGCCTGCGATCGAAGCCAGGGTAGGAGCCCAGTCAAGGTGGGAGGTGATGGCGTTCGAAATCGTGCCTGGCTTGATCTTGCCGGGCCAGCGCACCATGGCGGGCACGCGGTAGGCACCTTCCCAGTTCGAGTTCTTTTCGTTGCGGAAGGGCGTCATGGCCGCGTCGGGCCAGGAATTCATGTGCGGGCCATTGTCCGTGGAATACATGACGAAAGTGTTTTCCGTCAGCCCGGCGGCGTCCAGAGCGTCGAGAACCGTCCCGACGTTCTTGTCATGTTCCACCATGGCATCGGCGTAAGTTCCGAGCCATTTGCCTGCCTGGCCCTTTTTCGATTCTTCCACATACGTGCGGAAGTGCATGTGGGTGAAGTTTACCCAGAGGAAGAAGGGCTTGTCGCCGCTGGCCTGTCGCTTGATGTAATCGGCCGACCGGGTGGCGATTTCGGCGTCGATGGTCTCCATCCGCTTTTTGGTCAGCGGGCCGGTGTCCTTGATGGTCTGCTTGCCGACTTTTCCGAACCGGGGGTCGACGGTCGGGTCGTCCACGTCGGTGGCCTTGCAGTCGAGAACGCCACGGGGGCCGTATTTCTCCTTGAACGCGGGGTCTTTCGGATAATCAGGGTGTTCGGGTTCTTCTTCGGCGTTCAGGTGGTAGAGATTGCCGTAAAACTCGTCGAACCCGTGCAGAGTCGGAAGGAATTCGTTGCGGTCTCCCAGGTGATTCTTGCCGATCTGGGCCGTGGCGTAACCGAGGGGCTTGAGGAGTTCCGCGATCGTCGGGTCTTTCTCGGAAAGTCCGACCTTCGCGCCAGGCAAGCCGACTTTCGTCAGGCCTGTCCGTAACCCGTGCTGGCCGGTCAGAAACGACGCACGCCCTGCCGTGCAGCTCTGTTCCGCGTAATAATCGGTGAAGATCATGCCCTCTCTGGCGACTCTGTCGATATTCGGCGTACGGTAACCGACCAGTCCCATCGTGTAGGCCGAAATATTGGACTGACCGACGTCGTCGCCCCAGATGATCACGATATTCGGCTTCTTCGCCTGGGCGTTCGTGGGGGCGACCGCGGCGGTCGACATGCTGGCAGCGGCTGCTTTGAGCATGCGCATCGTGGCGGACCGAATTTCGGATCGCTGCCGGTTACCCTGCGTTCGAACGACGGAATGATCACCTGCGAATGCCTGCTGGCAAAGCGTGGGCACGTTCAGGATCGCGATAGACAGAAGAAATCTCAGGAATCGAAACGAACCTGATTTTTTCATCATTTGGGGAATCTCCTGTTGAAGGTTCTGATAGCAGTCGATTCCGAGAGACATCGAAACGATCACGAACGCTCATAAAGACCGTTAATGAGAGGCTTCGATTCTTCGAAGTCGGGCACATGTTCGAGCCGCTCGGCAAATCGATGCACCTGCCGCCCGGCTCACCCCTGGCGTCATGGCCTTTTCAGCTTCCCCACAAAGCGGAAGGAGGCATTGGGTACGATCGATTTCGGGGATCTCGGCTATCAGCATAATTCCGCCGTTGAGACAAAGCTATGTCGAATTCGTCAATTCCGCGCTTCATGAACATGTCTTCCGAGTTTCAGGTCGTTGAGCCGATCGTCAAAAATGGATGCGACCGTGTCGGCATCGAGCGGGATCGCCATCTTCGACGTCCGGACTCTGACAGAATCGACTGCCCAACTGGCCAGAAAAAGAATCGGGCCAGAATCACGCCCGGATTCGGTTGGTAAGACGCGCAGAATGGTATATCATTACTGGAAATCAAGTCTTGAACTTGACGAATCGGACCATGGTTACCGCACTTCGGGGCCGTACGTATGAGCCGAACCGAACATGACACCAGTCCGACTCTTTTGAAACGTGCCGCCGACTGGTCGGATCGATCCGCCTGGAACGTGATGCATTTACGCTACGACGCGCTGATCGACCGCTGGTCGCGCAAGTCGCTCGACAATCCGTCGGACGTCAGCGAATTCAAGCAGATGTTATGGATCGAAATCGCCCGGCGGATCGTCGGCTTCCGCTACGACCCGAACCGGTCGTTTCGCCGCTGGCTGAAGACGCTGCACAGTTCACGCATCTCCGATTACCGTAAATCCGCGGCTCGAGCTGCCCGGCGGGAAGACCGGTATCGAGAATACGCCGGCAAGACGATGCGAATCGGTCAGTCAGGTCATGGGTCGGGAAGCTTGTCGACAAGTCTGCAGTTTCTCTCCCCTCGTTCCCAACAATCGAACCAGGTCGAACGCGAACGTCTGGATCGTGCCCGGGCAGCCGTGCAGGCCAGATTTCGGAATCGGTCCTGGGACGTGTTCTGGGCGATTTCGATGGAAGACCGTTCCATACGAGAAACCGCGACGGAATTCGGCATGTCCTATGCCGCGGCTTTTGCCGCATATTCCCGTGTGCGCAACGCTTTCAAGATCGAGCTCGAACGAGTCGAAGCCCCATGAGACCGGGCGATACGCCGCACGCCTCGAACGAATCTGCCGATGACCTGTTCGGGGGGAGCGAATGCCCGCCGGCGTCTCTCCTGCGTCGCATAGGCGATGACGAAATCGCCCCGGAGCTTTACTTCAAGCTCGAAAGTCATGTCGAAGGTTGCACCGACTGTCAGGCGATTCTGCAAGACTGGGCCGATTCAGACCGGATGTCCGCAATCTCGATCGATCCCCAGTCCGCCAGTGGTGATCTGATCGACACTGACGAGTTCGAAGCCGTCCCTGCGATTCCCGGATTTCGTCTGATTCGCGAGCTGGGGCGTGGTGGCGAAGCGGTCGTTCATCTCGCTGAAGAAATCGAGACGCAACGTCTGGTGGCTCTGAAATTCCTGCCTGGCGGGTGGATGTCCCACCCCGCGGGCCGAAGCCGCTGGCTCAGACAGGTTCGAGCCACGGCCCTGATTCAGCACGCGAATGTCGTCCGTCTCTATCGTATCGAGGAAACGTCGCGCTGGTACGTCATGGTTCTCGAATATATCCGGGGCGGGACTCTGCGAGATCGCGTGAAGGAGCCGCTCGCCCCGGAGGTCGCGGCCACTCTGGTCCAGCGGCTCGCCACCGCGGTCGAGGTCATTCATCGCGCTGGCGTGTGGCATCTCGACCTGAAGCCTTCGAACGTGTTGTTGGATGGTCCGGAATCGACGCCTCCGGAGAAGTGCGTTCCGAAGATTTCCGATTTCGGAATCGCCATGCGGAACGAACTCGCCTCGACCGAGCCTTCGCATGGCGGTGGCACGCCTGCGTTCATGGCGCCAGAGCAGGCTTCGAAGGACACGCGGCAGCTCGGGCAAGCGACGGATGTCTACGGCCTCGGGGCGATTCTCTTTTTTCTGCTGACCGCCAGGCCTCCGTTCGTTGCTTCGTCGACACGCAGACTGATCTCTCGCGTCCGTTCCGAACCGCTGCGGTTCCCTCCGAGTGCGATCGACAGGATCGATCCGAGACTGATCGCGATCTGCCGAAAGGCGATGGCGAAATCACCGGCCGACCGACAACCGAACCCTGGAACGCTGGCGAAAGAACTGGGGCAATGGCTCGATGCGAATCACCCGAGAAAGTCGCGATCAGGAGATTCGGTCCCGGCTGACGTGTCGGTGTCATGGCGGAAAATGAAAGCCACGGCGAAGGTGTGCGTCGCCACGTTCGCTGTGTTCGTATTTACGGGTACGCTTTGGTTCCTTCTCGGAGATCGACAGGCCCGGGACGCGACGATTCCGCTGAAGAAGAACGAATGGATTCAGGAGCTGCGACAGGTCGAGCCGCGCGTGTTCTTCGGGTCCAGGCTGCAGAGTTTGATTACGACATCCCGGCTTCGCACGGAGGAGATCCTTGGTGGTTCGCCGGCCGATCCGGTGGAAATGGCCCGCACCGGCATGCTTCTGCAGGCGATGGGCGCGAGGTTCTGTGCTTCACTTCATAAAGACCTCTTCGAATCGGCAGACGATCTGTTCGAATGCTCCCTGAGGCTGCTGGAGAGGAGTCATGAACTGGACCCCGAAAATCAGGCGACCATACGAGAGCTTGCGCTCGCCGAATTTGCATTCGGAAACGTCAAAGGCAAGGATCTCGAGTCGCAAGAGGACATGATCTGTGCCAAGTTACAGGAAGACGTACGGCACTTCGAACGTGCCGCGATCTGGATCGACCTGCTCAAGGACCGCCGTTCGAGGGTCCATATCGCGTCACAAGTTCTGGATCGAACGCGGGATCAAGCTAACATCGCAAAATTGAAAGGCCTTTCGAAAGCGGCACAGATTTGGGACACGTTTCACAGGAAATGCGAATCACGTTGGTCGGATCTCGCGGAATCCGAAGAAATCCGTCTCAGACTGGCCCTTTACGATCGCCGTGAATTCGAGCATGCCAACACTTCCGAAACACGCCCGGACGCTACGGCCCTGGACGAGAAATCACGGCTCTTGCTCGAGCATGAGCTGGTCATGTATCGACTTGAGCCGCTGGTCTTTCGAGCCGAAGGCGATACGTCGGACCCGGACGAATCGGAAATCAAGTCCGTGCTGGACGATGCGGAGCATCTTCTGCGGCGACTTCGCCGAAAGCCCGATTCGATACTGACGATCGCGTTCGAGGAATTGATTCGGCCCGTGGCGACCGTATCGACATGGTTTCGTGCTCAAGGTGAATGGACCAGCGCACATACGCTTTCTCGAAGGTACAGGAAAATCGGGCACGTACTCGAATCGCGTTACCCGGAGCGATTCGAAACCTATCTGATACTGAGCGAGGCTTCGCTACAGGACTGGAAAAACGCGCTGAAGGCCGAAGACCCGGCAAGCGCCGAAGCGGCGTTGAAAGTGTCTTTGAAAATGGCGCTTCGCGCGATCGAGCTGGCCCCCGGAAACCTCACGGCGCGGTCGATGTTCGAAGATCGCGAATCACGCCTCGCCCGATTTCAGGCCGATCGATGAATTTCGATTCCATTTCGATTCGAAGCCGGAATGGCAGTCTGACAGGATCCGTTCGCACCTGCGAATCATTCACAGGGTAACGGGGCGATCAATGATCGTGCCAGGCTGACGAATTTCTTCAATTCCATCGGCTTCATCATGTGCGCGTCGCAACCGGCCTCATGCATTTTCCGGATTTCATCGTCATCGATCGAAGCCGTGAGAGCGATGATGGGGCCTCGAAATCCGAGTTCGCGAATGGCGGTCGTCGCCTGGCGGCCATCGAGTTCGGGCATAAAAACGTCCATAAGTATCAGGTCGAACGGACTGGTTGCGGTTCGGACCATTTCGACCGCCTCCCGGCCGTTGCAGGCGATTTGCGGATCGCAACCTGCCCGGTTCAGAAGATAGTGCTGGATCTTCTGGATATCGGGGGTGTCCTCGACGATCAGTACCCGCGGATTCCCCGCCAGTTTCTCCGGCAGTTCCGGTTTCTGAGGACGGTCGGCGATTTCGGCCTCCGAAGGGATTTCGAATGGCAGGCGGAGGATGAACTGAGTCCCCTGGCCGGGCTCACTTATGACCTGGATCGTGCCTCCCATGGCTTCCGCGAGTTCTTTGGAAATGTAAAGCCCCATGCCGCTGCCGCCGAATCGCCGGTGAATCGTCGCATCCGCCTGTACGTAGGGGCGAAACAAAGCATCGACCTGTGCCGGCGACATTCCAGATCCGGTGTCGATCACACGCCAAATCAGAATGGCGGTATCGATACTGACGGTCGAACCGGCCGGGATCTCCCAGGATTCCGAATCCAGATCGAGCGTCACGGAGCCCTGATCCGTGAATTTGACGGCATTGTTCATCAGATTCAGCAGAATCTGCCGGATTCGCGTCGGATCGCCCGAAACGAAACTCGGCACGGCATCGCCGTTCGAATCGAAGTTCATCTGGACCGGTTTCGAACTGACGATCGGAGCCAGTGCATCGACGATTTCCTTCGATAATGTAACCGGGTCGAAGACGATCGATTCGAAACGAATCTGTCCCGATTCGATTTTGGCGGAATCCAGATTGTCGTTGACGAGATGGATGAGATGCTCGGTATTGCGGCGGATCGCGTGAACCGAAGCGTCCCGCTCGGTCGGGTCTTTCGAAGTCGCGGCGATTTCGGCATGGCCGCTCAGCGATGTCGCGGCTGTGCGAATTTCATGCGCGAGAGTCGCCATAACGAGCCGCGAGCGATCGGAAAACTCGCGGATTTTTGTATTCGTCTCGTTCAGTCTGACCGCGATCTCCGTTCGTTTCTCAATCTCGGCCCTGAGACGGATCTTCTCCTCGACCATATGGGTCAGGTCATTCATCACTTCGAGATCGATCTCGGACCATTTCCTCGGTTCGCTGTCGATCACGCAGAATGAGCCGAGAATCTGGCGGCCATCCGGGGAATGCAGCGGAAAACCGAGATAGCTGGCGACGCCGATGTTCCGGACCGCGAGATGATTCTGCCAGTCAGGGTCGTTTCGAGTGTCTTCGATCAGGAGGACGTCCCGTGTTTCGACGACAGTCGCGCACATGGAGTGATCGAGCGCGGTCCCGCCCATTTCGCACCATGGATAGTGCAGTCCGAACTGGCTTTTGAAATACTGTCGTTCCGCATCCACCAGGGATATCAGGCTGACTCGGCATCGGAGCATTCGGCTCGCCATGCGAGTATAACGATCGAATCCTTCCTCGGGAGGAGAATCCAGCAGCCGGGTTCGAAGCAAGGCCTGAATTCGCCGGGAGTCGCAAACGTATTTCAGTATCGATTCGGACGGCATCAATTCGGACGGCATCGTTGCGCTGCACTGTTCGCTGGCCTACGGAATTCGAGTGCGGACCGAATCGCCGCACGATACTCGTTCAGCGGGTTTCACTCTCTCTCTTTATCATAAGCGAAGATCCGTAATTGTCCGAGAAAAAAACGACAGACGCCTGTACCGTAGCTTCGTGATTTCGATCGATACACTTCGGACCGGTATTTGTTTGCCGATCGTCCAGATCCCACCCGCGAATCGGTCGGTCTTATGGCTTCGGAAATCGGCTGGTCCGACGACCTTTCCTGGGAAAGACCGCCGGACCAGCTTCACCCACCGGTTTCGTTTCGGCGAACGATCAGACGAAGATCGAGGACGCCAGGGACGATTTCAGGATTCTCTTGTTCGCTGGAGTCGGAACCTTGTCCCAGCTGTCGATGGCACCCATCCGCACACCGCTGATGGAGAAGACGATGTCGTTGAAGTCACGGTCGCAGTTGGGCACGTTGTCGCCGCGGATGTCTTCCCAGCCATACTGACGGCCCGCGACATCTTCGAACATCATGTCGATCATCTGCGTACCACCCCAGGAATTCATGGGATTGGCTTCCGGAATCGAGAACAGAGGCAGCTTCTTCGAGTCAGAGGACTTGACGTCCTTACCGAGCTCAGGCTTGTTGAAGGCTTCCCAGACCGTTCCTGCCGGCACCAGCATGGCGGCGACCAGGTCGCCAGGCTTCATCGCGAAGGTTTTGATCCCCGTATACGCACTCTTGTCGAAGTTCGTTTCCCATGTCATCGGACCGGCGACGGCCGCACCTTCGACACGATCGCGGATCACGACGTGGCCCAGTTCGGTGCCCGTAAGAGCCCGGCGGGCGGCTTCCTTGATGTACTCAGGCGAACCGGGGGTCAAGTTCTCCATCCCGGCCAGGCTGAAGATCGCCATTTCGCTTTCGTAACCACCGCCGTCAAAGCGGTAATCGATGGTGACCTGGCCCGATCGGTCGACTTCCCAGATGCCTTTACGGCCTTGGGATTCGGTCATCACATCCAGGTTTTTCTGTTCGGTGGCGTATTCCTTGATTTCGGCCTGGAAAACGGTTTCCGTCTGGAATTTTCTGTTCGGATTCGCGACTTCCGTCACAGGTGCGGCTACGCCCGTGGCTCCGGTGATCTGGAAGACCATGTCGTTGTAATCTTTGTCGGTCGAGCCATCCAGACGCTGGTCTTCGAACGCGAACAGGCTGCCGCGGTTGTCGAGGTCACCCATCTGGCCCCAAAGCTGGCTCGTCGCCACGTAGGGGTTAGCTTCCGGGATGCTGAACAGGGGGCGTTCGCTGGCGGACAGAGTCTGCTTCTTATCGAGCTTCTGGTTTACGTCCTTGAACGTGCCGCTCGGGATGAGGATCGCGGCGAATTTCGTTCCAGGGGCGAATTTGTCGAACGTTTTGACCCCTTCGTATTTTTCCTTTTTGTTGTTGAGATCGCCTTCCCAGGACGTCTTGCCGGAGAAGCGGGCTGCTTCTTTCGAAGCGTCGATCGCCGAGAAGCCCTGTTCGTCGTTCCTGGTCGCACGCCGAACGGCTTCCTTGATGTACTCATCGGAACCGGGAGTGTACTGGTCCATACCTTCGAGGTTGAAGAAGCCGAGCGAACCGTTGTAGCCGGCTCCACGGAAGATATAGTCGATGTTGACTTCGCCTGTTGAGCCGACCGTGAACACACCGATCTGGCTGGATTGATTGTTCAGGTTGTTGTTCGTGCTGCCATAGAGGAGCGAGGTGCTCACCGTGCCGCCATTAGGCTGATCCGCGACGGTGATCACCAGGTTCGTGCGGTTCTGGATGAGGTCGTTGCCGCCCTTGCCGACATAGCGGGCCAGCAAAATGTCGGCTGCGGCGAATTGGCCTTCAAGGTAGGAACCGTCGGGAACCTGCATCGTGACCTTGATCTGCGACGAATCCGTCACGGTCAAGCCCTTCGAATCGACCTTGGTGCCATAGCCGACATTGACGCTATCGTTTCCGTTGGACCCGTAGATCAGCAGTTGCTTGGTGCCGGGGTCATAAACCGGTCCTGTGGCCATCAATTGACGGCCTTCGAGCATTTCCGACCCGAGCTTGACCTGTCGAACGCCGCGGCGGGTTTTCTTGCCGTTGTCTTGCATCACAGTCCTGGTGAAGAATCGCTTGATGGTTCGCATGATCAGAGTCTTTCGTTCGTTCTTGCGTTCGTGTTGCGGTACGCGACTTTCGGGGGATCGCGTCAGCCGATGACGGAAACAAATGGGAATCCGATGCCAATTCCCGATAAACCTCGAAAAAGCCGAAAATCCGAATCATGAGACACCTTGCCGTTCCGAAACGAGACAGTTCGACGGCATCGGGATCGCTCGAAACGATGCGCTTTAGCCGAAACCTGATGCGCTGGTGCGATCGACGTCAGATCGATCCTGGCGTTCGTTCCGATGAAAAACGGTCACACGTCATTCGATTTTGATTCATCGGCCGGGAAACCCGGCGGCGTGGTTCGAAACTGTCTTGCGAATGCGTAGAATGTGGCTCGATACCCAAGTGCCCTCGAACCAGACGATACGATGCAGCCATCCGCACGCAAGCCGACGACACGCGTCATCATCGCCGACGACGATCCGAACGTCTCCCGGCTGTTGGGCTATCACCTGAAAACCTGGCGAGTGGACCATTCCGTCGCTCTGAACAAAAAAGAGCTGCTGGAATTGTTCGAGCGTGGCGAACCCGCCGACATGTTGCTCCTGGACGTCAGGTTCGGCGAATCGGACGGCCTCGAACTGATTCGGGATATTCGGCAGCGGTGCCCGAATTTGCCGATCGTCGTGATTACGGCATACGGAACGATCGACCTGGCGATCAGCGCGATCAAATCCGGAGCACGCGATTTTCTCGTCAAGCCGATCGACTCGAACCGTTTGAAGTCGCTGATCGACGAAGCGATCGAGACGCGTGACGCTCGAGCTTCGAAGCGAGATCCAGCGCAGGCGGAAAGCTCGAGCGTGAGCCGACCTGCCAGTACGGACGCCGGTCCGGAGACGGACCACGGGATCATCGGCGAAAGCCCGGCCACAGCGGATCTCGTCCGGCTGATTCGCCGCGTGGCCCCGACTGAGGCCAACATTCTGATCCTGGGCGAAAGCGGCACGGGGAAAGAAGTCGTCGCCCGGGCGGTGCATCAGTTGAGCCGCCGCAGATCAGGGCCGTTTTTGCCATTGAACATGGCGGCGCTGCCGAGCGAACTGGTCGAATCGACACTGTTCGGGCACGAAAAAGGGGCCTTCACCGGCGCCGATTCGACAAACCCCGGCGCGGTCGAATCGGCTGAAGAGGGGACGCTGTTCCTCGACGAAATCGGCGAAATGAAGCTCGACCTTCAAGCCAAGCTCCTTCGGTTTCTCCAGGAACGTACGTTTCAGAGAGTCGGTTCGTCGAAAGCACGCAGGGCCGATGTGCGGATCGTCGCCGCCACGAACCGAAACCTTTACGATCAGGTACTCGAAGGGAAGTTTCGGGAGGACCTTTATTACCGCCTGAATGTCGTCCCGATTCGTCTTGCGGGATTACGTGATCGACCAGAGGACGTGCCGCCTCTGATCTCTCACTTCCTGCGCCGGATCTGTTCGCGCAACGGCATACCATCGAAACAGTTCGACCCCGATGCCATGCGTGCCATGATCGCATATCCCTGGCCCGGTAACGTTCGCGAACTCGAAAACACGATCGAACGCATGGAAATTCTTACGGAGGGGCCCGTGATCACGCTTGCGGATCTTCCCGAAGAGATCCGGTTCGGAAGTAGCAGCCGGGCATCTTCCGCGGGGATTCCGTTCGGCCAGGGAATTTCGATCGCACCGGAATCCGACTCGGGGTTCACGTCAGCGAAGCCGGAGATGGCCGGCACGATCGACGAAATGGAAAAACTCGCGATCGAGAACGCCCTGGAGTTCACCAGGGGAAACGTGCGAGCAGCGGCGCGCCGTCTGGGCATCGGCGCGGCCACGATTTATCGCAAAATGAAAAAATACGGCATATCTCAGGACAGCGGCCAGATTTTGCCCGATTCGACCGAAGGGGATACGGATTGAATCCGCTGCCGAGGTCTAGCACGTGGCAGTATCGATGCTTACCGCCGTCTGGATTCGTCAGATCATGACTTTAGCGCGGCTTTGTAGTGAGAGAGTTCTTCGGCCGCGATGGATACCCGGGTCTTCAGATCCTGAAACAACGTCCGGGCCAATTCCGGCGAGCCGTTTTCACGGATAGCCGTTTCCAGAGCCCTCGCCGCATCCGTGAGGTCGGGAAAGCCGTACATTCCCGCCGAGCCGGCGATTTTGTGCACTTCGGCCGCGAGTTTGAGCGGCTCCTGATAAGCGGCGTCGAACTGCCACCCATCGCATTTCCCGGTGTGCGCTTCAACGTATTCCGTGACCATCTCCAGAAAATCAGGATCGGTCCAAAGTTCGCGATAGTCCACAGCGTCAGTCATCTCCGGTCGATTGTGAAACCACGTCTGGTCGGTTCGCGGTGACATTTGCACCAAATATCATAGACCTGGTGCACGAATCAGGCGAGACTCTCCATATGATTTCCATCGGATTTCGAGGAATTCCGGCGCAAATCGATTCAGGCATCGGAACGATCGTTCGGAACGATCGTCTCGCGGATGACCCTGGCCAGATTGTCGTCTTCCAGCGGCTTGCAGAGGAAGTCCTTGCAGCCGAGCTTCATGGCGGCGACGGCTTTATCGATGGACCGAGCCGAAGTGAGGACAAGAACGGGAAGATCGGGCCGTTCTTCCCGAAGTTGCCTGACGACGTCCATGCCGTCGTGATCGCCGTACGCCATATCGACCAGTACGGCATCGGGCCCCGGTTTTTCGGAAACCATGCGGAAGAGTTCGAAGGGCGTGAGGGCTTGCCTCATGGCGACACCCTTAATCTTCATGCGGTGTATCGCGGCCCGGCCGAAAAGTTCGTCGTCGTCGGCGAGTATCACGCGGCACCAGGCTGAAGGGTCCAGGTCACCACTTTCCACCTTCGGCTCGACCGATTCCAGAGCGTGCACCACCGCGACCGCTGTAGCAAGCCGGCGGGCCGGGTTTTTTTCGAGAAGCGTGTGAATCAGCCGGCGAAGTCCCTCGGAGAGATCTGGGCGCAGTTGGTCGACAGGTTCAGCCTTGCCTGTCATGACCCGGTTTCGTAAAGCAGACCAGTCGTTCGCCACGAAAGGCGGAATCCCCGCGGCCATCGTATAGAGAACGACGCCCACGCTGTAAAGGTCTGTCCGATGATCCAGCGGAGCACCCTTGAACTGCTCGGGCGACATGTATGCCGGCGTGCCGAGAAGCTGATCGGAGCGGGTGATCATAGTCGAATTGCGAAGCGGCCTTGCGAGCCCGAAGTCAATGATGGACAGACGATTGGAGGTTGCGTCCACGATCAGGTTGGAGGGTTTCAAATCGCGGTGGACGATGCCTGCCTCGTGAATGGCCGCGAGGCCGCGGGTCAGTTCCTTACCGATCCAGAGTATGCGATTCTCCGAGAATCGGCCCTCTTTCTTGAGCATCTTGTCGAGCGGATGCCCGGGTGCCAGGCTCATCGCCATCCAGGGCAGGGAAGTCCCGTTTTCGAGCTTCACGTTGCCCTGCTCGATCAGCCGAACGACATTATGGTGCCGTACCATCCGCAACATCGACGCTTCACGTTCGAATCTCAGCCGGGCGTTTCGCTTGTCCTTGAGCGTATGGCTCATCAATTTGACGCAGACTTCGCAGTCTTCCGCCGGGTCGTAAGCACGGAACACGATCCCCATACCGCCCGTGCCCAGAACGGAAGTGAGCACGAACCTGTCGATGTGGCCGAGCCCCTGGTTCGAATGGAATGCGGTCGGCGTGTCGGCCTGAACGAGTCCATCTTGGTCTTCGGGCAACTGGAATACCGAATCGGCCATCAGGCAGGCGATTTCGTCGTTCCAGACGGAGTCTCCGCTGAGTGGATCGTCTTCGGAATTGAAGGTATTCGAACCCATTCGTATTTCCGTCGGCTGACCGAGATCCCGTCTGAAGTCATGCTGTCTCATCGCCTCTCAGGATTATCTCTATGGCTCACCGGGTGTCAATGATTTGTAGCGAAACGAAAACCGCGGGGTCGACTCTTTCGAAGAGTCGACCCCGCGGTCGAACCGTTTTCTGACGTGTTTATCGAATAAGGGGCTTTTCGATCAATAAGCCCCCTTGCCTTCCAGAACGGCCTTGGGAGTCGCCAGGAAGATGCGGGCGTCTTCCAGAAGGCTGCGATTCGCGATGTAGCGGAGATCCAGTTCGACCTGTTGTTCGAAGTTCAGTTCCGCACGGCCCATGATCTGCCAGTAGCAGGTCAGGCCAGGGCGAACGGCAAGGCGGCCGCGAGCGTGGTCGTCATATTGATCCACTTCCTTGATCACTGCGGGGCGAGGGCCGACGATCGCCATGTCTCCCTTGAGGATGTTGAACAATTGGGGCAGTTCGTCGAGGCTGTACTTGCGGATGAACTTGCCGATGGGCGTGATGCGGGGATCGTCCTTCATCTTGAAAGTGATTCCGGCGGCACCATGCTGATTCTGTTCGACGAGCTTTGCTTTCAGGGCGTCGGCGTCCTTCACCATCGAACGGAACTTATAGAACGAGAAGACCCTGCCGTCCTTGCCGACTCGGTTCTGACGGAAAATCACCGGGCCGCCGTCGTGCTTTCTGATGAGAAGAGCGATCACGGCGAACACCGGAGCGAGCACCAGAAGACCAAGCCCCGAAAGGGTGATGTCGATCCCGCGTCGCACGACTTCCTCAGCCGTCTTCGCCATCGATCCACCGACGGCCCTGCCGTTGGCAAAACCTGGCAGATGCACGGTCAAATCCATTTTCGGGTTCATCGTGCGGCTGGTCGTTGCGATATTCATGGTCAGCTCCTCTGTCGTTCGATTCTTGCGTGACTTACGGTTCGTTGAGTGATATGTTCGCATCTTGCGTGCCAATCGAAAAAAAATGTGCCCCTCGATCGGGGGAATTTTCTGATAGCGCCACTCAGAATTGATTCAAGTTGTTGATTAAAAATGACTTGCGTATTCAGTGCCTGTCTTTCGATGCAGTAAGTCGAAAGCGAGGATGGCGTCTTGAGAGGTTCGTGAGCCACTAAACGAGGTTCGTGAGCCACAATGCGATTCGACGATTCAAGCCTCGAATGAGTCCGACTCATTTCTCATTGACAGGTAACGGATTGTGGTTCGAAGCCGATGTGCGTGCCGATTTTCGGAACGCGACTTGCGTCTTATGTTCCGCTCCACTCATTTTCGATACACTGACACTGCAATGGCGTCTTCCCGATGATAACGCGATGAAGGATGAGTCTAAGGCGAATTCCGCAAAGGAGTTACGTGAGTATCACGTTCAGCGGTTACGAGCAGCGATCGCGGGTGAAGACACCGAGGCCAGGATCGCCGTTTCGACTCCCGGGCCAGCCAGCGCTCCACAAAATGAAACACATGGGTTGCCGATGAATCAGAACGATGCGCATCAGACCGAAAAGATTCGCGTGCTGATTCTCGCCGAAGCCTGTAACCCGAAATGGTCCAGCGTTCCCCTCGTCGGTTACAACCAGATTCTGGCGCTGGCACAGCGGCCGGATCTGGAGGTGACTCTGGTGACTCATGTGCGGAATCGTGAATCACTTACGGACGATCCGATCGTGCCGCTACTCAAAGGGCTGGAGTTCATCGACAGCGACGTCATCGCCCGCCCGATGTACAGGCTGGGGCAGTTATTACGTGGCGGGAAAACTCTCGGTTGGACGACCAACATGGCGCTCGCCTGGCCAGGGTACGTGTATTTCGAACGGCTCGTCTGGAAGCGGTTAGGTAAAACGATTCGTGAACGTCGATTCGACGTGATCCATCGCGTCACCCCGGTTTCTCCCACTTTACCGAGCCCCATCGCAGGGTGGTCGCCCGTACCTTTCGTGGTCGGCCCGCTCAATGGCGGCCTGGCCTGGCCTGACGAATTTCCTGAACTCAAAAAAGGCGAAAGGGAATGGTTGATCCCGTTGCGGCGAGCGTACCGGCGCTTGCCATGGCATGCACGCATGCGTCGTTCGGCATCGCTCATTCTCGCCGGGAGCCGCAGCACGGCGGCCGAGATGAACGACGTTCCTTCAGGCCGGCTTAAGTATATGCCTGAAAACGGTTTCGACTTCCGGTTGCTGGAAGGTTCGGATACCCGCCGGGACGAGAATACCGCCGAGGATCGCCCGCTTCGGCTGATTTCGGTCGCGCGGCTCGTGCCCTACAAGGCTCTCGATATCGCGATGGACGCACTTGCGGAGTGCAGCGAAAGCTGGTCGCGGTGGACGATCGTCGGCGATGGCCCGTTGAAAGAAACGCTCCAGCGAAAGGCGGCAGAACTGGGGCTTGCGGAGAAAATTGTCTGGACGGGCTGGGTCGAGCAGAAGGACGTGATCCGGGAACTCGTTTCGGCGGACGTTCTGGTTCAACCGAGCTTGCGAGAATTCGGAGGCGGTGCCGTACTGGAAGCGATGGCGTGCGGCACGGTTCCACTGATCGTCGATTATGGCGGCCCGGCCGAACTTGTGGCCTCGGGCACTGGCGTCGCTTTGCCGATGGCCCCTCGGGCGGATCTGGTTCGAAGCTTGAAGGATGCTGTGGTCGTGTTTCGAAACGACCGTGACCGGCTGACGGGAATGTCTAAAGCCGCCATTCGGCACGTCGCGGATCACTTGACGTGGAAAGCGAAAGCCGGCGAATTGGCGGATTTGTACAGGCAATTGACCGGTGCGAATCGGAATCAGAGTCGAGATGCCGTCTCAGGCTGAGCGATGCGTGAATGATGCAGCTTCATCTATCCGAGAAAGATCTGGCGGTCAATGAGTGGAACTTCGAACGGAAACCGGACTGCGAACCTCGAACGCCCAGACGTCGTTACGTCTGAAGCGCGGCAGCGTGTCGGCTACGTCGGCGTGGATGTACTCAACAATGCCACGATCTGCAATGAGGCCGCGGGGTTACTTGCGCTGGGCGTTCCGCTGGCGATCGGTACGGTGAAGAATTTCGAGAAAGCGACTTTCAACGAAGGGCTCGACGAACTGGCCGCGGTACGATCAGCCATGATCTCCGTCGGTTCGATGTCCAGGGGCCGAAGGATTTGCGACGTTCTCCTCGCTCCTCTACTGTTTCCCGCCGGGTTCTGGCGCATGATCCTCGGCGCGCTTTTCACCCCCTGTGAAGGCCCGCGGCAGAAGGCGGCATTTCTTTCGCAAATTCTGCCGGCGATCTCCATGGCCAGTCAGTGGCGGCGAATGGGGTATGAGATTCGCCACCTGCATGCCCACTGGGCTCATACGGCCACGGGGGTCGCGATGCATCTTTCGCGACTTCTGGGGGTCGGTTATTCGATGACGGGCCACGCCAACGACCTTTTCGTGCACCGGGTGGCACTGGTGCCGAAGGTGCGTGGTGCGCGATTCGTCCATTGCATCGCTGAATACCACAGGCTTGTCTATCTTGCCCTGGGGGCAAGCGCAGGCCGTCTGCCGGTGATCTATTGCGGCATCGACACGGAGCGATTCGACGCCGACACGTTTTCGCGGCCATCTCAGGCTGAAGCCGCATTCGTGGGCGTGGGCCGGCTGGTCGAAAAGAAAGGCTTTCATCATCTGATCGAAGCATGCCGAGTGCTGAAGGACCGTGGCGTCGCATTTCGGTGCGTGATCGCCGGCTCAGGCCCGGAAGAGGCAAGGCTGCGAGGCATGGCGGCGGCGCTGGGAGTGGGCGACCGCGTGTCGATCACGGGCAAGCCCGTACCGCAAGCGGAATTGCCGGGCTTGCTGGGCCGGTTCCGTTTCATGGCTCTTCCCTGTGTGAAGGATTCCGATGGCGATATGGATGGCTTGCCGCAGGTGTTGATGGAGTCCATGGCGTGCGGCCGACCGGCTGTGTCGACTCGGCTCGTCGGAATCCCCGACCTCGTGCGTGACGAACAGGACTCGCTTCTTGTGGAAACCGAAAACGTGCCGGATCTTGTGCAGGCTCTGGAACGCATGTTGAAAGACGATGCCCTCGTGGACCGGTTTGGAGCCTCCGGCGCGAAATTCGTGCGTGAGCATTTCGACCGGGCATCGAACGTTCGAAAAGTGGCAGAGCTGTTCGCCTGGGCGATCGCGAACCCGGGGAACGGCGCGCCGCCGCCGCACTTGATTTTCCCGCCCGCTCCAGGAGCGAGCGGGGCCTATCGCCCTGCGGATCTCGAAGCGGCACTTCCCTCGGGATATTCTGTCCCAGCATCGATGTGATGATCGGAAGTTCACTAATTCGCGGCCGTTCGAATTCGAGTGCGTCAGAACGAGCGATCGCCGGAGTGTTCTCAGCCAGGCCATGTGGTTCATCCTCAGCAGCATTCTGTTATGCGTCGTGGCGGTTATCTGCGGCCGCAGATACGATTCGTCGCGCGCGGCGCTCTGGGGCACGTGGACGGTCGCGGTCTGGTTCCTGCAGATCTGGATCGCCAAGCCTTTCGGGTCAATGGTGATCGACCTGAGGCTTGTGGCGGTCCTGCTCGGCATCGCCGGAATTCTCGTGAATTTCGGAAAACCGCGTGAAGAAGGTGCCGTTCGGAACCTGCCGGCGTTGTCTGATCTGGCACTGATGGCCCTTTTCGGCTGTATCGTGATGTCGCAGTACAGCGTCGGCCGGCTCAGGCCGCTGGGGCCCGCCGAACTCGCCCGTAAGTGGGTTTTCCCCTATATTGCCGGTCGGCTGTTCATCGGTTCGAACCGCGATTTGCGGCGAGTCGCCCCGCTGATGTCCGGCGCGATCATGCTCGTCTGCGGCATGGCGCTCTTCGAGGCCGTCGCGAAGGTCAATTTACCGAACAAGATCCTGGGCCGGCGTTACGGTGTGCTCGAAGCGGGCGAAGGGTATCGCTGGGGCATGAAGCGGGCACAAGGGTCGATGGATCACCCGATCTTTTTCGGGATGGCTCTGGTGATGTCGATGCCCTGGGCCCTGCACGGGATGGAGATCGCGAAGAAAACCGGGACTCGAAAATGGATGAGAATCGGCCCATGGGCACTTGCCGTCGGCTTGTTCGCTACGGTTTCTCGGGGCCCGCAAATTTGCTCGCTGGGGCCGGTCGCCACCTATTTCTTCTTTCGTAAACCGAAGCTGAGGCTCCTGATCATCGCCTGCGGGGTGGCAGGCGGCCTGGTGTTATTCACCGTTCGCGACCAGTTGATGGGCATACTGGGCAAATGGGCCGGCGAGAAGCAGGAAATGGTTTCGATGATCGAAATCAACGGCGAGGAATACGAATATACCGGCACGATGCACCGGATTCTGCTCTGGAAGGTCTATCGCGAAGCGATCGACAACCTGCCGAAGTTCGGTTATGGGCTCGAGCTGAAAAACGTTCCGCTCGACGAAAAACTTGCCCAGCGTTTCGGCTCCATCGACAGCCACTATCTGATGTTCCTCCTGCAGCATGGATATTATGCCGTGGGGCTGTTCGTGCTTATCGGCCTGCTGGGGCTGATCAACTCGGCCTATGTCGCTCTGAAACGGGATCATCCGGCGGCGACACTGGCCGCAGGTCTGTTCGGTGCGATTCTGGCCGTCATGGGCAATCTGGGATCGGTCTGGTTTCCGCCCGATTTCGGTGGAGTCTGGCTCTTCTGCGTCGGCCTGGCCGCGACGCTTGCCCGCTTGCCAAGGCCCCCGGGGCCCGATGACGTGGCCGAGCCGATGCCCAGCCATGGTTCCGATGATGCCAGCCCTGCCTTCGGCGATTCGACCTTCGAAAAAACGCTTCCGGAACGGCCCGCCGTTCCCGTGATCGCACGTACGCCGGTGCGAGGTATCGCACCCCCTCCCGTTTCTTCAGATACTCAGCTACCGGATTCGACCAAGGACCTTCCGAATGAGCGATTCGACGAACGACCCCAATTCCGGATCGAGCCAGAAACTGCTCGTCATCTCCCCGGTCAAGGATGAGGCAGCTTATCTTCCGACGACGATCGAAAGCTTCGCGGCCCAGACGAAACGGCCGGATCTCTGGGTGATCGTCAATGACGGGTCGTCGGACGATACCGGAGCGATCGCCGATGCCGCCGCCGCGAAGTACGACTGGATTCGCGTGCTGCACCGGCCGGCCGGTACGCAGAGGCGCGTGGGGCCAGGCGTGATCGAAGCGTTTTACGCCGGTCTCGATTGCGTGCCCGACTGGCGCACTTATGACTTCCTCTGCAAGACGGACGGCGATCTGGCTTTTCAGCCTCGATATTTCGAAATTCTTCTCGGCAGGTTTCGAGACGATCCCCGGCTCGGGTCGGCCAGCGGCAAGGTTTTCACGCCCAACGAAAAGGGCGTTTTCGAAGAAGAACGCATCGGCCCCGGATTTTCCTTCGGCTGTGCCAAACTCTATCGGCGAACATGTTTCGAGGAGATCGGCGGATTCGTCCGGCAGGTGATGTGGGACGGCATCGATTGTCACCGCAGCCGAATGCTCGGCTGGGAAGTCGTCAGTTTCGACGATCCTGAACTGGCGATCCAGCATTTTCGCCGCATGGGCTCCAGCTTTCAGAGCATTTACCACGGCCGCCGCCGGTGGGGCAGGGGCCAGTACTTCATGGGCACGCACCCGCTTTACATGCTGGGAATCTTCGGCTACCGAATTTTCGAAAAACCTTATTTTCTCGGCGGGTTGAACATTCTCATCGGTTACGTGCACGCGGCGCTGACGGGGGCCCCCCGCTACGACGATCCGCAATTCCGAAAATTCCTGCGAAAGTGGCAGCTCGAGGAACTGAAACACCGCATCTTCGGCAGAACGACTCAGAAACTTCCCCGAACCAGCGAAGCCAACGCCGGGAAACCCGCCGTATGAGTCACGAGGGAGAAGCTCGCCAGGTTCGTAAAAGCCTGGGCTGGACGACGATCGCCCAATTCGCCGGCCTCGGCATCCGCCTGGTCAGTACGGTCATCGTCGCACGATTTTTGCCGCCGTCCGCCTATGGCCTGCTGGGGGCGGCCATGGCGGCCGTGACCATGCTCGAATGGCTGACCGATCTGGGAATCGTGCCCGGGCTGACCCGAAGCGCGCACGGCGACAGGGAAGAATGGTTACGCACAGGCTGGTCGCTGAACTTCACACGTGGTATCGGGCTCGCCCTGGCAGGTATCGTTCTGGCCTGGCCGTGGTCGGCTCTGATGCGCCAGCCGGAACTCGGGCCCATTCTGGCGGCTCTCGCGCTCAGGCCGGCGATTCTGGCGCTTCGGTCGCCCGGGTCTCTCCTTTACCGCCGCCGCATGAATTTCAAGGCGGTCGCGATCGAAGAAATTCTCCAGACACTTGCCGGAGCGACGGCCACTCTGATTACGGCCGTTCTTACGGGGTCCGTCTGGGCTCTTGTCGTGGGCACGCTGGTCGGAGCCGGTTCCGTCGTGGCGACGAGTTACGTGCTGGCTCCCGGACGGCCCCGATTCACCTGGAACCCTGAAGCCCTGAAGGAGTTGCGGCACTTCGGCACGGGCGTGATGCTGAATACGATCGCGATGGCGATGAGTCAGAACCTGGACAGGCTCGCGGGCCCGCGCGTGGTGACGATCGAAGAACTCGGGCTCTATTCCGTTGCGGCGAATCTCGCTGCCGTGGGTGAGGGTTTGCTCGTCCGGATGTGCGACGTTCACTTCGCCGCACTCAGCCGAAAGGCGATCCCGGCGGATCAAACCGCGGAACACGTTCGAGTCCGACGCAGGCTGATCGTGCCGTTTCTCATCTTTTTCGCTGTCGCGGCGTTCGCCGCTCCTTCAGTCGTGCGATTGCTTTACGACGCACGATATCATGCGGCTGGCATCGTTCTCAGCATCCTGCTCGTGCGTCTTGCCGTAAGAACAGCGACTCTGTTCGAATTTCAAAGGCTGCTGGCAGGCGGGGCGATCCGCCCGGCCACTCTCGGCTATGTCGCGGCCATTCCGGTACAGGCGATCGGTTTGTGGCTCGTTTCGCGTTCGACCAACGCAAGTGGTGAATCGCTTGCGGCTGTGGGCGTTGCTGTCGCGATCGTACACTTCGGAGTGCAAACGGCCACCGCGCGACTGCGGAGCGTTCGCTAAAGTGCGTCGGACCTTTCAGTCCAGTTCGACAAGGCCCGGCCGAGCCGTCGCTACGAATTCAGCCCGCCCCAGGCTTCGATCCTGGCACAAGCGGGCGTTTACCCAAAAGAACGTTGACCAGGGCCTGGGCCTGAACCCGCGCGTGGGCCCGTTCCGCCGATCGATTCGGCTTTAAGATCGATCGAATCCATTTGCGGGGCACGTCGATGGCATCGAGGATCCAGACCCCGGTCGCTGCCCAGAATCCTTCGTTTTTGCGGAACCATCGGTGCTTGCCATAAAGATACCATGCATGCAGGTCGGCCCGCCGCGATGCGTCGTCGCCCCCGCCGCTGGCACCTCCGTAATGCCGAATCGTCGCGCCTTCGAACGGTGTGACTGACCAACCGCGATTGACCAGTTGCCGCGACAGGTCGGCATCTTCCCAGTACATCCAGTACGATTCGTCCAGGCCGCCGCCAGCATCCCTGAGAGCGGCCTTTCGCAATATCAGGCATGTGCCTGCCAGCCAGCCGTCGACGGTGTTTTCCGGCTGCCGGGTCGGCAATTTCAAGGCCTCTCGCCAGAGTGCCCCCACACGGGGCCACGCATAAATACAGGATTGAGGCAAATTGTCCGGCCCCAGAAGCTTGGGGCTGGTTGCCCCGACATCAGGATGTTCATCCAGCCATTCCGCCGCGGCGGTGAGCGCCTGGTCCAGAAGCCGTGTATCGGAATTGAGAAGGACGACGAAATCGCCCGTTGTCTGCGCGATGCCCTGGTTATTCGCCCCTGCGAAGCCTGCGTTTCGGCCCGTCTGAATGACCGTGACTTCAGGGAATCGTTCGCGGACCATCGCCTCGGATCCGTCGCGGCTGGCGTTGTCGACGACAATGACCTGCGCTTCCGGCTCGAACTCGCGTAGGCTGCTCAGGCAATCGGCCAGCAGGTCGCGTGTGTTGTAGCTGACGATGACCACGGATATTCGCGGATGACGCTGAGAATCGGCCGGCAAATTCATCGAAATCGTTCCTGACTCAAGTATCCGGCGGTCACTTTTTGCCTGCCGAACGCTGCCGGTGAATCTCGCGAAGAAATTCAGCATACCGTTGGCTCTGCTTGTCCCACGTCCATTCGCTCATGGCCCGATCTCTGGCCCGCCTTCCCAGATCGACGGCCCGGTCCGGGCTGAGGGCACTCTCGATCGCTGCGGCGACGCCTTCCGGATTTTCGGGATCCCGATAGAATTCGGCCGTATCTGCCAGGATCCAGCGGGCCGTGGGGACGTCAGGCGCGACGATCGGCAGGGCTGTCGCTGCCGCCTCCAGATAGACGATCCCGAACGGTTCATGCACATTCATGTGCAGGAGTGCGTCGGCTCGGCGGTAAACGGCCGGCATCGAATCCACAGGCAGTGATCCGGCGAAATGGTGCCGCCCGGGCAGGAGGTTTTCCGCGAGAGCCGTCAGATCGGATCTCAGCGGCCCGTCACCGACGACGAGCAGGGACGCTCGTGGGCAGCGTGAAACGGCCCGGATTGCGGCTTCGACACGTTTTTCCCGCGTGAGCGCGGCGCAGACGAGAACGACTTGAGATTCGTTCGTCGATGCCGGTAATCGGTCTTCGATGGCAGCAGGCAGCCGCCGGTCGTCACCCGGTTGATACGGGCGAAATCTGTCGACGTCGACACCGTTGCCGATGACGGCCGTCGGAAATCGCCCATGGCATCGTGTCTCATGCTCAGGGCTGACACAGATGAGCCCCTCGCACCCGAAAAACCGGTATTCACGATTGCCCGCGCGTACAGGCCAATCGCCATTCTGGGTCACGAACACGAATGCGGGCCGCCGACCGAATGCCGATCGACGCACGGTCCAGGCAATCCATGGATAGGAACAGCCGATGGCCAGATCGTGTCGGGAAGGACGGAAGCGTCTTGTCAGCCGCATGGACATGGCGAAGAAGAATTCCTCCCACGCCATGAAGTTACGAAATGCCGGCAAACTTGGCCAGCGGCGAAACCGGTCGCGCCCGGGTGCGGGGATCACGATGTGATCGAGCCCGTCGAGCCCTTCGGACCCCATGCCGAAGAGCGTGACTTCGAAATCAGGCATAGCCGCCAGGCGACGCGCGATTTCGATGAATGCCGTTTCTGCCCCGCGACGCACCGATCCCAGTCCAGGCAGGATCATGGCGATCCGGATCGGGACATTGTGCGACTTGTCAACGGCTTCGGTGCGATCGAGATTCATCGGTCAAGAGTCGAAATTCACGTGTTCCGCCGGGGAGCAGGACCCCATTCTCGACATGTTCGGATCGATTTCGAAGCAAATTCGTTGCCGAATGTGGTTCGATGTGTCAGATTATCAATCCTGAGGGATTCGGAAATCCAGAGCGGAGTGCGAACATACGACATGCCCGAACCGTCATCCGCTTCGAATTCGCCGCCTGAACCGGACCGTTTCGACGTGACCCAGGGCCTTTCCGAGGCGCTGACATGGTCCAAAAGATCGGCGGAAAGCACCGGTGTTCCGGTCGTGAAGGTTTTCGGTTTGCCATGTGCGAAGGTGACTCAGGCGGAGACACTTGACCTGGTCGACCGTTTCATTCTGGAACGATCACCTCGACTGATCATTACGGCGAACCTGCATTTCGCGATGCTTTCCCAGGTTTCGCCGATTCTGAGATGGCTCAATCGCAAGGCGGACCTCGTGCTCGCCGACGGTATGCCCCTGGTTTGGGCAAGCCGCCTGAAGGGCAGGGCGGGGCGATTGCCGGAACGTGTGACAGGGGCTGATCTTGTGCCGGCTCTGTGCGAACGGGCCGCCGATCTTGGGCATCGCGTCTATTTTCTTGGCGGGGCCGATGGAGTCGCTGAGGAAGCCGTCCGAAGGCTGACGGAAAAATCGCCGGATCTCAACGTCGTCGGGATCGACGCGCCTCACTTCGCCAGGTTGACGCTCGCCGAGAGGGAGGATGTCGTTCAGCGCATCCGCACGGCCAGGCCTGATCTGCTTTTCGTCGCGCTCGGGCAGCCCAAGGGGGAACTTTGGCTCGCGGAGAATCTCGAAAAGCTGGGCGTGCCTGTGAATATCCAAATCGGGGCCAGCCTCGATTTTCTCGCCGGGCGTGTGAAACGCGCGCCGGTGTGGATCCAGCGGATCGGTATGGAATGGTTCTGGCGACTGGCGAGCGAACCGGGAAGGCTGTTCTCGCGATACCTTTCCAACGCCATTTTTCTTGTGCGCAAAGCCTTGCGAGGAAAGAGCGATTGAACGAAACGGCTCGAACGGGAGACTGGCGAGGGAGAGGGAAACGAACGAACTGGCGAAACCGATATGAAAGTGCTTTACGGTCATTGCCTCTCTGACACGAATCATCCGGCTGCGAGGATGGTGCATTCGATCGCTGTCGAGCTTCGTAAGCTTGGCGACGATGTCGTCGTTCATGAGCCTGAAGTGCCTTGGCGATTGGATCAGGGCTCGAAGGATCGAAAGCCGGCCGCGGCCAAACGATTTCAACGTCTGCGCAATATGGTCTGGTTCGCGAAGACGCTCCGTCACGACCGCCGCGCGATGGCAGCGGATGTCGCCGCGATTCAGGCTTATCGACCGGATGTGGTGCTCGCAAGGCACGATGCCTATCGTGGCTCGCTCGTGCGTGCGGCACGTACATGTGGCGTGCCAGTCGTTGTTTATGCGGACGCGCCGGTGGCACACGAGACACGCCACTGGTCCGACGATTCTGCCGCCTCGGCGAAGAGGTTTCACCCGCCGGGGCTCGTCGAAAATTACGAAAAGCATCACCTGGCGATGAGTTCGGCGATCGTCGCGGTGAGCGAGCCGGGCAGGAAATGCCTGCAGGCTTACGGACTCGAAGTTCCGATCACCGTGATTCGGAACGGAGTCGACCAGGCCTTTCTCGGTGAGTTGCCGGATCGCGAACGGAAACGTCAGCTACGGCTTTCCATCGGAATCGACGCACCTTACGTGGCCGGTTTCGTCGGGACGTTCAAACCGTTTCATGGAACGGCTCTTCTCGCGGATCTGATCGTCCGGACGTCCTCATGGAGTGATCTGCACTGGCTTCTCGTCGGTGATGGCCCGCGAAAGCCTGAATTCATGAGAACGATCGGCCAGTCAGTCAGAACGGTGACGGATCTGGGACGCCAGCCCGCGGAACGGCTTCCTGAGCTATACCGAATGCTGGATTTCTCGGTGGCACCCTATCCGCCGAGCCAGCACCCGTTTCACTTTTGTCCTCTGAAGATTCTTGAGGCAGAAGCGTCCGGGGCCGTGGTTCTGGCCAGTGCTCGCGGCGATATACCCGCACTTCTGGGGGAAGGCACCTGTGGCGTGGTCGTTCCGGACGATACCGTCGAAACCTGGATCGAGTGCTTGAGGAAATTGATGAATGACCCTGACCGTTCGAGATTTCTTTCAGGGATGGCACGCGCATCGATCGAAAATCAACACACATGGAGCATCGTGGCACGAAATCTGCGTATAATATTGAAAAGTGCGGCCGAGTCGGGAGTGACGAAGCAGGGAAATTCACGGTAGGCCGGCGTGAGGCGAAACTCGTGCATCAAAAGATCTACGAAATCATCGAAGTTCATGTTTACGAGCGGTATCGGATCGGTGCCGACGCGGCCGCCTCTCCGAACGCGCCGAAACGGATCGTCGCGGAGTCGCGCATGATCGACGCTCTCAACGGTCAAAAGCTGTTCGCTGACATGCGGGCGGCGATGCTCGCCGAGCCCCGGGCGTTCTGGATCATTGACTTGTCCGTGGTGCGCTTCATGGATTCGTCCGCGGTCGCCGCGCTGGTCACTCTCAAGCGGGATCCGGAAGTCGGTCCGCGGATCACGCTGGACGGAGTCGGCAAGGATCTGAAAGCACGCTGGCCCAGCGTGTTCGGGTCCGGCGGAATCGCAGGTCCGCGGGAGATCGGAGAAGCCGGCCCATGAAGCGGTCCTTGCCATCGCCGGGGCAGGGGTCACCGTCCCAGGCCGAAAAATCGAAATCGCTCTCTCCCGCGGACTTGATCTCGATCATTCTGGGCATTATCCGGCGAAGATGGTATCTTCTCATCGCTGGGATCATCTGCTCAGGCGTGTTGTCCCAGATTCTTCCGAAAAAGTTCGCTTCGTATTCGTATGAGGCGAGGGCCAGCCTGCTGCATTCGAACCTGCCGATTCCGGAAAGCCAGAAGGTTTTTTATCAGGCTCCGGATCTGAAAACGGTTTTGGCCCTGTTTACCGATCGCGACACGCTCAAGAAGTTGAAAGAGCAGGAAAAGCTCGAAGTGCCGCTGAAACTACTCGAGAGTTCGATCTCGGCTGAGGTCGCGACCGGGACGAAAGCGATCAAGGTGAGTTTCGGCTGGGCGAATGCGGAAGACGCCGTACGGATGTTGAAGGAGACGATCGCGATCGTCGGTGAGACCCTCGACGAAATCCGGGTCGAAAAGCTCCAGAATCACGTGGCCGAACTGGAATCCGAGGGCGCCGAGCGTGACGTTTGGCTGAAAAAGTCGATTCGGGATCTGGACGAATTTCACGCCAGAAACGAGATCACCAATCTCGACGATGACCTGGAGCGAATTCAGCTGCAGCTCGTCGAGAAAGAACAGTCGCTCGAAACGGCCGAACGGGAAGCCGCGGACATCCGGGCCCAGCAGGAACGTCTGGCCCAGTACATGACCGAAATCAAGAAGCGGGAAACGGCGGATGCCGAAGAGGAGAAGCAGTTCGAAGCGGCCGCCGAAACGGTGTCGGACAATCGCCGCAGGCAGGACCGCCTGCGCGAGCTGATTTACGAAGAACGCAGGCTGCAGGAAGTGCAGGCCAAGATCGTGGCCAAAAAGGCCGAATATCAACGGCTGGATGCACTTCGCAAGAAGGGCTTCGCATCGGCTTCGGAAGTGGACGCGATCAAGGGCGAACTGGCAGCTCTCGAATCCCAGGTGAACATGTCCGACAAGATCACGGCCTGGGAGAAAGAACTTGCTGAGATCGACGCGGTCGTCGTCCCCAAAAACTCCAAGAAGAATGTCGGATCGCCCATCATTCAGCAGACTTTGTTTCGTGAACTCGAGCTTTCGCTTTCCAAACTCGCTTCGGATGTGCAGATCCGGATGATCAAAGAGGCGATGGACAAGTCGATCAAACAGAAGAACCGGCTGATCGGTCTGCGGATCGAATACGAAGATCTGAAACGCAAGGTCGCAAGCTCACAGGAAGCGGAACGGCTCGCGGCGGAGCGGATTCATGTTCTGAAAAGCCTGGCCCGAATCCGGAAGACGGAACTCGTGGTCCTAGCGGAGCCGGAAATCGCTCCCGAAGGCGCGAAGTCCAACAAGAAGGTCCTGATGCTCGCCGGGCTGGTCGGCGGATTTCTGCCCGCCGCGACTCTGGCGGCCGGTCTTGAAGGGCTTTACTGGCTGCGCCGAGCGCGCGGGCGGAAGACGCTCGTGCCGCTGCCCGTCCTCGGGGTATATTCGCGAATTCCTGGGGGGCAACACGTCGGCCATGTTCCCTCACGCGAATCGCGACTGCTGGCGATGAAGATTCGGAAGCTCTATCCGGAATATGGCGCGACGATCGCATTCGCCGGTGTGGACGACCGCAGCAGTGGCTTGTCTTCGCTGATTTCGGAAATCGCCCTGAGTCTTTCCAGACGCGACGAACGGCTATTGATCCTCGATACACGAGGGATCGAAGATACCGGCGATGAGCTCCTCAAGCCGAAAGTTCGAAAGCACGTCGAGACACCCGGGTCGAAATCCGGCTCCGGCTCAAGAGATCGATCAGCACCCGGAACCGCTTCCGATAGCGGTTCACACGAGCTGGCAGTGACATCTTCGATTCACGATGTTTCGCGAATTCATCAGTTGCGAGAGGAGGTCGACGATGAACGGATGGCCGAGGGCGAGGAAGAAGAAGCCGGCTTGAGCGACTATCTGGGATTCCTGAAGCTGAGCCTGGAAGAGATCAAGCTTCCTGGGCCCGACTATGGTATCGATGTCATTCCGCGAGGGCGGCTTCGACTTCATGCGGAGTCGCTCGCGACGCACCGCATGCGTGAGGTCGTCCATGAGCTGAAGACGAATTATTCGATGATTCTGGTTTTGACCGACGGCCTGGGAGATTCCGTCGCTCTGGCCACGATGATGGAACATGTCGACGGTGCGATCGTCGTAGCCAACGCAAGTCGTCCCGAAAAGAAGGCTTTCGCCAATCTCGAAATTCTGCTGCAGGATCACGCGTCGATTCCCGGGCAGATCGTCATCGATACGCCGGGAACGACGGACTGACGAGAGAACTCTCAGGGCGGGAAAATGGCCATGCGGAAAATGCGGTCGATTCATATCTCGCGGAATTGCCGAACCATGCGCATGAATGTCGATAAAGTCATCAGCCAGCTTACCGACGTCCCTGCCGAAGGTCGTATGCGAATCCGTAAGTGCGTCATTTCTTCACGCCTGAATTCTTGAATTGGTTCACCGATGTCGACCGTCGCCCGAAAATCACGTGAGATCGATTCGAACTCCTGGCACTCGGGCATCAGGCCCGGGCATTTGAGATTCATACATTTCGTCGGGATCGCCACGTTTTATTTCGTCGCGGCGATGTTGTCCCACAATCTCGCGATTCAGCCAGGGAGTGTCATCGCATTCTGGCCTCCCGCTGGAATCGCTTTGTGGGCGATGCTGCGATTCGGCGTCGAATGCTGGCCATCGATTTTCGTCGCCGATTTTCTCAAGAACGTGATTTATTATGCGTTCGACGAAACTCCAGCGGGAATGGCCGAGGATACGGTCATCCTGATGGGGATTTCGCTCGGCGCGACGCTACAGCCCGTGATTGGGGCGATTCTGATCAAGGGCTACACGCGATACTCCCAGTTGTGGGTCACGCCGAAGTATACGGTGCGTTTTCTCGGTCTGATTCTCGTCTTCGGAATGACGAGCGCTTCTATCGCGACGCTGTCTCTTCTGTTCGGCAATACGATCGGCCTTTCGCAGACGTTTCGTACCTGGTGCGTCTGGTGGATGGGCGACTCGCTCGGCATGCTGATGATTTTGCCCGTATTGACCAACCCGCGAAAGGATTACGCATCGCTTTTCGCCGAACGCCGCTGGATCGAGACGGTCCCATCACAACTGTTCATCATGGCGTTGGCCGTAGTCACTTTCGACAGGGACGATTTTCCTGTATTGAGCCAGCATATCAAGCCGTTCCTTCTGATACCCCTGCTGCTTGGGCTGGTGTTCCGTCAGGGCAAGTCAGGCATCTGCATCACGATGTTCGCGGTCTTGATCATCAACTTCTATTTTCTGGTCGAAAGGCGTTCGAACCCCACCGGTTCGAACCTGATCCCGCCGATTCTCTACGATCAGGCGATGGCGTTCACGATCACATCGACGATTTTTCTGATTTCGTCAAGTCTCGAGGCAAACAAGCAGGGTCGGCTGGATCTCGAGAAACGGACACAGGATCTGCAGGAAAAGACGGCCGAACTCCAGGCGATCATCGCCGCACAGCCGGACGTTTATCTCTGGCTCGATAAATACGGCAATATCGTTCGATACCATACGAGCGAAGAAAGCTATTACTTTTCGAAAACGATATCGGGCTTGCGCTGGCCCGACATTATCCCGTTGACGATGAAAGATCAGTTTCAGTCGATCATAGAAGAAGTGAGCCGGCGCCGGGAGTCAGGCGTTTTCGAATACTCCGTGACTTCGAAATCTCACACGCGATTCAACGAGGCCCGATTTCTGCCGCTGATGGAGAGCAACGTTCTGGTCGTCATTCGCGATATCACTGAGCGAAAACAGGCCGAGCAGAATCTCCAGGAGAATGTCAAAAAAGCCCGTTTCGCGGCGGAGATCGGGGCCGTTCTCACCTCTGGTACCCATCTCACGGAGACCCTCGGAGACTGCGCCCGGCTGATGGTGGAGCATCTGGGCATGCAGACGGCCCGGATCTGGATTCTTCGTTCGAACAGCGACGAACTGGAACTTATGGCGAGTTCAGGTGCCGAGGATTCGATCGAAGGGCCTTTAGCTCGCGTTCCGGTCGGCATGCATTACATCGGGAAGGTTGCCCTGACGCGAAAGCCCCTCTTCACGAATCGCCCGAACTGGTCCGAACACAATTCCGAGATCGAATCCGAAATCACTCGAGAGAATCGGGCTTTCGCAGGTTATCCGCTTCAGGTTCATGGCCGGCTCATGGGTGTGATCGGGTTGTTTTCGAGCAAGGAGATTCAGCCTTACGTGATCGAGTCGCTGGCCTCGGTTTCGAACACGATCGCGATCGGAATCGAGCAGCACTGGTCCAAGGAAGAGCTGATGCTGGCCAAGGAATCGGCCGAGAACGCGAACCGGACGAAAAGCGAATTTCTGGCCAACATGAGCCACGAAATCCGTACTCCGATGAACGGCATTCTCGGGATGACCGAGATCCTCCTGGATACCGAACTATCCAAGGAACAGAGGGAATTCCTCGACGCGATCCGGGTCTCCGGCGAATCGCTGCTGACGATCATCAACGATATTCTCGATGCGTCCAAAATCGATGCCGGCCAATTGAGCCTCGACGAATACGACTTCCGCCTCCGCTCGAACCTTTCGGACATGATCAAGCCCCTGGCCTTCAGGGCACAGAGGAAAGGCCTGGAACTGGCATACGAAGTCGCCGATGACGTGCCCGAGCAGCTCTACGGCGACTGGAACCGGCTGATGCAGATTCTGGTGAACCTGGTCGGGAACGCGATCAAGTTCACGATGAAGGGCGAAGTCGTGATGAGCGTCAACAGAATCCGCTCGCCGGAGGATGATCCGGAGGACGTCACGATCCAGTTCCTCATTCGGGACACGGGGATAGGAATCGCATCGGAACGTCTCGAACACATCTTCGACCCGTTCGTCCAGGCCGACGGGTCGATGACTCGCCTCTTCGGTGGTACCGGTCTGGGGCTGAGCATTTCCTCGAAGCTCGTCAGTATGATGGGGGGCAAGATCCATGTGGTAAGCGAGCCGCTCGAAGGAAGCCAGTTCTATTTCACGGTGAAGTTGCAGAAGGCGGTCTCGCCGGTTTCGCTTCATGAGCCGCTGCCTTACGAGAATCTGAAAGGCATGCGGGTTCTCGTCGTCGACGACAATGCGACCAATCGGCGGATTCTCAAGGAAATGCTGATGGGCTGGGAAATGATTCCGGTTCTCGCGGCGAGCGGTCCGGAGGCCCTGGCCATCCTGGACGAAGCCGCCGATGACGAGATCTTTTCCCTGGTTCTGACCGACAACGACATGCCGGGCATGAACGGCCTGGGTTTCGTGGAAAAACTGCGTGCATCGAAAAAGCAGTCCGGGGTGACGATCCTCATGCTCTCCAGCGTGGAGGCCGTCGGCACAGCGCGCAGGGCTCGGGAACTGGGCGTGTTTTCGAATCTGACCAAGCCTGTTTCTCAATCTTCGCTTCTGGGCATCATCCGGCGGGCGTTGTCCGAACGGAACGAGTTTCAGGAAGAGTCGAAACCGCAGCAGCCCTCTGGCGAAGGCGAAACAGCGAAGCCGATCAGTCTCTCCGAAAAGTTGCCTCAATTGGATATTCTTCTGGTCGAAGACAATGTCTTCAATCAGCGTGTCGCCACCACGCTTCTGGAGAAACACGGGCACGCCGTCAGAGTCGCCGAAAATGGCCGTGACGCGCTCAGGATCCTCGAACAGGAAAAGTTCGATGTCGTTCTGATGGACGTGCAGATGCCCGAAATGGACGGCATGCAGGCGACTGAGGAAATTCGGGCCCGGGAGCGTATCCAGGGCGGCCACATACCCATCATCGCACTGACTGCACATGCGATGAAAGGGGACAGGGAACGTTTCCTCGCCGTGGGTATGGACGGCTACGTGACCAAGCCGATCCGGCTCGAAGAATTGTGGAAAGCGATACTCGACGTACTCAATCGGCGTGCGGCCGGGGCGGTTTCGAAAACCTGACCGGTCGTCTCTTGACACGATTCGACTCCTGCACGTCAATAGCCGTCGTACCGTAGTAGAGGACTCCTCTGACTTCATTTTCGCTCGAACAGGAACATTCCATGTCTGATCGACCTCCCGAACGACTCGAACAAGTTCTTGAATCCGTCACACCAAGCCGTCGCGGATTCCTGCGCGGCCTCCTGGCTTCGGCTCTCGCGGCTGGCTCGCTCGATGCCGCGATCTCGGAAATCGAAGCCGCCGACCCTCCCGCGGATCCCGGAAAAGGCAAAGGCAAGGCCAAGGGTAAAGCCAAAGGCAAGGGCAAGGGCAAGGGTAAAGGAAAAGGCGACGGCAAAGGTAAGGGCAAAGGCGACGGCAAGGGTAAGGGCAAAGGCGACGGCAAGGGTAAGGGCAAAGGCGACGGCAAGGGTAAGGGCAAAGGCGACGGCAAGGGAAAGGGCAAAGGCAAAGGTAAAACCCCTGAATGATCGCCTCTCGCGACTGACCGGAAACAGGGTCGGTCCGGATATCATGTCGAACGAAGCTGAATCGGACACGTCCTTCGATGCGTCCGATTCGGAGAACTTTCGATTCTCTCAGCACTTGCCACACAGTTCATGGATTTTTCGATGGCCGAACTCGAACCCGCCGGATCGAAATCGGCCAAAACGCTTCGCCTGGATTCCTCGATTCTGGTTATCACGGTTCCCGGCGGCTATGCGGCTTTCGATATCCGCTCACGCGAGATGCACAAGCTGAACCCGACAGCAGCCCTGATCATCGAACTTGCCGACGGAACGCGTTCGCAATCGGAAATCATCGAGACGATCGCTCCGTTCATCGGACGCGAGAAAGCCACACGCAGCGAAAGGTGGATCGCCCGTGCATGCGAGCAGAAAATGCTCGTCGAAGTCGAAAAGGGCGAGATAAGTTCGTCGAAACCGCCCGATGCTGAGGCGATTTCCGCCATCGCCAGCGAATTACGCTGGAGCGATGACGTCCAAACGGCGTTTCTGCTCCAAAGACACTCGGCCGAACTCGATCCGGACGACCCGAATCAGTGGTATCGCCTGGGCGAGCTGGCCCATATCGTCGGCGACCGCAATGTGGCCCGAAAGGCTTATGAGACTTACTTCGAAAGCCATCCGGACGATGCGGAAGTCGCTCACATTCTGATCGCCCTGAAAGACGAACCGCTGCCGCCACGGGCTTCCGACGCCTGCATCGATCAGATTTACGCCCGATTCGCCGAGTTTTACGAATCGAACATGTGTGATGAGCTTGCCTATCGCGCCCCTGAGCATCTTGCGACCGCCTTCGGGCCCTGGTTGAAGAACGCCAGGGACCTCAACGCTGTCGATCTGGGCTGCGGGACAGGGTTGTTCGGGCGCAAACTTCGCCCCCATTGCCGCAGGCTGATCGGCGTGGATCTGTCGCCCGCGATGCTGGAAAAAGCTGCGAAGCAGAATGTTTACGACGAACTGGCAGGCTCCGAACTGACGCAATGGCTGAACTCTTACAGCAGCGAACCGTTCGACCTGATCACCTGCTGCGACACGCTCATCTACTTCGGTGATCTTTCGAATGTGCTGAAGGCGGCCTTCGCCAGGCTGCGACCAGGCGGCAAAATGGGGTTCACGCTGGAAAAATCGGCCGAGGCACCGTTTCGCCTGGGCGATTCCGGCCGTTATCGACATCATCGAAGCCACATTCAGTCCGCGGCAAAAGCGGCAGGCGCAAAAGTCGAACGGATCGTCGAGAAAGTCCTGCGGCGGGAATATGGCGAAAATGTCGATGGCCTCGTGACGATTCTGGTCAAACCACAGCGTTGACACCTGGATACGGTCTGGCCCGTTCCGCGTTTCACTTCGATCAGCGATCGACGCGCGCGCCAGGCAGGACAAGGGCATCGAACCTGTCGACCGGCTCTCTGGCCGACCAGGCGATTCCACGCAGAATCAGTAAGCGGAAGAGCGGGTCGTCGAACGTCCATGAAAAATGGCCCGGTATGGACACGACCACGCGGCCCTCGCCTGGTTCTTTCGTCCAGATTAGCGGTTGGGGCGAACCTTCTTCGGTGCCTTCCGCCAGTATGGTCGTTCGCCCCGGGTCGCCTGCGAGATTCCAGTAGCTTTCGTCGTACAGGCGCAGCTTCGAAAAATTGCGTGTGATCGGGTGTTTGCGGTCTTGTGAGAAAGAGAGATCCAATGGCCCGTGGCGAAACTTCGATCGCCCGTCCTGCCAGGCGAGACCGATTCGGTCGGCGAACCCGTTGGCGTCGGATCCTCCGTCGACGGCGTAATGCAGGTACACCGCGCCACCGCCCCGCGCGAAGAATGTGTCGAGTTCTCGCGCTCGGTCCGCGTTCCACGATCCCCGCTGGAAGAAAATGAGCACGTCGGCCGTTCGGAACTGATCTGCCGCGGGCCAGGCGTTCGCGGTTTCGACGGAGAGTTTCCCGTCGATCGCCAACAGCTCTTGCCATGCCTTTTGCCATGCGGGGTAATCATGTTCGCCAGGGCCGTGATCTTTGGGGCCGCTGACCAAAACGACTTTCAGATCGCGTGCCGGTGGCGGCGGCGCGGGTGCACCGGCCAGGACGGCAAGAACTTCGCTCAATCTGCGTGGCTGTGGCGCCTTGAGGGGGCCGTATTCCGGCATGACCGGCCCGTCCGTAAGCAGAAAACTCATCAGGTCACGGAAATCGTCAGGGCCGATTCTCTGCGGCAGGCCTTCCGGCATGATCGAGGCGGCCGACGGTGAGAGCCTTTCGATTTCGGCTCGGGTGACGATCGTTTCCTTCCCTTCGACATTGCCGACGGTGACCCGTTCGCCTTCGATACGAACCGTTCCCGTCAAAATCTGGCCGGTTTTCAATTCGACCGAATACGAAAGATGATCCGGATTCAGCGCATAGCTCGGAGATACGATATCGCGAAGCACAGAGGCATAGTCTCGATGTCTGAGATTCGAAAGGTCCGGGCCGATAGTTCCACCCTGCCCATGTACCGAATGACATTTGGAGCAACTGGCGGATTCACCGAAAAAGACCTTTCGGCCACGCGCCCAACTGCCGCCGGCCAATTCAGGAATTTCGGGCCTGACCAGGGGCGTTTCTTTGTCGTCGTCGCCTGTAGCGGCCCACGGTACCAGAAAGCGACGCAGCGGTAGTGGCCTTGGATTCGAGTCGTCACCGGTCGAAAAGTTCATTGCCAGCCGGGGATCTCCTGAGTCGAATTTCGCACGCAATTCCATTTCGACCATCCCGGTTTTGTGATTGTCGACTGAGAACTCCACCGAATTCGGCCCCGATCGATGCTTTACGGATGCTTCCAGCCGGATCGATCCCGAACTCGAAAACCGGACGGTGACGGTTTCGGAGGGTTCGTCGAAATCGATTCGCGAGCCAGGCTGGATGGCCGCTTGCAGCATGCGACGAAGATCGAGCCGGAATTTCAGTCGCAATTCGCCCGGTTCTCGCATCGCCTGCCAGAGGGCTTGATGGGGGGCACTGTCCGTCGTCAATGCTCTGGCCACGTTGAGATCGGCGTGTGGCAGCCAGCCTTTCCATGAGGGTTTGCCTGAGGCGGGTGTCCATTCGGCCTCGACGCCGCTCAAATCCCACGCCAGATCGATCTCGGGCACCTGGCTCGTGGGATTCGTTCGGTCGCGGGCGGGCCGGCCCATGCCGGGCAGTTGCAGGGCAAAACGCACGGGCCGGGTTTGCGGATCGGTCGTCAGGATGAGGCTGCGCCGGTCGGGGCTCACGCTCACGCCGCGCACGGGCACGTCTTTCCGTGCCACGAGCTTTTCGGCATGCACCACGGCATAACCTGGCCAAAGCGATTCGAAACGATCGCCCGCACTGACGAACTTGCCCGAGGTGACTCGAATACCGCTTTGCAGCTCGCCCAGATTCTCCGGCTCGAGCGGCTGGTCGAATTCGACACGCACTTCGCGCGGACCATTCGGCCAGACGAAAACAGGTTGAGGCTGCTGCGGTTCGGCGTAACGAACGGCGTAGATTTTGCCCTTTCCGGTCGGCCCGCTGCCCCAGTCGGGGCCGCCGCTGTGGCAGGCGATGCGCAGTGAACCGTCCGGCGCGATGCAGCAATCGATCGTCAGCATGTTCAGCGCCGCGATCAGGCTCGACTGGCCCACGTACCCGTTCTCCGTACGAACGATTCTGGTGCGGAAGAGCTTGCCGCGTGATTCGCCCGTGACGATCGCATCGCCTGTCCATGTGCGAGGTCCGAACGTCCTGCCGCCCGGAACGACAGGCTCATCGAACGCGAACCCGCACAAGGACTGATGCTGCGGTGGATAGTCGAAAACGCTTGGCTCGTCGATCACGTTCGGGAGATGCGTGGGGTGACGTGGCGGGAATCCGTAATGCCGCCCTTGTCGAATATGGAGGAGTTCGTCGAGCGGGTTGCCGTTGGGCAGCCATGTCGCTCCTTCCTGATCGGTCGCGAATAGTTCGCCGTGTCGGTCGAATCGCAGGCCGACGGAAAACCGGATGCCCGTCGCGACGATTTTCCGCGATTTCAGGTCGGGAGTGACTCTCTGGATCGTTCCCATTTCGTCCGTGAGCGAGAAATGGGCCTTACCGTCTTTGTCTTTCAGGTATGCGTTCGTGTAGTCCGCCGTGCCCCGGCCGAAGAAGATGCTGCCGTCATGAGGATCGATCGCGATCCCGATTGCGTCGATCTGGTGATTCTTGTCCTTCCAGCCGTCAGCGATGACGATCTCCTTGTCTCCCTTGCCGTCTTTGTCCGTATCGACGACAAGAACGCACCGGCTTTTGCTGGCCACTGCCACGCCATCGCCATGGGTGAAGCCCGGGGGCGTCACATCCATGCCGATGGGCGAACGCAGCGTTCCGTGGCTGTCCCAAAAAAGTTCCGCCGTGTCTTCGATGCCATCGCCGTCGGTATCGCGCAGGCTCCAGATCCGGCCATCGTATCCGAGTGCCATCAGGCTGCCGTCGTGGCGATAGAGCACGTTATTGACGTTCGTCAATTCCAGAGGCAGCTCCCGCACTTCGAACCCAGGCAGAAAGACCTGAACCGGCGGTGGATCGGCCACCGGCTTGAGCGATTCGGCAGATGCATCGGGGTCCGGCGGCAGCGCGTTTTTGACTGATTCGTAGCGTGTCCGAAGATAGCCATGTACTTTTCCCGTTTCCTCGGGAGTGAGCGACCGGCCGTAAATCAGCACTTCGGCGATATCCCAACCGCCGAAGCCCTGAACATGCTGAGGGCCCGGGCCATGTTCGTAGAACCGTGCACCCAGAGTGAGTTCGGCTATGGAGACCGGTTGGCCGTCTCGCGGGCGCTTGCCTGTTAGCTGGCCGTCCACTTCGAGCCGGACTTCGCCTTCGTCCATGGTCACGGCCAGCGTCGTCAGCGTGCCGAACGGCCGGTCGGGCTTCATCAGGTTCTTCCAGGAACTGAACCCCCGGCCTTCTACGTTAAACGTACCGAACCTGGCGGAAGGCGCGGGGCCTTGATCGAGCGCGATCCCCGAGACGAAATCTCGCGCGTTCGCGGCGTTCGAAGCCAGCAAGCCCGAGAACGCTCCCAGGTTGTAGCGGGGCGACGCGACGACGAAAATCGTCACGTTCCGCCGTTCGGTCGGCGGGCCGGCCAGGTGGAAGAAGTCGTCCCGGCCGTCGAAACGCACGACCGCTTCCGTGCCCACTTTGAGCACTGCGGCTCGTGCATCGGCAATCGCCTGTTTCAGATGCCGCCCTTGACCGGACGCATCCATCCAGATGGCGGCCTTGCCGTCCGCAGGTGTGGGGTGCGGGCCGTTCGCCCGGCGGGCATCGAACCAGAATTCCAGATCCCGCGTGACGCTCATCCGGGAGTCCGCCCACGGTTCGGCTCCATTCGATTGGTCGATGAATCCCGCGGAAACGAACGCGAAGACAAGCGAAACCCGGGCGATGCAGCCCAAATGCCGGCCTTGGAGGGGATTGCGGCGAAAATCGGACATGGACCGGTCCTTCATCGTGTCGCGTTCAATCTGAGATTCATGAAATCGCCGACTTGCCGCGCGATCGCGGTCTCCGTCGGCAGGCGCTCCATCGAACTGGCGCCGTAAAACCCGTGAATGTCGCACCTGTCGAGCACATACTGGGCATCCTCGGGCATCGCGATCGGGCCCCCGTGGCACAGAACGATCACGTCAGAACGAACCTTGCGGGCCGCTTCGGCGATCGCCGCGACGCGGCCGACGCAATCGTCGAGAGACAGTGCCGTTTCGGCACCGATCGCTCCGCCGGTCGTCAGCCCCATATGCGCGACAATCACATCGGCACCCGCGCGTGTCATGGCTTCAGCCTGATCGGTGTCGAAAACGTAAGGCGTCGTGAGCATGCCGAGCCGGTGCGCCGCCGCGATGCACTCGATTTCGAGCGAAAATCCCATGCCGGTTTCTTCGAGGTTGGCCCGGAACGTGCCGTCGATCAGGCCTACCGTAGGGAAATTCTGAATGCCGGCGAATCCCAGGGACATGAGATCCTTGAGGAATGCGTCGCGGATCATGAACGGATCCGTTCCGCACACACCAGCGATGACGGGCGTATCCCGGACGATCGTCAGAACCTCCCTGGCCATGTCGAGGACGATTTCGTTGGCGTTGCCGTAAGGCAGCAGGCCCGAAAGCGACCCGCGGCCCGCCATGCGGTATCGGCCTGAGTTGTAAATGACGATCAGGTCGATTCCTCCGGCTTCTTCGCATTTGGCGCTGAGGCCTGTGCCGGCGCCTCCTCCGACGATCGGCTCACCTTTGGCGATTTTCTCACGGAATCGGGCCAGGATGGCATCTCGGTTCGTCGGCATCTTCGTCGTGGGCTCCATCGTCGGGAAGGTCGCTCAATCGTCGCCGGAAGCTTGCAGAATTTCGAAGAAGTTCGAAACCAGGGCATCTGCGAATTCGGGGTCGTTGATGTCGTAAGGTAACCGGATCACGCGTCTGAAGGGAGTCGCGATGAATCGCTTTTCGAAGGCGTCGAAGGCCGCCGCGTCGGCCTCAGGGTCATAAAATGGCTGACCCGGCCTGTCGAGCAGCGATACGCCGACGGTGGGAATCAGCACGCGCAGGTTCGATGTCGAAACGTTGAGCTTATCGGCGATCCATTCCCCGATTCGGCGATTTTCCTCTACCGATGTGCGCATAAGCGTCACCTGGGCGTTGTGCACGTGCAGGAGCCGATCACGAAACTGCAGCGGAACGGTCTCGATCGCGCCGAAGTTGACCATGTCGATCGCGCCGAAGCTGACGACCAGAGGCACCCGGGCTTCGATCAGCCGATCGAATCGTCGCGGCCCGCCCGGAAACACGCCGCCGACGAGTTCGTCGGCCACTTCCGTCGTCGTGATGTCGAGAACGCCCGAGATCAGGCCGGATTCGACGAGCCGCTCCATGGCGCGGCCGCCCGCTCCGGTGGCGTGGAATACCAGTGCGTCGAACCCGGCGCGTTCCAGCGCCTGCCGAACGCGAGTGACGCATGGTGTCGTCACGCCGAACATGGTCATTCCGATCGCTTTTCGTGCTGGCGTCGATCGCCTCGGGTTTTTCACCATACCGGCCATCGCGGCGGCCGCGTTCGCCAGAATCGGTTCGGAAACGGCATTCAACCCCGCGATATCGACGACGGAATAGAGCATCAGAATGTCGGAGCAGTCGATGTACGGAGAGACGTCTCCACTGGCGACGGTCGATACCATCAACTTCGGCAGACCGATCGGAAGAGCACGCATCGCTGCGGAGACGAGCGATGTTCCACCGCTGCCGCCCAGGCCGATGACGCCGGCGAGCTGCCCGGCGGCGAATTCCGCGAGAAGATACGTCCGCAGCGATTCCGCCATCCGTGCGATCGCCTGTCCCCGGTCGCTCTCTGAGAATGCCTGATCGGCCGACTGACCGAACCGGTGAACTTCGTCTCGCGAAACATCAGGCACGATCGTCGGGCTCGCCAGAGTGCCGACATCCACGGTCCGGACGGTGATCCCGGCATCCCGCAGCCGATCCGCGACGAAGCTGGCCTCGGCTCCTTTGGTGTCCATGGTCGCGATCACGTATGTCGCCGGTTCCATCGGTCGATGAGCCTCCCGAAATCGGTCGCCGCGAATGACCGCTATTCGTCTGGAGATGTGGTTCAGCCAACGCGTTCAGCATAACAACGTCGGAACGTCCCTGAAACGAGTCAAAGGGCAAGGCGACGGCTTCGGACACGCCGTGCTCGTGTGCGTACGGAGCCTGACTTCGAAGTGTCGTTCCGATGCGAACCCGGCGGGCGGGGCAGCAGGTTGCGATCGGATCGTCATGATCTTTACGAATTTTTGATATTTCTTACCGGACATTTGAGACCCTATTGAGGCGACATCGCTTGTAATGACAATCGTGGATGGTGATGTCTTGGGTAGACGCACTTTCGGAGGTTATGTCGTGGACATCGTGTGGATCATCGCCGGTGCGGCGTTTTTCCTCGGTTCGGGAGGCCTCGTCAGGCTTTTCGACGCTCTCAGGGAGGACTTACGAAAATGAGCCTGACGACGTTTCTGGCGATCTGGGTGGTCGCCGTTCTGGGCCTGCATCTTACGATCGCCCTGCTCGCTCCGGAGAAGTTCTCATGACGGGAATCGCCCTGACTCAATCGCTCGTGTCCATCGCGGTATTGCTGGCGTGCGCCAAGCCGCTCGGTTCCTTCATGGCCCGAGTGTACGCGGGCCAGCCACCACGTTTCATGCGATTTCTCGTACCGGTCGAGAATGCGCTGTACCGGATCGGAGGAATCGAACCCGCCCGGGAGATGACCTGGCAGTGCTATGCGACGGCCGTCCTCGCGTTCGGTTTCGTGAGTTTCGTCGCGACCTATTCGGCGCAGCGTCTGCAAAGCGAATTGCCCGCGAATCCGGACTCGATGGCCGCAGTCGTGCCCCATTCCGCCTTCAATACGGCCGTGAGTTTCGTGACGAACACGAACTGGCAAGGATATTCGGGCGAAACCACGATGAGCCAGCTGACGCAGTCGCTGGCTCTGACGGTTCAGAATTTCATTTCGGCGGCTGTCGGTCTGGCGGTGATGTTCGCCCTGGCCAGGGCCTTCACGCGTCATGAAGTATCCACGATCGGCAATTTCTGGGTCGATTTGGTTCGAGGCATCGTTTACGTACTCCTGCCGCTATCGCTGTTGTTGGCGGTGGCGCTGGTCTCACAAGGAGTCGTGCAGACATGGGGCCCCGCGGTCGAAGCGAGGCTCCTCGAACCGATTTCGAGCGGTGATGGCACCATCGTCGCCACGCAGCGGATCGCCGTAGGGCCAGTGGCTTCTCAGGTTGCGATCAAGCAGCTGGGCACCAACGGCGGCGGTTATTTCAATACGAATTCCGCCCACCCTCTGGAGAATCCGACACCGCTTTCGAATTTCCTCGAATGGTTCGCGATTCTGATCATTCCGGCTGCGTGCTGTTTCGCTTTCGGCGAGACGATCGGCGATGCCCGCCAGGGACGCGCGATCCTGGCGGCCATGCTGGCGATCTTCCTGCCGCTGGTCTTCGCAACGATGCTTGCCGAACAGGCCGGTAACCCGGTGATCGGGGCACTCGGTGTCGACACGGCCTCGGGGCCGGGGCAATCGGGCGGCAATATGGAAGGGAAGGAAACGCGGTTGGGAGTCGCGTCATCGGCCTTATGGGCCGTTTCGACGACGGCGGCATCCAATGGCTCGGTCAACGCGATGCATGACTCGTTCACCCCGCTTGGCGGGCTCGTCACGATGTGGCTGATGCAGCTCGGAGAAGTCGTTTTCGGCGGAGTCGGCTCAGGCCTTTACGGCATGTTGACATTCGCGATCGTCGCGGTGTTCGTCTCGGGGCTTATGGTCGGGCGAACGCCTGAATATCTGGGCAAGAAAATCGGAGCTTTCGAAATGAAAATGGCATCGCTGGCCATTTTGTTCCCATGTGCCACGGTGCTGATCGGCACGGCGGTGTCCGTCAGTACGGAAGCTGGTCGAGCGACGATCTTCAACCCGGGGCCGCACGGGTTTTCCGAAGTGCTTTACGCCCTTTCGTCCGCGGGCAACAACAATGGCAGCGCTTTCGCGGGCCTGGGTGCGAACACGCCGTTTTACGACACGATTCTCGGCTTCGCCATGCTGGTCGGCCGTTATTGGGTCATGTTGCCCGTCCTGGCGATCGCCGGCTCGCTCTCTTCGAAAAAGCGAATCCCCGTGGGGCCCGGTACATTGCCGACACATACGCCACTTTTCGTCGTCATGCTCGTGGGAGTCGTCTTCGTCGTCGGGGCACTGAGCTTTTTCCCCGTGCTCGCGCTGGGGCCGATCGTCGAACACATCCGCATGACGGCAGTGAGCCGATAAGGAGACCCGAACCATGTCCCGTACGTCCACAGCCACGTTCGATCGGAAAGTCGTCGCGGAAGCCATCGCCGAATCGTTCCGCAAGCTCGACCCGCGCGTTCAGGTGCGAAATCCTGTCATGTTCGCCGTCTATCTCGGCTGCTTTCTCACCACATGGACGGCGATCGAAGCCTTCGGAGGATCGCAGGCCGGGCCACGCTGGTTTCCGTTCTGGGTGACCTGCTGGCTTTGGTTCACTGTGTTGTTCGCGAATTTCGCGGAGGCGATCGCCGAAGGGCAGGGCAAGGCCCAGGCGGCTTCGCTGAGACGCGGCCGTTCGTCTGTCGATGCCCGAAAAATCCGTAGCCTCGAAGATCGTCGCGAAGAGACGGTCGCCGCTCCGGACTTGCGTATCGGAGATCTGGTTCTCGTCCAGGCCGGCGAGACCATTCCGGCTGACGGCGAAGTGGTCGAAGGGGTCGCATCCGTGGACGAAAGCGCGGTGACTGGCGAAAGTGCCCCGGTCGTCCGCGAAAGCGGCGGCGATCGAAGTTCCGTCACGGGCGGTACGCGGGTCATCTCCGACAGCCTGATCGTCCGGGTATCGGCGCTCCCGGGCGAGAGCTTTCTGGACAGGATGATCGCCATGGTCGAAGGTGCCAAAAGGCAGAAGACACCGAACGAAATCGCCCTGGCGATATTGCTGGCCGCGATGACACTGATCTTTCTGCTGGTCGTGGCGACGCTCTTGCCAGCTTCGATTTTCGCGGTCCGGGTCTCGGGGCAGGGGGCTCCGATCCGTATGACCGTGCTGGTGGCACTGTTCGTGTGCCTGGCGCCGACGACGATCGGGGCGTTACTCTCAGCAATCGGTATCGCGGGCATGAACCGGCTTGGGCAGGCGAAAGTGATCGCCATGTCCGGCAGGGCCGTCGAGGCCGCCGGCGATGTCGACGTGCTCCTTCTCGACAAAACCGGAACGATTACGCTCGGTAACCGCCAGGCGACCGATTTTTTGCCTGCTCCAGGGGTTTCGGAACAGGAGCTGGCGGAAGCGGCCCAGCTCGCTTCGCTTGCCGACGAAACCGCCGAGGGGCGAAGCGTCGTCGTTCTGGCGAAGAACCGTTTCGGGCTGAGGGGCAGGGAACTGGAGCACATCAGGCCACACTTCGTGCCGTTTTCGGCCCGAACTCGCATGAGCGGCGTGAATCTGGATGGCCAGGAGGTTCGCAAGGGTGCACTCGATGCCGTGGAAAAGCATGTTCGCGGCCTCGGCGGCTTTCTGCCGGAGGAAACCCGCGAGGCTGCCGCACAGGTCGCCCGTGCGGGCGGTACGCCGCTGGTGGTGAGCTGGAACGAGAACGTTATGGGGGTCATCACGCTCAAGGATATCGTCAAGGGCGGAATCAAGGAGAGGTTCGCAGAACTGCGCCGGATGGGCATCAAAACGGTGATGATCACGGGCGATAACCCGCTCACGGCCGCGGCGATAGCGGCCGAAGCCGGCGTCGACGACTTTCTCGCCGAGGCCACGCCTGAGGCCAAGTTAGCCATGATCCGCGATTACCAGCGCGGCGGGCGGCTGGTGGCCATGACCGGAGACGGCACCAACGACGCCCCGGCCCTGGCCCAGGCGGATGTCGCCGTGGCCATGAACAGCGGCACGCAGGCCGCCAAGGAAGCCGGAAATATGGTCGATCTCGACTCGAACCCGACGAAGCTGATCGAAATCGTGCACATCGGCAAGCAGCTCCTGATGACTCGCGGGGCTCTCACCACTTTCAGCATCGCGAACGACGTGGCCAAATACTTCGCGATTCTGCCCGCTGCGTTCGCCGCCACGTATCCTGAGCTGAAAGCGCTTGACCTGATGAGGCTTTCGACTCCGGACAATGCCATTCTGGCGGCCGTGATCTTCAATGCCCTCGTGATCATCGCTCTTGTGCCCCTGGCCCTGAAAGGCGTGGCTTACGTGCCTGTCAGTGCGTCGCGGCAATTACGCAACAATCTGCTGATCTACGGGCTCGGTGGCCTGGTGGTTCCTTTCGTGGGAATCAAGGGCATCGACATTCTCATCACGCTTCTTTCGTTCTGAGGTGAAATCCGATGATACGTGCGACGATCATCTCCGTGCGTGTTCTGGTTCTGATGACGATTCTGACAGGCGTCCTCTATCCGCTGGCCGTGACGGCCATCGCCAGGGTCGCCTTCCCGGCTCAAGCCGAAGGCAGACTGCTTCGCGATGGCGAAGTCATCCTCGGATCGGACGCGATCGGCCAGTCATTTTCTCGCCCGGAGCATTTCTGGGGCAGGCTTTCGGCTACGAGCCGAATACCGTATGACGCCGCGGCGTCGTCCGGGACGAATTACGGGCCTTTGCACCCGGATGCGAAAAAAGCCGCCGAAGCCCGGATCGCGGCTCTCAAGGCTCATCCCGTGCCTGAAAGACCGATTCCTGTCGACCTCGTGACGGCTTCCGCAAGCGGGCTCGACCCGCATATTTCTCCAGCGGCGGCCGAGTATCAAGTGCCCAGGGTGGCGGCCGCACGGGGATTGACGGAGGTGGCCGTTCGTGAACTCGTCCAGCACCACACCACTGGCAGATTTCTGGGTATTCTTGGTGAGCCTCGTGTGCATGTGCTCCGGCTGAACCTGGCTCTCGACAGCACGAAACCGGCAAAGCGATAAGGTGAACCATGCAAGACCGGCGACCGAACCCCGATGATCTGCTGGCCAGGGCCGAAGCTGAGGCTATCGGACGGTCGCGGGGGCGGCTGAAGCTCTATTTCGGTTACGTGGCCGGTGTCGGCAAGACCTATTCGATGCTTGACGACGCGCGGCGGGCGATCGCGCAAGGTCGCGAAGTCGTCGTCGGCTATGTCGAGCCTCACGGCCGAAAGGAAACCGAATCGCTTCTGGAAGGCATGGAAGCGATTCCCGTCCGATCGGTAGAACACCGGGGCGTGAACTTACGTGAATTCGATATGGACGCTGCTCTGGCACGTTGTCCCGAACTTATGCTCGTCGATGAGCTTGCTCATACGAACGCCCCGGGGTCGAGGCACGAAAAACGGTGGCAGGATGTCGAGGAATTGCTCGATGCCGGAATCGACGTCTGGACGACGATGAACGTTCAGCACATCGAAAGCCTGAATGACGTGATCGGGCGAATCACGGGAGTCATCGTTCGCGAAACGGTGCCGGACAGGGTCTTCGATCGCGCCGACGAACTGGAACTGGTCGACATCACGCCGGACGCGCTGCTCAGTCGGCTCAAGGCTGGTCATGTCTACCTGCCTGAACAGGCACAGAGAGCCGTCGAGCATTTTTTCCGGATGTCGAATCTCAATGCCCTGCGTGAACTTTCGCTGCGCCAGGCCGCGCGGCGAGTCCATTCTGACGTCGAATCGGTGCGACGCGAGAACGCGTCGCACAGCACCTGGGCGACTTCCGACAAGCTCCTTGTCTGCGTCGGTCCCAGCCCGACGACTTCCCGCGTGATCCGCACGGCGAAACGGATGGCTTCGGCACTGGACGCTCCGTGGATCGCCGTCTCCATCGATCTTTCCGGTGCGCCTTCCTCCAGCCCGGCACAGCAGCAGGTGTCGCACCATTTTCGCCTGGCCGAAGGTCTCGGGGCGGAAACGATCACACTGCCCGGCCAGAACGTGGCGGACGAAATTCTGGAATTCGCAAGAGAACGCAACGTCACGAAAATCCTCATCGGCCGAACGGCTCAGCCCCGCTGGCGCCGATTCGCGTTCGGCACGGTCGTGGACGAAATGCTTGACCGAAGCGGCGATATCGACGTTTACGTCATTCATGGCGATGATGCCCCCAAAGCCGGCTTTTTCCAGCGTTTCCAATGGGGGCTGCCTCCAAAGTGGCGCTGCGCCCGGGCAATCGCGGTCGTGGGTGTCGCGTGCCTCGTGGCACAGGCGATGCGAGTCGCGAAACTGGCGGATCGCGAGGCGAACTTCGTCATGGCATTCCTGGCCGCGGTCGTCTGGACAGCTTATCGCGAAGGTCGCGGGCCCGCCATTCTGGCGAGCGTTCTCGCCGTCATGCTATATGACTTTTTTTTCGTGCCGCCGCTCTTTACGTTCGTCGTCGCCGATGCCGATTATGTCATCACCTTTCTTGTGATGCTCATGACCGGTCTGGTGATCAGTTCGCTCACTTCACGCCTGCATTCCCAGGTCGAAGCCACACGCCTGCGTGAACGCCGGACATCGGCCCTATACGAACTCGGCAAACGACTGGCCGCGCTTTACGGCAGAATCTTTCTCGTAAGTGCCGCCGCCGAGAAAATCGGTGAAATCGTGGGCGGAGGGGTAGCCGTTTATCTGCGAGGGGAAGGTAATGAGCCGGAATTGGCACTTGATCGCACCGGTGTCATCGCCGCGAGCCCCGTCAGTGCGGCTGTCGCCCAGTGGGTGATCGACCACGATCAGATCGCGGGTGCCGGTACGGATACGTTGCCGAATGCGGTCGCACTCTTCGTACCCTTCAGCGTGACGCAGCAGACCCTCGGTGCCATCGCCCTGAGAGTCGATGATCCGGAACGGTTGCTCGATCCGGATTCCCGACGCCTGATCGAAGCCAGCGCCAGCCTGCTTGCGATGGCTCTGGAACGAGACCGCATGGCACTCGATGCCGCCGATGCGCGAATTCAGGCTGAAGCCGAACAACTTCGAAGCAGCCTGCTCAGCAGCGTTTCCCACGACCTCAAGACACCGCTTGCCGCGATCGCGGGCACTTGCGAAAGTCTGGCGGAAACGGAATCGAATACGATCGACCCGATCACGCGGCGGCAACTTCTCGAATCCGCGGCCGACGAGGCACGCCGCCTCAACCGGCTCCTGGACAATATCCTGCAAATGTCGAAGCTCGAAGCCGGAACGGCCGTCCCGAAACGGCAGTGGCACGTGATGGAGGAGATCGTCGGTTCCGCGCTTCGGCGCACGAAAGACGAGCTGAAGCCGCTTCATGTCGAAGTCATCCTGCCAGCCGATTTGCCGCTGGCGTTCGTCGACGATTTGCTCTTCGAGCAGGTCTTCGTCAACCTCCTGGAAAACGCCGCTCGCCACACTCCCGCAGGCACCAGGGTGACCATCCGAGCCGGAGTCGACGGGAAATTCCTGCGGATCTCCATTTCCGACGATGGGCCTGGCATTCCGGCGAATCATGCAGAGCACATCTTCGACAAATTCTATCGAGCTGGCCCGAATCCCGACAGTTCGCGGGGCAGCGGCCTCGGGCTGGCCATCTGTCGGGCGATCGTCCAGGTCCATGACGGATCGATCGTGGCTTCGGCACATCCGGGGGGCGGGGTCGAATTCATCATTCGCTTGCCGATACGAGACGACACACCGCGGGTCGTGGTAGGCTGAATCGATGGAACGCAAACATTCGCACCGGATCTTGATCGTGGAGGACGAACGGCCGATTCGCCGGTTCCTGAAAGTATCGCTCGAAAATCAGGGCTATCGGGTCGAGGAATGCGGCACGGGGGCCGAGGCCTTACGTTCCGCGGCCGGCCTTCCGCCTGATCTGGTCATTCTTGATCTGGGCCTTCCGGATATGGATGGCCAGGAAGTTCTCAGACAGCTTCGGGACTGGTATTCCGGGCCGGTCATCGTCCTCTCGGCGCGGGATCAGGAATCTCAAAAGATACAGGCGCTGGACGGCGGCGCCGACGATTATCTCACGAAGCCGTTCGGTTCAGGCGAACTCGATGCCCGGATACGCACGGCGATACGTCACGCGAATCGACAGGTTCCCCAGGAGAAGACTCTCCGAACCGGCGAACTCTCCGTCGATCTGGCCGCCCGAGTCGTTACATGCGGCGGTCGACAAGTGCATCTCACGCCTCTGGAATACAAGCTGCTCGTCACATTGATGAAAAATGCGGGCAAGGTATTGACTCACCGTCAGCTTCTCATCGAAGTCTGGGGCCCGCACCATACGCTGGAAAATCATTACCTGCGTGTCTTCGTGGCAAGCCTTCGACGCAAGCTCGAGGATGACCCGGCCCGGCCCCGGTATCTCATTACCGAGCAGGGGGTCGGCTACCGTTTCGCGGCGGATTGATGCGAGCTAAATAGCTTCCGTGCGGCACTTTAGAGCTTGGTCGTCATGGGCGGTGAGGGATTCGAACCCCCGACATCCTGCGTGTAAAGCAGGCGCTCTAACCAGCTGAGCTAACCGCCCGAAGATCAACAGGGTTCCTTCAGCGGAAACCTGCGTCGACGAGTCACAAGCATAATCGGCGTGAGTGAGGCTGACAAGGGGCGAGAGCAGCGAAGTAGGTTCGCTCGAGAGTCAGTCCAGCAAGCCTTCCGTCACTTTGTTCGATCCTGTGGCGGTCTGAGCGCGAATCCCGCCGCTGATTTGCGTCCCGTTGGCTCCCTGGGCACCATTGACGAGCGGCGGTTCGGCGATCACGCCCTGATTCGCTGGAGGCTGCACGACGACGGCTTCGGGAATCGCGGGATTGACCACACCGACCTGCCCGGACTGAACCGGGGCCGCAGGAGACACCGTAATGATTTTTGCCCCTTGCACTTGCGTCGGAGCAGCCGCCATCTGCACGGTATCCGGAGCATTTTTCTTCAGGCCGAAAAAGGGCTGATGGCTCACGGACGTGACCTGACCGTTCGGCTCGATGTAATAGTGATTCTTGGCGCAGCCGAAAGAACCATGGCATACCAGGCCAAGTATGACGGCATGTCGAATTGCGCCGTAGCGGTTCGACTCATATTTCGGCGCCGTGTTCGGCCGCGTGGGCTTGACCCGTGTCATGGGAAGGTCCATCCTTAGACCTGAATGGGATATTTTCGTCGAGGAATCCTGCCTCTGAAGTCTTTTATGCGAAATCAGCTTTTCCCTCAAGTCCAAATCCCGAAGATCCGATCGACGGCAGTCAACGTGCGCGATCCGGGAAATCGATCATGTAGCGCTTCAGCAGCTTTGCCGGATCGTTCTCCATCAAATAAACCTTGCCGCGGATGTCCCTCGTTTCGCCTGGCTTCAGGCCACCGATCCGAAAATCCGCATGCAGGCAGACCACGACGCCCTGGAAAAGTTCCTGATAAGGTTCCCAGGCCATGGCCAGGATCTTGCGGCCGTCGGCGGAAACGCAGCCGATCAGTCCGTTGGCCGTCGATCGCGGATTGAGAGGTCGCGGGTTGACGTCGTCACGCGGTACTCCCGGGCCTGGCCAGACCTGTCCGGGCGTGTATCGGGCCGCCCGGGCCCATGGCGACCACTCCGTCAGAAACTTTCGCACGGGGTTTCCGTCCAAGTCAGGCCCGTCAAATACGAAAGATCGGCTGAGATACGTTTCGCTATCGTGTTCCGGAGCCACGCCGACGAATTTGTCCACACGCATGCAGGGTTGTGCCCAGTGCGCCTGGCTGGCATGGCCAGTCGGATTCGTCGCAGTGACCTGAAAATTGACGCAGTCGGCTTCGGCCGTGATGCGATGACGCACGACCACGCCGTCCTTGAGCCGGCACTCCAGAACCAGACGCGATTTGTCAGGCAAGGCTTCGATCAGTCGTGTTTCGTGCGGGATGACCGTTTCGTGCCATGTTCTGGCGGTCGAGCCATCCCGGCAATAAGCCTCGAGATAGTGAATCTTCACCGTTCCGCCTGGAACGGCCGGGCCCGAAATCGACAGGAAATTTCCGGACCAGGAGAGTTCCAGAGACTGTGCCGGCGAAGCCGGAGCGAAGGCTTCCGCCGTCACGAGCATGACGAAAATGATGCAAGCAGTTCGTTTCATGGAAGCATTTCGGCAGGTGTCAGTTCGGTCCCGGTTTCCGTCTTTTCTCCGCCCGCCGGGAGCAGCGATTCGTCGACTTTGGGCACCGGAGTTTCGTTGGAATCGTTCGTCAGCATACCCGACACGGTGTCTCTGAAGTCCTTCAGCAGATTTCTGGAAGAGGATTCCGGCGCGTCGAAGTCAGCCAGTTGCAGCTGAGCCCGGGCCATGGTGATACGGAGATTGAGATTGCCGTTGTCCACGTTCGAGCGTTCGGCGAGATCCAGATCGACATTCGCCAGATCCAGACGCCCAAGCCGATGCCATACCGTGGCTCGCGTGATACGCCAGTCCGGCTGGAAAGGATCGTAAGCCAGGGCCCTGGATAGGTCTGAGAGGGCCTCATTCCATCGGCCACGCCGGGCCAGGGTTTTGGCCCGCCAGGCGCGAACGTCCGGTACGTCGCGGTTGCGGATCAGGTTGTCGTAATCCTCGAGAGCCTTGACGTAATCGCGCCGCAGGTAATTCAGGCGTGCTCTCAATTCGACGAGGATCGGGTCCTCGAACGACATGCGAAAGCCCGTCTCGAGAAGTTCCTCAGCCTGGTCGAGCTGGTTCTCGCTCAACAGAACGAAAACCTGCGTCCGGAGTGTGAGGATCGATGGGTCGAGGCCGACGATCGTGCGATCCAGAGTATCCATGGAGCCTGGTTCGCACAGAGCCGATTCGAGTACCGCAAGAGTCAGCAGGCAGCGATTCTCGAGATTCCCGACGAGTTTTTCGCCCATGCGAGGATCATCGCAGGCATCGTGAATCTTTCGAACCACTTTGCGAATCGTCTCTGTGTCGAACGAAGGCCAGAGCCGAACCGATTCCGGATCGTTGACCTGAAGCGACAGAAGTGTCTGCAGCCAGCGAGAGTCTTCCTTCGGCAAATCGGCCAGAACGTCGATTCTGCACCGGTCAAGCATACGCCGGTTCAAGGGGGTGGACGAAATCCGCACGATTCGCTGACATTCCTCCACGGCATCCCAGGATCGATGCAGTTTCGAAAGTGACATCACTCGCAGGGCTTTCGCTCGAACGACATCCGGGTTCGAACGAATGAAATCGTCAAGAGTGGCCAGAGCTTCCTGATGCTTCTCGAGCCCCTGGAATTTTCTGGCACGTATGATGGCCCAACTCGATTGACTGTCGGAGTCCGGGTCGAAGCGATTCAGAAGCGGCTCAAGTTCGCCCCATCGCCGGTCCGCGATCATGTCCTCGCACAACGCCTGCGCGGCAAGCAGACGGATCGGCCCGTCGACGTGGGGCTGATCGATCAGGTCGCGAAACCACTTCATCGATGACTCCGTCCGGCCCAGACCTTGTTCGACAAGGCCCGATTCGAGCGAGATCAGAGGTTTCAGTTCCTGTTCGATCGAAAGACCACGGATTTGCTCGCGAAGCTCAGCAAGATCCTCAGAGGCCTGCGAGTACTGACCTTGCCAACGGCACTGGCGGGCCCGGTCGAGCCGTGCCCATGGGCTGCGAGGATCAAGCGAAGTCGCGATTTCGAGGCGATCGAGGCTCGCCAGATATTGCCCCTGCTGCTCCATCATCAATGCCAGTTCATGATGCACCCAGGGGTCTGCCGGTTTGAGCGCGGCGGCCCGCGTCGCCCATTTGATCGATTCGCCCGGATGCCCCTCAAGCTGAGCCAGACGGGCATACTGAAGGCAAACGATCTGCGACTTTTCCTGACGAGGGTCAGGAAAACTGACCGTCGGCACCGGCCTCCTTTCGACGATCGCGGAAAGCCGGTCGCGAAGAGCCGACCACGGAAGCTCGGGGTCTGTCACCGAAGATATCTTGTGACTGTAGTTCAGGCCGGCCCGGATATCGGCGTCCTGATTCGTCTTCACGAGGGCACAGACCGTTTCGAAGAGAATCAGACTCGTCCATTCCCGAACGAGTTCCAGCCGATGGGGATTGAGACGTGAAAGCCAGGAAGCCTGCGTGCCGTTTGCGCGGTCGGCCCGGAATTCTTCGAATGCATTGAGAATCGGCAGGATCGAACGGCTCAGATCGCCGCGCAAATCGACGACTTCCAGGTCTCCGCCGAATCGAGTGGCATGAAGCACGCGATACCTGAGCCAGCCGGCAGTCGCCAGAAACGCTTCCGAGTTCTCGTAAGCCATCTTCATGCCGGTCGTCGTTTCGAACTCCTGCTCGCTGAGATTCAGAACCGTAACGAGTTTCGATTCTTCCCTCAACCGGTTGATAGCTCGCAGATGGTCCTGAATCGCCGTCGCGAAATCGTCGCGCATTCGGGCTTCGACCGCCTTGCGATGATCTTCCGTCGATTCGCTCGCCAGACGCTCGAGCCGTTGCATTTCCACGGTACGATGATTTTCGAGGTATTGTGAGTAATAATGATGCCCCGGGCCTGCGATCAAAAGCCCTGTAAAGGCCAGCGTACTGGCCACAGGGCGAGCGTAAAGCCTGACGCCTCGCCTTACGCGGCTCGAGATCGGCTCGTGAGCGTAACGGACAGGCTTATCCGCGGCGATCGCACGTAAGTCTTCGCTCAGGTGAGCGGCGGAAACGTAACGGCGGGCCGGGTCGGGGTCCAGGCACTTCCGGATGACGTTATCCAGAGCAGGGGTGACGTCCGGAGCCGTGTCCCTGAGCGGGGGCACGGGAATCCTGCGCAGTTCGAGCGTCTGTCTGAGCAGCTCGTGCCTGCTGCCCGTGGCGATGTTCGATTTGTTCACCCCGCTGCGGCGCGTGAGCGCTTCGTAAAGTACAGCTCCGAGGGCGTAGATGTCGGCGCGTTGATCCACCAGACGCGATTGCCCCGTGAGCATCGCCTCGATGTGCTCAGGCGCCATATATGCCAGAGTGCCGCCGACGTTTTCCGCTTCGACGGATTTGCTGGCCCCGTTTCCGCCCCCGCTCTCCTCAGACCGGTGATCCGCCCGCTGATACGACAGATTGAAATCCAGGAGCATCGGCTCGCAGCCGGGCGTGATCAGAATGTTCGAAGGCTTGATGTCCCTGTGAAGAACGTGGCGTTCGTGCGCGTGCCTTAACGCTTCGGCCAGGATCGCGCCCCACCAGGCGACGGCCTGATCGAACGAAAGCGAAGTCAGATGCCTGCGCGAGGACGAATCCTTCGACTCGTCCAGGAGAACCTGGCTCTGAAGGCCGTCCAGCAGCGACTGAATTTCGGAACCGTCCAGGCAGAGACTCCACTGCTTGTGCTCGATCACCGTGTCCAGCGTCACCCGACCGAAATAAGGCATGCAGACCAGGTCGAAAGTGCGCTCACCGATGCGCGTCTTCGCGTGCGAGTGAATCGGCACGATGTTGGTGTGCTGCAGCCGGGCGAGCGTAAGCCACTCAGCACAGCGTCCGTGGCTGACCTTCACTGCCACCTGACGGCCCGCCAGCTCGATGTCCTGAGCGAGAAACACTCGCGAAAAACTGCCCGTGCCGAGTTCCTCGATCAGCTGGAATCCTTCGATGCGATCGCCGATCCCGGGAAATCCCTCCCATTGGCTGTTTCTTTCGGCTGAGGCGGAGTCGTCGTCGAGACCGGCGAACGCTTCCTGGATCAGGATCAGGTCCTTCAGGCTGTCGCCGGCATCCGCGAACCGGTTTTCGTATTCGCACCAGCGAGGCCTTTCGCCAGCCTCCACACGTAGCATGTACTCTTCGAACGCCAGGCCGGCCAGCACTTCCGGCATCTTCAGAGCAGGCTCGCCCAGAGACAGATAATCCTCCACCCGGACGACGTCTCCGCAGTCTTTCCTGCAGGCCATGTCGACGCGAATCAGAGCCAACAACGCCGCGGGTCGATCGGCTTTCGAATGAGGCAAATAGTCGGTCAGATTCGGACGCCGACCGCCGAGCCCTTTGGAGCGGTGCCATTCCTGTTCGAACACGCGGGCCCGACGACGATTCTCCTCGTCCTCGGCCTTATCCCAGATCGATTTTTCTTCAGGTCGGTGGGAATGCGTCATTGTGGCCAAAGCGACGGCGCTCGACACGCTGCCGCAGATCCTCCAGAACCCTTTGCACGGTGCGCTCGGAGATCCCCAGTTTCACTCCGATTTCCCTGGTGCTCAGACCATCGGCTTTCATGTCGATCAGTTCCTGACGGTCCTCGGGAACGAGGCTCCGCCAATGGGAGTATTCGTCCGCGGCTTCCGCCGCTTCGGCCGGAGATTCGTCCGGGGCAGGCGGATCGAGTTCCTCTCCCGATTCGCCGTACATCGTGCGTTGCCTGTGCACGTCCGACTTCTGCGACGTCTCTCGCCTGTACTGGTCGATCACCTTGTTGCGAGCCATTCGGCTGAGAAAAGCGAAAAGCTGGGCCGAATCCTGAAACTCCTGGGCTGGTTTTTCACCAGCGGCCTGATTCGCATCCTGCTTAGCGGATTCCTCGTCTCGTACTTTCTGAAAAAAACTTCTCCAGACACTCTGCATGATGTCCTGGGAATCGAAACGGGAACGTAAAACCCGAGGCAGAAATCGCCGCACGACGAGGCGAACCTGAGATTCGTACCTGTCGAGTATTTCGGAAGCCGCCGATTCGTCGCCGGCTTTCAGTCGGCTGAGCATCGAGGCCAGTGATTTCGTGTCCCTGTCGTTCGAGTCGCCTTGCTTTCGCATGGCAGACGAACCGGCATCCATCGACGACATGTCAGGTTCCTTCCGCTCGAGAACTCCCTTCTCCACTGTCGTAAATAGCGATGCTAGCGGATCACGCCGACGAGTTCAAGTGGCTACCGTTCAACTTTGTACATGACGATCGACTTCGCCCGAGACGGTGTCGAATTGTGTCCCAAGGCTCGAGCCTGACCGGCTTCTATCCCGGATGCCAAGCTGATGGATTCCGGATGTCACGAATTGCGAATGCGAACGAACCTGCACCGACACGGGATCGATTCGAGTTGAAGAGCACATGCCTACCGATCATGCCCCGTCAATGCGATTCCCGCAATTTGTGCACCTTGTCGATCGCCGGATTCCGGATGTCTTCGACTTTCCCCGATGGCCAGAGGATTCGGATCGATTCGACCGCTTCGATCGGCTCGCCATTCGTGTCGTATCCCAGTCCGAAATGCAATCGATTCGATGAAGCCGACTGAAAAGAACCGCCGCCCGAGCGCCAGATTTTTCGTTCGATCGTGTCGCCTGATTTGCGACGAATTTTCGCCGTAATGACGGCTCCGACCGCATCGCGGTTCGAAACCGTTCCTTCGAGGACGAGGCCGATCCAGTGAGGTCGAGCCGCTTCAGGCACGCTGGCCAGACTTTCATTTTTCGCGTGAATCAGTTCGTCGTTTTGCGACTGAACGACAAAGTCTTCAAGGCCGTCGCCGTCCAGGTCGCCGCTGGCCAGCCCACGGGCCATCAATTGTCGAGAAAACAGCTCGCCTACCTTCGGGCCGTCCTCCACGAATCGCATTTCATCGATCTCATCGCGTTTGCCTTCCGGCTTGCTTCGTCCCGCTTCTGCCGTTCCACGCAAAACCTGCAATGGCATGCGCCAGGGGATCGCCGGGCGGCCATCGGTGACATGCCCATTGGCCGTCATGTAATCCAGGATGCCATCGTTGTCGAAATCCGTGAGCAGGATGCCGAACCCGAGCAGGAATCGGGACGGCGCGGCGACGCCAAGGACGGCCGAGCGGTCCGCGAACAGGCCATTGCCGAGATTCACGAAGATCGTGGTCGATTCGTTGAAGTAATTCGTGACGGCGAGATCGACGCGGCCGTCACCCGTGACGTCCGCCGCGGCGACGCCCATCCCCGCCTGAAACCCGCCCTGAGCGTTCGCGGCGACACCCGAGATCAGCGCTTCGTCTTCGAATTTCATACCGCCCTTATTGATCAGCAGGAAATTCGGCGAAGTGTCATTCGCGACGAACAGATCGACAAGACCGTCCTCATTGACGTCGGCGGCCACGACTCCGAAGCCGCGCCCGTTACGGTCAATCGCCGCGATGCCCGATACCGTGCTGACGTCCTGAAATCGGCCACCGTCATTTCGATAGAGTCTGTCCTGCATCGCAGGGAAATCGAGCGGACGGCAGTCGTAACTGTTCGGCTTCGAAGGATCGATGCAGGGATAGGCCTTGCCCTCGATCCACTCCAGGTAATGACACACGTAAAGGTCGAGATCGCCATCGTTGTCGAAGTCGGCGAAAGCGGCGGAAGTCGGCCAGTCCCGGTCGCCATCGAGCCCGAACCGAACCGTGACGTCTTCGAATGTGCCATCGCCACGGTTTCGATAAAGTGCGTAAGAACGCCACCGTGTCACGAAGATGTCGGGATGTCCGTCGTTGTCGATATCGCCGATGGCGACACCGTGGCCGAAGCCGCGGGGAAAGCGATCGATTCCCGCTTCGACGGTGACGTCCAGGAACGTGCCGTCGCCACGGTTTCGGAACAGCTTGTCGCCGCCTGCGGGTTCGGCGGGAGACGGCGGGAAAGTGCCGCTCTGAACGGCGTAAACGTCCTGATGACCATCGCTGTCGAAGTCAAAGACGGCGACTCCACCCGCCGAACTCACTGGCGGCGTGAGCTGTGCCGAACTTCCGGCGCTGATATGCTTGAACTTGCCTAACCCGGATCTTTCGGCGATATCGACAAACTGAAGGTATTGGGAAGCCTTGCGGCCTGGTCCCCCACGACTTTCGTCCGGCCCCGTCACGCTCGTGGCGATTCTTCGCCAGAACTCCTGGGGCATGTTTCGAGCGAGGTCGATCGACTCAGCCGCGGGAGCTGACCCCGGCTCGACTGGCTGTCGGCTCGCGATCCGGGCCCACGCCCAGGAATCGAATTTCATGCCCAGCATTTCGGCGAATTCGGCCAGTTTCGTCGCGTCGGCCTGGTTGGGAACGGCCGCCTTTCGAGCGAGTCGAGCATATTCGACACGCAGTGTCTCGGCTTCGCTTTTTTTCCGATCGAACTCGGCTGCGGCATCGATCCGGTCCGATGCCCTCGACAATTCCGCGAGTCTCGAAAGTGTGGAGCGGTCCATGGGCGATATTTTGAGGATCTCGTCGAGCCAGCGTTTTTCTTCCGCTTTTTGATCGAGCGTTCTGCTCGTTCGAGCCAGAGCCTGAAAGGCGTCGAACCGGGGGAGCTTCAAAGGAGCATTCGCTTGATCCGGAAATGCAAGGTGCATGCACCGGTCGAAATGTTCAGGGGAATCGAGCCCGAGCATCAAAGCGGCATGTCTTTCGGGAAAGGCCATGAGGTTCGCGTCGTGCGAATCGGGAGAATCGGCTCGATTCGCGATGAGTGCCGACAGAATCCCGAATGCCTCGTCGAATCGTCCTGAGGATCGAGCCAGAAATGCCTGGGCAAGCCGCACTCGCCGATCTTCCGGGGCAAGATCTCGTGCGGCGGCGACATCGGCTTCCCACTCGGCCACTCGTGGTTCCTCCGTATCCATGACCCAAAGCGAGAGAAGCACATCCTGCGGCTTTTCCACCGTATAGATCCCACCCGCGTAAACTTCCCGCGCCTGAGACGTTCGCCCCTGCCGGACAAGCAGCTTGTGAAACGTCAGCCTGTGGGGGAGAGAATCGGCGCCGAAATCGATGTCGGCCGCATAGATCTTTTCGGCATCGGCCCAGGCTCCCCGACTGGCGAGCCGGTCGGCTTCGGCAAGTCGTTTTCGTGCTTCGAAACGGCCGAGCAGATATTCGGCGTCCGCTTTCGCGGCCGCGGTCGAAACTTCGTTCAGAAGTCGCACGGCCCGCGGCATCTCACGCTCTCTGTCCAGAATTCGCGCCAGTGCGATACGGGCTTCGTCCTTGCGTGCGATTTCGTCGGACTTCACGAACCAGGTGCTGATCGGGGCTTCGACGAGCGCCGAGAGAGCGGCCTTTACTGCTGAGACGTTGCCGTTGACGGCCAGCTTTTCGATTCGAGCGAGTTCCGCGTCCAGCGATCGCAGCTTCAAAGCGTCGGAACTTCTCAGATAAAACCAGCCTGCGGTCAAAACCAGCCCGATTCCCAACGCGGTCACGATCACGGAACGGGCGTCGTATCTTTTCGTTCGGCTCATCGGATGACCATTTCAGCGGTGCCTGGCGATTCGTTCGGGTGTCATAAGTGATTATCCGAATCAACCCCGCCAACTCCAAGGCGAAAATCGAAGCTCTGGAATCATGAACGCTCGTGGCGTACATTCATGCACGAGCGATAACCTGTGCACCGCCGGCGGAGCGTTTCGACTGGCGTGGCCCTGTGTTCGACAGAACTTCAGCAAGAACTTGAGATCGATGAGCAGCCCTTCTCCCGGCGATTCCGCCCCGGTACAGATGCCTGCCGCGCCCGTGTCGCAGCCGGCATATTCTGCCCCGCACGAGAGCCCCCTGGTGGCTCTTTCCCGACAGTTGAGCGCCAAGTCGGAAAACGAAAAGATCGCCGTGCTCAAGGATGCGCTCGTGAGCTTCACGAGCGACGACAAGACGGCGCTCGTTCAAGCACTCGGTGCCCGGATTCCTGACCCGGATCAGAAAACGAGCGATAAAGTCTGGCTGATCATCATCACGGCCTTCGCCGCCGTGATGCTTCTTTCCGTTTTGTTCCTTGGCTTCGGCATGTATCTGACGCCGGTCACCAACGGCACCAAACCGGACACGGTGCTGACCGTCTTCTCGACCGTGACCGCTTTCCTGGCCGGACTATTCACGCCGAGTCCCACGTCGAACAAGGGCTGATCGGGAAAAGTTCGCAAACCGCTGTGAGCCCCAGGCATTCGATTCGGCCCGAGTTCAGGGGTTCGCAAGACGCCGAATCTCGCCCGCGAGCCGCTGGGTCAATCCGCCCGGGTCAGTCGTTTCGCACTCCCAGACCACGACGACGCGCCAACCGTCGGCGATCAGCCGTTCGGCCTTCTCCCGGTCGCGCTCGATGTTGCGGGTCAGTTTTGCGTCCCAATAATCCTGGCGTGAAGCTGGTCTGGTCGCGCGCCTGCACCCCGGGTGCTGATGCCAGAAACAGCCGTGGACGAATACGACCGTCCGGAACCGTGGCAGGACGATATCAGGCGAGCCGGGCAGGGCTTTGACGTTCTTGCGGAATCGAAAACCCGCGCGATGCAGGAGAGACCGCACCGTCACTTCAGGGCCTGTATCCTTGCGTCCCACGGAACGCATCACATGAGATCTTTGCCGTTTCGTGATCCGGTCCGCCATGGTTCTGTCGCTTTGGCGCCTTGAGAAACCGGAATTCGTTCATGACCTCGCGTTGGATTCGCGACTCGACAATGCTTGCCCGATCACCCACTTCGCCATGGGCGGCGGTACGGCGTTGCCCAGCAAGGCATAGCGGTCGTATGTGCTCGCCATTCGGCAATGATCATCCGGAAAGCCTTGCAGACGTGCGTATTCCACGGGGGTGAGCCGCCGATACCGGTCGCCCACCTTATAGCGTTCGTAATGCCGCGAAGTGGTCGAGGTCAAAGTCGGAGCCACGCCAGCGGTACCGAAAATCGTATAGCCCATGCGTGCCCCGCCGCGCTGATTGCTGAGGATCTCCACACCCTGCACGAACCGGTTCACTGGCGTGTTCTCGTGCAGCCATTTCGAAGTCGATTCCGTAAAGTCATATTCAGGGGCGACCGACGTTTCGAGCACTTCTTTCAAATAAACAGCAGGGCTGGCCTGTGAGAAAACCGCGGGGTCCAGCGCCAGAAACTTGTCGCCGATCGCGATACCCCAGGTTTCGAATTTCGCTTTGTGGCGTTCGATCAGCCGCCAGTTTTTCGGGTGATCGAAAGTTCTCTGCAAGTCCGTACCGGACTCGAAATCGTTCGGCTCAACCAATCGAACGTGTTCCGGTAAATTCTCTCGGGGATTTTTCAGTACGTCGAGCCGGGTACCCGTGAGAAACACTCGCTGGCGATTCTGGGCGAGTCCGAAATGGAGAGCGTTCAGCAACCGCCATTCGACCAGATAATCGAGCCGCGCCAGCGCGCCGAGGATCGTCGCGAAATGGCTGCCTCGTTCCATCGTCAGGAGCCGCTTGACGTTCTCCAGCACAAAATGTCGGGGGCGGTGTCGTTCGAGGACGTCGGCGATCGACTGGAACAGCGTTCCACGAGCGTCGCGAATGCCTTCCTTCTTGCCCGCGCTGGAAAACGGCTGACACGGAAACCCGCCGCTGAGAAAATCATGCGGTGGCACATCTTCGAGGATCTGGCGAAAATCGCCTTCGCGAATTTCGCCGGCTCCGAATCGATCCCGATAGACATTGCATGACAGCGGCGACAGGTCGTTCGCCCAGATCGTCCGTATGCCGGTGCGATCCGCGGCAATTCGAAAGCCGCCGATACCGGCGAAAAGCTCGACGGCCGTGATCTCTTTCGATGGCTTCGTTTTATGACCCTGATTCGCCTGGCTCATCGCAGCGATCTTAAGCGTTATGGAGCCCGGTCGTAAACCTGGTTCTTCAAGGTATCGACTTGAAGTCATTCTGGCGGAGCGAGATGCGAACCCGAATCGGAACCGGTCGACGCGTGGCGCACCTGGAGGGACAATCGATCGGGGCAGGCAGTATATCCCTTTTTTGCCCGGATAGGTCACGTGTCCGGAACGATGTCCTTCGATCGGATTTCGTGCATTTTCGCAGCCGCTTACGCAATGATCTCATGAGCGATCGTTCCATGCACGTCGGTCAGGCGGAAGTCGCGTCCGGAATAGCGGAAGGTCAGCTTTTCGTGATCGATGCCCATCAGGTGCAGGATCGTCGCATGCAGGTCATGGACGCTCATGCGGTTCTCGACTGCGTGAACACCAAGCTCGTCCGTAGCCCCATGCACGTAGCCGCCTTTCACGCCGCCGCCTGCCAGCCACATCGAAAACCCGGTCGCGTGGTGATTTCGGCCCTTGGCTCCCTGAGCCGTGGGGGTTCGTCCGAATTCGCCGCCCCAGACGATCAGGGTGTCGTCGAACAAGCCTCGCGCTTTGAGGTCGCGGATCAAGGCCGCGATCGGCTGGTCGCTCTTGCGGGCATCGCGTTGGTGGTCCATGATGTCGCCATGGGCGTCCCAAGGCTGGCCGCTGCCGTAGAAGACCTGGACCATGCGAACGCCTCTCTCCACGAGCCGGCGCGCGATCAGGCAGCCTTCGGCGAATTCGCCTTTACCATAGAGATCACGGGTGGCAGGCGTTTCCCGACGGATGTCGAAAGCGACCTGCGCCTCGTCTTGCATACGGTAAGCCACTTCGAGCGATTCGATGCGGGCTTCGAGCTGGGGATCGCTCGACCGCGTCGCCAGATGCTCACGATTCACTTTCTGCAGAAAGTCGAGCATTCGCCGTTGGGAAGCCCCTGAAAGCGACCCGTTGCGAAGATGCCCGATGACTTTGTCAGGGTCCATTTTCGAATTGTCGACATGCGTGCCCTGATAGATTCCGGGCAGAAAGCTGTTGGACCAGAGCGCGGGTCCGACGACCGGTTTGCCCGGGCACAGAACCACGTAACCCGGCAGATTCCGGTTCTCCGAACCGAGGCCGTAGGTCAGCCAGGAGCCCATGCACGGGCGAATCGGCTGCTGATTGCCCGATTGCATCATGAGCAGGCCCGGCTCATGGTTCGGCGTGCTCGTGTACATCGAGCGGATAACGCAGATGTCGTCAATGCTCTTGCCCACGTGCGGGTAAAGTTCGCTGACTTCGATCCCGCTCTGCCCATGACGTGAGAACTTGAACGGTGTCGGCATAAAGTTGCCGCCCGGGCCCGGCTTGCCCGACTGACGCACCAATTCCGGCTTGGGGTCGAACGTGTCGACGTGCGACGGACCGCCGTTCATGAACAGAAAGATGACGCGTTTGGCCCGAGGGCGAAAATGAGGCTCGCGGCTGGCCAGCGGATCGGTGCTGCCAGCGGTGGCGTCAGCGATCGTGCCGGCCAGGCCGACCATACCGAAACCGCCAGCGGCACGCCTGAGCATCTCACGACGGGAACTTGTCGGTCTTTCGGTATTCATGGCGATGCGCTCCTGTCGATCAGTCGAGATAGGCCAGTTCGTTCGTGCCCAGCAGAGCCAGGCAAAGTTGCTCCAGCGTCGACAGCCTGTCGGCGTCCGAATTCGCTGTTCCGGCGAGAAATTCCATGGCTTCCGATTTTTCGGATTCGGAAGGCCCTCGCCCATAAATCAGGCGGAATGCTCTATCGATCCGCTCGGAATCCGTCGCGTTTTCGCGTTTCAGGCGGGCCGCCAGGGCCTTGCTTTGCCGTACCATAAAATCGCTGTTGAGCACGAACAGTTGCTGCAGGGGTACGGTCGTGACCGAGCGTTCGCCTGCCGTGATGTTCGGATCCGGGAAGTCGAACAATCGCAGCAAGTCATTCAGCCTGTGCCGGCTGACGAAGCCGTAAAGCGTTCTGCGTCTGTTGGATTCGTCCAGCGGAACGGATGGTCCGCCGACGCTCTGATCAAGTTCGCCCGAGATCGCCAGTACGGCATCCCGCCAGGGTTCGATCTCCAGACGCCGCCGGTTCATGCGCCAGAGCAGGCGGTTTTCCGGATCGATTTCCCGGGCAGCCGAATTCTCGGCCTGGCTCGATTGACGATAGGTCGCGGAAAGGACGATCCGCCGATGCAGACCTTTCAGTGACCAGCCGGATTTCATGAAATCGACGGCCAGTGTGTCGAGCAATTCCGGATGACTCGGCCGGTCGCCCAGTTGCCCGAAATTGTTCAATGTACGCACCAGGCCTGTGCCGAGGTGACCGGCCCAGACACGATTGACGATCACGCGGGCTGTGAGCGGGTTCGAAGGAGAAGCGATCGCTTCGGCCAGTTCGAGACGCCCGCTCGAACCCGATGAAGGTGCTTCTCCGCCGCTCGCCCCCCTCCAGGCTGCCGGAAACCGGCGGGGGGCAACCGCGCCGGTCCGTTTCGGGTCGCCGGCCAGATGGATTTTCAGATCCCGGGCAGATCCTTCCGTCAAGGTATGAGCTTTCGGCACCTGGATCGCAGCGGCCTGGCGCACGAGGGCCGCCGCCCTCTGTTTCAACGCCTTCACTTGTTTTGCGGCATCGCCGTCCAAAAGGGGCTCGATCTCGCCAGCCGGCATGCCCAGAAGGCCCTGCTCATCGAAAAGCTCCGAAAGCAGGCGAGCCTGCTGCGCCCTTGTGATTCGGTCCGCATCGTTCGTTCTGCCTGCCGCGGTCACTGACCTGGCTGCAACGGTGCCAGCGGAATCTGTGTCGTATTCGATCCGGGCACCGGAGAATACGGCATGATCGGATGAGATCGAATTCGCGTCATCCGGCTTGCCCGCCGCGGTCGAAACGAGCGTGAGATATTGGGATTCCGGTGGCAGGTTCAGCTCGAAACGTACGAAGCTGCCGTCGGCCTTGATTTTCGCCGGCATGTCGCCCACGAATTTGTAGAGAGTGTCGTCTTCGATCACGCGAACGGCCTTGCCGTTGACCTGAGCCGACAGGATCGAATCGAATCGGCTGCGGTCCGACTGAGGCCTGGAGACGATCACAGCGAGGTTCACGCCTTCGCCTTGCCCGAAAGCATCGTCGTTGATGCCAGCGCGGTCGACGACGAAACGCATCGGCTTCGAAGCCGGAATCAGGCCCGCCCTGCGTATCGCGTTCAGGTCGAACGTGATCAGGGCATTGGTGTGCATGCCGATTCCCTGTTCGGTCCGGCCGATCTTCGGATCCGCCGCCTTGCCGGTCGTCCGGATCCCGCCCTCAGCGGACCAGCCGTCGTTCACGATCTCTCCATGCTTGTTCTTATCGCTGCCCAGAGGGGCGAAGCTCAGACGAATGCCCGGCGCGATCTGGGCCGTTTCGCCCCAGCCCTGGAGAAGTTGCTGAACGCCAAGACTTTCCTTCGTCGCCACGGCAAGGAACCGGTCGGAACCGATGGCGGAAGAGAGCGTCGCATCTTTTCGGTCGCTGAACAGATTGCCGAGCGGTATCACACCCGGGGCGACCGTCGCGCGATCCTCAGGTTTGATGAATGCGTAATCCTGACCGAATTCCGCAGTCAGTTCGGCGCGGTGCGGCAAGGCGGCCTTCGCTGTATCGCGCCATTGACCGGCGATACGGCGAAGCTCTTTTTCGGCTGCGGTCAGTTCTTCCGGGTTCGAATCACGTTCCGAAAATTGCGAACGGAAATCGCTCAGACCCTGCCCCGGAACGCTCGGTTCGCCCGAGGCCGTCACACTGGAATCGGTCGAAAGCAATTTCACCCAGCGGGCCAGCAATGCCTCGTTCAGGTTCGCAGGCGTGGCCGCGTCACGCAAAGCCCTCTCGGCCTTCGATTTCGACTGTTCGCCTTTCGATTCGCGTACGAGCCGCCATGCGGCCACGGCGTAATCCGGAATGCGGTCAACGGCTTTCGCACGAGCCTCAGGCGCAAGTTCGGCGAGGCGTCGGTTCAGAGTCAATTCCGCTTCGGAGGCGGCCTCGTCGGCCTTGTTCCGGGCTTCGACCACCGCATCGGCCACCGCCGGCAGTTCGGCGTACTCACTGCTGGCGAACACTCCAGCAAGTCCGTAATAATCGGACATGGCGATCGGGTCATACTTGTGGTCGTGGCAGCGGGCACAGGCCACAGTCATCGCCTGGGTGCCACGCATCAGGGTATCCAGCCGGTCGTCCCATTCGTCGGCCAGGGCCTTGTCCTTTTCGCCGTTGTCCTGGTAATAGACCGGCCCGAGCGCGAAAAGCCCCAAGGCGGCACGATTGGCGTAGATGCCCGGCTCATCGAGCAAATCCGCCGCGATCTGATATTTCAGGAACCGGTCATAGGGCATGTCGTCGTTGATGGCCCTCACGACCCAGTCACGATAAAGATAACCGTTCGGATACATTCTGGCCTTGAACGTGTGGGCCTGATCTTCGGCGTAACGTGCCAGATCCAGCCAATTGCGGCCCCAGCGTTCTCCGTATTGCGGCGATGCCAGAAGCCTGTCGACGACCTTTTCGAAGGCTTCGGCGCTCGTGTCGGCTTCGAATTTCGCGACTGCCTCGGGCTCGGGAGGCAGGCCGGTCAAGTCGAACGCCACCCGACGCAACCAGGTGCGCCTGCTGGCTGGACCAGCCGGCTTGATTGATTTTTCGTCGAGCTTTCGCAAAACGAAATTGTCGATGTCGTCGCGGACCCAGCCCGGGTCGGATACCTTCGGCGGTTCGTGTGCCAGAGGAGGGCGAAAGGCCCAGAAGTCCCTGGGCGACGGTTTGCCATGACTCACTGGTTCGACGGCCCGGGGCTCGACACGCGGGTCAGGGGCCCCCATCCGAATCCATCGGTCGAAATCGGCCGCGACAGCCTCCGGCAGCTTGCGTTTCGGCGGCATGCGCATGTCTTCGTAGCGAATGGCCGAAAGAAGAAAGCTTTCCGCTGGCACGCCAGGAACGACGGCGGGACCGGAATCGCCACCTTCGAGAGTTCCTTTTCGGGAATCGAGCCTGAGACCGCCTTTGACCGATTTCGAATCAGCGGAGTGGCACTCGTAACATTCCCTGACCAGCACCGGCCTGATTTTCGACTCGAAAAACTCGAGCCCTTCCTGGCTGGCCGGGGCCGACGATGCGGTATCTTCCGCCCGGCCGAAACCTGCGGTGGCACAGGCGAACGTCAGAAAAGCCGTGGAAATAGCAGTCAATCGCATCAGTCGATCCGCCCTGAAGAGGAGCTTGGCGGTCATGCCGGAATGGGTGACAGGTCAGGCGAGCGAGTGTGCCGGACGGCGGGAGCAGTGGGAGGGCCGGCATGTCGGTTGTTCAATATTACAACACCGGAACACTGGATGTTCAAGTTCAAGTCCGAATTCTTCTCCATTCGTGATTTCGGCGACAATGCCGGATGATTCACTTGAAACGATGTCGTACACTGTTCAATTGATCCGTGCGAATCGCGACGGGGTCAGTATCGTCGAATCCTGCGATTTGCCGATGGCGATGTCCTTGGGACATATACTTGCGAACAGTTGTCTTTCAGGTTAGAATGCATCGTGAGAGACAGGCACTGGGGCGATGTTCGAGATTGCCGGCCTTTCGGATTGGTTGCGTTCCGTTGAGTCGACTTGCTTTGTCGTTCCGTCGACAATCGCTGGAAGGAGTTCACTTCCGTGAAGCTGTTTTATTCGCAGAGCTACGTCGCTGCCGCACATGCGTTCGATACCACCCGCAAGTCGGCCGAGATTGCGCAGTCGCTTGTCGAGAGGCCAATCGCGGGAGTCGAAGTCATTGCGCCACCTCCGTTGACGTTCGATGATCTCGTCCGGGTGCATGACCCAGCGTATGTCGAGGCAGTCCGGAGCGGCTCGCCCCGCGAGCTGGCCGCGAGTTCCGGCTTTCCCTGGGATCCAGGCGTCTGGGAGGCTGTGACGGCTTCGAACGGCGGTGCCGTCGCTGCCGCGCTGGAGACGTTCCGGACGGGCAAGGTCTCCGGATCGCTCTCTTCGGGGCTTCACCATGCTCACCGGTCCAGCGGCGGTGGTTTCTGCACGTTCAACGGTCTCGTGCTCGCGGCATTCGCCGCCCGGGATGCCGGTGCCAGGCGTGTGCTGATCCTCGACTTCGACGCCCATTATGGCGACGGTACGGCGGATCTCATCGACGACGAAGACGAATTCGACATGGTGGACGTTTCCTGCAGGTGGCCCTGGCCCGGATCCGACTATCTCGACCGCTGCCGTAAAGCTCTTCACGAAATGGCCGGGCATGACGGGCCTTACGATCTGGTGCTCTACAACGCGGGGATGGACCCTCATGAAGACTGCCGAATCGGGGGTATGCTGGGTGTCGACGAAAAAATCCTGGATGTTCGCGAACGGCTCGTATTCCGCCATTGTTACGAACGCGGCTGGCCTGTCGCCTTCGTGCTTGCGGGGGGTTATGCCAACGACCGGCTCACGATGGATCGTCTGGTCGATCTGCATCGTCTGACGATCTTGGCCGGGCTCGAACCAGCATCGCGAGCCTTGGGAACCTGACGAATTGCGGAGACTCGTCGAAACGATCGACCATCGCGGGAACGACATCCGAATGGAATTCGCGCCAGCGGATTTCTTCGTGCCGGACCACTTTTCGCCAGCTTTCGACTCACAGATTGCCGATAAGTTGTCAGAGCGTGGACGTTCATGTGAATTCTGCGGAGAATCGCACAGGTGCTACGGAATCGGCGAGACAGCGTTGGCCCGGCCAGAGCCGCGGCGACCATGATCCGGTCGTACGCCGTCGCGTTGTTGGGGCTGGGGTTCGCGTGCGGCGAAGTTCCGTCGGTCGCTCAGGAAATCCAGGAAAACGTAGTCAACGAGGCCGCGATACCGGCAGATCTGGAGCCAGCTTTCGTTCCCGGGAACGGGGAACCGGCCCGGTTCGAGGAAAATCCGGTCCCCAATGACCCTCGGGAAGCGGCGGGTCGGGACAGCCTGATCGAAACCGACCGCAATGCATTTACGATTTCGCCACGCACAGTCGGGCGAAATATCCGCGTGCTCGAATCGACATACACATACATCGGCGTGGGGAGCTCGGGTTCGAAATACAGTTTCCCCGAGGCGATGCTGCGTGTCGGTCTCACGGATCGGCTCGAAGCCAGGCTTGGATACAATTTCGAAACAGGCGCGGCCACTCAGGCTTCCGAAGGGGACATCGTCAACGGCTTCGGAATCGATGCCGCGCAACAGGCTTTCTACGGATTCAAATATCAGCTTACGAATTTCAGCGAAAAATGGCGGCTATTACCGGAAACGGCGATTCTGGTGCAGGGGCACACGCCCATGGGCTCCATTTCCGGGCAGACGCAGATTCGATGCGGCGGTGCCTGGGGCTGGGAATTACCGGGGGGTATGCAGCTTTCGCAATCATTCCGTTTCGGGACAGACCGTGACGAAGACGATGATTACACGCTGTGGTCACCTTCCACGGCTTTGAAGATTCCACTCACTGCAACGCGTCGATGGTTCACGCAGCTTGAGTATTACAGCGTCATGTCCGCTTCCAAAGAGGTCGATTTTTCGATGCAGTTCATCGACACGGGGCTTCACTATCTCCCCAATCCGAACTTCGAAATCGGTGCGATGATCGGATTCGGGCTGAATGACCAGACCCGCGGCGTGATCCTCAATTTAGGCTTCGGATACCGTTTCTGACGGATCGCGGATGATCGCTCGAAATGACGATGGCAGACACCGCCATGAGATCGGGCGATATTCGAACGAGCCCGGGGCGCCATGCGCTCCCGGGCTATCGACCGAACGGCAAGAGTTACGTCCCAGTCGTCCAACGGCAAATTTCGTAAGGTCAACGACCGTGAGCGAACTTGCGGGAGCGTCCGATCGAGGCGAACGTCGAAGCCGACCCCGTGGATTTGCTGACGTTCGAAGTGATATTCCTGCCGCGGCCCTGCTTGCCACGAACAGGGTCGTAGCCGGCATCCTTGAGCGCCTGATTCGCCGCATCGATCGCCGCCTTGTCCGCTGCGATGACGTTCAAATCGTCGACAGTCACTCCGGAATGGTCGATCACGGTGACGATGTCGTCAAAGGTTTTGTCGATGGTTTCCTGAGAGAGGCTCGAGCCATCGAAAAGGGCCGTGAAGCCGGCCCTGGCCTGGGTGAGATCGGAATCGCCCGCCACGGCGAGCGCGATCTGATTCACAACGGTTTTTAGCGAGTCCGCACTGATGCTCATACCGGCATCGCGAATGGCTTTCATGTCCGAACTCAGGGCGCTGATGTCAGCGACGGTCACCGCGGATTTCGCTGCCAGTGCCTGGCTGTCCGTGGCAAGTTTGTCGAGCGCAGTCCTCAGGTTGTCGAGCAATGCCGAAAGTGTCGCATCCGTCGTCGTCGAAGTCGTGGGAGTGCAAGCCGTTCCGAACGAAGAACCGGTCACGACGATGCCCAGATCACGCAAGGCTCCGATCAGGTCCGCACCCTTCGCGGCTTGTGTCGTCAGGGAGCCGAACTGGCCGGACGTGGCGAAAGAACCCTGAACCGCTGGCAGTTTGGGGCCCATGTGCGACAATACGACGCGGTCTTCGACCGATTCGCACTCGAAGCGAACGCGGTTTTCCTTCCGGCTTCGAACGGCTTGCTTCGGTTTCGCACGGAATCCGAGGTAGTAGCCAAAATCATATGCTGCCATCTCTTGCACCTCTTTCGCACGGTTCCGGGAATCAGTCGGCGGAGCTCCGGTCGCTCATCCGGCAGATCTCGCAGACTGGGGGGAGATCGCTTCCCGATACCGCTTACGAATTTCTCTTCGAAAAGCGCGCAGGGGGCTCGACATTTTCTTGGATTTCGATCATTCTGGAAGGATCAGCGGAAGGCTGAAGGGAGAGGCCAGGAAGGCGTGATACGAATCGTTACATTTGGATCCCGCCGAATTGACCGATAATAGCGGAACGTCATGTTCGAATTTCCGGCCTGACACGGGCCGACTGCGGCCAGAGACGTTTCCCGACGACTTCGAACGGAAACTGCAGGAGTCCGATGGCGATGAGAAAACCAGCCAGACGAAGGACGAACCAGTTCGATCTGCCGGGATTGCCTGGCCTCGAATCGCGGCGCCTGCTCTCGGCGGATTTTCCGATGAGCTATGCCGAAGTCGCCGAACCGCACAGGCCAGATGCACCGATGCGTTTCGAAGACGGTCCGGCCTTCGACATGCTGCCCAAACTGGAAATGGTCTCGATGCGAGGCGAGTTCGCGGCGGACGTCCGCATGGGCGACTCGATGGCCGTTCGTCCCGCCTTCGACGGATTCCGCCAGATGCCGGGCGGCCCTGACCGGTTCGCCACGACGATGGGCGATTCCGTGTCGGTCAAATTCGGTACACCTGTCTCTTCGTATTCTCCGTCGCTTTCTTCCTCGGGGCCCGCGAATTCGACCTGGCTTACGCCTGCGGAGAACGAGACGTCATCCCACATTACGGCTGTCCGATCCGGCGAGTCCGAATCGCCGTTCGTGATGGAATTTTCCACGTTCGCGATGCCGTTCCGTGTTCCTCTGACCATAAGAATCAATCTTTCGACGCAGGCCAGCGCAAACTCAAGCCCCAAAGTGGATCGTATCGGACCGGTTCCCCTGATCCTGCCTTCCGCCCCGACGGCGTTTTTACCGGTTGCGCCGGATTCTCAGCCTGATTCGCCCACGGTCGTCACGGCGAACCAGACAAATTCGACCGAGAAATCCGGCAAATCGAACGTCGAGGCGAACCGGCCCCCGTTACGAACGCAGCCATCGGACGTTTCGGGTGAGACAGGACCCTCGAACCGATTGGCTCAACAGGCTGCGGAAAATGAGAGATCGCCGTTTACGCCGATTTACGAAGAAACCCGCTACGTCCGGTCGCGAGAGAGCACGCTGAATCTGGGCCGATTCGAGTCTCCCGAAGGCCTCCGACACGATGCGACGGTACAGGAATCCGTCGCGAAAAGCGATACGCAGGAAAAGCAGCGACAGCCGGCCGTCTGGTCCAGGATCTCCGAGGCGTTCGGAATCGACGATACCGAATTCGGCTCGATCGACGGCGAACCGCTCGAGGAGCCGGTCGAGATCGACACCGACGAACTCTCCGCCGCGGTGGACAGGATCATCGAAGGCTTCGCCTTGCCGGTCGAAGATCCTTTCACCGGGCCCCAGCTCGGCAAATCGATCGGCATGGCCGCTGGAGTGGTGATCGCCATTCAGATCTACACTCGCCGCCGCCGGTTTCACGAAGAATCGAACAGGGACGGAAAAACGGATCGGGCTGAGGACATGACGCACGTGAGCCCTCAACTCGACCAGCTCGACGAATCCGACCGATGATTCCCATCGTGTTCGATCGATGGGAATCCACGAATTGGCAGACCGCCACCCGGCTGGAGGCAACCGAAGATGCATGAAGCGACTCAAGACCAGGTATCGGAGGCCGAAAGCCGGGATCGTGATCTGGAGACACTCGTAAAACGTCTCAACGAAGGCGACCCGACAGCCGCTGGTCCGTTGCTGCAGCATTTCGAGCCATACCTTCGGATTGCCGTTCGCCGCCATCTCTCCGGCCGTATTCGTTCGAAATTCGACAGCGAAGATGTCGTGCAATCCGCGATGGCCGATCTGATCGTTCATTTCCGAAATTCGGGACGCGAATTCGAAGATGGTTCGCACATCAGGAATTTCCTCAACAGGGTCGTAATCAACCGGCTGAACGATCGATTCCGGCGGCACCGGCGCGAGATCGTGCAGCAGAAGGTCATGCTCGACTCGGAGCTCGGCGAAATCTCCGATGACGGCACCACACGGCCGAGCCGCGATCTTTCCCGCCACGAACTCTGGGAAACGATCATGAACGCCTGCCCGGAACGGCATCGCGAAGTGATCCTCCTGCGCAAGGAAGGCTTGCGACATAATCAGATCGCGGACCGTCTGGGACTGCATCCGTCCACGGTGCGCAGAGTGATCGCCGAAGTCGCCCGCCAGCTCCAGACCGATCGCTCGCTCTGATGCGAACGCGTCGGGATCGGACAGGCATCTCGAGAGTCACATCATGTCTTCGGATTTCGGCAATTCGACATCGTCCGTTTATCCCGTAAACCCGGGTGGCAGGCGCGGGAATCGATCCGACGCTTCCCTGACCTGGGCCGGGCAAAATCCGGGAGCGTCGGTGATCGTGCGTCTCGTCGAATCCTGGGACCAGGGTGATCCCGTGCCTGCGGAACGCTTGATCGCGGAAAACCCCCAGATCGACGAAACCACCGCCGTCGAATTGATTTACGAGGAAATTCATCTCAAGCGAGAAGCGGGCTTCGAAGTCCGCACAGCCGAAGTTTACCGCCAGTTTCCGCAATACGAAACCGCGTTGAAAGCTGTGCTCGAATTCGACCGGCTGCTGGATTTCGAAGGCGTTCGTGGCAGATTTCCCAAGCCCGGCGATCGTCTCGGGCCTTTCGAACTCGTCAGCGTTCTGGGCGAAGGAGCATCCGGCCGCACTTACGTCGCCCTCGAGAGTTCTCTTGCGGATCGCCCCGTCGTTCTCAAGGTGATGCCGGTCGGTCACGTCGAACACCTCAATCTGGCGCGCCTGCAGCACACCCACATCATGCCGCTCTATTCCGAGATGGTGCTTGACGATCAAGGCCTGCGCATGCTCGTGATGCCTTACCTGGGCGGCTGTGGCCTGGATCGCATTCTCAAGAACCTCGGATCCAAAGAATTTTCGAAACGGTCAGGACGCGACATACTCGAAGCGATCGACAGAACATCGCTGGATGACTCATCGCGTACGACCGCTTCCGGGACTTCCAGAGCCTTTTTCGAACAGGCAAGTTACACGGATGCGATCGCGCATATCGGGATGTGCCTGGCCGACGCCGCCGCCGAAGCGCACACGCGTGGCCTCGTGCACATGGACATCAAGCCTTCGAATGTCCTGATTTCGGCGGATGCTCGGCCCGTTCTCCTCGATTTCCACCTTGCACGGGCTCCGGTTCGTCACGGCGACCGCTCGGTCGACAGGCTCGGTGGTACTCCGGGCTGGACATCCCCGGAGCAGAACGCCTGCTTTCAAGCCGCGGCCGATGGCCTCGCGATGCCGATGGACATCGATGGCCGTTCCGACGTGTACGCCATCGGGGCCATCATGGCCAGAGCGCTCCGAACTGATGACGGATCGCCCGGCAAATCACCGGTGTTCGCTCCCGAGGTCTCCGTCGGGCTCGGCGATATCGTGCGCAAATGTCTCGCCAGTGACCCGGCAGTGCGTTATCCGCACGCGTCCGTGCTGGCCGAGGATTTGCGACTCCACCTTGCTCACGCACCGCTTCGCGGGGTTTCGAACCGCAGCGCCCTCGAACGGCTCAGAAAGTGGCGCGCCCGGAATCCGACGGGGATCGTCTGGATCCTGGCGGCGGGAATTCTGATCTCGGCCATCGGTTTCAGTCTCCTGCAGATCGACAAAGCCCGGCTGAAAACCGCGGACGACATCCGGACGACGATCGAAGACGCCCACAGGCTCGAACTCGCTGGCCTTCATGACAACGCACTCGAACGGCTCGACCGAGTCAAAGCCGAAGCCCTGAACCTTCCCGGACTTGGTTCCGGTATCCTCGCGATCGAGGCGACGAAGACACAAATGCACCAGTCGAAAAGCCTGGCGGAATTGAACGCGAAATCGGAGCAGTTCCGCCTGGCCTTCCGAAGTCGAAACTTGTCGAGAGAAAGCCGTGCCACGATTGCGGAAGATTGCCGCGCGCTCTGGAACGCTCGCGACGATCTGACCCAGGCGGCGGCAATCGCGAGTGACCAGACCAGTGGAACTCGAGGGCGAGTCGAAAGGCAGATGATCGAAATCGCCGTACTGCTCGCGGAACTCACCTTTCGAGACGACGACCCGGATTCAAGGCAACACGCGGCCGCGATTCTTGGCGAGGCCGAGGAACTCTTCGGTCCCCAATTCGCCATACTGCTCGCACGAATTTCGCTCGAATCCAGAGCCGCCTTGCGTCGCGATGTTTCGTTGCCTCCTTCGAATCAGCCCACGAACGCCTGGGAATACGATCAATTAGGCAGGTTTCATTCGAAAAACGGCCGCTCCGCGGAAGCGGCTGATGCCTTCGAAAAGGCCGTATCGCTCGAACCAGGTCAATTCTGGTACCAGTTCGACCTGGCGAAATGCCGTCACGATCGCACGGAATGGCAGAAATCGATCACGGCCTGGGCCGCGGCGGTCGCACTTCGTCCCGATTCCGCTGTGTGCCGGTTCGATCGAGGTCTCACTTACGAAGCGATGGGCCGATTTGACGACGCCCTCGCCGATTTCCTCGCCGCGTACGATCTGGACAAGAGTCTGTCGATCGCCGCATCGAACGCGGCGATCCTGAAACAGCGGCGCGGCGAAGAGAACGAAGCGCTCAAACTCCTGGAACAGGTCGCACATACCGCCCGAGACGAACGCTCGAAGAAGATGGCCTGGGCCCGGATCGTCGCGATTCACATTCAGGCGGGCCGGAAAAATCAGGCACGCGACGCCATTCGTGCAGCCGCGGCATTGGGCCTTATCGTCGGCGACCCGAATTCGATTCTGCAGGAAAATTGATTCTGGCGACACCTTCCATTTCAGGCGGTTGCACATGACTCGGCACGATGCTCTAATTGGCCGAAGTGAGCGAAAGCTCGCTCGTCAAAGAATCGAACCGCACGAACCGCAGGACTTTCACCATGCCAGGGATTTCGAAAAACATCCGCGTGATCATCGCGGCATGGTTGGCGTGTTCGATCTTCGTCACCGATTCGCAAGCACAGAATGAGGCGACCACAGGCCAGCCCGTCGTCTGGTCGCCGATGGAATTGACATTCACCGGGCCGATGGCAAACGCGGCCGATTCGAATCCGAACCCTTTTCTCGATTACCGGCTTGTCGTGCATTTCGAAGGCCCTGGCGGGCGAAAATTCGACGTGCAGGGCTATTTCGACGGCGATGGCAATGGAGGCTTACAGGGCGACCACTGGAGCGTCCGGTTCACGCCTTCCTCAACCGGCGAATGGCGCTACTGGGTTTCGTTTCGCCAGGGCCCCGGGGTCGCGGTCGCGAGTGAGCCGGATGCCGGGAATCCGACACAATTCGACAATGCGACCGGAGCCTTCCGGGTCGAGGGCCTGAAGCCCGGTACGCCTGACTTTCTCCGCTGGGGAACCTTGAAATATGCGGGTGGGCATTATCTGAAATTCGTCGACGGTCAATGGTGGATCAAGGGCGGCACCGACGAGCCGGAGAATTTTCTCGCATACGCAGGATTCGTGAATACGAAGGGCAGCCATCGATTTCGAAACCACGAAAAGGCATGGAGGCCTGGCGATCCGGACTGGGGAAATGGCGCCGGCAAGGCGATCATCGGTGCACTCAACGATTTGAGCGATCGACACGTCAACAGTATCTATTTTCTCACGATGAATATCGGCGGCGACGGCAAGGACGTCTGGCCCTGGCTGGGCGAACCGAACCCCAATGGCGCCGAGACGAATGACAACCTGCATTTCGACCTGGCCAAGCTTCACCAGTGGGAAGCCGTCTTTTCTCATGCCCAGCGCAGAGGTATCGCATTACATTTCGTGTTCGACGAAGCCGAACGGCGGAACAAGCTCGAACTGGACCAAGGCGAACTCGGCACGGAACGCAAATTGTATTATCGTGAAATGATCGCCAGGTTCGGCCACCACAACGCTCTGCAATGGAACCTTTGCGAAGAATACAATCTTGAATTCGACCTGGGTCCGGATCGTGTTCGTGCTTTTGCGGATTACGTGCGCGAACTCGACCCTTACGACCATCCGATCACGGTCCATTCGGCAGGCGATCCCTTGAAAAAACTGGCCTTCACGTTCGGCGACCCGCTGTTCGACGTCACCAGCGTGCAGCTCAATCAGCGCCGGATCGATCTCGTGACCGAAGCGATACGCAAAGCGACTGCCGATGCCGGTCGCCCATTGCCCGCACATATGGACGAATTCACCGTCGACGTCGGCCAGAAACAGTCGCACATTCCGGCCGATGACGCCGAACGACAGCGACGTGAAAAACTTTGGCCGACCTACCTTTCCGGCGGGTCGATCGAATTCATTCTGGAAGGACTCCTGGACGCTGGGGATTTCACGACCCCGGCCCGCGAAAAACTCTGGCGATATACCTGGAATGCCCGGAAATTCGTGCAGGACCTGCCCTTTCAGGAAATGGAACCTGCCGATTGTCTGATATCCGGTGGTGCTACGATCGATGTCGGAATGGGTGGCGGAAAAACTTCGGAAATGGGCCCGCAGGTCTTCGCGAAACCGGGACGAATCTACGCGATTTACTATCCCAAAGGCAACGCGACGGGCAAATTGAATCTCTCGGGTTTCGAAGGGTCATTCGAAAGGCTCTGGTACGACCCGCGATCCGGCGAATATGCCGGGCAGTCTTCGATTCTGACTGGCGGTGGTCCGGCGGAAGTCGGACAAGTTCCAAGGGACCCGCAGTCGGACTGGGTCGCACTCGTCCGCCGAGTGCCGACGTTTTCGAAGAATACGAATTATCCTGCGAAAAGCTGGGAATTTCGAAGCCCGGCTGAATTGGGATTGAGCGGGGAACGGCTTCTGGAACTGGAACGCGCGCTGGGCGGCCGGGGCATACTCGTCAAAGACGGCTTCATGGTGCATGCCTGGGGCGATCAGGCCGTTCGCACGGATTGGTATTCTTCGGCCAAGCCGGTTTTGAGCACGCTTCTGGCGTTCGCGATCGTCGAAGGGAAAGTCAAAAGCCTCGATCAGCCCGTCTCGGACTTCGGCTGGAAATTCAAGCCCAAGGATCTCCCGATGACATTTCGGCACCTGGGCACGATGACGAGCGGCTACGCACGTCCCGAGCCGCCCGGCGCGGCGTGGGCCTATAACGATTTCGCGATCCAGCTTTATCAGAAAACCCTGTTCGACCGCGTGTTCGCGGCCGACCCTGATACCGTCGCGAACGATCTCAGCCGATTCGGCGGTTTGGGACTCGAAGACGGACTGTCATTTTCCCGCCAGAAAAATCGCCGCTTGCGGGCTTCCGTTCGTGACTTCGCTCGCATCGCCTGGTTTTGGGCCAATCGCGGCGAATGGGGGGAGAAGCGGCTCATTCCCGAGACGCTGTTCGCCGAGTTATGCCGTCCGATGACGGCCCCTGATCTGCCACCATCCGCGAAGGCCGACACCGACGATTATCTGGCCATCGGGACCTACGGCGGAGGGTCCGACCACTTTACGAAAGCCGGGCCTGGAATTTACGGCATGAACTGGTGGTTCAATGCCGAAGGACGCACGCAACGTGGAAGGAGAACCTGGCCTGAAGCGTCTTCAAGCATCTTTCTGAGTATCGGCTTCGCGGGTAATGTCGCAGCGATCGCTCCGGAGTCGAGGTCCATACTGGTTTCGGCCTCGGGCGACTGGGGGCAGATCGAACCTGGCGATGCCCGCTCGAAAATGAATCGCATCCTCCACGATTTCGAATCCGCCGTGCGTGATTCGCCTTCGTTTTCGAAATCGACGAAGGAGAAAGCCACTGAGAATGGTGGCAAAGATTGACTACTACTGATTGGAGAAAGCCCGATGATCGAATGAGATTTTATCGAGATGACGTCATTGCTCATTCGGTTCCGTACTTCGAACTATCGACCAGCGAGCCACGGAAATGAAAATCTCACGAAGGACGACGATCGCAGGCACCGCCATCGCGACGGCCGCGGTTGCCGGAGGCAGCTACATGGCACTCGTCCGCTCAGGCCGCAAGCCTATGCCAATCGTTACGTTTCAGGACACTGGTTCGAAACGTGTCGTCGTCGCTAACGCCATTCCCGACCATCCGATCGGTGACTTTCCCAACCGGCATGACCCCGTTTCATTGCGACCACAATCGCTGAAACTGGAAATCCCTCTCAAGCCCGAACTCAGCGAAACCCCTGTTCCGTTGGGTATGTGGTTATTCGGAATTGCGATCAACGGCGTCCCGTTCGATCCCTCGGGGCCTTTCTGGAAACGCGACGGCCATTCCGGATGGCAATTCGAAGTGCTGCATCCTCGTGCGGCGGTCGCTTTCGGGATCGATTCCAATCGCGCCCATACACAAGGCCGCGGGCTGTATCATTATCACGGTCTGCCGGCCGGGTTGCTCTGGAATTCGAAAAACGCCGCGCCGGACGCCGTCATGCTGCTTCTCGGTTACGCGGCCGACGGATATCCGATTTATGGCCCGGAATGCCCGGGCGACCCGCTCGATCTCAAAAGCCGCACGCGTCGTCTCCGTTCGAGTTATCGCATTCGCACCGGATCGAGGCAAGGTGGCCCGGGCGGAAGATTCGATGGCATTTTCGTCGAAGACTTCGAATATTGCCCCGGCTATGGCGATCTCGACGAATGCAATGGCCGGTTCGGACCGACTCCGGAATTCCCGGACGGGATCTACCACTACGTTCTCACGGACGAATTCCCGCAGGTGCCACGTGTCTATCGGGGCAAGCCCGATCGCTCGTTCCGACATGGTCCGCCGCCTGGCGTTTCGCCGCCCGTGCCGCCTGAAATGGGACGATACGTCCCGCACGCATGAAACGGAGCGAATTCCTGAGCGTTTCGAAATTGAAGAAGCGACGCTTCAAATGGGATAGACACATTGCACAAGCGTTTGCAGCCATACGATCTGAATGCCTGACCACAAGAGCATCCAGAGAAACGCTGGCCGTGATATTTGTGTCTCTTCGGTGTCTGGCATTGCGGAAGTGAGCAAAAGCGGGAAAAACGGCAGCCATAGCCGCCCGACCTCGCTCAGGTTTCGCCCGCTGAACGCAAGGATCGCAAGTATCGAAATCGTCGCGAGTGCAACGCGATGGCGCCGTAACTCGCCTCTCCTCATAACGGAACAAGAAATCGTAATCGCCGCTGACAGGGATACCGGAAGACCAAGCCCCAGGACGGTTTCGACGAAATCGGCGGCGATCCAGGGCCAGTAACTGCGTGGGTAAGCCTGGTAAAATCCTGCATGTTTCGCTTGATTCTCCAGCCAGATCGCCAGCGGGTCGGTACGAAAGACGATGGCCCAGAAGGCCGTCGCGCCGAGGAATCCGATACCGATCCAGCCGATGCGCGTGCATTTCCGCCGCAAGCTATCCGAATCGTCAGCCGTTAGCACGACGATCGCCACGATCGCCCCGACAGCCAGAAATACAAGGCTGAAGAACATTCCGACAGCCAGAACGACACCGGCCAGTGTCGGCTCGAGACTTCGGGTTCGCCATCCAGGGCTAATTTTCGAAGTCAGACACAGGGCCAGGGCGCAACATGACAGAACGGGGAAGAGCAAGTCGGAAGAGGGTTGAAACAGAATCGCGGATGGAACGACGCACCAGAGCAGGGCCGTTCGATAGCTCGTCAGAGGCGAGTTACCGAGCCGCCGCATGATGATCCAGAGCGGCCAGACCGTCAGAGCGGAAGCGAGCCAGCGGACGATCGCCAGGGAGACGACGCTGGCCTGTTCGGCCACCGGCGTTCCGCCCGGCTTCGCGGCTCTGGCGGCCTCTCGTAATTCCTCAGGCAACTTCGCCATCCAGGCTGAAGCTTCGGTCGGCCTCGATTTCCAGAAATCGAGGATGAGACGCGCTTCGACGAAAAGTCCCGGCGGGTGCGTGCCGGTATGCAATACGTCCTGTTCCTTGATCCATTTCGGGTAATCGCTGAGAAATTCGGCAAGGTTACCGATTTCGTCGCGGGCTTTGGAAAAATATCCGCTGGAGCCGGAGTTGTATGTCGCGATCGGCCATTTGGCCAGGCCGTATCCCTGCGGAGCGGCGATCTGCCAACCGGCCTGAACGGCGGCGGTGACAGGAAAAAGCAATGCCACAGCGATCGCACGCTTCGACTTCGATTCCAGAAAGCCTACGCTGATCGACGAAAATGCGATCAGACCGATCGTCGTGATGACAGCAGGGATGATTTCCAGCATCGTGATGCCGGTCGCCGGAGCGTTCCATGTCCATTCGCCTGGCACGCCCGCGGGAATCTGACCGGTCGAAAGACCTGACAATGCGACGATGACGAGAAGCGGCGGCCCGAGCCAGATCAGGATCTGGCGGACGAGTCGGCTGGACATCTTGTCGGCAGTGTTGTCCATTCTCTCGATTCCAGGCCGGTTCCGGCCCCACCTCATGTTCGAAGGCCGACATGACCGGGCCGGCAAAGGCGGCAGAATCCGGAAGGCCGTGCCTGATTCCGCCGGGACTACAGACTACAACAGCCAGGCCGATCGTGCTATGCTCGTGGCCGAATCGCATACCCGAATCGGGACATGCGGCTTCCCACCTCAGGAACGACTCTCCAGGAATTCGGAGCCCGAACACGATGCACTTCGACGAACCAGCCCTGGCGCAGGGCAAGGATGCGTCTTCCAGTGGTCCCTGGTACGAGGGGCTCACTCGATATCACTGGTTCGTGCTCGTCGTGGCCGCGCTCGGATGGCTGTTCGACACGATGGACCAGCAGCTTTTCAACCTGGCTCGCGTCCCGGCGATTACGGAACTGATTCACAGGCCTGAAGGCATCAGCGAAATCGATCTGAAAGGCAAAATCAGCTCGATGGGGGGCACGGCCACCGCCGTTTTCATGGTCGGCTGGGCGATCGGCGGGCTTTACTTCGGCATCCTGGGCGACAAGATCGGCCGGGCAAAGACGATGCTCCTGACGATCCTGCTCTATTCGATCTTCACGGGCCTCAGCGCACTTTCCATGAGCGTCTACGATTTCATGCTCTACCGGTTCCTCACGGGCCTGGGGGTCGGCGGAGAGTTCGCCGTCGGTGTCGCGCTTGTGGCGGAAGTCATGCCGGATCGAGCACGGGCTTATGCACTCGGATGGCTTCAGGCCCTTTCGGCGATCGGTAACATGACCGCGGCCGCGATCGCGATGATTCTCGGAGTCGTCGAAGACACCGGGATCTCCAGCTGGCGCATCATGTTCATCATCGGCACGGTTCCGGCTCTTCTGGCCATCGTGATCCGCTCCCGGCTGAAAGAGCCGGAACGATGGCAGAAGCAGAAAGACGCCGGTGGCGAAGCGATGGAAAAAGAGCTCGGTTCCGTGCGTGAACTTTTTACCAACCCGACCCTGCGTCGAAACACGATCGCCGGGATGGTCATGGCTTTCGCCGGTGTCGTCGGCCTGTGGGGCATCGGCTTTTTCAGCTTTGACCTGATCCGGTCCGTGTTCACGAAGCACTTCACCGCTCAAGGGCTGACTTCCGTCGAGATCGCCAGGAAGCTCACGCTCTGGACGGGCATCACTTCGCTCGTCCAGAACGCCGGTGCCTTCATGGGTATCCACGCATTCAGTTATGTGACGAACACCCGGCTCGGCCGAAAGCCCACGTTCGCCATTTTCTTCCTGGCCGCCATGTTCGCCACGGCGTTCACTTTCTGGACGCTCACCGAATTCTGGCAAATCTTCGTGCTGATACCCATCATGGGTTTCTGCCAGATCGCTCTGTTCGGGGGGTACGCAATCTACTTCCCGGAACTGTTCCCCACTCGGCTCAGGTCGACCGGAACGAGTTTCTGCTACAACGTGGGACGCCTGATCGCGGCCCTCGGACCGTTCACCCTCGGCTACCTTTCGGGCGTCGTGTTCAAGGACACCGGGGCGACGGACCCTTCCATGCCCCTGCGATACGCGGGTGTCGCCATGTGTTCGTTCTTCCTCATCGGTATGCTGGCGCTGCCGTTCGCACCGGAAACCAAAGGCAAGCCGCTGCCGGAATGACGGTGGACGAAGGCGTTCGTCGCCATCGTCCACGACTCAGGCATCCATCATGAAGATCGCCCCGGGAGCCAGCTCCCGGGGCGATCGAATTTCATCGTTTCTTATGATTTCCGCGGCGAGGCGATCGATCGATCGATCAAACCAGGATTTCTTTGACCACCCGTGCATTCGGGGCGTTCGAAGTCAGGCGTTCTTCACGACCGTTGTGCTGGTAGAGGAGTTTCGTGTGATCGAGCCCCAGCCGATTCAGGAGAGTCGCCTGGAAATCGTTGGGGGTAACGACATTTTCCACTGCCTTGTGGCCGAATTCGTCCGTGGCACCGTAAGTCATGCCACCCTTGAATCCGCCACCCGCAAGCCAGACGGTGAAGCCCTGGCCGTTATGATCGCGGCCCGCGCCTGGCCCGGTTCCCTCGGTCACGGGCAAGCGGCCAATTTCGCCGCCCCAGTGCACGATCGTCGAATCGAGCAGACCGCGGGACTTCAGGTCGTATACGAGCGCCGCGGCAGGCTTGTCCGTTTTCGCGCAGATTCCGGCGAGCGTTTTCTTGATGTCGCTGTGGTTGTCCCAAGGCTGACCGCCCATGAACATCTGGACGAACCTCACGCCCCGCTCGACAAGCCGGCGGGCGATCAGGCAGCGCGTGCCATACTCTCGAGTAACCGGGTCATCGAGGCCGTAGAGTTTTTTCGTCGCTTCGCTTTCGTTGGAAATGTCGAGCGCGTCCGTAGCGGCTGTCTGCATGCGGGCCGCAAGTTCATAGCTGGCGATACGGGCTTCCAGATCACCCTCACCCGGATATTTCTCCGCATGGCCCGCATTGAGTTCACGCAGAAACGCCAGGTTGCGTTTCTGAACTTCGCCACGGAGATATTCCGGCGGATTGAGATTGAAGATTCGGGGCTCGCGTGGCCGCAGAACCGTTCCCTGAAACATGGGCGGCATGAAACCGTTCGACCAGTTCGTGACGCCGTCGACCGGTAGACCGTCGGGATCGGTCAGTACCATGTAAGCGGGCAGGTTCTGGTTTTCCGTTCCGAGTCCATAGACGATCCACGAACCGAGAGTCGGCCTGCCCAGAACGCCTGCGATCCCGCCGTGAAAATAGCGGATCGAAACTTCGTGGCCGTTATGGCCAGTATGCATGGAACGAATGACGCAGACGTCGTCGATGATCTTCGCCGTATGGGGCAGCAATTCGGAAACCGGCGTTCCCGACTGGCCATGATGGGCAAACTTCCATGGGCTCCCGAGGAGTTTTTTCGAAGCCCGGTTCACGAAACTGTAAACGATCTCGCCCGGGTAATCCTGACCGTCCCGCTTCTGCAGCTCAGGCTTCGGATCGAACAGGTCGACGTGGCTTGGCCCGCCGTGCATGAACATCGAGATGACGGCCCGCGCCTGAGGCTCGAACATCGGCGGCTTGGGTGTCAGGTCATAGTGCGAGGGCTTCGTGATCGGCTTCGGCGGTGCAGCCAGAAGGCCCTCTTCATGCAGCAATTGGGTCAGTGCCAAAGCACCGATACCCATTCCGGTTCGATTGAGGAACTGACGCCTGTTCGAGTCGCCAGGTCGAGAGAATAGACCGTTCATGTTCGATTTCGCCTGAACGTTGCCGGGTTCGATCATCGCTGAGCCTCCCGGATCGTCAATCGGTGTAAAGGAATTCGTTGGAAGCCATCAGCGACTGCCCAAGATGGGCAAGCGCCGTGAGATATTTGTCGCGTGGCTTGTCGCCCTTCAGGCCGGGCAGGGGTGGCGCACCTGCTCGCACATGCTCGCGGACGAATTCGAGCGATCGGCCGAGTTCCTGATCCGTGGGCGGCCGGCTCAGGGTGCGTTCCCAGATCGTGGTGACGGCGGCAGACAGGTTCGCCGATTCTTCCGGCGCTTTCGTTCCGGACGAAGCCGCACGCGAGATCGAGTCCTCCCGGGTCATCTCAGGGACGAATTTCTGATCGAGTGCCGCGATCGCAAGTCGATTCGCCTCACCCAGCAGAAAGCTGCCATTGAGAAGCATCAGGGACTGGGTCGCCACCGTGGCCGAGGTTCGCCTTTCACAGTGCGTTTCCATCACCGGGGCGTCGAACGCCGCCATGAGACTCACCGGCTGGCTTCTCTTTTGTTTGACGTACACCGACCGCCGCCCGGACTCGCCGGCAACGACGACCTGACCGCTATCGTCCGCCTGAACATCGACCGGGGGACCATACATTTGACTGTCCAGATGCCCGGATGCCGAAAGGATTCGGTCGCGGATGGTCTCCGCATCCAGACGATGCACCGGGAACCGGCTCAGCAGTCGTCCGTCGGAATCCGGGTCGTCCGACATGCGGCTCAGGTCGCGGACCGCTTTCTGGCGATACGCGGTCGAGAGCACGATCGTTTTGTGGAAGTTCTTCAGCCGCCAGCCGTTATGCTTCAGTTCGGAAGCCAGGTGGTCGAGCAATTCCGGATGAGTCGGGGGCTCGCCGAGACGGCCGAATTCGCCCGCCGTGGCGACGAGACCTCGCCCGAAATGGTGCATCCAGATGCGATTGGCGAGTACGCGAGCGGTCAACGGATTTTCGTCCGAAAACAACCATCGAGCGAAAGCCGTGCGTCTTCCGGAAGAATGCCCAGCTGGCGAAACGCTGGCGGAAAGGTCAAGACTGGCCCCTTCAGGCTTCAGAACTTCAGGGATGCCGGGCTGAACCTCTTCCAGCGGCTGGCGATAGTCCCCGCGATGCAATCTCTTCGTAGCGGGCGGTTTGCGATCGGCAGGCTCGTCATAGATCGAGATGAAGTTCTCGGGCGGTTTTTTCGAACGGACGGCCGCGATCGCGGCATCCATCTTCTTCAGTTCTTCAGCCGCATCCGGCAAGTACTGGTAAAGCACCCCTGGCGAAATTTTGACGCTGGGGTTGGCGTCCAGCAGCGCGTTCATTTCGGGCGTTCGTTTGTCAGCCGCGGTCTCCGCCGCGGTTTTGAGCTGGGCCTTCAGCGGCTCCTGGTATTTCTCCAGTTCCTTGACCAGTGCCCGTTTCATGGCGTCGGCTTCGTATGCTGCCCGTTTCTCGGCGAGCGGTTTTACCTGTTCCTCAACGGTAGCGGCAGCGGCTCTGTCCTGGTCACGGTAAAGCGAAACGACGCGGGCACCCGGCTGACGGAAACCTTCCCAGTGCAGGGCAGGGTCGAACATACCACGCAGGCGATAGTAGTCGACGTGAGAGATCGGATCATAGCGGTGATCATGGCACTGGGCACAGGCGACGGAAAGGCCGAGAGTCGTCGACGTTACGACCTTGATCGTGTCCGTCATGACCTGATTTCGGGCCGTTTCCGAATAATCGGCTGCCGTCGGGTCCGCAGGCATGCGCAGAAAGCCTGTTGCCGTAAGAAGATCCGCTTGATGGGGAGTGAGGTTGTTCCACGGTCGGGGCACGAATTCGTCGCCCGCAAGCTGTTCCGTGAGGAAAGTGTCCAACGGCTTGTCGTCATTGAATGCCCGAATGAGCCAGTCTCGATAGCGCCAGGCATGCGGGCGATCCGTGTCGGCCGCCGAACCGCCGTCGCTGTCCGCGTAACCGGCAACGTCCATCCAGTGCCTGGCCCAACGTTCGCCGTATTGCGGAGAAGCCAGAAGTTTGTCGACGAGTCGCTCGTATGCGTCCGCCCGATTGTCCGACAGGAATTCCCGAACCTCGGCCGGGGTCGGAGGTTCGCCCGTCAGGTCGAGCTTGATGCGGCGAATCAGGGTCAGCCTGTCAGCATCTTCGCGAAAGCCGATGCCAAGCGGTTCGAGGTTCGCCAGCAGGAATTTGTCGACCGAGGTGCGCACTCGGCCAGTCGATTTCACGTTCGGCGGAACGGGATCCTTAATCGGCCGAAACGCCCAATAGGCACGCTCTTCGGGCGTCAGACCGAGCGTCGTCCCCAAGGCTTCAGGGGCTGGTTCAGCCCGTGCGGTTTTCGCCCCTTGAGCGATCCAGGTCTTGAGTTTCTCCAGCTCGGCCGGGCTCACGCCCCCACCCTTGGGCGGCATCTCATGATCGACGATGCGGGCGATCAGATAGCTGTCTTCCACATTTCCTGGCTCGATGACCGGGCCCGTCTCGCCTCCGGAGAGCATCGTTCGCACCAGCCGCAAATCCAGCTTGCCCTTCTTGCCTTCGACGCCGCCATGGCAGTCGAGGCAGTGGGCTCTAAGAATCGGCTTGATGTCTTTTTCGAAGGTCAATTGAGTCGAATTGTCCGGCTTCAAGTCTTTTTTCGCTGCGACATCTTCGGCATATGCCATAAGCGTCGATGAGGCGAGGACAAGTCCGAAAAATCGCCAGACCATATTCCGATTCCGAATGTCGATCATGGGTATCGCGTGCCGGCGGGTGGGTGGGATTTGAGCAGGAGGGATGGGGCGTACGAGGACGGCCCCTGCGAATCGGCGGGCATTGTCACTTCCATAATTCTTATCGGATCGAGGAGGTTTAGGCAACCGGAATTCTCTTTGCAGCAATCGAAACCAATGAACGGAAAATCGAGTGACTGCGAAACTGCCGGTTCATCGCCGGCCGCTCTATGTATCTTGCTTCAGCACTATCGCCCCGTAACGAAGGCCGACGCTGTCATCACGTTCGACATGCGTTCGAATATCACCTGATTCCGTTTCGTAATTGATGCGCATACTCATTGCAAAAAACGGCTTACGGCGAATTTTGCCAGGCAGAAATTGCTTCTGTGTTTCCACGCCAAGCGCCCATCCAGAGGTCAGATCAGGACTCGAGTTTCAGAAGGATCGTGATTCGTTGGCTGGTGCTTCAACAGGCTGGATTGGGGTGGATTTTCGGAAGCCGTCGTTCGAATCGATTGGCATGTTTGGCACGCCATCATGACTGACGTGCTGGATATTCTCCGCGGATTCGTTAAACTTACTTTAATGACGGGGTCGAATTTCGATTCGGCCACACCTGCCTTCATACGATCGCCGAATCGTCCCACCTCCCGGCGACTCCAGGTTCAGGATCCCCGAACCATGACTCGAACGTCGACTCATCACGATTGCCATGGGCCAGACATCGCCCGCCGATCTGTACTTCAGCTTGGCGTTTGGGGTTCGCTTGCGCCCTTGAGCCTTGGCGGACTCGATTTCGCCGTTGCGCAGGCCCGCGCTGCGATGCCTTCGACAGCGACTTTCCGGCGTGAAACGACCGGCAAGGCGAAGTCCGTGATCGTGATTTTTCAGTGGGGCGGCCCCAGCCAGCTTGACACCTGGGACCCGAAACCCGAAGCGCCGGCCGAAATTCGTGGCGAATTCGGTTCGATCGAAACGAATGTGCCGGGAATCCGGATCAGCGAGCATTTTCCGAAACTCGCAAAACACGTCGACAAACTCGCAATCGTGCGCTCGATGACTCACGATGACCCAGCGCATCTTTCGACAGTGCACCACCTTCTGACTGGCCATGTGGCACCTCGTCCGAAGTCGGACGCCGAACCTCCGTCCTCCAAAGACTGGCCGTTCATGGGCTCGATGCTCACGAAACTGTTACCGAATGAGGGCCCGCTTCCGACTTCGGTCATGATGCCCTGGGTCGTATCTCACCCGGCCGCTCCCGGCGGTAAAGCCCCCGGTCAACATGGCGGCTGGCTCGGCGGCGGATTCGACCCCTTCTACGTTTTGGCTGATCCCAATGACCCGGGCTTCCATGTGCCCGGCTTAAGCCTTGCGGATGGTTGCGACCTCGAAAGAATGCACCAGCGCAAACGACTTATGGAACATCTGGATGGGCGGCTCGATTCGCCGGAAGTGTCCGGCTCGGCGACGACCTGGGGACCGAAGCACGAAAAGGCCATGACGGCCGTGGTTTCCGCTTCGGCCCGAGATGCGTTCGACCTGAAAAAGGAATCCGCCGAAACGCGCGATCGATACGGCCGACACATTCATGGCCAGTGCCTGCTACTGGCCCGACGACTTGTCGAAGCCGGAGTGCCGCTGATCACTGTCAACTGGCACAACGATGGCCAGAATTTCTGGGACACCCATGGCCAGAACTTCCACCACCTCAAGAACCGCCTGATGCCGCCCGCCGATCAGGGTTTTGCCGCACTCCTCGAAGATCTCGCCGCAAGAGGTCTGCTGGACGAGACATTGATCGTGTGGACCGGCGAATTCGGGCGCACGCCTCGAGTCGTGTCAGCCAATGCGGGCCGTGAACATTGGCCACGCTGCTATTCGGCCGTGCTCGCCGGCGGCGGCATTCAGGGCGGTCAGACTTTCGGGTCTTCCGACAAATTCGCCGCATATCCGGCCAGCCTGCCCACCAGCCCAGCCGATATCTCCGCGACGATCTTCCACGCACTCGGCATTCCGCACGACCTGGAAGTGCGCGACCCGCTCGACAGGCCCTTGCGCATCAGTGCCGGGGATCCTCTAATCTCCTTGTTCGGCTGATTCGAACCCACCGGTCCGAACTTGCGATCCCAGCGATCGAATCATCGAATGCGACTCATCCACCCTGAGTATCGCAAACTCGAAATTCCAATACGTAGCGAATTCAGGCGGATCCGTCGAATGACTTTTCGTATTCGAAGCGATTGCCGTTCGATTCCGCATTCTCGATAGCAGGGTTGATTCGCACGTCCCGTCGACACGAGAAAGAATAAGAAATTCACAGACCTCGAAAAAGCCGCTGGTGAGACTCGAACTCACGACCCCCGCTTTACGAAAGCGGTGCTCTACCAACTGAGCTACAGTGGCGACACGCATATATTGGCCTTATCATGCCCATTTGTCAAGTCTTTCGCTCAGCGAACAGGATCAGCAGGCCGTCCCGATCAGTCTTCCGTCTCGCATTTCCCGTTGCGCCAAGACGTTTCGTACCGAACGATTCGCACTTGCCGGACAAATGAAATGCCCAATCCCCTGCAAGCCTTCCGGCATCGTGTGATCAGGCTTACCCTTCCGATCGGAAAACAGAAGCGATCGAAGTCTCAACCGTGAGAAAACCGGGAAACGAAGAATCCCGAGCCTTACGCAGGCACGGGATTCGCACTTTCGAACTTCCGATCGTTCGACACGAGAGGCGCTCGATCACCAATAGACCCAGTAATACGCTGGATCCATCAGGCGAATTTCGTCCTCATGTACTTCGATGTGATCACCGAAGATCTGGAAATCGATTTTGAGTGACTTGTATTTTTTCGATTGCGGCTGGTAGCCGTCCGAAAGACCTCGAACGTAGACTGAGAATCGGCTTGCCTTGGGATCGATATCATTCCAGATGGCGACGCCATAAACCGCTTCCATCACACCTTCACGCTTACTGGGTGGCACAAGACCGACCATATCTACGGATCCGAGCAGCGGGGTAGCTGGGTCCTCACGAGCCTGGATCAACTTGACGGCCTGTGGTACCGGGACGTCGTCGAATCGCTTGCCCGTATTCGTCACGATCGAGAATTGCGGCACGAACAGGCGTGGTTCATCCGTTCGGTTCACGATTCGGTAGTACATGTAGTAAATCGTGCGACGGCCTTTGCCTGGAATCTCGACGGTTCGCATTCGGAGCGGCTTGAAGGCGAAATCCAGAACCCAAAGGCCCTGCCGGTCGGCAGGCTGCAGAGATGTATCGACCATCTGCAGGTTAAAACCCGGAGAATTGGCACGTACGGGAACCGTCGGCAGGGGTTTGGACAAAGTCGCCGACGGGATCGGCTCAGGTCCGGGCAAATCCTGCCCTTGCAGTTCCTTCGCTATTGAAGGCGTCAGGATCCGTGAACTGGCCCAGGCTGGATAAGAGATTCCGGTGGCAACAGCGAGTGCCCAATCTCTACGGGACATTCCGATCATGACGACCTCGAATCGATTCGGTCAGGCGTGTGAGTCCGAGCGGACAGTCTGTCGACACAAGGTAGGCGTATTGCGTGGCGTCGAAGCGCCGAATCGAAAACCCGCCCGCTGCAGAAGACGACTTATTGAACTTATCCCATCATCCGAATTCGGTCAAGGCAAGCACCTTTGAGAATTTGCGCAAGCCGAGCGTCGATTCCTTGAATTCAGGAATCTTGACAACCTCAAGTCATCCGGTATGATTCATCGCACGACCGGGACGAAACGAAGCCGAATGGCCAAGTTCAGCCCGAAAAGCCGAAGTGGCGGAATTGGCAGACGCGCTAGGTTCAGGTCCTAGTGGGAGTTAATCCCGTGGAGGTTCGAGTCCTCTCTTCGG
>CAZSQA010000028.1:0-54726 GCA_964608915.1 uncultured Isosphaeraceae bacterium
GCAGGATAGAGGAGCGCAAGGGAAGGCGCGCTATATCTGATTGGAAAGCGTATCAGTCTTTCAGTTCGCGAATCTCGACCTTGCGAAATTCCAGCGGATGGCTTTCGGCCTGAAGCGAGATCCAGCCGCCCTTGATCGTCGGCTGATTGCGAATCGCCTCGGGCAGGTTTTTCACGTTCTTGTCGTTCAGGTCATATACGGGCTTTTCGTATTCGATCACGGTCTTGCCGTCTACCTTGTGGCGAATGACCTTGTCGCCATGCACTTCCAGCTCGGCCGTGACCCATTGATCCCCGTCGTAGGTTTTCGAGGTCGAATTGGTGCAATGCGGCGTATGCAGCTTGCCGGCGTAATCGACATGGGTGCCCGGCGTGCACAAGTTCAGGGTCGATCGAGGGCCCTTGCCGAGACCGCCGAGGAACTGGGCTTCGAGCGAGACCGGGAAGTCCTGGTCGATCGTCATCGTTTTCGGGTCCTGGCAGTGCAGCATCACGCCGCTGTTGCGTGTCGCCCAACCTGGCCCGCCTTTGCACTGATCGCCCACGAACCGGTATTCGATACGCAGGACGTAATTCGAAAACGGCTTGTCATAAAAAAGATGACCGAAGCGTTCGTCGAACGAGTCGTACTTGTCATAGGCGACCTTGATCACGCCGTTCTCGACACGGAAGGTCTGGCGCGAATCCTCGCCGAGCTTCTCGCCCCGGATCTTCGGCGTCCAGCCCTTGAGATCCTTGCCGTCGAAAAGCTGGACCCACTCTTCGGCAAGGGCAGTCGGCGGAGCCGACCAGATCGTGAGCAGAGCCAGTGTGGTGGCGAAACGTGCGGCAAGCCGGAACATGGGCGCGGTCTCCTGGTGTGGCTGACAGTGGGTCAGAAATGCGGAATCGCAATCGAGCCCTGAATATATCAGGATCTCGGTCGGGTTTCAGACGAACCTGCGGGAAGGCTCGGACGATTAGCGATCCATGTGTCGTTCGACGGCCTTCAGGACCGCTTCGGTGGCTTTGTCGATCGGTTCCGGCAGCGTCGCGCCCGATGCCGCCCGGTGACCGCCGCCGCCGAATTCGCCCGCGAGGAGGCAGCAGTCGATCGAACCACGGCTTCGGAGGCTCAGCTTGATTCCGCCGGCCGGCAGTTCGGTCAGAAGGAATCCGAGTTCGACTCCGCCGACGCTGACGGTGTAATCGACGAGATCCTCGGCGTCCGTCGGCAGGGCACCGACGTCTTCGAGGGCCTGTCGAGTGATCGTGGCCCAGGCGACTCGGCCATCGAAGGCCGTCTGCAGGCTCGCCAGCGTTTTGCCGACCAGCTTCAGCCTGCCCAGGGTGTTCCGTTCGAAGATCTTTTTGAAGATGTCCGAAATCGGTGCGCCGGAATCGATCAGTTCGGCGACGATCCTCAAGGTATCCGCGGAAGTGTTCGAATGGCGGAACCAGCCCGTGTCCATCGCAATGGCCGTCAGCAGTCCCGTGGCCATTTCCGGGCTGACGTTGACCTTGAGATGGCGGATCGCTTCGAAGACGAGCCGCCCTGTGGCTTCGATCGACGTATCGACCAGAAACGTTTGAGCCAGGTCCGTGTCGCGGCTCACATGGTGGTCGATCACGAGCCGGGGCCCGCGGAACTGGCGTACCCAGTTGCCGAACCGGCCGAGCTGGCTCCAGCTCGAAAGGTCTAGAATGATCAGAGCCTGGGCGTCACGCAGGAGATAGTTCGAGCTGCCGTCTTCCTGATAATGGTGGAAAAGCCTGCGATCGGGGTCGAGAAAGTCGTAACGGGGCGGCATCGGGCTCGTATTGACGCAACGCACGTCCTTGCCGAGTCGATTGAGCGCATGCGCCAGTGCCATTTCGCTGCCGAGGGCGTCGCCGTCCGGGCGGATGTGCGTCGTCAGCACGATCCGTTCATGGCGTTTGAGGAATTCGCTCAGAAGGGACCAGTCCACACTGCTCATCGTCAGGATCTTTCCAGTGTCCGGTCGCCCAAATCATCGGCCGCGCACTTCGCGGTCGATCGCGTCTTCCCGATTCCAGGCATCCAGCGGAATACGGAACGTCATTGTCCGGACCAGGCCGGTTTTTTTCAAGAACGGCAAATCTTCATTCGGGCCTTCCGAGCCTCAGCTCGGAGGAAATTGTCACGAAACGATATCCCGTCTCCTGGCGATCGGCTTCGAGCAGAAGTCCGGCGGCCCGGATGAATGGGCCGCCTGGATCGCTGAATATCATTTTCCGCCGATGACGGTCAGAATCGCCTGGCCGAATTCCACCGGAGCGAATTCGGCACGAAGCTCATCCCGGCCGAATTTCTTGCGGTCGAGACGAATCGTGACCTTGTGCCGACCGATGGGGAGGAGCAATTGCCCGGGAGCCTGTTTCGCCTGGGCCGCGATTCGGTCCTTCCGGGCGGCGTCGACCTGTGCCTGTGCGGGCGGATTTCCGGCGATGAGCTTGAGAGGGGTATCATTCAGCCAGGCGGTGAGACCTTCAGGCGATCCGAGGTCGAGCCGGGATTGGCCACGGCCGGTGACGTCGATTTCACCCTGGAGGAAGATGGTCTCGGGGGCCGTCGCGAACTTGCCGAGGATCTCGTCGATCGGCACAGTGCCGTCAAAGTGGGAATAAATCGTCGACCATGCAGGTTCGGGGGCGTTCAGAACGGTCTGAATCACCTGATTGTCCGGCGCTGGGCTACCGAGTTCGGCAGGTGGCTGGGTCAGAACTTTCCAGCGCTGTACGGTCGCGGCATTCGACCTCTGATAAGCCCCCGGTTTGCCGAGTTCGGACAGGAACCGGATGAGGTCGACGAACTCCTGACGCGTCATGAGTTTCTGCAGGCCCTTGGGCATGAGCGAACCGCCCGTCTTGCGCTCTTCGATCTCGGCGGCCGGAATGGTGAATTCCTTGCCTTCGGCATCTTTCAGCCGAATCGTTTCGGTCGATTCGTCGACGATGATGCCCTGCAGGATACGGCCATCGGTGGTCAGGGCCGTCATCATCTGGTGCTGTTCCTTGACGGCCGCTTCCGGAACCATAACGGACGTGATCAGAAAATCGACCGGCGAGACTGTGCCGATATCGGAAAGCTCCGGGCCAACCTGTCCGCCCGCGCCTCGAATGGCATGGCACTTCAGGCAGGAGTTCGCTTCGTTCCGGAAGACGTGTTCGCCGCGTCTGGAGTCGCCTTTCGCGGCGACTTCCGCCATCAGGGCCTTGATTTCGGCGTCCGTCGGCGGGGCGAGGTCTTCGGCGATGCCGGCGGCCGTGCTCAGGGCCGTGACCAGTGCGGCGTCGCTGCGGCCGATCGCGTAAAGCTGGCGCAGGACGAGTTTGGCCGTGTCCTGCGAAAGCTTCGCCGTGCCGATGGCTTTCGCGAGCGTTTCCGGGCCGGTGTTCCGAGCGAGGAAGCCGTTGAGCACGGATCGGATGTCAGCCGCCGTCGGCACCTTAGCCCCGGACCACAATTCCGCCGCGAGTGGTGCCGCGATTTCGGGGTTCGCCTCGGACAAAGCCGCCAGAGCGGGGATACGCAGGTCGGGCGAATCGCCTTCACGCGCGATCCGGGCCAGTTCTTCACGCCCTTTCTCGCCACCGATCTTCCCCAGCGCTGACATGCATTCGACACGCACGGGCCGGGCCGTTTTTTCGGCGGTCGCAAGGGCCATCAGAGGCCCGACCGCTTCGGTCACGTTCCAGTGGGTGATCGCCCGCAGGGCCGATCCGATCAGCTCGGCATCCGCATTTTCGCCGGGTCTGGGCAGAATCGACACGATCGAATCGAGCTTCCCCGCGGGGACGATCTTCCGGTTCGTGGCGGCGTCCGAGAGCGTTTCCAGAGCCTTGATCCGAACCTCACGAGGGAAGGCTTTGGGGTCGACGGCTTTTTCGAGCAGCACCGCGAGATCCGAGGCCGAGCCCTGCCGGCCGACGATCGCGATGACGGTGCCGAGGCGTTCGGGCGGAACCTTGCCGCTCTTGAGCAGCCTCACCGCCGGGCTTTCCTTGGGGGGCTCCTGCGCGTGTCCATGGTTCGAAAGAACCGCGTGCGGAATCAGGACCGCGAGCAGGAACGTGACGAACGAAAGCGATGATATCTCGAGTTTCCGGTAAAGCATTCTTGGGCTCGAAGTCGTCATGTCATCGGTGGAACAGGCGGGCGGAGGGCCGCGCATCTTCGGTGCGACGTACGGTATTTCTTACACAAAAATATAACAACCCCCACCGCCGAAGCGGTAGGGGCTCTTGAGCAAGGACTCTTCTGCCTGAACCGGTCCGTGACCGGTCAGCGGCTTGTTTCGTAATTCGTATTCTGAACGGCCTGGCTTCGCATACTCGGCCGTCGCGAAGAATATTCAGGATTCTTCGCGGCTTCCACGACTTTCGGGAAGTATTCGCGATATTCCGGCGGAATGTCGGTGTCTCGAGTGACGACGTCCACGGCCCAGACAGGATGCTGCGCGACCAGGCGGCCCATCAGGGAGACGAACCATCCAGCCTCCTGAACCTGCTGCTCCAGCACCTTTTCCAGAATCGGGCGGGCAGTGCGGGCGAGCGCCCGCCAGCCTTTGGAATCGACCTTCACGAATGCCTCGACATCATGCCGGACGATCGGGCCGGTGTCCTCGGCCTGGGGCGAGTAAAACTCGGAACGAACGATCAGAATCACGCGGCCTTCCAGCCTCGCCTGAGTCGTCGGCCGGATGTGCGTCAGGTTGCAGTAAAGGGCATGCAGACGGGCCGACCGGTAAACGAATTCCCAGCGGGCCGTGGTTCCCTGACCATCGTCGCCTTCATATTGATTCGGCCCGACATGCTGCAGGCGAACCGGCGCGGCGCTCAGGTCCTTCCAGAGCGAAAGCGTCAGCGAGGGTTCGTTCAGCAGAGCGAGATAAAGCTGATGATGGCACGGGAACGATTCCGACTTGCCCTGCTTGTGAATCGTCGGTGATTCGATCACTTCGATCACTTCTTCACGCCGTGCCGGATCGACTTCGTTCAACGGCAGCAATTGATCGGCTCGCACTCGAGCGGTGGCCTGCAGGCTCGGGGCGCTGAGGATCAATCCCGCGGCCGATAGCCCGAAGCCACGACGCGTCAGCGTCGACGCACCCAGGTTCCTTACCGAAAGGCTCCGGTCCATAAGCATCTCCTCCCGACACGACTGACGCCACATCGATCATCCTGATCGACCTCATTTCCGGAACCGACTCGTCACCGGATTCCGACGGTAATATCCATCGGCATGGCGAAATCGAAAGAATGAGTAATTCCGGTAAAATGAGGGTTGTAAGATTAATGCGGGCGATGCGTCATGGTTGGAGTTCCGGTAGACTGCGGATTCTCGGTTCGGGAGGGTGTCAGGGCTTGCCGAAGCCCTGAATGCAGGTCAAGATGTGGACCACAACCGGCGGCGCATCGAAGGTTATCGAACACAAGAAGACCAGTGCAAATGACGAATTCCGATTCGCCCCGGGAAGACGAAAACCGGCTGCCGCCGATTCTTGGCGGCTGGACGGCGCTTGCCTCGATCGTCGGATCCGTGATCGGTTCCGGTATTTTTCTGGTACCGGCGACGGTGGCTCGTGGCGTTCCGTTCATGGGCGGCATCGTACTGGTCTGGCTGATCGGCGGGCTCTTCAGCGCGGCGGGCGCATTGACTCTCGCCGAACTGGGGGCCATGATGCCCCGCGCGGGAGGACCTTACGAATACCTCAAGAAGGGTTTCGGGCCACTGAGCGGGTTTCTTTTCAGTTGGGCGGAATTCTGGGTCGTCCGCTCCGGTTCGATGGCGACCCTGGCCGCCGCTTTCGCCCGTTATTTCAGCCAGTTGGTCCCGCCGGTCGGCGGCATTTCGCTGATCTGGTGGCAAACCTGGGCGGCCGTCGGGGCGATGGCCGTCGTTGGCGTGATCAACGTGCGCGGCACACGGCATGGGGGCCGCCTGCAGGTGGTCGGGACGGCGCTCAAGATCGGGGCTTTGTCGGCCATGATCGTTCTGCCTGTCGTGCTGGGCAAGGGCGCGGCTGAGAACATGACGCCCATAGGGCCGGACGGCACGCACCTGGCGAGCTACACCGGTTTTCTGGCCGCGATGATCGCGTGTCTCTGGGCCTATGACGGCTGGGTGAACGTGACGCCCCTGGCGGAGGATCTGACGGACCCGCAGCGGCAATTGCCGCGGGCCCTGGCGGGCGGGGTCGCCATTCTGATCTTTCTTTATCTCGGAACGACGCTGGCCTATCACTATGTGCTGCCGATGGAGACGATTCGTGAGTCGAGCACCGTCAAGGGCTCCCCGAAGGTCGTCGCCGCCGAATTCTGGCAGGCGCTCGTCGGGCCGATCGGCGTGACGGTCATCTCGCTGATCGTCATGGCATCCACTTCGATTTCCCTGAACGGAAACGTACTGACGGGCCCCAGGGCCTATTTCGCCGTGGCTCGCGACGGCTACGCCCCGAAGTGGCTGGAAAAGCTCGACAAGCGCACATCGACACCGGCCGCCGCGATCGTGGCCCAGACCGTCTGGGCGATCGCCCTGACGATTCTCGCCACTTTGCTGATCGTGATCGAGCCTGGCTCGGCCGATCGCTGGCCGGGCTGGATCGTGAAGCTCTGGAGCAAATTCCACGAAACGCCGCTTTACGACGTGCTTTTCACCTACGTGATCTTCGGCGCCACGATCTTCTACATGCTCGCGGCCGCCAGCGTTTTCGTACTCCGCAAGCGCTGGCCTGACGTGCACAGGCCGTTCCGCGTGCCGCTTTATCCCTATACCCCTCTGGCCTTCTGCCTGGCCAGCGGGATCCTCCTGGCCAGCATGCTGGCCGAGAATCCGGTCGAGTCGATTGCGGGCCTCGGGCTGATCGCCGCGGGCATTCCGTTCTTCTATGCGTTTCGCTGGTCGCGAAACCGCGTCTGATTCGACTTGCGTCAGCTCTGCCTTGAGCGAAACGTAAATGAAGGGGAGAGAATATGTCCGTGCCGAGCGAAGATACCAGCCGCAGGCAGATCCTCCGTGCCGCCACCGCCGCTTTGCCGATCGCGGCTTTGGGCACGACGGTTCGGAGTGACGAACCTCAAGTCAAACCCGATACGCCAGAAAAAGACAAAGCTGTCGCATTGCCGGAAGATACGGAAAAGGCCGAGATCGATCGCCGGATGGACTCGATTCTGGCGAAATTCGGATCCAGGCTCGACGAAACCCAGAAAAAATCGGTGCGTGGCGATGTCGAGGCCAACTACCGCCGCGCTGTCCGGTTGAGAAAGGTCGATCTCAACGACTTCGAAGGTCCGGCGACGGCGTTCGTGCCTTTTACGCAGAAATTGCCGCATGAAGAGCTTCGCGACGTTCCGGAGACCGTTCTCGATTCGCTGCCGGCCGGCGAACCGGTGAAATCCCTGAACGATACGACGGCATTCTCGACGATCGATCAACTGGCTCGCGGGCTACGCGAGGGCCACTTTTCCGCCGTCGAACTGGCGGAATTCTCTATGAATCGATTGTCGACCCTCGGGCCGAAATTCCATTGCCTGGCTGCACTGACGCGTGAAACGGCCATGAAACAGGCCAGCGCGGCGGACAAGCGGATCAAGGCCGGTCTGGCCCGCGGACCGCTCGACGGCATCCCCTACGGAGCGAAGGATCTGCTGGCCGCCCGCGGCTATCCCGTCACCAATGGCTGCAAGCCTTACGTGAAGCGGCTTGCCCAAGAGGATGCCAACGTCGTCCGGAGGCTCGAAGCCGCCGGTGCCGTGCTCGTGGCGAAGCTGGCGATGGTCGAATGTGCCGGCGGGCTCGGATACCGGCAAGCGAACGCCAGCGTTTTCGGCCCGGGTCTCACGCCTTACGACACGAAGCGATGGTCCGGCGGCAGCAGTTCCGGCAGCGGTTCGGCGGTCGCGGCGGGGCTGGTGCCTTTCGCCATCGGCAGCGAGACATGGGGGTCGATCACGACGCCCGCGAGTTACTGCGGGCTGACGGGGCTGCGTCCCACTTACGGCCGTGTCGGCCTATCCGGAGCATATGCCCTGGGCTACACTCTGGACAAGATCGGCCCGATGGCACGTACGGCCGCCGATGCCTGGCAGGTGCTTCTGGCGATCGCCGGGCCGGACGATGCCGACGTTTCCACGCGATTCGCCGTGTGGAGGGAACGGTCACGCCCGCTCGATAAGCCTCTCAGGCTGGCTGTGCTCAAAGACGGTGTCGCCAAGGCTCAGCCTGCCCAGAAGGCGAATTTCGAAAAGGCCCTGGCCGTGTTTCGCGAATTCGGCGAAGTCGAAGAAATCGAAACCCCCACAGGGCCATACGCTGATGTGCTTTTGACGATTCTGGCCGGCGAAAGCGTTTCGGCATTCGAAGAGATGGTCGATTCGGGGGCAGTCACTGACATGACCGCACCGGAAGACCGGATCGGCGGTTACGGCGATCGTGCCGTCACGGCGGCGGAATTCGTGCGTGCACAGCGGCTTCGAGGGCCATTATGCCGGGCCTTCGAGAGTTATCTGGCACCTTATGACGCCGTACTGACCGTTCCCACGGCACAGACGGCCCCGCTGATCGACAAGGACTTCGGATCGGAATTTTCGCACAAAAGCCTTGGCGGGCCCGGGAATCTGTGCGGAACGCCGGCACTGGTACTGCCGACGGGTCTGGACGATCACGGTCTGCCGACGTCTGTGCAGCTCGATTGCCGTGCCTATGGTGAATCAGTCCTGGTGCGGCTCGGGCATGCGTTTCAGGCTCGAACGGCCTGGCACAGGCAAACGCCGAAACTCTCCTGAACGATACGGCAACGGCAGGATGAACGCCGCCACGACCGATTCCGGTCGATATCCAGCTGTCGCGCGGATTCGCCGTCGATTTGAGATTCAGTGCGAAATGAGGTATGATCGACCTCCCTGAAACACTCGGTAGCGCATCGCACTGACGGGAGAAGCGGCCTTGTTGATCGACTCACGCGTGGCCAGCGGGCTGCGTGACTTGACACCGTCCCTGGCGAAACCGCGGGAACGGATTCTGGACAGGTTTCGTCAGACGTTTCGAGGCTTCGGATTCCAGCCGATCGAAACGCCCCACATCGAGCGCAAGGAAGTTCTGACCGGCAAAGGCGCTGGATCCGAGGAAGTTCTCCGTCAGATTTTCGACGTCGTGAACACGGGCGGCACTCTGGGCGAACTCGCCCTCAGGTTCGATCATACGGTGCCTCTGGCCCGCTTCGTTTCGGCCCACGTGAACGAAATCGGCCTGCCATTCAAGCGGTTCGCGATCGGCAGCGTCTTTCGGGGCGAACGGCCCGCGAAGGGGCGATTTCGCGAGTTCACCCAGTGCGACTTCGACATCGTCGGCTCGGAAAGCATCGTGGCGGATGCCGAGATTGTCCTTGTGATCCATCAGGCTCTGAGCTTCGCGGAGGTGCCCAGGGCCACGATCTGGTTGAATCACCGAGGCCTGCTGGAAGCGCTGCTCGATGCGATCGGAGCCACCGACCGTGGCCCGGCCGTTCTGCGTGCGCTCGACAAACTGACCAAAGCCGGGCGAGACATCGTTCTGGGTGAGCTCACGAATGCCGAAAAAGGGGCCGGGCTCGCTGAAGCTCAGGCTCTGAAGGTGCTGGAATTCGTCGAACAGGGGAAGGGCGGCCTTGGCGTTCTGGACAGGGCGGAAGCGGTTCTTGGTGATCGCGAGTCGGCCAGGGCGGCCTTGAGCCAGTTGCGCACAGTGCGGCTGCTGCTCGACGAATCGGGCGTCTCGGAAGATGCCGTCCAGTTCGATCTTGGCCTCGCCCGTGGCCTGGACTATTACACCGGGATCGTCATGGAGACGACCGTCAACGGCTGGGAGAAATTCGGATCGATCAGTTCCGGAGGCCGTTACGATAATCTGGCCGGTCTCTTCAGCGCACGCCGTATTCCGGGCGTGGGGGCATCCATCGGGCTGGATCGCCTGATCGCACTGCTCGACGAAATGGGCCAACTGCAAAAAGCCTCGTCACATACGGGCGTGCTGGTCGGCCAATTTCCCGGCGTGCCGCTCGAGTTCCCGTTCCGGATCGCCTCGCGACTTCGGGGCCTGGGGGTGCAGGCGGAGTGCTATCCGGACCCGATCCCGATCGGCAAGCAGATGGCCTACGGGGCCAGCCGCGGTTACAGGTTCGGGCTGATTCTGGGTCCTGACGAACTTGACCAGGGCGTCTTTCATCTGCGTGACCTCACGAACCGTCAGGAAATCAAGGGCTTGTCGCTCGCCGACGTGGACCGGATCGTCGTCCGGATTTTGTCGGAAGACCCTCAGGGAGACGCGGCCGCGAAAGCCGCGCTGAAGTCAAGATCGTGAAAGCGGAATCGCTGGTTCCCGAAAGACCTGTGCCTGTGGTGCGCGGAACGCGGGCCCTTGTGGGTGAGGAGTTCCACAAGCGGCGCACGCTGGCCGCAACGTTGCTCCGAATCGTAGAACGGGCAGGCTTTGACCTGATCGAAACGCCGGCTCTGGATCTCGTCGAACTGCACGAAAGGAAAAGTGGGGCCGCCGTCACGACACGGATCATCGAAATCTGCGATATCGGCGACCAGGGGCCAATCTGCCTTCGACCCGAATTCACGGTCGGGGTCGTGCGGTCCGCGGTCGAATCCGGTGTGCTGGCCTCGGGGCCGATGCGATTGAGCGTGATCGGATCGGTCTTTCGCCGCGACGACACGGGCGGCGGTGGGTTGCACGGCATCCATCAGATCGGGGCCGAGCTGATAGGCGACCTGAGCGTCGAAGCCGACGCCGAAGCGATCGCCCTGGCCGACGAAGCGATAAACGCGGCCGGTGTCGGTCCGACGACGATCCGCCTGGGCGATGTGGGCCTGATCCTCGACGCGGTCGCCGAAGCCGGTCTGCCTCTGGAAGCACGCAAGGCGATCGTCGAGACCCTCGCCGATTCCGCCGCGGCCGGTAAAGGGATCACGGAGGTCGAGAACGACCTGGAGCACTGGGGCGACTGGCTTGACGAGTATCCTTCGGCCAGCGGTGCCGGGGCAGGGCATTCGTCGGAAGGCGACCTGAAGCGGCTGTATCATCATCTGGTCGGTCCCGTCGTCGGGCGACGCACCGAATCGGACATCCTCGGCCGTCTCCGTAAAAAATGGGCTCTGGCCGATTCATTGCCGCAGGCGCTCAAGAAAGCCGCGAACGTAGTACACGAGCTGGGCACGCTCGCCGGCCCCGCTTCGAGCGTACTTGAGGCTTTAGGCAAATTGCCTATCGGGCCGACGGCCGAAAAAGCGAGTGAACGTTTAAGCAGGCTGGTCCATCTGCTCGAAACCCGCTTCGGTATCGATCCAGGCCGAATCCGGATCGACCTGGGCGTGGCCAGAGGTATCGGATTCTACTCGGGCCTCGTGTTCGGGATTCATGCCGATCGAGCCGATGGCGTGGAACTTGCCGGCGGCGGAAGGTACGACGGTCTCGCTTCGGTCCTCGGCATGACTGAAGGTTGCGATGCCGGAGTCGGTTTCGCGATCGGGCTGGACCGTGTCCTCGATTGCCTTGACGAAAGATACCGACATGCCCCGAACGAAGTCACTTTCGTGATTTCGCCTTCGGAAACCGCCGATGCCGCTGCGTCGAAGGCCGCTTTCGCATTGGTGAAGATGGTGCGCGACGCACGGGGCAGGGCGCGTCTCGCGACGCCTTCGGACAACGTTCTGCCGCTCGGGTCGGTGCTCGTCGAAATCGATTCGAAAGGGAAATTCCGATGCCCCGATCCGGAAGCTCTCGCCCAATTGAAAGCACTTGCGAACAAGGATTCTTGAGACTTCGATGCCACTGACCCCAGCGATCGACCCAATCCGGCTGGCGATTCCTTCGAAGGGGCACCTGTACGACGGGCTCATCGAAATTCTGAAAGCGGCTGGCTATCGGATCCGACGAGCCAGCGACCGTCAGTACGAGGCCCTGATTCCAGGCCATGGCCGGTTCCACGTCGTATTCATGCGGCCCTCGGATATCGTCGAACAGGTCCAGGAGGGGCGCTGCCACCTCGGCGTGACCGGTTACGACGTCTATGCCGAGCACGAGCCATCGGCCCGGGCCACCTCGGTCGTCATCAAGGATCTTGGCTATGGCGGCTGCAGGCTTGTCGTGGCGGTGCCGGAGAGCTGGATCGACGTGACCCACGTCATGGACCTGGCTGAGCTGACGCAACGTTTTCGCAGCGAAGGCAAGCTGTTCCGGATTTCGACGAAATACGCCCACCTCACGCGGGAATTTCTCAGGCGTCGCGGCATTCATGACTATCGCGTCGTCGCCTCCGACGGTGCGCTGGAGCTGCATCCGAGCCTGGGAATCGCGGATATCATCGTTGACCTGACGAGTTCGGGGATCACGCTCAAGGACAACCGCTTACGCGAAATCGCGGGCGGAACGATTCTCGATTCCGCCGCTTGTCTGATCGGGCATACGGATAGCCTGGCCTCGATGGTGGCCGAAGGGGCCGAAAGTCCTCTGGCGCTTCTGCTGGATTCGATCGACGCTGTGCGACTCGCCGAAGGCCGCGTGAAGCTGGAAGTGACCGGCGTCTTCCCGTCAGGCGAGTCCGAAGGCGTCCATATCGAAAAACTGATGAACGTGCTGGCCCGCAACGGCGCGACACGATTGCACTGGAACCCGGTAAAGTGGGTCGATGGCCGGCCAGGATGGAACGTTCAGGGGCTGACTGGCGCACGCGGGTTGACTTCATGCCGCCGTTCGCTGATCGACCTCGGCGCTCACTCGATCGTCGGGACCGTGCCTCGATATTGTCTCGACCATGAGGATCATTCGACGTTCGAATCGTTGAAGACGTCGCTGGGATCGCACCCGATCTGACCGCTCAAGCGAGAACGAAAATCGAACGGACCTGAGGATATGCCGTCGCATCACGACACCTTTCCCGGTGCCTGGCGAACCGAAAAGAGGCAGGGCCATGTCACGAATCCGAAGCTCGGCGAAACGTCCGGTCGTCGTTCTTGGCGCTGGTATCATGGGGGCATCGGCCGCATGTGCCCTGGCGGCTCGCGGCCTGCCAGTCATACTACTGGAACGCCATCGCATCGGTCATGATCTCGGAAGTTCGCACGGCGAATCGCGGATTATCCGATACAGTTACTCGGACCCGTTTTACGCCTCACTCATGCCTGATGCCTTCCGGGCCTGGACCAAGCTTGAGGCAGATACCGGCGCGACGCTTTTCGTACGCACCGGGGCACTTTCGTTCGGGCCGCCGGAAAGTCAGTTCGTGCCCCGCGTGCTGAACAATCTCAGGCAACTCGACCTGCCTTGCCGGAACCTCTCGCCCGGCGAAGTCCGCAAAAATTATCCTGCGCTGAAGCTACCGAATGGCTACGTGTCCGTGTTCGAACCGACGGCCGGCGTTCTCCTGGCCGCCAAGGCCCAGCGACTGCTCGTCGATCTGGCTTCGCGGATCGCCGGGTCGCTCTTCGAGCTTCGAGAAGGCTTCGAAGTCGCCTCGATCGACCTGGACGGAGCGAATCCCGTCGTCATCGGAACCAATAAGGAACGAATCGAAGCCGACAAGCTGGTCGTCGCCGCCGGAGCCTGGGTCAAATCCCTTCTGCCAAGGGAAGCGCGTTCCATGGATGTGACCCGCCAGTGCATTTTCCACATCAAACCTTCGAATCTCGATGACTTTCGACCCGGCCGATGGCCCGTCCTCATTTCGGACGGCGAGGATGAACGCAACCTCTTCTACGCCCTGCCCGCACTCAGCGACCTGGGCGTGAAAGTGGCACGACACGGCGGGCCGGCCTGCGACCCGGACAAGGTCGACCGCAAAGTCAGCGATGCCGACTGGGCTCCGGTCAAGTCGTTCCTCGACCCGTTTCTGCCGAGTTGGGCCGAAGCCGAGCAGGTCGATCGCAAGACCTGTCTGTACACGATGACGCGCGACGAAGAATTTCGCGTCGGAGCCATCGACCGTCACCCCCGCGTGATCCTGATGTCGCCCTGCAGCGGCCACGGTTTCAAGTTCGGGCCGCTGATGGGCCGGATCATCGCCGATCTCTGCGAAACGGGCATGTGCGACTACGATATCGCTCGCTGGAGCCCCAATCGAGTCGCCGCCACGAAACGGGTTTCGCTCTGATCGCAGAGGATCGGGTCTGAACCGCCTGGGTGTCGTAAGGCTTTCTTCTGCAATCAGTTCCGAACATGCCCCTGGCCGATCACGATCCATTTCGTCGTGGTCAGTTCGGTTAACCCGCATGGCCCTCGGGCGTGGAATTTGTCGGTACTGATTCCGATTTCGGCCCCCAGGCCGAGTTCACCGCCGTCGTTGAAGCGGGTGGAAGCGTTGACCATGACGGCCGACGAATCGACAGCGGCGACGAATCGCTGGGCCGCTCGAATGTCGCTGGTCACGATCGCTTCCGTGTGCTTCGAGGAATGGCGGCGAATGTGTTCGAGCGCGGATTCGAGATCGGTCACCACTGCCACATTCAGAATTTTCTCGCCATATTCGGTGTCCCAGTCCTCGGGCTTCGCAGGCAGGATCATCGGCACGAGTCCTCGGGCTTCGTCATCGCCCCGAAGCTCAACGCCCGCTGCGAACAGGGTGTCACAAGCGACCGGCAGGAAGCCGTGTGCGATCTCACGATGCACGAGCAGAGTCTCAGCCGCATTGCACACGGCCGGCCGCTGGGCTTTGGCGTTCACGACGATATCCGTCGCCATGGGAATATCCGCGGATCTGTCCACGTAAACATGGCAGATTCCCGCATCGTGCTTCAGCACGGGCATCGTCGCATCATGGCTAACTCGCTGGATCAGCCCCGGCCCGCCCCTGGGGATCGCCATGTCGATCATGTCGTTCATGCCGAGCAGGATTCCGACGGCGTCACGGTCCGTCGTCGGGACGAAACCGACAGCGTCGCGCGGAAGTCCTGAAATATCGAGCGCATCGGCCAAAACGTGATGGAACGCCCTGTTGGTGTGAATCGCTTCCTTGCCGCCTCTGAGGATACAGGCGTTACCGCTTTTCACGCAAAGGGATGCGGCATCGACTGTCACATTCGGCCGGCTTTCGTAGATCATGAAGATCACGCCCAGCGGCACGCGAATCTGACTCACCTCAAGGCCGTTGGGGCGTCGGCCGCCGTGGATCACTTCGCCGACGGGGTCGGGCAGGGCGGCGACTTCCTCCACGGCGCGGGCGATCAGTTCGAGCCTGTGGCCGTCAAGACGCAATCGATCGATCGCGGCGGGATTCAGGCCGAATCCTGGTGCGGCGTCCACATCGCGTTGATTCGCGGCGAGGATGTCGTCCTTGCGTAACCGAAGTTCGGAGGCGGCTTTATGAAGCCAGCCGTTCCTCGCGGCCCCCGAAGTCGTCGCCATGAATCGCGAGGCTTCCGCCGCGCGTTCCGCCAGAACCCGGCATTCGGTCCATAACGGATGTTCCCGCCCGAATGATGTTTCCTTCAGCGTCGAGACCTTACCCGCCATGATTCCGCTCCAATGCGTGCCAGACTCTGAGGGCGTCCACCGTCGCCGCGACGTCATGTACCCGTGCCACGGCGGCTCCGCGGCTTGCGGCGAACAGGGCCGAGGCGACACTGCCCGAAGTGCGTTCTCTCACGGCCCGACCGGTCAACTCTCCGATCATCCGTTTTCGGCTCGTTCCGATCAACACGGCATGCCCCAATTTACGGAACCGATCGAGATTCCGAAGAATCTCCAGATTCTGTTCGAGCGTCTTGCCGAATCCGATGCCCGGATCGACGGCGATCCGCTCGGCCGCGACTCCGGCCTGTTTCGCGGAACGGATGCGATCGGCCAGAAAATCGAGAATTTCCGTCACGGCGTCTTCATACCTCGGCTCGACCTGCATCGTCTCCGGCGTGCCCTGCATGTGCATGATCACGATGGCGGCACCAGCTTCCGCGACGACCCCCGGCATGTCGCCCCCCGGGTCGCAACCTGTGACGTCGTTGACGATTCGGGCGCCGAGAGCCAGTGCCCTGCGGGCGATTTCCGGCTTACGGGTGTCGATCGAAACGATCGCCCCGGGCCGGCGTGCTCCGAAAGATTCGAGGAGAGGGCCGACCCTTGACCATTCCTCTTCGAGAGCCACGGGTTCGGCGAACGGCCGGGTCGATTCGCCGCCGATGTCGAGGATGTCGGCACCCGCATCGAGGCATTCCTCGGCATAACGGAAGGCCGTTTCCGTATCGGTGAGCCGTGCGCCGTCGGAAAAACTGTCGGGCGTTACGTTCACGATGGCCATGACCGAACATCGACCGTCACTTCGCAGCAGGGAGCGGTCAAGCGATGTCCAGTCGACGGTCATGGTTCGACGAATCGGGCGGGAAGGGGCAGGGGCGGATCAGCCAGCACGCAGCTGACGTTTTTCGGCAGGATCTTTATGCACATACTGCATGACATAGGCGTCCTCGCCTGTATCTTCGAAATGGTCGTGCTCGATTTCCATCGCCTTGAAGCCGCACGATCGGAAGAACAACTGGGCGGAAAGGTTCGACTCTCGCACGAAAAGCGTAATCTTCGTGCGTCGGTGGCTCGAAAGCTTGCCGATGAGTTTCGAAGCCATCTGCGAGGCGACCGAGCGCCGGCGAAACTCATCGTGCACAGCGAAGTTCAGAATCTGCAGCTTGTACTTGTTGAGTTCGTAGATCATGTACCCGACGATGCGGTCGTCGCACTCGGCAACCATTCCGATGCAGTTGCGCTGCCGCAGGACACGCAGAAAGTCGTCTTCCGTCCAGGCCGAGGGCTGGCGGGCGGACTCGATATCGAGCACTTGCGGCATGTCTCGACGGATCATCCAACGAATATGAACCTGGCAAGGCGCCTTGTAAGTACCAGATGAGTTCATGATCGCTTTCCTTCCTTAGCTCGGCGATCCCGATATTCGAATCGACCTGCATCCGCAAGTTCTGACTCTCGTGACCGTTTTTAGGGTGGCTCCCGGCGGAAGCCATCCTAATCACGTCACCGGGTTCTGCCAAGATCGAACGAGCGAAAAAACTCGCGACCGAACATGGCCGCGATGCCGGAACGATGAGGATTCGCCTCAGCCGGCTCCGGCCGGGTCTTCCAGCACCCGTTTGTGCCTCTTGCGCCGCTTTCGATCGATCCGATCCGAAGCGAATACGATTCTATCCGCCCTGCGGATCCGCTCCCGAAACGAACGGACGATCGGAACCGTTGCCGATTCCGATCGTCGAGAGACAGCGTCAGTCGAGGCGAACGCCTGCGGCGCGTCCGTGTCAGGTCATTCGAACTTGTACGAAGGGTTTTTCGGGTCGAAATCCTGATCGTTCAGTCCCACGTTGAGCCTCAGGTTCCGGAACCGGTAATCTTCCACGAGCGGCGGCGCCTCGTTGATCCGGTGGGGCCAGTCGTATCCCACGAAACGCACAGGCAGCCGAAGCTCGTCATCGAAGTAAAGCTGCACGATGTGATATTCGAATTCGTCTTCCTTACGGCCGTGGCGAGTTTGCACGAGCGTCGTCGAGCGGTTGTCCAGAACCACTCCCCGTTCGATTTTCACGATGTGCTGCGGCTGAAGATGCCGGTGCCAGTTTTCGTGAATGCGTGTGATCATTTTGTCCAGACCAGCCTGTGACACGGGGTGCCGGTTGTCCGACATCGCCATGCGGCCTTTCGGGTCGAGATGCATCGTGCCGGCGACATAACCCTTCCAGCCGCCTTCGTGCGCGATGATCTTGTCAGCGAATCGCGCCGGGTGGTAGATCGCCTCTCGCCCCTGATGCACCGTCTGGAACGAGAAATAGATGCACTGCGGGTTCGTTCTTGCTTTCATTCGGATCACTTGCGGCTTGAGCAGGCTGCCGCCGATCCGTTCCTGCTTGACGAACTCGCAGACATAATCCTGCACCTGCGCGATCGATCGGTTCGCTTCGGAGATGATCTCCAGCGCGTCTTCGAGCGTGCTCGAGCCTGATTTCAATTCTTCCGCGGGCAATGCCTGCGGGCGATCCGTTCGCGGAATCGATGCGGTCGCGGCTTCGATCGCCGCAACTTTCGTGTCGGTAACCGATTCCGGGTTCGCTGACCGCTCGTCGGCTTTCGCGAATGATGCCCCAATACCTCGCGAGATCGGGGCCAATGCCAGTAATTTCAGGATCCTGCGACGATCAGATGCGCGCTCCGTCGCGCTCTTTTGTGCATGACGCATCATGATCGCACCATTTCGGCGATTGCCGAGGTCGAATTGAGGAGGGGAACGAACTGTCCATCGTGTTCATTCAGCATCGACCGCCACGACCTGGCGAATTCACGGCGATCGGACGAAATCATAACGAAAGGGCCGGAACACGACAGGTCAATCCGGTCGATTCGCATGTGGCGATTCCGGATCATGTGCCGCTGGTCGAAGCCGTGCCGGTCAGGGCGGCTTTGACGTCTGAGAGGTCATTCGCATTCCTGGCCGAACACGCGTCTTCCGGCAATCGTAGTGTGTCGACCGAATGACTCTCTCCAGAGCGATCATCCAGTCCGTTTCATCCCGAATGGGGAAGGCGGATCCCGGCCAGGATCCAGCGACTTCCGTCGTTTTCGTATCGGTCATCGTGAAACGGTTTTTGAGTGGCAAGTTCATCGAACGCTCGATCGTACGAACCCGGAATATCGGAGATTACGACCTGAGCCCCCTGTTTTACTTTTCCGAATTAAATTCCCCTTTTTGTCGAAGTTGACTGGCGTGAGTGGACGATACGAAAATGGCAATGATCGTCGGACGGCCCAGGACCCGTCCGTCGACACGGAAATTTCTTGATGGCCGGAACGATTTTCGAACCGTTTTCGGCAGGTCATCAGACACCTGGTTTTTGAGACATTTCAAGCCCTTGCCGGACGCTGCGGGTCGTACCGGTCGTGAGGGGCGAAACGGCGGAAAATTGAGGGTGAGGGTTGATTTTCAGCGACATTTCGGATGCGGAGGCGGAAGAAGCACGTTCGCTTGACCGTGCCTGGCACGGGGGCTATAGTTGCTCAGTCCTGGCGAATGAAGTGGCTCGCAGCGTTTCCTGCGTCGCATCCCGTATCGCAGCCACGGCGAGTCGAACGTGCAAGACATCGGTTTCGATCGATGTCTTCGGGGGTTTCTGGTGTCCGCATCTTCCGATTCGATCATCCGACAGATCAAGGACACGGTCGACATCGTTTCCCTGGTGGGCCAGTATTTGCAGGTCCACCGCATAGGGAATCGATTCAAGGCCCTGTGTCCTTTTCATGATGACCGGAATCCGTCGCTGGACATCAACCCGCAGCGGCAGTCCTTCAAATGCTGGGCGTGCGGGGCAGGCGGCGATTGCATCGAGTTCGTCCGGCTCTATGAGCGGGTCGATTTTCCCGAAGCGATCCGCATTCTGGCGGACAGGCTCGGGATTCGCCTTCCCGAGCGAAAAGCCGTGGGGCATGCCGCTGCCGGGGCTGCCGAAGGGCCTTCGAAAACGGACCTTTACAGGGCCCTGGAATGGGTCTCGGGGTTCTATCGCTCGGCTCTGGATCATGAATCCGAAGCCCTCGCATATCTGGCGGATCGTGGCTTGAGCCCATCCGTCGTCGAACAATTTTCCCTGGGTTATTCGCCCGCAGATTCCGGACGCATCAAAACGGCGGCCCTTCGTGCCGGTTTCAGTGTGGAAGTGCTTGAGGAAAGCGGTGTTCTGGCTGAGACCGAAGGGCGCACATATGATCGCTTCCACGACCGTCTGATGTTTCCGATCCATGATTCTCTGGGGCGCACGGTCGGCTTCGGCGGCCGGGTGCTGCCGACGCGGGACAAGGCCCTGGCGGACCAGGGCCGGCGGGTCGGCAAATACGTGAACTCGCCCGAGACGTCGATCTTTCAGAAACGCAAGCTTCTGTATGCGGCGGACCTGGCCCGCAGCGCCGCGAGAACGGCCCGGGAAGTGGTCGTGATGGAAGGTTACACCGACGTCATGGCGGCGCATCAGGCGGGCATCGCGAATGTGGTCGGCACGCTTGGCACGGCGCTGGGCGACGATCATCTGCCGGCTCTGAGGCAGATGGCTGACCGCGTCCTGATCGTCTTCGACGGCGACGAGGCGGGCCAGAAGGCCGCCGAGCGGTGTCTGGAAATTTTTCTGGGGCATCCCGTCGATCTGGCTCTGGTCAGCCTTCCTGGCGGGGCGGATCCGTGCGATTTCCTGCAGCGGCATGGTGCGGATGCGTTCCGAGCCGAACTTTCCAGGGCGAAGGATCCGCTGAGTTTCGCGATCGACCGAATCGAAGGCCGGTACGACCTGAAGAACTCTGAGCAGGCTCGCCAGGCGGTGCAGTGGATCCTTGCGATATTCGCGAAGGCACCACGTTCCGGTCGTGACGGAATTGGCGTAAAAATGGCGATGGCTCTTGACAGATTGTCGTTTCGCCTAAGAATTCCAGTGGCTGAACTCCAGCGTGAGTGGAACCGACATCGCAAGGAGGCGACAAGACGTGAGACACGTCGAGATCAGACGATCGATGTCACGCATGTGAAGTTCGTGGGCGAATCCGATCCTGACCCGCTGGAACGTGAGTTCGTCGAGCTTCTCTTGAACAATCCGGAACTCGTGGCTCAAGTGATATCCCGTGTCCTGGCCGCGGAGTTGAGGCATCCGACTTTACGAATGATTACCCAGGCGATTTACGATACGCACCGTTCCGGCGGATTCCCTGAATTCGGAACCGTCATGGAGCGGCTCGACCCCGAAACCCGGGGCTTCGCCGAGAGGGTCATGGACTGGATCGATACCGGCCCGATGCCGGCAGGAGTCGTTCCCGCCAGTGGCGAGGAGCGATTGAAGGGGATTCTGGCCCAGTTCGAACGTCGTTCGCTGCAGTTGCGGCTGGACGATTTGCGGCAGGCGCTCGCGGACACCGACGCCGCGGAAGAACCGGATGCCCACACTTCGATCCGAATGGAAATTCGCCGCCTCCTGGCCCGGGGCATGCCGCCTTTGGGCTCCACGTTCTCCAAGCCACTGTGATTCAGCCCATCCCGCTGTCGAAACGCTTCATGCATCGAGGAGATTCCGAAATGGAAAAACTGGACCCGGTCGTCAAACTGCTCCTGGACAAGGGCAAGCGGCGCGGATTCCTGACCTTCGAAGAGGTCAACGAAATCCTGCCGGACGACTTCTCCAGCCCCGAGAAGCTTCAGCTGATCCAGGACACGCTGGAGGAGATGGGGATCGAGCTGATCAACGAGGACGAGGTCGAGTCTCGCAGCGGCATCGAAACCGACATCGATGAAGATCTCGGCACGCTCGAAGGGGAGCTGGACGAGGCGGAAGCCGAAGATCACGAAGAGATCACGATCGAAGACGAGTTGAGCGACGAGCCGTTCTCACGGCGGATCGACGACCCCGTGCGGATGTATCTGACCCAGATGGGCGAGATCCCGCTCCTGAAGCGGGACGAGGAAATTCGTCTGGCCAAGGAAATCGAGGATACGCGCCGCTCGTTCCGCGGCAAGGTGCTCGAATGCGATTACGCCCTTCGCCTGGTGGTCGAGCAGATCCGCCGCGTGGAAAAGGGTGACCTGCCTTTCGACCGGACGATCAAGGTCTCGGTCACCGAGAATCTCGAAAAGGATCAGATTCTTGGCCGGATGCAGGCGAATCTGAAAACGCTCGATCGGCTGATCGAACGCAATCGCCGTGATTTCCGTGCACTTCGTCAGGCCAAGGGTGACCGCCCGACCCAGCGTGAGATCTACAAGCGGATCAAGCTCACTCGCCGCAAGTGCGTCAGGCTCGTCGAAGAGCTGTCGATCCGCACGCAGAAGATTATCCCGCTGATGAAGCGGCTGGAGCAGATCGGCCCGCGAATGATCGCGATGCGGGAAGAGATCCAGGCGCTGGAAGGCAAAGCCGATCGCCGTGAGGATTACGGCAATCTCGTCAAGGAACACAAAGACCTGATGGTCATGACGCTCGAGACGCCGGGCACGCTGACGCGCCGCCTGGCCAAGATGACCGAGCGTTTCCGCAAATACGAAGAGGCCAAACGGCAGCTTTCCGGCGGTAACCTGCGGCTGGTCGTTTCGATCGCCAAGAAATACCGCAATCGCGGCCTTTCCTTCCTCGACCTGATTCAGGAAGGCAATACGGGCCTGATGAGGGCCGTCGACAAGTACGAATACCGCCGTGGCTTCAAGTTCAGCACCTATGCCACGTGGTGGATCCGCCAGGCGATCACCCGCGCGATCGCGGACCAGGCCCGGACGATCCGGATCCCGGTCCACATGATCGAAACGATGTCCAAGCTCCGCAACGTCCAGAAGAAGTTGCTGCAGGAAAAAGGCCGCGAACCGACGATCGACGAAGTGGCCAAGTACGCCAATATCACGATCGAGGAAGCCCGCCGCGTGATGAAAATCAGCCGGCACCCGATCTCGCTGGATCGCCCTGTGGGCGAGTCGGAGGACAGCTACTTCGGCGACTTCATCGAAGACGACTCGGTGGAAAGCCCGATCAACGCCGCCACGCAGGAGATGCTCAAGGACAAGATCGACCAGGTCCTCAAAACGCTGACCTACCGGGAGCGGGAAATCATCAAACTCCGCTACGGGCTGGGCGACGGCTACACGTATACGCTGGAGGAGGTCGGCCGGATCTTCAAGGTCACCCGCGAACGGGTGCGGCAGATCGAGGCGAAGGCCGTCCGAAAACTGCAACATCCCGTTAGAAGCCGGCAGCTCGAAGGGTTTCTCGAGCATACCGGCTGACGAATCGCCGAACGTCGATGACAATCAGGTCATCGACGTTTTTTTGTGGATACGACGATGCGAGTCGTCATGACCGGCTCGGAACGGAATTCGGCTACGTCATCGGGCCATGATGGCCAGGAAGTTGACCTGTGAGCGCTGAACTGACATGACCACGACCGCCAATTCCCTCCGCGAGATCCACTCTCTCCACCAGCGGGCCAAAGCCATTCGGGACAGGCTGGCTGGCGTCCCTAAAGCCGTCGCGGCCCGCAGCGGGATGGTCGCGAAGAAGCAGGAAGCCGTGGACAAGGCCAAGAAGGATCTCCAGCAGGTCAAAGTGAACAAGGCCACGAAAGAGAGTCAGCGGAAGTCGATCCATCAGAAGATGGACGATTACGCCTCCAAGCTCCTGTCCGTCAAGAAGAACGACGAATACAAGGCGATCCAGAACGAAATCGCCGTGCTCAAGTCGCAAGTCAACAAGGTCGACGACGACATCATCGAATACGAACTCGATCTCGAAACGCGTGAGGCCTCCGTCAAGGCCCTCGAAGCGGAGATGAAGAAGGCGCAAGACGAGCTGGAATCGTTCAAGGCTCAATCGGAGTCCTCACGTTCCGGCGACGAAGCCAAGCTGGCGGAACTGAGTCAGGCAGTCGCAGAAGCCGAATCGATCATCCCCATCGAGTTGCGCGACAAGTATCAGCGGATCATCCGGCAGAAAGGGGCCGACGCTCTGGCCATCGTCGAGGAAGGAGCCTGCACGGGCTGCTTCATGTCCGTGACATCGCAAATGCTCAATGACCTGATCAATTGCGACACACTCGTCTTCTGCCGTTCCTGCGGCCGGGTTCTCTACATGGCCGAAGAAGCGGAAAAGCTCACCAAGCGGTCGCTTTGAACGACTCCCGAGTCCATGGCGATTGACTTGATCCGCTCCGCCCCCCTATGATTCGGGAGAGACGTGGCCGCGTCGGTACGGCCTGCTCCTGCCTGTGTCGCCGTTGCGAAAGGTGTTCGATTCAATGGCTGGAAGCGTGCTGGAAGTCGGTTCGGCGAACTTCAAGAGCTCCGTGCTCGAAAGCGACAAGCCAGTTCTTGTCGATTTCTGGGCGCCTTGGTGCGGTCCTTGCAGGCAGCTCGCTCCGACGATCGAAAAACTGGCGACGGAATTCGAAGGCAAGGCCGTCGTTGCCAAGCTGAACACGGATGCCGCGGGCGATATCGCCGGCAGTCTCGGCGTTTCGGCCATCCCGACCGTGTTCATCTTCAAGGGCGGTCAAGCCGTCGCGCGTCTGGTCGGCGTTCAGTCCGAGTCCAAATACCGCGACGAACTCAACAAACTGATCGGCTGAGACTTTCGTCGCTCCGATCGTTTTCTCTGACTCCGGAACTCGATGATATCCGAGCCGAATCATGAATCGGCCCCGGTCCCCGCGACCGGGGCCGACCGCGTTCGTATGAAAGTCTGCGGCGTCACTCAGCCTGAGCAGGCTGCCGCCCTGAGGCAACTTGGTATCGATTTTCTCGGTTTGAATTTTCATCCCCCTTCGCCCCGATTCGTGACGTCGGCTGAGGCCAGAAAGCTCGTCGAAGCCTGGGCCGATCCGGCATCGACGGTCGGCGTTTTCGTCGATCGATCCGCTGAGGAAGTCTTTGCCTGTCAGGAAGATGCAGGTTTCGGCGTCGCGCAGCTTCATGGGGCCGAATCCACAGATACGATCGTCGCGATCGCGCGTCGAATGCCGGTGATTCGGGCCTTCCGCGTCCAGGATTCCGGCAGTGTCGCATCGGCCAGCCGGCAGATCGACGAGGTCGAATCTGCCGGGGGCACCCTTTTGGCCGTCCTTATCGACGGATACTCGCCGAACGCCCATGGAGGCACCGGGCAGACCGTCGCCGAAGATCTGGTTCGACAGGCCATGAAGCTCCATCGAAGGCTGATTCTTGCGGGCGGGCTGAGGCCTGAGAACTTGGCCCAGCGGCTCGCGTGGATCCGGCCCTGGTGCGTCGACGTCGCCAGCGGCGTCGAATCCGCCCCCGGCATCAAGAATCTCGCTGCCGTCGAAGCGATGGCGAGATGCATTCGCGAGACATCTGGCGAAATGTGTTGACACGGGCGTACGCCCGTGTGCAAACTATGCAAGTCAGATGAGTCACAGCCGCTGTCGAGGCGAAACATGAACCCGTCCGAGAATCAACCTGTCGATGCTTTGGGCCGACGTCGGACTGCGAATCAATCCGCGGGTCTGAAGCGTTCGGTACCGTTGCCGGTTGACTGGTCGAGCCGGTCCGTGAGGATCGCGCTGCCCGAGTCGGACTGGGTCGCCCTCGAAATGTTCGCAAGGCGATACGGGGCTGATGGTTCCAGTGGTGCCGTCGCTCTTGGGCAGGCGATTCGTCGTCTCCTGGAGACGCAACGGAGGTCCGCGGAGTGGTCATGGGATTCTTCGGACTGGATGGAATGGGAACGCCGGAAAACGATAAGGCTGCTGAGGCCTGTCGTTTGATCTCGTAGTTCGGGGTCGTGTTCAGGGCGTTCGAACGGTATTTTCGATCGATTGGAGATCTGCATTGGCGACTGCACAAGTGAAGTACGACGTGAAGGATCTGGCCCAGGCCAAGGAAGGGCTTTCCCGGATTTTGTGGGCCGAGCGGGACATGCCTGTTCTGCGGGCGATCCGTGAGCGTTTCGAGCGGGAAAAGCCGCTGTCCGGCATGAAGATGTCCGCTTGCCTTCACGTGACGGCTGAGACGGCCAATCTGGCCCGGACGCTGGTCGCCGGCGGTGCCGATCTTGTGCTGGTGGCGTCGAATCCGCTTTCGACCCAGGACGACGTCGCGGCCAGCCTGGTCGCCGATTTCGACATTCCGGTTTACGCGATCAAGGGCGAAGACGAGCACAGCTACTATCGCCACATTCGGGCCGCTCTCGAGCATCAGCCGAACGTGACGATGGACGATGGCGCCGACCTCGTCAGCGCCATGATCTTCATCGCCCTGAACCGTCTGAACGACCTGCACCCCGAAGTTCGTTCGTGGGCTTCGAGCCTGAGCACGGACGAGCGTCAGCAGGTTTCCGGCCGTGTCTGCGCGTCGATGGAAGAGACGACGACCGGCGTGATCCGCCTGCGGGCCATGGAGAAGGACGGCGTGCTGCTGCTGCCGGTCATCGCCGTCAACGACGCCGAAACCAAGCACTTCTTCGACAATCGCTACGGCACGGGCCAGTCGACGATCGACGGCGTGATTCGCGCCACGGATATGCTGATCGCTGGCAAATCGGTCGTCGTGGCCGGATACGGCTGGTGCGGCAAGGGTGTGGCTCTGCGGGCACGGGGCATGGGTGCTCACGTGATCGTGACCGAAGTCAACCCGATTCGTGCTCTGGAAGCCGCGATGGACGGATTCCAGGTCGCTCCGATGGCGGAAGCCGCCAAGATCGGCGACCTGTTCATCACCGTCACCGGTGACATTCACGTCCTCCGGGCCGAGCATTTCGCCGTCATGAAGGACGGTGCCATGATCTGTAACTCAGGCCACTTCAACGTCGAACTCGCTCTCGACCAGCTGGCGGGTATGGCCGTCAATTCGCGTAAGGGCGTCCGCGAATTCGTCGACGAATTCGAGCTGCCCAGCGGCAATCGGGTTTTCGTCCTTGGCGAAGGCCGTCTCATCAACCTGGCGGCCGCTCACGGCCACCCGGCCAGCGTGATGGACATGTCGTTCGCGGCTCAGGCTCTGGCGACCGAATGGGCCGTCAAGAACAAGGGCAAGCTGTCGCACCATGTGCACAAGGTGCCGCGTGAAATCGACGAATGGGTCGCCCGTCTGAAGCTGGAAACGATGGGCGTCGGTATCGACACGCTCACCGACGAACAGCAGAAGTATCTCAACAGCTGGGAAATGGGCACCTGATCCATTCCTGACCGCATTCCGCGAAACGTCTTTGGCCACGCCCCATGCCGGGCGTGGCCAAAGCGTTTGCCGCAAGACGTGTGAATCCGGTACACTGGGAGTTCGAAGTCCGCGGAACGCGCCGGTCCGAAACTCGTTGCCTGGCAGGGAGCGTTCGCACAAGGGGTTGCGGGCTTCCTGATTCCCTGACCTTATCGCCCTGATCATCTGGAACCCATGCCTGAAATCGAACCTTTTCGTGCCCTTCGCTTCGACATCACCGAGGTCGGCGATCTTTCTGACGTGGTCTGCCCGCCTTACGACGTGATCGACCCCGATTTTCAGAAACGGCTCCACGAGAAGAGCCCGCACAATATCGTCCGCCTCGAATACGGCATGGAAGCGCCCGGAGATGCGCCCGGCAAAGACAAGTACGCCCGCGCCGCCGCCTCGCTCGTCGAATGGATCCGGTCCGGAGTGCTGACCCCCGAGCCTCAGGCGGCTTTCTACCTTTATGAGCAGGAATACGACGTCGAAGGGCAGAAGTTCCAGCGCCGGGGCTTCTTCTCTCGGGTTCGTCTGGAACCCTTCGGCACGGGCAAAATCTACCCGCACGAGCAGACGCTCAGCGGCCCGAAGGCCGACCGGCTGAACCTGTTCACGGCGACCCGCACGAATTTGAGCCCGATCTTCGGTCTTTATCCCGACGAGGCGAATACGGTGCTCGCCGCGCTGGAGCATGGCGTGAAGGACAGGACGCCGATCACGGCGATCGATCACCTGGGCGTCGTCAACCGGCTCTGGCCCGTGACGGACGAAGCCACGCTCACGCAAGTTCGCGGGCTGATCGCCGACAAGCCTGTCTTCATCGCCGATGGTCACCACCGGTACGAAACCGGGCTGAATTATCGGAACGCACTGGAAAAGGAAGGGAATCTCAAGGGGCATGATGACCCTGCGAACTTCTGCCTGATGGCACTGGTTTCGATGAGCGATCCCGGGTTGCTGATTCTGCCCACGCACCGGCTGATTTCCGGCCTGGGAGCGATCGATTCGGCAACGCTGGCGAAAAAACTCGAAGGCCAGTTCGAAATCAAGCCCTTCGGCACGGGGCCGGATGCGGCCAGGGCTGCGTGGGACTTCATCGAGTCGAGCGGCGACCAGTCACGGATCGGCTTCGGCACGGCATCCGACGGCAAGTGGTTCGTCGCGAGCCTGAAGGACGACGCCCGGATGGACACCCTTTGCCCGGACCATTCGGCAGAATGGCGTGGCCTTGGCGTGAGCATCCTCCGCGAACTTGTGCTGAAGGATATCCTGAAGGCCGAGTCGACGGCCAAGATCAAGTACGTGCACCTGATGAGCGAAGTGCTGGAAGACACGGGGCACGAGATCGCCGCACTGGTTCCGCCGGCGACGATGGAGCATGTTCGGTCGATCGCATCCGGCGGCGAAACGATGCCGCCGAAGAGTACCTACTTCTATCCGAAGATTCTGACTGGGCTTGTCGTCAATCCGTTGTTCGACCTGCGGGAAATTCACTGATCGGGGGTCCGCATGCTGTCTCGTCGCCAGTTTCTCGTGAAAGAGCGTGTGGCGGTCGTCAAATTGACCGACACGTACGATATCTTCGACCCGGAGACTGGCGAACCGATCGGCATGGCCATCGATCGCCCGCCGACCTGGGCGAAATTCGCCCGGCTTTTCGTTCACAAGCGGTTTCTGCCGACGCGGATCGAAATCCTCGAGAACGAAGAGGATGGACCGATCCTTTCGCTGTACAAGAAGCCGGGGTTCATTCGCGTCGAGGTCAGGCTGTTCGACGCGCGTGAGCACCTGTTCGGATCGTTCCGGAGCAAGTTGTTCCGGCTCGGCGGCGGGTTTCATGTCTTCGATTCGGGCGGTTCGCAAATCGCCGAGGTCAATGGCGACTGGAAAGGCTGGAATTTCAAGATCGTCAGCGAAACCGGCCGGCAGATGGGCGAAGTCTCGAAGAAATGGGCCGGCATCGGCAAGGAATTCTTCACGACGGCCGACACCTACGTGATTTCCGTGGCGGATTCCGAAGATGCGTCTACGGTCGCGATGGCACTCGCGGCTGGGCTGGCGGTCGATACCGTGTTCAAGGAAGCGTGAACGATTCGTTCGCATAAGCCGGAAAGCTCGTACAATCTTCCTGGACTTTCCTATCGAAAGTCCCTCATCGGTGCGATCCGCAAATCTTATCGGCATCCAGCGTGATTTTCGCTTGCCGATGTCCAATCGATAGGGAGTGATTGACGATACGACCTTTCGACGTGGCCTTCCATTACGACTTCCGTCGTTCGATTCCCTTCGCAGGATCGAGATGCAGATGAGTACGACCCTCGAAAAAAACAAAGTCTCGAACGGCAAAGCACCGCACGTGTCCAAGTCCTACGAAATTCACCGGCTCGAAGTGCCGACGACCGTCGATCGCAAGCGAATTCTCTGGATTTACGCGGCCCCGATCGTGGGTATTCACATCCTGGCCCTGCTCGCTTTCGTGCCCTATTTCTTCTCGTGGACCAGCGTGATCGTCATGCTCGTCTCGATCGAGATCTACGGCCTGGGCATTTCTCTGGGCTATCACCGGCTGCTGGCTCACAAAAGCCTGAAAGTGCCGAAGTGGCTGGAGCACGGCTTCGCGATGTTCGCGGCCTGTTCGCTTCAGGACACGCCAGCCAAATGGGTGGCCAACCACCGCATGCACCATATCTATTCGGACGATCAGGAAGACCCCCATTCGCCGATGGTCACCTTCGTCTGGTCCCACTTCGAATGGCTCCTCAAATACAATTCGGCCACACGATCGATCACGAATCTCCAGAAATATTCGCGTGACATCCTGGAAGATCCGTTCTACATGAAGATGGAAAAGACGCAGATCTGGCCCTTGATCTATCTGATCCACGGCATCGCGTATTTCCTGGTCGGTTACGGCATCGGTTACTGGAAATATGCAAATCACGCCGCCGCTCTACAGTTCGGTTCGAGCCTCTTCGTCTGGGGCGTGCTGGTTCGCACGGTCATCAACTGGCACGTGACCTGGTCCGTCAATTCGCTCACGCACCTGTTCGGCTACCGTAACTACGACACGACGGACAACAGCCGTAATAACTGGCTCGTCGGGCTTTTCGCCGTGGGTGAAGGCTGGCACAACAATCACCACGCTGACCCGGCTTCGGCCTCGGTCTGGCACCGCTGGTGGGAAGTGGACCTGACCTACATCGTTATCCGCATGCTCAAGGCCGTCGGACTCGCCTGGGACGTCATCGAACCGCGGCACAAGCGTGTCGCCGGCCGTGATTCGGCCGCCCGCTGATTTCGCCCGGTTATCGAATCGACCGATCGCGACATTTTCGAGAGCCTCGGCAACTTTCTGCCGAGGCCCTTTTTTGTTCGAACACGAGATTTCCGTGGCTTCTTCGAAGATCGAATCCGGCGGTCAATCGCGGGTGCCTGCTTCGAAAAAAACAGGCCGGTCGCTAATATGAGTCATGAGTAATACAGTGCGGGGCGATGATTTCCGTACGGGGAAATTCAGTCGGAACCGCTGAGAATTCAACCGATCAACGGAAGCGAATCGAGCCCTTCGACCATGTCCAGCGAAGTTGACAGTACGGAATCGACCGAATCGACGACCGCCAGCGTACTGGCCTCCGCCCGGAAAGGGCCGGAGTCGATTCCCTCGGGCATCTCGCGGACGATGCTGAATTTCCTGATCGACGCGCTGCTGCTCTTCTCGGCGGTGGCCATGGCCTGGGTCACCGTCATGCTCATCGTCGTGTTCCCGATCCCCACCCGCACCGAGGGCTGGAAGCTCTGGGGCATGGATTTCAATCAATGGCGGCAGGTCCACTTCGGCCTGTTCATGCTGGCCGCTCTGCTGGCCCTGGAGCATCTTGTGCTCCACTGGAAGTGGGTTTGCGGCGTAATCGTGACCAAAATCCTGAAACTCAAAAAACGCCCCGATGAAGGAATTCAGGCCGTTTACGGCGTGGGGGCCTTCATCGGCACGCTTCTTTTCATGGGCGCGCTGATCCTCGTGGCCAAGCTGATGGTCGTGATTCCCCAAACGCCGTGAGTTCGCGAGAAGTGCTCGACCACATGCCGTGACGCAGCCGTCAGTCGCGAGCCCCGTTACGGCCTGGCGTTGCGGATGACGATCATCATGTCGTTGCCGTCAGGCGTTTTCACGATGAGCGGGATGCCGCTCGTCGAGTTGAACTGGGCGACGGTCTCCTGAAACTCCGTGCGATTTCGCACGGGGGTTCGCCAGACGCCGACGATCGCCATACCGGGCCGAAGCCCCGACATCGCGGCAGGGCTATCCGGGGCGACGCTTTCGACGACGACGACCGTCGGGCTGTCCTGCCGGTTCGGATCGATCGGCCGATCGACGACTTCGAACCCGAGCGACTGCAGCGGCACCGTCGAGGCTGAGGCGAGATCGCCCACGTTCACGCTCGTTTTCGCCGGCTTGCCTTCGCGGAAATATTCGACGTTCACGCTCGCTCCGACTTCCAGAGCCGAGATACGAACACGCAGCATCGCCGCGTCCGCAACCGGTTCTTCACCCAGCTTCGTGATGACGTCGCCCGATTTCAGCCCCGCAATGGCCGCCGGGCTCCCGGGGACGACCATCGCGACGAGCGCGCCCTTGCCGTCCGGCACGCCGAATTCACGTGCCAGGGCTTCGTCCATCGATTGAAGCTGCACGCCGAAAAAGCCCCGGGTGACTTTGCCGTCCTTGATCAGTTGATCGACGATACGGCGGGCGAGCCGGGCCGGAATCGAAAGCCCGATGCCCTGGTTGCCGCCGTTCTCCGAAAAGATCGCCGTATTGATGCCGACGACTTCACCCTTCAGGTTCACCAGTGGCCCGCCGCTGTTGCCGGGGTTGATCGGTGCGTCCGTCTGCAGAAAATCTTCGAAAGCCCCTTCGCCGACGATTCCGAGATTGTTGCGATTCTTGGCCGAGATGATGCCTGCCGTGACAGTGCTTTCCAGCGCGAACGGGCTGCCGATGGCCAGCACCCAGTCGCCGATGTCCATGGCGTCCGAATCGCCCCAGTCAGCCTGGGCTTCGAGCTTTGATTTGATCTGAAGCACGGCCAGGTCGGTTTTCGGGTCGAGGCCGACCACCCGGGCAGGGATTTCGCCGGAGCGTCCGATACGGACGAAAACGCGGGCTGCTCCTTTCACCACGTGATGGTTCGTCACGACATAGCCGTTGGTCTTGTCGATGATCACGCCCGAACCCATGCCGGCGGCGTTCTGCCTGCCGAGACCGTTCTGGCCGGGGCTCTCGCTGACGGCATGCACGTTCACCACCGCCGGTGATACGGCCTGCTGCGCCAGACGGAACAGCAGTGAGACCTTGTCGAACGCCCCGGCTTCCTTATCGATCTGTCGCAAGGTGGCCAGTGCCGCCTGGGCACGGCCGGATTCGTACGAATGGCCGATTCGCCAGGCGACGTAAGGCCCGCCATAGACGACGGCGGCCATCATGACCAGTACGAACAGCACGACGAGAAATCCGCCGCGGACTGGGGGCGTGTCCGGGCGCGGGGGCACTTCGAGATCCGCAGCAGTCAGTTCGAGATCGGTCTGGCTCATGGTTTGCGGCAGTTTCCGGCGAAACCTCGGGGATGGGATGCATTTATCCTATGTGATTCATTGGCGGAATCCAAGCCGCTGGATTCGAACGTTGGGCGGATTGGTCGTGCACCGGCTCTTTTCCGATACCGCCGCGGGTTTCTATACTTGGGCGGACGCGAGACGCATCGTCGCCGGAACGCGCCACATCGTAGACTCGTCCGACCCGGAAAGTGGCCGACCATGTGCGGAATCGCCGGTTTCGTGAACGCGGATCGTCGCCCTGCCGATCCACAAATCCTCACGGCCATGACGAATTCCATCGTACACCGAGGCCCCGATGCCGCCGGTTCCTGGGTCGAGGACGAAACCGCCCTGGGGCACAGACGCCTTTCGATCATCGACGTCAGCGGCGGTGCCCAGCCGATGACGAACGAAGACAGCTCCGTCTGGGTCGTCTATAACGGCGAAATATACGATGAGCCGAAACTGCGCTCAGGCCTGATCGCCCGTGGGCATACGTTCCGCAACGAGTCCGACACCGAATGCCTGGTGCATCTTTACGAAGATCACGGGCCCGATTTCGTTCGATATCTCAACGGCATGTTCGCGTTCGCGATCTGGGACCGGCCGAAGAAACGGCTGGTCCTGGCGCGCGATCGCATGGGCCAGAAGCCTCTGTATTGGCACCTGACGGCAGACGGTTCGATTCTCTTCGCCAGCGAACCCAAAGCGATTCTGGCGCACCCAGACTATGCGAAAGCCATCGACCGCGACGCTCTCTCCCGGTATTTTTTCTATGAGTATTTCCCGTGGGAATCGTCGATCTGGGCCGGGATTCACAAGCTACGCCCGGGACACCTGATGGTTTGGGAGGACGGCAAGTTCGAAATCCGGGACTTCTGGCGGCCGAGGTTTTCGATCCCTTCTCGAGAACCGGATTCGATGGAGCTTGCGGATAAAGAACATCTGCCTGCCAGATTCTGGGGCCGGTTTCGCGACGCGGTCGACCGGCATCGCCGATCCGACGTACCCCTGGGCGTGTTCCTTTCAGGCGGAGTCGACAGTTCGGCGGTGGCGGCCGCTCTCGTGGAATTGCAGGGGCCGGACAGGGTCGCGACATTTTCGATCGGATTCGATGAAAAGTCGTTCGACGAATCGTCACTGTCCAGGGAGGTCGCCGGGTTTCTCGGCACGCGTCATCACGAGCGGAAGTTCGGTGTCGACACGCTCATCGGTATGATTCCCGAGGTGGCAGCCTGGTGCGACGAACCCTTCGGCGACGCTTCGCTTCTGCCGACGCACCTGCTGAGCCGGTTCGCCCGCGAGCAGGTGACTGTCGCGCTCGGTGGTGACGGTGCCGACGAACTCATGGCTGGCTACCCGACCTTCACCGCGGAGCCCTGGCGGCAAAGGTATGAGCGTCTGCCGGGCTGGATGCGCGGTTCCCTGGCGGCCGCGGTTCGCCGGATGCCTGTGCGACACACGAACTTCAGCCTTGATTTCAAAGCGAAGCAATTCATGAAGGGGGCGGGCTGCACGCCGTCGATCGCTCATCAGCGCTGGCTCGGATCATTCGACGTCCAGGGTTTGCGCAGGCTGTTGATCGATGCGCCGCCGTTCGACCCGGAGGAGGAACTCCAGCGAATGCTGGATGTCGAGGCCGGCGAGCGTTCGAACGTCGATGATCGTCTGCTCTATCAGTACCAGACGACGTATCTTCCGGAAGACATTCTCTTCAAGGTGGACCGCGCGAGCATGGCGACTTCGCTCGAGGTGCGGGCCCCTTTTCTGGATGCCGAACTGGTCGACTGGGTCGCGGGGCTGCCTTATCACGTGAAGCGCCGGGGGCGTTGCGGCAAATGGCTGCTCAAACAAGCTGTGCGCGAGAAAGTGCCGCAGTTCGTCACGCGCCGGGCCAAGAAGGGTTTCGGCATTCCCGTCGCCGCCTGGCTGCGTGGGCCTTTGAAGTCGTGGATGACCGACTGGCTGGGATCGGACCGGATCCGGCGGCAAGGGCTTTTCGACGAGCGGGAGGTTCGGCGGCTGGTCGAGGAACACTTGAGCGGCGCGCGGGACCACCGCAAACCGATCTGGACTCTGCTCGTTTTCCAGATCTGGTATGATCGCTGGTTCGAAGCTGGAATCCGCTCGCCGTTGCCGGGCATGAGTTCGGGAAGATAGTCGATGCGAATTCTCGTCATCTCGGACATTCATTCGAATTCCGTCGCCCTGGAAGCGATTCGCGAGCCTTTCGATATCTGCTTCTGCCTGGGTGACCTGGTCGATTACGGCCCTGACCCCGCCGGATGTCTGAAATGGGTCATGAGTCACAAGTGCGAAACGGTGCGCGGCAATCATGACCACGGCACGGCCCATGATGTGGCCGTCAACGGCGACCGCGGATTCCGCTACCTGACGAGCGTGACCCGGCCGCTGCAGTGGTCGGCCCTGGATGCCTCGCAAAGGCAGTTTCTCACGCGATTGCCGGCGACGCGGCGGGTCGTGGTCGACGGCGTACGCTATTTGCTGGTGCATGGCACGCCGCGCGATCCGCTGGACGAATACCTTCGCGGTGATTTCAGCGAATGGAGCCGGCAGATCCGCCAGCAGGACGCCGACGTGCTGTGCGTCGGCCATTCGCACATTCAGTTTCATCGCGAAACCGACGGGTTCCGGATTCTTAATCCCGGAAGCGTCGGCCTGCCGAGAGACGGCGATCCCCGCGCGGCTTACGCCGTCATCGAGGACGGCAAGGTTCAGCTCAAACGGGTCGAATATGACGTTGAGCGGGCCATCGCGCTCAACGACGAACTTCCTCTGCCGGAAAAAGCCAGGCAAATGTACCGAACGTGCCTTACGACGGGCAGAATCCGGAACGGCGGCGAAGATCTCTTCGAGGGCGAATCGGTGGAGAGATCGGCATGACTGTCCCTGGCGAACTCGAACCGGGGACGAACCGGCTGACGAATCTCGACGAAATCGAGCCCGCGGATCATCCGCGGCTCGATCGCCGGCTGATCGTCCTGTTCTCGATGCTGTATGCCGTGCAGGGCATCGTCGTGTCCTATTTTCTGACGTTCAACGGCCGCTACATGAGCCACCCTTCGATCGCCGGGGATGGTCAGGTCGTTCGGCTCACGATGGCCCAGATCGGCTGGTGCCAGACGATCGCGACGCTCCCTCTGGCCCTCAAGTTTCTCTTCGGGCTCTGGGCCGACAAGTTTTCGTTTCTGGGTTTCGGGCATCGCCGTCCCTACATTCTTCTGGGACTTTTGATGCAGAGCGTGGGGCTTTTCGGCCTGACGCTCTTCGAGCCGGCCCGGCATGTCGAGGCGTTCACGGCCCTCGCGACCATCTCCGTTTGCGGCCTCTGCTTTTACGACGTCTCCTGCGACGCCTTCGCGGTTCAGGCCACGCCTGCCGCCGATCGCGGCAGAGTGCAGGGCGTCCTCCAAGCCAGCCGGTTTCTGTCGACGGCCTTCTTCGGCGTTCTGTTCGGCTTGATCTGGAATTTGTCCGAGATCCCCGGGAAAAGCGTTCTCTGGCTCTGCGGGCTGTTGCCGATTCCTGCGATTCTCTACACACTTTCGATCGCCGAGCCACGACATGTCCGGTCAGCCGATAGCCTTCGACTCGGCGTGTTCCGGATGTTCAGGCACAGGTCGCTCTGGGGATTGCTGATCTTCAGCGTGATTTACGCGATCGTAAGCTTCGGCGTGGAGGCCGTTCTGGTCTTCTGGTTCGCCGTGCCCATGCTGGCGTTTACCGAACGGGCGCTCGGGTTTCAAAGCCTGGGGCGGAATTGCGGCAGGGCCCTGGGAGCGATCATTCAGGGGCGTGCCGCGGCGATCGACGGCAAGCGGCCTCTGGTGATGATCGGCCTTTGCGGCCTTTCCGCGGCGTCCATCCTGTTTTCGGCCGTGCGCGGGCATGGCTCGGCGTTGCTCGTCGGCATCTTCTTCGGGATCGCCGTCGGCTGGCTTGACGCTCTGGCATGTTCGCTGGCCATGGACGAGTCGGATCCTGATTTCCCGGCGACGAGTTATGCCCTGATCATGGCGTTTCAGAACCTCGGGATTCTCGGTTCCGGCCTGATGAGTTCGCTGGCGGGCAGCGCCGGTTTCGGGGCTGCTTTCGCCATCGCCGCGGCGTTCAATCTACTCGGGCTGCTTGCCTGGCCGTTGCTCGTCGCACATCCTGGCCGCAGGCGGACGGGCGAGCCCTGGACCGTTTGAATTCTCGATGCCGGAACCTATTCGATGCTGAGTCTCGTGACGATACTGACCTGGTTCCTCTGGTTTTTCGTGGCCTGTCTGGCCGCGTTCGGGCTTTGGGTCGCGCTGCTGCCGGCATCGATCCGGCCGCTTTTCCGGCTGTTGCTCTGGCCGCGTTATTCGATCCGAGTACGGGGGTTGGAAAACGTGCCGAGATCCGGCCCGCTGATGATCGTCGCGAACCATGTCTCATGGATCGACGGCTTCATCGTCGCCTCGGTCTGCCCGCGACCGGTTACCGTGCTCGTGAACAAGGATTATTGCGACAACCGTGGCCAGCGCTGGCTCGCAAGCCGGATGAACGTCATCCCGATCCCGGCGACCGGACCGAAGGCCCAGCGAGTGGCTCTCGAGGCGATGCGCAAGGCTCTCGACGAAGGCCGCACCGTCGGCCTGTTCCCTGAAGCACAGCTTTGCCGGAGCGGCATGATGACGCCGTTCCTGCGCGGCGTCGAAATGATCCTCAAGGACAAACCTGGCGTCGTCGTCGTGCCGATCGGTCTGGCCGGGGTCTGGGGATCGTATTTCAGCTTTTCCGGCGGCCATTTCTTCGGGAAAAAGCCGAAAGGGCTGCGCCGGAAAATCGGCATCGCGTTCGGTCAGCCGCTGCCGTCGTCGGTGAAGTCGGTCGAATTGAGGCGATCCGTTATCGTTCAGATGGTGAAAGCCGCCGAACTGATCCCCGGAGTCGATCTCATGCCCGAAACGCTCGACTTCGAACTCGGGCACTGGCGGCATCCCGAATTCGGGCTGCTCACGGCATCGGCGCCTGACTTTCTCCAACCTTCGCGCAAGATCCGCCAGGTCGCCAACAAGCCAGGATCGGTCGGCCAGGTCGTCCCGGGGCTGGCTTTGAGGTCGGTCGACGAAGCAGGGAACGAATTGCCCGCCGACGCCTCAGGCAGGCTCCAATTGCTGCGGCCGGGTGGCGAGCGCTGGATCGATACCGGCGCCTCGGGGCGGATCGATGCCGACGGGTTCGTCTGGCTGGACGATCCCGATGCCGGTTTCGTCACCGGGATTCGCAAGGAATTCGTCAAAGTCAGGCCCGGCGATGTTGCGGAAGGAACCGCGAATCAGGGCACTCCGTCCGCCTGAGGCGATTTGTCAGGATCCGGCCGTTCCGACAAATGGAAGGGCAGATCGTCCGGAACGCTCAAGCCGCCGGAGACGATCGCCTGAATTGCCTGAGTCGGCGTCCACGACAGTTCGATGACTTCGTCGGCGGGAACGAAAAGCGTGAAGCCCGTCGGTGGCATCACGCCGGTCAGGAGCATCACGGCGTAAATCGGCCGGTCGCCTGTCGGGTCATTGAGGGTGTTCGTGACGAATCCCAGGCTTTTCACGCGTGAATTCGGGAATTCGAACAGCACCACTTTTTCGAATTTGCGATCCGTACCGGAGGATTGGTCGATGCTGTGGATCACGCTGTAAACGGCGTCGTAAATCGTTTTGACGACGGGCACCCTGCGAATGACCCAGTCGACGGCCCAGTACACACGCGACCGCGCGAAGCCCCCCATGATGAAAAGCAGCAGCCCGAGGAGCATCAGCACGAGCCCCGGGGCGACGATCATGTCCCACCAGGCGGGCATGTCCTTGGCCGGCGGCAGACCGAAGAGGCGCATGATCGATTGCAGAATCGGGTTCAGAATCGACGTGATCAGCAGCGTGTAGGTGAACTGGATGATCCAGAGCGTCACGAACAGCGGCAAAGTCGCCAAAAGCCCCGTCACGATTCGGCGCTTGACGTAACCGGCCATCGTGCCCGTCGTCTCGCTTCCTTCGACCGCCAGGGGGGCGGAACGAGCGTTTTCTGTCCGATCCTGTTCCATCGGCATCGGTCTCCGTGCTCAGTACTTGGCTTTCCGTTCGTCGGCGAATCCAAGAATAGCCATCACGGCAGACTGCTGCCAGACGATTCGCAGGAAGATCGAGGCCTCCGCAAGCCACTCGTGCAGAGCGATCGGTTATGATGAACGCGAATGACGAAGGCGGCTTTTGCACTTGGAGCAATTCGAATGACGCTTCGACGAATCGTGATCGTGGCTGGCTTAATGGTGCTCGTTCCTGTCGGTGCCGCCGAATTCACGTTCGGACAGACCGGGACCGAAGCCAGGCCCGAATCCGGCCAGATTGCGTTCGAAAGCCCGCTCTTCGGCATTCGGACCTCGCTCCCGGCGGCCTGGCCGATCCTCGCCCGGGAGAAGGACGAAATGGTTTTCGTCTGCCAGATTCCCCAGCCGGAACGGCCTGAGCGGCCAGGCGTCTTCGCGTGCGAAATCGCGATCGCGCCGGAGAATCTCGAAGAATATCGATCGCGGATCGAAAAGAATGCCCAGCGAGGCAACGCTCGCGGCGAACTTGTCGTCAATGCCATCCGCCCCGCGGTCACGGACGGCCTCCCCGAACGGCTGGAAACGGTCCGCGAATTCCGCCTGCCCGACGGCGAAACCTGGCGCGAGCTGAGCTATCTCATCATTCGTGGCAGGCATATGTACACGTTCGTGCTCAATGTCGAAGTCTCGACGCTTACGAAGGTCCGGGCAGCGTTCGAAAAGTCGGTCGCCGCGACGGTGTTTTCGACGCCTGATTCCGGTGCCGACCGCATCACCGGATCGCCCACGAATCGCTGGATTCAGACGGAGTATCAGTTCGTCGTCGACCTTCCTGAAGGCTGGGCCGCGCTACTTGCCCCGAGGGAAGTCGCCATCCTGTACGCCAACGCGCCGCCGAAGGGAATCTGGGCGGACAACATGCTCATCCTCGCCGCGAAGAAAGGGAGTTCCGATTACGCGAAGCTAGCCGAAACCCTGCCGGCCGACCTCGAAGCCGTCGACCCTTCCTGCAAGGTCAGGTTCAGCCGGGTGATCCGCACGAAGGACGACCGCCAGGCGCTGGAGACGGTCGTCGACGTCAAGCGAGGGCCGTTCGCCATGACGATCCACGAATGGCGGTTCCGTGGCGATCGCTACGACTATGAACTCAAATTCACCGTCGAGACGCCCGGCTACGAGGCTCTCAAACCAGGCCTGATCAAGTGCTTCGAGAGCTTCACCGAATTGCCCGGCGAGGAGCGTTCAGGCAACCCCGCGCCGAACGACGGTAAGCCTTGAAATCAGCCGGAAGACCAGTCGTCGAGCTGTCCGGCGTTGTCCGAACCGGGCGAGGTCAGTCCTCGGCGAAGGCGTGGTCGCCTACGAACGGGTTTTCGTTCTTTTCCCGAACGACGGTCGTCGCCGGGCCGTGCCCCGGGAACAGCATGGTTTCGATCGGCAGGGCAAACAACTTCTCACGAATCCCGCTGACGAGCTGCTCCATGTTTTTCTGCCCGTGTGTCGTGTGCAGGTCGACACGGCCGACCGAGCCCTGAAAGATGACATCGCCGACGAAGGCCGAGGCAGGGTCCTGGTTCGTGACGACGAACACGATCGAACCGGGGCTGTGGCCCGCGATTTCGATTGTCTTCACGTGCATTCCCGCGACATCGAACGATTCTCCGCCTCGAACGATTTTGCCGGCCGCGGGCGCGACGACCGGAAAACCCATCGGGGCCGACAGGTTCTTTTCAGGATCTCGCAGCAGTTCTTCTTCGGCGGCTCCGATGACGATCCGGGCATCCGGAAATTCGCGATGCAGCCTTTCGAGACCCATGATGTGGTCCGCATGCCCGTGCGTGATCCAGATCTCGGCCAGAGTCAGCCCGTTCGAACGGATCAGGCGTATGAGCGATTCCACTTCGAAGCCGGGGTCGATGGCCACGGCCTGTGGTTCGCCATGTTTCCAGACAAGATAGGAGTTCTGGTCGAACATGGCGGAAACGACGCGTTCGATGATGATCCGATCGCTGGTCATGCACAATTCCTCTGAGACATTCCTGTTCCGATTTCGTCGGCCGATTTTACGGAATCCCGCAAAATCGGCAACGTCGGCCTGTCCGAAGCCGCTGGCGGACGATTCCGAAGTCCGGCCGTCTTCTCAGCGGGCGTATCGGCCGCGGAGGGTGTCCGTCCAGTTTCGCCACAGTTCCGGTTCGACCTGAGCATAGGGGCGGATTTTGGTCGTTTCGTTTTCGGAAGGGCGCACGAGAAGAGCCTGGGTGCGGTCGAGCCGGGAAGCGGCGACATGATCGAGAAAATGGGTGCTCTCGGCGGCCGTCGTCTGGAAGATGACGATCGTGCCGAATTCGTTGAGCGCGGAGCGGTCCGTCGAATGCCCGAGGGTGATCGATCCGTCCGTCCAGAGAATCGTGTGAATGCCCACGACCGGTCCGTCGCGAAGGATCTCGCTGAGGATCTTCGTCGGTGAAGGGGCTTCCTTGTCACTCGAACCGAAGCCGCCGAAGCCGTAAGCGTCGTCCGATTTTCGCAGGTCTCGCAGGCGAGCGAGGTCGTTGATGACGAGAAACACCGGCTTCGCGGCTTTCGCGGGGTTGTCCTGCCGCTCGTGGAGCATTTCCCTGAGGGCCGCCAGCCGATCTTTCGTCTCGACAGGGTCGATGAAAGTGACGTTCGGACTGACGCCTTCCCAGAAAGCCTTCGAACCACCTTCGCCCGCGACGGGCGACTCGACGATCGCCACTTCGGCCTCGGGAGAACTCAAGACGATGCCGAGTATCCCGGCGGCCTGCATCGCCCGGATTTCCTGAGACTGCCGGCCGACGATCAGCAGATTCGAAGCCGGCTGACGGTCGAATCGAATCGCCGGCGGGTCAGAGATCGTTACGGTTTCGCCAGGCCAGAACGTCGGTACGTCGAATTTCGCCAGGCTGCCTGCCGCGAGATCGCCGATCGCCCGGGCCATCTGCTGGTTCTTGCGAAGATCGCCTGGGCAGTTGCCTTCGAAGACGATCATCGGCCGCCGCCGTCGCCAGCCCTGGTCCTGAGCCACCTGATGAATACGGCCGAGCTGGACTTCCCGGTCGTGATCGGAGATCCAGACCGCCTGGAACAGGTGGTTGCCTTCCGGCAGACCGTTCGCGTCGTTATAGATGGCCTCGCCCGGGCGAGAGAGCATTCTGGCCGCAGGGTTGTCTTCGCTCAGAATCAGTCGGGAGTCGTTCTCGTTGCACTGAAGTGCGATGCGCACGCCCATCTGGCCGATCGTGCTGCGCGCGATGGCATAGGCGCCGGCCATGCTCTGCGAACCGAGCACGACATGCAGGCCGAAAGCCCGGCCCTGACGCACAAGCCTGTCCAGAAGCGTCGCGGCATCGCTGGCGATGCGATCGTCCTCGTTGAACAATTCCTGGAATTCGTCGACGATCAGGAGAATTCGCGGCATCGGTTCGTCAGGTCGAGCGACCCGGAAACCCGCGACATCCTGAACGCCAGCCTGACGGAACTTCTCGCCCCGGATCGTCAACTCCCGATCGAGCCGCTCGAGCACGCTCAGGCCAAATTCCCGCTCGCTTTCCACACCGACGACCTGTGCCTGAGGCAGGTCCCGGGTCGCGTAGTTTTTGAATTCGACCCCTTTTTTGAAGTCGACGAGATACAGCTCAAGCTCCGCCGGCGAATACCTCAGCGCTGCGTTGGTCGCGATCGCGTGCAAGAGCGTACTTTTCCCGGAACCTGTCCGGCCCGCCAGCAGCATGTGCTGGGATGTTCCTTCGCCGAGTTTCAGGCTTTGCAGTTGCCGAGCCCCGGCCCGACCGAGCGGAATGTCGATGCCGTGCGAGGTCGAGCCTTGCCAGATCCGGTCAGGCGCGGGCGTGACGACGGAGAAGGGGACTTCCACCCGCAGCGATTTCTTCGCCGCCGCTCCGAAAGCACGCACTACGGAGGTCATCACTGCCGGCTCCGGGGCGTTTTCCCATCGAATACCTCGCGCATCGAGCGGGTGTGAGGGCCACGACCAACGGTTCTTGTCGGCAGACCAGACGATCCTTTCGATCCTGCCACGCAGATCCGATGCCATGGGATCGATCGGTCCTGGGGCAGACAGGTCGTGGCCGATCAATACGTAAATGCCGCAGCGGCCGCCAGCTTCGATCAGCCGCCTGAGCCGCCGCGCGGATTCGTCCGTGATAGCCGCGGGCCAGTCGGCCATGATCAGGAACCGGTACGGTTCCGCCACTTCGCCGGCATCGCGGTTGTAATCCTCGATCGTGGCATACTGGTTGCGCAGATAATTCTGAACGACGAATTCCAGATGCATCGTCAGTTCGGCCAGGCGGGCTTCGATGTCGCGGGCCTCGGACCAGGGCCGCTGATTCACCAGAGAAGGTTCGAAATCCGCCAGGTGAAGCAACCCCGAGAAAGTCTGCCCGAGACCGATCGGATCGATCAGCGTGAATTTCGTATGACCTGGCGGGAAAGAAGTCAGGATCCGCAGCGCCAGAGTCTGCAGCAGGGCGTTCGAAGCGGCCCGCCGGCCGGGAGGTGCCTGAATCCAGATCGTCGACTTCGGCCCTGGCAGTGGGAGCACGATCGGGATTTGCGAGAGATCCGGTATCAGGGACCGTTCCTGAGGCTCGATCCTCAGCGAGGGCACAGCTTCTTCGAGTGAGACTGTCACACTGCCAAGAAGCAGGGAACCTGCCGGTTCCTGCATCCCCGCCGGGTCCGGCCGATCGTTCCAAGCCGGGGCGAACCGGCCGAGCCAGTCGCTCCATTCTTCAAGGACCGTCGACGTGCTCCGGCATGCCTCATGCCAGCGGTTGCGGATCTGGTCCAGGTCGTCCCGATACTGCTTTTCGATCTCGTCCCGGCGGGTTTCCAGCTCCGTGCGGATTTCATCGGTCTTCCGCTTCGCTTCCGACTCGACGCTCGTGAGAGCTTCACGCAGTTTCGTGTCGAGAGACGCGAGGCTCAGATCCGCCTTCTCTTGCAGACTGGCGACTGATTCTTCCCAGGCGGCACGTGTCTGGGAGACCTTTCCGGCCGCGACTTCCTGCGCGAAATAGACGTTCTGCTTGGCTGTGGTCGTCGCCGAATCACGCGACTCTTCGAGTTTCCGATCGATATTCTTTTTCGATTCGGCGTACCAGGATTCCGTACGGTCGTGAAAATCCGCGACGTCTCGGCGTAACCCGTTCCCTGCCGTCGCGGCGATCATGAGCCTCTTGCGAAACGTATTGCGTTCCCAAATCACGCCCAGCGACCCCAGGATCGAAACCGCCGCCAGAGGAATGAACCAGGGCACGCCGAGAGCATAGCCGGCACCGGTCGCCAGAATCGTCGCGACCGGAATCGTCTTCCAGGAAAGCAACCTGTGCGACCATGCGGTTTTCGTTTTCCGGTCCGTCCGTTCCAGGATTTCGATCTCGAGTTCCAGCGGAGCAGGGTCTGGCTGAGGCGGAGTGACCCCGATCAGGGGCGGCTCCGACTCCGCCCGGCCCGATTCGTCGCTCTCTTCCGGATGCCAATCCAGACCATCGCGCTGCCAACCGTCGTGCAGTTCCTTGAGCCGGTTTTCGAGCTGCCGGACCTTGCGCTGCAAATGCATGTACTGCGATTCGAGCGTGCCTGTCGCGCTATCCGAACTCGCCGCGGCGTGCCAGATCGCTTCGTCCCGCTTTTTCGTTTCCTTCATGATCTTCGCGGAAAGCCGGTCTTCGATCTCTCGAAGCGCCGTGTCCCGCGTTTGCGTAATTCTGCCGATCTTCTCTTCTAGCGACTTTTTGAGCGTGTCCACCGATTCCTGATAACGATGACGAACCGAGGCCGTCTGCTCGTTCCGATCCGATACGATCCGCGTCGCGGCAGTGTCGTGCTTTTTCTGCGCCGCTTTCGCCGCCGCCTCACGCGTGAGTTCGGCGGACTTCACGGCTTCCGTTCTCTTCGCGGTCGATTCCAGAAAATCCGCGACGCTCCGCCCGGGATCCAGCGCCAGGCGTGTCTCGCCAGTGCCGCTTCCCAAAGGTTCGTTCGCCAGTATTCCGGATGTCGATTGAGTCATTTTGTGCTCGCGCTTTTCGTGGTGACGTGTCCGGATTCGATGGATGACGGCAATCCGTCTCTTCTGGCGAACGATGCATGTCAAGCTGGGGAGGGACGGTCGGGGCGTCTTTTCGAGTGCCTGAATCAGAAGGTTCGTCGCCGGTCCGACGGTTACAGGATGTCGTCTCGCGGTGGGCCGCATTCCCGTTTCATCTGTCCGACGATCGAAGCGATCTCGTCCATCGCCATCCCGCCGACTTCAACGGCACGAAGCATCGGCACGATCTGGCGCTCGTGAAACTCCCGCGCCTTGCCGTCGCGCCAGACCGTCATCACCTGGTCCATCGCGGTTTCCAGATCGAGGGCGGCAGATTTCAGCCTTCCTGAAGAGGAATGGCTCATGATTCGTCCTCCGTTCGGGGCGTGTCGTCAGAGGCCTCCGCCGCAGCGCCGGACGAAGCCGCCGATTCGTAATCTCTCCGGGGCAGGGAAGTCGCCGAATAGGCGTCGATCGCGTCCGCCATCCGGCTGAGTAGTTCGATCGGCCGCTCGAAACCGCCCTCGGCGATGTCCCGGATGCCGCGCGTTCTGGCATGGAACTCGTCCAGCTCCCGTTCGAGCTGCACCCGCCATTTCCGAATCAGCGGCAAACGGGCCCGGGATTGTTCGAGCAGCCGTTCCAGCCGCCGCACTTCTTCCTTTTCGACGAAAGCCGCCCCCGGGCGATCCGTTCCCTGTGTCTGCAACTTCTTCCGAAAAAGTGAGTTGCGTGCTTCTGAAAGCTCGAACTCGAGGCGCTTGATCCGCCCTTCCCAGTAGGCCGGCATCTCTCTGTCCAGCCAATGCCAGGCACGCCGCAATTCCAGATCCATACTGGTCACCACGGCGCGAGCTTCTTCCGCGAACCGGGCGATCGCGTTCTTCGCGTCGTCCAGAGCTTCGGTCGTACCCAGCCGAACTTCGGAATTCGAATCGCTCATGGATGGCTATCCTCCGGAAGTTCGCCGAAATCGGAATCAGCGCTGGCCGAGATATTCGTCGAGCCTGTCTGCTTTACGCAACAAAAACGGAATGTGCGCTTCCGTCGCTTCCAGAAAGCGCCGGACGGCGATCGACGCCTGTTCGAACTCCGCCAGAAACTTTTCGTGCTCGTGATCGCGCCAGGTCTGGCCGAGATGGCTGAGCTGCCCCTGCACGCCCGACATCCGTTTCGTGAGATCTTGCTGAAACTGCTTCAGCTGCATGGCGAAGCGGCGAATCTCTTCAGGATCTGCATGAGCTTGAGGCACGTGATGGACTCCTGGACGGTACTCCAAGAAACGGATGGGCACATCTTCATTTTCGCCTGTCGGCACAGGTTCGAAAAGACGGCGACTGCCTGAACATGCCCAATTTTCCGAAAATGACACAAACGGATACGTTCCGGATTCCTCGGACTTGCGCGAATCATGCGGAATCTCACATGCCGCCGCCCAGCTCCTGGCGGATCGTGGGCAGATATTTCTCGGCCGATGCCGTATTCACGACGACGACCCGATCGCCGCGCCGGATGACGCCGTCGTCGAGCAACATCGGCAACGAGGCCATCGCCGCCGCACCTTCCGGTGAGAGTGCGAACCGCCTCTGGGCCCATTCGTCACGAATCGTGCGTCGGATCGTCTGTTCGTCGATCTCGATCGCCACGCCGCCGCAATCGTCGAGAATTTTCAGAACGTTGATGTGCCCAGGGTTACGGGCGACGTTCAGGCCTGTCGCGACCGTCGATCCGGGGGGCAGGGGGGTAATGTCCCGGGCCTTTTCCCGCCAGGCACGAACGATCGGCGTGCTGGCCTGACTTTGTACGCACACCATGCGCGGGCGTTTGTCCGAAACCAGGCCGAGGGCTTCGAGTTCGTCGAATGCCTTGGCCATTCCCACGACACCCGTCCCTCCTCCTGTCGGATAGATGATCACGTCCGGCAGCTCCCAGCGCCGGTCTTTCAGGCGTTCGCCCGCCGGTTCCGCCATTTCCAGCCCCAGAGTCTTCTTGCCCTCGGTGCGCCAGCCAGGTTCCTGAAATGTGGCCACGCTGAAGTAGCCCTGAGGGATCCAGTGCGACCGGATCCGCGCGGCACAATCCACGATCGTGCCGGGAACGAGTTCCAGCCGGATCCGGTCCGGGTGCAGCGCCGCCAGGGCCGCGACGTTGCCGAGAACCGGCCGGTCCGTGTCCGGCGACATGACGATCACGGCCTCCAGCCCCGCGGCAAGGGCATAATGGGCCAGGGAATCGCCGGCGTTTCCCTGTGTCGGCACGGCCAGCCTCGTGGCGCCGAACTTCCGGGCCATCGATACCGTCATCGCCATGCCACGATCTTTGAACGAAAGTGTCGGATTGCCGCCCCAGCCCTCGTGGTGCCGCCCTTCATCCTTCACCTCCAGAACGAATTCGCCTTTCGCGGCGAGCGGATGTTCATAGCGCACGGCCGGCGTGTGCCCTTCACTCAGGTCGACGATATGCCGGGCATCCTTCGCGTCGGCCTGATCAAGAGGCAGAAGCCCACCGAACCGCCACATCGATTTTCGGGCGGGATTCCACCATCCGTCCTTGCCCTGCTCGGCCTTCAACCGGTCGAGGTCGAGGACGATCCGCACCGGTCGGTCATCCGCCGGGCACAGGTTCATTAATCTGTCCGCCGGATAGGCTGTGCCGCAGACGGAACATTCGGTTCGGATGACGTAACCCATGATTTCTCTTGTCGTTGTGATGTGGCGTGATGGCTGTGGCCGTGATCGGCGGTATGTCAGGATCCGTTCAACTGATGCAGGTTTCCCGGTTTCGCTGTTCGGGACATTTTGCTCAACGCATTCAGACGATCGGAATTCGTCAGACGATCGAATAGAATTGACCGGTCCATCGTCCAAGAGTGTGATATGCATTGAAGTGAGATTCGGTCGATCGATCCGGACACTCCTCTTTTGGGGTGTCATCCAGGGTGATCCACGACCGACGATGATCTTCGGGCAACCTCCCCCATCACTCGCAGAAAAGGTGCTGACCGATGCGTTTCTACCGTCTGTCCCTGATTTTCGCAATCGGCTCGGTCGCCGGCGTCGGTACCTGCCATGCCCAGGCCGTCGACAAAACCCGCAAGACCGTAGCCAAAGCCGAATCGGCAAAAGAAGTTGACGCCTATTCGAACGTCAGTCTTCTCGAAGGCCTGAAGTCGGGCCTGATCGACGCCAAAGCCGTCGGTACCGGCGACGGCCGCATGAATCTCACCATCCAGAACAAGTCCGGCCGCAAGCTGCGTGTCGTTCTGCCTCCTGGTTTGATCGCTTCCGGTGCCTCCGGCCAGTTCGGCGGCATGGGCGGCGGTATGGGCGGTATGGGCGGCGGCGGTATGGGTGGCATGGGCGGCGGTATGGGTGGCATGGGCGGCGGTATGGGCGGTATGGGTGGTGGCATGGGCGGCGGTATGGGCGGTGGCATGGGCGGCATGGGTGGCGGTATGGGCGGTGGCATGGGTGGCGGTTCCACCGTCATGATGCCGACGATGGGCCTGATGGAAGTCGCCAATATGTTCATGCGTCTTACCGGCGACATGGATAGCTGGGATTACACCTCGCTCTATTCCAGCATGTTCATGGGCGGCGGCATGATGGGCGGCATGGGTGGTATGGGCGGCGGCATGGGTGGTATGGGCGGCATGGGCGGCATGGGTGGTATGGGCGGTGGCATGGGTGGCATGGGTGGCATGGGTGGCATGGGCGGCATGGGTGGCATGGGCATGGGTGGCGGCATGCGAAGCGTGCCTCCTTCCGGTCTGCCTTACGCCACGCTGAATCCGAACCAGGGCCGTACGCTGCCGACGCCTCTCGTGGGCCTCGGGACGGAAACGACCGCTTTCCCCGCACGTGGCGAGGAACTGGCGATCGGCGATGCCTCCAAGGCGGAACTCGCTGCACCGGTCCGTAACGCTCTGACGCGTCTGGCCGTCATGAAGGCCCCGACCGTCGTCAGCCAGATGGTCATGTGGCATCTGTCCGCCGGATTGAGCTGGGAAGAGATTTCGCGGCGAGCGAAGGGCTCGGCTACGCCCGACGACATGGCTCTGGCGAAAGATCTGGCCGAGCGTCTGGTGAAGGAAGACGCCCTGAAAGAATGGGAAACCGGCAAGATTCACTGGGAAGTGACCTCCGGCGGTTCGAACGAAGCCTTCGCCGACGGCCTGTCCGGCTGGTTCAAGGAACGTCAGATGCTCGGCCTCGGCCTCCTGCCTGGCGTGCCGGCTTCTCCCGAACGTCCTTCGCTGGCCATCCGCCTGCACATGCAGGGCAAGGATCAGGCCACCGTCGTCGTGCAGGCTTCCGAAGGCAAGTCGGCTGGCTGGGTGAATCAGGGTAAGTTCAACCTTTCGACGGCCCGCAAGCCCGGCGAATCGGACGAACTCTACGCCGCCCGTATTTCGGATCAGATCGCTGAAGGCGTTCTGAACCGCGTCGTCCGGGTTCAAGTGACCGATGCGACCGTCGATGGCCGCAAGGTTTACAAGCTCCGCGTCGACAACGCTTCGCCCCTCGTCCTCGCCGGCGTCGCACTCAAGAGCCCGGTCGAAGGCAAGGAAGTCGCGACGATCCTCAACCTGAGCGTTCGGCCGCACAAGAGCGTCCAGATCCCGCTCGATCCGAAGTCGGTCTCTCGCTTCGGTCTGGCAGCTCGCGGAGTGAAGGCCCTGGGTGCCGACCTCACCGCTCTGTGATCGATCGATCCTCAGCACGAACTTAAACGAAGGGCCGGTGACGCAAGTCATCGGCCCTTCGGCGTTCGTATTCGGTTCCGGTCATCAGTCAGATTCCGCCGGACAGGTGCATGCCTGCTCGGCTGCTCGAATCGATAGTCGCCAAATCGGTCTGGATCGGGATGCCGGTTCTGCGATCCATGTCGATGGAATCCGCGTCCCGCCTGGATCGAAGTCTGGCCGCCGAATTATTTTTCAGGCCGACAAAGTCGGCTGGTGTCACGAATTTCTTCGAAGTCTCGACGCCGCGGAACCCACGAGCCCTGCGCCGGGTTTCCGTATTCTTCGAATTCCGGGTTTCCGTAAGAACGTCGGTAAATCCAGGCCGGGCTTGAGCTTGTGAACTACGGACTTGCGATCCAGCCAGCTTCGCCGTCCTGGTTTTTTCGTGTCGCTTACGGCTTCACGTGTGGCGAAGGCTGTGCGGCTTGCTCCGCCTTGCGGGAAATGCGGTGGTCGGTCAATGCCGTGTGGCCGATGTCGGACGTCTGGCGTGTCGGCATGTGGCAAGAGACGCAATCGTCGCCGGGGCTCTTCAGGAGTCTGGCTGGTGTCGGCATTGAGCATTCGTTGCCGGCATCGTGGCAGCTTGCGCACTTGCGGTTATGCAGAGCGATGCGGTCTTCGAGCTTCGCCGGCCATTCGTGCGGATTATGGCAAGTCACGCAGCCCATTTTACCGTCGCTGTTGACGAAACACTTGCTCGATTCCATCTGGTGCGCATGCCCCAGGGACTTCATCTGAAGGTAAGGGTCGCTCAGCGGAATCTCGGACCTCCGGACGAATTCGTACAGATCACCGCCCGGTCGATAGTCCACGACCTTCTTGCCTTCGATCTCTTCGCGGGCGTCAAGTTGCAGGTGGCACTGATAACAGACTTGATCTCGCCGTGTGGGCGTCAGTTTCACGGGATTGACGATCGTCGGATCATAACCGCCGACGGTTTTCTGTTCCTTCGCGTGAATCTCGCCCGGGCCGTGGCACCGCTCGCAGCCGATCGTCAGACCGTTGATGGCCAGAGCGCCGTCCGGCTTTTCGTCGACCCGGTCCGCATGGCAGTGCAGGCACCCCTGGTGAATTTGCCGATCGAAGTGCAGATTCTTTCCAGCATATCCCGGCGCGAGATCATACTTGCCGACGGAGCTGTACCACGAAACGGGCGACTGAAACTGGGCGCCTTTGCGTTCGACGAGAAACGCGTGCCCCCGCGTGCCTGAGCCGACGACCAATGAGACATCCTCTTCCTTCGTCGAAACGACCTTGCCGCTGACGTCAAGTTTCTCTTCGACGTGAATCACGCGGTCGCCTTCGGTACGCACGGAATAGCGGTAACCGTCGACGGTGAAAGGTTCTTTCGTCGACGCTGGCTTGAGCTTGCCGACGGTCGTCATCGACCGGCCCATCGGGTGTTTCCGGTAGCTCTCGGTCTCGGCCAGGTGGCACTCCGCGCATTTCGCATCGCCCACATATCCGACGGAAAGCGCCGTATTCCGGAATTCCAGCGGTTCGGGTTCGACTCTCTTGTTCTTGCTCTTCGGAGCCGGTTCGGAGTCGGCGGGTTCGGCGGTCACGATCGGCTTCGTGACCGGGCGTTCGCCGAAGACATAGAAGATCGCCCCGATGCAAATCAGGATGGAAAGCCCAATCAGGAACGCAAGTCGTTTGGAATTCATCGGTTCGGGTCTCAAGATCCGGTCATGGGCGGTGAGGTTCGATTCAGGTTCGGCCGTACGCAGCGAGCCACTTCATACATCGCGACTGATGCCGCATTGGCAAGATTCAGGCTGCGGGTTTCGGGCCGCATGGGGATTCGCAAACGCTGCTCCGCAGGCTGGGAAGCCAGGATCCAGTCCGGCAGCCCGCGGGATTCAGGACCGAAGACCAGGGCGTCGCCATGTTCGAAGCCGGCATCCCAGTGATCCGACGCGCCTTTGGTCGTCATCAGCCAGATGCGCCGGGGGTGAGCCGCGGCGATGGCGGTTTCGTAGTCATCGGCCACGTGGCAATCCACCTGATGCCAGTAATCCAGCCCGGCGCGTTTGACGTTACGTTCGTCGAGCCGGAAACCGAGCGGCCGGATCAGCCAGAGCCTCGCCCCCAATGCCAGGCACGTTCGCCCGATCGCGCCGGTGTTGGCCGCGATCTCAGGTTCGAACAGGATGACGTTCAGCCAGACGTCGGTCAGTGCGTTCACTTCGGCGATTCGCCCGGGATCATTTCGCGAGTGGTCTTCGGTGTCGTTCGACGAAGAACCAGCCGCTTGCCGCGGCTGTCGTCAGACATTAGCATAACGAAACGATCCGAACCTGAACCAGACATGCGTGTCGAACCATTCCGCCCGGGCTTGTCGACACGCCCGATTTCAGGTATCGAGCCAGGACGACCGTCGAATGGAAGCGAGCCGCAAGGCCCAGGCACTGGACGATCCTTATCCGGCACATGCCGGTTTGCGTGCCTGGTTCGAAGGCCGGTTCCCGGCCGGGCCAACGCATGTACAGAAAGCCGCATGGCCGGTTCTGGCCGAGCGTCGAAACGCCCTGCTGATCGCCCCGACTGGCACGGGCAAATCGCTCGCTGCGTTCATGATGCCGATCGAAGCACTACTGCGCCAGGCCGAACGCGAGTCATTGCCGGATGCCGTCAGGTGTATTTATGTCTCGCCCCTGAAAAGCCTGACGAACGACGTCAAACGGAATCTCGAAGATCTTTTCGGCTCGCTCGATTCGGTCGCATCTCCCAACCGGCCTGCCATTCGAGTCGGTATTCGTACGGGCGATACCCCGCCGCACGAACGGGCCAAACTGCGCAAACGGCCGCCGCACGTTCTGCTGACGACGCCCGAGAGTCTTTCGATTCTGCTGAGTCAGGCTTCCTGGTGCGAGGCTTTGAGCGGTGTGGACACGGTCATCGTCGACGAAATTCACGCCCTGGCGGCGGATCGGCGTGGGGCCGATCTGGCGGTCAGTCTCGAACGGCTCAGCATGATCTCGGCCGTCGACCCGCTGCGTATCGGTCTTTCGGCCACCTGCCGGCCGCCTGAAAAACTCGCCGGATTTCTCGTCGGCCCGGGCAGATCGTGCGAAATCGTCGAAGTCGGCCAGATCGACGGCGTCGTAAGGCCAGGTCGATCGCACCTGAAGGTCGAATCGCTGATCGCGGCCGACGAAGCGCCTTATCGTCCGCTGGTGCAGCAGCGAATCATTGACCGACTCAGCGCCGCTGCCGCACAGCACCGAACCACGGTCGTCTTCGCCAACACCCGGCCGCTCACGGAACGCCTGACGTTTCTGATCCGGGAAGGGATGCGGCATGAGCCGGACGCGATCGATCGACCGGCCGTGGCTGCGCATCATGGTTCGCTGGATGCCGCTGTGCGAAGTGAAGTCGAGAAATCGCTGAAGGACGGGACGATCGGGCTCGTCGTGACCAGCACCAGTCTCGAACTCGGTGTCGACTACCCGGCCGCGGATTTCGTCGTGCAGATCGGCTCGCCCAGTTCCGTCACCCGCTGCCTGCAAAGGCTGGGCCGAGCCGGCCATGCCCCGGGGCTGGAGCCGGAAGGCGTGATCCTGGCCGCCCACCCGGCCGATCTTGCGGCGGCCGTCGTCACGGCGGACCAGGCTCGAAGCGGGCTGATCGAACCGGTCCGCATTCCGGAACGGCCGCTGGATGTTCTGTGCCAGCAGATCGTGGGTCAGGCGTGTTCCGGCGAATCGTCCGCGGACGGGTTTTTCGGGCTCGTCAAACGCACGTGGACATTCCGCGATCTGACGCGTGAAGACTTCGACGCCTGCATGAATTACCTGTGCGGCGACACCACGGCCCCGGCAGGCGCGGCTGAGACGGATTCAGGCACGCTTCGCTGGACGCCACCGCGTCTCGTGCGCGCGGGCGATCGTTTTCGTGTGCGAGATCGCCGTACGGCCCGGCTGTTCCGGATGAACTCGGGCACGATCGACTCGGAAGAAACGGTGCCGGTCGCCGTGGAAGGCCGTGCGATCGGGCATCTCGAAATGATGTACGCTGACCGCCTGAAACCGGGCGATCGATTCGTCCTCGACGGCCGTTCATTAAGCATGAAACGTGCGGAGCAGGGGAAGGTCGAGGCCATCGAGGCCGACGGCTACGCGGACTTTCCGGTCTGGACGAGCGATCGACCGGGACTCTCCGGCCATCTCGCCATCGCCCTGGCGCGGTTTCGAGAGGAACTTGGCCGTCGCGTGCGCTGGGATCAGGAATCCGCCCGGCGCTGGCTCGTCGATCGATATCGCATGCGTGAAGCGGACGCGTCGTGTCTCGTTTCGCTCTGGAGCTGGCAGCTTTCGGTTTCGGAGATTCCGGACACTTCCGAATGCCTTGTCGAGAGCTATCCGGACGGCGATGGCTGGAGCTATGCCGTGCATGGGCGCTTCCACAGAGCCGCCTCGGAGTGTCTCGGTCGAGCCTTCGCTGCCCGGATGGGGCGTCTCGCCGGCCGTGACATTCAATTGAACGTCGCGGATCTCGGCTTCGTGATCCGCACCAGTGCCGATCTCGCCGACCGGCACGAACTGCAGGCGATGTTCACGGAAGCCCGGTTCGAAGAAGACGTTCTGGAAGGCCTGGACCGGGGCGATGTCCTGGCCCGGCAATTCCGTCGCACGGCGATGACAGGATTCATGGTCCTGCGCAATCCCGAATCGGGCCGGCCCAAAGTCGGCGGCCATGACTGGATCTCGCGCCGGCTCTTCCCGCTAATCTCCGAACGTTGTCCGAATCATCCTCTGCTCGCGGAAGCACGTCGAGACGTCCTCGAACGCACACTCGACCTCCCCGCCGCGCTCGAATGGCTCGACGGCGTATCCGGCTTCCGTTTCCGCCGTCTGGGCGGAATTTCGCCGTTCGCTTCCGCGTGGCTCGAACCCTTCGGTATCGATCGCGCCGAGCCGGTGCGGTTCGAATCGGCCGACGATGCCCTGAAACGGCTTCATGAAAAGCTCTTCGCCACGCTCGCCCCGGAGTTGTGCCCTTGAAGCCCGCGATCTCGGCGTCACAGGGCCCAGGCCCCTGGAATTTTCTGCCCCAGGGCGTGCTCTGGCACCCGGCGGCCAGGGTCATCGTCATCGCCGATCTTCATCTTGGATATGAACACATGCGGGCACGTGGCGGCGATTGCCTGCCACGTTATTCCGTCGACGACGTCAAAGCCCGGCTGGCTCAGATCCTCGACTTCACGGCGTGTGATCGGCTGATCGTGGCGGGCGATGTCGTCGAATCGAGGGACGCCCTCTCGCGAGCCTCGAACGCGCTCGGAGAGTTCGTCGACTGGCTTCGCTCCAGACGCGTGCAGCCGGTCTTCGTTCAGGGCAATCACGATGCCGGCAGTTTGGCAGGCTGCCCCGAATCCGTCGAGGTCGATGGGTGGACGATCCGTCACGGCCACGATGGTCCGGCCGAGTCGCTTGCCGCCGAAATCAACGGCCACCTGCACCCGGCCTTGCGCTGGAGCGGCCATACGTTTCGTGTCTTTTTGAGTTCGCCACGGC
>CAZSQA010000028.1:54826-90824 GCA_964608915.1 uncultured Isosphaeraceae bacterium
CCGGCCTTGCGCTGGAGCGGCCATACGTTTCGTGTCTTTTTGAGTTCGCCACGGCAGATTCTCCTGCCGGCCTTCTCGTCAGACGCCTCGGGCGTCGATCTCGCCGATCCGTTCCGGTTCCCAGGTTCGTCCTGGGGAGGTCATCACTGCTGGGTGTGTCGCGATCACGACGTTCTTCCGTTCGGAACGGTCGAATCCCTTCGGGCCAGACTTGCCGACCTTCACCATTCCGGACAACCAGCGAAATCGGACCAGAAACGATACCGGCGGGCGCGACGCTGAGCCGGACTGATTCACCTGATCCGCCGTTCAATCCCATTCCATGTTCAAATAGACGATCCCGATGTCCGTTTCGAAGCCGCCCATGCCGCCACGCTCGCTGGATTTGCCGGCTCCGAGCGATTTCGCTTCGGCCCAGAGCGCTTTGGATTCATCTTCCTTGCCCTGCTGGCGTCGAAGCTGGCTGAGCGCGTAAATCGGCTGCCAGGCGAGCGGATCGCACTGGCGTGACGATTCGAAGAATTTTGCGGCGGCGTCGAGGTCGCCCTTGCCCTGAGCGATACGTCCGAGATTCCAAAAAGCCCCCGAACGCTTCGGATTGATTTCGATCACTCTCCGGTAACAGGCCTCGGCTTCGTCGAACCTTCCCTGGTCCCTTTCGACAAGCCCGAGTGCCATCAGGGCGGAGTCGGACATGGGATTTCGCTCGACATATACCCGTATCGCCGAAGCCGCTTCCTGATCGCCGGCATTGTCCCTGAAGCGGACGTAGGCATCCTCCCACCCTGGGCCTGTTTCAGGCGGATTCGCTTCGATCGCTTTCAGCCACTTTTCGGTCTCCGTCGGTTCATGTCCCGCACAGCCGGCCAGGGTGAAGACCAGTGTGCCTGTCAAGACGCAAGCGACGAACGTAACGAGGGTGAACGCCCGCTTCGATTCGACATGGTTCAAGAGGTCATGCAACAGGAAGCCTGTAACGGCAGTCGGAGTTCGCATCGAAGTTGCCGGACTTCCTTCCGATGATCGATTGTCAGGGGCGCGGCATGTACCGATGAAATCAGTCTATCAAAGCCGCATGGAGTTCGAAAACGGGCGAACATTGGCGATTGATAATTGCGTGCATGATGTCTTGCAAGACAGTGTGAACGATCGATACCAGGGTGTCGGGACGATTCGGATCATTGGGTGTGCATACTTTGGAACGGTTTTGTCGGCATATGTGTCGATCTGCCGATAAGGTCTTTCACCTTAGCGTGTTGCGTTGACAATTCACGAGTGCGTTTGTACGAATTTTGATGATACGCAAATCAAGACTATTGACTCCATTAAGGAAAGTTCATAAATGTGGAATGAGCCGTTCGGCTCGCTGCGTCCTTTCATGAATGTCATCGTATTGTGCCGGATCCCTCCAGGTTCGGTGCAGACGGATTCCGCTGTCCCTGGTAGAAGTAGGGGTATTGCATGTCGAAGACTCTCCCTTTCCGAAGCTCCCGCAAGGGCTTCACGCTCATCGAGCTATTGGTGGTGATCGCGATCATCGCCGTTCTGATTTCGCTGCTTCTGCCGGCGGTCCAATCCGCCCGGGAAGCCGCTCGTCGCGCCCAGTGCGTGAATAACCTGAAGCAAATCGGGTTGGCACTCCATAACTACGAAAGCTCCTTCGGTTCGTTCCCGCCCGGTGGTATCGCCGACGAGAGCGGCGGCAAGGACATTTGGGGCAACGAAGGTGCCGCCATCGCCAACAACCTTCTGGCCTGGCGTGCCCTGATTCTGCCCCAGATGGAAGCGACCGCTTCCTACAACGCTATGAACCTGAACCGCCCGATGGCCAACAACGCCGCCCAGTGGACGGCATACATGGCCAGCAACGCTGCCTGGTCCTGCCCCTCCGACGATAACTTCAACGGCGTGGCCCCTGGCTTCCGTTCGAACTCCGGCGTTTGGGGCAACTACCCGAACGGCTCGGTTCCTCCGAACCCGATCACGGGTGCCGCCGAAACGCGGATCCCGGTCGCCAACTATCAGGGCAGCTTCGGTGACAACTACTGCGTCGGCGTTCTGCTGACGCCCCAACCTCCGTGGGAAACCCCGATCGCGGGCAACCCGGCTCCTGGCCAACCCCGCATCGGCTGGCACGGCTTCTGGGGCACGAACAACTCCGGCGGTACCCTCCGCGGCATGTTCGCCTACCGGATCGCCGGCACTCCGGTCTGCACGATCGGATCGGTCGTCGACGGCACCTCGAACACCGTCATGGTCGGCGAAACCATCCCGGCTCAAGTGGCTGACAACAACTTCTGGAACCACAACGGTTGCACCTTCGGTACCTCCGTGCCGATCAACTGGATCAACCTGCGTGCCCAGGCCGTCAACTTCAGCCAGAATGACTTCCTGGATCGTTTCAGCTACACCAACAAGGGCGCCAAGAGCAAGCACCCCGGTGGCGTGAACATCGCCTTCGCGGACGGCTCGGTCAAGTTCATCAAGAACACGATCAACCTGGCCACCTGGTGTGCCCTCGGCTCGCGGGCCGGCGGCGAAGTCATCAGCGCGGACTCGTATTGATCGGAACGCTCGCATTCGGCCAGTTTCATCCCGCATTCCGCGGGATGAGCTGGCCGATTCGTTCGGAACTTACAACTGGAAGAAACTAGAGAATTCGAGCTTTCATGATGAGGACTTCCCTCTTGAAGAAGATCGCTCCGGCAAATCTTGCGGCCGTGGTGTTCTCCTTGATGCTGGTCGGCTGCGGCTCGGGTGACGATCTCGGCAAGCGCTACGCCGTCTACGGCACGGTCACCTACAACGGCAAACCGCTGGAAAAAGGTAGCATCCTTTTCTATCCGGTCACCCCTGATCCCAAGGGAATCAACAATGGCGCCAATGGCGTGATCGTCAACGGCGAATATACGCTCTCCTCTCGTGGCGATGACGACGGTGCATTCCCTGGCGACTACCTCATCTCGGTCACTTCGAAAGATGTCGACCTGACGAAGGCAGAAGCCAACGTGAAAGCCGGCGTGCTGCGTCAGGACGACGTCGCCAAGGCGAACGCCAAAGCCAAGAGCCTGATTCCCACCAAATACGGCAACCTGGATTCGTCTGGTTTGAAGGCGAAAGTCGAAGCGAAATCGAACAAATTCGACTTCGCGCTGACGGACTGACGTCGAATCACGACCGGTTTTTCGGCATCCGGCCTCTTCCGGATGCCGAAAGCCTTATCCTTAAGTATCTTGCCTTTCGTTATCGTTCGTTCGCCGAGTCCGAGCTAGTCACTCCCTCCGAATCTTCCCGACATCTATCGATATCGCTCCGAACTTAGTCCGGAATCTGTGTCAAGCCAGAACCTCAGCGCTCCGATAATCCATCCGAACCGCTCTCATTCCGACTCGAAGAGGACCGATCGATGATCCATCGCTATCCCTGCGGCACGATTTCCCGACGAAGCTTGTTGGCCGGCATGTCCGCGGTGCCGGTGATCGAAGGGGTGAAGCGGGTCTCCGCTTCCGAGTCACGGCTCCTGGCCGATCCGCTGTTCGACAAGTCGAAACTCGGCATCCCCGGGCCGTATCCGGGCCGGGTGATCGAAGCACGTAACCCGGCGATGTCCAACGGCGGCAAGAAAAACCGGGAAGCGATCAAGTCGACCCTGGCCCGGGGCATGAAAGAACTGACCGGCGCCGATGACGGTGTGGAAGCCTGGCGCAGCTTTTTCGAGCCGGGTGATGTTGTCGGCATCAAGGTCGTTCCGAACGGGTTCCCCCAGGCGCCGAGTTCGCCGGAGCTTGTCCTCGAAGTGATCGATAGCCTGAAATCCGCCGGTGTCAAAACCACGGACATCTTCGTCTACGACCGCTACAAGTCGGAATTCATGACTGCCGGATACCAGAAAATCCTGCCGAGTGGCGTGCGCTGGGGCGGCCTGACGAACGTCGACGGCCCGCAGACCAGGCTCATCGACGAAGAGCACGCCAAAGACCCGCTCGCCGGCTACGACCGTGACGAATTCGTATTCATGAATCTCGTCGAAGGCAACGCCGACCTGAAGGACGACCGTGTCTACAAGTCGCACCTCGGGCTTTTCGTCACCAAGGTCGTCAACAAGATCATCGCCCTGCCTGTGCTCAAGGATCACGGTTCCGCCGGCGTCACCGGGGCACTCAAGAACATCAGCCACGGCTCGGTGAACAACGTCGCCCGGTCGCACGCATCGGCCGAATCGAACGTCTGTAACCAGTTCATCCCCGAAGTCGTCAGCCACCCGGTTTTGCGGAAGAAGTTCGTCCTGCACGTCATGGACGGCTCGCGCGGCATTTTCCAGAAAGGCCCGTTCGGCAACCACCCCGAATTTGCCTGGGACTATAACGCGCTCCTCTTCGCCACCGACCCGGTCGCCATGGACAAGGTCGAATGGCAAATCATCGACGCCAAGCGTAAAGCCGAAAAATTGCCCGCCGTCGCCGCGACCGGCAAACTCGCACTCGACCCTCTCGGCACGGAAGGCTTCGACGTCCGCCAGCCGCAGCACATCAACCTGGCCGGCCACCTGGGCCTGGGCCTTTACGAATTCAAATCGCCGCGTGGCCGCCGCCAGTCCATCGACCACCGCGTCGTTTCGCTTGCCTGATCCCCGCAGGGCGTGCCGAAGCCAATCGAATAAAGGAACGCCCGGGAGCGACTGCTTCCGGGCGTTCCTTTATCGTTCGAGCGAGGAAGCGAAAAACCCGCCCTCGCGTTTTCGTCCATCGCGAAGGGCGGGTTTTCACTAGGGAGTTTCAGGAGTCGGGCCGCGAGTCACCGGATCGGGACAAGGGGCCCAGGCTCATTGCTTTTCAGTTGACGGGAATCACGACCGGAACCTGGGTGCAGGTCGGCACGGCCCGTTGTGTTTGTACGACTTTGGCCACGTTCCGGGTCATCACGACAGGCACTTGCTCCGCGACTGTCACCGGGACTTCGCGAACGGCGGTTTCCTGGACGTACTTCGTCGTCGTCACAGGCACCTTCTCCTCACGAATCTCCTCGACCATCTTGCAAGTCGTCACCGGCACGTTTTCGACCCGTTCTTCGTTGACGTAAGAGCAGGTGCGAACTTCGTAAGGCTCGACCCGTTCTTCGGCGACGTACTCGGTCGTCTGAACCGGGATCTGCTCGACCCGCTTTTCAGCGACATAAGAGCAGCTTCGCACTTCATAGGGCTCGACCCGTTCCTCGGCGACGTATTCGGTCGTCTGCACCGGGGTGCGTTCGACCCGCTGCTCGGGAACGTAGTTGCAAGTCCTGACCTCGTAAGGTTCGACTCGCACTTCGGCCACCATCTCCGTGCGGGTGACCGGGATCTGTTCGACCCGCTCTTCCGCGACGTAAGAACAGCTTTGCACGGGCACCTGCCTGACGACCGTTTCCTGAACGTATGACGTCTCGACGACGTTGCGAACCACGGGCCGTCGAACCATGACCGTCTGGTTCAGAACGCGAGGGGCCGTCTGCACGGCGACCGTCTGGGCACAGCCGGAGCAACCGTCGACGACGGTCTGCTGAACGACCGGGCCAGGGACGACCGTCTGGCGGTTTTCGTAGCCGACCTGCGTTTCCGTCACCTGCCGGGTCGACTGCACCGGCCGCAACACCTGATGAGTCTGGTTGACCATCGATGTCGTCACCACGGGCTTCATCACCGTGTATTTCTTTTCCATCATCGAAGTCGTCTGCACCGGCTTCATCACGGTGTAGCGGCGTTCCATCTGCTTCGTTTCGACCACCGGCTTCATCACGGTGTATTGCTTCTCGACGACAGATGTCCTGAGCACCGGTTTCATGACGGTGTAGCGGCGTTCCATCCGCTTGGTCTCGACCACGGGCTTCATCACCGTGTATTCGCGCTGCGTGACGGTCGTCTTCTGCACCGGTTTCATGACGGTGTAGCGGCGTTCCATCTGCTTCGTTTCGACCACCGGCTTCATTACGCTGTAGCGGCGCTGTACCTGCGCCGTTTCGTACACGGGCTTCATGACCGAATGACGGCGTGTGACGACCGTCGTTTCCTGAACCGGCTTGAGGACCGTGTAGGGCTCCTGCTTCATTACGGTCTTGTACTGCGTCTGCATGACGGTCACCTGCTCAGGTACCATCACGGTTTCCAAAACCGTTTGCGTCACGGTTTCGCATTGAGGCATCAATGCGACGGTCGAAGTCGTTCGTGCCACAACCGGAGACCGGCTGCAGGCCAACTGAACCGCTCCGCCGTAGGTCGCCCAGGCACTGCCAGGCGCAAAACTCAGGGCTGCCAATAATCCGGCAGACCATGCTCGATTTCGTTTTCGGCCTTTCATCGGAATCACCTTGGCGATCATTTCCATGACTTCGATCCGCCGATTCGTACGAACTGAGGCTCCCCAGTGTCATGCCTCAATATTCAGTCCGGGAATTCGACGAAACTTCAGTCCGATTTCGCTTCCCCAATAACTATATCGCGCAAAAATGCGTTCCCTTGCGACAATTGATTCCATCCTTCGACTTCATCCATTTTTTTTTCGAAAAAGTCTCAAGTTCGGACAAAAAATCCACCGGCGTTTTCGTCTCTCACGCGGGCAAGACGAATTTAGGCCGGCCTTAAGTTCTTGCTAATGAATGACTTGTGGGTTGATCTGCTTTGCCGGTCAGTCGAGGCATGCCGATGACGTGACCGGGGCCGGTCGTATCGATAAATCAGGTTCCGACCCACGATTTTTCGAAAGTCGTGCCGATTACGTTCAAGAGGGACGGTCCGACTTCATCGAATCCAGCACGGCACGGGCTTCGACGCCGACACTCACGAAATCGCTCGAAACGAGTTTTTCGACATCGCCCGCCACTGCCTGTGCGAGGGACTTTCCGCCGGCACGAATCGCCGTCTGGAGCGATTTCAGAGCCTGAATCTGGAACGCTTCGATCCGGTTCGCCTTTTCCTTGGGGCTTTCCAGGGGGATTGTCTGCTCCAGATTGCCGCGAGAGAGCAATTCCCGCAGCGTGTCGAGCGCCGCCGGGTCGTCCCGCCGGATCAGGGCGAAAGCGGCGTTGAAAGCCACGTCGCGATAGCTGTCGCTCAGTCGTTCCCGAAGGGCTTTCTTCGCGTCGTCACCGCCGCAGAAACCGAGTGCGTATGTCGCCAGAAGGCGGAGTTCGGTCTCGTCAGCGCGTGATGCTTCGGCCAGGGGAGTGACGACGTCGCTGGCGACCAGGCCGCCGTCGAGGCGAGCGGCATGCCGGGCGAGACTCTCGGCCGCGGCGCGGCGCAGTGCAGTGGGCTGGGCCGCGTCGAGACCTCGAGCCAGAATCGGCAGCGCCTGAATAGATTTTCCTGCCGTGGACTGCCCTGAATCGATGTCGAAGAGCCCCAGAGCCACGGCGAGAAACTGCTTCGCTTCGGCGTTGTCGCCCGACTTGTCGGCGAGTTCCGACTCGAAAAGTTCGGCCAGGTCGCCAAGCAGTTTCGGGTCGCTCTTAAGCGTCTTTTCGTTGTGGATCAGACTCGCGAGTTCGTAGGCAGCGCGGAATCGCCGGTTGGCGTTTTCGGAGCGAATGATCCGGACATATTCGTTGACGTCACGTTCGCCGCCTGCGAGTTTGCCGAAGAGCAGCCAGACCGCGATCACGACGCAGACGACGATCGCTGGAATGATGAAAAGCTGGACGACGAAACCTGCGGTCGGCGGTTCGACGGGCGGCAGGTCGTTCGGTACGTTCGGAATGTCGTTGGTGTCGGACACGATGGTTCAGGCTCGAAATCTACGTCGTCGGATACGTCAATGCTGTCCGAATTGTAATCCAATTACCCCTGTTCTGGCGACTTCTCATCGGAGTGAACGGTTCGATTCACCCACGACCAGGCATAAAACGCCACGACGCCGACGACCACGCAGCCGAGCGAAGCCAGCCCCTCATCCGGCTTGTTCCAGGCCGTCACGGCGGTCAGGGCACCGGTGCCGATCAGAAAAATCAGCGGTACGACAGGATAGAGCGGACAAAGAAAGGAAGGTTCGACTCCGATCGCGCGATTTCGGTACGAAAAGATCGTGCTGATCGTGAGCATCGAAAACACGGCCAGACCGATGCTCGAAACGACGATGATCGATTCGAGACTCGCAGACCAGACGAAGCAAAGCGCGATCGCCGATTGCAGTATCGTGGCCCTGGTCGGTACGCCATGGGCATTCTTCACCGCCGCCCAGCGCGGGAAATGCCGGGCCTGCCCCATGGCCTGGAGGATCCGCGCGCCGGTGAGCACATAAGCGCTGACGCTGGCGATGAGCATCAAAAAGACGACGAAGCTGATCACGTTCGCCGTGCCGTCCCCGAAAAGCCTTCGGGCAGAAAGTTCGGCGATCGGGGCGAGAGCGTCGAAGCCCTTCTCCTCGGCCAGTTTCTGAAGTTCAGGCGCCGTCCACGCAAGCGAATAGACGAGGTTGCATCCCAGGTAAATCGCCAGAACGATCCCTGTGCCCAGAAAGATCGAAAGCGGCAGGTTTCGCCGCGGGTTGCGCACCTCGCCGGCGATGAAACCGATGCCGTTCCATCCTGTGAATGCGTAGCTGATGTATATGAGCGAAGTCATCGAAACGGAGACGAGCGAGACATCAATTTTGCCGGGCCAGTCGGCGGGAAAGGCGTGACGGCGTGTGCCGATCGTCAGCCCCACGACGACGAACACCGTCAGAAGGCCGATCTTGACGAGCGTGGTCACGCTCTGGGTCCGGCTGCTGCGGTCGAAATCACGCGAATGGAGCCAGGCCATCGCACCGACGATCGCCGTCGCGATCAGGCTGACGGCAAGTTGGGAGACTGGCTGTGAGCTTTCCTGCAGCGATGCTAACAAATAGCGCGCAGCGGCCTTCGAAGATGCGGCGATCGGTCCCGCGAAGCCGAGAACCATCGAAAGCCAGCCGGAAAGAAAACCGCACAAGGGCCCATAGGCGGCCTTGAGAATAACGTAATCACCGCCGGATTCGGGGATTCGGGAAACGAGCTCGGCCTGGGTCAAGGCACCACAGACGGCCAGAAGCCCGCCGATCGTCCAGAGCATCCAGGCCCACTGATGGGAATGCACCGAAGCGACGGTGAAGCCGGAGGTCGTAAGAATCCCGACCCCGACCATACTGGCCACGACGACGAAGACGCCGGTCCAAAGCCCGAAGCCTTCGTTCCGTGATGGCGTTGCGCCGGTGTTGTCCACGATAGCTGATGCCTTATGCGGATCGAGGTTTTACGAGGTCCGGCGTCTTGTCTTTCCTGCTGTTCTGGGGAATTTCTTCCGGCAGGGCTTCGAGGGGCGGCGGTTCGGAAAGGGGCGGAGAAAGTACCGGCGAAGCGCCAGGCTTGGCGGCTCCGGTCGCAGGTGCGGCCGGTTTCGCAGGCGAACCCGCAGCCGGCGGATTCAGCTTCAGTTCCGGCTCGGCGGGTGGGGCGGCGTTGGGCTGAAGCGGATTGACCGCGGGTTTGTCGATCGGTTCGGAAACGATCACACCCGAGCTGGAGCCTGGCGGTGCCGTCATTCGCGGGCGGAGTTGTGGCTGAGCCTGAGCCGTCGCGGGCGGATTCACCGCACCCTGAATGACTGTGGCACCCTGAATGACGGTCGTCGTCGGGTTCGTGATGACGGCCTCGGTCGCAGGCGTTTCGATGATGGTGGCCGTCGAGCTTGGCAGGGGCGTTTCGACTTCGATCGGCGTTTCCACGATCACCGTTTCGCTCAGCTTACGCATGAGCGTCGTGGCCAGTTGGCGAACTTCGGCGTTCGGGTCATAAATCGCGACCCGTTCCAGATATCCGGGGATCGCCGGGTCGGGGATCTGGGAAAGCGCGACGACGCAAGCCTTGCGGACATTCTTGTTCAGGTCGACCCGAAGACGGTCAAGGAGAAGCGGCACGGCCCGGGGGTTTCGCAATTGACCCAGGGCGAAAGCGGCTTCGCGTCGCCGGTCGGGGAGGATGTCACGAAGTTGCCGGGCGAGGGAATCGAAGACCGGGTCCGCGACACGCGTTTGCGTTTGAATGACACGTGTCGAAGTCGTGGTGGTCGTCACCCGGCTGGGCTGAGTGACGATCGTGGTCTGTGCCGGAGAACTGACGTAAACCGGCTGGGGCGGGCCGGCGGTGATGGTCTGTATGGTTTCCGTGACAGGTGCGAATACCCGTCCGAAAAAGCCTGGATCTTCCTGCACGATCACTTGCTGGGCACCGGTTCTGGCTGGTGCGGAGGCCACGGCCAGAAACAGGAACGCCATCCGATACGATTTCCGGCACATGGGTCAGACTCCATTCGAACCAGGGGAAAATCCGTACGACGCGATCAGAACGAAATGGCGAAAAATCCGGGTCCGCCATTTCGTTACGGTCGGTGACTGCTTTACCTCACTTGGGTGCGAGGATTGCGGTCATCTTTTTGCCTTCCATCGAAGGCGATTTTTCGAGTTTGCCGAAGGGGGCGAGGGCGGCGATCACTTCGTCCATGACTTTACGGCCTTCTTCGATGTGGGCCAGTTCACGACCTTTGAAAAGGACGTTGACGAGCACCTTATCCTTGCCTTCGAGAAATTCCTTGGCACGGGAGATACGCACGCCGATATCGTGGTCGCCCGTCTTTGGCCGGACACGAATTTCCTTCAGCTGCGTCTGGTGCTGCTTCTGCTTGTGAGTCTTTTTTTTCTGGTCGTATTTGAATTTGCCGTAGTCCATGATCTTGCAGACGGGCGGTCGTTCGCCGGCCGCCACTTCGACAAGATCCAGGCCTGCTTCGCGAGCCAGTTCCATCGCACGATTGACCGGCATGGCGCCAAGCTGGGCGCCATCCTGATTGATGACGCGCACCGGCGAAATCCGGATCTGTTCGTTGACCCGCAACTGCCTGTCGCCGGATTGTCCGCCGCGATCCATCGATCGATCACCAGCCGAATCGTCGCCTCTGTAGCTCATGCATGCCTTCGTTCGAAAGTCCTGACAGGAAAACCGCGGGAACCTGGGGGAAAAGCCTGCTTTCGTCGAAGCGGCGAGGTTCCCCGCCCCATGGCCCGCACAATACGCCATCCGATAATCTACGGAATTCTCCGCAGCCGTCAAGACTTCCCTTTTCGGATTCCGTGGTTTCACCGGGCTATGCTTCTTCTCTGACGCGACTTTCGCGACGCGCCGGACGCTCGACATTTCCTGAACGATTCGTCATACTGACCGCCGGTTTCGACTCGGGGTAACCTCACGCCAGGGGATGCCGCCGCCGGTTCGCGTATCGGCGATTCGAGGTTATTTCGACCCGTCAGGAGCCGGTCCATTCCTGCGAGAGTTCGCGCTGACTTGCCGTTCTCACCCTTTCGGGGACGGCCGGGCGCCGCGAAATCCGGAGGATCTCGATAAGGCAAGGGTGATTCATGGCCGAGCATCAGTTGATCGTGCGTCTTCGGGAACTTGCCCGCAATCTCTGGTGGACCTGGCAGCCCGAGGTGATCGATCTGTTCCGCTCCCTGGATCCGGATCTGTGGGAGTCCTGCGGTCACAGTCCGATCGTGTTCCTCAGCGAAATCGATCACGACCGGCTGACTTCGAAGGCCGAGCAGATGGCCCTCGACTCCCGCGTGGACTACGCCTTCCGCCGGCTTAAGGATTATCTCAAGAACAGCAAGAGCTGGGGCGCGATTTACGCGGCCAGTCTGCGGTCCAGGCCCGTGGCCTATTTCTCGATGGAATTCGGCCTGCATGAGAGCCTTCCGATCTATTCCGGCGGCCTCGGCGTTCTGGCGGGCGACCATCTCAAAAGCGCCAGCGATCTGGGCATTCCCCTGGTCGCCGTCGGCCTTCTTTACAGCGAAGGCTACTTCCGCCAGAAGCTCGATATCGAAGGCTGGCAGCAGGAGAACTACCCGCACAACCGTCCGGATCTGTTGCCGATCGAGCCGGCCCTCGGCCCCGACGGCAAACCGGTGCGCATCGTCATTCCCACGCGAAACGGGACTCTCCACGCCCAGGTCTGGACGGCCGACGTCGGCAGGACGAAGCTGTATCTGCTCGATTCCCGGGTGCCCGAAAACAGCGAATGGGATCAAAGCCTCTCCGCCCGGCTCTACGGCGGCGACGCACGGGTCCGGATTCGTCAGGAACTGCTTCTGGGCGTCGGCGGCGTCATGGCGCTGCGTGCCCTGGGCGTTCACCCTTCGGTGATCCACCTGAACGAAGGCCACAGCGCGTTCGCTCTCCTGGCCGAAATCGAAGGCGAAATGCAGGAGCAGGGGCAATCGTTCTGGGAAGCGGCCAAGGAGGTTTCCGCCCGATCGGTCTTCACCACTCACACGCCAGTCGCCGCCGGGCACGACCGCTTCTGGGCCGAACTCGTGGAAGAAAACCTCGGACTGTTCCGCGAGAAGATCGGTCTGTCCTACGAAGATTTCCTCGGACTGGGCCGGGTGCACACGCACGATCAGGGCGAACCGTTCTGCATGACCGTGCTGGCACTGAAGCTCACCCGCAGGGCCAATGGCGTGAGCGCCCTGCACGGCGAAGTCAGCCGTCACATGTGGCACCCTCTGTTCCTTGGCCGCAGGCTCGAGGAAGTGCCGATCGGTCACATCACCAACGGCGTGCATGCCGGGACGTGGATCGCGCCCCAGATGCAGCGGATGTACGATCTTCACCTGCCGATCGACTGGCGGGCCCGGATTCGTCACCCCGAAGTCTGGAAGAGTGTGGACGCTATCAGCGACGCCGAATTCTGGGAAACGCACCAGATTCTCAAGGCTTCGATGATTTCGTTCGTCCGCCGTCGGCTGGTGGCACAGGCCAAGGCACGCGACGAATCCCCCGAAACGCTCGACAAGCTCTCCCGCCGGCTCGACCTGGACGTTCTGACCCTCGGCTTCGCGCGCCGGTTCGCCACTTACAAGCGTGCCGGGCTGATTCTTGCCGAAGCCGAACGGCTTATGGACATGGTCCGGGCCACGGGCAAAAAGATACAGCTGGTTTTCGCAGGCAAGGCTCACCCGGAAGACCGGCTCGGCAAGGAACTGATCCAGTCGATCGTCCGCAAGACGCGCCAGGAGGCGTTCGAGGACTGGGTCGTGTTCGTCGAGGACTACGACATGAACGTGGCCCGCTATCTCGTTCAGGGTGTCGACGTCTGGCTGAACAACCCGCGCCGTCCGCAGGAAGCCAGCGGCACGTCCGGCGAAAAGGCGCTGCTCAACGGCGTGCTCAATTTCTCCGTGCTCGACGGCTGGTGGGCGGAAGCCTACAACGGGCTCAACGGGTTCGCGATCGGACGCGGCCAGACGCACGTCGATCCTCATGTGCAGGACAGCCGCGACCATGCGGATCTGATCTCGACGCTACTTTCCGAGGTCATTCCGTTGTATTATGAAAGGGACAAGGAAGGCTATCCCCGCCAGTGGATCGCGCGTCAGAAGGCGGCCCTGACCAGTCTGGGCTGGCGCTTCAATGCCGACCGCATGGTCATGGATTACGCCGAACGCTGCTATCTGCCCGCGGCGATGGGAGTTTCCTGTCATATTCCGATCTGATTCGATCGCCGCCGACGGACACCACGCGCGGAATGCCGGGAAAATGACTCCCGGCAAACCGCGCGGCAATCCCGAGTGCGGATCATTCGGATCGAATCACGCTTCTAGCCGCTGGTTGACTCCGGATGAGGGGCTGAACGTTCCATGGAGAATTTCGATCCCTATCTGGGCAAGACGCTCGGTTCTTTTCACGTCGACAGCAAGCTTGGCTCCGGCGCGATGGGAGTCGTCTATCAGGCGACTCACACGCCTTCCGGCAAAAAGTTCGCGCTGAAATTACTGCCCAGGGAAATGAGCCTTCAGGGGCAGACGGCGGTCCGCTTCCGCCGCGAGGCGAATCTCCTGCAGCAGTTCAAGCATTCGAACATCGTCCGGTTTCTCGCTTTCGGCAAGCACCAGGGCGACATGTACGTCGCGATGGAGATGGTCACAGGGGGCACGCTCGACGCCCTTCTCGACAAAGAGGCACCCCTCGACTGGCGTGATGCGGCACGGCTCGCCATCGAGATTTGCGATGCGCTACAGTACGCGCATGAGCGCGAAGTCGTGCACCGCGATCTCAAGCCATCCAATCTTTTGATGACGCCTGACCGGCACATCAAGCTTTCGGATTTCGGCATCGCGAAAGACCTGATGGGCACCGATCTGACGGCGACCGGCCGGACCCTCGGCACCGCGGCCTACATGGCTCCCGAACAGATCAGCGTCGCCAGTTCGATCAGCCACAAGACCGACCTCTATGCCCTGGGCGTCATACTTCACCAGATGCTGTCGTCGAAGTTGCCTTTCGACGCGACGACCCAGCCCGCCATGCTGGCCGCACACCTGAACAATCCGCCGCCGCGGCCCAGCTCGAAAAACCCCGAAATTCCTCTGGTTCTCGACGATCTCGTTTATTCCCTGCTGCAGAAGGCACCGTCCGAACGGCCGTGGGATGCGCTCGCGGTCGCCACCCAGTTACGGGATCTGCTCGATTCCGACGCAGCGGGCAAGCAGATCAAATATGTCGTCAAGCCTGGCCTTAACCCCTCGCGTGCCGGAGCCGACGATGTGTCACGCCGCGCGGCGAAAGGCAAGAACAGGGCGAAATCGGCTCGAAACTACGGTAAAGTCGTCGAAGTCGCCGGGCTGGTCGCGGTTTTGGGGCTGATCATCGGCGGAGTCGGCTACTGGCTGTGGCCGCCCAGCGAGGAGTACCTTTTCTCCCGGGCTTCGCAGATGATGCAGAGCGGCCAATATACGGATTGGACTGCGGCGATGTCACGATACATCGCACCGCTCGAACGCCGATTCCCGGACAATCCGCATCAATCCGAAATCCGCCAGTGGAAGGACAAGATCCTCGCGGAACGGGTGAATCGGCGGGCAGAAGTGCTCGACAAATCGACGATCGCGACCCTCGGCCGGCCCGACAATCCTGCCGAAGAAGCCTATATTAAGGCACGCGACAGCGCCGCTGACGACATTCGGGCCGGGCGTCTCTCGCATGTCGCTGGCCATTGGCAGAAGCTGACCGAGACTCTGGCCCCGATGGCCGAAAAGGACGACATCGCCCGCGGGTGGCTGCTCCTGACCCAGGACCGCTTGCGAAAAGCTCGCGAAGCCTGGGAAGCCGATACCCGCCCTGTCATCGAAAAGCACCGCCGGTGGATGCAGGCTCACCGGTTCGGGTCGCCGAAGGATCTCGAGGAAACGACGCAGGAATTTCTGGACGCCCTGAAGAATTCGAAAGTCTGGTCCGCGACTTCGCCCGACCAATTCCCGCTGGACCCGAAATTCGAGCCCGTCGCGCCGCCGGCCGGCAACTGAAGCCACACATTTCGCTTTTCGATATTCGATGCCGAAACGAGACCGGTGAGGAGACGAATCAGGCCCCTGCGCCCGCAAGGTGTTTGCGCCGCAGGTGTTTACAGGTCCGTTCGGGGCTCTTCCCGATCTCGTTGGCACGGGTTGGCCTCGTGGTTTTGGGGATTCCGAATTCGCGACGGAATTCCGGTTGGCTTTTGAGCGAGATCGGCTGAGTTCGGAGTGGCTTCGGACGCGAAAAGCCATAATGACCGGCACGATTATGATTGACGCCATGGGCAGGAATCGCTATCTAGAAGGTATCTATCCGACGGAGCCACTCCTCCGTCACTCCCTGCCAAAGACCTGGACTCGAGAAGTGCCGATGACACAGTCGTCCGTACGTTATTTGGGCTCGCGCGAACTGCACCGGGAACTGCCCCGGATCCTGGACGAACTCTCGGATCAGGAATCGCGGCTCGTTCTGACGATCCACGCCAAGCCGAAGGCCGTGATTCTCGGAGCCGATGCCTTCGCGACACTGGTTCGTCAGGTGGGCGAAGTGGACCGTCAACTTGGCGAGGAATTGTCGGCTTTGCTGAACAACGGGATCGGCAAGCGGCAGATCGAAAACAAGCCCGCATCGGCCCGGAATGGCCGTGCCCCGCGCCGGCAGGAACGGAAGCTCGAGAAATCGACCCGCTCCGTCCGTGCCAAGGCCGACTGAACCCGCGGGCTTCCGCGTGTTCTTTGGAGTGAAGAAGATTCACGGTTTCTTCATTACGGAACCTGCCCCACGAAGGACTTGCGCCCTGTCGGGGCATTTCGGGCCGGGAAGTGGCTGGACAACGCCACGCCACGGCCGCATCATGATGACGTCAGGCATGGACTTGGAAATCCATGCCGCTCAAGAGGAGCGTCGGTCGGGTTTCGTTGCGACGAAATGACCGCGGGACGAGGTTTCCATGGCCGACAATCCGTTCGTTCACCTGCATTGTCACACGCATTACAGCTTGCTGGACGGAGCCAACCGGATCCCCGAACTGCTCGCGAAGTGCAGTCAGAATGACATGAGCGCCGTCGCCGTGACCGATCACGGCAATCTCTACGGCGCGATGGAACTGCTGCGTGAGTCGAAGTCGGCTCATGTCAAACCGATCATCGGGATGGAAGCCTACATCGCCCCCGGCAAGCGTTCTGAACGCACCACCGGCGGCTGCGGGGGTAAGGAATACGCGTTTCACCTTACCCTGCTCGCCCAGAACGGCACAGGGCTGCGTAATCTCATGCGGCTTTCCAGCAAGGCGTTCCTGGAAGGCTATTATTACCGGCCCCGAATCGACAAGGAGATCCTCGAACTCCATTCCGAGGGGCTCGTCTGCCTTTCCGGCTGCTGTTCGAGCGAACTGGCCGACTTGCTCCGTTACGGCCGGACGAAAGAAGCCGAGGCCCTTTGCGAATGGTACGTGAAGATATTCGGCGAGGACCGCTTCTTCCTCGAAATTCAGGACAACGGCGTCTCCATTCAGCACGAGACCAACGCCGGCGTGATTGACCTGGCCAACCGCAAGGGCCTGCCGCTGGTCGCCACCAGCGACGCCCACTACCTGATGAAGGAAGACGCCAAGGCCCACGATATCCTTCTGTGCGTCAACATGGGCAAGACCTTCGACGACCCGAACCGGATGCGGTTCGAGACCGAAGACTTTCACGTCCGCACGCCTGAGGAAATGTACGCATGCATGGGCCAGCATGCCGAAGCGCTCAAACGTACGGCCCTGATCGCCGAATCGGTCGAGGAATTCTACAAGTCGGCCGGCATCGGCACGCGTCAGTTTCCGTCGTTCAAGCCACCGGACGAAAAGTCGCCTGAAGCCTACCTGCAGGAACTGTGCGACGCCGGCATGCTCAAGCGCTACGGGGCGAATCCTCCACCGGAGGCCATCGATCGCCTGGCTCACGAGCTGGGCATCATCAATCGCATGGGCTTCGCCAGTTACTTCCTGATCGTCTGGGATTTCGTCCGCTTCGGCCGAGAGGCCGGTATCCCCAGCTCCGCCAGAGGTTCCGCCTGCGGCGCTCTGGTCAGCTACCTGCTCGAGCTTTCTCACGTCTGCCCGATCAAATACGACCTGCTGTTCGAGCGGTTCCTCGACCCGAACCGTGCCGAAGCGCCGGATATCGACATCGACCTGTGTCAGGAGCGGCGTTACGAGGTCATCGAATACGTGCGCCGCAAGTACGGCGAGGCGAACGTCGCCCAGATCGGCACGTTCGGCACGATGGCGGCCAAGGCGGCGATCAAGGACGTCGGCCGGGCGCTGAACATTCCGCTCAAGACGGTCAACCACGTCACGAACCTCGTTCCCAAGACGCTCAACATTTCGATCGAGGCCGCGCTCAAGGCCGAGCCGGAGCTGCGCAGGCTGTGCGCCGACCAGCCTGACATCGACCGCATGATCGCCATGGCCCAGCAGCTCGAAGGGCTGGCCCGCAGCGCCGGCACGCACGCAGCCGGCGTGGTGATCGCCGACCGTCCGCTTCAGGATCTCGTGCCACTGCAGAAGCTGCCGAACAAGGACAAAGACAAGGAAGCCGTCACGACCCAGTGGGACATGGGCAACGTGGAAAAGGCCGGCCTCCTGAAAATGGACTTCCTCGGCCTGCGGAACCTGACGATCCTCGACAGGGCCGTGCGCCTGATCAATTCCCGTTATCCCGAGAACCCGATCGACCTGAACCAGCTGCCGCTGGACGATCCGGCGACATACGCGCTGCTCCAGCGTGGCGAAACCAAGGGTGTCTTTCAGCTCGAATCGGCCGGGATTCGTGATCTTCTGATCAAGATGAAGCCTGACGTTTTCGCCGACATCATCGCGACCAATGCGCTGTATCGCCCGGGCCCGCTCAATGGCGGCATGGTCGATGCCTACGTGAACCGGAAGCACCGCCGGGAAATCCCGGAATATCCGCACGCGGTCATGAAGGAAATCCTGGAAGAGACGCATGGCGTCATGGTCTACCAGGAACAGGTCATGCGGATCCTCAACCGCCTGGGCGGCATCGAGCTTTCCACGGCGTACGCCACGATCAAGGCGATTTCGAAGAAGAAGACGGACGTGATCGCCGCCGGGCGCGAGGCGTTCATCAAGGGTTCGACCGAACAAGGGCTGGACGCGGCCCAGGCGAAGGAAATCTTCGACCTGATCGAATTCTTCGGCGGCTACGGCTTCAACAAGTCCCACTCCACGGCCTATGCCCTGGTCGCGTATCACACGGCCTATCTGAAAGCGCATTACCCGACCGAGTTCATGGCGGCCTTGCTTTCGAGCGAGATCGACGGCTCGGAACGCGACAAGCTGACGGAGCACATCGATGACGCCCGGCGCATGGGCATCGACGTCCTTCCGCCTGACATCAACGCCAGCGAATTCGGCTTCCGCGTCTCCGAAAAGAGCCGCATCCACTTCGCTCTTTCCGCGATGAAGGGCGTCGGCTTCAAGGCGGTCGAGGCGATCGTCGAAGCCCGCGGCAAGGGCGGCGAATTCCGCAGTCTCGACGACTTCCTCGAACGCGTTCCGCCCAGCGTCGTCAACCAGAGCACCGTCGAAACGCTCATCAAGGGCGGTGCCTTCGACAGCCTGGGTGCCCGCCGGTCGCAGTTGCTGGCCGTGCTGCCGCGTGCCATGCAGGCCAGTCAGGCGACACTGGCGGACAAGAAGCGGGGGCAGGGCAGCCTGTTCGACAGCTTCGCCGCGGCTGCCGCCGACACGCCAGCCGACGAAGTCCGGTTCGTTCTTCCCGATGTGCCGGAAATGCCGGAAAACGAAAAGCTGGCCGAAGAGAAAAAGATCCTCGGGTTTTACTTTTCGAGCCACCCTCTGACGTCGCATCAGGATCAGATCCGTGCCCTGGCCACCCACACGGTGGAGACGCTCGGCAAAGTCGGCGCGAAGCAGGAAGTCGTCCTCGGCGGGCTGATCACCGAAATCGAATTCCGCAACGTCAGCAAGAGCCGTTCGGGCCTGACACGCATGGCCAAGCTCCGGTTCGAGGATCTCACAGGCTCGATCCAGTCGATGCTGTGGCCGGAAGATACGTTGAAGAATCAGGATATGCTGGTCGAGGATTCGGTCGTTTTCGTGGTCGGCACGGTCGACTCCCGGCGCGATCCCGCGGAACTCATCATCACCAAAATCATGTCGATCGATCAGGCAGAGTCGGTTCTGGCCAGGGGCCTCGTTTTGAGCTTCGACGGCAGTGTCGCTGAGGAGCGCCACCTGCGCCTCGTGGGCGAAGCGATCCGGTCGTTCCCGGGCGGGCTCGAAGTCTATTTCGAAATGCTCAAGTTCGGCTCGGTCGAACGGGCGATCTACAAAGCCGGTCCGATGGTCAAGGCCAGGTACGACGCCGAATTGATCTCCCGCCTGCGACAGCTGCTCGGCGACCATGGCGTGCGCGTGCTCGGATCGGGCGGCATCACCCGCAGCCTGGCCGCGGCCGTCGTGCCGGAACCGTCCGAAGCGGGCGAGCCGGCATGGGTCGATTCGCTGGACGACGCCGAAATGATGATGGCCGCCGACGACGATTGACCGGGGCCAATGGCCGCGGCAGGCATGACGAAATCGAAGGACGCATGGGCGATTCCGTTCGATCTGCGATTTTCCGGCCGGAATGTTGTCGCCCCCGGCGCTTTTTCGACATATTCTGGAATTGTCCGAAACCGAAACGGAGCGGTGCGTTCGAACTTTTGCGGACGCACCGGAAAGTCCGATAATGTTTTCATGAATTGCGCTGAAGGGAATCGACCTGCGACAAGCAGGTCATGGCGCTGGTGCGCGGGCACATTCGCTCCCGGCGCATCGGAAGGCGTTCGGATCCGGTTTCGAAGGACAGGATGAACCTCGAATTCCGTTCGGGGCGCTCGGCCTGACAGTAGCCGGATGCATGAAGCCATGCCCCCTGACGGCACGGCATAAGTGCGTAAAAGAGCGGCTTCGTAAGGTTCCCGCCGCGAATGCAGCGCTTTTTCCCGGCCCGATGTCACGTGGGAATGCACGGGTCGTAGGAATTGTGAATCGGATGACTCGATTGAATGGATGGATGCGTCATGCCGGATGAAAAACAACGATCCGCCGGTGAACACAGAATGAGCCCGCTTCCTGAAGCGATCGAGCAGAGCTTCGACGGGTTCCTCGAACGCATGAAGCTCGAAAGGCAATGCTCCGAATGGACGACGAAGGCTTACCGTGAAGATTTGCAGACATTCGCACGTTTTCTCGAAGAGGTCGCCGCTTACGAGCCGAACGCGACGAATCCGCTGAATTTCGATCCCCGCCGGTTACGCCGCTATAGCGCATGGCTGTCGTCGCAAAATTTCGCCCCTCGAAGCGTTTCCAGGAAACTGGCAAGTCTGAGGTCTTATTTCCGTGATCTCAGACGTCAGGGGCTGATCGAATCGGATCCGGCCCAGTCGCTGCGCAACCCGAAACAACCGAAACGGCTGCCTGAACCCTTGTCGGAATCGCAAATTCTCAAACTTCTGGATTCGATCGTGCCGGATTCGGTTCTTGCCGTCCGCGATCGAGCCATGTTCGAAACGCTCTACGGCGGCGGTTTACGAGTCAGCGAACTGGTCGGCCTGAACCTGGGCGATCTCGACGTCGAAGAGGCGACCGTCCTGGTGCGCGGCAAGGGCAAGCGTGAGCGTCTCTGCCCGATCGGCCGCACGGCCATGGACTGGATCGAACTCTGGCGTGGCTACCGCCAGCCGGTCATGCATGACGAACCCGCACTGTTTCTGAACTGGCGGGGCGGGCGTCTGACGACACGGAGCGTGGGCCGAACGCTGGAAACGAGGCTTCAGGCCGCCGGATTGCCCGGCGACGCCAGTCCCCATTCGCTGCGTCACAGTTTCGCGACCCATCTGCTCGATCGTGGCGCCGACCTGCGCAGCGTGCAGGAACTGCTTGGCCATAAAAGTCTGGCCACGACGCAGATCTACACACACGTATCCCAGAAACGACTCGCTGAAACCTATCGAATCGCACACCCCAGATCTTGATTCTTGTCCTAGAGAGATTCCGGATGAAATACGGACGGCCGGAGAAGCCAGGGTATGGCGACGGAGCGTCAGGGACTTGGGCGCCGAAAGAGCTGTCGAACCTAAGCACGTCGATTTCCGATGATCGCCCCGCGATCTCGTCACGCAAACCTACCCCGAGTCCGAACGCCATGAATCCACCCAAGTTCCTCGTGGTCCAGTCCGATCCGGCTCTATCGTCGACCATGGTTTCCATCCTCCAGACGCTCGGATGCCGTGTCGAACAGGCGGAGAACGATCGGGAAGCCGCACGCATGCTGGAACGTAGCGCATTCCAGGGCGTGGTCTGCCTCGTGACGCCTGACGAGATCGACGTCTTCGAACTCTACAAGTTCGTCACGAGGAAATACCCGCAGGTCCGGTTCGTCATCCAATTGCTTTCGCCTTCCAAAACCTTCAGGGAAAAAGCGGAAGAGTTCGGCGTGCAATGGATCGTCGATCCGCCGCTGACCGTCAATTCCTACCGAAGCGTCGTTCAGACCGCTCGCGAGACCTTCGATCACGTCGAATCTTCCAACGGAAGCCGGCATGACGACCACGGCGAATCCCAAAGGCATGCCCCTTTCAGGAACGGCTCGTCGCCGCAGTCTTCGCTCATCGTCGGCAACGACCCGACCCTCCGCAAAACGCTCGAACTGGCCGAAAACGTCATCGCCATCGATACGCCCGTGCTCATCCTCGGCGACCGCGGGACGGGCAAGTCCAGCCTCGCCCGCTGGATTCACGAACGAGGCACGCGTGCCGCCGGCCCGATCATCGAATTCCAGTGCTCTCAGGCCAGCGAAACCGCTCTGGAAACCGAACTGTTCGGCATCCGGACGATCGGTCCCGACGGCGAATGGCTTCAGAAGCCTGGCCGGCTGGACGAGGCCGAAAACGGCACGATCGTCTTCGACGAACCGCAGAACCTGTCGTCCACGCTGCAGTCCAAACTGCTCCGTTTCCTCCAGACCGGCAGCTATCAGCCCGTCGGTTCGAACCAGGTCCGCAAGTCGAACGCCCGGTCGATCTTCACGACCCGTGAGTCGATCACCAGCCTGGTGCAGAAGGACAAGTTCCGCCAGGATCTTTACTATCGCATCAGCGTCGTCGTCCTCAAGCTGCCGCCTCTCTGCCTGAGGGGGCACGATATCGAAAAACTCGCCCTGCATTTCATGTCGGCCTATTCGCGAAGACTTTCCAAGCCCGTTCGCGAAATCAGCCCTGAGGCCATGCGAATCCTCGCCGAACATGGCTGGCCCGGTAACGTTTACGAACTCGAAAGCGTCATCCACCGGGGCGTCATTCTGGCCGGTCACGGCGTGATCCATCCGAATCATCTCATCATGATGCCGGTGGCCAACCAGCCCGTGCCCCGTTCGATGCCGAATTCCGCCAAGTTCGCCGGGCCCGTGATCCGGCCCTTGAAGGAATCGCTCGCCGAACCGGAAAAACAATTCATCCTGCAGGCTCTCGAAGCCTTGAACTGGAACCGTCAGGAGACGGCCAAAGTCCTCGACATCAACCGGACCACCCTCTACAAGAAAATGAAAAAGTACAATCTCCTCACCGAGGAAGACCGGGTCGAAGACCTCATGGACATGAACTGATCCGCCCCGGTTTCGGCTCTTCGAAACAGTGAGAGGCAGCGGGAGCGAATCGATTCGCATCGGTTCGCCCCGCTTTTTTCGTCCTTCGGTTCACCGACAGGACCGATCAGTCGAGCACATGCGTTCCGTGCGTCACGGCCGCCCCGGCCCGCAAGGCCGCCGCGACCATCACGGCTTCGGCGATTTCTTCCTGCGTGCAACCGGCGGCCCTGGCTTTCTTCGCGTGAATTTCGATGCAGTAAGGGCACTGGGTCGTCATCGCGACCGCGATCGCGATGAGTTCCTTCGTCTTCGCCGGGATCGCGCCGTCGGCCATCGCGGCCTTGTCGAATTCCAGGAAACCCTTCCAGGCATCGCCGGCCAGCTTCTCGAATTCGCCCAGCTTCCTGATGTTCTTCATGTCGTACATGTCTTGCGCCGCTCCTTACCAAGCTGTGGTCCGCCGTGTCGTGACGTTTTCCGCCAGCTCGAATGATATCGCACGCAACGCCTGTTTCGAATCGCGTACCGAAGGCCCGATCCCAGGATCAGGGGCCGAACTCTTCCGGCGGGGCGGGCGGGAAATGCTCCACGTGCGCTTCCCCGTTCCGCCCGAAATAGATGACCCGGCGGCCCGTGATCTGGACGAAGTAGCCCACGCAACCCGCATTCATCGTCTTGCGGATGAAGTCCGGGAACGAATGCTCGTGCCGCTGGCTTTGCCGAACGGCGGCTTCGACGGCCTCCGGGCGAAAAGTGTCTGGCGTCGAATGCGCGGGATGGGGCGTGGCGACGACCAGCGAATCGCCATCCGCCGTGTAAAATGTGGTTTCCTGCCGCGAGTAATCGACGTGATACCGCTCGACGCCATGATCGATCAGCCTTCCGACGATCTCGGGAAAAGCGATCTCACCTGAGAACGCGCCTTCTACGCACTGCTCGATCGTCGCCGTTCGTTCGTCGTTCATCCTCTCTCCCCCCCCTCAGGATTCCGGATTCAATCCGCCGGTATCTCTTTCCAGCCGTTTCTGACGACCATCTCCCGCAGCACGTTCACCAGCATGGACCGGTCGCCGGCGTTCAGATGCCCGAAGAACTCGTGGTCGTTGGCGTCGGCGATCCGTGCCAGAACGGGCACGAGCCGTGTGCCAGCTTCGGAGAGCTTCACCATCTGAAATCGCCGGTCCGATTTCGACGATTCCCGCACCGCCAGGCCCTTCCGGCACAGCCTGTCGACGAGCTTCGAAACCGCTCCGCGGGTCATCCCCGCGGCCGCCGCGATCTGACTTGGGCTGGCAGGTCCCTGTTGCAGCATGAGTCTCAGAAGTACCCACTCGGCGACCGTCACCCCCTGAGCCTCCACTTTCCGGGCGAACGCGTGCGAGACGTGGTTGGAGACGTAGCGAAGCCAGTAACCGGCATGATCCACAAGCGCACTCGCCGGTTCGTCCGCAGCCATTTTTTCTGGCTCTCCCCAATCACGTAGTTTCCTAGGAAACTATAGGGGAGTGACCGGGGCGTGTCAACCGGAAACACAGTGATCGATGTTCGAAATTCCGCTCGGAATTTTCTCTCGCCGTTTGTCGAATCTCGGACCGCTCGTTCGACCGTTCCGAGAACGCTCCGAAACCGGGGCGATCGAATCACTTCACCCGGCCCGATCGTCAAAAGGCGAGGATCTTCACGTGAGAAAGCTGAAACTGGTCGAACATATCTCTCTGGACGGAGTCATCCAGATCGGTGGCGGCCCCCGCGACGTCAGCGGATTCCCTTACGGCGACTGGTCCGCGCCTTATCGCACGCCTGAAGGATTGTCCGTGATCCTCGAAGCCTTCGGCGCCCGCTACGACCTGCTCCTCGGCCGTGGCACTTATGACCAGTGGTCAGGCTACTGGCCGAACGCTCCGAAAAGCCCGCTGGCTGACGGCATGAACGCCGCCACGAAGTTCGTCGTCACCCATCGGCCGGAAAGCCTGGAATGGGGACCTTTCGAAGCACTCGGGCCCGACCTCGTCGAAGGTCTCCGCCGGCTCAAATCGACCGAAGGCCCGGACCTGATCCTCTCGGGCAGCATGTCTCTGACGTCGACGATTCTGGAGCATGACCTGGCCGACGGAATGCTCCTCCTGGTCTATCCGCTGCTGCTGGGTCAGGGGCAGCGAATTCTGGCTGAGGGTGCCATTCCGCGATCGTTCATGCTGGACCGCACCTTCGCGATGCCGTCGGGGATCGTCGTCCAGGCCTACAAAGCCGATGGAAACTTGCGGAACCTGAGATGACGGCCGCCGGCCGGTCATTTTCCGCCCAGGGGCCGCCATTGGCCGTGCATGGCCATGTAACCAGGCGCGACGTGCGTGACGGCACGTGCCTTGCCGCCGTCGGCATCGGCGACATACAGCTGCATTGTGCCGTCCCTGTCCGAGCCGAAGAGCACACGCCTGCCGTCCGGCGAAACCGCGGGATGGTAATGGCGCGTGCCTGGCTTCGAATGGGTCAATCGTTCGATCGGGCCGTCGATCGAGACTCGCATCAGTTCGATCGATTCGCCCACTTTGGCCGTAAAGTAAATCCACCGGCCATCGGGCGACCATACCGGAACGTCGCTGCTGTCACTGTGAAAGTCCGGGTGCTTCAACTTTTCCACCACGCCCCGGTAACCGCCGCGATCGGCCATCTTCCGCAGCCCGGTGCCGTCCTTGCGCACGATGTGCGGATGGCAATCGTAATGCTGGCCTGATACGAACAGGAGAAACTCGCCGTCCGGCGACCACTGCGGCGCGAAATTGAACGGGTGCCCAGTATCGACGGCGATCTTGCCTGACCCGTCGGCGTTCGAAATGCGGATCTTGTAGTCTTCATGATAGGCGATCCGTTTACCGTCGGGAGAAATCCCATAGCCATACGAAAAGCCTGTGCCGCCGCCGGAAACGTCACGCTTGCGGCGGCCGTCGGCGTCCATCACGAAGGGCTTCGAAATGCCCTGAATCAGCGGCGTGAAGCCGAACCCGGAGCCGTCCGGTCGATAGAACAGGCCCGTGTTGTAGTCGCTGATCCGTTCGATTTCGGTGAGGTTGTGGATTTTGCCGTCCGGGTATTCCATCAGGCAAATGTCGGCCAGCCAGCCTTCCGTCATTCGGAACGTCTTGTGCTCACGTTCCCAGGCGGCGTTTTCAGGGCTCTCCCAGAAGCTGCCGATGATGGCCGTCCTGCCGTCCGGCGACCACCCGGCAAGCTGCGTCCAGGTGTTCGGCTTGCGGGTCAGTTCCTCAGCCAGAACGCGGCGGCCGGTGCCGTCGGCCCTGACGGCGCAGGCCCGATTGGTGATCCAGTTGAAGAACTGCCCGCCGGGCAGATCGTTGCGGCCCTCGGTGTAGCCGATCCAGGCTTCCGTTGCCGTGTCATCGGAAGTGACCGCGTCAACCGGCAAAGTACATGCCCCGAGGGCGAACCCGGCCCCGCCAAGCAGCAAAGTGCGTCGATCGATCCGGTTCATGCTTCGAAGGTTCCTGATTTTTTTGAGGGGGGGAGCACAAGCCGGGCAGGGGGATTCAGGCAAATCGTGCCGGGGCAGCTAGATCATCGCTGCAGGAAATCTTACGTCAGCGCGACGATCGACGAAAGAGGCCGGTCCTTCGATGGCTCGAAGGACCGGCCCTGGATTTCTTGCCTTCTTCGCCGTTCGGCGAATTCGACAGTGACAGTCGCCTGTACGGTCAGGACTTGATGATGTCTCGCACCGTACCGCCGGCGGGGATCATCGGAAGCACGTGTTCCTGATAGGGCACGAGCACGTCGAGAACGTACGGGCCAGGGTGTTCGAGCATTTCCTTAAGCGCGGGGATGACGTCTTCCTTCTTGCGGATCTGCCGTCCCTTGGCGCCGAAGCTTTCGGCCAGGCCGACGAAATCGGGGTAAGTCACGTCGGGCAGCTTGCCTTCGCCGGCGCCGACGGCTTCGGGGTCGTCGATCGAGCCGAGATAGGTGTGGGCACGGTTCGACTTGTAGAACCGGTCTTCCCACTGAACCACCATGCCCAGGTGCTGGTTATTGAGCACGATCATTTTCACGGGCAGTTTTTCGCAAACGACCGTGGCGAGTTCCTGAATGTTCATCACGAACGAGCCGTCGCCGTCGATATCGACCACTGGCAGGTCGGATCTGGCCGCCACAGCGCCCATGGCCGAAGGCAGGCCGAAGCCCATCGAGCCGAGACCGCCGGAAGTCACCCAGCAGCGCGGGTGTTTGAAGTTCGTCCACTGGGCGGCCCACATCTGGTGCTGGCCCACGCCGGTGGTCATGATCATCTCGCCGCCCGTGATCTTCGAGAGCTGGTCGATCACGTATTGCGGCACGATCACGTCGTCCCGGTCGGCGTAGGTCATCGGGTCCGACTCGCGCCAGGCGTCGATCTGCTGGTACCAGTCGCGCAGGTCACATTTTTCGACGAGCGGAATCAGCCCCTCGATCGCCTGCTTCACGTCGCCGTTGACGGGAATCTGGGCGATCTTGTTCTTGTTGATCTCGGAGGCGTCGACGTCGACGTGGACGATCTTGCCGTGCTTGGCGAATTCGGTGAGCTTGCCGGTCACGCGGTCGTCGAACCGTACGCCGAAGGCCAGCAGCAGGTCGGCTTCGTTGATGGCATAGTTCGAATAGACCGTGCCGTGCATGCCCAGCATCTTGAGCGAGAGGTAATGATCGTTGGGGATCGAGCCAAGGCCCTGAAGCGTCATCGCCACCGGGATGCCGGTTTTGTTGACGAACTCACGAAGCGCTTCGGCCGCGTCGGCCGCGATCACGCCGCCGCCGCAATAGATGATCGGCTTGCGGGACTGGCGGATCGCCGTCGCCACTTCGCGCAGGACGTCCATCGACGGGCTCGGCGGCAGCGAATAGCCGGGCAGATCCATCGGCTCATCCCAGTTCGGGTTGGAGACGATCGTGTTCTGAATGTCCTTGGGGATGTCGATCAGAACCGGGCCCGGCCGGCCGGAAGCGGCGATGTGGAACGCTTCCTTCATGATCCGGGGGATGTCGGTCGCTTTCGTCACCAGATAGGTGTGCTTGCAGACGGCGCGGCAGACTTCCACCGTCGGCGTTTCCTGAAACGCGTCGGTGCCGATCACGCCCGTGGGCACCTGGCCCGTGATGGCGATCAGCGGCAGGCTGTCCATCTTCGCGTCGGCAAGGCCCGTCACGAGATTCAGCGCCCCGGGGCCGGATGTCGCCATCACGCAACCCGGCTTGCCGGTCACGCGGGCGTACCCCTCGGCGGCGAAAATTCCGCCCTGTTCGTGGCGGGGTAGAATCGTGCGGATCTTTTCCTTCCAGCGTGTCAGGGCCTGGTGCATCGGCATGCTGGCACCGCCCGGATAGGCGAAGATCACATCCACGCCGTGACGTACCAGCGATTCGACGACCAAGTCGGCCCCGGTCACGGGCAGGGACTGGGTATCGCTACGCTCTTGGGTAATCGTGGCCACGGCTTCGGATCTCCGGTTTTCAGAATGATCTTTCCATACCTTCCGCGGAATTCCCCGGTTGCGATCCCGAGTCAATTCGCACGGTGTGAACGTATCAATATACCGTCCCCGGCGACCGGACTCAACCGAATCGCTGATGCATGAGTCACGAAAATCGTTTCGGAACGGGCCGGTCGTTTCGGCTTTCGTGATTTCTCCGAGGGGTCGATCGTCGCGACCATCGCGCCGTTTCGTCACGGTCGATGTCATTCTCGCGGCTGGCCGCGTCCCAGCGCAAGGCGCATTTCTGAAAATGAATTTCGAGAATTCGCGATGTGCCTGAAAATCGTCCGGAACCGCCTCGGAACGTCAGCTGTGCGTATTTCGCAAGACATGGCGAAGAAAGGGGTTTGCCGCCGGTTTTCGGGGGTTTTCGCGGACTGTTTCCGATGTGACGAAAAAAACGGGAATTCGGATCGAATCGACGCTTGACAGATTCGCGCCTTAAGTGTTTCCCTAATAGCGACCGAAAAAGCAGCACAGGGGGCGAACGTCAGCGACGGTCGACCTCAAGCTTTGGCACGACGGAGCACGGCAGGCCCGTCGATCCTGGGGGAAGCGGTACTTCAAGTCATCTACCCGTCGGGGGAGTTAGTCATGTCGCTTCAGACTGAGGAATGGATCTCGCGAATCATCGAATCGCCTTTCGATCCCGCGGATCCGTTTCAGCCCGAATTCATGTTCTCCGATGTCGAGATGCGTCATTCGGACGACGACGACATCGACGATGACGATGACGACGAAGAAGACGACGACATCGACGATGACGATGACGACGAGGATGACGATTTTCTCTTCGACGACGATAACGACGAAGAAGACGAAGACGATCTCGACGAAGACGACCTGGGCGACATCGATTCGATCGACGTGGACGACGATATGGACGACGAGGATCTCGACGAAGACCTCGACGACCTCGACGACGACGAAGACGAGGAAGACGAAGATCTCTGATCCCGCCGGGACCCCCGAGAATCCGACCGATTCCGTGCGGCGGCACTTATTCAGCGCCGCATGACGATCTGCGTGTCCCCGGCCCAGGGCCGGGGATTTTCGTTCGCCCTTCGAGCCGCGAACCCGCCGCCGCCACTTCATTTTCGATCCTGGTCATGGCGGTTTCGTTCGTGTTTCATTAGACTGAATCCTCATCGGCAACACCGGGAATCTGGGACCCTTTCGAGAATGAGCAGCGAATTTCGAGATCCTTTGCGATCCATGTCCGACGAATTGACCGAGCAATCGAAGCAGATCGCTTTCGAAATCGGCTTTTTCGAACGACTGGCCCGCGTCGATCCGGCCAACGTTCGAGTCCTGGTCGCATTGGCCGAAAACTATTCCATATTAGGGGCTTACGATAAGTCTCTGCCGGTCGATCGGCAATTGACCCAGCTTCGGCCCGAAAAGTCCGTCTTCTGGTACAACCTGGCCTGCAGCCATGCCCGGCTGCGCGACGCCGACGCCGCATTCGAATCACTGGAAAAGGCCGTCTCGCTCGGCTACGACGATGTCGTCCATCTGATCAAGGACCCCGATCTCAAATCGATCCGGTCCGATCCCCGATTCCCGGCGATTTTTCGATCCTGCAAAAAACGCCGGCTCGAATCACGCCTCGAAGCCTGCCGCCGGCAGTCCGAATCGGCGGAATGACGCATCGAAGCCAATCTTGACCGGGCCATCGCGACGCCGTGATCCTGAATCTTCACGGCGCCACTCCATTTCGAGGGAGATCCTGCACGTGAATTCTCATTCCTGGGAACAGATCCGGGGCACCACCGACTTCATCCGCGAACGCTGCGGCATCGAGCCCAAAATCGGCATCGTGCTCGGCACGGGTCTGGGCGGTCTGGCCAGCCGGATTTCCGTCGAGCCTGAAGGCGCGGCGATTCCCTATCAGGATCTTCCCGGGTTTCCGGTCTCGACCGCCCCTGGCCATAAGGGCCAGCTGGTCATCGGCCACCTCGCCGGCGTGCCCGTGGCCGCCATGGAAGGCCGGTTCCATCTTTACGAAGGCTACACGCCTCATCAGATCACGTTCCCGGTGCGTGTGCTCAAGCAGCTCGGCTGCACGCATCTGTTCGTCTCCAACGCCTGCGGCGGGCTCAACCCGATCTTCCGCAAGGGCGACATCATGATCATCGACGACCATATCAACCTCATGGGCGTCAACCCTCTGATCGGGCCGAATCTCGATCGACTCGGGCCCCGATTCCCGGACTTGAGCGAGCCCTATGCCCGCGAACTTCAGGACCTGGCCCTGTCCATCGGCCTGAAGCTCGGCATTCGTCTGCAGCGCGGCGTTTTTTCGGCCATGATCGGCCCGAACCTCGAAACCCGCGCCGAGTATCGCTTCCTGCGCACGATCGGGGCCGATGTCATCGGTATGTCCACCGTGCCCGAGGTGCTCGTCGCCGTTCATCAGGGCATGCAGGTGCTCGGGTTCTCGGTGATTACCGACATGTGCCTGGCCGACGCCCTTTCGCCCGTCTCGTTCGAAGAGATCAAGGCCGTCGCCGAAGCCGCCGAAGCCCGGCTCAGCGAACTCGTCGAACACGTGATCCTGGCGCTCAAGCCGCAACTGGTTCCCTGATTTTCAGAGCCCGCGCCGGGGCCGCGAACCGCGACCGGCGGGCATGAGACCCGATACTCCATTCCGCATGGCGGTACGAGACGTTCCGCCTCCCGAGGTTGTCGATGGCCGAAGAGAAAAAGAAACCGACTTCCGTATTCAAGGACACGCTCAACCTGCCCGTCACCCGCTTCGACATGAAAGCGAACCTGACGCAGCGCGAGCCCGCCCGCCAGGCGCAGTGGGACACCGCCGGCCTTTATCGCCAGCTTCGCGAGCGCCGTTCCGGCAGTCCGAAGCGAGTCCTGCACGACGGCCCGCCCTACGCCAACGGCGAAATTCACATGGGCCACCTGCTCAATAAGGTGCTCAAGGATTTCGTCGTCCGTTACTGCAACCTCGCCGGCTACGACAGCCCCTACGTGCCCGGCTGGGACTGCCACGGCCTGCCGATCGAGCACACGGTCGTCAAGAATCTCGGTTCGAAAGCCGCTTCGAAATCGCCTGTCGAAATCCGCGCACTCTGCCGCGAAGAGGCCCTCAAGTGGGTCGGTATCCAGCGCGACCAGTTCCGCCGCCTCGGCATCATGGGCGACTGGTTCGACCCCTACCTGACCCTCGACCCGCGCTACGAATCGGCCATCGTCGACGTCCTGGCTGACCTCGTCGAAGGCGGTTACGTCTTCCGCCAGCTCAAGCCCATCCACTGGGACATCCACGACCGCACCGCCCTGGCTGAGGCCGAACTCGAATACGAAGAGGTCACCTCGCCTTCGGTCTACGTCAACTTTCCCGTGATCGAAGGCCTGCCCGAAGCGTTTGGTGACAAGCTCGCCGGCGCCGCCTGCCATGTCATGATCTGGACGACCACGCCCTGGACCCTGCCGGCCAACGTGGCGATCGCCTACCACCCGGACATCGAATACGCCCTGGTGCGCTACCGACCGGCCGATTCCGATGCCGAGATCACCACCATCCTGGCCGCTTCCCTCGTCGAAAAGGTCCTGAGCCTGGCAGAGGCCGCGTCGTTCGAAGTTCTGGCCCGCGCCCCCGGCAAAAGCTTCGCCGACGTCAAATACCGCCACGTATTCCTGGACCGCGTCAGCCCGCTCGTCAGCGCCGCTTACGTCAGTGCCGAAGACGGCACCGGGTTCGTGCACACCGCCCCTGGGCACGGTGCGGAAGACTATCAGACCGGCCTCGTGCACGGCCTGCCCGTGATCAGCCCCGTCGACCCCTCCGGCCGGTTCACGGACGAAGCCCCGGCCGAACTTGTCGGCCTGCAGGTCTTCGCCGCCAATCCGAAAGTCGTCGAAATCCTTCAGGGCGTCGGCGCTCTGGTCAAGCACGTCCCTTTGAAACACAGCTATCCGCACGGCTGGCGTTCGAAGAAGCCCGTGATCTTCCGGGCCACGGCCCAGTGGTTCATCTCGGTCGATCACGACGGGCTGCGTCAGCGGGCGCTTGACCAGATCCGCACGGCCGTAAAATGGCGGCCCGAATGGGGCCAGAACCGGATCGAGGCGATGGTTTCGCAGCGCCCCGACTGGTGCATCTCGCGTCAGCGGGCCTGGGGCGTGCCGATCCCGGCGATCGCCTGTGCCCAATGCGAACATCAGCATCTCACGGCGATTTCGGCCCGTTATTTCTCGGAACTCTTCCGCGAACATGGCACCGATGTCTGGTACGCCCGCGACGTCGCCGAACTCTTGCCGCCCGACCTTCCCGACGGCTGCCCCAACGGCTGCGGCAAGGAACACCTGCGCAAGGGCACGGACATTCTCGACGTCTGGTTCGAGTCCGGCTCCAGCCACCGTGCCGTTCTGCGCGATCACTTCCGTCTCGGCTTCCCGGCATATCTGTACCTGGAAGGCTCGGACCAGCACCGCGGCTGGTTCCAGTCGTCGCTTTTGACTTCCGTCGGCGCCAATGGCGTCGCCCCGTTCGAGAACGTGCTCACGCACGGCTTCATCGTCGACGATCAGGGGCGGAAAATGTCGAAATCCGTCGGCAATGTCCTTTCCGCCGTGAAGCTGACGGAAACCTACGGGGCCGACATCATGCGGCTCTACGTCGCCAGCCTCGACTACGCCAACGACATCCGCATGTCCGAACGGGGCATCAAGGAAACTTCCGAAGCCTACCGCAAGATCCGCAATACGTTCCGGTTCCTGCTCGGCAATCTTGAGGATTACGACGCGTTCGGCAGCCTTGCGGACGTAACGATCGTGCCGGAGGAGCTGGAGCCGATCGACCGCTGGATCCTCTCCCGGGCGAACCAGCTGATCCGCGACGTCACCAGCGCCTTCGAACGGTTCGAGTTCTACCGGGCGTTCCACGCCGTGCACCATTTCGCGTCCGTCGATCTCTCGGCCTTCTATCTCGACGTGCTCAAGGACCGCCTGTACGCCGAAACGAAGGCGGGCAAATCACGCCGCACCGCCCAGCGCGTCATGGCCTACCTGCATTCGGTTCTGGTCCGCCTGACGGCACCGCTGATGCCCCACACGGCGGACGAAGTCTGGGAATTCCTGCCTGAGGCGCTCAGGCCCGTGCCGAGCGTGCACCTGGCCGACTGGCCCGTGCCGGACGCCGCCTTCGACTTCCCGTCGGAAGCGATCGAAGACTGGCGCGTCAGGCTCGCCCTGCGGGAAGAGATCCTCAAATCCCTCGAAGCCCTGCGGGCCGACAAGAAAATCGGTTCCGCCCAGGAGGCCGTCGTGCGGCTCGCTTGCGGCGACGCGAAGCTCGTCGAACGGATCGACCGCGACCTGACCCTGCTTCGGACAATCACGAACGTCTCGGACGTCGTCCGGGTCGAAAGCCTGCCGCCCGAGGGCCGGACCGAATCCACCCAGGTGCCGGGCGTTTCTCTTGTGTGCGAACCTTCCGGCCATTCCAAATGCGAACGCTGCTGGAACCTCCGTGCGTCAGTCGGGGCGGATGCCGCCCTGCCGACGCTCTGTGACCGCTGCGTCTCCGTCATCCGCATCGACCACGCTGGCATGGGGCTTGCGAACTGATGTCCCGCACCGAACCGACGACTTACGTGCCACGACCGTTTCCCATCCAGGATGGCCCCGTACGGCTGGCCGTCTGCATCTCCGGGGCTGGTTCGACGCTGTCGAACCTGCTCAAGCGCATCGAAGACGGCTCGCTGGGCCAGATCTCTGTCGAGCTGGTCATCGCCGACCGGCCCGGCATCAAGGGGCTCGAAATCGCTGAGGAGCACGGGATCCCGACGCTCGTGGTCGCCCGCAAGGACCTCCACATGAGCCGCACGATCTTCGAAACGATCCGGGCGGCCAAGGTCGATCTGGTCGTTCTCGGCGGCTTTCTGTCGCTGTTGTTCGTGCCGGACGATTACGAATACCGAGTCCTGAACATCCACCCGTCGCTCATTCCGGCCTTCTGCGGCCGCGGCTATTACGGCCGCGCCGTGCACAAGGCCGCGATCGAATCGGGCGTCAAGGTCACGGGCTGCACCGTGCATTTCGCCGACCGGTCTTATGACACAGGTCCGATCATCATCCAGAAAGTCGTCCCGGTCGAAGACGACGACACCGTCGATTCGCTCGCGGCCCGGGTTTTCGCGGCCGAATGCGAAGCGCTGCCAGCGGCGATTCGCCTGGTGATCGAAAACCGCATCGGCATCCGCGGCCGCCGCACCGTGCCGAAAACCAAGTGAGACTTGCCCCGTGCCTTTTTTGGGGGGGCGTGAAAATCGGATCAATCCCTTCTCTGGGTTGGTGTTCTTCGATCTTTGAGAGCGGATAACCTGATTCGAAATCTGAACTCTCCAATAAAGTTCGAATCGAAATTCTGACTGGACGCTTTTGTCGGTGATTATCGGGTTCCGATAATATGACGATCCCATAACCTGATTAATCCTCAATTTTCGCTTGACTCCCATGTCGGGCTCTCCGATTTTGATGCGAATCCGATCGTTCGAGATTCTTTCACGCATCATTCACATGAGACAACAGGGAGTTCGCTCATGCGTTCCTTTTCGCATTTGCATCTTTGGGCAATCACGTTGATCATCATCGTATTCGGTACGGGAATGACTCGCTCTGGCGATTCGAAGACCCTCAGCCTTCGCACATTGAACATCGAATCCGAGGACGGAAAAGTGAAATTTCGAATGAGCGTGAACCCGGATGGCACACCTGAGTTTCGGATGTTCGACAACGAGGGGAAGGAACGAATCGTCATGAAAGTCGATTCGGACGGGATTCCGTTCGTAAGTATCATTCGAAGTGACGGGAAGTCAGGCATTCGTCTGGCGACGGATTTCATGGACGGATCCGTGATCGAGGTCGGCGATCCGGAGCGGCGGTCGAACGTGAACATTCACGCGCTTCGCAACGGTCAGGCATTTATGGTCATTTCGAATCCCGATCAAAAACAACGTGCCAGATTCGGAATTACTGCCGCTGGTCATCCTGTCATGAGCCTGCTGGACGCGAATGAGCAGGCACGGATCCATATGCAATCGACGGAGGACGGATCGTTCCTCACTGTCAAATCCGATGAGGGCGTGAATCGTGCACTTCTTGGTCTGGACCATAAGCAGTCGGCCATTCTCGAAATCGCAGACACCAAAGGCAATTCGAGTGCATTCGTCCGAAACGGGCCCACTTTGTCTCCTGGTTTCTTCTTGCATAATGACACCGATGGCGAGGTATTTTCCCTGACGGAACGAAATCGATCATCGGTACTTTTCATGAGAGACTATGGCCTCGGGCTGACGATGGCGCTCGGCAATCTCGGTGAAGGTTCGATGGGAGGAGCGATCTTATCCACGAGGAATGCTCAGGACCGCCTTCTTTTTCGATCGAATCCGAATGAATCAAGCTTAGGACTTACGCGATACCATCCAACCGATAGGCTGGTTGGATTCGATAATTCCT
>CAZSQA010000029.1:0-85901 GCA_964608915.1 uncultured Isosphaeraceae bacterium
TTCCATACCAGAAGTCGAACATAATCAGCGACTTGAGTCAATAACAGGCTCTAGGATCAAGTATCACATTCCGAATGACATTCGGAGCTTTGCAAGAATCCGAATGAAATCCGCTGGTGAACCACATATCGGCGAATCGATCGATCTCCCGGATGTGAAGTCAGCTGCGAAAGCCTGATCCACACGAAGGCCGAATCGGGCATCGATGCGATGGTTCGAGGGACCACGGTCGCGACGGCAACTCGCATGGGGAGAAATCATGAGCCATTCGAATTCTCTTAAATCGAAGTTCGCGATCGGCGCTTTTCTGATCGGCACCACCATGGCAGCGGCAGCGGCTGCGGTCGCATACTTCGAGGGCCGAAATAACCTCAGGAACTGCATCGCTGAGCACTTGTCGAGCATACGGAACGCAAAATCATTCCATGTCGAAAATTATTTTGCCATGGTTCGCAATCATGTGCTGGTCTATAGCGAAAGTTTGATGATTCGTGAGGCGGCGACCAATTTCGCGGCGGCTTTCGAACGATTGAAGACTGAAAAGCCGGATGCGGCGCAGATCAAGGCCGTGCAGGATCACTATCTCGGTCCGTTTCGTGGAGAACTTTCGAAACATGTCGAAGCGGTGCCGAACGTAAACGAGCTGATTCCGCAGGACAGCGTTGCATTGCGATTGCAATACCTCTATCTGGTCAGCAATCCGAATGCCCCGGAATCCCGAAGCCTGCTGAATGACGCGGGAGATGGCAGCGAATATTCGGAAGTGCACAGGAAGTTCCATCCGCTGATCGAGAAACTTCGCACGCGATTCGGTTATGGCAACGTTCTCATCTTCGAAACGAAATCGGCGACGCTCGTGTACTCTTCCCGGAAGCGAATCAGCCTGGGGACGAGCTTCAGGGACGGTCCCTTCGCGAAGACTTCACTTGCGAACGCGGTTCGAAATTCGATCGTATCCACCGATCCGGAAGAAGTCAGATTCGTCGATTTCGAAACCTACACGCCTGAGTTCGGATTGCCTTCGGCATTTATGGTCACTCCGATCTTCGAAGGAGACCGGGTCATCGCAGTGATCGCTTTTCAGATCATGTCCGAGAGTCTGTATCGGATCGTTTCCGACGACGATCACTGGGAGCAGATGGGCCTCGGCAAAACGGGAGAAATCATCCTCGTCGGAAATGATGGCCTCATGCGTAGCGAAAGTCGGCTCTATGACCTGGATCCCGAGAGTTACGTGAAAAGTCTGAAATCCGTCGGTATGGATGAGGCCCGAATCCGGAAAGTGCAGGCTTTCGATTCCAGCGTGCTTTCCGTCCAGGTGCGATCAAATATGACCGAACAAATTGCCCAGGGGCGAAGCGGAACGACGATTGCCACCGATTACATGGGGCGTGAAGTTCTCGCCGCATTCGCACCCTTGAAATTCGGGAAAAATGGCGAAACGCATTGGGGAATCGTCGCGAAAATCACAACGGACGAAGCGTTTCGGCCGCTCGTGAATTTCGAAAGTAATCTGTTGATCACGCTTGCTGGGCTCGGGGCGCTTTCGGTCTTCGTCGCGGGACTGGCTGGTACGGCTCTGGCGGCTCCGATCCGGAAGTTGACGATGGCAGCTCGTGCCTACGCGAATGGTTTCTATGATGTACGAGTCAATATCGAAAGTGGCGACGAAGTGCAGGAATTGGCCGAAACTTTCAATCGCATGGCTCAGGACATCGACGAAAAAACGCAGAATCTCAAACGAAAACTGCAACTGAATCGGCGACTGCTGGAAAGTATGATGCCGAAATTGTTGTTCTCGAAAGTGCGGGATCATGAAAGTTCGCATGCCTCGGAGTCCTCCATGGCTACGCTCGCCTTCATCGAAATCGAAGGAGTCGAAAAACTCTACGATTCGATGTCCGCTGCAAGGGCCCAGCGACTCATGGAACGTCTGATGGAATCGATTGACGATACGGCCAGGAAATTCGGGATCGAAAAGATCTCTTCAGGCGGAGCGACTTACCTGGCTGCATGCGGGCTCGGTAATCCGGTCTTCGATCACACTCCGAAAATGATGGATTTCGCGACCGAACTCACCGAAACGATTGTGATCTTCAATGCCGAATACGTCACGCGTCTCGCGCTTTCCATCGGCATTCACCGGGGTGCGATTTCCCGATATTCGTCCATGCAGAAATCCGCTTTCGCCGATCTCTGGATACGCACGATCACTCTGGCGACCGATATCGAGGCGAAGGAGAATCATTCCGCGATCCGGGTCTCGAGAGAGGTCTACGAACGCGTGAACAACAATCCGAAGTTTCATTTCCGAAACGAAGACCAGGACTCCGCCGAAATCGCTTGGACTCTGATCTCTTACGACGAAGCAGCGAACGAACTGTAATCGAACCCGTCTTCGCCCGCATCGGCTGGGACGAAACATAAGTGATGTGTCTGACGTATCCGTAACAGTTAAGAGTTCGCATCTAAAGTCGATGCGAATCTCACAGGCAAACTGAACCGAGAGTTTCGAAATGCCCCCTGTAGGACTCGAACCTACGACCCGCTGATTAAGAGTCCAAAATAGACAAATTGCAAGTGCTTACTAGATATCGATTTGTGGCGAACATGAAAGTCGTCTTGCACGAGGTCTTGCACTTGTTTTCGACATTCCCTGACATCGTCGCGGAACGATAGAATATATCGATGCGGGATTAGCTACCCCGTAAGCCTCGGGGCTGGCTGGCTCACTACCTACTCGGCTGGCCTGTCTCGGGGCATTCTCAAGAGTAGGGGCAACGGATGCGATATTACTGTTCGCGCGGTCGATCGACGGAATTCGCGCCTGAAAGAGTTGTGGCTCAATTTGAATTCCAGCATGGGGGTGCCTCAACTACATTCGACCATTTGGGGCGGCTTAAGTGGAAGCGGTTCAAAATCATCGAAGTGAAGGTTGTAGATTTTCTGAACGAAGGCAAAGTCCTGTACCGGGAATGGATGACCCCGTCCGCACCTGCATCGATGAACGAGCATTTCGTGATTGAAGAGGTTGCGTATGTATTGGAAAAGGTGATGGCTTGCGGCGCATCCGGCCCAATCGATGAACTCAAGGCGCTCTTGCCTTCGAAACTTCCGAACCGCCCCCCGTCCTATTCGTCCTATGATCCTAATCACGCGGTCTCGACCGATGGCAAGCCTCTTGAACAAAGCGACTTAGAGAAAGGCGAGCCCGAGAACGGGGAAAGTCCTAACGGTCCTATTCGTCCTAACGGTCGATCGAAGCCGGGGGAATTCGAGAAGCTGACCGAACTCTACGTTCGATGGGCGGAAGCACTTCCTGACGATGAATTGATGCGGATCTTCGGAAGTCAAAAGGGAGTTTTCACCAAGGAAGCCATCGAAGAATTCCCGAAGTATCTGCGGGCGAAGAAAATCAAGATCACTTGGAATGACCGAAGCCCGAGGCGGATTCGCAAAATTCTTGATCAAGATTCTTCATTGCGGCTGAGGCTTGATAATGTGCAAGCCAAGGCCCGCGAAATGAAGCGCCCGTGACTGTACAGTCAAGCGCCCGTGATGGGCAATTTGTTCTCTGATCAGGCTTGTTTTCAAGCGAATTCCAAAGGTCGCATCCGAAGAATCGGTAGCGGTTCCGAAATCGCATGTAGCATTCAATTACCGGAAGCGAGTGACTTCGAAGGGAAGCCACCGCGAACCCGTGAAATGGAGATAGCTTTCATGGCGATTTCGAATGACCTCATGAGCGAAACCGGGGCTTTCAAGCGGATCGAGGCGGCGGCGTTCTGCCGAGTCTCGCCATCGACTTTTCATCGCATCGGACCACCTGCAGACGTGGCACGTGGCCGGATTCGTCTCTGGACTCGCGCCACCCTTGAAAAGTGGCTGACGGGCTCGGGCGGTCGCGGCGGAAAGCGGATCCGGAGCGGCAATTGAGGCACGTACGAAAACGCCCCCGGTTCTACGGCCGGGGGACGCTAGGGGTTTGATTCAGCATCATGAAAATACCAGAAATCCATGAGATTCCGCCAGACTTGGCGGACCTGCAGCGCTGGCATGCCTGGCGGTTGACCGACGGCCGAAAACTTCCGATCGACGCATCCGGGCGGGCGGTCGATCACGTCAACGCCCGGACCACGTTCGCCGGGGCAGTTGCAATCGCCAAGCGGCACGGCGGCGGGCTCGGCTTCTCGATCGATAATGAGACGGACGGAACCGATTTCATCTTCATCGACCTGGACGGTTGCCTCGAACCTGACGGAACGGTGAAGACTTGGGCGAAGCCGATCGTCGAAAGGTTCGCCGGAACCTTCTCGCAAGTCTCAGCGAGCGGAACAGGCTTGCATTTCCTCTGCCGGGGCAAGTGGCCAGCCGAGTTTAAGAAAGTCGAATTCGGCGGGGACCATCACAACGCGCAGGTTTTCGTCACTAAGCGATTCGTCGCGATGACCGGCACGGCTGATCCGAAGCCCGTCAAGTCCGCGCAAGAGGCCCTGAACTGGCTGGCTGAATATCTGGCGGATTTCGTTCCCAAGAAGCCACCAAGGGCAAGTCAAGGCGGTTCGGCGGTGTCTGGCGAGAAGTTGCCGGATTCGGTCGCAGGCTCGGAGTTCCGGACGGCCGGAGACTGGCCATCGATCCGCTCGCGGGCGCTGGCCTATCTCGATCGAGTCGAACCGGCAGTCTCTGGTCAAGGCGGTCATGACCGGACCTTCACCACGGCCATGAAGATCGTCGCGGGGTTCGACCTCAGCGAGCCCGAGGCGTTCGAAGTCCTCAGCACGTGGAACGCTCGCTGCGAACCGCCATGGAGCGAAGCCGATCTTCGCAGGAAGATCACAGAAGCCGGGAAGATCGTCGCGGGCCGGGGCTCACTGCTGCGGGAATCGGCTGCCGGGGTTCCGGCTCGGCAAGGCTTGGTTCCCGCCAGAATCGAAAGGCGGTCCATTGAACGGACCCCCCGTTCGGCCGATCCGGCCGGATGGATCGAAGGCCAGACGTTCCCCGACATCGACCTGGAAGTCCTCGGGCATGTCGAGACTCAGCCGTTTCCGATCGATCAGATTCCGGAACCGTTGGGCGAAATCGCGGTGAAGGCGGCGGAGTCGATCCGGACTCACACCGACCTGGTCGCGGTTTCGATGCTGGCGGTTCTCGGAGCTGCGACGGGGCGGGCTGTCGCGGTGCGCATTCGTAGCGACTGGATCTCATGGCCCTCAGCATGGTATGCCCTGGTCTCGCCCGTCGGTTTCGGGAAGTCACCTTCCATCGGCTTTGCCGAACGGGAATTGAAATTGAGCGATGCGGCGCTGGTCGCGCAATCCCTGGCACGGTTTCAGGCTTGGGAAGCCGAATGCGAAGCGAAGCCTAGAGGCGAGCCCAAACCGCCGAAACCGCCGATGCTGCGGGTCCGAATGCGGTCCGCAACGCTGGCGGCGCTGATCGAGTGCCACCGCCAGAACGAACTCGGGCTGCTCTATTCGCCGGATGAGTTGACGACCTGGCTCGCTGGCATGGGCGAATTCACGAACGGTCAAGGCGCTGACCGGTCGAACTGGCTATCGGCCCGGACCGGGGGAGACCTTTCGCTCGATCGCATTTCTGGCGGGCTGCGATATGTGCCGAAAAGCGCCGTAACGGTCCTCGGGGGCATTCCACCGGGGAAGCTCGGGGACATCCTGAAAGATCCGGGCGATGGGCTGATCGAGCGGCTGCTATTCTGCTATCCCGACCATCACCACCGGCCGGACCCGCCAAGCCTGGACACTGACGACGGGGAGCTGTGCCCAGAGTGGGATTCGATCGTTCGTCGCATGCTCGGGTTCCGGACCGATGAACGGGGAGAATTTCGAACCGACTTGATCGTTCTCGACCTGGCGGATGACCGGGGAGCGGCTGAGGCGTTCCATGCCTTCGAATGCCGGATGACGGACTGCCTGAACGATGACCCTGAAGGCCCCCTGGCGGGCTTCTTTTCCAAGATTCCGCACGATGTCGCGCACTGGTCGCTGACGCTCGCCCTGGTCGACGCGGTCCTGAACTCATGCACGAACCCGAGGCCGGTGATCAGGGGGTCTCACGTCATCGCAGCGGCGGCGGTCGCGGACTATTTCCTAGGCTGCGCGGCGAAGATCCTCGAATCGATGGGCGGGCTGCGGCGGAACGATCGCAGGGTCATACGGAAGATCGTGAAAGATCGGCCCGAGAATATCGACCGTGCCTGGCTCAACAAAGTGTTCCCTGGAAGGATCCGGCCGAAACCCGACGTCCTGGACGAAATCCTCAATCGGCTGATCAAGGCCCGGATCATTGTTGGCCAGCCAGCCGGGGGGCGATGGCGCGTGAACCCGAAATCATGGGGGCTCACGGTATGACCATGAACTACAGGCTGAACAGCTACGAATTGATCGAGTCCTCGATCATGGCGGCGAAGCGAGACGGCTACATCGAAGGCGTCAGTGCCGAGGGGCTGGCTCGCTGGATTCAAAACGTCAACCGGTCGTATGACGCGGCGCAACGTGGCGAACTTCGAGCCCGCGAATATCGGCGGAAACGAGACAAACGGGACACCTGAAAAAGGGCTGCCATGAGAGATAAAGCCGAAACGCTCGAAATCCTGATCGATGCGGTTTCGCAGGGTGTACCCCTCAGAACCGCTTGCCTCGCGGCCGGGGTCTCTCGATCGACCTTGTATCGATGGACGAAAGCGGACTCGATCGCGAGAAGAATCCGCAAGGCCCGGATGGAAGGGAAACTGTTCCACCTTCGAAATATCCGCGAACATTCGAAAACCGACTGGCGGGCATCGGCCTGGATCCTGGAGCGGATGTACCCGAAAGAATTCGGCAGACGGACCATCATCGAAATGCCGAGGCGCGATTCGGACGATGACGTTTTCGTCCGGGTTCTGACGCCCGAGGAAGCCCGAGAAATCGCACTGGCAAGGGCTCGGGCTGCCGGTTCCCTGGAACCTCAAGATGGAGATCCAAGTTGAACGAGCGACTGACCGAAACCCAGATTCGTTTCCAGTGTGCGGTTGAAGGCACACGAATTCCGGATGAGTGCATTCGGAAACTGGCGGAAGCACGTGCATGCCGACTTCATGACATCGACGGCGAAACGAAGATGATCATCAATCAAGTCGGGGTGGAAATTCTCAAACGGTATGCGGCCGAACGGAACATTCGGAACACGTAAAAAAGGGAACGTCCGATGAGAGACAAGGCGGCGAAGCTCGAAATCATCGTCTCAGCGATTGCGGAAGGGCTTTCGATCGGAAATGCATGCCGGAAAGCCGGAATCGGTCGAACCACTCTGCACCGTTGGATGAAGGATGCGACGATCGAGGCGAGCGTCAGAAAAGCCGAGGCCGATTTCGAGGCATTCCACCTCAGCCGGATCTCTGCGGCCGGGGCAACGGACTGGAAAGCATCGGCCTGGATTCTGGAAAGGAAGTACCCGAGACGGTACGGGCGGCGAACCCTGACGATCGAACCGAAGCCGAAACCCGACGACGATGGCGATTTCGGAATCCTGGTGCGCGTGCCGACGGTCAAGCAAGCGGAACGGATGGCGCGAAACAAGGCACGGAAGTCTACGAAGCAGGAATAGAGATCGTTCGACACATGGCGATGCCCTGGTCAACATCCTCGAAATCGAGCCCGATAAGCCCGATTTTCGGGGAAATATGCAAGACTGAGTGCAAGATAAAAAATCTCGAGCGCAATACCAATCCTTTTATTGACTTACGACCTTGTGACGGCTGATATATTATCAGGGGGTTGACTCTTTCTGACGATTTCTGACAATGAATGACAGTGACGGAAACCCCTGAATCGATCATTTTTCAGAAAGGCCGGAACGATGGGTTATCTCTTTCGACCGAAATTCACGAAACCCGTTCCGGCTGGCGCTGTCATCGGTGGCGGCAAGGCGCGATGGACGGACACGAACGGGAAAAAGCATGTCGCGGACCTGACCCCGAACGGCCGAATCCGGATCGAGTGCGAAACCTGGTCTGCACGATACACGGTCGACGGCCGGACGATCACACGTTCGACGGGCTGTGAAAAGCGAGCGAATGCTGAGGCGGTTCTACGGGGATGGGAAGCCGATGCCGAGAAGGTTCTGGCGGGCATTCTCAAGCCCGAGGACATTCGAGCCAAGCAAGAGACGCGACGGCCCCTAGATGATCACGTCAGCGACTTCGAAGCGTACATGCGGGGCAAGAGGCGTTCGGAGCGGCACATAAGCGACACGGCGAACATCGTCCGCATGCTGGCTCGGGAATGCGGCTGGCAAGCCATAGGTGACATCCGCCGAAAGGATCTCGAACAATACGCGGAAACGAAGCTGGCGGGCGGTCTCGGGGCGAATACGGTCCACCACCGGCTGACGGGCGCGGTATCTTTCTGCCGTTGGGCGGTGCGCGACGGCCGGTTGACTTCGAACCCCCTTGATGGGCTCGAAAAGCCCAGCATCGCGGAAGATCGTCGACACGTTCGACGGGCGCTGACGGAAGCCGACTTCCTGCGACTGATCGAGGCCGCAAAGTCTCGACCACTTCATGACGCCATGCATAAGAACCGGGGCGATGGTGTCGCGAAACTCAGCGAGCCTACCCGCGCCAAGCTGATCGAGTCAGGGGAAAACCGGTCGTCGATCTACTCGATTCTGTTCTATACCGGGTTGCGATTCAGCGAGCTGCGTCGACTTCGTGTGAAGTCTGTGGCCCTGGACGGCCCGAGGCCCTGCCTCTTGCTGGAAGCACGATCGACCAAAGCCAAACGCGGCGATATCGTCCCCCTGCCTTCGAAGATCGTTCCGGTTCTGGCTCGCCAGATCGAGGGGAAAGCGCCCGAGGATTTCGTCATTGAGGTTCCCGAGAACCTGATCAAGATTTTCGACCGTGACCTCGAATTCGCCGGAATACCGAAAAAGGACGATCAGGGGCGGGTTCTCGACATTCACGCACTGCGGATGAGTCTCGGCACGAATCTGCTGAGGAACGGGGTTCCCCTGGTCAACGTCCAGAAAATCATGAGGCATTCGACCCCGACCTTGACGGCGAACCTTTACACCGACGTAAGCCTTCTCGATCTCCATGGCGCGATGGATTCGACGTTCCCCGACAATGGCGAGCCGGAACCGGCTGAGAAGGTAACGAAGCGAGCCAGATCCGGGGGCTAGGACGTGGTGGACACGTTAGGACAATCGAGGAATCCGGCTGTCTTATGACGCAAGCCGTTTTAAGACTTTGGGTTGCGCGCAGTCAGTGCGGCCGAATTAGGACATTAGGACGATTAGGACGGGGTATCGATACCCCCTATAGGATCATAGGGGGTATGCCTTAAGGCAAAATCAAGAATGCATGCAATCACTCACTCAATTGCTCTCTCGGCTTATGCCCCCCCTGGCTTACACTCAGCTTGCACTCGATCCTTCGATACGAATGCCGATACCCCTTGTTTTCAGGGTTCGCCCGAAAAGCCAGCTTATGCGCCAGCTTACACTAAATCTTGAAGTCGACTGACGATTTCAGGGAACGCTTGACCACTTCTGACGAAAATAGCCCTCTCGGCTCGCATGCCTTAAGAGCTTGTGATGTCGTTGTTTCCTTTGTTTTTCCTGAATGCCCCCTGTAGGACTCGAACCTACGACCCGCTGATTAAGAGTCAGCTGCTCTACCAACTGAGCTAAAGGGGCTTGGTTCTCATAAGATAACGTACGTCGACGGAAAGTCAATCCTCAGCACCTCGAAAGCGCGTTGGCGAACTCCCTTCGAAGTCGTATCGCCGGGCAGCGAACTCCCCGTATTCCGGAAACTTGCGCGAGTCGTTCGCACGCGGACGACATTCCGAACTTTTCTTTCGAAACCAGCCCGCTCGGGTTACGAACGGGCTGGTTCACCGAATGAAGTTGTGCCGATCGATTCGATTCAGGCGACAGCGGATCGTGTACCGAAGCCGAGTTGATGAAGCTGGCTGGCAACGCCCAGGTAGACTCGCCGCGGTTCCAACTCGGCGAAACACTTCGTATGCGAGCACGATTTCAGAAGACTTCCGGCGCAATCGACTTTCGTCGTCACGCAAGTCGTGTTTTCGGCATAGGCCGCTGTGCGTGCAGGACGAGTGCAAGTGAAGATGCCGACCGTCGGCGTCCCCTGGGCTGAGGCGACGTGCAACGGGCCGGTGTCGTTCGAAACAAGGAGATCAAGTTCCGCGCACATCGACTGAAGTTCCGGCAGCGTCGTCTTGCCCGCGAGGTCGGTGATCCTGCCGAAACGATTCCCGGCGATCGCGGTGAATCGTTTCGAAAGCTCGGCGTCTTCGGGACTTCCGATCAAAATGACCGAGCCTGAGAAATTGGCCTGAACCTGGTCGACCAGTTTGACGAACTGCTCGACTGGCCAGCGTTTCGTCTGCCACCTGGCACCGAGGGTGTAACCGACCCAGGGGCGGGGTAAGTCCTCCAGCGTTTTTCGTGCCCAGGCCTGGCTTCTCAAGGTCTTGGGCCAAAAGAAGTTGGGGTCGGCATTCGGTTTGACGAAACCCATCGTCTCCGCCACCTTCATGAGCCTGTCGACGGCATGAACGTCTTCGTTCTTATGTTTGAGAGTCGGAATATGGTGTGTGTAGAACCAGCGAGAGCCTTCGCGGCTTTCGGCCAGACCGACTCGATACTTCGCACCTGTCGCACGGCTCATGAGGCCTGATCGCAACAGCCCCTGCAAGTCGAGAACCATGTCGAAGTTATGTTGTCTCAGCGACCAGAGCCATTTGGCGAACCGGATCGCGCCGCCCGCTCCTTCGCCGAAACCTTTACGGTCGAAGGTGATGAGTTCGTCGATCGCAGGGTGATGCTCAAGCAGGCCGATCAGCCCCTTGTTGATGACCCAGCTGATTCGGGCATTGGGCCAGGCCTGACGCGCAGCGTTCAGAACCGGCAGCGACATCACGACGTCGCCAAGGGCGCTGGGCTTGATGATCGCGACTCGGCGAGGTTCGTAACCTTCAGGCAGACCGGCAATTGGGGCAATGGACACGGGGACGGCTCCGTTACGTTCCGAGACCATGAGGCTCGTTCGACCGCGACCTGACCCGCCAGAATCCATTGCGGTCCATTCGGTCGCGTCGTACCATAGATCATATCGACCGAAAGGGCAACGGGACTTGCCCCCGAAACGCAAGCCTCTGTGCGGGAATCATTTGTCAGCAGGGATGCATCGATGTTGGAATCGTTACGACCGATCTCACTGCGTTTTTCGCACCTCAGAGCAGTGGCGCGCCCGGGCGTTCTTTTCGCCATTACGGTCTTCGCTTTCGCGTCTGTTTCATCGGCACAGCATAATTCCGCGGCAGTCGCGAAGCCTGCTGGTTCACAAAAAGGCATCGTCGATTTTCGGCCATCCGAGGCCGAAAACAGCGTGCCGGAAATCTTTCGGCAGGGTCCGAGCCGTTTTCAGTGGGAACTGAAGCCAATACGGACGGCGACTCGACATCATGTCTGGGCACTTCGGTTTCCGTCTCCGCTTCCGGGCGACGTGCCTGCCAACAATATCGTGCATGCCGAGTATTTCCTGCCAGCGAGCCCTCCACCCGAAGGCGGCAAGTATCCGGCGGCTGTGGTGCTTCATATTCTCGGGGCGGACTTTCCCCTGTCTCGTTTCATGGCGGCTCGACTTGCCGATCACGGCGTCGCGGCCCTGTTCGTGCAGCTGCCATACTACGGGAAGCGCAAACCTCAGGATCAGCCCGAAGTCCGGTTCCTCAGCGGTGACATGAACCGGTCGGTGGCGGCTTTTCGTCAGGGTGTGCTCGACATTCGCCGTGCGATCGCCTGGCTGGCTTCGCGGCCCGAAGTCGACGCCACGAAAATACACGCCACGGGTATTTCGCTCGGCGGAATCATGGCGGCTCTGGCGACGTCGATCGACCCGATGGCCTCGGGCGGAGTCTTCGTACTGGCTGGAGGCGGACTGGCCGACATCCTTTGGAATCTTCCCGAAAAAGAAGCCAGGGTGTATCGCGAAGCCTGGCAGAAGTCGGGACGGACGTTCGATGACCTGCGAGCCCTCGTCGATCCGTTCGACCCCCTGACATATGCAGCGAGGCTCCGCGGCAAGCGTGTGAAAATGATCGTCGCGAAGGTGGACGAAGTCGTGCCGGCACGTTCGGGAGAAGCTCTCTGGAAAGCTGCCGGCGAGCCCGAAATCGTTCGATACGATGCCGGCCACTATTCCGCGGCAGCATTTCTTTTGCCCGCAATGCGTGAAACGATCGAATTCATCGTGCGGTCCAAACCGGCCCAGACGCCATGATGTCATGACGAATCCGCGCCGGATCCCGTAAAATTGACGTATTCAGGAACAGCAGTATCAGGCACAATGATTTCCGCAAGCGGAACTCAAGACGGCAGGATGGAATTCAGCATAAGCCGACAACGGTTCCATCGCGAGCGAAGGGGAGAACGCAGCCATGAGCCAACCTGAACGAGCCAGCGCCGAAAACGAACGTGAAGCCGTTAAAGCCGGCACCGCTGCCGCACGTCCCGCGTCTCAATCCACGGGCGCCGGGACGCCAGCGAGTGCGACCGCATACGCGAATTCCCCTGTGCCGGGCGTTACGATTCAGGATTGGTCGAGCGTTCCAGGTGTTCAGGCCGTATCGCCTGCTCCGCGACCCGCCCCGAAACCCGCGACGGCTGCCGCGGCCAAAGTCACGAGCGCGTTTCTTTATGTGCGTTCGATCGATAAGTCGGTCGAATTCTATCGTGAAGCTCTGGGGGCGACTCTCTCCCAGAAGCACGCCCAGGAAGACGGCGGCCCGGCCACCCTGGCGATCATGCGTTTGGGCGATTTTTCGATCATGCTGCACGTGGCTGACGAAAACGACCTGGACTTGAACGAGACCAAGCCAGGCGTCGGCATTCACATGCAGTTCCGCGTCGCCGACGTGGACTCGGCGTACGCCAGGGCCTGCAACGCCGGCTATTATTCCCGCGTCTCGGACGGCCCGATCGATCAGGAATGGGGCTGGCGTGAATTCGCGATCAAAGACCCGGACGGATACATCTGGTCCGTTTATCAGGACAAATCGGGCGGAGCCTGGGCCTGATTCCCGCGCCAGGGCCGGATTCGACTCGCATTCCGCTCAAACAACAGGCTCGGACAAGCGACTGGATTCCGAATGGGGCCTGGCTCGCAAATTCGTGAGCCGCATCGACTGTATCTTCAAGACTTCCCGGTCTTGTTTCGTCCTTCTTTCGAGATCGTGCGTTAGGCATCACGCTTCATCGTTTTGACGAAGCCGACCTGGCGGAACCTCAGCGCCGACCAGTCCGCGTCGATCGCTACCATTCGCACGGGTTCGTATCCGGCCTTGCCGAGACTATCCCAGCCTGTGTCCCGATTGAATTCGCACTTGTATTTCTTCGAAGTGCCCTTGGGATAAACCATCCAGATCGTGGCATCTGGCTCGGCCGCGGAGGTGAGGCCAGTCGCGGCGCTTTCGACCTCGGCCAGTGTTTTCACGAAGGCCAGAGCGAATCGAACGTGGCCGGTTACGGATCGTTCGATGCGCACGTCAGACAGTGCCTGCAATTCGGGCTCGAACGACTCGGGAGCGTCCAGCACATGAATGACACGGTTCGTCGCGAGATTGAGCTTGGTGAAGAGCGGAGTCATCGGGTTGCTCGGTCGAAATGCCTGGCAGGCCTTGCCTTGGTAACTTGATCCGACGATCGGATCAGGATCGATCGATGTATTTTCGTCCGCTGGACTCACCCGGTCAACCGTTTCGAATTCGGAGCGACCTCCACAGGGGAATAATGCGATCGGTCATCGGGTGATCATCGCTTCAGTGTTGTTTTATCATTAAAAAAGGCAAAAAGACCTTTGCGATCATCTCGCCGATATGCTCTTCGGATACAGAAAAATCTTTGCACAAGGATTCCGCCGCTTCACCGAACCAGCGAACGAAACGCGGGTTTTCCGGTGCGAGGACAACACTGGCACATTTTCCGATGATCCGGCCGACAGACTGGCCACGAAAGCCGGAATGATCGCGCAACTCTCCACCGACATTGACGTTCAATGAGAATCGGATCGCATTTCGCTCGACGGCCGTTCGCGTCTCGGGGGCGATCGGGCCATTCCGCCATGCGATGAGTGATTCCACGGCCATTCTCGCCTGTGATTCGACCTCAGAGACTGAATCCGGATTTTTCGAATATTCCGCCAGTGCCATTTCCGCGATCGAACAAGCGGCTTTCGCTACCGGCTCGTGGCCGATCGCTCGCATCGCCTTACGCCAGTTCCGATCGCCGCCGAGTTTCATCGAGGCCAGTGCGAAAGGCTGCGGAGCCTTGCCCCCGAGGAGATCTCGTGCGGCGGCATGGCCCAGATAAGCCGCGATTTCGAGACGCACTGAGGATTCGCCATCAGCCATGATCACCTCGAATCAAGCGATTCTCCGTTCGAGCGATTACCATTCGGAATCATATGACGACCGCGCCTGAAATGTCACGTAATTCCGGTCAGCGGCGCACGAAATTGGTCATTTGGCGAAGGACAACGCCGCGGCGGCTGGAATGACGCCGAACGGCATCGACTGCCATTCGTGGTACCTTTGACTTCGGAATACAAGTCATGAAGATGCGTCGAATCGCTCTCGTCGACAGGGTCCAGTGCGACGTCAACGGAGCATCAGGTCATTTCGACTCAACGATTGAATCCTCCGAATTCGAACGAAAGCGCTGGATCGATAGAATGCAGGAATCGAACTCTCCTGAATACGATTCGAATCGATCGGACGTACAAATACGAAGGAAATCGACCGAGAGGATCAAGACTGCGCTCAATCCCGAATATGAGGGACGTACGATAGTCCACCATAGGGAAAGGTTGTCACCGCTGCGCCGGATCCGCAGGATTTCGAAATCCATTTCCATAATTCCTCAGGGCTGTCGACGATCCGAACCGGTCCCAACCGGGCACCGAAGTGCGATTTCATCTCTGGCGAGTAGACGACGACATCGCGGTCGAGAACCAGTTCGCGGGCCCAACGCATCATGAAACGCTTCGGCGAGCCTAGAAGGGCAGCCGCGGTTTCGGCGGCGGGAAGGCCGAAGCGAGTCGCCAGAGCACCGAGCGGTCCGGATTTCGAAATCAAGCGGGCCAGACCGGGAGAAAACGATCGGCCTAATTCGGCTGGATCGGTCCAGAAGACGCCGGCGAGTACGCCGCCGGGCTTGCAGGCTGCGCGATGATTGAGTAGTACTTTGAAAGAATGGAGAGGATCGCCAGGCCAGGGAGCATTTCCGACGAGAATGGCGTCCGATAATTTGCCTGATGGGTCTGAAGGGAACGAGAACCGCCGCCGGACCTGCCCGGCCAGCTTCAATTCCACTTCGTCCGGATCGCCGGCTGCGACATCGAAAATCTCCGCGGAATTTCGACCGATGACGTGACTGATCGACAATGTGCCGCCGGGCAAGAGCTTCGCGGCCCGGGAAATCGCCTGTCGCATCGGATTCGAAGCCGGATCCGAACCAAGGAGCTTCGCGGCGTCTCCGGAAAGGCCCTGCTGGTGAATCGCTCCGAGGGTAGACCGGTGCGAACAGCCCGGGAAAACGAGCTTCCAGCCGCCCCCGAAGCCGGCCTGAAGATGAGGCAGAACGGAGCCGACGAGAATCCTCAAATCGGCCTGGACGACGGGTCGGAACACTCGAACAGGTATTGCGTCTGCCGAGGTTCCGAGATCGTCATAAAAGGAAATGTCATCGACCGGGGGACTGTGACATTCGAACTTGTCGACGATTTCAGGGCCAAGTCGCTTGATCTTGTCCTCGTGACTGACAGCCGCATGGCGGCCGACGCCGAACGAAATGGAAATGTCTCGACGCTCGACACCGGCCGCACGTAGGCGTTCGAGCACGATCGGAACGGCTTTTCCGGTCGGTGTCCAGCGTGAGGGGTCATCGACGACGATCGCGACCTTCGTGCCGGGGCCGATTCGCGTTTCCAGCTTCGCCTGGCTGAGCGGGAAATCGAGCGATTCGTGGAGCTTTTCAGCATACGTCGACCAGTCCGCGATGGCATCTGAAGTATCCGGGTCGAACCGCGAAGATTCGAAACGAAATGACGCCGCGGGAGAGAGGTCGAGGACCGAATCGCCCCAGGGAAACACGAACGGAGATTTCGAAGTCACATCGTGCATGGATGGTATCCGGCAGCACTCGAAAGCGAACTGCCCCTTTTTTCTCGAGACTTCGATTTTCCGGTGTCAGACGATCTCGCGCAAGGCGTTTTCCAGACAATCGATCTGGTCGTCGGTGCCGACGGTGATGCGTAATGCCGCTTCGCGACCGGGGTAGCGCATCAGACGCACGAGGATATCGCGATCTCGCAAGGCTTCGTAAACCTTTTCGGCGGGCGGGCCACCTTCGCACCAGACGAAATTCGCCTGGCTGGGTGGCACAAGATAGCCGAGTTCCGCTACGAAAGCCGCCAGTCGATCACGTGTGGCCAGAATTTTGGCTCTGGTTGCCCGGAGCCAGGCCTGGTCTTCCAGCGCCGCGATACCGCCAGCCAGCGATAGCATATCGCAATTGTAGGAATCCTTGACTTTGTTCAGCCCGGAGATGATCTCGGTGCTGGCGATGCAATAGCCGATCCGCAGGCCAGCCAGGGCATAGCCTTTCGAAAGCGTTCGGCTGACGATGACATTCGGGTGTGTTTTGACGAGTTCCACGCAGTTCGTGTCCGCGAAGTCGGCATAAGCTTCATCCACCACCAGCGGGCAGGGCAGGGTTTCCGCCAGTTTCGCCACCTGATCAGGGGCCATGGCCGTGCCTGAGGGCGAATTGGGATTCGCGAGATAAAACATCGCCGGTTTTTCGAGATTTCGCAAATGCTCTGGTTCGAGCGTCCAGTTCACGGGGAATTCGACGGCCTGGAATCGAGCATTTTGAATTTGAGCGAGCGTTTCGTAGAGAATGTAACCGGGTTGTGCGGAAGCGACAGGCCTGGTTGAATCCGCGAACGCACGAGTCAATATCGTCAGGATGTCGTCGGAACCGTTGCCGGCCAGGACCTGGTCGGGATGAACCCCATGAAGATGAGCGACCGTTTCGCGGAATTTCGTGGCGAGGGGGTCGGGATAGAGACGCAACCGGCCGCCGAGGAGGATCGGCATCATGGCTTCGGCCACGCGATTGCTGGGCGGATAGGGATTTTCGTTCGTGTTGAGTTTGACGAAAGTGCGGTCGCGTGGCTGTTCACCGGGAACGTAGCCGGTCATCGTGTCGATATGGGGCAGAAAGTAGCTCATGGCGTCAGTTCTCGTCGCGGGTTTTCGAAAGTCCGGTCGTTTGGCGAGATTTTATCGTCAGCTCGCCGTTCGGAAGTCATCTGGATTTGTCTGAGATGGGCGGTGCCGACGCCGCCAGGCGTTCGAGCGGATCACCCGTCAGACGCTGCACGGTCCATTCGTCCATTCCGATGGCACCGATGGAACGGTAAAAGGCGATCGCAGGGGCATTCCAGTCCAGCACGGACCATTCGAACCGGCCATAATCGCGGTCGACGGCGATCTTCGCCAGGCTCGAAATCAAGGCCTTGCCGATACCCTTGCGGCGGTGTTTTTCACGCACGTAAAGGTCTTCGAGATAAATCCCCGGCTTGCCCAGAAAGGTGCTGAAATTGGTGAAAAAGAGGGCGAAGCCCGCAGGTTCGCTGTCCCATTCAGCCATGATGGCTTCGATGACGGGCCGTGGACCGAACAGATGCTCACGAAATTGCTCGGCCGTGGCGACCATTTCATGCTCGAGCTTTTCGTAAAACGCCAGTTCCCGGATATGGGCGACGATCGTCGGGCAATCGTCGGGCGTAGCAGGGCGAATCTGAAGACTCATGATCATACATCCGTCGTGGTTCGTATCGATGCGGTTCGGAATCAGGGAATTCGAAAAATCGAGCGACTTCGAAGCCGTTTCATTCGATGCGGCCTGAAGTTCGCACCGTGACGCTGGCTTTGTGTGCTGTCAGCCCTTCGATTTCGGCAAGGCGGGTGATATCGCCCGCGATCTGATTCAGGCCTTTTTCGGTCAGCCCGATCATGCTGGTCGAACGCAGAAAGTGGTTGGCCGTCAGGCCGCTTGCCCAGCGAGCCGTGCCGCCCGTGGGCAAGACGTGCGATGGGCCAGCTGCATAGTCGCCAGCCGCGACAGGCGTGTGATGGCCCAGAAATATCGCCCCGGCGTCAGTCAGCCGTTCGGCGAGTCGTTCCGGGTCGGTGGTCGAAATGTGCAGGTGCTCGGGGGCCATACGGTTGGTGAGCTCGACGGCTGCATCTTCGTCGGCCACGCGCACGAGTGCGCCGAAGCTTTCCAGGCTGTCGCGGGCCAGCTCGCCGCGGGAGAGTCGTCCGAGCTGGTCTTCCAGTGCCTGGGCGACACGTTCGATGAGCGATTCGTCCCAGGTGACCAGCAGCGACGATCCTGGCGAGTGCTCGGCCTGGCTGATGAGATCCGCTGCGATGAAATCAGGCCTGGCGCTCGAATCGGCGATAAGGATGACTTCGCTGGGGCCTGCAATGGAGTCGATATCGACATGACCGAACACGGCCTTTTTGGCCAGAGCGACGAACAGGTTGCCAGGGCCGACGATCTTGTCGACCGGCGCGATACCTTCGACCCCGTAAGCCAATGCCCCCACGGCTTGGGCTCCGCCGACGCGATAAACTTCCGTTACCCCCAGCCGGTGGCAGGCCGCGAGCAGGTCGTCGTTATATCCCCCGAAAGGCGTGGGAGGAACGACGACCGCGATTTCCCGCACGCCAGCCGCCTGGGCGGGTACGACAGTCATGATCAGGCTGGAAGGGTATGCCGCTGCGCCGCCCGGAATGCACACGCCGACGCGTTTCAAGGGGCGGTAGCGTAGCCAGATCTTGCCATCGATGGTCGTAAGCGGTTTCGAATCGTGATGCAGAATCGAATGCTGGTATGCCAGAACGTTGGCCCGGATCCGGTCGATCGTTGCCAGATATTCCGGGGCAGCCTTCGCTGCTGCGGCTTCCAACTCGGCCTGGCTGACTCGCATCGTGTCCGGCGTGAGAGATTTGCCGTCGAGAGCCTCGGTGTATTTCAACAGCGCTTTCAACCCTGATTCGCGGATCCCGGCCAGGATACGATCGACCACGGATACAGGTGAAAGGGCTTCTCCGAAGACTTTTTCCGTGAGTTCGCGACCCCTCGTGCTGACGATGTCGCCCCGGGGCGATAAACTGCGTCGTAGATTCTCGAGGAATGCTTCGCCTTCTCCTGGATTCCGAACGAGGTCGAGGCGCTTCATGGAAGGAAAGACGGCGTTCATGCTTGAGCTGCGGTCCTGACCGATGGGGATTCGGCGCGAACGGCGGATCGCTCAGACGCGAAAGCCGGTCGCCGGGCGGTTCCCGGAAAAATTGATGATTCAGTTATACCGGATTTGGTCATTTCCCGTGAACTGCAGTATCGAAGTGCGGAGGATTTCGTTTGCGTAAGCAGGGCCGTTCGATTACCAATGAGACATAAGACACTCCTTCCTTTTCAGGGAATTCAGTCGAAAAACGGCCTGGTCTCGCGTACTGCCGCCCGGTCCTCCGGGTGTTCGTCGCGGAATCGAGGACATCGAAGGGGCAATTCGGATGATCGATCGAAAGAGCTTCCTGCAAGGCATCGGATTCACCTCTCTGGGGGCGGTCGCCGGGCACTTCGTACCGAGAACGGTGCACGAATTTCGCGGGCTCATGAAAGATCGGGCTGCTGCGAATGAACCGGTCAGGCCCTGGAAGCCAGCCCCGAAGCGCCAGGCCAACCCTTCGCCGCCGCCTTTGACGCCCCCGGACAAATCCTACTCCCAGGCCGGAGAGGACCGAATTGTGAGCTTCATCTTCGGCTACCTCCAGAACCGGGAGCCAATGACTTATCTGGACATCGGGGCCTATCATCCGACGCTGATCAACAATACCTACCTGTTTTACGAGCAGGGGGGAACAGGCGTGCTCGTCGAGCCGAACGTGGACATCTGCAAGGTCTTACGTGAGGTTCGCCCGAACGACACGGTGCTTGAAGCCGGTATCGGAATCACGGCTCAGCGTGAGGCCGACTATTACCGGATGACCGAACCTTCCTGGAACACATTTTCGAAGGAAGAGGCCGAGCATCAGGAAGAGGTCACGAATGGACGGATACGTATCCGTGAAGTCGTGAAAATGCCGCTACTGGATATCAATCAGGTCATGGCCGATCATTTCGCCGGGAAAGCTCCCGCATATGTTTCGATCGACGCCGAGGGAATTCACTTCGAAATCCTCAAATCGATCGATTTCGCCAGATTTCGGCCGAAAGTCATCTGCATCGAGACGCTTGTCTCAGGCACGACGCGAAAAATTCCCGAAATCGGCGAATTCATGCAGTCGAAAAATTACGACGAACGAGGGGCGACTTTCGTCAACTCGATATTCGTCGACAATCAGGTGCTCGAAAAGTATGAGGATGAGCTTAAGAAGACCGAGAAAAAAGATTGAACTCGGTCGCCGCGGACTTTCCGGCGGCGATTCGTAATCGCCTAAAAGACTTAAGAGCCGCTCTCACGAGTCCGGCGGCTCTTGCACTTCGGGATGCGTCTCGTTTTCGAATCCGAAGATCGATCACCAGAATCCGATATATGGCCCGAAGCCTGGCGGGCCGAAGGGGCCGAAGGGGCCCCAGGCTCCCGGACCAGCCCAGCCGCCCCATCCGTATGAGCGGAAGCCCAGGCCATATGGCATGCCGAATCCGCCGTAGCCCCAACCGGAATAGCCCCAGCCAGGCGAAACGGTGCGAATGACAGTCGTGGTAGGCACATAGACGATGCGACGAGTCGTCGCGACGACCTGGGGATTCGCGGCCTGTGCGGCCGCGGGTTGACGAGGCGGCGGCAAAGGCCTGGCCTGAGGCTGCTGGGCGGCCAGCATCATCGTGCCATCGCCCTGGGCGACATAATTGTAACCTTCGTAAGGAACCAGTGTTCCAGCGGCGAACTTCTCGGTGCCTTCAGGCATGCCGTAAGCGACACCCGGCAGCGGGCGAGGCGCGTCCTGCCAGGCATGCAAGACGGGGCAAAGTATGTTCAGACCGGCCCACGCGGCCAGAGCGGCGGTCGCGATTCTGAGTCTTTGTCGGTGCAACATTGGTAGGCTCATCGTGGTGCGATCATGAGGCTGTCGCACAATTGCGGGTCCTGGATCACGCGACCCGATCCGACGTTTCGCGGATCAGACGAAAGCGTTCTGAAGACTCGATTTTACGACGTGTCGGTCTATCCAGGCAAGGGATTCGGAAAAATCGGAAAATCCGGAACGTCCATGAGATTCGCTGTTCGAGAGATCTGGTAACATTTCGTTTCGGACCGTCTGCGAACTCCTGGTCATTCGCAGGTTCGGAGACATCCAGGATTTCGCATGTCTGGCTTTCGTCGCTATCGCAAACTCTTCGAGCCTCAATCGATGATTCGAACGCTTTTTCTGACTCTGGCGCTGAGTGTCGCGATTTGTTCCGCCACGGGTATCGACGACCCTGAAATCCTCATCGCCGACTTCGAAGGCGAGGATTACGGAGCCTGGAAAGTCACGGGCGATGCTTTCGGTACTGCACCTGCCCGGGGCACGCTTCAGGGGCAAATGGCGGTCAGCGGTTTCGAAGGCCGGGGGCTCGTCAATTCGTTTCGGGGCGGCGACGGCTCGACGGGGGCTCTGGCATCTCCTGAATTTCGGATCGATCGGAAATTCCTACGGTTTCTCATCGGTGGCGGTCGCGACGAGAACAGACTTCGGATGACTCTGAACGTCGGGGGCAAGGTCGTGCGATCCATGACCGGTCCCAACGACAGCCCCGGCGGAAGCGAAGCACTGGCACTCGCCGGGTGGGACGTAAGCGAATTTCTCGGTCAGAAGGCGATCATACGGATCGAAGATCAGGCGACCGGCGGCTGGGGGCATATCAACGTCGATCAGATCGTCCTGACGAACGCCACGCCGCCCATGCCTCTGAAAGACGCATTCAGGGAGCTGACGGCCAGCCATCGTTATCTCATGTTGCCCGTGAAGAATGGCTCACCGAAACGGAAAGTGACGTTTTTCGTCGACAGTCTGGAGGTCGTTCGAAACGACATCGAACTGGCCGATGGCACCCCTGACTGGTGGGCGCTGATGGATATCGCGCGCTGGAGGGGAAAGCGGCTGAAGCTCGTTGTGGACACTCTTCCCGGCGATTCGAAAGCGCTGGCATCGATCGAACAGCGGGACGCGATCGACGATGCTGCGAGCCTCTACCGCGAACCGTTGCGGGGGCAATTGCATTTTTCGCCCCGGCGAGGCTGGAACAACGACCCCAACGGGCTCGTCCATTTCGGCGGCGAATATCACATGTTCTTTCAGCATAACCCTTATGGCTGGGGCTGGGGGAACATGCACTGGGGGCATGCCGTGAGCCGGGATCTGGTGAATTGGGAGGAATTGGGCGACGTGCTCTGGCCCGACAGATTCGGGCCGATGTTCAGCGGGTCGGCCGTGGTCGACCATGCGAACGTCAGTGGCCTGGGCACGAAGGATAAGCCACCGCTGCTTCTGTTTTACACAGCCGCGGGCGATCCGGCCGTGCAGTGCCTGGCTTCGAGTACGGACGGACGGACGTTCGCGAAATTCGAGCGGAACCCCGTGGTCGGACAGGTGACCGGTGGGAATCGTGACCCGAAAGTCATCTGGCATGAGCCTTCGAAACGTTGGGTCATGGTGCTTTATGTCGAAAAGCCCGGGGGACAGCATACGATCCACTTCTTCGTTTCCGGGAACCTGATCGACTGGAAACTGGCCAGCCTGTTCGAAGGCGACAAGACGCCCGGCCGATTCATGTACGAATGCCCTGACTTTTTCCCGCTCGCGATCGACGGCGATCCGGCGAAAACCGCCTGGGTACTTATGGCGGCCGATGGCCAGTATGCACTCGGCGATTTCGACGGAAAGACGTTCACGGCTTCTCATTCCAGGCTGAAAAGTCAGCAGGGCCGTGGTTTTTACGCGGCGCAGACGTTCGCCGACATTCCGCGTGAAGATGGCCGCAGGATCCGCATCGGCTGGTGGCAGACGGAGACTCGCGGAATGCCGTTCAACCAGTCGATGACACTGCCGCATGAAATGAAACTTGTCAGCACGCCCGATGGCCCGAGGATCACGAATGCACCGGTGCGTGAGATCGACAAATTGCGTGGCACGGGCAGTATCGTTTCGAACGTGACAGTCAGGGCAGGATCGCCGAACACTCTGGCTCATTTCGATGCCGAATTGGCCGAAGTTCGAATGCGATTCGAGCCGGGGAATGCGAAGGTGACGCTGCGTGCGAGAGGAGCCTTGGTCGAGATCGACCCTGTGGCATCGACCTTGAAAGTTCGCGACCATGTCGTGCCGATCCCGAAATCGAAGATGATGGACCTGATCCTGTATTGCGATCGTACGGGGCTGGAAATTTTCGCCTCGGGTGGTCTCGTCTACGTGCCGTTTCCGTATCAACCTCAACCGGACGATCGACGATTCGGCATCGAAGTCGATGGAGGTGATGTCCGTTTCGAAACGATCGAATTTCATGAGATGCGATCGATCTGGAATTCGGATCGATGAACGTCAGGTGAGTAAAAAGTCATGGGATTGCCGCGATCCCGGAAATGAACCAGCCTGCGAATCAAATCCTGGCGTAATGCCGCAGCCGGACACGGTCCTCCAGCACTTCTTCGATGAGCCGCCAGCCCCATGCCGGTTTGATCTCAGGTCGTTTGTGCGGAGTCAGGATGACGAGCACCGGTGCGACCTGCGTCAAACGCAGGCAAACTTGCGGCAATAATCCGGAATCGGCCAGATGGAGCGCGAAAGAGCAGAAGACGGCTTCGAACGATCGGGAATCGAGCGATCCGCGCGAGATCGAAACGAAATCCTCTTTCAGGGCTTCCTTGCCTGTGCGGTTGAGATAAGCCGGACCTGTGAAAGGATCGGCTCCGATGACATGCTGGAATCCGCGACTGAGAAACACGCTCGAAATCTCTCCGGAGCCACAGGCGAGGTCAAGAATGCGGGCGTCCGTATCGGGCGCGTGCCGTTCGATCCAACTCTCGACGAGCCTGCTCACGATCGGCTCGTGCGGGTTGGCATAATCCGCGGCATGTGCGGCATAATATCCCTGAGTACCGAGAATGTCGTATCCGGGCCGAACAGGCGCAGGTGCCGGCGGCGATTTTCGGGACGGACGTGAGGAACGCGGTCGTGCCATGACGACACTGATTCTGGCCAGCACATCGGTTTATCGCAAGGCTCTCCTGGAGCGGCTGGGGCTGGCGATCGAGTGTATCGCCCCCGGAGTCGACGAAGCGTCGTATCAGACGAAAACGATGGCTCCGAAACAGCTTGCCGAAGAGCTTGCAAGTGCCAAGGCTCGGGCGGTCGCAGTGCGGAATCCCGGCCGAATCATCATCGGCGGCGATCAGCTGCTGTCTTTCGAGGGCCAGGTGTTAGGGAAGCCGGGGACATTCGAAAATGCCGTGGCGCAATTGATGCGTCTCAGTGGGCGAACTCATGAACTGGTGACGGCGATGTCGGTCATCAGCCCTGACGGAGTGGAACATCGACACACGGATGTCTCGTGCATGACGATGCGAACGCTCGACCGTGAACGTATCGAACGCTATGTGAGGCTTGACATGCCCCTGGATTGCGCGGGTTCGTACAAAATCGAATCGGGCGGGATCGCTCTGTTCGCAGCGATCTCATCCGCGGACCAGTCGGCGATCACAGGACTGCCGCTGATGGCTCTGACGGCGATTCTGGAACGGCTCGGCGTGACCGTTCCTGGCGATTTCGAAAAGTCTTCGAAATGAAATGGAAAGTGCGAACACGATGACCGTTTCCATGGTGGAATGGCATTGCGGTATAGGCGGCGTGGCGGCGGCTTTGGGCAATGCGGCCAGGGCTATCGCCGCAGTGGATATCAAACGAGAGGCCCTGGAGATCTACCGGTCGAATTTTCCGGAGCATCGACCGATCTGCCGGAATATCGAATCGCTTACGCCTGAAGTGGTTGCCGGCTGGGGGGCCGTGGATTTCTGGTGGATGAGCCCGCCCTGTCAGCCCCATACCGTTCTGGGCAACCGGCGTGATCTTGCGGATCCCCGCTCCGCGTCGTTCGAACGGCTGCTGAAGCTGATCGAAGCCCTGAAGCCGCCGAACCTGGCGATGGAAAACGTTCCAGGTTTCGCGACAAGCCAATCGCGGCAAGCGCTTCTGGATACATTGGAAGGTGCCGGCTACGCCTGGGCGGAAGAAGTGATATGCCCCACGAAATTCGGCTGGCCGAACCGGCGTGAACGGTACTATCTGGCCGCGACTCGCGACACATCCGCCGGCTTGATCGCCCCCAGGGACGATACGATCCGTACCTGGACTCTTAACTCCTGCATTCACCCAGATTTCGATTCGGATGCGAGGCTCGTCGCGGACGAGGCGTTCATCGCGCGCTATACAGGTGCGATTCACATGGCGGACCGGTTCGATCCCCGGGAGCGAACCAACTGCTTTACGTCAGCCTACGGGCGGAGCCCGACTCGCACGGGCTCATTTCTCAAACTTCCAGAAGCCGGAGGATTGCGACGGTTCGCTCCTCGGGAAGTGCTGGCGCTTCTCGATTTTCCGGAACGGTATCGGCTACCGCTCGAAGCGGACCCCCGGAAAATGTGGCCCCTGGTCGGAAACAGTCTGACGCTGGGCGCGACGCGTCGCACTCTGTCCCGGCTTGCGATTTTCGCGGATCGATTCGTGGCTGAGGCTTGAAACCGTTCGTCGATCGTCGGTCGGCGATTGATTTGAGGCTGGATCGATCAACCTTCACGAGCGATAACGTATTGGTCGATTCGTCCGTCCGGCCAGATCATCGTGGTCAGTTCCAGGGTGACGTCTTTGCCTTTCGGTTTGATCCGATAGGAACGTATCGTCATCCCCCCGCGCAGCGACTTGCCGGTCTGGAGGAATTCCTTCGGCTCGCCGAGCGGGGCGAGGCTCTGGGCGTAGTCGGCCAAAGTCTCGGCTGTGAAGTAGTCGTCGGCGGATTTCGAAAGCACGGATCGATCGATCTCGCCCCTTGTGAGGCCTTCGTAAAGCTTTTTAGCCGTCTTCAGGGCCGCGGCGTCTTCATCGGCTCCGTCCGGGAACAGGATCCTGGCGATCTTGTCGGCGATCTGACCTGGCGCGCCGGAGGCACCCGGGTAGATATTGGCGAATGCGACGATCGCGGCCCGGTCGTCCGGATAGACCAGGTTCATCGTCGTATAGCCGGAAACCGCGCCGCCGTGCGAAATACGCCGACGACCTCCTGGAGCCGCGACACGAACGCCAAGGCCGTAACCCGTGGCTGTGCCGGCTTCGAGGATCGTGTCGGTCAGTTTGGTTTTGTACGACGTTGCCTTCAGGGCCGTTCGCTCGATCATGGCGATATCCCAAAGTGCCAGGTCGTGAGCAGTCATTGCGAGCTGACCTGCACCGAAGAGCCATCCGGAGCCTTCTTTAGGGGCAGGGCGCAAGGGGCCGAGTGCATTTCGGAGATAGCCGCCGGCATCCGAATCGCTCAGCGGCGATGCGTCGAAATCGACGACCGATTTCATTTCGAGCGGTTCGAAAATCCGCTCACGCAGAAACGGCAGAAACGGCTTGCCGGAGACCTTTTCGACGACCGCGGCTGCGATGACGTAATTCGTATTGCTGTATTGCCATTTCGTTCCCGGCTCGAAATCGAGAGGCCGGGCGGCCCAGTCGGCCATGATCGCTTCCGCCGTCGCGGGCCGCCGCATGTCGGGCCAGACGTAATCCTGGGGCCAGTAATCGCGGTATCCGGATGTCATGGAAAGCAACTGCCGCAAGGTGATGTCTTCGGCTCTTGTGAGCTTGGGGAACCACTTGCCGACCTTGTCGTCGAGCGTGAGCTTGCCGTCTTCTTCCAGAAGCAGGATCGCAGCCGCGGTAAACTGTTTGCTGACGGACCCGATGGCGTATCGCATCGAAGGAACGGCTTTCGCTTTGGGATCGATTCTCCCGTCGCCGTAAGCCTGTTCATAGACGATCCTGCCCTCGCGAACCACAGCGATCGAAGCGCTCGGAGCACCTGTCGAAGCCAGAACGGCCGCGGCTTCGCGGTCGATCTTCTCGCGTTCGGCCATCGTCAGCTCCTGAGCCACGGATGCGCTGCAGAACGTCGCAGCGATGAAAATCGACAAATGTCGATAGGGACGTCGGGACTTGGCGGGAACCGTTCGATCGAAAGTCATGGTTCGATGCTCTTTTCTCGGATTTCGCTAAGGCCTGTTGCCGTCGATCACAGGGTGGAGGATGCAAGAGTGACGGAGCGATCCGGAATTCCCGACGGATCCGGCCTTCATTCGGGTGGATCGGCCTGGAGCAAATACCACTGGCCGTCGCGGCCGCGTTCGGTGGTCCATCGCATGGGGTACCTGGCGACCGGCCCCGCGGATCGACGCCCGCGCAGGCTCACGGCGAGATCGAAGTTCACGTGGCGGACGAGAGGATCGTTCGGGTCCGGGTTCGCGCGCAGCGATTCGATCGACATCACGACCGGCGTACCGGCCCATGCGTCGCCCCTGTGCCGCCATTCCTGGATGCGACCTTTCCAGTATCGCTGAAATCCGGCGAATTCCGAATAGTGCGGCGAATTCTGAGCCTCGGGAGTCAGCAGTAGCCACATGCGGCGGTAGAGCGGTCCGTGATGTTCGAGGGATTCCACGAAGTCGCGTACGGCACGTTCCGGGCTCGAACGGACAGGGCGTTCCAGGCCGACGACGAGCGGATAAGCCAGTAAAATCGTGGCGAGAGATCCGATCACGGTGACCCAGCCGGAGATATGAATCGTGTTCCAGTCGGCGAACAACCAGGCAAGGATCAAAGTGATTCCGCCCGCCAGAAATACGCGAAACAGGTGCGGACCGCTTTCCCTGGCACGCGACCAGAGCGGAAAATCGCGTGCGGATTCGATACGGCCCAATCGGTCCGGCACGACTCGGGGCCTCGAATTCCGCTGAGTATCGCCGAAATCGCTCACCGATTTACGCACCGAAGAGGATTCGACGGATGCGAGTTCGATCGTTTCGGCATCTTCGGACGCGGGCACCCGAATTGCCCCTGAAGCGGGGTTGCCCTCTGCCTTCGGGGCGTCGTCCCAGAGCGACCTGGGGTCGGAGATCGATTTGTCGTCAGAGCGGTCGATCAGTCCCATCTCAACGATTCTCGTGGCCAGATCATGGCTTTGCCCTGGTCGGGAACGATCAGCAGATCCGGTTCTTTTCGACCGATTGATGTGACGCCGCAGACGCTGAACGACGTAGCACCAGGGGCCATGTGCCGGTGAATCAGTTCTCCGCTTGCGGTTCGCAGCGGCAGTGTGACGACCCCGCCTTTCGGATTTCGCAGAAGTATCCAGAACAGGGGGAAGTCCGTCAGGGGTTTTTCGAGGGGGGCTTCGATCCAGTCGGCCAGTCGGCCGATCGTCGGCGGAGCCATGGAGAGAATCAGTTCGACCGATCCCGGGGCCGTCCAGGAGCCGGCCCAGAGGTGCGTCAGGCCGCCGCGCCGGCCAGGGCCGCCGAGCCGGATCGGCAGATCCCGGGCGTCGAGGATTTTGACGCCGGGGCCATGATCGAGCTTTTCGCGGCGTGGCCAGCAGGTCAGTTCGCCGGCTTCGTCGAACCCGATCAGATCGGGTTCCGCGGCGCCGGTCCAGTGGCCGACGGCGACCTGGGATCGAGGGCTCACGTAAAGTGGCTTGCCCCCGGAAGTCACACGATCAGCGAAGTCCAGCCGGGGTTGAGTTTTATGGCCGTTGTTTCGCATATACCAGACGGCACCGCGGGCATCGGCGACGACGGCGTCCATTCGTTCATGCGCCGTCCAGTCGCAAAGCGTCGGGCAGGCATAGCGTGGCTTGCTTGTCTCAGGGCCTCCGTCACGGATCTTACGAGTATCACGAGCGGAGACACGGAACGGGTCGCCACCTGATTCGAGCCGGACTGGCGTGCCGATCGCGGGCTGACCCGGCTGGCCACGATCAGGATAAAGGATCAGGCCGCCGTCTGCCGTGCCCACGACGATATCGATGCCGCCGTCATTGTCCCAGTCCGTTGCGGTGGCTACGGCGTCCGGGCCGAAGACGAGATCGCCAGAGACTTTCGACAGCACGCGGTTAACCGCACCCACACTTTCGCGAGGCTGGGCCGCGATGACGGAGACTCCGCCGGCGGCATCAGTTAGCACGAGTCTGCCGGGGCGGTCTCGCAGCGGTTTGACCCACGCGATCGAGCTGGCTGAACCAGGCAATACGACTGGCCGGGGAGGCGAACCGGCGACGACCGGTCGGGGCCGGCCGACACCTGGCGGAACGATACCGCCGAAATTCGTGAGCAGGCTCAGGTGACCGGCTCCATCGAAATGGAGAAGCTGGTCCGCTCCGGGGCCGGTCCAGGAGACAAGCAGCAGTCGACTGGCCGGATTTCGGGAGAGAAGGGCATCGGCATCGGCGTCGGCCAGGGCTGCGGGGTGATAACCGTCGAGGAGCGAGTCGGTCATGCGTTCCAAAAGGAACAGAGCAGGGCCGCCGGCTTCCCGTTCCGGCATGACGTGCACGACCAGTTCCAGCCGGCCGCGACCAAGCCAGTCGGTGAGCTGAAGGGCCACGATTCGGTCGAAATCGATCGGCAGCCCAAGTTCGCCGGCGTGGCCCAGGTCATGAAGGCCCGGGATTTGTCCGTCGAAGGCCGATTCGAGATTGACCGAAGCGAACAGCCGGCCTGAGATGCGTTCGACGCCGACGAACAGCACGGAGCCGGTCTGATCGCAAGTGCGCGCGTCGAAAGCGGCCCATTCGCGTTCGGGCCAGACGCAGTTCAGAGATCCGACGGAAAGCGCATCGGTTCGTTCGAGCCGCCCGGCTTTCAAGGCACCGCCGACGTTCGCGACCAGCCCTTCGCCGTCGATGAGGTCGACGAGCGTGGATCGGGAACCCGCGCCAAGTTCCAGGGGAAGTCCGACGACATCCGGTCCGAATTCGAGAACGAACGGCGATCGGGGCGGAGAGTCGGCCTGCGTTTCAGAGACAACGGCAGGCTGCTCCGCTGGGGGGAGATCCGCCGATTCTTGTACCGTGGACGCTTCCGGGGTCAGTGGGTCGAGGTCGTCGAGACCAGAGCCGAATGATGAACCTGGCATGCTATTGAGGATCGTTTTCGTGGGTGATCGAGGAGTTCAGGTAAGTCATGCCGAACGTCTTCCGCGGAGCGCGCTGGCGGCATGACACAAGAGTCGGGGGCGGTCGTCAGCGGGCGTAATCAGGCTCCATGCCGACTTTCCACTTGATGTTGCAGCCCATCGAAGGCTTCTGGGGCGACCGGGCAGGCCTGCCGTTGAGCAGGGCGTCGACGGCATGCCGAAGGTCCGTACCCGTGACGGGCGTGCCATTGCCAGGGCGGCTGTCATCGAACTGGCCGCGATAGACGAGTGCACGGGTCTGGTCGAACAGATAAAAATCGGGCGTGCAAGCGGCTTTGTACGCTGCCGCAACCGATTGGTCCGCATCGTAAAGATACGGAAATTCGTAGCCAGCGGTTTTTTTCTCTTCTGCCATTTTCTCTGGCGAATCGGCCGGGTGAGTCGAAACGTCGTTCGAACTGATTGCGACGACGGCGACGCCGCTTGCCTGCATATCGCGGCCGAAGCGGGCGAGTTCGTCGCGTACGTGCTTCACGTACGGGCAATGATTGCAGATGAACATGACGACAAGGCCCTTCGCGGTGGCGAAGTCGTCGAGCGATACGGTTCGGCCGTCGGTATCCGGTAGCGCGAATCGGGGAGCCTTCGTGCCCAGGGGCAGCATCGTCGAGGGGGTGAGGGCCATGGCGGGAATCGCTCCATGAATACGCGGGAATCAACTCGGGCGGCCCCTCCGCTCCGATCGGGCCTGATATCATACCTGATCGCCGCCGTATTGCCCACTGGGTCAAAGTCACGACGGACGATCCTGATCGGGATCGACGCACCGGAGACGAGTACAGCGTCCGGTTCGGCCGGGCAGTGAAAACGCGCGGCGTTTCGCTTGTGACGATCGTCGATATAAAGGAATTCCGTGTGGTTTTCGGCTTGACTTGACCGCGTCGCCAGAAGGAGAATTCAAGATACGGTCGAAGAAGAAACCAGCGAATGTCGCTGGAGCATGGCCGATCGGTTCGAACCTGTTTTCAGAGAGTTTTCCGATCGACAGGAAAACGAGCGGAGAGATGGCATCTCGCGACTTCCGCCGAATCGACGATCGTCGGAGGTCAGGTCCAGCTCTCACGAGCCACAAGGCCCGCCACACATCGGTCTGGCAATTCCGATCGCGATATCGCTGAAATTTTTGCGACAGTGGACGTCAATCGGCCTGGAAAGCGAACGGCGATGACCTGGACCACGAGCCCGACATGGCTTGCACTGCTGGACGGCATCGAAGATGCGTTCGCCATGATCGCACGAGACGGTTCGATTCTGGGGGGCAATCTCTCGTTCCGCAAGCTTGTCGGAATGCCGCTGGAAGGGCCGCTGCCTCGAACGAACTTTCGCGACATCCTCGCCGCGTCGGCGGAAATTCCGACACTGGACGAACTCGCGGCCTCGCCCAAGCGATTCTGGGCGGGAAAGACGAACCTGAAACGTCCCGACGGCATGGAGTCTCACGCGACGTGCCGCATCGAGCCGGTCAGGACTCTGGACGAAGGTGTGAGCGGGTTCGCGGTCACGCTCATCGAAAATTCCGATCGCAAGGCTTACGAAGCGAGATTCCGGCTTTTCGAACTCGCCGTGGCCCAGAGCCTCGAACCGGTCCTGATCACGGAGTCCGAGCCGATCGATCAGCCGGGACCGAGGATCGTATTCGCCAACAAGGCGTTTTCGAACGTGACCGGTTATTCGCTCGAGGAAGTCCTCGGCAAGACTCCGCGCATTCTCCAGGGCCCGAAAAGCGACCGAAAAGAGCTGGACAGGATCCGCCACGCCCTCGAACGGTGGAGACCCGTTCGTGCGGAATTGTTGAATTATCGGAAGGACGGAAGCGAATTCTGGGTGGAGCTGGTGATCTTCCCGGTCGCGGACGAATCCGGCTGGTACACTCACTGGGTTGCGGTTCAGCGAGAGATTACCGAAAAGAAGGAGCTCGAACAGGGTCTGAAAGACGCGAAGGAAGATGCTGAACGAGCCAACAGGGCCAAAACAAGATTTCTGGCCAACATGAGTCACGAAATCCGCACGCCGCTGACGGCGATTCTCGGCTATGCGGAAATTCTCCTCGATCCCGAAACGGAAAAGCCCCGGCACGACGAAAGCGCGATGTCCATTCGCCGCAACGGCAAGCATCTGCTCGAAATCGTCGGCAACGTTCTCGATCTCTCGAAGATCGAGGCCGGCAAATATCAGCCGCTTCTCGTATCCGAATCGCCGTTCAAAATCGCGCAGGACGTCGTCGGCGCACAAAGCGTTCTCGCGAGCGAAAAAGGCGTGGCGATCTCGACGCATGGAGTCGGTCCCATGCCGCTTTCGTGCATGATCGACGCGGCTTCGGTGCGCCAGATCCTGATGAATCTGGTTTCGAACGCGATCAAATTCACCGAGACGGGCGGGCATGTCGAAGTTCAGGTACGTACCGAGAGGCCGGAGAATTGCGAAAAAGGTTATGGCACGGTGTATTCGGTGATCGACGACGGATGCGGAATCGATCCTCAAGAAATTGACCGGCTCTTCGAAGCTTTCGAACAGGCAGACAACACGACCTCCCGAAAATTCGGCGGAGCAGGGCTCGGGTTGAACATTTGCCGCAGGCTCGTCGAAATTCTGGGCGGATCGATCGAAGTGAAGAGCGTGCCTGGCGAAGGCAGTCGGTTCGACGTCATGATTCCATGCTGGCTGCCCCCCCGCGATGGCGATCTCCAGGAAGATCATCATGTCGCTTCAGTCGCGCCCAGCCCACCTCACCCGATTAAGCAAATTCCGAAGCTCGAAGGTCGTGTGCTGATCGTCGACGACAGCCCTGACAATCGAAAAATCATCGGTTATTTCGTCAAACCGACCGGTCTCGTCTACGACATGGCGGAGAACGGCAAGCAGGCGATACGGCAGGCCTCAGAATCGGATTACCGAGCCATCCTTCTGGATATGCAGATGCCCGAGGTCGATGGTTACACCGCCGCCGCTGAGCTGAGGCGTCTCGGCTACGATCGACCGATCATCGCACTGACCGCCCATGCCCTCAGCGAGGACAGGCAGAGGTGCCTGGAAGTCGGCTGCACGGACTATCTGGCGAAACCTATCGGCATTACCGAGCTTCACGACATGCTGGCTCGCTACCTGAATCCGGAAAGCCTGGAAGCGAAATCGTCCACATGACGGACTCAGCCCGGGCCTGACCGGTTGTTTCACCCTCTCCCGCTCTTCGAGAATCGCACCGTGCTTGTGGTCGCGGCGTAAGCGAACTGAGAATCGAACGATCAGGCAGGTATTGAGTCGCACTGGCTATTGTCGGGTTGTGCGGGTTTCGAACTGGACAGGAATTTCCCGCCGATCGGTCGGGACGGGGAACGCATTGTCTGATCGAAATGAAGCAGCGAGACACGAAACCTCTTCGCGTACCACGTCCGCCTGGCGCCAAGCGGTCGGAACGGCAGCTGTCGATCGACTTTGCCAGCGATTCAGTCCGGTGTCTCGTTTTCCGGCTCTTGCATCTGGAAAACATCTTCGATCTTGACTCCGAACGTCGCAGCCAGGCGAAACGCCAGAGGAAGAGATGGCAGGTATTTTCCAGCCTCAAGCGCGACGATCGTCTGACGCGAAACGCCGACCCGATCCGCAAGCTGCTGCTGGGTCATTTCGTCATGATCGAACCGCAGACGGCGAATCCGGTTCTTCATCGGCGCCTCCGGATTACTGCCCATCGGCGACCCCCCGTCCGTACTGCAAAAGAATCGCAACGGAAGACACAGCGTAAATCACCATCATGCCGACGAATACGCTGGATTGAACGATCCACACCGGAACCGCGCCTTCCATGCCGTAAACCCTTGCACTGACAAGCGAAGCGAACAATACGGCAACCACCCAGAAAATCGCGAAAGCGAAATTCCATGAACGTTTCGCGATCGATTCGTCTCTCTCATCCATGATGACTTTTCCGCTCTTTTTCCGAAAGAACAGAGGTCCAAACCCCATCAACCCAAGAAAGCCGAAACCGCCTAGCGCGCCCTTGCCTGCGACAGGATAGAGCGTGACGATCGTGGCCACCGTCAAAGCGATCACACCCAGGTTGTACCAGGCGTTTTTCTGAAGAGCCGTCATTGCCGTTACCTCCAATCGATTCGTCTGAAAAGGGAACAGAACACACTCAGAGCTTACTAATAGTAATGCACGTGCGTCTAAATGTCAAGCTTGCTTTACTATTTGAACAGCTAAGCCAACACTGTGTTCGAATTGTCAGCCTGGCCTGTAGACTTCGGATTTTTCGTCGAGCTGTCGAACCAGTTCCTGGCGTCTTTTCTGTAGGCGTTTGGCTCGCAGGCTGATGCAAGCCGGCAGAAGCAGGATATTTCCGAGCGAAGAGCCTGCCGTGGCGATGGCCACCATGATGCCGAAGCGGGAGAAAGGCAGAAATTCGCTGGTCGCCAAGGCCAGGAACCCGATCGAAACGGCGAAACTGGAGAGGATCACCCCCGGGCCTGTCACTTTATAGCTCTCGTAAAGTCTTTCCCGGAATGGCCTTCCATGGAGTCTGTGGAATTGCAGCAGGCAGTGGAACGTATCGTCGACCGAGAGCCCCAGGGCAACGCTCGCCACAAGTGCCGTGCCCATGTCCAGTTTGTAGCCGCGCCAGCCCATGAGTCCAAGGACGAGGCCGACGGAAAGCATCGTGGGCAGCATGGCCAGCAACGCCAGGCTCAAACGCCGGAAAGCCATCGTCAGCATGACGAGAATCGTGAAAGACGAGATCAGAAACGTCGCCCACTGGGTATTGATGACCGAACGGGCGATTTGCGACATCAGCAGTGACAGGCCCGTCACTTCCACGCCGGGTCCGAACGTGTCAGCCGCGATCTTTCGGGCTTGCATGAAGGTATCGATCTTTTGCTGATTCGGGCTCGATTCCGGCACGCGAACGACAAAGCGGGCGAACCCGGCCTGGCCGTTCCAGAACTGTCTGAGCGCGCTGGCTTGAGGCGAAGCGGCGATCAGGTCGGACTTCGTCGTCAGCAGCCGATTCTGCCGGTCGAGCGACAGTCGACTCCATTCCCTTTCCGGATCCATGACGGTCGCCACCGAGAGCACTTTCACGACACGCTCGGAACCCAGGTCTTCGAGCCGCTTCGTCACCTCTTCGAATTTCGCCAGTTCCGCGGCGTCGATTTTGGGCGGAGCAGGGACGACGATGCTCACCTGGCCGATTCCGTCCAGCCGGTTTTCGACGAATTCGTAATCGGAAACGATCCTCGACTGCGGCCGGAACATGTGGACATAATTCGACTCGTAACTGAGCCGGAATATCCCCAGGGCCAGAGGCAGAACGACAGCCAGTATGCATACGATGACTGGCAGGGGATGGTCGATGGTCAGGTCCGAGATCCGTCGCATCCAGTCCGCCACAGGCGATGGCTTCGCGACGAGATCAGGCCGTTCCCGATAGCCGGGCGGCAACATGGCGAACGGGGCCAGGGCGGTGGTCCAGAGTGCGGCGATCAATGTGCAGCTTCCCAGGATCATTCCGAACTGACGGACAGGTTCGACAGAGCTGGACATGAGCGCGCCGTAGCCGATCGCACCGGTGAATGCGCACCAGAGAATCGGGCGGATGACGTCCAGAAGGCTCTGTCTGGCGGCGTCGTAGCGCAGCAGGCCGTGCCGTTGTTCGTCGCGAAAGTGGAGGGCCAGGTGGCTGGCGGCAGGCATGGTCAGCACGATGATCTGGCCGATGAGCGGGCCGCCGGAAAGGCTGATCTTCAGGCCGAATTCCACTAGAATCCACTCGGTGGCCATCCAGGTGAAGTAGCCGGCGACGATCGGCACGAGCGTCCACCAGATGCTTCTGACGGCCACCAGCATGACCAGGCCGATGAGCACCAGCCCCAGCCGTGCGAGGCGAATGCCGTCTCGCTCGATGGCGATGAATCCGTCGGCCAGCAGTGAGGGCGGCCCAACGACAGCCACCCGGCCCACACCAGATTCCTTTCCGAACGTATCGGCAATATGGCGGATGCGGGGAATGGCCTGAAGCGCGTCATATTGGCCCGGAGGCTTCATTTGGATGATGATCGAAGCCGTATGGCCGTCGCGGCTCGTGAACATTCGTTCGAAAAACGGGTGCTTGCGGATCTGTTCGGCCAGTGCCTTCTGCTGCTCGGGGCTGGCGGATTTCATGGTGGAAAGGAGCGTCAGTCCGCCTTCGCCGCCCGAAGCCGCGCCGGCGATTTTTTTCGCGGCGGCCAGAGCCGGGGCCTGAAGCAGCCGGGGGAGTTGGTCGAGCCTTTCGATGGAATCGTCCAGCAGCCAGAGAGGGGGCATCGTCGCCAGGCTGCGGACGTCCAGGACGCCGTCGGCGTCGCCGTCGGCGAACCGGCCCGCGAGCGTCGCGACGCGCTGAAGCCCTTCCGCCGTAAGCTGTTCGGGGTCTTCGTAACAGACGAACAGGATATTGTCGTAGCCGAAAACTTCGGCCCACCGGTCGAACTGGAGGATGGCCGGATCATCGTCCGCGAAGAAGGATTTGATCGATTGTTCGTAGGTCACATGGCGGTCGGCCCAGACGAAATAAAGCCCGAGAAAGGCCGTGAGAGCGGCCGTGAAGTATCGGGCACGAATCAATCGATCAGGCCAAGGCATGAAAAGTTCGCGTCCGTGTGTGGTTCGAGAGGGCCGGTCGATCGTTCATCCGCTGAATCAGCTGACGCATACGACATCATTATGAAGTACCCGCCCGGAGCGTCAAGCAGGAGAACGGAGACGGCTGACGTGAGACGCAGCGAGAGATGATGCGAGCATGCATGGAGTCGAAAAGAGCGTTTCATGGCCTGTCAGCACATTCGAGATTTTCGTCATAGCCCTGTGCGCAGCGCAAATCGGCCAATATTGCCGGACGTCGAAGATATCCGGATTCGCATCGCGGAGCGAATGGGCGTTCGATCCGGGGGGCAAGATTGGAAGTCAGATCGAGGAGCCTTCAGGCGACGATCCAGGCGAAGTGCTGGCTGATTCTTTTCTTCGTCGTCCGAGGCTGTCGAATCGAAGCTCCGTGCCAGGTGTCCAGACGAACCATCCCTGCTCAGGGGGATCGACCATGTCGGGGGTTCGAAAGACCGTTCCGGTTTCGATCGCGACCCACTCCAGAAACGGGCTGACGTTGGACCATCGGCGGCGCAGCCACCGCACGGGGATCGCTGGGCTCGAGATCGGGGGGGCGTTCGATACCCGGCAGTGCGCCGGTGCGATCAGAATCGATGCGGGCTCGCTTCGTTCGGAATTGACCGCAGTGGCTGTCGAGTCCACCTCATTCCAGGGCGGATATTGCAATAGCGAGACGACGACCCGATGGCCCGGATCGTCGAGCAATTCGGCCGGGTGCCCGGATTGGACGAGTCGTCCCCGTTCCAGAACGGCGAGACGGTCCGCCAGACCGATCGCCTCGACCGGTTCATGAACGACGATGACGATCGACTTGCCCGTGGCCCGGGCGAAACGCCAAAGGAGACGCGCGACACGGTCCCGCGTGCGAAGGTCCAAGCCAGTGAGGGGTTCGTCGGCGAGCAGGATCGGCGTATCTCGAAACATCGCCCTCAGAAGCGATGCCCGCCGTCCCTGGCCGCCGGAAAGGGTCTCAGGCTTTTGCGAAAACAGCTCTTCGGCGAATTCCAGTTCCGTATAAACCTCTTCAGCCAGGATGCCGGCGGCGCGCCAGCGGTCGAAAACGCTAGCCTTTGCCGCATCCCGCCGATCCCGATCGAGAATCTGGCCAGGATAGTGAACGTCTCGCTGAAAAACCATCGCCACGCCGCGCTGATGCGGCGGCGTGCTCGTCGCGCGCGTGCCGCCGAGGATCACTTCGCCTGAGTCCGGAGCGTCAAGCCCCGCGATGACTCGGAGTAGCGAAGTCTTGCCGGCGCCCGTATGGCCGACGAGCCCCAGAATTTCACCTGAGGCGACCCGCAGCGAGATGTCATCGAGCATGAACTTCCGGCCGACCTGGCGCGAAATTCCCGTCAGTTCGATCGAAGCGGGAGAGGCGTTCAGCGAATCGTCGTGCATGGATCGACCGGACCTGCCTGAGGGGAGAATTCCACGAAAACCGTTGAATCGATCGGCCCACTATCCTAGCATGAGAGTTCCCCATCGACCGCCCCGACTCGGCCAGTCCGACCGCCGGCGAACCGACGAACGAAAACTCCGCCCCGCCGAAAATCCCTGGTGCACCGCCCATGAGCGAAGAGCAGGACGTGCGCGAACACGCCACAGATATCGATGTCCTCGATCAGGTCGACGCCGTCGGTGAAGGCTCCGCTCACGTCGATATCGCCGGTCCGGAAGATTCGCCGATCGACCCGCCCGTCCGGTTCGCCGACGCGCTTCGTCAGATCGGGCCAGGGCTCGTGCTGGCCGGTTCGATCGTCGGCACCGGCGAACTCATCGCCACGACGACGCTGGGCGCGAAGGAAGGCTACGCTCTGCTCTGGCTGATTCTGTTCAGTTGCGTCATCAAGGTCTTCGTGCAGATCGAACTCGGCCGCCACGCGCTGACACACGGGCAGTCGACGCTGAGGGCTTTCAACTCGCTCGGAACCGGGCACTCGAGGGCGAACTGGATCTGCTGGACCTGGTTCGCCATGATGCTCGCGACCCAGGCCCAGATCGGCGCGATGGAAGGCTTGATCGGTCAGGCGGCCACGATGGCCTTTCCAGCGACGAGCGCCCGAATGGCTGAAACGATCGGGGTTTCGTCCGACGCGATCTGGGCGGCTCTGACGACGGCCCTGGCGATCTGCCTGCTGCTTTCCGGTGGATACACCAGGGTCGAAAAAATCACGACATTTCTCGTCGCCGCCGTGACGTTCGTCACCGTCGCCGCCGTCGTCATGCTGCCATGGTCGCCGCCGCCGGTCGATTTCTCGATCGCGGCCCTGGCCAGCGGTCTCACGTTCGCCCTGCCCTCTGGCGGTATCGCCGCGGCGATGTCCGTCTTCGGAATAACGGGAGTCGGTGCCAGCGAGCTGGTGGCGTATCCCTACTGGTGCCTGGAGAAAGGCTACGGCCGAGCCACGGGCACGCGGGATGCTTCAGACGCCTGGGCCAGCCGGGCGAAGGGCTGGATGCGCGTCATGCAGATCGACGCATGGTTCAGCATGATCGTCTTCACAGTGGGCACGCTTGCGTTTTATGTCCTGGGGGCAGGCATTCTGCACGCCCGGGGAGTCGTGCCGGCCAAGGGCGAAATGATCCGCGCGCTTTCGCAAATGTACGTCGGCCTGGGGTCGTGGACGCAGATGGCCTTTCTGCTCGGCGCCTGGGCCGTGCTTTTCAAGACGCTTTACGTCGCGACAGCCGGAAACTCACGGCAGACGGCCGACTTTCTCGATATTGCCGGACTTGCTCCGAATGCCGAAGGTGCCCCGCGCAAACGCAGGGTGAACCAGCTTTGCGTGATCTATCCGATCGTGGCACTGGGCATGTATCTTGCCATGGGCGATCCGAAACGGCTCGTGACGATCGGCGGATTCGCACAGGCGCTGATGCTTCCCGTCATCGCCGGATCCGCCTTGAGGCTGATGCTGCGGGACGGCGACCGGCGTGTACTCGGTGGGAAAGTCTGGATGGCCTTCGTCGTCGTCGCGGCCGTGCTGATCGCCCTGGTCGCGGGATACGGAGCCATCATGGAAGTCACTGGCTGGATCAGTGCCCTGATCGGTCAGTAAATTGCTCAACCACCGTCGCGAATCGATACGGCACGGTCAAGCATCTCGAGGAATTCCGCCCTGCTCAGGCCGCCTTCGACTTGTCGCAGGATTTTTCCGCCCGGCTCCGCGATGATCGTCGTCGGTGTTGTGACGACAGGATGCGGTTCAAGAGCGGCGTCGCCCTTCCGAGCTTCGATGTCGAGCGTCACGGCGACGAATCTGGCGTTGACCACGGACGCAACTCGATCATCCGCCCAGACTTGACGCTTCATGACCCTGCATGGAACGCACCATTTGCCGGTATAGAAAACGATCAAGGGCTTGCCGGATTCTTCCGCGAGACGTTGAGCCGAAGAAAAGTCGGCGGCCCAGGCGATGTCGTTCGATGGCACGTAGAACGAATACCAGGCATACGGCAGAGAAACGACCAGAGCGATGTACCAGAACCATCGCCATATCCTGACCAATCCCGCACGCACAGGATTGCGGATCGATGCGGGAGGAATCGAAGGTCGCGAGTCGATTTCGTTCATCTTTTCTCGATCGTGCAAGCATTCGGCAAGTGGCGTTCTGACTGCCTCGATTGCGCCCTTCGGCGAAATCGATTCCCTGGAAGTTCTCTTCGGAAGTCGCTCCCCTGATATTTCGAAAGTTATCGAATCAAACGAAGTAAGTCGATGCTCGCATCCGGGGGTGATTCGGTACGACCATCCTGATATGATTCGCCCGTCGCAGTCGTTTCGCTGACCAGAGTTCGCTCGATACCGAAGAATTTCGTCACCTCCCGGAAACGGACACCTGATGCTCACGGAAACCGACGACCATCACTCCCCGGGCAAGAGACTGGGGCTTCTGCAGGCCGTGAGCGTGAACATGGCGATGATGGTCGGCGTCGGGCCGTTCATTACCATGCCGCTTTTCGTGGCCAAAATGGGTGGGCCGCATTCGCTGGCGGTGTGGCTGCTGGGGGCGCTCGTGGCCATTTGCGACGGCATGGTGTGGGCAGAACTTGCCGGGGCGTTTCCCGGCGCGGGCGGCACGTTTCATTTTTATGATCAGGCCTATGGCAATTCGACGAAGGGCCGAATGGCGAAGTTTCTGTTCGTGTGGCAGTTCCTGTTCAGCGCGCCATTGGAACTCGCCTCCGGAGCACTCGGTTTTGCGCTCTATCTGGGCTATCTCGTGCCGGGCCTGGACAACGTCGTCACCACCTTGCCTTGGACGATTCGATTGCATCATCTCGTCGCCGTCGGCGTAATGACTGGAGTTCTCGCCCTCGCCTGGCGCGATGTCAATGCCGCCGGGCGGCTGATGGTCGTGCTTTGGCTCGGCATGCTCGTCACCGTCGGGCTGATGATCGGCGGCTGTGCCTCTCAGGCGGATTCCGGCCTCATTTCCACCGCCGCCGGGCAATTTCGTGATTCTCTCGGCGCTGCGATCTCCGGCGATTACCGGTTGTGGATGGGTGTCGGCGGTGCGCTGGCGATCGCCATGTACGACTTCCTCGGCTATTATCAGGTGTGCTACATGGGCGAAGAGGTCGATCGGCCTCAGCGTACGGTGCCACGATCGATTCTCATTTCGGTCCTGCTTATCGCGAGCCTCTATTTCTGCATGAACCTCAGTCTATATGCCGTCATGCCATGGCAGGAAGTCGCCGCCAGCGAGCATATCGCCAGTGACGCTTTCGAGAAACTCTACGGCTCATGGGCCGGTAAGGCGATGACGGGCCTGATTCTCTGGACGTCGCTCGCCGCTACGTATTCGGCGATTCTCGGATATAGCCGGGTGCCATACGCCGCGGCCCGCACCGGGCACTTTTTTCGGACTTTCGCCAGTCTCCATCCTCAACACTCATTCCCGCACAAGTCGCTGCTGTTTCTGGGGCTCATCGGTGGGCTGGCTTGTCTGGCGAATCTCGAATCGGTCATCGCAGCGCTATTGACCAGCCGGATCCTGATTCAATTCCTTGGGCAGATCGTCACCGTAATCGTCGTTCGACGCGATCCGAACCTGCGCAGCCGCATGACGTTCCGTATGCCCCTGTTCCCGATTCCGGCCATCGTCGCTGCATGCGGCTGGTCGGCCGTTTTCCTGACATCCGACTGGCCGGCGCTGATTTATGGCGGCTTCAGTCTTGTCGCGGGCTTGTTCGCGTTCGATGTCTGGAACAGGAGCGTGTCTGAATCGATTTCATAACGCGATTCGACACGAAAGCAATCAAGTCGCGGATGATCCGACCGCCGTTTCGTTCCATCGACGATTCGTCATTCGCTCCAGAACCCGCATCGCACACATCACGACTGCCATCGTTCCCTGGCCCGGGAAAACCGAATCGCCCACGACCCAGATCCCCGGCCCGAAAACGCCAGGGTCGACGGCCATCAGATTCGACCGGCTTCTGCTGACGGGCGGACCACCGACGCGGCCCAGAGTTCGCCGGGTGTAACGGGCGAAGCTTCGAGGCGTCGCGAATTCGATATGACGGATCGCCGGTTCGATACCAGGGAATGCCCGGCTGATGGCGCGTTTCATCCGATCCGCATAATCGGCCTTGAGCGAGTCGTAAGCCTCCTGATCCCCCGTGAACCATGGTTCGGGCGATACATGAGTGCTCATCGTGAGGGTGCGGAGGTTTTCCGGAGCGTAACCTGAGTCGCCCGGGGGCGAGAGCGAGATCAGGACGTTGTTGCCGTCATGGATCGGCTGGCCGTAATCCTGCAGAACGTGATGGAACAGGGCAGGGCGATCGGCGATTGCGTCAGCCTCGATCGAGGCATAAGCCGTGAATGCGCTCCAGGCAGGCCGTGACCTTCGCTCGAGCCGCTCGTAAGGCTCTTCGGCCTCGTTTCGGCCGAGCAGGGTCGCGCAGCGGTCAAGCGGAAGGTTCATGGCGACCTGACCGGCTTCGAAAACCTGCCCGCGCCGTGTCTTGACGCGAAATCCTGGCTGGCCTCCCAGGTTCGGTATCACGGAGTCCACAAGTGCGGATCGTCGCAGATGGCCGCCGGCTGAGATCAACGCTTCACCCAGGCCCTCAACGAATGCCCGCATGCCACCCAGGGGGCGAGAGAGGCCGTAACGATAGGCCTGCAAGCAAGCCGAGGCATTCGCCAAAGGTACGACTTCAGGCCCTGCCTGAGCCGTATCCTGTAGAAGCATGGCGACGATCGCCACGAAGCGAGGGTCACGATTCACTCTCAGGAGACGCATCAGGTCGAGCACGGTGACGGCAGTGCCGAATGTGGCGAAAGTACCGTCAATTCCAAGGATTCTCGCGTTATGGAAGATATCTCCGAAGTTTCGGATCGGGACTCTCGGCAAACCGCTGCTGGCTTCGAATAGGGTCGAGCCGATCCATCGCTGGATACGCCAGAATCGCACGGCCGATTCGCCCAGGTCCGGGAATCGACTCCGGATGTCATTTTCCCAGCGAGAATCGTCGGAAGTCAGGATCAGGTCGCCATCGGGCAGGCACATCCGATACTCAGGTGTGCGTAAGACTTTCAGGTCGAGGCCCACATGATGGAGCAGACTTCGGATCGGTTCGCCGGGTGCCATGCCCATCAAAGCGGTCGCGCCGCAGTCGAACGTCAAATCGCCACGATCGAAATAACCGGCACAGCCACCAAGTTTGGTATGACTTTCCAACAGGACCGTGCGCAGTCCTGATCGCTGAGCGAGCGCAGCGAGGGCGAGACCTCCGATCCCCCCGCCGACGACCGCCAGGTCATAGCTGGTCGCGTTTGAGCGTATTTCGAAGGCCGGCATACTAGCCATGTTCGTTGTCGTCATAATAAGAATATTTGCACTTTCGTCCTCGATCGACCATGGTCGACTCGTCACGGCGGACGATTTCGGCCAGGCTGTTCGCGCATCTTTTGCCAAGTGATTCGAAGATACGGATCATGAGGGACAGGCGGGATTTGCTGTCGCTCGCCGGCATTCGGAGTCGATACGATCGATTCATGTTCGCGCGGGCACCCGTTTTCTCCGAAGCACCGGTTTGGAATCGTCGACGGAAATGTTACACTCCCCGCATCCGGTCTGCGCTTTTCGGAGCGATCGCCGGCGAATCAGGTCCGCCCAGATGGCCGATCCGGAATCTGACCGAGTGAAGGTTCGGATTCGGAAGGTTCTTACGGAGTGCGGAACTTTTTCGCGGGACCTCGCGTCCGAAGAGATAGCAGGCGTGGTCCGAACGCGCCATCCTCCCCGGTATTTCTTCACCGCACCTTGTCGAATCGAACGTACCGGCTTTGGCCAGGCGTTTCGATGAGGCGATGGCTGGCGGCACGGGAATCCGGAAAACGGTGCGATTCCGCCGGAACTTGCGTAGCCAGGACTTCCGGGCGTCCGGCGAATTCGCGGACCATCCATCTTTCGACTGATCGAATCGAACTCATAGGGAGCTGCCGAACATGGCCAAAGTTCAAGCGGTTTGGGCGATCGATATCGGCCAGGTCGCGCTCAAGGCCCTGAAGGTCGTACCGGGCGATTCGCCCGACACTCTCACGGTAGAAGCCGCCGTGAGGATTCCGTACCAGGACGACAAAATCCTCAGCCAGCCCGACGCCGAGCCGGACGAACTGGTGCGGATGGCCCTGATCGAATTCATCGAGAAGCACGATCCCAAGGGCTCGCGCATCGCGATCGGGGTGCCCGGGCAGAAGGGGCTGATCAAGTTCATCAAGCTCCCTCCCGTGGAAAAGAAGCGCATCCCCGATATCGTTCAGTTCGAAGCCAAGCAGCAGATTCCGTTTCCTTTGAACGAAGTCGTCTGGGATTATCAGCAGCTCGCGTCCGACGACGACGATATGGACGACGACGACGACGAAATGGCCTTCACCATGGCCGAAGTCGGCCTATTCGCCATGAAGCGTGAAGAGATCAACAAGGCTCTGTTTCCGCTGCGACGACTCGGGCTGGAGCCTGACATCGTCCAGATGACGCCGATCGCAATCTACAATTTCGCCAACCATGAGCTGATCAAGGGCCGGGGCGAAAAAGGCCCGATCGTCGTCCTGGACATGGGCGCGGACAAGACCGAGCTGGTGATCACCGACGGGAACCGGATCTGGCAGCGCAACGTGCCGATCGGCGGCAACCACTTCACGCGGGCGTTGACCAAAGAGATGAAGATGGTCTTCGCCAAGGCGGAGGCCACCAAGAAGAATGCCGCGGCCTCGCCTGACATGAAAGCCGTCTTCACGGCCATGAAAGGCGTCTTCAAGGATTTCGCGACCGAAATCCAGAGGTCGATCGGCTTCTACAAGAGCGTCAACAAAGGCTCGCAGATCAAGAAGATCTTCGGCGTCGGCAACGGCTTCAAGCTGCCTGGCCTGACCGAATTCCTCAAGCAGGAACTCGACCTGCCGGTTCAGGCGGTCAACGAATTCGGCGGGCTTTCCGGCGAAGGCATCGCCGATCCGGATTTCGCCGATAACGTCGCCTCGTTCGCACTGCCGTACGGTCTGGCCGTTCAGGCATTCGACCCGCAGGCGGTCAAAACTTCTCTGCTGCCTCCGGACATCAAGCAGGCTCGCCTGATCCGCAAGAAAAAGCCGCTGGTGCTGGCCGCCAGCCTGCTGTTCATGCTCGGGTTCACGGCCCTGTTCCTGGGCAACGTGAAGGCCTGGTCCAAGGTCAACAATTCCGAGTTCAAATCCGCAGTCGAAAAAGCCAAGTCCGTCGCAGCCAAGGGGGCCTCGCTGCAGTCGGAATTCGACACGGCGAAGGGGGCCTTCGAAGCCGAAAAGACCCGCGGCGAGGGGCTGATCGTATCCAACGACGAGAAGCTGATGTGGCCGCAGCTTCTGCAGACGATCAACGCCTACCTGCCTGACCCGGTCACCGAAAAGAAGCTGAACGTCAACAATCCTGCCGACCAGCTGCGGCTGGCCAAGCTGGCCGTTCACGTAGACCAGGTCCGGCCTGCCTTCCGCAACGATCTGGCCGTGGACTGGTACGACACGCTCGACTCGGTCAACCCTTCGGCGAAGTCGACCATGCACCCTTACGACACCAAGGAAGGCAACACGCCGACGGGCGAGGGCTGGGTCATCCAGATCGTCGGCCACCACTACAACCCCTATCCGGGCCGTGTCAAGAACGAAGACAACATGGGCCCGCTCGGTTACATCCGTAACGACATCCTCAAGCGGCTTCAGGGCGCTGGTCCGCGCCGGTTCGGACTCTCCCACGCCGTTCTGGTTTGGATGACCGAGGACAAGGAATGGACGACCGAGAAGGCCGTCAGCACGAATTCCCTCTCCTCGAACGCCATTCCCCTGATTCCGGCCGTGGGGCCTGTCTCTGGCGGTGGCGAAGGAGCCGAAGGAGGAATGGGCGGCGGCATGCCCGGCATGATGGGCGGGCAAGGCGGCCGCATGATGGATGGCGGCGATATGATGGGCGGCGGCGGCATGCCTGGCATGGGCGGAAATATGCGTGGCAGCATGATGGGTGGCATGATGGGCGGCATGGGTGGTATGGGTGCCGAGGCCAAGGCCAAAGAGAAAATGGATTATCTCACCCGGACCGACTTCATGATTCAGATGGTCTGGAAGCCGATCAGCGAAGAGAATCCGCCGAAGACGCTGGAAGAGATCCAGACGGCGCTGGTGGAGGCTTCGAAGGACGCCAACATCGCTCCTCCCAAGGAGATGGACTTCGTCAGCAAGAGCCTCGAACAATCCAAGATTCGGGCCCAGATGTATCAGCGATTCGGAAACGCCGCGCCCAAGGCCGCGGAAGGTGGCGAGGAAACCCCGGCGAAGCAGCAGTGACGGTCTCGTGACCTCCTGCTTCCCATTTTCCATTGCCTGACGACCCCAACGAGCATCGAACAAGGACAGGTACAAGCCCATGGATCAAGTCAAGAAATTTCTCCGAATCCTCGTCGCACAGAGGTTCTGGATCCTCTGCACGATCGCCGCACTGGTGCCGATGGTGGCCTACTTCGTCGGCGCTGGCAAAATCTCCGCCGAAACCGCGGCGAAGACTTCCGAGATCGAAACCGCCAACAAGGGCGTCGATCCGTACAAATCGGGCCGCAAGCCGAATCCGGACTGGAAGAACCTCACTTCGACCCAGACGGAAAAGCTTACGGGCGAAATCAATGTCGCCTGGAAAGAACTCTATTCCCGCCAGGCGCCGCTTCTTCGATGGCCTCTGGACCGGGTGGAGGAAAAGTTCCGTGCCTGGGGCCGGAAACACCCTGAATCGAAGGAAGCCTCGGCGGACGAAGTCTCCGACCTGGTTCAGGACTACGTGAACTTCTATCCCGAATACGTGACGACGGTTTACAAATCCTTCCGCCCTTTCGACTTCGTCAAGGGTGACGGGATCGTCGTCTCGCCTGACGAGAAAGGGCTGCTGCGTCCTTCCACATTCGAGATCTCCAAAGCTCCGAAGCTTGGCGATATCTGGAAGGAACAGGAGAAAATGTGGGTCAGTCAGGCGATTCTGGACGTCGTCGAACAAGTCAACAAGCAGGCCAAGGTGTGGGACGAAGCCCCGATCAAGCAGATCGTCCGGCTCGAAGTCGCCAGTGACGCCGCTCTTGACCCGATGTCACAGACCAAGGGCGTGACGCTCGTCGACGCACCCAAGATTCTCGCCCCCGGCGAAACCGAGGAAGCCTCAGCCGAAGGCGGAGATGCCAGCATGTCGAGCCTCGGCTATGGCGCGCCTTCCGACATGATGTCCGGGATGGGCGGCCGCATGATGGGCGGCGATGAGATGATGGGTGGCATGATGGGTGGCGGCGGTAGCGGATCCACGACCGCACCCGATGTCGTCAAGTTTCTGGCGCCCCCTGAAGGTGTCGAAAATCCCCCGTATTTCATCGTTCCTATCAAACTCACCACGCTGATCGAGCAGGACAAGGTCGCGGACCTGCTCGTCGAGCTCGAACGTTCACCCATGGCGATTCAGGTTATGGGCCTGGAACTGGCGAAGCCTTCGATCAAGGTCGTCAAACCTGAAAAGGGCGACAGCAGCATGCTCGCCTATGGTGGCATGACGGGAATGATGGGGGGCATGGGTCGTGGCATGGGCGACATGCCCGGCATGGACATGGGCGGCATGATGGGCAGCATGATGGGCGGCATGGGCCGTGGTGGCATGGGCGACATGATGGGCGGCATGCCCGGCATGGACATGGGCGGCTACATGGGCGGTATGGGTGGTGCCGCGGAAGTTCGCAAAGGCACCGACGTCCGCTCCAAGGACCGCCGCGCCGACCGAAAGAAGGCTGAGGAAGCCCTCAAGAAGCGTTCTCGTGTCAGTCTTCAGGATCCTTACTACAACGTCGTGGAATTGACCGTTTACGGTCAGGCCAGGTTCTATAACCCGCCGCCACCGCCGCCAGCCGAGACGAGCGATTCCGTCGCCGCGGGGACGGAAAACGCCGAACCGGCGAAGACCGAAGAACCGAAGGCCGACGCCGCGAAAGCGGAAGAGCCGAAGGCCGAAGAACCGAAGTCTGAGGCTCCGAAGGCTGAAGAACCGAAAGCCGAAGAGCCCAAGGCCGAAGAGCCCAAGGCCGAAAAGCCCAAGGCCGAAGAGCCTGCCAAGGGTACGGAACCGAAAACCGAATGACGCGTTCGAGGGTCGCGGCCGGGCGTATCGGACATCGAACCGATTTCCGGCCCGTGCGACCTGACCTGACATTTTCATCCCAGTGACATTTCAGGCCCGGGCCTGACAGGCTCCAGCCGAGGCGAATCAAGAGGGAACGAATCCGACATGGCCAATCCCAAAGTCCAGAAAATACTCGACAAGACGAAGGCCTTCTTCACCAATCATGGCGAGAAGCTGGCCGTGGCGTTCGGTGGTATCATGTTCGTGGTCGGATCGGCGCTGGCGATCTCCAAGCCGACGATTCAGATCACGCCCCAGGCGGTCGCCACCAATGCCGAATCCGCCGAAAAGAACCTGAATCAGCCTCAGTCTCCGGAGGACATCGTCGCCGCACTGGCCGATGCCGGAATCAAGGATCTGAACTTCGAGGACCGCGTGAAGAAAGCCGAGACGGACACGATCGACGTGTCCGAACTGAAGCTGAAGCATCGCTGGGTGACGCTCGAACCAGGGGCCGGACTGATTCGCGACACGCCGACACTCGTGGCCATCGAAGACGTTTATGCCATGGCTGGCCGTGGCGGTTCGACGCTCTTCGAAACCGACGAGAAGGGCGAACGAATCCCCGACGACGGGTCGGATTCGGATGACAAGGAAAAGAACGCCGCCGGCCGCCGGAACCGGGGTGCTGAAGGCGGCATGGGCTTCGGCCTGGGCGGGCAGCCCAAGCAATCCGCCCGAGAGAAGGCGGAAGAAGATGCGAAATTCAAGCGTCAGCAGGAAGAGCGGTCACGTTCGCTCGCCGGTAACGTGAACGAAGACCGGGCGAAAGCGCGTGAAAAGGACAAGGACGCCGCCAAGAAGAATGGCGAAACCGCCCCTGACGGCCCGCAAGGACCTTTCAAGGAGAACTTGAAGGGGATTCGCTGGGCCGCGGTCACCGGCGTTCTGGACAACAAGGCCCTGCGTGAAAACTACGCCAAAGCTTTGCGGAAGGATTTCGCCGAAGCCGCTCCGAATTTCAAACGCGTCGAGCTGGAACGTCAGGAACTCAGCGCTGACGGAACCTGGAGCGACTGGCAGACGATCGATTACGACCAGAACTATCTGGTACTCGACAACCTGACAGAAACCGACGAGGAACTGGTTCCCCAGGACAACATTCTGGACACGCTCGTCGATCCGTTGCCCTTCCTGCTCAATGGGGCTTTCGGCGGCGTGCACGTCGCCAGCCTCGTCCCGTCCGACAAACGGGAAATCAAGCGGCCCGACCCCAAAGACCGCATGGCTATGGGCGGAATGGGCGGCAATATGGGCATGATGATGGGCGGACGTGGCCGCGGCGGTGCTGGTGGCGAAGACATGCCCGGCATGGGCGCAGGCGGCAACATGGGCATGATGATGGGCGGTGGCGGTCGCGGCATGGGCGGCGACGATTATGCAGGTTTCCTCTTCGGCGGCGGCACCGGGGCCGCGGAGGATACGAACTTCCCCAAATCGGACGCCGATGACATCATGGTCCGGGCTTTCGATTTCACCGTCAAACCTGACGCGACCTACCGTTACCGCGCCCGCGTCAGCGTCATCAATCCCAACTACCAGCGAGACGACGTCAACCCCGGCGTCGACACCTCCGCCCAGTTCCTTTTCGGGCCCTGGAGCGAAGACACGAACCCGGTTTACGTTCCCAGCGATGTCGCTCCCTACGCGGTCGCAAAGGCTCCTCCTTCGACTCAGGGCGGCCCGTCCGATCTTGTTCTGTTCGACGTCGCCGCGTTCAATCCTGAAGACGGCATGACGGTCGTTCGGCAGTTCCCGGCCGGTCCCGGCATGATCATCGGCGAGCCGAACATGTGCCAGATCCCGGCACACGACGGTTCCGGTGCCAAGCCGAAAACTGTCGACTTCACAAGCCGCCAGATCGTGCTGGCGACCCGAGGCGGTCAGATCAGCCTCGCACCGCTCGGCGGCCGGGGTTCGGTCACCATGCCCGCCATGGCCTTCGTGATGAAAGCCGATGGCACGGTCGTCGTGCGTAATGAATCCAAGGACGTCAATGACCCTGACCTCAAGTTCACCCGCCAGGTTTATGCCGAAGAACTCAAGAAATCGGACAAAGCCCGTCAGAAGGGTGACATGAATATGGGTGAAGGCATGGGCATGGGAATGGGCATGGGCGGCAGACGCTGATCGGCCGCGCTTGCCTGAACTGACGAAAAAGACGAGCCGGAGGGTGCGATACCTCCGGCTTGACTTTTTTCGTCGTCGACTTGCCTTGGCCTGTCGACAGAGAATCATTAGAGTAAGTTTTCGTCCTGACCGAATTCCGCACACTTCTCGGGGTAGCGCGCCAAGATATGTCCAGAAGCTTCAGCCTGACACGCAAGACCGCCGAGACAAGCATCGAACTGGCACTCGAACTGGACGGTTCGGGCAAGTCGAAAATCGCCACCGGCCTTGGTTTCCTGGACCACATGCTGACGCTTTTCGCTCGCCACGCCATGATCGACCTAGAAGTCGCATGTCAGGGGGATACGCATGTGGACGGCCACCACACGGCCGAAGACATCGGCATTTGCCTGGGCCAGGCGATCGATAAGGCTCTCGGCGACAAAAAAGGCCTCTCCCGATACGGCCACATGACATTGCCTATGGACGAAACGCTCGTTCAGGTCGCTCTGGACCTCTCCGGCAGACCCTATTTCGTCTGGAAAGTCGAATTTCCCACGCCAAGGGTGGGCGATTTCGACACCGAACTTGTCGAGGAGTTCTGGCACGCCGTGTGCATTCAGGCCCGCATGAACCTGCACGCGATCCTCATCCACGGCCGAAACAGTCACCACATTTCCGAAGCCCTGTTCAAGGGCATGGGAAGGGCTCTGCGCCAGGCGTGGTCGATCGATCCTCGCGAAACCGGCGTGCCCTCCACCAAAGGAACCCTGACCGATTGACGACGCGATGATCGATTCGCCACCTTCTGCAGACCCTGACCCTCCGAAACGAGCGCGCCGGCGGTCGCCCTGGGCCACGATCCTGCTTCTGGCCATCGGTTTCGGTCTACTCGGCTGGTCGATCGCCCAAAACGCCGAGCCGATTCGCCAGTGCCTCGCCGGTCGTCCGCGTTTCGGGACGATGGCACTCGCGTTCGTGCTTTACTCAATTGGGATGCTCGCCGCGTTCGTGCGCTGGTTCGGGCTCGTCCGAATGATCGGCGTGCGGATTCCGCTTGCGGATTCGCTTCGGCTCTCGTTCGTCGGCAGCCTTTTCAACCTCGTCATTCCGGGAGCGGTCGGGGGCGATCTCGTCAAAGCCGGGTATCTCGCCCGAAAGGACATTCCGAAAACCCGAGTGTTTTCGAGTATGGTCATTGACAGGCTCCTCGGCCTGCTCGGCCTATTCGTTCTCGCCGCCGTCGCCGGCTTATCCGTCTGGACCGCTTCCGACGCCCCTGTTCGCCGGCTCACGCTCTTCGTTCTCTTCATGATCATTGCCCTCGTCGCGACACTCGGATTGATTTTCAGCGGCTTGATCGGCCGGAATTCTCCTCGGACACGCGAATTGCAGGCGATGTCATCCGCCTATCGCGGCCATCTCCCGGGGATCGCTTTCTGGGTGGTCGTCTCGGTCGCTATCCACGCGCTGAATACGGCGGCCTTTTATTTCATGAGCCGCGCCATACTGCCTGACCTTGGGATCGGCCTGGTGCCCCATTTTCAGATCGTCCCGCTGGTTCTGTTCAGCACCGCCGCACCGATTCCGCTGGGGGCCATCGGATTTTCCGAAAATGTCAGCGGTTACCTTTTCCGCAATGTCGGCCATCCCAACGGGGCTGTCGCGATGATGGGCTTTCGCTTGCTTCAATACGCCTTCGCCTCGATCGCGGCGGTCATCTATGCGGCGAACTGGAAGGCTATGCGCGACCTCGTCGACAGCGACTGGACCAGGCCTGTATCTCGCTGATCTCACTCTAGGCGGCCACTTTCGTTTCAGGAGCATCGGACGGGCGATTCGCGGAAATTCTGTCTTCGCGGAATCGGGTCATGTACCATCGGAGAACTCAAAATTCCAAGGAGTTCGAACTCGGATGATCGACGGCTTCTGCACCTTGGTCCGCATCAGGCCGGTATCCGCTGGCGCGTTCCTCGTGTCATCCCTGATTCTGGGGCTTTTCGCGGCCGATTGCTTCGTCCCTGGTTTGATCGAAAGTGCCTACGACGGAAAAGGACCGGCAAGGGCGAATCAGTTTTTCGCGGCCAGGCGCGACCGGCATACGCTCGAACACTATCTTCTGCTCTGGCGTAACTTTCGCGATGCATGCGCGATCGCGTCGATAGCCTACGTTTTCATTCTGGCGATCATCGGCCGCAGCGTCAGGTCCGGTCGCCTTCGTGGGTTTCTTGTGGTGTTCGCGGCCTTTTTTCTCGGAATGACGGTGCTATGGGGGCCACGACAGGATTACGTCGCCCACCTGAAAATCTGGGAAGAGGCGAACGCCGGCCGCGACCCCTGGTGGATCCAGCCTGAATCCGGTATTGTCCTGAACGCATACGGCCCCCTGTTCGAAACGCTCGCCCCGCTGGTACGCATCAATCCACTGGCGCCGAAGATCCTTTTCTCATCGGCATTTCTGATCTATGCCATTTTCACTCTGACTCTTGCGGCAAATCACCCGGCTTTCGACCGCAACAGGTTCCGGCTGCTCGCAGCCTGGCTGGCGAATCCGTTCTTTTGGCTCGAAATCGCATTTTACGGCCATTTCGATGTAATTGCTGGCCTGTTCGTGCTCGGTGCGATTCATGCGATGCACAGCCGGGCGCAGATGGTCTCCGGCACCCTGCTGGGGTTGGGATTTCTTCTCAAGTTCGTGCCTGGTGTCCTCGTGCCGTTTCTTGCCTTCGAATACAGGGGCCGATGGCGAGCGAATGGCCGCTTCCTGATCGCCTCGACCGCTGTGATATCCGGGGGAATGGCGATCGCCTGGAAGGTCTGGGGCGAATCGGTTTTTCGGCCACTGGCCTTCGTTTCGACGCGTGGTTCGAGCCTCCTGTCGATCTGGCGATATCTCAAAGGTCCCTGCTCGCCGCTCGCACTGGCGGGCAGTTCGCCGCCGGACCTGGACCGCTACGCCACGCCAGCCCTCATGATCGCACTATTGGCGACCTGGGCAATGACGAGCAAACGTCGTTCGGAAATGACCCACGCATCCCTGTGTGCATTGATGGTCACAGTCCTGTTCTATCGGGTCGGATTCGTGCAGTATCAAATGTTCCCGTTTCTGCTTCTGCCGCTCTGGTATTCGAAATGTCATGAAAGCATCGATGTCAGTCGAGCCGTTCGATTGGCCGTTTTTGCTTACGTGACGTGGATCGTCGGCTTCGACCTGTTCGATAACGCGGTCGGCGGGATCGTCGGCCAGGACAGGCCCTGGTCATGGGCGGAAAACTGGGTCGGTTTGCCGAATTTTGTGCTGGGTATGATTTTACTTGCGAACTTGTTGCGAATGCCGACCGATTCTGCGGAATCGGAATCGACGTAAAGTCGAACGAAACTATGCTTTCACAGGTCGATTCCGGATTTCGAATCGGAATAGAAACCGGATGGCATGCATCATCCGGTGAATTATGGTTTCGGCGGTCGTGGGAAGAACGCGGACGTACGGCGCTTGTAGTCCGCATAATCGGGGCGTCTGTCGGCGATCGTCTTTTCGAGAAGGGTGACGCCCGAGACTTTCATGAGGAGCCACGACATGGCCAGGGGGCTGGCGATCGTCCATCCGGCCGAGCCCATGGCCGAAATGCAGTAAATGCCCCACCAGACACAGAAATCCCCGAAATAATTCGGATGTCGAGTCCAGGCCCAGAGGCCATTGTCCATGACTTTGCCGGCATTTTCAGGCCTGGATTTGAAACGTGCGAGCTGAGCGTCGCCGACGGTTTCGAAGAACACACCGACGGCCCAGATCGCGATTCCGAGTGTGTCGAAAGCCGTAAGAGGCGTCGGCGCATTTCGAATGATGGCCACTTGAATCGGCAGAGCAACGAACCAGAGAATCACGGCCTGAAGCCAGAAGACGGTGAAAAGGCTGATCCGGACGAAATTCGGCCCATGCTTTGCACGCATGGCGGCATAGCGTTTGTCTTCGGGATGCCCCCAATTGCGGACGAGCAGAAAGATCGACAGCCGTATTCCCCACAGAGTCGTCATGGCTGCGATCAGCAGGACTCGCACCTCGGGCGATTCCACGCGAAACATCGTCAACCAGGCGACGATCACGAAACCCGTGCCCCAGAACGGGTCGACGATGCTCGCGTCGCGTATCGTGCTCGCCACGGCCCAAAGCAGTGTCATCACCGCGGTCAGGATCAGCAGGTTCGTGAGCAGAATCGACAGCACCAGGTCAAAGCCCTTTCGAATGGAAGGTCAGACGCTCGCGCGCTCCAGCAGATAGTGCGAAACGAACCACTCTTCGCCGCCTGCATATCCGAAAAGTTCGGCGACGGCGAGGAAGAAAACACGCCAACGATTCAGGGCCCTGTCCGCTTCCGCCTCGCCTGCGACCGTGGCCAGAATCGCACGCACAGCGTCTTTCCGGCGATCCAGATTGGCCAGCCAGTCTTCGGCCGTCTTCTGGTAATGCCGTCCGTTCCAGTCGAATTTTCGCACGACTTTCAGATGCCGGTCGAATTGATTCAGCAGGTCGGTCGCTGGCATGATGCCGCCCGAGAAGAAGTGTCGCCCCATCCAGTCCGAGGCGCCGTCGGTTTCGAACGGATACGTGTAATTCCTGTGGCAGAAAATGTGGACGAACGCCTTGCCCTCGGGCTTGAGCCAGCGGGCCACCTTCTCGGTGAGCTTTTCGTAATTGCGCATGTGTTCGAACATTTCGACCGAAACGACCCTGTCGTATTGGCTTGACCCGGTTTCGAAGTCGTTCATGTCCGCGGTAATGACAGTTACGTTGGCCAAGTTTCGTCGGATTGCTTCCGACTGGATATGCAGGCGTTGCGGCGCGGAATTCGAAACCGCCGTGATTCGGCTCTTCGGATGACGCTCGGCCATCCAGAGCGTCAGCGATCCCCAGCCGCAGCCGAGTTCGAGCACCTCCTGGCCGTCCGTCAGCTCGGCATGTTCGCACGTCAGATTCAGTGCCGATTCTTCCGCTTCGGCCAGTGTCGAGGCGGGATGGTCGTAAAAGCAACAACTGTATTTACGGCGAGGGCCCAGAACTTCCGCGAAGAACTCCGGGGGCAATTCATAATGCTGAGCATTGGCCTTTTCCGGAACGGGAGCGATCGGGCCGGATTTCAACGAATCGACGAACGCGATTCTCCGGGCGTCGGCCATGCGGATCTCGGCTTCGGTGCGGATCAGGCGCTGCCGGCAAAGCCTGCGAATCGCGGTGCGGGTGAGAACGTCCGGCACCCAGCCGCGCTCGATGGCGTCGATTCCCATGGAAATCAGTTTCATTTGCGATACCTCGAGGTTCTTTATGGCGCGCTTCGAACGCCGCCCGCGTGACTATCGGTTTTTCCGTGTCGCGTTTCGAAACCGGCGCGATCGCCCCGATCGTTCTCGAATGCGGCCAGACCGGCGATACGGATTGGGTCGCGTCGGCACAAGGGCTTGTCGAACTGGGCCTGAACGACGCCGATGTAGCGTTCTTCGAAGCCGGCCTCGCAGTAGCAGAGATAATAGTCCCAAAGACGGAGGAAGGCCTCGTCGTAGCCGAGGTCACGAATGTCGTCGAGACGATCGTGAAATGCTCTGCGCCATTGTCTGAGCGTTTCGGCATAGTGCGGCGCGAAATCCTCGAGATACGTCAGGCGGAGATCGCTCGACCGTCCGACGGATTCGAGCATGGCGGCGTTGCTCGGCAGGCAGCCACCTGGAAAAATGAAACGTTGAATGAAATCGACGGAATTCAGATATTGTGCGTATCCACGCTCGGGCATCACGATCGCCTGAATGACCATCGATCCGTCGGGCTTCAAGAGTTCTCCGCACTTGCGGAAATAATCATCGAGATAGCGATGCCCGACGGCCTCGATCATTTCGATCGAAACGAGTTTGTCGAACTGGCCGGTCAGGTCGCGGTAATCGCTTTGCAGCAGCGAAATCCTGTCGTTCAGGCCGGCCTGATCGATTCGTTCCCTGGCGACGGCGGCCTGCTCTCCGGAAATGGTCGTCGTCGTGACCCGGCAACCGTAATTCGAAGCCGCGTGAAGCGCGAACCCGCCCCAGCCTGTGCCGATTTCGATCAGCGAATCGGATGAATTCAATTCCAGCTTCCGACAGATCCGATCGAACTTTTCGAACGATGCATCGGCCATCGTGGAACGGCTCGTACGGAAAATCCCGCTGGAATAGGCGAGCGTTTCGTCGAGCCAGAGCGAGAAAAAGTCGTTGCCCAGATCGTAATGGGCCGCGATGTTCGAACGGCTGCCCGACTTCGTATTGGTATGTGCCCAGTGATAGAATTTGTGCATCGATTTGACGACACGTGAAATGCCGGAATCGAGGCGTGTGGTCGATTTGCGATTGCGGAGGAAAATACGGAAAAAGGCGGTCAGGTCGTCGCAATCCCAGTCGCCCTGAACGTACGACTCCGCGACGGCAAGCGTGCCCCCGAGTACGGCCTTACGGAAAAAATCGGGACGTCGCACGCGGATCGTAGCCTGAATGCTGTCCGGCTCACCGAAGGCTTTCGTCGTGCCGGCATCATGCAGGCGAATCTGGCCACGTTGCATGCCGCCCAGTTTTTTCTCGAGCAGTCGGCGGAAAAAGCGGTCCATCATCGCCGGGGCTTTTTCCATACCTTCCCCGGTGGAAATTCCCTCAGTCATCGTTCGACTTTCTCCTTCGATTCCTGATTCCGCGAATCGATCGACGGGTTCGATTTCAGCCCCCCGGGCGACACACCAGCAGCAGCCAGACGGGCAGGGTGAGGCACGAAGGGCACTTTCTTCAGCCACAACCGCAATGCCTGCCAGTAGATGGCCAGAATGACCCGAAGCGTAATCAACGGATAGAGTGCAAGAACGACTGCCAGGTTACGTCCCGAGATCGGCCTGCGACTGAGGCTCATGGCGGCTTCGAATGCCGGCGACCCGGAATCCGAGCCATCAGCGTAGTTCGCGATATGGACCGTCAGGCGATCCGAGGGTTCCGAGAGCCGGAACCTGTATTCGTATTTCATTCCCATAAAGGGAGAGACGTGGAAGTCCTTGGCCATGCTGGCTGTGACGTCACCGCCAGATCGCTGGCTTGCATCCAGCAAGTAACAGTGGCGCTCGCCCCACGGGGTGTTGTGCACTTCGACAACGACGTATTTCAGGCATTCGTCTCGATCGAAGCAATAAAACAGGCTGATCGGGTTCATGACGATTCCGAAATAACGAAAATGCGTCAAAAGTCGGATCGGACCTTCGAAACGATCGCCGGTGCGTCGCTCGATCAGGTCCCGTACGGAGTCGGCCAGGGATCGATCGGCGGGGCCGAAATGATCCGTGCGACGAAACCAGGCCACATTGGGGCCCGAGGAGGACCAGAGCCAATGGCGGCGGAACAGGTCAGGCAGCTCGTCAAGATCTACGTACATCTGAAAAATGCGGTAGCGAAACGCGTGATCGGCATGCTCATGCCGGCGATGGGCGACCGTGCCTTCATAAATGGCGCTTCGAAGTGAAGGGGCGTTCAAGCTGAGGCTCCGGACTCTGCCGGTTCGACCCGGGCGGATTCGGATATCTGCGACCGCAACTGGCGTACGACACGCTGGGCGCTGACGACGCCGTCTTCGTGAAAACCGTTACGCCAATAGGCTCCGCAGAAGGAAGTGCGGTTGGGCCCGATCAATTCATTGTGCCGTGCCTGAGCGGCGGCCCTGTCCGACGTGAAGATCGGGTGATGATAGACGAAGCGTTCGATCACCTTTGCCGGATCGATCCGCTTTTCGTCGTTGAGCGTGACGCAGAAGGTGGTTTCCGAGTCGAGCCCCTGGAGAATGTTCATGTCATATGTGACGCTGGCAGGCGCGGCCGGGTCACCGGTGACGCGGTAATTCCAGCTCGCCCAGGCCTTGCGGCGCACGGGCAACAGGGATTCGTCGGTGTGCAGTACGGCGATGTTGCGGGAATAGGGAAACCTGGTGAGTAGCTCTCGTTCGACAGGTCTGGCGTCGTCTCCGAGAATGCTCAGGGCCTGATCGCTGTGGCAGGCGAAGATCACGTGATCGAAATTCTCGGGAGCCCCGCCACGGGGCACGATCTCCACATGATCAGGAAAACGTCTGACAGATTCGATAAGAGCGTTCGTACGTATTCGGTCGCGGAATCCGCGGGTCATCACGTCGACATAATTTCGCGAACCGCCCTGAATGACACGCCACTGTGGCCTGTTCCGCAAGTCGAGCAGTCCATGATTTTTGTAGAATTCGGCGATGAAACGAATCGGGAATTCGCCGAAAGTGCCAGTCGGGCAAGACCAGATGGCAGCCCCCATGGGGAGCAGGTAGAGATCTCGAAACGGTCGGGAAAACCGGTTCGCGTCGAGAAATTCATTCACCGTCGTACCGTCGTCGGGAGCCTCTGCGACCTCACGGGCGAGGCTGTTGAAGCGGACGATATCCCAAAGCAGCTTATGAAACCGGGGCCGGAACAGGTTGGATCTTTGAGCGAAAAGGGTATCGGGCGAGTGGCCGTTGTATTCGAGTCCGGATGCTTCGTCGTGCACGCTGAAGCTCATGATCGTCGGTTTCGAAACGACTCCGAGCGTTTCGAGCAGGTCGATGAAATTCGGGTATGTCCGGTCGTTGTAAACGATGAATCCCGTATCGATCGACCAGGTGCGGCCCTGATGAGTCACATCGACAGTGTGGGTGTGGCCACCGATCCGGGTGTCCGCCTCGAAAAGCGTCATCGAACATTCGCTCCGTAAAGCGTAAGTCGCATAGAGGCCTGAGATTCCGGAACCGATGACAGCGATTTTCATGCGGAGTGGCCATAGTCCGATAGGGCTTGAAATCGTCAGCCATGCCACGTGTCGCAAGTTGACGCTTATTATCATAGGTAATGCCCGGATTGCCGTTCGGCAAGGTGCGGATGGCGGGAAATGGCGGGAATCGACAAATTTGCGGGCTGGTTCTGGACGATTTCGGAATTCCTGATATTAAGAAAATGAGCGAGATCTCGTGGACCTGAAGTCATATTCGAGATGTCGAGAATGGTTCGCCCGTGAACGGACAGGGTTACTGCATGCCTGCGAAAACATCGATCGTCACACCGGTTGCCCTTTTGACTGAAACCGAGCCGGAGCTGGCATCCGAATCGACCGTCCGGCCATCGGGTCGGGATGACGAGAGCCTCGATCTGGTACGTCTCGTCTCATTGATCTTCATGCACCTGGGATGCCTCGGCGTGTTCTGGGTGGGCTGGAGCTGGACGGCTGTCGCAGTCGCATTCGTTTTCTATGTCGCTCGGGCGTTCGGGCTTACGGCTTTTTACCACCGGTATTTCGCACACCGGTCGTTTAAGACGAGCCGATGGTTTCAGTTCGCGGGTGCCACACTTGGCTGCCTGGCTCTGCAGAAAGGCCCACTCTGGTGGGCGGCGCATCATCGACAACATCATAAAAGCAGCGATCACGACGGTGATGTCCATTCGCCGCATGTGGACGGCGTTCTCTGGGCCCACATGGGCTGGTTTCTCTCGCCGAAGAACAATCGTCTTCGGGCCGACCTGGTGCGTGACTGGCTCAAGTTTCCGGAACTGAAGTGGCTGGACAGGCTCGCACCCCTCGTCGCCGTGGCGTTCGGCCTCAGTCTTTATGCGGCAGGCGAAGCTCTCAAGGTTTACGCTCCGGGGCTGGGCACCAATGGAGCCCAGCTATTCGTCTGGGTCTTCTTCGTCAGCACAGTGGCGCTTTATCACGCGACATACTGCGTGAATTCGCTGGCACACCTGAGAGGCTCGCGACGATACGAAACCTCTGACAGCAGCCGGAACAATCTTTTCGTGGCGATCATAACGCTGGGTGAAGGCTGGCATAACAATCACCATCATTATCCTTCGTCCGCGCGTCAGGGTTTCTTCTGGTGGGAGATCGACGCCACCTACTACACGCTTTATCTGCTCAGTAAATGCGGGATCGTCTGGGGAATCCGGCCCGTGCCGCGACACGTTCTCGAAGGTTGAAGATGCGAGGATTCGCTGAGAAATCGTGAGAACTCAGACATGCAATACGGCATGGTTGCATGATACATGAGACGTGCCGCCTACTTTCTCGAATGGATGTCGTTCTTTTGGTCGAATGCCGAATCCGCAGAAATATCCACGAAAATTGCTGAACCGGTTCGGGGATTCGTCTTGGCGATTCGTGCATAGTTTATAAAATGAGAGAACGCGTAGGGACCGGAGTTGGAGTGCGCCCACCTCCCGGTTCGTCCTAAGACTTTTGTGCGGATACCCATATGTCTCGTCGAAGCTCCATAGCCGGGTTATCGGTCAGCGGCCTTTTCGACCGAATCCAGCGCGACGTACTGAAAATGGGAGATACCCTGGCGATCGGTCGTGCGATCGGAATGCACCGTGCAGAGCTCTTGTCAGACCGCTGGACCGAGCTGCTTTCCGCGGTTTCGATCGAGCTGGGGATGCGAGCGAGCCAGGGCGAAGGCGTTCTGGACGAGGCCGCGGAATGGGCGATGCCGGAAATGCCCGTCGTGTTGAGCATGGGTGAGGGCAATGATCGCAAGTATGTCATCATTCATGACCGGCAGGGGGGGCGCATTCTTGTCACTCTCGGGGCAGATCCTCATCAGAGCGACTGGATCGGCCGACGCGAGCTTGAAAATCGCATCGGTCTGAAGAGGGACCAGCGTACGCAATGGATGGCGATCGCGACGGCGACTCCCGCGGTTCGGGTCGACCCTGCCGACACCGGGCCCTCGCTCATATTGCCTTCGCTCGGTACTTCGCCGCCTGCGGGTGGCGGTCACGGCGATGGACACGGGCACGCGCATGGGAGCATTCCGCCGACCCGGCGGTTGCTTCAGATCCTCAGGCCTGAAATGACCGACATCAGAGCGATCGCGGTTTACGCTCTGGCGACGAGCATTCTGGGCCTGGCCACTCCGCTCGCGGTCGAGGCACTTGTGGCTTCCGTCGGGTTCCGGATGTTATTGCAGCAAGTCGTCGTACTTTCTGTGGTTCTGTTCGCGTTCCTGGCGCTGGCGGCGGCGTTTTTCACGATTCAGAAGTATGTGGTCGAGGTGATTCAGCGGCGGATATTCGTGCGTGTCGTGGCGGATCTCGCTTACCGCCTGCCGAGAGCGAAGCTGAGCGCGTTCGATACCCAGAACGGGCCGGAACTTGTGAACCGGTTCTTCGACGTGATGACGATCCAGAAAACCTTGTCCGGATTGTTGACGGACGGCATTTATCTGCTGATCACGACGACGATCGGTCTTTCGGTCATGGGCTTCTATCACCCGTACCTGCTGGGTTTCGACATCGTCCTGCTGGCCTCGATCGCTTTCGTCATTGTGGTCATGGGGCGTGGCGGCGTTCGAACGGCGATCAACGAAAGTATCGCCAAATACGAAATGGCGGCCTGGCTGGAGGAACTCGCCAGGCTTCCTCGTACGATGAAACATTATGGCGGGACGGAGCTTGCGATCGAACGGGCGGACGCTCTGGCCAGGAATTATCTCGATGCGCGGCGATCTCACTTCCGAATCGTTTACCGGCAGGTCCTGTTCACGGTGAGCCTGCAGGTTCTGGCGAGCACGGCGCTCCTGGGTTTGGGGGGCTGGCTCGTGATTGACGGTCAGTTGACACTGGGCCAGCTTGTGGCCAGTGAATTGATCGTTGCGCTGGTTGTCGGTTCGTTCGCCAAGATGGGTAAGCACATCGAAGACTTTTACGATCTGGTGGCCGCGGCCGACAAGATCGGTCACATGATCGATTTGCCCGTGGAGCCCGGGACCGGGGAACCCGTTCCGGTCCTTCCGGACCCTGCGACGGTCGAAATTCGTGGACTGACGGTGAAGGATGCGCATGGCCACACGAATCTCGGACCGGTCGAACTGAAGCTCCAGCCGGGCGAGAAGGTCGGTCTGGCGGGCGTCTGCGGCAGTGGCAAGTCAACGCTTCTGGACGTTTTAGGCGGGGTTCGCGAATATTCGGGGGGAAGCGTTCGCTACGACGGTCTTGAACTGAAGGACGTTTTGCCGGAGAGTTACAGGAGGCAGGTCTCGTATGTCTCCGCCGAACCGGCGATCTTCGGGACGCTTCTGGACAATATTCGGGTCGGCCGGGAAGGCATGAGCTTGCGGGAGGTGCGATGGGCTCTGACTGTCGTCGGGCTGGAGCACAAGTTCGCCAAGACCGAACATGGCCTTTATGCGGACATCGGTCTGGCGGGGCAGGGGCTTTCGCTCGGCGAGGCCGCTCGGCTCGCGATCGCCCGGGCGATCGTGTCCCAGCCGAGGCTGCTGTTGATCGACGGCGAGCTGGATCTGCTGGATTCCCAGTCTCGGGAAAGGGTCCTCGACGTTTTGCTCGATCCTACGGCTTCGTGGACCTTGGTTCTCGCGACCCAGGCGCCTGAGATTCTGGCGAAAATGGATCGGGTCGTGACTTTGAAGGGCAAGTCGCATGAGACACATTCCCATGCTCTGACGCACGAAGCCCACTGATTGTCGAAATTCGGACCGATCGGAAGAAGACTGAAGAAGACCGGGAGCGAATCGATGGCGACAGTGACGGAATCCGAATCGAGTTCGACGGAACTGAAACCGGTTGGGGCCAGGTTCGCGCCTCCGAAGAGGCGAACGGAAACCGGCGGCATGCTCGACTCCGTCAGCCAGTTGCCGGCCCTTCGGCTCGTGCAGCCGCCGCGAAGATCTCGCCGGCTGGCTCGACTTCTGCTCCTTTGCCTCATGTTGATGCCGGTCGCCCTGGCCATCATCCCCTGGCGTCAGACGGTCAGCGGCATGGGGAAGGTCGTGGCGCTGGATCCGACCTATCGCCCGCAGATCATCGAGGCACCTGTGAGCGGTCGGATCACGAATTGGTGGGTGGAGGAAGGCTCCCGCGTGAAGGCGGGCGACAGGATGGTCGAAATTCTCGACAACGACCCGAATTACGTTCAGCGGCTCGAAGATCAGCGGCGTGCGATTTCGACGAAGTTGAAGGCCTATGAAGAGAAAATCAAGCTCAACGAAATGCAGGTGCAATTGCTGCAGCAGGCGCGTGATCTTTCCGTGAATTCAGCGAAGGCACAGCTTGATGTGGCTCAGGAAAAAGTGCTTCAGGCCGAACAGAATTTGAGATCTGCCCAGGCTTCGCTGGAACGCGACACGTATCAGGTGAAGCGAATTCGGCAATTGGCGAATGAGGGCCTCTCTTCTGCCCGCGATCTCGAAGTCGCCGAACGGGATTTCAAATCGAGCGAAGCGCTTGTCGGTGCTGATCAGAAAGAGCTCGAGGCCGCTCGAAAGAACCGTGATGGCAAGAAGGCGGACCTGGACAGGATCATTCCCGCCGAGAACGCCAAGATTCAGGACTCTCTGGCATATCTGCAGGCATCCGTAGCCGAAGTCGAGACGACCCGGAAAGACTTGTCGGATCTGGAAGTGAAGATCGAGCGGCAGAAAACGCAAATGCTCTATGCCCCGAAAAACGGCACGGTCTTCCGGATTCTGGCCAATCAGACGCTGACCGGCCAGGTACGTGAAGGCGACCCTCTCATTCATTTCGTGCCGGATTCGACGAACAACGTGACTGAAGTGTATGTCCCCGGTAACGATATGCCGCTGATTCACAAGGGCGATCCAGTCAGGCTGCAATTTGAGGGCTGGCCTGCGATTCAGTTCGTCGGATGGCCCAGCGTCGCCGTAGGCACGTTCGGAGGCCGCGTTCTGCTGGTCGATCAGACCGATGACGGCAAGGGAAAATTCCGGATTCTTGTCGAGCCGGATCCGGAAGACGAGCCATGGCCCTCGAACCGGTACCTGCGTCAGGGCGTGAAGGCCAAGGGGTTCGTCCTCCTCAACGAAGTTCGCCTGGGTTATGAGATGTGGCGGCGTCTCAACGGGTTCCCGCCTGTCATCGCCGATTCCGAACCTGACGACGACGATGACGATAAATCGGAGAAATCCGGCAAAATCAAAATCAAACGACCGAAGTGATCGTATCGGTTGTGTCGATAATATCGATAGAGACGGTACGTCTGGCACGTTCCATGCCAGGAGTGTGGCCGGATCGAATTGCCCATGGAGGGGCCGGAAAGAATGCGAGTCCTGCGCCACTTTCGCCCACTGATGAAGACAGTCGTGATCGGTATCGCCGGTCAGGCTGCCGACGCCCAGATCATGGAGCGAAGCGGCTTTCCCCAGCTCAATAACCCACTGCCCGGGCCAGTGGGCACGAACGACGACATGGAGAAATTCCCCGGCGTTCGCGGTGCTCCCTCTTCATTTCCAGGGGCTGTGCTTTCGCAGCCACTGCGTGGTTTCCAGATGAGCGTTCCGGGGGCACTCAATCCTCGTTCGTCGCAGGGGATGGACCAGAATCGGATTTTCCCCGGGTCACGGACTCCGATGCGTCCGGAAATCGGTCGCGAAGCGACCGGCCTGGGCGCATCGTCGACGATGGATCAAGCGATTCCGCTGGAACCGCTGGAAGGCACGCTCGATTCGAAGAAAATCGAAAGCCTGCGTGAACTCAACGCACGCATGCTCGAATCGCCCGAAACCCGCCTGCCCGAATCGTTCGCCCTGCCCGCACGACCTGCGATCGACCTTCCGCAAGACCAGTCGCCGGTGGATCTTCTGGAAATCGTCGAGAGTGTCGACAGATCTTATCCGCCGCTTTTGGCCGTTTATCAGGAATTCGAGATCGCCGAAGGGGCGGTGATGTCGTCCGTCGGCGGATTCGACCTCGACCTGAACGCCGCGGTACGGAACTACCCACTGGGGTATTATCAGCGCTGGTACCACGAATACTACCTGGAACAGCCGACACCGTATTACGGCACGAAGTTCTTCGGCGGTTATCGCTGGGGTGCCGGTCAATATCCGATCTATTACTGGCCTTACCGCACGCAGGCGGGTGGCGAATTCGCGGCCGGTTTCGAATTTCCGTTCCTCAAGAACAACAAAATCGATGCCCGCCGGGCCGATCTTTGGAAGGCCGAGCTGGACCGAGCCAACGTCGACCCAAAAGTTCTGCGTGAACGTATCACGTTCATCAATCAGGCTTCCCGTGCCTATTGGGACTGGGTCGCCGCGGGCCGAAAATACGTGATCTCCGAAGAACTTCTCAGCAAAGCTCGCGAACGGAACGTCGCGCTTGCCCGGCAAGTCGACTTGGGCGCGATGCCACAGGTGGAGCTGACGGACAATCAGCGTATCATGATCCAGCGTGAAAGCTTACGGCTTTCCAGCTTTCGCCGGTTTCAGCAGACGGCCATCGCGCTTTCGCTGTTCTATCGCGACCCTCTCGGCTTTCCTTCTTTTCCTGACTCGAATCGCGTTCCGACGACATTCCCGGAACGGACGATGCCTTCGCTCGATCAGCTACCCGAGGATGTCGAACTGGCGATCCGGCTCAGGCCCGAGATGCGCACCCTGACGATCCGGCTCGAAAAAGCATCGATCGATTTGCGACTCGCTGAGAACGAACTCTTGCCGGGCGTGAATCTCTACATGTACGGCAGCCAGGATGTCGGCGCGCAACCACCGACGAAGAACTTGAAATACTTGACCCTCGAGTCGAGTCTTCTGGTGGATGTTCCGATTCAGCGGCGGTATGCCAAGGGCCGAGTGCGGACGGTTCAGGGGGAAATGGCACAGATTCGTCAACAGATCGGGTTCCTGAGGGATTCGATCGCGGCCGAAGTCCAGAATGTCCTCAGTGCGCTTTCGGCCGACTATGAGCAGGTCGAATTACTTCAGCGAAGCCTGGAAGTGAACCAGGCACTCGAAGAGTCGGAAAGGCGGAAGTACGATCTCGGCAATTCCAACATTCTGCTCGTGAACCTGCGTGAGCAGGCCACGGCGGACGCGGAAGCACTCGTGGTCGACGCCGAGGCCGAATACCACCGTTCCTGGGCCGATTATCGCGCGGCTCTGGCTCTGGACGCCATGAATTACGACCCGGCCTCACGCCTAGGCTCGCGTACCATGGAATTAGCTGTTGAGACCAGCGGCCGCCAGTCTCGGGCCATGAAGGAAAACGCCCGGATCGAAACCGGTGGAGCCATGCCGGAAAGGCTCGCCCCGGAACGCCTGAGCGTCGATTCGCCTCTCGGCGGTGCGTCATCGCCGTTTCGCCCGAGTCAAACCGCTCCGGGTGTGAACCCCCCGGTCTCCGGTTCGGCTGCCCCCGCGCGAGTGCCTTCTCCCGGCGGGATCTCGACCCCCAACCGCTGACGGTTTCGGCACTTTGCGAAAACAGATACGTATTCGCTCTTGCGCTGCTTTGCCTTCAAATGTCGGCGGGTTCGCCAGCGAGTCGGCAATCGAGGAAAATCACGGGGGCGGCTTCCAGAAACGGCCGCCAGTGTTCGTGTCCGTATTCCGAGATCCCTTGCGGTGAAACCTCAGGCCTGTGCCAGCGCATCTCGTGAAACCCGCATTCTTCGAATACCTTCTCATGGGTCGATGGGCTCAGGTGGTAGTTTTCCACCTCAATCGGGCCTTCCTTAAGCAGGAACGTCCACTTGATCGCCGAGCCTTCCTCGAATGGGCATTCTGCACTGGCCAGGAAGCCATACTGACGGAAATCCGGAGCCTTCGAATAATCGAAAAAGGGATTGGCGTTGGCCGTCACGAAAACGCCGCCCGGAAGCAAAGACCTGGCCACGCCCTGCAACATGGCCCTCAGTTCAGCGGAGCCGCGGGCATAGTTCAGCAGATAGGCCGCCGTGACGATATCGAACTGGCCCAGGTCGGGGAGTTCGCGGGCGTCTCCGACGTGATATTCGATTCCGAGAGCGAATTGAGTCTCACGTTCGATCGCCAGTTCGATCATGCGCTTCGAAATGTCGACACCGACGGTTCGATCCGTGCCCGTGCTCTTGAGCCAGCGAGTCAAAGGGCCGTCACCACAGGCGAGATCCAGAACCTTCTTCCCTTGAGGATTCCCGATCAGGTTCGACAGGCAATGGCGTTCGATGAAATGCCGCCACGGATGTGTTTTGGCCTGAACGTAGCTTTCGGCGATCGGATCGTAATTCGTAGGCATGTGCTGATTCCGCTTTGGCTCGAATGACCGGATTCGCAGTTCCGATCATTCTACGGTTTGGGCAGGGTCAATCACCCATGCCTGATGCTTCGGGAACCGTTTTTGATTCCAGTTTCGATTTTTCGCCACGGAACCGGTGTGGAGGTCTGCCTGTTCGCATATCCTGTTGCGGACCGACCGGACGCTCGAACGATCGTGCAAGCTCCAGTGAGATGACCGATGTTCCCGGAAAATGTCGCTCGAGTTTCGCAAGTCTCGTTCGAATCCGCCGTCAATACAGGTATGGGTTTCGCGAAGGACGTGGATTCCAGGACCATAGCCACCGGGAGAATTTCGAGTCATGTCGATCGGTCATCGTTCCCAGACGACCTGGTATTCGCGGCTTTTCAACGAGTCGGACTATTTCGCCATCCATTATTACGAGCGAGTCCGGCGGGCTTTTCTTTCACGATGCAAGAATCAGGAAGAGGCGGACGACCTGACCCAGCAGTTCTTTCAGCGCAAGGTGCTGGAAGGCAAATTGCTGGAGAAGTTCAAGGAGAGTCTGGAGAAGCTCGAAGGCGAAACCGAGCGTCGCGAATCCGCTGCCGTGGTTCCGTCGTTCCGGAAATTTCTGTATCACTCGATCGGCAATTTCTACATCGATCACTACCGCAAGGCGAAAAGAAAAGACCGGCCGAATCTCGACCTCCAGGAATTCGACAATCTGATAGCGGACGAGGCGCGGAGTCTGGACCCCGACGCTCTGTATGCTCTTTCCGTGCTCCATCGCGCGATTCAATCCGTACGAAATCATTTTCGTAAGAAGAACAAGCCGCATCAGTGGACGATTTTCGAATCGCTGGTCCTTGAGGAATTCCTCACGGGCAGACAGCCAGTCAGTCTGGAGACGCTCAGGGCAAGGTATTTCCCGGAAAGTCAGGACAATCAGGAGATACACAACAGCCTGACCACGGTCAAGCGCGTGTTTCGACGGGTCCTCTGGACCTATTTCGAAACGGAGTCGGACGACTCGTCGAATTGCGACGAGCTGTTCGCCGAGTGGATGACGATCCTCAAACGCAGCAACGCCTCGCTTCACTCCGCACTTCAGGCGGCTTATCGTACCACGGACATTCCCGCGGCCGATGCTTCGATGGCACTTTCCATGTCGATGGCGCGAGGCCGAGACCTCACGCATTCCGGTGAACCGGAACCCTGCGACGACGACGAAATGGCGATCCTGTTGAGCTTCCGCATGGATCTTCCGCTTCACGAATGGATCAATGCCGATCGAATGATGTCGATTCTGCCTCGCAAGTCGTATCGGGGCGGCGACGAACTTCTCAGCGAAATCCGCCAGTTGACGATGGCATCGCTACTTGAGGACGACCTGGCGACTCCGGAAGTTCCGGGCCGACTGCCGACGGTCGATCTGCTCACGCTGATCAAGAACGAATCCAAACGTCTTTCGAGATCGGACGATCAGGCGATTCCCCGGCACATTCACTCCCTTTTCTATACGCTGGCTTCGCTGATCGCGCTTGACCGTTACGGCATGAAAATCTCAAGCCTTGACGAAGCGACGATCGAATCCAACATGCGCTGGTACCTCAAACGACCGTGGCTCGACGACCGCGCACGCAAGACCTTCCGGGATTACTTGAGCCGAAAATCTGGCGGCAATTGAAATCCTGACTCGGCAATCTCTCGTAGAAACCGGAATCAAGGCGATCGAAATCGATGGCCGTTCCGGTTTTTTTTCAAGTCCTTCTAAGCCGGCTGGATCGTCAGCCCGGGATCCTCGAGCTCCAGCTTGGGATATCTTTATCGGGTTCATCATGAAATTCCGTGGGCTGGAAATCTTTCATTCCGTATCGAACTCGTGAATGAATCCGAATTGCACTCGAATCGGCATTATGGAATGGGTGGCATATCGCTCTTCCTGCCTGCTATTCACCCTGAAAGGGCGGAAGGTCAATAGCCCTGGGTGAAACCCGGGGAATTGCGATCGAGATGCGATATGTCTTGCGGCCTGAAAGCTGTAGTTCTTGAAGAGTGCCTTCCTTGTGAAAAACGAGGGTTTCCTGCACCCTTTCAGGGTGCTGTTCCATTGGTTGGCACACGATTCTCCAGGATTTCACACTGGGCTATTGACCTTCGACCTTTCAGGTCGATTTCGATGATCGAAGTTCGAACCCGAGATCTCTTTGGTTCGTCGTAATGCAGCGGATGACGTTTTCGTGAGACGACGAGATGATAGCCTGACTCATTCCGAATTCGTGTTCACCCACGAGAATCTCTGAAGAACCCCGTTTTCTTGTGAGTATCGGGACCGATTCGAAGGATCGTAATTCAAAATTGGGGCCGGCTCCGAGGAAGAGCCGGCCCCTGATCGCATCGAAATCGAATGGACGATTATCACCACAAGCGGAAGAAACTTTCGAAAACCCCCGCCACGGGTTCTGATGAGAGGCAGAGCCCGTGGCGGAGGCGAGAAGAGGATCAAACGGACCGGCCATTGAGGACGACGTTCGAAATCGTACGCGCCGCCGATCCCGTTCCGCTGGCCTGGAAGCCGAACGTCACGGACTGGCCCGGCTGAATCGTTCCATTGTAGGCCAGGTTCCGGATCGTGTACCGGTTGCCCGACTTTTTCGAAATTTCGCCGTTCCAGATGTTCACGATCGTCGCGGGAAGGTCGAATTCGAGCGTCCAGCCGTTGATGGCCGTCGTGCCGGAGTTCGTGATCGTCACTTCAGCGGTGTAGCCTGAGGTCCAGTCGCTGGTGACTTTCAATTTGACGTTGGACGCACCCGCGGGTGGTGCGTCGTCGTTGAGGACGGTCGCGGTGACCGATGGAGTACCGATGACGGCACCGCTCGCAGCCGAAAAGTTCAGGAGGAAGGTTTCGTCGAGTTCCGATACCGTGTCGCCCAGGACAGAAACCGGCACTTCCATCGAAGTGACGCCCGGGGCGAACGTCAGCGTACCCGAAGCCGCCGAATAGTCCGATCCGGCCGTCGCCGTGCCGTTGGCGGTGGAGTAGTTGACCGAGATCGGCGTGCTCGAAGCCTGAGACAGCCTGACGACGAATTTGGCCTGGCTCGATCCGGAATTTCCTTCGGCGATGCTGATCGCCGACGACGAAATCGTCGGTGTGCCGGGGATCGAAGCACCCGGGGTGTCTCCGAACAGCTTTCTGGTCCCGAATTCGAAAACGGGAATTTTCGAAGACATGATGAAGTCGTCGCGGTTGGCCTTCAGGCCCTGATAGGACCAGTCATTCGATGGATTCCATGCCGAGGCGGGGACGCCGGACTTCAATCCGATCCGGACCTGGGCTTCTTTCGAAAATCCTCCGGCGACCGGGCCGATAGCGACGCCCTTGAAGCTGACGTCGACATAGTAAATGTTGCGAGCGGCGTCGAACGGCAGCAGCTGGCTGATCGTCGCGCCCTGGGAATAGTAGCTGTTGACCAGTAAGTCGCTCACGCTGTATCCGGCGGCATAGGTCTCCGAAAGATCGACGAAATACCGGAAGGAGAGGTCGGAACTCATGCGGGCAGGCCAGGCGGAGCGATTGTTCAGCAAAGCCCGCACTTCGGTGAACGTGGTGCCCTGCTGGTTGATCGAAGCCTGCACGAAGAACTCGTCGCCTTTGGCTTCCGGGGCGGGGAACTGGGCCAGCGGCTGGCCGCCGTATTCCAGAGCCATGCGGGCAAGAGCACCTGTGATACCTGCATTGTAATCGAGCGACACTTCGTTCGAAATGTAATTCGAACGGACGTCGTGATAATTCAGGTCGTCGGTCGATTCGGGGCCTCCGACCAGTGCTCCATAGAGAATATGACGGTTCGGCGTAGGGTTCGAGACGTTTCCGTCCCAGACGCCGCTGGCGGCACGGTGATGCGGATTCACGGGCGAATTGTTGCCGAATCCGACCATATAGCTGGAATTGCGGGGGTTGTCGCCGAGAATGTAATTGATCTGATTCACGGCGAAGTCATGGTATCGGCCGTTGTAGTCGCGCACCGTATCGGAATAGATCAGCGACAGAAAGGCCGTCGTCGAAGAGTATCGCAGCGACCCCCAGCCATTGAGGAACGCCAGTCCCCCCGGAGTGTAGGAAATGCGATTGGCGCCGCCGTTGATACCCACGGACCAGTAATCCAGCCAGCGTTCGGCGTCCACCTTGTAGACGCTCTTGCCGGTTTCCTGGGCCAGCATGACAGCGGCTCCGTAGCGTTTGTCGTCCCAGGAATGGGTCCACGTCATCGTCTGGCCAGCGAAGCTGCGTGCGTATTCGGCTTCGGCGTCGGCCAGATACTGAGCCTTGCCGGTCGCCTTGTAAAGCCACGTGCCGGCCCAGACGAGTTCGTCGAGATAGCCGCTGTAGGAATTGTAATAGCTGGCGGCGTCCGCGATACTGTCGGAATATTTCCCGCGATAGGTCGTCGCGAAGCTGTAAAGCTGCTCGGCATGAGTGAGCAACTGGGCGGCGTATGCCGGGTCGGTCTTGATGAAGACCTCATAGGCCGCGGCAAGGGCAGCGGCCGCTTCGCCGGCGAGGTCGCTGCCGGGGTGCTGGGCGTCGATCTTGAACGCTGGCCGATCCATCGACATGACCTCAGGCGCGCCCCAGAAGGCGTGGTCCAGATCGCCCCGGCCCACCTGACCCCAGAATTCGTTGGGGGCGGTGTGGGCCTTCATGATCCAGTCCGTTCCCCATTTTATCGAATCGAGAATGCGGGTGAGTTGCCCCGTGGCGGCATAGCCGTCGCGGTATTGATCCGCTCCCCAGGCCAGCAGGGTCATGGCACCGGCCATCGGGAATGCGAACTTGACGTGGTCGCCGGCATCCCAATAGCCGCCGGAAAGGTCGACGCCGACGGAGGCTCCGTCGTTCAGGGCCGAATCGCCGCGCCAGTTGACGACGTAGTTATCAGGCAAGTCGCCGGAACGCTGCGCTTCGTAGAAGTAAATGGACTTCTGCACGGCTTCGCCATAGTTGTATTTGGCGGCGGCCGCGTCGTCGTTGAGTATCGTGCCCAGGGCCGTTCCTCGCAGGATCGTGGCATTCACAGCCCCTGCAAGCAGCAGCTTGAAGGCTTCGTTCGGCTCGACGGCCGTATCGCCTGTGACATTGACGGTGACCGTTCGGCGTGTGATGCCGGGGCCGAACGAAATCGAACCGGAAGCCGCGGTGAAATCGATTCCCGCGGTGGCTGTGTCGCCGATCGCGGAAAAATTGACGGTGATGGTCGATGTCGAAGCCGCCGACAGGACGATTTCGAATACGGCGGCCGTGGTGCCGCTGTCGCCCTCGGCGACGGAAATGTCGGAAACGGAAAGCGTGGGGAGGGGGGCAGGCTGGGCGTCGTCGTTGCGGATCGTGCCCGTCGCTTGCGCCCGGCCGACGGTCGCCCCGGAGGGGCTCGTGAGATTCAGGACGAACGCTTCGTCGGGCTCGAATGTCGTGTCGCCGAGGATCGTGACCGACACGGTCTTTTCCGTCACGCCGGGGGCGAAACTGAGAGTGCCGGAGGTGGCCGTATAATCAGACCCGGCTGTGGCTGTGCCGTTCGCCGTTGCGTAATTCACGCTCACGGCGGACGCGGAAGCGGCGGAAAGCTTGACGGTGAAGGACATGGTCTTCGAGCCGGAATTGCCTTCGTCGACGGTCACGTCGGCGACGGTGAGCTGGGGCAGGGTGACGACGGGCGAGTCGTCGTTACGAATGGTTCCGACACCCTCGCCGTCCGCGATCGTGGCGTTCGAAGGGCTCGTCAGCATGACTCGGAAGATTTCGTCCGGCTCGATGACCGAATCGCCCACTATCGTCACGAAGACGCTCTTGCGGGTTTCGCCGGGTGCGAAGGTCAGCGTGCCGGTTTTGGCGGCATAATCGCCAGGGGCAGCGGCAGTTCCGTCAGCCGTCGCGTAACTGACGGTCACAGGGCTCGCCGATGCGGCAGAGAGTGACACGACGAATTCCATCGTGTTCGTCGCTCCGCTCACCGGGGCCAGAGCGAACTGGACGGGTTTGAGCAGATTGACCTTGGCCGTGATGGGGGTTGTCCAGTCGCTGGAAAGAATGCCGCCGGTATCGGTGGAATTCGGGTTCCAGGACCAGTATGTCCAGCTCACGCCCTGTTGGCCGGCGGAGAGGTCGTTCGTGCCGTTGCCGTCGAGATCGCCGGCGAGGTATTGAACGAGTTTGTCGGCCCATTGACGATCAGAGGCCGTTTCCAGCTTGCTGCCGAATTCGCCGATGAGAACCGGGGCGATATTCTGGCGGAAAAGGTAACCCCAGTTCTGGTCCCAGATCGCGTGCAGGTTGTTCGGATAGCTCGGGTCGGAAAACCACCGCTGGTTGTAGACGGAAGCCGGATATTCGTGGGGCGAATAGACGAGGCGATTGGCTACATTGAGCCGCACCGGGGCCGAACCGGCGCTGGAGAGATTGCCGCCCCACCAGGTGGATCCGCTGGCGGCGTTCTCGACACCCTCCACGATGATCAGCCAGTTGGGGTTCGCGGCGAGAACGGCGTTACCGGCCTTTTCGGCCGCGAGCCGCCAGTCGGTGGCGGCATTGCCGCTGCCCCAGGTCGCCTGGCCGTGAGGTTCGTTGTGAAGGTCCGCTCCGATGACCGTAGGGTTGCCCTTGTACCTGTTGGCCAGCATGACCCAGTCGGATATCCAGCGAGATTCCGAATATTCAGGCGTATACCACAAGCCGTTTTCCTGAGCGCTGTTGCCGGCGGTGGAACGGTGGTGGTCGAGGATGATTCGCAAGCCGATCTGTCCGGCGTAATCGACGATTTTGTCCATGATTCCCAGGGCTTTGAGCCCCTGCAGATCCGGATTTTTGTTGTAATCGATGCTGTTGGGCGTGCTGGCGGCGTCGAGTGCCTGATTCGAGTAGGGCAGACGGATGGTATTGAAGCCCAGTTGCTTCATCTGATCCATCATGTCCTTGTATCCACGAGTCCACAGCCCGTGAGGGGTGAAATTGGCCGTCTCCATGCCGAACCAGTTTACGCCGGCGATTTTCACGGATGCGCCGTTCGAATCGACGATCTGACTGCCGAACGTGCTGAAAAATCCTGTGGTCTGGGCCGTCGCGTCACCTTCGGTTTTCGAAACGTCCGCAATGGAAATGGACGGTGCCGGTGTCGACGAGCCGACAGCGACGCCGTTGAAGGCGTAATTTCGTGGCGCGACGGGATTTCCGGGTGAGCCGTTGAAGCCGAACGAAATGCTTGCCCCCGGGGCGATCGAGGCGTTATAGCCCATGTCCTTGACCGTGAGCCTGGAGCCGACCTTGCTGACGACGGCAGCGTTCCAGATGGAGTCGATTTTCGGGTCGAAGTCCATCGCCAGAGTCCAGCCGTTGATGGCCGTCGTTCCGGCGTTGGCGATAGTCATCTGGCCGGTGAATCCGGAGCCCCAGTCGGCGGTTTTCGCGAACGAGATCGTGACCAGCGGTGCGGTGAGCGTTCCCACGGTTCCACCGCCCGGGTCGGCCATCACGAGCCTTTGTTCCAGGCCTTCGATACGCGGAGTCCGGCGGGCGGCGCGGCGTCTGCGGGCGGCATCGGCCTCGCCGAATCGGCTGCGAAACGTACCATAGCGATTCAGGATTTTTCGCGAATGCATATCAAGTTGCTCCTGTTCAGGAATTTCGCGATTTTCGAATTCGAATTTCGCGAGCGTCTGCTCTGGAGGCGACAGGGTCGCCACAGTGCGGCATCGGTGTCAGATCATCGGTTTCCATGCCTTACGGGGGATCGAAGCGAGGGGAGTCACGTGAACCACTCATGCCATCCGAACGTAACTTGTCAGGGTGAGGCTGAAACCTTAACCTGAATTCTGGAGAATCGAAAAAAATGATTCTCAGCCCTTCGGAGTCTGTCGGAATGAGTGCATCGGGTAACCTGGATACCAGCACGACGCTGCTGCGCAAGCTCCGTCAGCATCCGCCGAACGAACATGCCTGGAACACCTTCGTCGATAAGTACGGCCGTCTCATCTTCGGCTGGGCTCGCCATTGGGGGCTGAGCCCCGAGGATTCCGAAGACCTGACCCAGAACGTTCTACTGGATCTGGCCAGGCAGATGAGCGAGTTCCGTTATGACCCCCGGCTGCGATTTCGAGGCTGGCTGCACACGCTCACGTTCCGAAAATGGCGGCGGTTTCTGACGGACCGCAATCGCCTGCGCGCGGGTTCCGACGACATTGCCCTCGAAAATGCCTCCACGCCGGAAGCCCACAAAGATTTTCTGACGCGGCTTCAGGTCGATTCGGAACGCGAGCTGCTCGCCCTGGCGAAAGAAAAGGTTCGTGCCAGAGTGCAGCCCAAAACCTGGGAGGCGTTCCGCCTGACCGCGCTTGAGAATCTGTCAGGCGCCGATGCGGCCGTTCGACTGGGGATCAAAGTCGGTTCCGTGTTCGTCGCTCGAAGCAAGGTGCAGCGGATGATCCAGGACGAATACCGTCAGCTTCTGGACGAATCGGACTGAAGCGTCACGCGGATCGTGTCAGCGGCGTATGGACTCCTGACCGATGGCTCGAACGAACCGGCATCACAGAGATTCGCATGAATTCGCTATGCCCCGACGACCGTGCCCTGGAATCGTTACTGGACGGCGCGGAATCTCTCGAAATCGGGCGAACGGCGATCGAGGCACACCTGGATCACTGCGTGCGATGTCAGGATCGGCTTCTGGCTCTTGCGGGGTCGACCGATCTATCCTCCCTGCAGGATGTTGAGGACCCATTCCCGGAATCGCCCAGCCAGGAGTTTCTCGATTCGCTCAAACGCCAGATTTCTCTGGCGACCACGCTCGACATGCCAGCCACTGGCACGGAAGCCGTGCGATTCGTGCTCGACGGCCCGGCGCATTCCTGGCCCGATATTCCCGGGTTCGAAATTCTGGAAGTGCTTGGCCGGGGCGGCATGGGCACCGTCTACAAGGCGATGCAGAAAGGCATCGACCGTATCGTCGCCGTGAAAGTCGTCGCGCTCGGTCACGCGCCGGACGAAACCCGCGAACGCGCACGCCGGGGCGCAACCCTGCTGGCCAGTATGGACCACCCTCATATCGTGCGCCTGCATCATGTGGGACAACAACCAGGACTCGTCTACGGCGTTCTCGAATTCATAAGCGGGGGCGATCTGAAAAAGGCCTTACGTGAAGGGCCCTGGCCGATCGGACGTGCCGTCGTTTTCATGGAAACCCTCGCCCGGGTCGTCGGCCACCTGCACGAGAAAGGCGTTGTGCATGCCGATCTCAAACCCGCGAATATCCTTATGGCCGGACCAGTTACGCCGAAATTGGCCGACTTCGGTATCGCCAAAACGCTCTCGCCTGGATCGACCGTCGATGCCGCGGCGATCGGCGGCACACTTCCTTATATGGCGCCGGAGCAGTTCGCCGAATCTGGCGCGAATCTGGCTCCGGCGACGGACGTGCATGCCCTCGGAGCGATTCTTTACGAACTTCTGACGGGGCGGTCGCCGTTCGATTCGCGGCCCAGGTCGTCGATTCCCGAACGGATTCGCAGTTTGCGACCGCCTGCTCCCTCTTCGATCAGGTCGGGCATTCCACCGGTCCTCGACGCGATCGTCTCGAAAAGTCTCGAAAAGGACCAGGCTGGTCGATATCCCGACGCATTGGCCATGGCTGACGCCCTCAGAGCCATCATCGAAAGCCGGCGAGGCAAATCGGCCAATGCTCCACAAACCGAAAAGCCATGAGTTTCAGCCGGCCATTCGGCATTTAGCCTCAGTTCGCCCAGGCCCTGAACCGGGCTAATGGGGCAGTCGGACAGATCGTTGACCTGGGAAGGTGTCACAGCCGAGATCGTCCAGAGCCATCGGCACGGTTGTCATATCGATTCGACTTCGCATTGTCGGGCCAGGGCTTCTGACCGCCTGAAGGCTCCTCGAACTCGGATTTCGGCTCGTGATGACGCACATCAACCAGGTTCGATCAAGCCCCATAAGCGTGAAATGCCGGCCTTTTTCGGGGCATCGACTTTCGCGAGTTCCAGCCGTGTCATCAACTTGTCGGCCAATTGGGAAAACGCGATGGCAAGGCTCGACTTCGGTTGTTCTTCAACGACCGGCACGCCGACGTTGATGCTCTGATTCGCTACTTTCGGATCGTACGGCAGAATCCAGTCGAGTGTCGTGTTCAGCGTCGATTCGGCGTCGCCCAGCGAAACTTCGTAGGGCTGACCTCGTCGGTTCACGAGAACCTGGAACCTGGATGCGGACTGTGATCGTTTCTGAATCTCGAACTTGAGAAACTTCATGGTGTTGCGAAGCGAGAGAGAGTTCAGCTCGATCACCACGAGAACCAGATCCGCCATGTCGATGATCTGCTGATCGATCCTGGTGTAGCCTTGAGCCATGTCGATGATCGTGATAGGAAACCTGGCCCGGAATCGCTCGACGATGCCGACGAGCCCCTCACTTTCGAAATCCAGGTGATCGTGCAGGGTGCTCGGGGTCGTCAACACTTCGATTCCAGAATCCTTGTATCGAGAAAGCGCCCGGGTGAACATCTGAAGATCGTAGCCCCGGTCCGATGTCAGCAGATCAGCGATGGTGAATTCCGGCTCCAGACTCATCAAGTCCGCGACGTCGCTATTGTCGAAGTCGAATTCCGCGATTCCCACCGGGGTCTTGTGTTGCAAGTCGATCGCCGCCGCGAGATTCACCGCGATCGTGCTTTTACCGGTTCCGCCGTTGCGGGAAAGGATAAGCACGAGTTTGCCTGCGTCACCCGACTTCGGCAAAGTCGTATTGAGCCGATCCTCAATCTGGGGAAAGTTGGTTTCGAAATTCGTCGCGTCAAGATAATCGGTCGCGCCGGCCCGGAAACATCGCTGCACTTCACCCTTTTTGTGCATGTTCCCGACTGCGACGATTGGGCCATCGAAATTGGCCGTGACCTCGGAAAGCAAGTCGAAGTGCGACTGATTGGCCACCATCGTCAAATCGATGAAGATGACATGAACGCCTTTTCCGAGCTTCAGAAAGTCGAGCTCACGGCCTTCGTCGACGACTTCGAAGCGAAACTGCAAAGAAGTATCGGGCTGACTCTGCAGTCGATTCCTGAACCAATCGACCCGATTCGGGTCCTTTGATACGAAAAGCGCTTTCCGGGTTGGTCGCTCTCGCGCCGCGATGGACATGGGATGAGAGGTTCCTTCGGAATCGTTCGAGACTTGGTTCGATGGATGAGCGCCTGCTTCTAATCCACTTTCAGGCCATCATGCCGGCTCAGCGAAACGAACTTCACAAGCGATTCGAATCACCGAAATCCGTACGGACAGAACGCACTCGCCAGATCGAAAAAGGGAATTCAGGCGATTCGAAAGCGATTGCGGATCTGACCCTGGCTTCCTGCCTTTTGGGGCAGTCCCACATCGACGAAAGCAGGCGGAGAGATCGAGGAATGCCGGTGACATTCGCTCCAGCTTCGGACGAACCCGCCGACCGGCCCCTTTTCGGTGGGGCAGGTCGGACCAGGAATCCAGCTCATTTGATGCCGGAGGGAAGTTCCTTCACTTCGATCTTGCGGATCTTCACGACACTGCCCGGATCATGCTGCTGGAAGCCGAAATGGCCTTCTTTCCAGGCCGGGGAGTAGTCCTGATATTCGTAAAGCAGCTTGCCGTTGACACGCGTACGGATTCGTGTGACCGGTTTGCCGCGGTACATTACGTCCTGGACTTCGACTTCCTGCGTGTAGAATTCGTCAGGGCCGTGCGCGGCTTTGTCCAGATGGACCATCGTGTAGAGCGAACCGGACTTGATCGGGTCGCCGTGGGTGGCGTTGATCTGTGACTCGTAGCCCTTCGAAAAGTCGCCGTTCGGGTCGGCGGGCGTACGGAAATACAGGCCTGAGTTGCCTTTGTCGTTGATCGAGATCTCGGCCCGGAAGACGAAGTTCTTGTATCCGCCCTTGGGGCTGTAGAGCATGGAAGCGTTGCCGGTGCCGACGATGGCCCCGTCCTTCACTTCCCACTTGCTGGAATCGCGGTTCTTGGGGCTGGCCTTCATTTCCCAGCCGGAGAGCGTCTTGCCGTCGAACAGGGAAACGAATCCTTCTTCAGCGGAGGCCGAACCGGCCAGGAAAAGCGAGGCCGCGATGGCGGCAGCCCACGTGCGTCGTATCATGTCGCGAGATCCCTTATGGTGTGCAACGAGTCGGAGGTCGGATCCGACGAGAAAGTCGGCTGGTGGATTCCGAAATCCCTGTCAGGCGTACGAACGGCGGAACCTGCCCGTTGCGAGCCTCATGAGTTTCGGGAAACGCGATTGAATGATAAAGAATCGGATATCGACATGCCAGAACCTCAAGCGGAACGCTTCACGGATTTCCCGAACTCGGACCTGACAAAAAGCGACGATTTCGGTCAAATCCTCACTCGGAAGTTCGAAGCGGCGCGGATCGACCCTGATGGGCGTCATGGCCGGCTTGTGCTTGTGCAATCGCACGCCACCAGACGACTTCTGCGACGCTTTGCCTCAGCCAGAGAATCGGTCACGGATGCCGATCTTCTGTTCGTCGCGCTCGCATTTCTGCCCGACGACCCCGGTGCAATCCTGAGGCCCGGCTCCGTTCGAGAGAATCCACAACAGGCTGCTCGACTATCGCGAACGTTGGTCGATCGCCCTGAGGCACAGCGATGGACGACCATCCAGGCTTCGAGATTGCTGGCGCTGGTCGACGAAACGGTCAGATCGATCGGCGGTTCGGCAGACTGGATACTCGAAGGTGTCGACTGGGGGCGAATCGCAGAGATCCTGGCCGTTCCAGCCGACCACCGGGCCTGCGGCATGATCGCAGTGAGCGGTACGGGATCGGACCTTCGTTCGGAGAAGCCTGGAACGCACGGAATCGTTCCGATCGACCGCGACGGTTTCGGAGGCAGTTTCGACCGCATCGAACCGGACACTGGCGAAGCCCCCGGGCGTGCATTATGATGGCCGCTCAATGGCCGTGAAGAGCTTTCGCGGCCGTTCCCGCACGGATCCGTGCCAGCGTGTCGAACGAGATTTCGATGCACTGATCCACGAATCAAGCTCGAAAAGAATGTCACGATACGGCGATCGAGGGGAGACTTCGGATATGCGGAATTTGAGGATGATGGTCATGAGAGGCCTCTTGCCGATGGTCATGATCGGGACGATCATGGCGGCCGGACTGGCCCAGCAGGCCGGGTCGAACAGCGCGACCGAACCGGCGCCGAGACCCGACAAAGGCTGGCAGGACAGGCACGCGAAATTCCTGGAACGTGTCAAACAAGGCTTCTCGAACGTTCTGTTCATCGGTGATTCCATCACCCAGGGCTGGGAAGGGGCTGGCAAGGGTGTTTGGGCCGAAACCTTCGATTCCCTTGGCGCCGTGAATCTCGGAATCGGCGGTGACCGCACCCAGCACGTTCTTTGGCGTCTGGATAACGGCGAAATCGACGGTATTCAGCCGAAGGCCGCAGTCGTGATGATCGGCACGAACAACCTGGGCGCCAACACGAACGAAGAGATCGTGGCAGGAATCACGGCGATCGTGAAGAAATTGAACACGAAGCTGCCGAAGACGAAGGTTCTGCTTCTGGGCATCTTTCCGCGGTCGGAGCGGGCCGATCATCCGCTTCGAACACGAATCAAGGAAATCAACGCCGAAATCGCGAAGCTCGATAACGGCAAATCGGTGTTCTACAAGAATATCGGCGGCCGATTCCTGGCTGAGGACGGCAGCCTCCCGAAGGCCACCATGCCCGACTTCCTGCACCTTTCCAGCGACGCCTACCGCACCTGGGCGGACGCGATCGAGGACGATCTGGAACGTCTGATGAAAGCCGAATGACTCCGGGGCCTGGTTTTTTTCATGAATTTCCGGGCCTTTCTGAACTTTTTCGGAGAGATGACCGTATAATCGGGTATCGGATCGGAAGCTGTGGTCGCTCAATGTGAGCGGTCATCGTTTTTCGAAACGATATCCAAAGGGGGCGAACCAGGATCGACCGGATTGCTGAAGACAGAGGTTGCGTGTCGAGGTTGGTCAGCAGGCCTCGTAAAAAGCAGACCGAACTTTAAGTGCCAACAACAGCACTCAAACCCTCCGCCTCGCTGCCTAAACAGTGACGGAGCTCCGCAGCAGGACTTCGGCCCGAGAGTCTTGTTCGGAGAAGCCAATTCGGGCTGGCCAGAGCCTAACCGCCGGTTGCATCTCTGGTGAGAAAACATGACTGGATAAGCGGAGCGGAACCCTGCCTGTTGGGGACTGCCCGACGAAAATCAAAGAATAGGACACACACGTAGACGCCCTGACGGATGGGTCTCGGGACGCGGGTGCAATTCCCGCCGCCTCCACTACTTACGTCAATCGACTCCTCTTGAAAACAAGCGACATCCGATGACGCAACCCCCTCAATCGAGGGGGTTGCGTCGCTGATGGAGTCCTTTGTCCGATTATCCCATGTGCCGTCCGTTGTCAAGGATTGACAGGAAGCGCCGCCCGATTCCCGACCCATTTCCGACCACTTTTCGGAAGGGGTCCTGAGGGGCACCGGAAGCCCCGATAAAGCCTTGGCCTGATCGTCCAGCCCGATATGGGTGTACTTCATGGTCATCCGAACGTCAGCGTGGCGTGCTAACTCCTTTGCCTGAACCAGAGTCGCTCCATTCCGAAGCAGTCCCGTCACGTGGGAATGACGCCCGGCCGCGTGGAAATCAGCGATCCCTTCCGCCGTTTCATAGGGAATGCCGACTCGTTCCAAATCCTTTTGGACCATGTACCAAGTCTTTTTCTTGTCGAGCCTTGGGAAAAGTTCCGCATCGGGATCCATGCCCTTGATCCAGTTGCGAACCATAGCGACCAGCTCAGGGTGCATCAGTAACGTGTCCTCCCGTCGATGTTTGGAACATGCGGCCTTGACCTTTAGGATCGGCTGAGGAGCATCGAGATAGAAACTCCTGGGGGTCAGGCTGGCCAATTCTTGCCGCCTGAGACCCGTCATGAAGCTCATCAAGTAAACTCGTGCTCGCAGTTCGCCATCGTAACCCTGGACGTCCTGGCCACTCGTACGGGCCGATTCCACCAGAAGCATGACCTCTTCCGGACTCAATGCGCGGCGTTTGTGCCGAACGTCGGTCTCGGCATTGAGCCTCGCAATCCCGGCGACCGGATTCGTAAGTAGCCGTTTCGTCGAGACTAGCCATTTCCCAAACTCATCAATGGCTTGGAGATAGTGATTGTAAGTCCTGGCTCCGAGATCCTCGGCTTTGCGGAGATCCTTGAGTCCATGCTCCACTTTTTCGGCGTTGATCTCTCCGATCGATCGGATGCCGCACTGGTCGATCAAACGTCTGATCCTAGAGATCGTCAGTTTGCGATGTTTCGGAGTGGCGTTGTCGAGTGCCCTCTCGAAAACCTCCAAATGGGAGTCAATCGTCGACTTCTTGATGGCCAACAATCGTTCGCTCTCCGGATCGATCATGCCACGTTTGCGAAGCATGACCTCGGTTTCGAGCTTGGCAGCGAGTTGCTCAGTCAAACCTTTGTCGGTGAATCCCTTAGCGTATGCCCGCTCGCCTTCGGCGTCGACGTATTCGATCCACCACGGGCGGTTTTTCTTCCCTTTGTCGCGAGTCTTTTTGAAGATCGAGGCCATTGGACTGCTCTCCTGGATCTTGAGGGATCGGTATCTGTAGGAGTACGGGAGGTGACAGTTGCGGTCGTGTTCAGTTGGGAGCGGATCGGACGAGCCATTGGCAGTAAGTCCCTCATCCGCATCGATCTTTGCCCAGGGCAAGCTGGCTCCCGAAGTCGCACGACGCCTTTCAGGCTGGACCCCAAAGCGTGTAATACGCTTTAAAATAACGACTTCGGGAGAGTCTTGCTAGGTTCTGGTCAGTTCGGATGGACAGCCGGATTCGATCCAATCGTGGATGTCCTGGACCCGCCATCGGGCACTTCGGCCAATCCGGACGGGTTGCGGCACTTTGCCGCCGGAAACGAGCCTCCATAAGGTCCGCTCCGAAATGTTCAAAATGTTCGCCACTTGCTCGGCATTGATCAGCAGTGTGATTTGCTGCTCGTTCATCGTTCAGGCTCCGTGAATGGGTTTGATGCGTCAGGTGAACCGGGGCATCGAGCAGACCGGAAGACCGATCTGCCGATGCTCCTTAAGCTTCTGTCATATCTTGGGTTGGCGGATCAGTGAGCGGATCGCCAGCTTTCCGAAAGCCGAAGCGCTTTTGGGGTAACGGATTGCCAGCCATGCGGCCCCGCCGCCCCCGGCGACCAACAGGAGGACAATGAGCCGGAGCACCCACGAGAACGCTCGGGCGGTTTCCTGAACCACGGGCTGGACGAGTGTCGTCCCCGCGATTCCGGCCAACTGGGTCGTGCCTTCGATGAACGCCTGGGGTTCGGACAGGAAGGCCGTCAAGGTCGTTCCGACAGCGAGCGGCTTTTTGTTCCGCCAAATGAAATCCATGGCCGGATCGCCGTATTTCGAAATGACGGTCATCACTTCCGGAACCTGGCCGATCTTTGCCAGGTCTCCCGATTGAGCCATCATGGCCAACCGGCGTCCGCCTTGGGGGCCGACGGCCCCCAGGGCCTCGACGGCGGGCTTGCCGAGATTTTCGAGGATCGGTTCGGCGATCCCTTTGTGCTTGATGAGCACTTCGGCTGCGTCGTCTCCGTATTGCTGGGCGAGTTTCATGCCCGCCTGTCGCCGAATGACCCATTCGGCGGCCTCGTCGCCGTGTTTCGAGAGCAATCGCAAGGCTTGACCGGCGTTCGGCCCCGCCTCGTCCGCCAGGTTCATGGCCCTTGGGCCGACTCGCTGGACGGCACGGTAGACTTCGTCGCCGTGTTTGGCGGCTGAGGCCGTGATCCGTTCGGCCAGGGATTCCGACCCCTCCCGGACGGTTTTGGCACCGAATTTTCGCAGGACCGCCTCGGCGGCCTCGCGTGCGGCTTTGCTGGCGGCTCCTCCGTGGGCTTGCCCGGCGAGGCTCGACCCAAGGATCAGAACAATACAGAAGGTGTTCGCTTTTCGCTTGTTCATTGGTCCGCTCCTTTCAGAATCAGAGTCTTGAGTGCTTCTTCTCGCAACCGGGCACGAACTTCGTGCAACCGCCTCAAGTGATGGCGAAGGCCCAGGTCGCCGCTCTTTTCGATCGCTCTGGCCTTCTCTTTCGCCAATTCACGACGCTCTGATCGGAAGTCCCAGCGAGCGTTCCACTTGGCGTTTTCGTACCGTTGATAAGCTCCCGGCTTGCCGCTCAGGATGTAGGATTCGCATGTGTCGAGAGTCGCAATCACCTTTTTGGCGATCTGGCTCTCAGGGTCGTAGCCTCGCTGGCTCATCACCCAGTCCAGGCCCATGTCGACTATGATGGCGGCCACCAGGCCGACCCCGAACGTGGCGATCCCGGTTCCGGCACCGACTCCCAGGATTCCGCCTGAAATGCCGAAGCTGGAAGCTAAGGACGCACCGATTTCGATGACGATCACACTGGCGATTTCGCCCCCGACGAAGGAGGCCATCTCCCGCGAGACTGTGATTCCCAGGTCCCGAGAGATGATCGGTAGCATTTGGATCAACATGTTGTCATAGACGTTCCTCAGCCGTTCCGGATCAGCCAAAGCCGGAAGATACTCCGGGGTCGTGATCTCAGAACCGGCAAGATCGGCCTGGATTTTCACCAGCAGCTGGTTTTCCAGACTCTGGACCTCGTTCACGAATCGATCGACCGAGGTCTGGATCAACGAGCTGATTTCCTCCGAAGCGAACAGGTGCTTGCGGAAGCACTCCTGAACGAACCGTTCATGCGTTCCGTTGTAGACTAGCCCTTGGGCGTATGCCCATTTGCCGTTCCAGGACATGAGTTCCGCAGCGAAGGAGCGAGCGTTGCTCCTTTGGCGATCGAAAAACGCTTTGACGATTTTCACGGAAGGATCTTGTGCGTCTTCCGTGGCTTTCGCGGTCTCCAC
>CAZSQA010000030.1:0-10555 GCA_964608915.1 uncultured Isosphaeraceae bacterium
GATCAGTTCCTCGAAGACGACGCCCATGCGGTCGTTGGTGACGACTTCGGGGTGAAGGTCGATATTGGCGAACTTCTCGGTGACCAGGTACAGCAGACCGGCCTTGGCGAGACGCTCGACCTGGGTGTGGAACTCGAACGACTCGAAGATGTCGCGAACGGCGGGCGAGAAGGCCTGGATGTAGGCGTAGAGGTTTTCCTTGATGTGGTCCTGGTCGCCGACCAGCTTCTTCATGTCGAGCGGCGAGGTGTTGTAGAAGTGCAGGCCCGCCTTGCGCAGCAGGAACGGCTCGGGGTTGATGCCGGCCTTTTCGCGCAGGGCCTTTTCGGCCAGCACGTCGGCCTTGGTCTTCTCGAGCACGCAGTCGAGCCGGCGCAGCACGGTGAACGGCAGGATGACCTTGCCGTAGTCGGACTGCTTGTAGTCGCCGCGGAGCAGATCAGCCACGGACCAGATGAAGGACGAAAGGTTCGATTCGCTCATGGCAGAGAAAAATCCGGTAAACGAGGCTGCTGCAGAGGCACGTCGGAGCCGATATGCCGGGTTGGCCAGGGAAGTATCGACGGCGAAACGTGCCGGGGAGTGAACTTATGATCCAAACCGGACCAGGGCACGTCAAGACGCGTGGTTCGGTGCGGATCCATTATGCGTGGGCCTTCGGATCGTGGTAACCCTGGTTAAGCGACCCGCTTCGAACAAACGGCGCGTATCGGTCTGTATGAAGTGCTTGCTTCGCCCGCTTTTGAGTTCCTGCCGGAAACCTGCGACGGGAGACCTGGCCTTCGATCCGCAAAAGCCGCCGCCCTTGTGCAACCTTTACGTGAGCATGGTGCAGCGCCTGGGCCTCGAAACGGACCGGTTCTCGAACTCGACCGGAACGCTAACTGGGCTGGAGTTCGCTGGGTGAGTGAGTTAGGCGTTAGACTGCCTTCCGGATCACGCTACAGACACCGACGATCCGGCCGGCGCGTGAAGCAAGGCTCGGCCCAGGCGGTGCCAGCGAGTTTTACGAGTGACTTCACCGCTGCGCATGCTGGAATACCGTGAACTCTCGATACGAATTGTGCGATTCATTCCTTGAGTAGATTTGGCCTTGCCGACAAAAAACGACCGGCCAGTACGAAGAGTCGTCAGCGGTCGAAATTAGGGTCGGTGCTGGTCGAGTACGACAGGTATCGATCATCCGAACCGGTCGAAATCGGCAATCCAAAAACTGGTTTTTAGACCGGATTCAGGGAGTGCCGCAAATGTCATAAAGCACTTTGAGCAATGGAGATGCCGATCGTTTTCGGCGATGTGAACTGCATGAAAGTCTCATGCGCCGGATCGGCCCAAACCATAGTCTCGACAAACTTTTTCAGCCTGTCCGATAGGATCGGTCGTGCGGAATATTCAGATCGCTGCACGCGATTCTGTCCGTTCTGACGACTTTTCTGTTCGACCCAGGCCAGCTGCCGAGGTTCGTGTCCGAACGTCGTGATGGTCTTCATCGACGACATGGGCTGGGGCGACTTTTCGTGCTTCGACAACCGGGATGCCCCCACTCCGAACATCGACCGGCTCGCGGCCGAAGGGCTGCGATTCACTCAGTTCTACGTCAACGCCCCGATCTGCTCGCCTTCACGATGCTCGCTGACCACGGGCCAGTATCCGCAGCGGTGGCGGATCAACTCTTATCTCGACAACCGGGCCGCCAACGCCCGCCGCGGTGTCGCCGACTGGCTCGACCCGAAAGCGCCGACACTCGCGCGCATCCTGCACGAAAACGGCTACGCGACCAGCCACTTCGGCAAATGGCACCTGGGCGGCCAGCGCGATGTGGATAACGCTCCGCCGATCACGGCCTACGGCTTCGACGAATCGCTCACGAACTTCGAAGGCATGGGGCCCGGGCCTAATCTCGGCCGACAAACAGGGCTCGCGGAACGACACGCCGGTTTTCGCTGCGTTCGACCTGGTGCCGTCGCTGCTCAAGCTCACGAAGGCCAAAACGCCCGCTGACGTCGTCTTCGACGGCAAAGACGTTTCCGGCACATTGACAAGCAAGAACGCAGCCTCGCGAACCGCTCCGATCTTCTGCGGTCGCCGCCGGACAGGAAGAACTCGACATCGGGGTTGCCCGAGTCTCAGCCCGACCTCGCGATTCGCGACGGCGACTGGAAACTGCTGGGCAATTACGACGGCACGAATCCGGAGCTTTATGACCTGGCGAAAGACCGAGCGGAAACGACGAACCTGGCCGATAGGCAACTGGATGTCGTCAATCGGCTGACAGCGGCATCAGTGGCCTGGAACCGGCCGATGCCGCACTACAATGGCCCGGCACTGTGCGAAGAGTTGTTGCGTAGAAGAGAAGCCGCGCAGCGAAGAAGAAAACTGTGACATCCAGAGTACCTTCGGGACGATCGAAGGTGCTGATATTTCCTTTCGACGATCTAATTAGCACTGAACTTTTATGGTGGCCTACTTGCGAAAATGTGCCAATACGGAAGAAATCCACCGCCGTCGCAGAATCGGCAGCCTTCGTAGGCCCTCTGCAGGTGATACTGGCTCGACATTCGTCCTGCTTCGAGCCGGGCAAAAAGTGAGCTCCGATCACAGGAACCGTAAATAACGAAAGGGCGGCATCTTGCGGTCCTTTATTCCTAACCACTTCACTGTATGACAACGGCTGCAGTGCAGCGCAAGGCCATGCACCCGGTCGGCCGTTATGGCCGACCAGGCGGTCGAATCTTCAGCATTCCGTGGCCGGAATGACTTGCGGCTTAACAGGCCAGTTCGTGAAAGATTCGAGCACTTTTCGCTCGAGCCTTTCGACGTTGCATTCATCCCTCTCTTCGCGTTCTTTGCGAATCAGCCACTCAATCATCGTCGTGCGCTCGTCGAGGGCTAGTTCGGCTTAAGAATCGTAGGGCTCTTCGACTTAGAGATCGGGTTCGTCCTCCACGGTTTTCTCCGGTGGCAACATCGTGCCACCGTTCGCATCGGCCGCGTGCAACGCAGCCTGTAAGATTTCGAAACCCTTCTCCGGATCGTCTGCTTTCGCCTGCACGAAAGCTTCGAGAGTGCGTTTGGAGACGCTCGTGATCCTACCTTGCATGATGGGTACATGGAGCTCTAATGAGTCGATGAGTTCGGCTTTCTCCGCTGCACGGTTGACCCTCGCAGGACTCTTGCCGAACTCCATGGCTACGATCTCGGCCACTGTAGATTCTGGATCCGTTCGATCCTTCACGCAGCCTTCCTCCTGATTCGCCGCATTCAGTTCTTCGTTCTCGAGGTAGCGTTCGAGAAAGCAGTGGTAGTAGCGGGCGAGCAGAAGATCGCGTTGTTCGTCCGACAGGTTCCCCTTGGACGCGAATAGCTTGTAGCCGAAAAGTATTGCAGATCGGACGTTTTCGAAATGCACGGTTCTCTCTGTGTCGATCTTCAACGGAATTCAGAGTTTTCCGGCTTCGAAATACCTTTTGTAGCCGTCCAGGATGAAGTACTTACCTGGCCGGTCAGCGACGGTACACAGTACGATTCCGGTCTTCATCCCTTCGGACTTCAGAGCCTGTCTGAACTGGTCTCTTTCCTCGGGCAAGATTCTCGGACGGTCTTCGAACAGCTCGTCGATCATGTCGATGTCGATGTCGGTCATTTGTTCCTCTTCGTGTTTCAGCCACAACGGATAGCGCACGGCACGAACAACGTGATCTGGGCGGACTGCCGCGTTTCTCCGACATGGGGAGGGGCAATGTGGTATTCACTTCGGATCCAGGCTAGCGCGAATCCGTTCAGGGCGCAAGAACTACACGATCAGAAGGTTCGAAGTGCTTTCGAAATGTGATGCCGTTTGATTATCTATCCAACTGCATGTGCATGTTGATATTACGTGCACTTCGAAGGTGCCCCTGGACAAGCGGTTCCAGGTGGGCAGTATTACCTCCTGTAGCAGCCAGGGAACCGCGACGGCTTCAGACTGGCGGAAACGCCTCGCGCGTAGAGCAGCGGCGGCAGCCAGCCGCCGCTGGGATCGTCGTCTGCTGGATCGCTTCGTCACGCAGCCTGTTCGCACGATTCAGTCAGGTAGAACAAGTTGTCCAGCCGCACGGCCTTTCCTTCGGCAACGAGCTGGTTCACCCATTCAGTGGCTTCCTGGTAGCTCGGCCATTCGCGATCGTCACTTCCGGTCGCGTTTTCGGACATATGCCGGGCCAGTCTCCACGGGTCGAATCCGTCCGGAAGGCCATTCATGGAGAAATCGAAATCGATACTGAGATCGTCAACCTTGATCGCGAGGCCGAGTCCGTGCGGAAAGAAGTGATCCGCGAACGGGTTTCGTTCGTACACGTCTAGAATCTCGCCGTAGTAATAGGACCATGTCACAGCAGGGATGTCTTCTGGTATTCCGAGCTCCTCCGCCAGTAGCTGCTTTGCCTTTCGCTGGTCTTCGATAAAACGGTGGACAGCTTCGAGAGTCATTCTGATCTCCTGATGTTGCGCTGACGCCAGATGAAACCGACAGGGCAATTGCAACCATGCACTGCACTACCGGAAGCGTGGACTGAATGCGAGGAGTCAATAATGTGCTTCAGTGCCAGTATCTTCTGCTCATTCCGTTGCCAGGCTCAATCATTCTAGTCGCCTGCGTTAGAAATGCAAGTGCTACAATGGTGTAAATTTTGCGCATTTCATTGAAATTTCATAGCAGAAGGGATCGTCGCCGATCTGGCCCGGCTCGGCAGCCAAAAATAGCCAGGATGGTCTTGGCTGTGAGTGGTTCGGCAGATCTGCGCAAAGGGCTCGCTGTCATTTCGAAGGACCGATACTCATGGCTGTAGACTTCCGTCGAAGGTCGAACGAAGGCATTTCTGGCATGCCCCGCTTCAAGTCGAGTGAGGCCCGTCCTCGATATGTTCTGCACCGCAGTTCTTGCCGATTCACGAGTTCGCACGACGACGGCGAGTTTTCGTGAGCCTGTTTCTTATGATCCGGTCATCGGCACGAAAGTCCGGACAAGACATGCGGCGTATTCGGCACTCTGAGTTTAAAAACCAGTTTTTGACGACGTCGTTTCGAAGTTTTCGAACTATGGCTTCACTCTGGACTTTCTGCTGTGCGGTCCATTCGTGTACAGCCACGCACATTCGAAAGAACTCTGAATGATAGCGACATCATTTTTCCACCTCGGTAGATACTCTGGTTTCGAATAGATCGGCCGTGATCGTACTTCCATGGCGACCACGACCCGGGTCCATCGGCAGACGCACACGATTCACAATAGGCACGGTCGTCACTGTAAGGCCTGATCCGCTTCAGGCGGCAGTTTCCGATGTCTCTGGCGACCGTGCTGAGCCCGGATGTCCGAAGGCAGGACATCATTCACGGCGTGGCTACGTGACGACAACCAGGGCAGCCGCAGGCCGTATCAGGTCAAAGTGCATAGCTCTGCAGCTCGCGCAGTCGTTTCCGCATGTCGGTCAACAGCTTCGTGACAGGAGCCAATTCCCGACGAATCGATCGACGCGACACGCCCGCGCCGCGAAGCCCGTTTCTGGCGGCCTGGGCTTTGCCCTGCGGCGTCCTCGGGCCGGTGGAGTGTTCCCAGGGCCGGTTCCTCATGGCTGCCTCCTGGAGCCGTTGGCGGCCCGTATCGCTGAGTCCGCGGCGAAGTTGCCGGTTCCGGCGGCCAGCTTCGACCCGTCGCGGGTTCTTCAGCTTCGGATGCTGGTTCAGGTCGTCCATCCGGCTTACTGGCAAGTTCGGTGTCGACATCAATTTTTTCCTCGTGGGTTTCGGTCGTCGTCTCTAAAGTCGTACCTGCTGCACGAAGATGGTGCTCGTAAATCTGATCCTCTGTCCGATACTTCTTCGTCGGCGTTGGCGGTTCCGTGTCCAAGGGGAGTTCGGCGAGACACTTCAGATTTCGGCGAAGCTCGCTCTGGAGTCGCGAAAGAGCTGCGGAGTAGGCGTTCGCCGCCTCGACAGAATAAGCCATAGTCAGCTTCAGCATCAGTTCCGCAATCGCGCTTTTCGCAAGAACGGCTTGTTCGACAAGCGTGCGCCGGACGAATTCGTGCGATCGACGAGCTCCCGCAAGCTCCTCGGAAAGGTGGTCGAAGCAGGACCGCTTAGGGATTCTGCCAGACGAACCGAAAGCGGTCATTGCCTGAAGACACGCAGCAGCTTCGGTTCGAAGTGCGTGTGTGCCCTTTCGTCGCTCGACGAGACAGTCGAGTTCATCTTCAGAAATGCCCTCGGGTATGCTCCCGAGATCTACGACGTGATAAAGCACTCGGGCGTTCCTTTCGCTGATCCTTGAACTCCTCCTCAGTTGTCGAAATCCGATACCGAGAAGATCTACAGTTTCGATGATAGCGCGTTCGAGCCGGAGATCAAAATGCGGTAAATGTTTGCGCTCAGCTGCACCCTTTTGACTTCATCAGGCGGAGCCGGGCATACATTCGAGGCGTTCGCAAAGGCCTGCCAGCCATGGTCGGCATCAGCGTGAGCGACCAGGCTCAGAAGGCGATCAAAACGCTGCCGAAAGGCCAGGAGAATCGCCCGCCGCGGCGACCAGAGATCCGGTCGGACAAGGCAGCTGCTTCGTGACGCACGAATTCCGCCAGGTTCTTTCGGCGCGTCGACAGGGACAATCACGAGCGGCTTCACAGTGCCCTGGGATACCTTCCGCCATGGGAGGTTTACCGAGGCGACCCCGCAGAACGCCATGAACGACGGCGGCTGAAGCTGGCCTTGGCCCGCCTCGAACGGAACCTTGAACTACGTCAGGGTACGTTGACGCTGGCAGCAGGAGGAAACGGACTCGTCACTTACCCAGACAGTCGGTTTGTGCCACTTGCGGTGAATCGGAACATCAGTGCGTCAGAAATCCAATGTATGCGTTGAGTTACTGTGGGTGTCGCTGGGTGCTGTCCAGAGTAGAGGCATGAATAGGTCGAGATTAAGATTTTTGCGAGGTTGTAGTCGAGATCGATGATGGTTGTATGCGTTGCTACGTTCTTTCCCTCGAAGGCGTCGTGCAACCATCCCATATCGTATCGGCAGCTCATGAGTTGTCAAGGATTTAACCGAAGCGATCGCCATGTGCAAGGATATAGCCAAGTTAACGCAACCACTTGAATGCCTGTAGTATGCGGCTAATGAATGTTCCGAGGAGGTCGTGCGCGAAGAAAGTCGTCGTGAACAGCTGGCACACCGCAGAGTCGGCGATACGCTCCCAGCGGGTCGCACTGTGTGTGGGCAGCCGCATGAAGACCGCGATCTCGTCGCCCTCTGCAACGTAGACCGGGATAAGAACACCCAGCCCCGGGTATCGCCAGCCGTAGAAGTAGGCCAGGGCGTTTTCAGTGATATCGTCCGCAAGCAGTTCCGCACTCGTGTCAGTCTTCGTCATCGCACGAATCCTTTCCGTAGTCATGCCCGAACACTTCTTCTTCCGTCGCCAGTCCCTGATCCACAATCGCGTCCTGTAGATAGTCCAGCAAGGAAAGAAGACCTTCGGCAGTCTCATGCTGATCGCGTAAGTCTGCGCGAAACAGGATAAGCGACAAAGCCCTTTTTTGACTCTGCATGTCCTGCAGACCCAGTCGCATGGTAAGGGTCAGCTTGATACTGTCTGTCCTGTCGTCAACAACTTGTTTTTCGCTCACGCGCTACCTCGTTTCGATCGACGGTGAATTCCTTATTTCGATATGCACGCACTTCGTGCGTGCTTCTCTCTACTCAGGTCATTTTTCATTCTCTATTCCTCCTTAATCATTATTAATCTAGTGATATTAGTCGTATTAATCGGTTACTCTCTTTCTTTTTCTTGGTATTTTGAAAATTCTCTCCTGCTTTATTCCGAAGGAATAAAGTAAAGGCCGCACTAACTTGTCAGGTACTTTATGTTCAGTATTGAAAAACCTCTCCGTTCGAGGCTATGCTGTTCAGCGCAGCAAGAACAGCTTACACGGCGACAAAAAGGGCTGTTTTTGGCGGCAAGCTTACTTGACCGTTACAAACAGCCCATTTTGACGACTAGCTCACTCCTGTTCATCATCACTGTTCGACTGATCATCTGTGCCGAGTGCCTTGTCGACGATCTTGCGAAGGACTTCAGGTGGCATGATGTCACCGAGCGGCCCGAGCTCCTTGCGTAGCTTCTTCGTGACCTCTTGCCTTGCTTCTGTTTCGTCTGGTTCGAGGACCAGAACCATACGGTCCGAGAACGGCAAAGGATCCTGCCTCTCCGGAACGACGACCGTCCGCCGCACGATGATCCGAATACTGACTCTTGGACGCTCATAGGGTTCGCCGACGGCGTAGAGCTGACCGACGTACCTTCGCGTCGGTGTCGTGGCGTCCGCAGTGATCCAGAGCGTCAGGACGTTGTTGACGAGCTGGTTCTCGACTCTTCGTTCGAAAGCGAATCGGCAGCTTGTTCAAGCACATGCGGCGAGAATCGCGATCGAAACGAGACAAGCAGTCGGCGACCGGTATTCGCGGATTTCGTTGGATGTCGTGAAAACGTTGAATAAATGTTGCGGTGAATTAATGCGTCGCAAGCTGAGTGTTTTCAAGGCCTTGGGTCGTGCTGCGTCTTGGCTTTCAGTTCCTTGAAAATCGAATCGACCGATTCATTGTGAGAGTTTTACGGTCTTGGCCGGGTTCATCGGTACATTCCAGCCGTACCTGGAAATCAGAAAAGGGTGTAGAGGTGTCGGGGAGAGCGGACGCGTCTCCCCTGTGTTGTGGCTGCGTGAAGCCGACCGAATGCTTCCGAACGTATAGTCCGACGATTTCAGCAGAGTCGAGTTCGGCACAGCATCATCCTACCCACGTGGTCCTTTCGCTGACTAAGGTGATTTGTTCATTTCGCTACCCGTGCACACATACATCTACTGGTGCAACAATCAGAGGCCTCGTTCGACCGCAAGTTTGTCGTAACATTCGTGTCGTTTGTCGGTTGCCCGCTTCGCAATCGATGGGCTTGATTCCGTTCGCTCGACCAGTTTATGCCTGTCAGTTTCGTCCAAGGCAGAGAGTTCGACGAAAAACCGCTCCAGATCGGCTCGGGTCGAACAACGGACGGATCCGATCTTCGTGCTGTTGAGGAATACTTGCCCATTTCGCAGTCCGACCATCTGCCAGCGACGGATTGTTGCCACGCTGACTTTGCGACCGCGGATGCGGCTCGGAATCAGCGAGGCGATCTGATCAGGCGTCATGAACTCTTCCAGCTCGAACGAAGCACTGTGGTCGATCATCAGCGAAGCTCCTTATTTCATGCACATCGAAGCGGAAGTCGTTCGACTGGTCTCGACTGTAAGAAATCTGTCAAGAACTAACAAATACAGGTCCTTGCAAATGGTGTAAGGTCTTACAAATAAATTGCTTGCGGTTTGTCTTAGGGGCTTGTGACGATTCGGTGCCCTCGAAAACCGGCATCGTTTCGACCACAGAGGTCGACCGGTCTGTGATCGCCAAAAACTGGTTTTTGGAATCCGAAGTCATCCATCAGGTGGACAGAACAAACCAGATCCGGATTCGATCAAGCTGCTATCCACGCATGCCACGAAACTCGCACATCGAACGTGCCGACGAGTGTCAATGATGATGTAAAGATTTGTTTTATAAAAAGTTATGCTTCTTGCTTCGTGGCTTCTGCTGAAGTCCACATCTGCCAGAAAGTCCTGCGAACTTCTACAGCGTATCGAACTTTTTCGTGCGGGAGGTTCGACTTGAGCAAGCATTCAGGAAGAAAGACCGTCGGAAGTTCCTTGAACTTCATATGGTCGGTCCAGGCACAGAGCTTAGATCGGACTGTGTGCCTGGACCGTAAACGACACTTATAGATCAGCCAATACGCTCCATGGCCAGGCGTGCCTGGGCCTCATCGCGTTCGGCGTATATCTCGGTCGTCGCGAGCGTTGAGTGGCCCAGCACCGCCCGGGCGACTTCGATCCCGAATTCGCGACGGAGGTTGGTCGCGGCCAGGTGGCGAAGCTGGTTCGCGTTCCAAGGCGAGACACCGGCTTTTTTGGCGGCATAGTGTATGGCCCGGTTATAGGACTTGGCATCGTAACACTTGCCCGGGTTTCGCTTTGGTGCTGTTTTTCGCCGGTCGATTTGCGATGGTTGAACTTTTGTTTTCCGTTCCGACCGCATCCTCTGCTTGCGAATACGATCCGAGAGTTCCGGACTGAAGACAAAGTTCTCCGGGTCGTCAGGCCGCAACCAAGGTTTGAGGATATCCTGAGCCGCCGGTCCGAAGTAAACGACTCGGGATCGACCCATGTGCTGGGTTTTGTGCGACTGTGGTCGATAGGCCCAAACCGATTCCGACATGTCCAGGTCGGCCATGCGCAAACGACAAACCTCGCCAGGACGGAGGCCCGCGAGTTTCTGAAGGTCGACCATCGCCATGATCACCGGCGATGCGTGAGGTCGGATCGCTTCGATGGACGCCTCGGAGACGGCAGTGACTTTACGAGGCTCACGGGCTTCGCTACGGCCCGCTCGTAATCCGGGAATGGCTTTCAAGGCCATCAGGGTCTCGGGACGT
>CAZSQA010000030.1:10565-81410 GCA_964608915.1 uncultured Isosphaeraceae bacterium
ATTCCGTCACGCCCCAGCGGAACATACGAGTGACACGCGCAATCTGCTTGTTGATCGTAGTGCGTGCCCAGCCCATGCGGATGAATTCGGAACGCAGAGTCTTCAGCTCAGCCGGACCGAAGTCGTCGACGCAGATCGAGCCATAGTATTTTCTTAGAAGCTTCAGAATGTACCTGATGCCATCGACTTCGGAGGTGGGCTGTCCGTCTTTGACATAGTAGCCAACTGCGTAGTCGTGATAGCGAACAGCCAGTTCGGTAATGCGAACTGTGCCATCGCTCAGATTATCAGCCAATTTGCGAGTGGCTGCTGAGGTTCGGCGGGGATTCGGCGTTTTGCGGCCGTCGTTGAGCCACTGAGCGAGAATTCGTTCGTAAGCCTCTTTTGATTCGGGACTTCCGTACGCACCCAGGTGAATCTCGCGACCGTTCAGGATGACCCTGGCATATTTGCGCTTGTGACGCAGGTATCTCGGCACTCTCATGATGTTTCCCAAGCCTCTGGAACTTGGGGATTCCCCAACTTTTCGAGCCATTCCGATGGCTATCGCCTCGTGTCTGGCTCCGATGTTAGTCATGAAAGCTTAACGCTTTCCAGAGAGTGGAGACGATCGGGATCGAACCGACAACCCCCTGCTTGCAAAGCAGGTGCTCTCCCAATTGAGCTACGTCCCCATGCCCGGCATCTTAGCCGATCTTCGGGGATTTGACAACGCCATTCGCCGGAATCTCAGGAGCGGGCGTAATCGTGCGTGTCGTAAATGGTTGTGTCTTATGGTGATGTGTCGTCGGCTCCGGGGCTTCGCTTCAGGCCTTGTGCGGCGGGAACGGCGGTTCCGTCGAATTGTGTCGACGATCGTTTGCTTCTTACCGATGTCGTATGATAGCATTTCGACGCGATCGCATGGGAACGCACCTGTCCCTAGTCAACGGTCTGACGCCAGGTTCCGGATGAGAATCGCCTCATGAGTTCGCTCGAAGAGTTGGACATCGTCGCCGTAGGCGCACACCCGGACGACGTGGAAATCGCATGTGGCGGCACTCTGGCGCATCTCGCCAGGAAGGGCTATCGTGTCGGCATCGTCGATCTGACGGATGGCGAACCGACTCCTCTCTCACCCGGGCCCGACATGCGCATGGAAGAGGCCGCCCGGGCGGCCGAAGCCTTGGGCGTGGCCGTCAGGCTCAACCTGAATCTGCCGAACCGTCGCCTGTTCGACTGTTTCGAGCACCGGCTCGCTCTGGCGAAGGTTTTCCGCAAGTACCGGCCCAAGGTCGTCGTCGGTTTCGGCGGGCGAACGGTCATGGCTTCGCCCGACCATTACCAGGCGATGCTCATCACGGATGCCGCCGTGTTCTACAGCCGTCTCACCAAATGGGACGAGCACTTCGACGGCTACCAGCCTCACACGATCAGTAATCAGCTGAGCTTTCCGATCGCTCTACACAGCCTGGACTTGCCTGAATCGTCGGGCTATCTGGTGTCGGATATCGGCGATTGCCTGGAGGCCAAGCTCCGTGCGATCGCGTGTTACCGAACCCAGTTTCCGACGGGCCGCAAGCGTGTCTACGCCGTCGTGGAGGCGATGAACCGGTACCATGGCCAGATCGCGGGATTCGAAGCCGGTGAGATCTTCCTGACCTACCGTGCGATCGGTACCGACGATCTGATGCGCTGGGCGGCGCCTGCCTTCGCCCGCGGTTGAAGTCGTTTACCGCGTTCGCCCGCCTTGGTCTTCGGCCGGTGTGCATCCATCTTGTTCCCGAGGATCGAGAGGAATATCATAAGAGCATGAACGTGTCGTCGAATTCTCGGTCCACATCGGTATTTGCCCCGTCGAATCAAGAAAGTTGACTTTTCGATGTTCGATCGCCTTTGGCGCAAATTACGAGGATCCGACGCTGGCGGAAAGTCAGGTGACGCGGCCTCGCACATCGAAGAGAACGCTTCGGAGGATGCCGATTCGATCATGTCCGACCTGACGCTCGGCGTCGTTCGAGTGGGGTCGGTTTCGATCTGCGGCAACCATCGCGAACATAACGAAGACAACCTTTACGTTTCGGACATTCTTGACAGGCTGTCGCTGTTCATCGTGGCGGACGGCATGGGCGGTCAGCTCGGTGGCGAGTACGCCAGCCGGATGGCGGTCGAAATCATCCCGCGCGAGATCCGCAAGCGAAACGTCGGCGAATTCCGGTCGTCGCAGATCCGCAACGCGATCAGCGAGGCCATCAGCCAGGCGAATCACGAAATTCTCGCCTCGTCGCATATTCAGCCTCAGCTCAGCAACATGGGCACCACGGTGGTGCAATTGATCGTTCGCCGCGGTCGTGCGTTCGTCGCCGGAATCGGCGATTCCCGCTGCTATCGCTATCGTGCCCGCAAGATGGAGATCCTCACGCGCGATCATTCCATGGCCCAGGCTCTCGCTGAAGTCGGTACCATCCGGCAGGAGGACGTTCCCTCCCATCGCTACAATCACGTTCTTTATCTGTATCTCGGCAGTCGCGAAGTGGACCGCGGCGCGACCGACGTCAAAGTCCTTTCCGTTCTTGACGGCGATCGCTTCCTCCTTTGCTCCGACGGCCTTTCCGGCGTCGTTTCCGAGAAGGAAATGGCCGAAATTCTCTCGTCGGAACCCAATGCACAGAAGGCCGCCGAACGGCTCGTGGAACTCGCTCAGACCAACCGGTCGCGTGACAATATCACATGCGTGATCGTCGATATCGGTCATGTCGTCGAATCCCAGACCAAGCTGGATTCTCCACCGGCGACGCCTTCCGCCGCGGGATGAGCCGTCCCTGGCATTCCGACGACCTCTTCCCTTAGCGTGCGAATCAGGGCCAATTCATGCTCGAGCCGCCGCAAAGCACCGCACGGACATGGCTTGACTGGCTCGCGCTGGACGGCTGGCTCGACGAACCCGCGCTGCTCCTCGCCCGCGAATGCGTCGAAAAATCGGCCGAACCGGTCGAAATGGCCTCGATGCTCGTTCAGGAAGGGCTCGTCACGCCGTTTCAGGCCAAGAATCTCATCGCCGGTTCCGCCCCCCGGCTCGATTGCGGCCGCTATCGAATCCGCAAGCGGCTCGGCAAAGGTGGCATGGGAGAGGTCTTCGCAGCCGAACCCCGCGATCGAAGGGATATCCCGGTCGCCATCAAAATTCTTCAGATCGACGAATCGATGCCGCCTGAGGACCGCAAGCGGCTCGAATCCCGCTTTTTGCGCGAAATGCGTGCCGGTCGCGACGTCACCCACCCGAACGTCACCCGCACCGTCGATTTCGGTCGCGATGCCGATCGCTTCTTCCTCGTCATGCCCCGGCTCAAGGGGCCCAGTCTCGCCGCCCTGATCGAGGCCAAAAACCGCCGCCCCGAACTCAAGACGATCGTGCGCATGGCCGCCCAGATCGTCTCAGGGCTGGATGCGATCCACAAAGCCGGCCTTGTGCATCGTGACCTCAAGCCTTCGAACATCCTTTACGACGGCCACAAGAACTGGAAGATCCTCGACCTCGGACTGGCCAAGGCCCTCGGCGACCGGCTCAGCCTCACGCGTCCGGGGGTCATCCTCGGCACGCTTGACTACGCCGCCCCCGAACAGCTCAAGGACGCCACGACCGTCGGCTCCGCGGCCGATTTTTACGCACTCGGCTGCATCCTTTACCACGCCTTCAGCGGCGAGGTCCCCTTCGATGGCGGCGACGCCGTCAGCAAGATCTATCGCCATCGTATGACTGAGCCCGAGCCGCTGCAGGCTCATCGCCCTGACCTGCCCGAGCCGCTGGCTCAACTCGTCGACAGCCTGCTTCGAAAGGACCCCGCCGACCGCCCCGATGGCTCGAAGGTCAAGTACGTTCTGGACGAAATGCTCCAGGGGCGTGTGCCGGCCGTCGACTTCGGCCATGTGACGAAGGCCCGGCCAGTGCAAGCCGTTCCAGCCACTGAACCTCCGTCCGGTTCCGCGACGAACGCCGTGGCGTTCCCGGCCGAATCCGACTCCGGCGGCGAATCGTTCCTGGAAGCAGCGGCCGGCAGCGATGACGAGACGCCAGCCTATGTGCCTGAGTCGATCTCGAATTTCTCGATCGATCTCGACGAAATTGACATCGATGCCGATACGACCTCAGAAGAATCGATGCGTAAAGATGGTCCGCCGTCGCGGCTGGTCGTGCCGCAGAAGGCCCGGCCAAGGCCTTCGATCAAGCGATCTCCCGAATTGGGCTGGGCTTTACGTACAGCCTTGATTCTCCTCGTTTCGGTGAGTTTTCTGTGGTTCGTGGTTTCGCTGCGTGCCATTTGGCGGCATCTGGCGGGCTGAGGCGATCTCTCCGCGAATTCCGCACTTCGAATCGGGATCGACTCGCCCTGTACCTGTGCATGTGTTCTCGCATACAATATTGGTAGTCGTTAATCGTTCGATCGTCCGCAATGACTGGAGCGAGCCGGCAAGTGGCCAGGCGCAGAACCGCCAGCGAAACGTTTTCGCCGCCCCTGCTCCCCGAAGCGGTGTCGGGGCTCGGGCACTTTCTGCCTGTCGTCGCGGACTGGTTCCGCCAGTCGCTGGGCACGCCGACGGATGCCCAGGTTCAGGGCTGGAACGCGATCCGCGCCGGGCATCATTCGCTGATCGTCGCTCCCACCGGGTCGGGCAAGACGCTCGCGGCCTTTCTGGCCGGGCTGGACCATCTCTGGCGCAGCCCCGAACGGCCGAAAGGCGTGCGAATACTCTATCTTTCGCCCCTGAAGGCGCTCAGCCAGGACATCCGCACGAACCTGGAAAAACCGCTCGCCGGCGTCTCGGCTCTGGCGAAAGACAGAGGAATCGTTCTGCCCGAGTTACGCATTTCGGTGCGCACCGGGGATACGCCCACGGCGGAACGGCAGGCCCAGGCGCGCAAGCCGCCTGACGTTTTCATCACCACGCCCGAATCGTTGCATTTGATTCTCGGCAGCTCCGCCCGGGCCATGCTCAAGCCCGTCCGGTGGGTAATCGTCGACGAATTGCATTCCCTGGCCGGTCAGAAACGGGGCACTTTTCTCTCGGTACTTCTGGAACGGCTGGTGGAGGAGATCGGGGCCGAGCCGCAGCGCATCGGGCTGACGGCGACCGTCAATCCCCTCGAAAGCGCCGCCCGATTCCTGGGCGGACATCGCTGGATCGACTCGGGCGGCAAAGCGTCGAAGGGCCGATTCGAACCTCGCCCCATTTCGATCGTACACTCGGTCGCACCCAAATCCTGGGACCTGGTCGTTCGTCGCGCGGCTGTCGACGACGATCCCGGCGCTCCCCGTTCCATCTGGCCCCGGCTCGAAAAAGACCTGCTCGCCCTGGTGCAGGAACATCGCTCGACACTGATCTTCGCCAACGACCGCTTCAGCGTCGAACGACTCACTGCCCGCATCAACGCCCTGGCCGCCGAAAACCTGGAGGGACAGAATTCCGCCGAAGAAGGAAAATCCGCCGACTTGCCGGCTGAAAACATGGACGGGGCCGTCGAGGATTCGAAATCGGATTCGGTCGAAATCGCGGATTTCGAAAACCACGGCGAAACGGCCGACGACGCCGTACCCGCCTGTGTTCAGGCGCATCATGGTTCGATCGCTCTGGACCGCCGCCGCCGGATCGAAACGGATCTGAAAGAGGGCCGTTCGAAGGGCGTTATCTGCACGGCTTCGCTGGAAATGGGCATCGACATGGGGGCCGTCGATCTCGTCTGCCAGGTCGGTTCGCCGGGCGAAGTGGCACGCGGGCTGCAGCGCGTCGGCCGGGCGGGGCACGGTGTCGGTCAGGTGAGCAAGGGCCGGTTTTTCGCCAAAACCACCCCCGACCTCCTGGAAACCGCGGCCCTGGTACATGCGATGATGCGCGGCGATGTCGAGCCGCTGGCCATTCCGCGCAATTGTCTGGACATTCTGGCCCAGCAGGTGATCGCCTGCGTGGCCGTGCGGCCCTGGAAGCCGAAAGACCTGCTGCGGCTGTTCCACCGCTGCGAGCCTTATCACGGGCTTTCCGAAAAAGCCTTCGAATCGGTGCTGGAAATGGTCGCCGGGCGGTTTCGGGTCGAAGCGGTGCGGGATCTGAAAGCCCGGATTTTCTGGGACCGCGTGCGCGACGAACTGATGCCCCTGCCCGGCACTTCTTCTCTGGCGATGACCGGCGGCGGGGCGATCACCGACACCGGGCAATACCCCGTAAAGCTAGGCGAAGATGGCCCGACGCTCGGCACGCTCGACGAAGAATTCGTGCTGGAACGGCGTAACGGCGAAGCGTTTCGTCTGGGCAGCTCGACATGGCGAATCGACCGCATCGACCCGGACAAAGTCGTCGTCTCGCCGTCGTCTCAAGGCGAACTGGCCGTCATGCCGTTCTGGCGTGGCGAGACGGCCCGGCGCTCCGCCACCCTCGGCCGATCGATCGGTCAGCTCGTCCGCGCCATCGCGGAACGTGAGAGCGACGAAGCCGCCCAGCGCTTGCTCATCGGGGAATGTCGACTCGATCCCGATGCCGCACAAGATCTTCGGCGCATGATCGACCGCCAGATCCGACTGACGGGTGCCGCGCCTGATGACCGGACGATTCTCATCGAAGCGTTTCGCGACCCTGCCGGTGAAGTCGCTCTGGCCATCATGAGCCCATGGGGCGGCCGATTGCATCAGGCCCTGAAGCTGATTCTGCAAAGCCGCATTGAGGAACGCGTCGGCATCCGACCCGCGGCCCAGCACGCCAACGACGGCCTGATCATGCGTTTGCCGCGAGACCTCGAGGATCAGCCGCCTCTGGATATCCTCGAAGGCCTGACGTTTGACGAAGCCGAACGGCGGCTTCAGGCCGAACTGGCCGACAGCGCCCTGTTCGGCCTGCGGTTCCGCCAGAACGCCTCACGGGCCCTGCTCTTGCCCAGGCCTGATCCCGGCCGGCGCACACCTCTGTGGCTGCAAAGGTTACGGTCGAAGGACCTGCTGGGTATTGTGCGGCAAATGCCCGAATTCCCGATCGTGGCCGAGACGGCTCGCGAGTGTCTCTCGCAGGATCTCGACCTGGATCTTCTGCGGACGATTCTCGACGGTATCGTCGCCGGTGAGATTCGAGTCGTGAAGCATTCCGGCGAGGCCGCTGGTCCGTTCGCGGCCGATCTCATGAACCGGTTCGAACGCAAGTTCCTTTACGAATGGGACGACCCGCACCCAGGCGGCGGGCGATCGGCCACGCGCACGGTCGACCGGTCTCAAGGCCCGCTTCTGGACGAGCTTCTGGAACCGGCCGTGGTGGAACGACTAGGGCGGAAACTGGCGGAATCGGTCCACCGCCCAGCCCGATCGGCCGAAGAGCTGGCCGAACGCCTCAGCCGCCTGGGCGATCTGGAGACCGACGAGGTCGTCGACGAAAACCTGGTATGGCTCAAGGATCTCGAAACGCGCGGTCTATGTCGTTATCTCCCGATCCGGGGTACACATGGCCTCTGGATCCCGGCCGAGGAATTCGGCACCTATGCGATCGCATTTCCGACCCTCGGAATCTTGAACGACGGCGGTTTTCGGGCCGGTGCGGCGGATGCCGCACGCTGGCAGGCGATCGACGCGATTCTGGGCCGGTTCGTCAAATCCCGGGCCCTGATTTCATTGCCCGAAATCACCGACCGCTATCCGATCGAACCGACCCTGGCCGCCGAATGGCTGACCCGTCTGACCGATTCGGGCGGATTCGCGCGCGTGCGAAAGCCGGGCGATGAAGCCGGAGAAATGGTCTGGGCCGAGACCGATCGGCTGCGCGGCATGATCGGCCAGAGCCTCGTTCAGCGGCGGCAGGAAGTGCGGGCGATCGCGCCTGATGCCTGGGCCGCCTGGGTCGCGGAGGCTGCTTTTGCCGGAAGTGGTGAACCACGCGAAACTTCCTCGCCGATGCACGAACTCGAAAACGTGCTCCTGCCGCTACAGGGCTGGGCGGCCACGCCAAAGGAATGGCTGGAAGAAATCCTGCCGGCGAGGTGTTCATCGCACGCGATCGCCACGATCGACGACCTTTTGGCCTCCGGTGAATGGGCCTGGGCACCGATGCCGGGCGAAGACCGGACCGAGGCCCCGCGCATCGTGATCTATCGCCGCGATTTGCCCCCGCTTTTCGGTTCGCCGGAGATCACGCCCGACGAGTGCGACGAAACGACGATCGCCATTCGCTCTGCGCTTGCGAATGATGGCCCGGCGACGGCCCAGCTACTTTCCGAACGTGTGGGGAAGCCACTGGCGGCCGTGAAGGCAGCACTTAGGCGATCGCTCTTGAAAGGCACCCTCGCCAACGAGCGCCTTCGGTTCCTGGAGCGGTTCCTCTCTGCGGATCGTGACCGGCCGGGTTCGTCACGGGGCTCTGAATTGCCTGCCCGGGCACGCACCGGCCGCAAGCTCGATAACTTCCGGTCTCTGCTCATGCAGCAGGGTGTGGGCGTGGGCGGCGTGAAATCTGGCCGACGACCGTCTCTGGCGGAATCGGTGCCGGTGGAGGGACGCTGGCGGTGGCTGGAAGCCGCAGCGGAGAGCGAGCGAACCGCCGCCGAAGAGCCACTGGCATTCGCCGTGGCGATTCTGATCCGCCGCTACGGCATCGCGTGCCGCGAAACGGCCCGCTTCGGCACCCCGGGTGTGCCCTGGCAGGAAATGCTCGCATGGATGGAGGCCGCCGAATGGCGCGGCGACCTGCGCCGGGGGTACTTCGTCGAAGGGCTTGCGGGAATGCAGTTTACGACCGAAGACGTGGCCCGTGACCTGGCCCTGTTCGCCGAGGCCGCAAGCGCGGGGGCGTCGGATCGAGGCCCACGTTTCCGCTGGTTGTCGGCTGTCGATCCAGCGAATGCCTACGGAGCCTCCGCGCCCTTGGACTTGCCCCTGATCGAAGGCGGGAAGGCCCGGCTGCCCCGAATGCCGGGCAATTCGATCGTCCTGGCCGACGGGGCCCCGCTCTGGATCGTTCAGGAGCGTGGCAAGCGGCTCACGAGCCTGCCGCACGCCTCCGAAACCGTTCTAAGGAAAGGTCTTGCGTACTTCGTGAAAATCTTCATGAAATCCACTTCCAAATGGACCGTCACCACGCTTGACGACGCACCCGCCGCGACGACACGCTACGCGGACGCCTTGATCGATCAGGGCTTCTTCCGCGATGGTCTCTCGTTGACGATCTACCGGGGGCTGATCTGACCTGATCCGATCGACCATTCCAGAGCCGGGGTTCACCGATGTCGAATCACGCGAAGGCCGAAAATGACTTGTCATCGGGCATTTCCAGGAATACCGGTTCCGAACCGCCGGACGTAACCGTGGATGCCGACGATCCTCGAAACTTCGCGGGTCTCGAGCCACCGGAATTCGATTGCATCGTTTTCAGCGACTTGCATCTTGGCAGCGACATCTGCCAGGCGGGAATGCTCGAAGAATTTCTGGAATGGGCCGTGGCGAATGCCCGGATGCTCGTCATCAACGGCGACATTTTCGACGATCTCAATTTCGAACGGCTCAAGCGGCATCATTTCAATTGCCTGCGGGTGATCCGCCGCAATACGGACCGGGCGGACCTCCGGGTCATCTGGATCCGGGGCAATCATGACGGCCCGGCCGATATCGTGAGCCATATCGTAGGTGTCGACGTTCTCGACGAGTTCGTCTACGACAACGGCCAGACTCGCCTGCTGATTTTTCATGGCGATCAGTACGATACGATCGTTTCGGGCCACAAGGGCGTCACGGCCTTTTTCTCGGCGATCTTTCGGGGCCTCGTGCGCGTCCTGCCTGGAGATTGGGCCCGCGCCATTCGCCGCCTTTCGAAAAGCTTCCAGCGCAATTCCGACGCCATCCGCCGGGGGGCCGTCGCCGAAGCCCGCCGCCGTGGCTGTCCGGCCGTCACCTGCGGTCATACGCATGCGTTCGAAGATGTCATCGTCGACGGCATACGCTACATCAACACCGGCACCTGGACGACCGCCCCGCCCTGCCCTTATCTGACGGTTCAAGGCAAGAAGATGGAATTGGCGTTCTGGCCGCCAGCGAAGCCCACGGAGCCGCCGCCGCCGAAGCGAACGAACTGAATTCATGCCAAAAATGAAAGCCGGAGCGAAATGCCCCGGCTTCGTTCGAAGAAGTTCGTCAATCTTGCCTGTCGAATCTCACTCACCCGCCGCGGCCGTCGTCGTTTCCGGTCCTGCGGCCGAAATGCGAACGGAGACGGCCGATTGCAGAATCAATTGCAACTGGCTGTCGCCGGCCGGGGCCCGGTCGGTCGCGAGCGTCACGACGTTCCAGCCCTTCTTAAGAGCCAGAGGCAGCGGGTTTTCGTTCAGGCGGCCGTTCGGGCGGGTCTGCGGCGAAGCCACCTTTTTGCCGTTGAGATACAAGCGTGTCGGCCCGGAATGGCCGGAACGGAGGGCCACGGTCTGATCGACCGGCGATTCGACCCAGAACGCAGCATAAGCCCGGCCCGGGTTGGTGCCGAACTGGCCGCGCAGGTTCATCATGCCGGAACTGGCGATGTCGAGGGCGACCCAGCCGATCGTCTGCCCGTCCTGACCGACGAGCGATTTACGCACGTCTGGCGCGGCCAGGGCGACACTCTTGCCGTCTTCTTCCACTGGCAGCGGGCCCACGGCCATCAGGCGGGTGACACGCGTGGCCGTCTTCAGCGATTCCTGGGCCGGCTTGTCACGCAGGAAGGCCAGCAGGTCTGCAAGTTCCTTCTGCGAAAGGTCCGCAACCAGGCCGACAGGCATCAGGCTCACGTTATCCCGCTGCTGTTCTTCGATTTCGCCCACGGGCACCCGGATTTCCTGGCCCGAGGCTTCACGCAGGACAAGCGTTTCGTTGTCCTGGCTGACCTTCACGCCCGAAAGCACGCGGCCATTGTTCAGGGCCACTTTATAGGCTTCGTAGCCTTCTTTCAGCTCTTTGGAGGGCTCCAGAATCGATTCGATCAGCTTCTCCACGGAATAGCTCTGGAAAGCCCCGGTGAGAGCCGGTCCCACGTTTCCGCCGATGCTCTCCATCTTGTGGCACGTGGTGCAGCGGGCGCCGCCTTCTTTCAGGTAAACGCCCATACCGGCCCAGGGGTCGGCCTTACCGACTTCGGCCGCCAGGGCGATCCGGTCGATCGATTTGATCGATTCTTCGATCCCCTTTTCGATCCGGGCCTGCACGGCCTGATGCTCGGGCGTTGCGAATTTCCTCAGGGCCGCGAGGACCGTCGGCGCGTCGCCCGATTTCAATTTCCCTTCCACGAACAGGTTGCCCAGCCGCAGTGCCGTTTTCGGCTGCTCGCCGAGCAGTGCCAGTGCGTCTGCCCGAACTTCTTCGCTGGGGCTCGCCAGGGCCTTTTCGAGGTAAGGAATGGCCCGCTCCCGGTTCGATTCGGCCAGGCCGCGCAGAACCGCAACGGACCAGGCAGTGTCCGTGCCTGAAGCGTCGGCGGCTTTGGCGATCAGGTCGAAGGCACCCGCGCCGGTCGTCCGCAGCGCCCGGAGCACCACCAGACGTTCGGCGGCTGATCGGTTGCCGTCGGCCACGCGGTCGCCCAGCTTTTCGGCCAGCTTGGGGAAGCGGCTGTCGGCGGCGTATTCGGTCGCGGCGACTCGCACGGCTTCGTCCTGTTCGTCCAGAAGCCGGGCGACCAGCTCATGAGCCGGCAGGCCCGCCAGACGTACGTTCTGAAGCGTCGCCAGTTCGATGCGGGCATCCAGTTCCGGATGCGCCTGGACGAACTGCACCAGCTTCACCGTGGCGACGGGAATGTTCAGCGGGATGTCCTTGAACATCCGTACGAAAACGAGTCGGTCGTCGGGCGACAGATTCGGCAGGACGACCAGATCAGGCAGGCGGCGTGCGGCGGGTTCTGTCCGCATGGCCGAAAACACGCCCACGGCATTGCGTCGGCGGCTGTCGGTGCCCAGGCGGATCGTCTGAGCCACCACCTCCACGGCCGTTTCGCCGAGCCGTTCGATGGCGCGGATGAAGGCGTCGCGCGTGGCCACATCGGCCGATGCATTGTCGTGTAGCCAGTTCAGCATCGCTTCGCCGGCACGGGCCGGGTTGTCCGTCGCGTGCCGGCCGATCGCCAGGGCCAGTTCACGCAGGACCTGGCCATTGGTTTCGCTGGCCAGATGCTGTTCCAGGTGTGGCACGAATTCCGGGCGGCTTACCGAAGGTTCCCACGAGATCGCCTGTGCGGCCAACCTGCGCACCTGAAATTCGGGGTCGCTCAAGGCGGCGACGAGCCGGCTTTCGACTTCGCCGTTCCAGAGCTGGCGAATGCCCTGAAGGCCCAGACACCGGGCCCGCACCGGGGCCTGGCCGTCATTGAGCAGAGCCGTCAAAGCGGCACGCGACTTCTCGCCACGTTCCACCAGCTCGCGCAGGGCACGGTCGGCCTGCTGATAATCCAGGCCACGCAGCATGCCGATGAGTTCGGCTTCCGTCGCTTTCTGGATGTGCGTCCAGTCATTACGCGGCCGCACTGGGCGGGCCGGTTCGTTCGAAGTTCCGCACCAGGTCAACTTGTAAAGGCGACCGAATTTGCCGTCGCCCCAAAGCCGCCCGGCACCGCCGGAATTCGAACGCCAGTCGAGCACGTAAATGGCACCGTCCGGGCCGACCACCGTCTGGCACGGGCGAAACAGGTCGTCGTCGGCCGTCATCAGCGTCAGTTCCCGGCGCAGCACGTTCGCGCCGCCGGCGGGTTCCACCTCGTAGGCCCGCACGAGCTTGCGGAAGACGTCCGGATAGATCAGCAGATCACGAAACCGGTCGGGGAACGCCGTGCCGTGATAGACGGCCAGGCCCGCCGGCGCGCCCCGGCCGGTTTTGGCCACGATCGGCAGCTTGCCCGGCAGTTCGCCGTCGACGGCGCCCCGGTCGAAGTCAGGCCGACAGCAGAACGCTCCTGGCAGAAGCCGCCAGCCGTAATCGCCTTCCTCGACGGGATTGATCAGCCGCACGCCCTGGAATTTCGATCCGTCCTCGTTGTCGTTGTCCACGATGAAGGCATCGAAACGGCTATTGAAAGCCAGGTCTCGGTAAGGGTTACGGAAGCCGAGTGCGAACAGGTTCATGCGGGTGCCATCAGGCCGGCCGCGGAAAATGCCGCCGCAGCGCGAGACTTCCACCCGCGAACCGTCGGCCCCGACGACGTGGTTGTCGTTATCGCCGGCGGTCAGATAGAACCAGCCGTCGGTGCCCAGAGTCATTCCCGAAAGCCAGTGGTGATAAAAGCCGCAGAAGCCGTCGGCGATGATGGTGCGCGTTTCGAAGCGGCCGTCGCCGTCCTCGTCCGACCATTTTTCCAGCCGGCCGACGCAGGTCAGGTACAGGGCACCCTTCCAGGGGAAGATCGAAGACGGCATCTCAGCACCGTCGACGACCACCTCGGAGTGTTCGTAAATGCCGTCCTTGTCACGGTCTTCAAGCCGCTTGACGATGTCCATCGTCGCCTTCCGCCGGCGCGTGATCCGCTGCGTGCCGCCTTCGGGCAGCTTGATCGTGTCGAAGGTGTCGTACATGCGGTCGGCCTGGCGCCATTCGGCCACATACAGCAGACCCTGGTCGTCGAAGGCCATGGCGGTCGGGTCGACGATCGCCGGCTCGGCGGCCACGATCTGAACCTTGAAGCCCGGAACGGAGTAATGACCCTTCAGCCGGGGGTCCTGGTCACCCAGCTCCACCAGGCCTTCACGCCCTTCGGCGGGGCCGACCTGAGCGATCGCATGTGTGCAGAACAGCGTGGAAACCAGGCCGATGGCGACGACGAAGCGCCGTCCGGCCACTCTGGCGAAGCGATGGAGAATCATGTTTGTGACGAGTCCTCGGGCATTTCGGGCGGGGGAATCCGCAGCGGGTATCCCGTTAAAGTAATCCGCTCGTGCCTGGACCGCAAGAGAATGCCGAAGGCGGCGAACGAAAAACGGCGACACCCCAATGGTACCGCCGCTCGTTCGAAATCGCGGATTCAATCCGAGACGCCGTCGCTCAGAATCAATTCACCCGTTCGAAATACTCGCCGGTGCGGGTGTCGACCTTCACCCGGTCGCCCACCTTCCAAAGAAAATAGGTGTCAGTTCTCAAAGAAAATAGGTGTCAGTTCTTTTTTTCAGCTCGTCCGAATCGAAGAAAATAGGTGTCAGTTCTTTTTTTCAGCTCGTCCGAATCGAGGAACACGGGGTCACGGTTGTTGCCACTGTTGATGGCATGATAGACGAATCCGTCCGAGATTGGCCAGGGTCGTCTTGGCAGGCCATCAAGCCATCGCAACTTGCCGAGGTTCTCAAGAAAAAAGCACTGACACCAATTTCTGCTCTGCAAGAAAAAAGCACTGACACCAATTTCACTTTAGCTCTGACACCAATTTCACTTTGACACCAATTTCACTCTGCGGATCCAACCTCGAGCTGGAGCTCGGGGATCCCAAGTTGGCGGTCCATCCCGCCCGTCGTCCCAAATCATTAAAAAACGGCATCCGCCAGAATTGGCCGATGCCGTTCGTTTCGAACCGTGGGCCTGATCCGGTCACTTTACCCGTTCGAGATACTCGCCGGTGCGGGTGTCGACCTTCACCCGGTCGCCCACCTTCATGAACGGCGGCACCTGAATGACCAGCCCGTTCTCGCAAGTGGCTTCCTTATATTGGTTCGTGGCCGTGGCGCCCTTGATTTCCGGCGGGGTGTCGGTGATCACGTATTCCATCGAAGCCGGAATTTCGACCGAGACGGCCTTGTCGTCGATGTACTTCACCATCGTCTTGGTGTTCGGCAGCAGGAAATTCAGTGAGGTGCCGAGAATGTCCGTATTCAGCGGGAACTGATCATACGTTTCCATGTCCATGAAAACGTGTTCGTCGCCCTGGCTGTAAAGATACTGAAATTCCTTGGTTTCGACGAACGGGACTTCCAGCGTGTCAGCCGAGCGGAACCGCTTTTCGATCGTCGAGCCCGACTTTAGGCTCTTGAGCTTCGTCTGCACCATCGCACGCAGGTTGCCGGGCGTGTGATGAAGAAAGTCGACGACGACGAAATTCACGCCTTCGATCGTCACGACCTGACCTCGTCTGATGTCGTTGGCCTTGATTTGTGCCATGTTTCCTGTCCGTCAAGGGGATCGGCGGCCACGGCCGCTTCTCTTGCGTGGCCTTGACCTTGCCGTGCGTTGTTCCAGCCTCGGCCGGTTGCCGGGGCGATCTGATCCGAAGAGCGATATCATAACGCGCTTCGATCGAATTCTCTACCCACATGCCTGATCGGTCCGCCACGTCGTTGATGAATTTGCCAGCCAGCACCACGAACGGATTGAAGTTGACCTTAGGGAATTTCGATCTATACTTGCAGTTGAAGGCGGAATTGCGATCCGCCCGGCGATTCCCATGAAGGGGCAGTTCGTGAAAGCCCGGTTTTCCCGCGACACTCTGAAGAATATCGGCCTGGCGGCCTGGGTCGCCCTGTCGAGCGTTCTTTCGGTTTCGGCGCAGGAACTTTGCCAGCCGGATCACGAATGTTGTCAGGTCGATACCAAAACCTGCTGTACCCCCGCGACCCCTGCACCATCGCCACATTCCGATCGGCTCGGTTCCGATTGTACCTGCAATCACGCTGGACAATCCCCAACCGCCCGCCCCGCGAACGCTTCGAACGATCGCACCGAAAAGCGGCAAGAACGGTCGATCACTGAGGCTGCCTCCGAATATCCCTCATTTACGCTGAAGATCGCGAGTGTCGTAAAGTCAAAATCACTTGCGGCTTCGGTTCAGTCTCCCGTTTCCGTGATTCACCTGACGTCTCGCTGGCGATTTTGATTCATACGGTCTCCGTGTTTCGAAATTCCGGACGACTTCACGCCGTAGAGCCCTGATTCCCGGGCCGCGTCGAAAGTCCGGACATATCTGAAGCGTACTTCGCCCTGTCGTTCGAGATCCCCTTCGATTTCGAACGGAGAAGCTGCCACGCCGGCTAGACAAGCCATATCGGCGGCCCTTGGGCGAACTCACCCTGTCCATTACGAAAACGCCTGATGCCGTTCGAAGGCATCAGTATTCAGGAGAATTCGAAATGAGTCTGATCCAATCACGCCGTCGTATGATCTTCAGCGTCGTAAGTGCCCTGGTCTCCGGCCTTGCCCTTTCGGCGACGGTTTCCGCCGCGGATGCCGCGAAGGCCGCCTGCTGCAAAGACGGCAAGTGCTGTGGCGAGAAGGCCTGCACGGGCGACTGTTGCAAGTCGGGCAAGTGCACGCACGATTGCTGCAAGAAGGCTGAAGCCGGCGCCTGCTGCAAGGACGGCAAGTGCTGTGGCGAGAAGGCCTGCACGGGCGACTGTTGCAAGTCGGGCAAGTGCACGCACGATTGTTGCAAGAAGGCTGAAGCTGGCGCCTGCTGCAAGGACGGCAAGTGCTGCGGTGAGAAGGCCTGCACGGGCGACTGTTGCAAGTCGGGCAAGTGCACGCACGATTGTTGCAAGAAGGCTGAAGCCGGCGCCTGCTGCAAGGACGGCAAGTGCTGCGGTGAGAAGAGCTGCACGGGCGACTGCTGCAAGTCGGGCAAGTGCACGCACGATTGCTGCAAGAAAAAGGCCGCCTGAACTCGGCTGAATGTCGTTCGGGCGTTAGCCTGAACGGGCTGTGTCATCGAAATGGCCGGTTTCGCCTGATTTCAGGCGGAGCCGGCTTAATTTTATGCGAGATTCTTGAACTGCGCGATTCTTCCTTGAATCATGGCCGTGATCACAATTCAGCGGGAGTTCCGAATCTTATCCAAATCGCAAGGCTCGGTTCGCTCGTTTTCGAAACGCCCGAAACGATTTCAGGTGGCGGAGCCAGGTAAAGGAACGGCCAGCGATCGACATTTCGCAGGATCGCGTAACCGATCAGGATCCCGGCGGCCAGCCAGGCGATCGATGGCTGGCGAAATCGATCGGGCCGAAGTGACATGACGATCAGAAATGGGATCGAAATGACCGCGAGAGGATTGTATCTCAAGGCCGTGCCGATCCGCGCATTGAGCAGATGATGCATCGCCCGCGTCGACCCGCAGCCGGAACAGTAAAGCCCGGTCGATTGCCAGATCGGACAGGCAGGGAAAATTGAGGATCGTTCCGGATCGTTTCGTGCCAGAACCGCCGCAGCGATCACGGCGGCGACGCTGGTCAGGACGATCCTGGCTCGACCTGAAACGAGCCGTTCGTGATGCGTCACTGCGGTAATTCCGGATTGAGTTTGATGAGGAGTTTTAGGGAAATCACGCACAAGCCGAAGACGATACTGGCGACGATCCATTTGAATGCGTTTTCCGAAGCTTCGCGAGCGCCCTCGACATCGCCCGCCAGGGCCCTGGAATTCACTCTGGAAGCGTTGACGACCGCGACGATGCCGAATGGAACGCAGCAGAAAAGCGTCACGAGAACGGATTGCGTCATATAGTTCGGAATGGTGACGACGGGGCCGGTTCTCTGGCCGGCGGATCTCATCATTTCTCCGCAGCCCTGGCAAAAGTCCACGTGATCTTCGTTATTCCAGCCGCATTTTCTGCAATACATCGAAGTCTCCCCGGTTCGAATTCAATTTCGCTTCTGAACCGATAAAATCAGTGCTGTCAAAAGGCCGAAGATGATCAGCGACGTGCCGATCATGCCCATCACGATGCCGAACACGGCCCTGCCCATCCCGCGATATTCCGGATGCCGGCGAATATCGCGAACGGCGAGTATGCCTGTGATCATCGCCAAGGGCGCGGGCCAGATCAGAACGGAAACGAGCCCGAGATAACCGGCCGCGATCGCGAGCGGCGAACGGCCGACAGGAAGCACCATCCGCATCGGCGCGGAGTTGTTCCCTGTCGAGATGACGGGCCGCCGCTCGTCGAACAGAATTCGCTTGCAGGCTGCGCACCGAAAGTTATTTTCAAGATTTCTCGTGCCGCAATATTCGCAGTAGATCATCGGCTGCGCAGGGGCTTGCGCCTGACCGGCCGGTTCGTTTTCTTTCGGCCCTTCGGCGATTTCGTCGTACATGATTTCACAGCCTGAGCCAAGCGATTCGGACAAAGCGGGAATTGCGTTCGATCGACGACGAGACCCCTGCGAGCGCGGGATCGAACGAACGCACCATGCGCATTGCGTTTAGCGAAATCGAATCGAAAGGAGCTTTCGATCGTACGAACGAAACGCCTGGTACGGAAGGTCGAAATCGGCTCAAGGTATCGATCGGAACGCAGACAGATTATCTCCGGCGGACTCACCCGGCAAGCCGTCACCGGGAGATTTCCGAAAGAGGTCGGAAATCGCGGGGATTTTCCGCGGCGGTCGGTCGCCGTGTCGCCTGTGAAACCCAGGGCGAATCCGCCGGGGATTCCGATTCTCATATCGCACCGGTGCCGCTCGAACGATTCGCGTTCGCAAAGCGGGCGTCGCCCGTCACACGACGGATTTCGGCCGGGATCTTCACTGAAAAGACGGGAAGTCATCCTCCGGCCGACGATGCCGGTACGAAAATCTCAGAGAGCCGTGAACATGAGAAACTGCGCTGCACGGACGATCGCGCGACGTTCCGACTCGCTCACGGCCCCGCCTTTGGCGACCAGCCCGCGGATCTTTTCCAGCGTACGTTCGAGCGTCGTCTTCTGCAGGCCACCCAGCTTCAGGCCGCTCGCGGGCGCCCGGATTTCCTCGAGCACCGTGGCGATCACCGAAAGTTCCTCGGGGGCCGGCACCGGCTCTTCCGTCCAGGTGCCGGGGTCGGTTTCGGATGCGGCCAGAGCCGCCGTCTCGCGGATCAGTTCGGAAATCTGATGCAGCTTGGCATAGTCGATCGTCTCGGGCCGGTCATCAGGGGTGTGATAAACCTGGCTCTCTCCGGTGGAAAAGAACAGATACGGCACCTTTTTCGTCATGAACGGGCCGTAGTCGCTGCGGACGCCCACAAGATCCGTGCCCAGAAGCCCCGCCCGGATCGGCCGGTCGGCTGCCGCCGCCGAGATCCAGCCCCGTGAACGTGGCAGGCGTTCGCTGCCGATCACGAAGACCCATTCCCGGCAAAGGCCTGACAGGCTCCGTCCGATCATGTCAGCCGTCATGAAGAGCTTGACGCGTTCCATCGGTACCGGCGAATTCGCCGCGAAATGGCGTGACCCGAAGAGCCCGAATTCCTCGAGGTCGAAGGCCACGAACAGCATGCTCCGCTTTGGCCGGTTCTCGGGCCTGGCGAACCATGCGGCCGTTTCCAGCAGCATGGCCACGCCGCTGGCGTTGTCGTCGGCACCGGCAAAAATCTGCGGTTTGCCCGCTTTCGCATCGCCATGCTCGGTATTCGGGTCCGCCGTGTTCCCCTCATGGGTTCCCAGATGGTCCCAGTGGGCCGACACGATGATCCACTTATCCTTCAGGGCCGGGTCCGATCCATCCACCCTGGCGGCCAGATTCGTACCGATCGATTTGCCTGACGAAGCCTGCACCACCGGCTGACGATACCCCTGGTGGAACGCGGGCTTCAGGCCAGCGGATTCGAAGCTTCGTTCGATGTAGGCGATGGTGCGATCGGCCCCCTTGCCGCGACGCCCGGCATATTCGTCCGATGCCAGCGTAAAGACATGCTGACGAAGCTTTTCTGGCGCGAGAGCATTGCGTGCGCCCGATGTCGCAGGCGCGGCCTTGGCCTTACAGGCCAGATCCTGCCCATGAGCCGGGATCGCGCCAAAGCAACCGATGGCACACATCGCGCCGATCAGGAAAATGCCTGAAACGCGTCCGAAGAAGCCTTCAGCGGATGGTCCGAATTGCATGATGCCGTGTCCTTTCGATTCGCCCTCTGGCCCGACCGTGCGACCGGTGTGACCGTTACCGCCGGATCAACCCCAACGGACACTCGGGTGCGGTGCGAATTTCCTTACCGTGACCGTGCCGCCGCGCTCGATGAATCTCGTGAGGCGATGGATATTGCGCCCGATCCGAACGTGACTTTCGCATGGAGGTGGATTGAGATGTTCACGACCCGTACCCGTGTCGGCCTGGCAGCCCTGGTGCTGATGAGCCTTTCCGGCATGGTGCAAGCCGCCGATTACGACAACTACATGCACTGGCCTTACGTGCCGCCCCAGGTGCCCGGCGCGGGTGCCAACTACCAGCAGCTTTACGACGGCTGGTACCTCTACCCCCGTGAGCAGCGTATCGTACCCCAAATTCAGGGGCCGCTCTACCGCAATTACTACGGCGGCAAGAAGGACGGCTGGTGGTTCGGCCGCAAGGACAACGAACACCGCGACTGGTCCAACAAGAAGTGGTACAAGGGCTACCACTTCTACCTGGACGTCTTCTGATCGAAGCCACATTTCAGCACGCTTCGAACACGATTCGGGGCGGTTCCTCAACGAACCGCCCCGAATTCTTTCGCGCATCGAACCTGCTCGCCGAATCGTCGAAATCGTCCGAAATTCAACGCACTCAGTCGATTTCGTTCCCCGTTCGCTTGTAAGCCCCTTTTCCCCATACGTATATTGAATCAGTGAGACGCTGCCGTCTCGCCACGATCGATTCGATCGATCGGTTCGCGTCCTTGAGCCTCACATCCACCGAGAGAGCGACCACCACCGATGAACCGAGTGATGATCGATCCTTCCGCCGATACGCCCCGCGTGATCGTCCTCGAGCGGCGTTCGCTGTTTGCCCAGATCGGCGGAGTCTGGTTCGTGGCCCTGCCTCTCATCGCGGCCTATCTGATCTGCCGCGTGCCCTACTCGGATGCGGAATCGTCCGCGGCCCAGCTACACCTGGGCGACAACACCTGGCAATACGCCGCCACGCCCGTCGCGAATCAGCCCCCGGCCGTCAAAGCCGCCGATCGACCGGCCGTCGAACCCGGGAACGCCGTCACGGTCGCCGCTTCTCCGGCCCCGAATCGCGCCCCGGTTTCGCCCGCACTCAGCGACGAGGCACCCCACCCTGCCCAGCCTGCCGAACCCGCAGCCGAACGGGAAAAGTTGCCGATGGGCGTGGTCGTCATCGAATCGCCCAAAGCCGGGGCCAACCCCGTCGCCGTGTTCGATCCCGAAGGCAAAGCGGCGCTGACGAACGAGCCCCCCAAGCCTGAAAACCGCACGCTGGATGCCGCCCTGAAATTCGACGGCGGTCAGCCCACCGGTGCCGAAACCCGCATGGCTCTCGAAGAAATCAACGCAGCGGCCGAAAAGGCTCGCGTCGACCGCGAACGGACCGAATCGCTCAAGCCCCTCATCGAAATTCACGAAAAGGTCCAGACCGAAGCCCGTGAAGCCAAACGCGCCGAAGCCCAGCGCCAACAGGCAGCCGCCACCCGAGAGGCCTTCCTCGGCGGCCTGAGCACCGTCCTGGCCTCCGACGTTTCGATTCCACAACAGGGCCGGCAGATCGATTTGATGGTCCGCCGCGAACTGGATCTCGTCGACTTCGGCCCCTTTCAGACCATTTTCAAAAAGCTCACGACCATGCGTGCCTCACGCGCTAACAAGCTCCGTTACCTCATCAATCAGAACGTGCCCGAGGCGCTGATCCTTTCGTATCTCATCGAACTCGACTCCAAGGAAATCGGCAAAAACGGCGGCCCGCGCGACCGCGACCACGCGATCGTCCGCTCCGCCCAGCTCCTGCTCGCCAACGTCAGGGGCAATTGACTCGGCCCTGATCTCGCACCTCGACCGTTCCGCCCGGCTTCGAATTCTCCTGGAACCGTTCGTATGACATCCCTGTTCCTTGCCATCTCCGTCGCCCTTTCCGCCGCGGCTCAACAACCCCCGCACCTGGCCCGAGAGGTCGAGTCGGGCCTGGAATTGATCCGCACCGGCGATGCCCTGGCCGACTCGGGTAAAGTCAACGAAGCTCAGATCCGCTACCACGAGGCTATGGAACGGATCCTGCCCTCCGTCCGTCGGCTTCAATTGAAGCACCCCGTCAAGCGTGACGAAACGCCCCGCGAACGACTCGGCAAGGTGCTCGTCGACGAGTGGGAGAAAGAAGTCAGCCCCGAGAAATTCCGCCGCGACGACGCCACCTGGAAAACCCTCGGACTGATCCCGCCCGAATTCGACCTGAAAGGTGCTTACGTGAAGCTTCTGACGGAAGAAGTCGCCGCCTTCTACGACCCCAAAACCAAAACCATGCACCTGATCCGCGAGCCGGAAGACGAACCGGCCGCCAATGGCAAGGACAAGCCCCTGGCCAAAAAAGACGAGAAGCCCGCCAGCCTGCTCGAACTGATCATGGGCCCCCAGCCCAAGTTCGACAAGGACGGCGCCCGCATCGTCATCGCCCACGAACTGACCCACGCCCTGGGCGACCAGCACTTTGACCTGGACGCCATGCTCGACGCCGTCAAGAGCGATGACGACGCCGCGCTCGCACTCTCGGCCCTCATCGAAGGCGACGCCACCCTGACGATGATGGCCGTCGCCCAGCAGGACTGGACCGGCACCCAGATCGTCGCCATGCCCGCCCAAGGCCTTTCGCGGCTCGTCCGCTGGGTCAGCCCGTTTCTGCCCATGATGGGCGGCACCACGGCCCGCAATTCGCCGCCGGTCATGTATCAGTCGCTGCTGTTCCCCTACGTCAACGGCCTGGTCTTCTGCGCCCACCTGACCAACGCCGGCGGCTGGCCCGCGCTCGACGCCGCCTACAAAAACCCGCCCCTCTCGACCGAACAGATCCTCCACCCCGAAAAATACGCCGGCCCCGAGGCCGACCCGCCCACGGCCATCGACCTGGGCGAGATCCGTACCCCCGAAGGCTGGTCGGATCTGGGCCGCAACTGCATCGGCGAGCTGACGATGCGCATCATGCTCGCCCGCCAGGGAGGCAATCAGGCCGCCGCCGGCTGGGACGGCGACACCCTCGCCGTCTTCGCCGGCAAGGCCGACCCCAAACGCCTGGGCATGGTCTGGCTGAGCACCTGGGACACCGAAGCCGACGCCGAACAGTTCGCCGACGCGCTTCAGAAATACTGGATGCCGAACGACGAGCCCGCGGCCGTGGCCCGGCAAGGCGCGGCGCCGACGATCCGCGCCGTCACCGGCGGTTTCGTCCTGTCGAGAGGCAAGGACGTGCTCGTCGTCCGCGGCTTCGAAGCCCCTGTGGCCAAAGCGGTTGCGGATGATGTGATGCGGAATCACAAGAAGCGGGAGAAGACGTTCCCGAAAGTGGATTCGCCGAAACCTGCCGGGAAGTGATGCGATTCGCTGAATCGAATGGATAACCTGCGCAAGAACGACATGGCCCATTCGATTCGGACAGTTCGGATTCGGTCTTTCGCGATCGGTTTTGCCGTATGTTTCTTTATCGCGGGTAGTTCGCCGCTCCTTTTGAGGACGGTCGGCCCACTGGTCGTCGGGGCGGCGATTCCATTGGCTGTGGGAATGTTTGGCTTGAGGCGGTATGCCCATGACGCTTGGCTTCGAGCGACCCTTGCGGGGGCTTCCATCGGGCTGATTCTCATTTTCGCATATGCGTTCAGTCCGCCGGTTCTCGAACGGATCGGGCATGAATTCGGCTGGCCGGGAAGGTCCTTACGCATGTGGGAGAAGTTCACGGCACCGGTTTATCTTCATTGCTGCACCACTCCCTGGTTCTGGCAAATTTTCGAAATCTGGGACCACTGGACCGCCATGATGTTCGAACGGACCCGATTTTCCGTCACGCGCATTCCTGTCGTGCAGATATCGATTCTCGGGGCCTTGTTTCTTGGATTCCGGTATATGCGTTCGACGGAAAAAAGCCGCGAATGAGCCGCGCTCGTCTATGGTCATCGCTTTCGGAAATCGTAAAATGCAATGGTCTTATGGACTCGCCACGGCAATGAACAGGAGATCACTCGCCTTTGCCTCTGCTCAAACGCGCCACGTGCATCCGTTACGAATACGCTGACCAGACGCAGTCCTGCTGGCTGCCGGCGGGGGCTGAATCTCCCTTGCCAGGTTCGATCCGCCGCGTCACGCTCGATGTGACGATCGAATACGAGCCCGGCGACGGCTTCATTCTGGCATATGCCGCGCGGGAAGACCCGACATTCGCCTATGACGACTGGTTCGGCAGCCTGACCGCCGCCGAAAGCGCAGCCGAGGAGATGTTCGGCATTGCCCCGGAACGATGGCAAAAGACCTGAAGATACCGTATGCCCATCCTGCCTTTTGTCGGATCGTCGGTGCCTTTGGCTCGCATGCCACTCGGGTTAGGGGCCTGGCACAGGTCAACCGCCCACCGATCCGCCGTTCGCATGCCGCATGCCAGTCGCGATCGGGTGAATGTGACGGAATAGGTGTCGAGACCCGTAGAGCGATGGGCCATGAACAACAACGCGAAAACGAATCCTGCCCATTATCCGCCTGACCGACGCCTGCGAGTTCGCATTCGCAAATCGCATCTTTGCATTCTGATCGCCGTGGTCGCCCTGCCGGTCGCAATCGCCTGGATTCAGTTTCTCCTCACTGGCTTGCCTGAGTCCCGTAGTCTTCCGGAATTGCAGGGAGAGGCCGCCCGGGCACATCATTTTTCAGGCTGGCTTCGGCTCACGCATTACGTGAATTTCATTTTTCTCGTCCTGCTGGCTCGTAGCGGTCTTTCGATCCTGATGGATCATCCACGTTTGTATTTCGATGATCACTGCACTCCCGGCACCGACTGGGCGAAATTCACACCGATCGACGTACCGGCCGATCGTGTCTGGACCGCCAAGGATGACGCCCGATATATCTCGCCCTGGCTGGCTCTGCCAGGTTATCGTCACACCGTCGGCGTGGCCCGACACTGGCATTTGCCCGGAGCCTTGATCTGGTTTCTCAACGGCGTGATTTTCGTGGCGTTCATGTTCTGCACTGAGCAATGGAAACGGCTGGTGCCGACATCCTGGTCCGTGGTGGCTGAGGCCTGGACGATCTTCGTCCATTACGCGACCTTCCACTTGCCCCCAGAGCCCGACCCGCTCGTCCGCTACAACGCTCTTCAGCAGCTGAGTTATTTCGCGGTCGTCTTCGTGATGGCTCCGCTATCGGCCCTGACAGGGCTGGCGATGTCGCCATCGATCGATAACCGGTTCCGCTGGTATCCGCAAATCTTCGGCGGGCGGCAATCCGCCCGCTCGCTGCATTTCCTGCTGCTTCTGGGCTATGTCGCTTTTCTGGTCATGCATGTGACGATGGTGTTCGTGAATGATCCTGTCCGCAATTTCAACGACATCGTATTCGGCAGTGACGATGGCCGCCCGCTCGGCCTGATCGTCGGCCTTGGCGCGATCTCGCTGATCGTGCCGATCTGTGTCGCCGCTCACCTGTTGTCGTGGAATCGGCCTCGTCAATTGCAATATGCCGCCAGGCAAGTTCACGCCGTATTGCGACGGCTGACATTCGGACGCTGGAAGCCTTGCGTTCGATATGCGAAAGATGATATTTCGCCTTTTTTCTGGCCCAACGGCAAAATGCCTGTCTCTGATGAGTGGACGAAGCTCGTTGCCGGAAACTTCGCGAATTTTCGCCTCAAAGTCGGCGGTCAGGTCGAAAACCCTGTCGAGCTTTCGCTGGACGATTTGAAATCGCTCGGTCGACAGGAACAGATCACAATGCATCATTGCATTCAGGGGTGGTCAGGCATCGCCGAGTGGGGCGGTCTGCCGCTGGTCAGGCTGATCGAACTCGTCAAGCCTCTGCCCTGCGCCAAGGTCGTCGTGTTCCGTTCCTTCGGCGAAGGTCTCTATGGTGGCGAATATTACGACACCCAGCCCATGAGCGTTGCATTGCAGGCGGAAACACTGCTGGCGTGGGAAATGAATTTCGAGCCGCTGCCTCTGCTCTATGGAGCGCCGCTGCGGCTGCGGGTAGAGAGCCAGCTCGGTTACAAAATGGTGAAATGGATCAGGACGATCGAATTCGTCGAAAGCGAAAGATCGGTCGGCAAAGACCATGGCGGGAAAAATGAGGACGACGAATATTTCGACCTCATTCCGGAAATTTAAGCACGCCATCACAGTCACGCGTGTGTGGCATCGTCGACGCGACCACTCAACATTTCGACAGGTGCGCAAAGGAAAACGCGGGGCGATTCCGGTTCCGGAAGCCCCGCGTCTCTCGATGATTCGAAACCGGTCGATCAGTCGCCAGCGGCGGCTTCGGCCTTCTTCGGTTCAGGCGTTTCCGACTTCTTCGCCTTGGCTTCCTCTTCGGTCAGAATCGGCCGGCGGGAAGGCTTGCGGGGGAACTTGCCGTCCATGTTGGCGGCGTTCCAGATCATGGCGGCCATAACGGTCGAGGCCTGTTTCAGGTCATCGGCTTGCAGGCGGTCGTAAACGTCCATGTTCGAGTGGTGCGTGCGCGGGTCGTATTCGATTTCGTCCTGAATGAATTGAAACCCGGGCAGGCCGATGCCGTCGAACGACAGGTGGTCCGTTCCGCTGGTATTCGAGGCTGTGATCGTATTGGCCGAAAGGTCGACGAACGGCTGCAGCCATTTGCGGAACACGGGCCGGGCGGCCTCGTTGCCCTGCAGGTAGACGCCCCGGATCTTGCCGGTGCCGTTGTCCAGGTTGAAATAGACCTGGAATTTGTCGTATTCGCCGGTCTTGACGATCGGGGCCGTGGGCGAAGCCGTCGGGCCGAAGAAGCTGTCGGTCGCCCCTTCGATCGCGCCGAAGTGCTTCTTCACGTATTGCCGCGAGCCATGCAGGCCCTGCTCTTCGCCCGACCACAGTGCGATACGGATCGTCCGCCGTGGCTTCAGGCCCAGGGCCTTGATGATCCGCACGGCTTCCATACCCACGGCACAACCAGCGGCGTTGTCGGTGGCACCGGTGCCGCCGTGCCAGCTGTCCATGTGGCCGCCCAGCATCACCACTTCGTCCTTCAGGTCGGTGCCGGGGATTTCGGCTACGGTGTTGTAGCCCATCATGTCCTTGTCCTGAAGTTCGACGGCGATTTCGAATTCGGCCTTCACCTTTTCGCCGGCCTTCACCATGTGGGCCAGGCGATTGAAATGCTCGACCGTCACGACGACTTGCGGCAGCGTCTTCGGGGCGTCCTTGTCATGTGCGTTCTTGCGGGCCGGCATGCTCGGCTGGCCTTCGCCGCCGCCACCGGTCGATTGCGGCTGAGCCGGCTGGGGCACGCTGGCGGATTGCACGAAGAACGTGCCGCCGTCGCCCTTGAAACTGGTCTCGACCATCACGGCCGCGCCTTCGTCCAGCAGGAATTGCAACCGCTTCGAAGTGAAATTGCCCTGATTCCGCACGCGGTTAATGACATCGTTCGCCTTGGCCTTGGCTTCGTCCTTGCCGGGTTCGCCCTTCTTGGCTTCATCCTTCTTGGCTTCGTCCTTGCGGGCGGCCTTGCCCTGGGGGAATCCGCCGCGGCCGCCGCCACCGGGCGTCGGTTCGGGGGCGTTGGCCAGAGCCAGCAGTTCTTCAGGCGTTTTGCGGTGCCCGGGGGCTTCGAACAGGGCCTTCACTTCACGCGGGCTGCCGATCAGCACGATCGCGCCCTTGAGCTTGCCCTTATATTCTTTCAGGCCCTTTTCGTCAGTCGCCGTCAAGTGCACGACGGGCCCGGAAACCTTGCCGCCAGTGCCGGGCGACCAGGCCTTCGGCAGGCCGATCAGCGGGATGCAGACCGGTTCGGTGACCTGGGCCGAGAAGCTCTTGAGCGTCCAGCCGGTGCCGAACGGGCCCCAGGCTTCCAGGGCGGCGTTCTCCAGACCGAATTCTGTCAGCTTTTTGGCCGTCCACTCGTTGGCGCGCTTCATGCCCGGCGAGTTCGTCAGCCGCGGGCCGATGACTTCCGTCATGTAAAGCACGGTGTCCATCACCTTGGACTTGTTCAGGCCTTCTTCGCGGATTTTGGCGATCGTCTCGTCAGCCGTTTTGGCCGGCGCTGTCCCCTTTTCCTGAAGGATCTCCAGGCCAGAGCCGGGGATTTCCGCATGGCCATGGCCTTCGTGCGGGTCGTCATGGTTCTGGGCGTTGGAATACCCAAGAACGAAAAAAGTGGCCGCGAGGCCCAGGGCGATGCCGCCGGCTCGCCCGAAAATGCGTGAAATCATGGATCGAATGCCCTCATGATCGTGCCCCCGGTCAAGGCACGGGTGTCGATGAATCAGGATGTGTCGCGTCGTTCGATCGTCTGGTCGGAGTTTGTGTGATCAGCATAACGAGATGTGCCCGGGAATTCATCGAATTTTCTTCGAGGAACGGACAATCCTGGCCGGTTTTATCGCTTCGATCCCTTCGATGAAGTTATGGCTCGATCTCGGTCCAGTTGTAGATGAGCGATTCTTCCTCCCAAATCACATCCGCATTGAGATAAAAGACCCAATGCTCCCGGTGCTTCTCCAGAAAACGCCGAACCGCAGGGAGCAAACGGTCGGTCAGCGCCTCGGACCACTCGTCGGCGGGTACGTTCCAATACTCTTCACAGGCCAGGACTTTCGCCACATCGATAAGTTCGTTTTCGGTGACGACACCGGTTTCTTCAAGTGCCCAATAGGCCCAGCGGTAACCTGCGTCGATATACTCCCGACACGCGGGGCAGGCGAAGTAACGGTTGTTCATCGAATTCGATCCTCGAACGCCAGCGATTTCTGTTCTTTCCGTGATAACCCGGCCGCGAAATTCGAAGTAGCCGATCAACTTCGCCCCGTTTCGGGAAAAAATCCGCCCCCTGCCCGCCGTGTTGCCACATCGCCCAGCAGGTCTCGCCACATCCGGTACGGATCGCCGAACACGTCCCGGCCCAGGTCCCTGTCCGCCAGGGCTGAAGCCAGCACGTTGATGCCGGCCTCGATCGTAAAGGCATTTTCGAAATACAAAATGCGCGTGCCGACAGCTTCCCGACCGATAACATCCATGCATGCGGCGATCTCGATGCTGTCGCGGCGAGCGAAACCCACGCCGCACACGCCCACGATCGCCTCCGACCAATGCTGCGGATCGCTTTCGGCCGAACAGTTGCGTAAGCCCTTCACCACCGATTCGAAAACGGCTTCGCCGGTCGCCGTGAGCACCTTGTCCAGTTCGCCCAACACGGGCTTCATCGCCGTCCGCATGGCATCCGGGGCCGCCTTGCCCGTTTCGGCCCAGCCTTTGGCCAGGGAGGCCAATGCCGAAAGCACTTTCGCCGCCGGGGCCGCCACTTCGGCCGGCAGTTCGATCGCCGCCTGCTCGACCGCCTGAACCAGCGAAGTCCAAAGCCGTTTCGCAGCTTCCATCTTCGGCCCGGCATCGCCCGGCCTGGCAAGCCTCGCACCGGTCGCCTGGGTCGCGATCACGCCGTGCATCAGCCCTTTGACATTCGAAATCCAGCCGATGGGCGCATACGATCGCACTGCCTTGCCATGTTCGACACGCCAGACTTCCCCCGTGCCGATGAGCATCAGCACCGCCAGGGGGCATTCGGCCAGAAGGTCGGCTCGATTGGCGCCGTAAAGTTCTCGAAAGGTCGCATTCAGCCGGGCCGCGGCGTCGGTTGCGTCCGGTTCCGCCGCAGGCTGGTTCGCCGTGGGCTGCCCGGCGCAGATCATGGCCGCCAGCGTGCCGCCTTCGATCAGAAAACCGCGGCGGTCCGTCCCATCGGTTCGATCCGGTTCGCTCATGGCACTGCCTCAAATGAGTTCCGTGACACGTGAACCGGTTCGAATTCACCGGTTCGCCTTATGCCACCGTCGAAGACCGCTTGCCGCTGGTTGCGCTGGATTTGTCGCCGGAGTCCTTGTCGGATCTCGCCTGGAATTTCAATCCGCGGGTCAGGATCGCGAACGGATTGTCGTCCGACTTCGCCGACTTCGACTTCATGTACAGGTAATCGTCGTAGCGGCACGGATAGACCGTCAGCTTGCCGTCTTCCACTTCGATCACCTTGTTCGCCACGGCACGAATGAAGTGCTCGTCGTGCGAAATGAAACACAGCGTCCCTTCGAAACCGTCCAGGGCTTCTTCCAGGATGTCGCGGCTGGCGATATCGAGGTGGTTCGTCGGTTCGTCCATCATGATGAAATTGTGCGTGACGGTCAGGATCTTCGCCAGGCACAGGCGGGTTTTTTCGCCGCCGGAGAGATTGCCCACGGCCTTCTCGACATCGTCGCCGCTGAACAGGAACGCCCCCAGCGTGTTCCTCAGCGAGCCTTCGGAGGCCCCCGGGTGTACGCTCCTCAGGTTGTCGATCACGGTGGCCTTCATGTCGAGCGCTTCCACCCGGTGCTGGGCGAAATAGGTCTCGAACACGTTCGAACCGAGGGTCATCGAGCCGCCTTGCGGCTTCTGCACGCCGGCCAGCAGCTTCATCAGCGTCGTCTTGCCCGCGCCGTTGGGGCCGACCAGGACGACCTTGTCGCCCCGCTCGATCGCCACGTTCATGCCCCGATAGACGATCTTCGTGCCGTAGGCGAAGTCGATGTTCTCCAGCTTCGCCACGATGTGACCGCTGCGGGGCGGATCGGGCAGCTTGATGCGCACGGCCGAGTTGTCCGTCTTCGGCGCGGCGATGCGTTCCATCTTGTCCATCGCCTTCATCCGGCTCTGGGCCCGCGCGGCCGTGGCTGCGTTGGCCCGGTTCCGGTCGACGAAGTCCTGCATCTGCTTGAGCTTCTTCTGCTGGCCGTCAAAAGAAGCCTGATGCACCGTCAGCCGGTGCTCGCGCTGCGGGATGTGGTCCGAATAATTGCCGGCATACGAATAGAGCTTGCCAAGCTCAAGCTCGACGGTGCGATTGATGACCCGGTCCAGGAAGTCCCGGTCGTGGCACGTGATGAGGATCGCCCCGTCGTAGCCCTGGAGAAACTCCTCGAACCACTTCACGGAAAGGAGATCCAGGTGGTTCGTCGGTTCGTCCAGCAGTAGCAGGTCGTGGTTGAAAGCCAGCAGGCCGCCCAGGGCCAGGCGCATCGCCCAGCCGCCTGAAAGCGTGGCTACGGGTGCGTCAAGCTGCGGCACGCTGAAGCCGAGGCCCATGAGGATGCTCTTGGCCCGGGCTTCCATCTCGTAGCCCCCGGCCGAGATGAACGCCTCGTGGGCGTCGTCGTAGGCGTCCAGGGCCTTCGGGTCGCCGGTTTCTAGCCCCTTCATCACTTCGTGCAGGCGTTTGTTGGCGATCGACCAGGGGCCGAGGTGGTCGAGCATGTTCTCGAACACCGTGCCTTCCTTGAGCGGGTGGATCTCCTGGGCCAGATAGCCGATGGAGCACTTCCGGTCACGCATGATCTCGCCGGAATCGACCGACTCGGCACCCAGCAGAATCTTGAACAGGGTGGACTTGCCCGCGCCGTTCTTGCCGAGCAGGCCGATGCGATCGCCGCGCGTGATGGACAGGTCGATACCGTCGTAAATGGTCTGATGACCGAAGCGTTTCTTGCCGTTGACGAGTCGAATCATCGCGTGAGCCGGTCGGGCCTCTCGAAAAGGAAATCACGGTCGCAGGGCCCGGGGTATGCGTCGATTCCGCCAGGCCGCGATCGTGAAAAATGTTCGTTGCATGATATCTTACGCGAAAATCGGGCGAAAAGAAACGTGATCTCGGGCTGTGATGATTCGCATGTCGGCATGGACTTTGACGAATTCGTATTCACGCGCATATGATCAAGTCAGGCACGTCTTCGGAAAACCGAGCTCATCCGGTCGCCGAAAGTCGAAATGCGCAATCCGTCAAACTCGGGGAATTCCGATCGAATGAAAACGATACGAATCAGCGGACGTTCAGGGAAGCAGGGCTTTACGCTCATTGAGCTGCTCGTCGTCATCGCGATCATCGCCGTTCTAATCGCTTTGTTATTGCCCGCGGTCCAGTCAGCCCGAGAGGCCGCCCGGCGAACCCAGTGCGTGAACAATCTCAAGCAGATCGGCCTGGCCCTGCATAATTACGAAAGCTCCGTCGGCGCTTATCCGATGGCCTGCGCCATGAACTGGGAATTCTGGACGAAACCTTCTCGGTGCATGCGCGCATTCTGCCCTACCTGGAACAATCCAACGCCTACAACTGGATCAATTACGAAATCGGCTGGACGCTCCAGGTCACGATCGCGGAAACGAAAATCGCCGGATATCTCTGCCCCAGCGAGCCGAAATCCGGCCAGTCGCTGATCGGCGCGATCAAGCATTATCCGACGAGCTACGGTGCCCTCGGCGGCTCGTGGCTGATGTGGGACCCCAATGCCAACAAAGTCGGCGACGGCATGTTCCTCGTCAACAAATGCGTCACTCCCAGCGGCATTTCCGACGGGCTTTCGCACACGGTCGGGTTTTCCGAGGTGAAGACGCAATCGCCGGTGCTGCGCGACGGCGGCAATCCGAACGCCGCCGATGTGCCGCCACCCGCCACGCCGGATCAACTCGTCAACTACGGCGGCAACTTCGACCCATCGTTCGGCTTTTCACAGTGGGTCAACGGGCTTTACATCCACACGGGCGTCAGCACGCTGTTCCCGCCCAATACCGTGGTCGGATATCGCGTCAACGGAGTGACTTACGATGTCGGATTCACCTCCAGCCGGCTTGGCCTGACGACCAATGGCCGCACCTACGTCGGTTTCACCTCCCGCAGCCATCATCCCGGCGGTGTCAATGCCCTGATGATGGACGGTTCGGTGCGCTTCATGAAAACCACGGTCAATCGCGACATCTGGCGTGCTCTCGGCTCGCGTGCGGGCGGCGAAGTCGTCAGCGCGGATGCGTTCTGACACTCGTGCCTTACATTTCGATTCGACAGTCGGATCGAAATTCAGAATCGCCCGTCGGTTTCGAATCACCGGCGATTCTCATTCAGGCGGATTCCGCCCACCGATACAGCCACGACCGGCCCTGCTTCCCGATCGGCTCGATCAGGCCCGACTTGGCGAAGCAATAGGCCATCTTCTGGGCCAGGTAGCGCTCCGTGCCCATTTCGTCGGCCAGGTCCTTCGTCGTGAATTCGCCGCCCATCGCCCGCGGGGCCGTGTTCCGCCAGTCGTCGGCCGTTTCGAAAAGGCGGCACTCCACGGAATTTGACAAGCCAGGTCAACCCACCAATGGAAATCGCTAAAGAGTCGAGCAAAAAATACAAAATTGATGAAGTGTCATACATCGCTGGCAGAAAGCTAATATCAATACAAATCAAGTGTCTCTAAAGTGTCTTACATCTTCTTCAAGATCTTGAACTCTCTGGCGAAGATAATCGATATCCGCGAATTTCTCGCTTCCGATGACATTGCGTAATTCATCGCACTCGGAGCGTGATTCATAAAGTTGCTCTTTTAGTTCATCGATCTCTTCTTCGAGTCTTTTAACCCTTTTCTCTGTCGCGTCGAGTTTCAAAAAATTACTTATTTCCTCGTGAACTGCTTTGCTGTATTCACGCTGTGTCAATTCTAACTGCCGTAGTTGCCAATTCCATTCATGGACAAGAACTTTCCAAGTTCTCTCATCTGTTGACTTGCGAATTACTTCAAAAGCTTGTTGCATATTATGGCGAGACTTTCCTTCGGTGTCAATGTCTGGCCTGCCATTGCAGTATTCGGAATAGTCTTTGACGTACAAGTCGATCAACTCAAAAAGCTCGGATTCATCATCCGGATTGCAAAGTTCAGAGTATGGCTGTTTCAGCTTGCCTTCCATTAAGCGCTTCGCTGTTTCCAGTTCGTCAATAATCGCCCATTCAACAATGCTCGTGCTAATATTGTAGTCCTCAATTTGCTTGATTAGTGATTGCTCCTTGCTTCGGATAACAAAATCATGTTTTGAGCCACTTATAAATACGTGTTCAGTGGGCCCATGTTCTTCAAAATGCTTTGCAATTCTTAAGGAAATATCAACTGTAGACATTCCTACTTTCAATAGCTTTCTGGAACTCCAATAAATCCAATAGACACCGGGTATCTTTGTGTCTTGATATGCAGAGATTGGGTGCCAGAGAAATTGGTCCACCTTAACAGTTGGAAAGCGAGGCATATATGCCTACCTTTTCGTATCAGTTCACAGGTCTTTCACCTTCTATCCCTTCAAGCACTAGCTGATAATTATGATATAGTAAAGATAATCGGGTTGCAAGAGGTTTGGCTAATTAACTTGTTGGGAATCCTAAGGCTAATTTCTACAATGCCTTATGCTAATCCCCATGCGTGTTTTCGATTATCTGCTTAGAATCAATTTGTCAAAAATCAATCGAGGATGTGCTTAGTCCTTTATGGGATCTAACTCTTATTCGGCTAGTATTCACTCTTTTCAAGCCTATTTCTCTAATCTGCTGCCCCACCGATAAAGCCACGATCGCCCCTGTTTACCGACCGGTGCGATCATGCCTGATTTGGCATAGCAATAGGCCATCTTCTGGGCCAGGTAGCGTTCGGCGCCCATTTCGGTGGCCAGGTCCTGGGTCGTGAAGTCGCCGCTCATCGATTTCGGCGCCAGGTTACGCCAATCGTCGGTGGTTTCGAAAAGCCGGCGTTCGACGATCTCCACCAGTTGCCGCTCTTCACGCCGCCAGCCCTTGCCGCGCCAGCTTCTCGTGCGCACGGGCTTGCGCAGCTCTTCCTCGCGTGTCATCACGATTTCGAAAGAAAAGTTCGGGTGCGAAATCAAATCGGGGATGCTCACCAGCTCGATGAATGCATGTTCGATGCGGCCCCGTTTGGGAGACTTGCGCCGTGACGATTCGCCCGATCGCCCTGCCGGCAGCGTGACGATCCACTTCTCCAGCGCCAGCGGCCATATCAATCGCACGTGGTACGATTTCAGCAAATGTCGCAGCTTCGCCCGCATCGCGCCGAAGCTGGCCGTTTGAATTTCCAGCAGCAGGCCTTCACGCACGATGTCGACGACGAACCTGTCGACGGGTACTTCGAATCGGTCGCCCGGCTCGGCGGTCAGCCGTTTCAGGTCGGCGTGCAGCGACTTTTCGTTGAGAAGTCCTATGACTGACATGGGGCGATCGAGTCCGTGACCAGGAGCCATCCTGAGCCTGTGCTGGCGATCCGGCACATCGTGTGCCTGCCGCATGGCGTTCCGGGATGATACCGCACTTCGTCGATCGGTGTCAGGCGAATTTCGATCGTCCGCCTCAGGAAACGCCGGAGCGAACGAAAAAAGCTGGCCCGGCCGCATTGCGGTCCGGACCAGCCGAAGGTTCGTCGCATCAACCTGGAATTGCAGGTGGCGTCAGATCGTCCGGTTCGCGCGGGCGGCTCGCAGCGCGGCCCACTTGGCCCGGACGGCCGCGATCCGTGCGGTACGGTTGGCGACGGGCGCGACCTTCGCAAGCTTGGCCGGTCGAATGACCTCGGTTTTCGCGGCCGCGGCCAGTGTCGATCCGGTTCCCGTCGGCGGCGGGGTCGGCTGCGTCTGCTGGGTCGTCGGTTGCCGGGCGACGATCGCGACGCCGTCGATCAGGGCCGTCGCGTCGTTGCTCGCACCCAGGTCGGCCAGGCCGATGATGTGGTTACCGGCCGTCGCCGTGAATCGCACCGTGTAGCCGGTGTAATTCGGTCCGCTGGGCACGATGGTGCCGATGACTTCGCCGTCGAGCAGCACGCTGATCGTCTGCCGGTCGGTCGTATTGCCACGCTTGCGCTGGGCAGCGTAGAAGCTCAGCACGTAATTGCCAGCCTGCAGGGTGACCTTCTGGCGAATGCCGCCCGCGGGACCTAGCAGGGCGACCTGCTTGCCTTCCGGCGCGGGGCCGTTCTGAGCGGTGTACGAGCTGCCGTTGCCCGCGATGCCAGCCTTGGCATTGAAATCCCAGGGCGTTCCACCCGGGTCGAGCACGAAATTCGCGGGCGGGGTTTGTGTCTGGGCGGGCGTTTCGAAACCTGAATCGGAAAGCGGATTGACCGGTGGCGCGCCAGTGACGGTAATCTGTACGTTCTTCGCGCCAGGTGCCCTGTTGCTGAGCACCAGAATCAGCCCGCGCGAAGAATTCATGCTCGTGATGATCGTACCGGCCGGGATGCCGGGGCCGATCACGTAGGCTCCGATGAGCGTGTCGCCAGGCGGCTGAATCTGCCAGTATTTCGTCTGGTCCGTCAGCGTTACGATCGTCTTGCCTTGCAGCCCGGGGATGTCGGTCGGATTCGAAATCGTACCGATGTCGGTGATCTTGCCGTACTGGGCGTTGCCGTACCATTTCTTCTGGTTCGGCAATTGGCCGAGGCCGGAGAAGACGATTTCGAGGTGGTTCGGATTGACCCGCTGCATTTGCGGCGTGTAGTTGCTGGCGTAGGCGCCGACGTCCGAAGTGTCGTCGTCGACCGAGAAGCCATAGCCCGAAAGGCCGAGCACTTCGTGCACGAACCACACGTAGGGGTCGAGGTTATAGACGTTGAACTGCTGCCCGCCCTGCCAGGTGGCCGGGTGCGGATACCACTGGGCTTCGGGCACCTTGGTGAAATCGGGGACCCCGCGCAGGATCGACTTGATCAGGTCGCGGACGTCCGCTTCGACCTGTGCCTTGATCGCGTTCGCATTGGGGATATGCGTCACGTCACAGCCGATGGTGGTATAGACCAGGCTCATGGCGGCCGGCATGATCGGATTGTTCACGGTGAATTGCGGGATCTGCGACTCCGCGAACATCGCCGCGTAAACCGAACCGGCGAACGCCAGGGCTGTCTGCTGCTGATCCTTCGTGAAGGAGAGCGGGAATGTCTTGGCGAAGCTGCCGACCGTCGCCGTCGCCTGTGCATTGCCCGCGATCACGACCGTGGGTGCGGAAGTATAGCCCGTCCCGCTGGCGGTCATGACGATCTGGGTGATGGTGCCATTGTCGCCGACGACGGCTGTCGCTTGCGCGCCGGTGCCACCCCCGCCCTGAATGGTGACCTGCGGCGGGTTTTTCGGATCGTAACCGGTGCCGGCATTGGTGATCGACACGCTCATGATTCCGGTCGTGTCGGAAAATGCCATCGGAGTCGGATTCGCGAACGAAAAGGGGCCGTTGCCGCCTGCATTGGAGATCTGGCTCAGGCGGATCTGCTTGCGGTCGTCACTGATATACAGCACGATGATCGACGTGCCCTGCGCGGGGACGAGTCCACCGCCGGTCACCGACATGCCGACAGCCAGGCTCGCCGGCGCCGGATTGGTGAGCTGAATGGTGCTGCTGTTGATGCCGATCGAACCGGGAAGCCCGGTAGGCGCCGTCTTGCCCGCGAACTGATCGACGTAGTATTTGGCCCAGGAATACCAGAGATTCGTGACGGCCGTCGTGGCGTAGTCCGTCACTGGCCGGTAGAAAATGAAACTCTGGCCGCCGGTGACCGTCACCGGCCCCTTCACCGTGATCACCACGCCCGGCAGATTCGGATCCTCGTTTTTCACGAAATTCGTGACCTGGCCGAATTCGACGAGCGTCGAATTCTTGACGTAGAAATCCAGCCCCTGATCCTTCCATCCTTGCAACGTATTGAAAAAAGCGTCCCGAGCGGCCACGGTCAGAAAGTCACAACGAAGCGTCTGGCTGTCGACGATCGCGCCCCCGGCCGTCGACTGAACCGGGCCTTCGCCGCCGCTGGAGAGCATCCAGCTGTTGTCAGGCCCATAAGTGAAATACGAAGATTTCTGGGCGTTGAGCGGGCTGTTGGCGAAAAGGTTCGCACCGCTGGGGATATTGAGAATACCGTTCGGATTGTAATATTCCGGCCAGCCATGCGTTCCGAAATATTGCCCGATGCTCGCGACGCCCTGGTTTTTCACGAAGCTGTCGATCATGTACTGCATCGTGCCGGCCGTCGTCGTGTTACCGTTCGAAAGATTCGAACCGGCCCAGCCGTAATGATATCCGATCGTCGGCGGGGTCGGATTGTTCGGGATCGGCACCGGCACGTCGGTGGCTTCCATCGAAATCGGCGCCGTCAGGCTGTCGACGTACGAAACGTCGTAGTTGTATTCGACGGTCGTTTCAGCGACTTCCTTCTCGGTCAGCCAGTTCGTGAGATAAGGCGCCCGGATCGTGAATTCGGTGAGCTGGGCGGGTGCGTCCAGCGCGATGCCCTGCGGCCTCGTCGCATGATAGAACATCATCAGCCCGGCCGATTCGTTAGCGCCGGCCGTGAACTGGGTCACCCACGAATTCGCCGTGCCCGAGACGGAAACGCCTCGTGTCGAGGTCGGATCGTACCGGAACGGATTCGAACCGTTCACGATATCGTCCGGAACCAGATCCTTGCCGTCTGTCGCCACGTACATGCGGGCCGAATCCCAGAACACCAGCGGCACGCGGAACGTCATGCTGGCGCCAGGTTTCAGGCCGAAATGCTGCCCGGTGGCGTCGACATAGCCCAGGTAAGCCCGATATTCCTGATTGTGATAGTCCTGAGGATCATAATAATTTCCGGGATTGTTCGGATTGAGATTCGACGGCAGTTGACCCGTGTTCGCATTACGCAGGATCGGAAAAATCGTAATTTCGGACGTATTGGTGATCGTGATCGTTTTGAGGACGGGAGCAGCGTTGATGCCTGCGATGAAGCTGCTCGGCGGACTGGCGGGGTTCGTCGAGGGCCCGCCGTTCCAGAAGATCGAACTGAGCGGGCTGTCGCTGCCGGCGGGCACGTTCGCCGACATCAGCAGCCGGCTTTCGAGCTCGGCCAGCCGCATCACGAACTGATCGCGAAAAGAGTTACGCCGCTTGAGGCGAGCCGGCCCGGAAGTCTTGAGCCGCAGAATCTTCGAAAACGCCATGGAGTGAAACCCTCTTGTCGAAAAGTCATCTGTCAGAATCGATACTTCGCCGGAATTCCGCTTCGCCTGCGAATATCCGTGACGCCAAACAGGCCGATCGCGAATCCGAAAAGCCAGACCCGCCTCTGACCTCATCACTCACCTGCCGCAGCTTCGGGCGCGATTCGGCCGCGAACAAGTCCCTGGTGTCTATCGAGTTACGCCGGAGCGGTCAGTCGGTCCGGCGGTCCTTTCGGAAGTGCTCGAAATCTCCGGTGTGAAACGTCATCGACCGAACATGCCGCTACAGTCCCTGCCGTACAAGGGCTTACGCATTACCGCCCGAACGATTTCCGATACGGTCAAACCCCGCCTGACCCTCTGAATCGAAGGGCAAAACCATTCGCGGAAGTGCGAATCGAGTCGGGCAGCGACGCTTCACAATGATCGGCATCGTCTTGGTTCGGAAGACCGCATGCGAGAGCGTCGTGGCTGCTTTCGCAAAGTTTGCGGATTGAGCAGATTCGGCCACGCGTATCTTAACTCCTGTGACACGAACTGTCAAAGAACAAGAGTAAAAATGAACACATGCCCATGAAGCCGTTCTGCGTGTTCATAAGCCGTTGTAGCAAAAAGACATGCGTGTCGAATTCCGGCGATCCGGAATTCGTTCTTCGATGACGGGAATCGAAGCTGGACACGCACGACGGACCGGATGGGCCATCCTGTCGCCGCCTCTGAAACCACGGCTCGATTGGCCTGTCAAAGCGATCTCAGGAACCGGATCAGTTGATCTTTCTGAGGGTCGCCCAGCCTCGCGAACTTGCGGGCCGATGCTTCCGATTCGCCCCCATGTTCCAGAATCGCCTGTTCCAGCCCCGGCGCGCGGCCGTCGTGCATGTAAGGGGCCGATTCCCGAATTCCCCACAGGGGCGGCGTACGCCATTCGTCCGCCCTTGCCGCGGAGTCCGCATCCCCCCCCGGGGCGGCCGCCGTCGAAGTGCCGAAAACCTGATACTGGCCCGACTCACGTACTTCCGGCTTCATGTCGTGCAGCAGCAGGTCGGAATAAAGCCCCTCGACCCCGCCCAGATTCGGCACGTGGCATTTCGAGCATTCCAGCTCACGAAACAGCCGTTGCCCGGAACGGTTCGATTCGCTTTCGGCCCGCTCTGGCCGAGGTAGAGATGTCACGAACGCCGTGATCGCGTCGATCTGGTCCTTGCCCAGGTCCACGCCCGGGGCCGGTTCGGCAGGCCCGCGCGGGTCGGCGCCTTGATGCCTGTTCGGCGTTTCCAGCCCCAGTTCGCCCGCCGCGGCTTCTTCCACGAATTCGCGCAGAGTCGCCTTCTGGCCCTTCCAGCCGAATTTGCCCGTGCGGCCGTCCACTGTGCGCGCCACGCGGCCGCCCATCCCCAGCAGCCTTTGCCTGGCCGCCTGGTTCGCCAGCACTTTTTCGTCGATCCCTTCGATCGCTCCGGCGCCGAACAGGCTCGGGGTATTGCGCTGGGAGATGTCGACGGCGAAATCACCGTGCGAGCCTGCCACCGTGCGACGATATTCGCGATACGAATCGTCGGAGCTGAACTTGTGCAGGACGACCGAAGGCGACTGGCGGAAGCCCTCGTGCACCTGGGCCAGCAGGGCCGGGTCGAGCCGGCGTGTCATTTCCTCACGTGCGCGGCCGGCGGCGTCGTCCGCGCCGTTGCCGAACCGGTATTCGAACCGCCCGTTCACGAAACGGAACGAATACGAGAACGAATAGCCCGCGAAAGGCGCGAATCCGGTATCGGCCGGCCGTGCCGTGACGATGTCGATATTGCGGGCGTTCGAACCTCCACCGCCCGACCCGCCCTGATGATGACACTCCGAGCAGCTTCGGGCGTTGAACATCGGCCCCAGGCCGTCCGCACGTCCCGCGGCCTTCGGCAGAATGGTCGGTTCCCAAACCCAGTCGAACAGGTTCCGGCCCCTGTCCACGGCCGTCGCGCCTTCCAGGCCGAGCCGGTCGTGCTGCGCCTCAACAGTGCCGCAAATCATCGTCACGGCTGCCGTCAGGGCGATACGTTTCACTGACGCTGCAAGATGCCTCATCGGTCTTTCGCCTTTCGCGGTTTTCGGGAGCCGTGATGTCACACGACAGTCGATTGGTCGATGTCCGATTCGCGGGTTTTCTCCTATCGTAACATCGCCGGAAGCGAGCGGAAACTGCCGATCGTCGTGAAACGGCCGGAACCGGTCCCGATCCAGGCGGTTGACCCGCGGCCTCGGGCGCGTCATGCTCGAAACCCGGAAAACTCCCGATCGGTACTCCGCGTCGAACGCGCGATCACAAGCCCCGGATGCACTTCTGGCACTGAAAATGCGATCGTTGGGCTTCCGGGCGCCAGGCACCTGACCGCATCCCCGCATCACTTCAACCGGCTGTGAGACGACATGAAATACGTCATCGGTCTTTCGCGTTTCGCGATCATCGCCGCATTCGCGGTCGCATCTCAGCACACGGCGAGCGCCCAGGAATTCGATAATGCCGCGAAATCGAAAAAACAGGCACCATCGAAAAAGGCCGGCCGGCCGATCGTGCTCAATTCCGACGACGTTCCGGCCTTTCCCGCTCCTCCGGAAGGCTGGGACAAAAAACGGGAAGGCATCGCCCGCGGCAAGGTGGAATTGATCAAATACGAGTCGAAAAGCGTGGGCGCGACACGCAAATTGAATGTGTACACTCCGCCTGGATTTTCGAAGGACAAAAAATATCCCGTGCTTTACCTGCTGCACGGGATCGGCGGCGACGAACTGGAATGGCAGCGTTTCGCCAAGCCGGAAGTCATTCTGGACAACCTTTTCGCCGACGGCAAGGCCGAGCCGATGATCGTCGTGATGCCTAACGGCCGGGCCCAGAAAAACGACCGGGCCGAGGGCAACGTCTTCGCATCGGCACCGGCCTTCGCGGCTTTCGAAAAGGACCTTCTCGAAGATGTCATTCCGGCGATCGAATCCCGTTATCCCGTGATTGCGGACCGTGAGCACAGGGCCATCGCGGGGCTCTCCATGGGTGGCGGCCAGGCACTCAATTTCGGCCTCGGCCATATCGGCACGTTCGCCTGGGTCGGCGGCTTTTCGTCCGCCCCCAACACCCGTCCGCCGGCGGAACTGATCCCTGATCCTGAAGCCCTGAAACGGTTGAAACTGCTTTGGATCTCGTGCGGCAGCAAAGACAATCTCATCGGAATCAGTCAGACCGTCCACGCGCATGCGAAGGTGCATGGCATCGCACACGTCTGGCATGTGCCCGCCCACGGGCATGATTTCGACGAATGGAAGCAGGATCTCTACTGGTTCGCGCAAAAGTTGTTCCGATGAATCGCTGTCGAAACGGGGCTTCGATTCATCGGTTTCGACTTTCGAATCGATCGACAGGCCATCGCCGCCGATACCATTTGTGAAGCTCGACCGCGGGCAGAATCGTCATCGCCAGCCCGATCTGAACGCACCACATTTCGGGTGTCACCGGTTCCACTTGTAATACCCGCTGAAACCAGGGCGTATGCATCGCCAGAAGGTGCAGCCCGAGCGCCGTCGCCGCACCCGCGACCAGCAGGGGGTTTCGAAGTGGCGAAATGCCCAGCGAGCTGGCCCATTCGCTGCGGCAGTTGCCGATGTGCACGTTTTCGAAAAGCACCATCAGCAAGAGCAGGTGATTCCGGGCGGAATTCACCGAATGCCCCGATTCGATCAGAGCCACGAAAAGCCCGAAGCCGACGAACCCCATGACGGCCGCCCCGACAGCGATCCGCTCGATCATGATCCGGTCGAAGATCGGTTCCGTCGGCGGCCGGGGCCTGCGCTGCATCACGTCGCCCTCGCTCGGTTCGAAGGCCAACGCTTCGTCCTGAATGGCTTCTGTGGCGACATTCAGCCACAACAATTGCAGCGGCAACAGCGGCAGCGGATAACCCGCCAGCATCGCCAGAAGCACAAGAGCCAGCTCGCCGGCCCCGGTCGAAACCAGCAGCACGATCACCTTGCGGATATTGTCGTAAGCGATCCGGCCCTCTTCGATTCCGGAGACGATCGAGGCGAAATTGTCGTCGGTCAGGACGAGATCCGCCGAGTCGCGTGCGATGTCGGTTCCGGAACGCCCCATGGCGATCGCCAGATCCGCCGCCTTGAGCGCCTGGGCGTCGTTGGCACCGTCGCCCGTGACCGCCACGAAATGGCCCGCCCGCTGAAACGCCTGCACCAGGTCGAACTTTTGCGACGATGACATCCGCGCGAACACCGCCGCCGACGCGATCCCGGCCGCATCGCCTTCAGCCGCCAGAGTTTCGAATCGTTCGCCTGTGACGACGGCCGGTTCGCCCTGCCCGGCTCCGTCGGCAAGCCCCAGATCGGCCGCGATCGCCTGAGCCGTCAGGGCGTGGTCGCCCGTGACCATCACCACGCGCACACCCGCGCCACGGCATTTTCCGATCGCTTCCCGAACGCCCGGCCGTGCGGGGTCGATCATCCCTGCCGCCCCGAGGTATTCGAGATTCGCCGGCGCGTCCGGCAAACGACCGGTTCGCCATCGGCCCGGAATCCGCCGCTCGGCCAGCGCGATGACGCGATAGCCTCGTGCCGCGAGAGCGTCGGCCTCGGCCTGATGTCTCGCCCGGGCCTCGTCCGTCAATTCGCACATTTCCAGCACCCGTGCGGGCGAGCCTTTCACGCACAGAAGCGTCGCTTCGCGATTCGGAAATTCATGCCAGGTGGCCGCGAATCGAAGCTCAGGCTCGTAAGCGATACGATGCACAAGATTCGCATTTTCGATTTCGAATTCGTTTTCCATTCCCTTTTCGTTTTCGGAACCGCCCCCCTTTCTCCCCAGCACGAGCAGTGCCAGGTCGACGGCGTCGCCATGCCGGTGGGTACCGCCATCGGCCATCGGCACCAGATCGGCTTCGTTGCAAAGAAGCCCGGCCCGGACAATTCTGGAAAGGGCCGCGTCGCCACGCCTGTCGCGGCCCAGGGCGTCCGTCACTTTGCCCGCAAGATCGAACCCCTCGCCCGAGACATCCCACAGCGACGCTGGCCCGTCGGCCCCCGGAACGAGAATGCGTTTGACGGTCAATTCGTTGCATGTCAGCGTGCCCGTCTTGTCCGTCGCCACGAGCGTGCACGAGCCAAGCGCCTCGACGGCCGCGAGCCGGCGTACGATCACGTTCCTGCGCGACATTCGCATCGTGCCGATCGCCAGCGCGATCGTCAGAGCGATCGGCAGTCCTTCGGGCACGGCACTGATCACCAGAGCCACCGCGAACTGAATCGCCGCGCGCAGTGAAGAGCCCCGAAAAGCAAGTTCATACATGGCGATGACGGCCGCAACGGCAGCGACGGCAAGCGCGACAGTCCGCGCGAACCGTCGCATTCTCCGAACCAGCGGCGGTACGCCGGAACGTTCCGTTTCGAGACTTTCCGCGATGCCGCCCAGTTGCGTGCCCGAGCCGGTCGCCACGACGACAGCGCTGGCGCGTCCTCGAGCGATGGTCGTGCCGGCGAAGATCATGTTGCGGATATCGCCGAGGGCCTCTCCGCCCGTGCCGCACCAGGCAGCGTCTTTCGTGGTGGCGATCGATTCGCCGGTCAAAATCGATTCGTCCGCTTCCAGAGACCAGCCCGAAACGATACGGGCATCGGCCGGTACGGCATCGCCGGATTCGACCCGGATCAGGTCGCCGGGCACGACATCCCGGGCGTCGATGCGTATCGGCCGGCTGTCTCGCTCGACGACCGCCTGGGTGCCCATCAGCCGCTTCAACCGCCGCGCGCCTCGTTCCGCACGAAATTCCTGCAAAAATCCGAGAGCGGCGTTGAGGGCCAGAACCACGCCGATGAAGGCCGCATCATCGAATTCCGCCAGTGCCACGGCCAATGCCGCGGAACCGATCAGAAGCCAGATGAACGGGCTTTCGAATTGATGAGCCAGAATCGACAGAATCGTCACCCCCGGCGATTCATGAATCAGGTTCGGGCCGGACGTTCGCAGTCTTTTCGCCGCTTCGCCGGAACTCAGCCCCGCCGGGGGAGAGGCCGTCCGCCGGAGAATTTCTTCGACGGGTTGAGTGTGCCAAGCTTCGGCCGCGGCGTTCGAAGTGCGATCAGTCGTTTCGTTTTCGGTATTCATCACACGGCGATTTTACTTCGATTCGCATCGAGAATGCACGGTCTTCGGAAATCGCTTTCGATTCCGGCAGCTCGATTCGATTTCTTCGTGGAGTCTGCACCCGCCTCGATTGTCCTCTTTCATATCAAGCGGTCAGGGCCGTTGTCGCACTCGGACAGTTCGGCCATTCGAAGAGAATTCGATCGAATCGCATGGAACGCGGCGATCGAACTGTGGAGATCCGGTTTGCGTCAGGATAGGATTCGAACTTGCAACGATTCGCTGAATCGTAGGGCCGAGACCGACAAGGTACCTCGAAGATCGGTTGTCTTCGGATTTGTGCCTTTCGCGTTTCAGCCCTGACCGCATCGCGCCAGGGTCCGAATCCGAAAGGCTTTCGCCATGAGCGAGGAATTCTCGTTTCGCGATATCGTCGAACTGGCTCAGGATGTCGTCATCGTGACCAGGGCCGAGCCGCTGGATGCGCCTGGGCCTGTCATCGTTTACGTGAATCCGGCTTTTACCCGCCTGACCGGCTACACCCGTGAAGAGGCGATCGGCCAGAATCCGCGGATTCTACAGGGACTCGATACCGACAAGGAAACGCTCCACGCGATTCGGCACAAGCTCGAAAATGCCGAGCCGCTGCATGTCGCCATCGAAAACTATACGAAGGACGGCCGATCCTACTGGCTTGACCTGAGTATCATGCCACTGCGCGACGCGAACGGGAAAACGACGCACTTCGTGGCGATCGAGCGAGACGTTTCATTGCAGAAGGAGCTGGAACGCAAGCTGGTGGAACTGTCGATCCGAGATCCGCTGACCGGTCTTTACAACCGTCGCAAGTATTATGAAGCCGTCGATGCGACCTGGTCAAGATTTCGAAATTCGAACGCACCCTTCGCCGTGATCGACCTCGATATCGACCAGTTCAAATCCTTCAACGACAGATTCGGCCATGATTTCGGTGACGAGATCCTCAAGGAAATCGCATCGGTGATTCGATCCTGCTGCCGGCCGGAGGATATTGCGGCTCGCATGGGTGGTGAGGAGTTTTCCGTAATTCTGGATCAGGCTACGATTGAATTCGCCTTCGAAACCGCGGAACGCATTCGGCGGCATGTCGAATCGGAACCGATACGATCTGAATCTGGCCAATGTCATGTCACCGTCAGCCTGGGAGTCGCCGTCGCCGACGCGCGCGACGCCAGCCCGGACCGGGTGACGAAACGGGCCGACGAAGCGCTGTATCAGTCCAAACGCCAGGGCCGAAACCGGTCGACATATCTTGAATTCGGCGACGGCCCGGATGCGCCGTCGCAACCAATTCGCAAATGATTGCGAAACCCTGCCCCGGACTGTTCATGGCCTGATTTCGAGCAAGGTCGGGAACGATCGCGATGATGCGGTAGTGACGCTGAAGCACTGCAAAATGCGAATTCACCCGCGCAAGCGAATCCGCGGCGGGATTCGGTCCGCGACTCCGCTCATCAGCCGGGTCGTCATTATTGCGCGGGCATCAGCGCGATCGCACCCACGAGGAACGGCACGCTGACGAGCATCCCGATGAACGGTTCCCGGGCTTTATCCCAGTACGAAACGATGAAGATCAGCGCGGCGAACGGGATGAACAGATAGGCCAGGCCCCAGAGAATCGATGTTTGGAATGCGAGGACGAGCATCTTGATCGCGAAGTACAGGTTGATGATCGCACCGGTGAAAAGGAGGCCGAAGGCGACGATTTCCATGGTATTCTCCCGAGTTCTTTTCGCACTTTCGCAAAGAAAGTGGACATGTTTCGAAATTCGGACAAGTTCGGACGCGAAATCCCGCGAATTCTGGGCCGGTTTCATGTTCCGATCAAGCCTGATCGCAACAGGTCGCGCCTGACTCCGGTTGCCACGTTTACGAAAGGAAATTGGGCCGCGGGGTCACTTTTCATAGGAAAATCGCCCCGAAGTCTTATTTTCTTTCGCCTCTACACTTACCCCGTGGCGCAAACCGAAGCAAGCTCGCAGGTCGGAAAAATCGCAAAAATCAGGTTCGGTCCGATTCGGTCAGCGAAATTGATCCAGCTTACGGCATGTCATCGACACTTTCGCCCTCGACTTCTGGCCTTTTCGTGCGGGCACCGGATGCGCGCCGATCGGTCGATGCGATCGACGGCGATCCGTCCCGGAATTCGTGAGTTTCGCCACGTGATTTCTCTGGCGGCAGGCGATCGATCATCTATAATGTTATATGTACCCGCCTTTCGATTCCGCATCCTGTCGCCGTGCACGCCATGAATTCGATCTGCTCGATGATCCGCCGTGTTCGTCTCGCGCCGTTTGTGGCCCTGGCGATCTCTTGCTTTTTTCCGTCGAACGCGATTGCGGCCGAGCCGACGGATTTCGCACGCGAGATCCGCCCGATTCTCAGCCGCTGCATCGCGTGCCATGGGCCTGATACGCAGGAAAACGGCCTTCGTCTCGATACGGCCGCCGGATCCCGCAAGCTGAAGGCGATCGTGCCGCGACTGCCGGACGTTTCAGGCGTGATCGCCCGCGTCAGCTCCGCCGATCCGGACGATCGCATGCCGCCGCCCGAATCCGGCCCGGCCCTTTCTCCGGAAGAAGTCGCCAGGCTCCGTGCCTGGATCGCCGCCGGGGCGGAATTCACGCCGCACTGGGCCTTCCGGCCCGTCGCGGATCCGGCCGTCCCTGTGCCCAAAGCTGGCCCGCGTGCCAATCCCGTCGACGCGTTCGTGCTGGCCCGGCTCGAAAAGTCCGGCATCGCGCCTTCTCCGCAGGCCGGTAAGGCGACGCTTTTGCGCCGGGTGAGCCTCGACCTGACGGGATTGCCGCCCACGCCTGAAGAGATCGCGGCCTTCATGGCCGACGACCGCCCGGACGCATACGAGCGGCAGGTGCGCCGGTTGCTGGATTCGCCCCATTACGGCGAACGCCAGGCGCGTCATTGGCTCGACCTGGCCCGATATGCCGATTCGAACGGCTACACGATCGACGGGCCCCGCTCCATCTGGCCCTGGCGGGACTGGGTCGTCAAAGCTCTGAATCAGGACATGCCCTTCGACCAGTTCACGATCCGCCAGCTGGCCGGCGACCTGTTGCCCGAGGCGGACGAATCCGCCCGGCTGGCGACCGGGTTCCATCGCAATACGTCGTTCAACGAAGAGGGCGGCACCGACCCCGTGCAGTTCCGGGTCGAACGCGACGTCGACCGCACCAACACGACCGGCACCGTGTGGCTGGGCCTGACGATGGGCTGTGCCCAATGCCACAACCACAAATATGACCCGATCTCCCAGCGCGATTATTACCGGCTTTATTCCTTCTTCGCTGATGCCGACGAGCCAATGATGGCTCAGGACACGCCCGCGACCGTCATCGAGCGCAAGAAGCTCCAGGCCGAACTGGCCAGGCTCGAAAGCCGCACGAAAACGCCCCCGGCGCAGGAACTGCCCAGCGACGAGGAAATCAACCGCTACCGGTTTGCAGGGCGTAATCACTTCCGCCCCGCCCCTGTCAAATCGGCCCAGGCGAAAAAAGCCCGGCTTGAGGTTTCGCCCGATTTCGCCGTGCTGGCTTCGGGCGAAGTCATTCCTGGCGAAACCTACACCGTTCGCTTCGCCGCGCCTGTTGACCGGATCTCGGCCGTCCGGCTGGACGCGCTGACGGACCCGACGCTCCCGAATCAAGGCCCGGGGCGAGCTTCGAACGGCAATTTCGTCCTGTCGCACGTGAAGCTTTCGTACGATGGGCGAAACATCCCCTTCGCCAGTGCGGAGGCCGATATCGAACAGCAGGGCTATCCGGCGGCCGATGCGCTCAAGGGGCTGCCGGACAAGGGCTGGGCGATCAACCCGGGGCCGGGCGAGCCGCTCAACCAGCCCCGCATGGCCGAATTCGTGCTGGCCGAACCGCTCGACGTGAAACCCGGCACCGATCTGACACTCACCCTGGTTTTCTCCGAAAAGCCGGCCGGGTACACGCTGGGCAAGTTTCGCATCGTGATCGCCGACGGTGGTCCTGAATTTCTCGCGCTGCCGGTGAAGGCCCAGGAGCTCATCACTGACACGATCGCGCCGCTCGAACCGGCCGCCAAGCAGCAGTTCGTCGACCTGGTGAATCTCAAGGCCAACAGGATCGACCCGGGCGTCGCCGCCCTGCGTGACCGCCTGAGAAAGCTCAACGGGGCCGTCACGTCGCTGGTGATGGCGCCTGCACCCAGGCCCCGGCCCACGCGCATTCACCAACGCGGCGACTTCCTTCAGCCGGGCGACGCTGTCGAGCCCGGCACACCGGCCATGATCGCAAGCGATGACGGATCGACGCGCGGCCGCCGGCTCACCCGGCTCGATCTGGCCCAGTGGCTGACACGGCCGGATCATCCCCTGGTGCCACGTGTTACGGTCAATCGGGAGTGGCAGAAGTTTTTCGGCTCCGGGCTGGTCGAGACGGAAAACGACTTCGGCCTTCAGGGAGCCCTTCCCAGCCACCCGGAGCTGCTGGACTGGCTCGCGCGACGGTTCGTCGACGACGGCTGGAGCCTCAAGCGGCTGCATTGGCGGATCGTCACCAGCGAGACTTACCGCCGTTCTTCGAACTATCGCCCGGACCTTGCCGACCGCGATCCGCTCAATCGCCTGCTGGCCCGCCAGAACCGCCTGCGGCTCGACGCCGAAACGATCCGCGATAACGCCCTGGCCGCCACTGGCCAGCTTGCCCCTGCGCTCGGCGGCCCGCCCGTCTTCCCGCCCCAGCCCGCGGAACTGTTCCAGTTCACCCAAAGCCAGCGTGGCTGGAAGCCGAGCGAAGGCCCCGACCGCTTCCGCCGCGGCCTTTATACATGGATCTGGCGGCAAAGCCGGCACCCGCTTCTGACGACCTTCGACGCCGCCGACGCCCAGACTGCATGCACCCGCCGCAACCGTTCGAATACGCCCCTGCAGGCCCTGCACCTGGCGAACGATCCGGTCTTCGTCGAACTGGCCGCTGCCTGGGGGCAGTCGATCGCCGGTGACGCGGCCCTGGCCGGCGATCGACAAAGGCTGGATCATCTCTTCGCCCGCGCGTTCGCACGTCAGCCGGACGATGCCGAGCGTTCGGCGATTACCGGCCTGATCGCGTCCGAACGTGCGACCGGCCGCAGCGAAGCCCAGGTGTGGACGACCCTCGCCCGGCTGGTCATCAACGCCGACGAATTCATCACCCGCGAATGACGAGGTCACCTGGCATGAACCGACCAAGCCGTGAAGCCGCCGAGCGTTCGCAGCGCGACCGCCTTCAGGCCGAATCGACGCGCCGCCATTTTCTGGCCGATTGTCGCGTCGGCCTGGGTGCGATGGCCCTGGCTGGCCTGGGCGACGCCGTGCCCGCCGCCAGCGCGGCCGCATCGCCGCTTTCGTCGCCCCTCGGCACCCACTTTCCGCCGAAGGCCAAGGCCGTCATCTATCTGTTCATGGCCGGCGGCCCGAGCCAGCTGGAACTCTTCGAACCCAAGCCCACGCTGAATTCACTGCACGGTCAGGTCACGCCCGAGTCGTTCACCAAAGGCAAGCGGTTCGCCTTTCTCAAACACGACGCCAAGCTGCTGGGCACCAAAGAGAAATTCCGCCGCTACGGCCAGTGCGGCATGGATTTGTCCGAGCACTTGCCGCACCATCGCCGGATCGTCGACGACCTCTGCTGGCTTCGGGCCGTCAAAACCGACGTTTTCAATCACGGCCCGGCCAAAGGCTTCATGAACACCGGCTCACCCCAGTTCGGGCGGCCGTCGATGGGCAGTTGGCTGAGTTACGGCCTGGGCAGCGAGACGCAAGACCTTCCTGCTTTCGTAGTGCTGCAGTCGGGCCCCCGCGGGCCGCGCGGCGGGGCAGCGCTCTGGGGCAGCGGGTTTCTGCCGACGAAGCATCAGGGTGTGCCGTTCCTGAAAGGCGCCACGCCGATTCTGGATCTCGCCCCGCCCGATGACCGATCTCGCGACGACGAAGCCCGGTTCTACGACACCCTCGGCTCACTCAACCGCCACCGGCTTGCCACCACCGGCGACCCTGAAATCGCCGCCCGCATCTCGGCCTATGAGATGGCCTTCCGCATGCAGTCGACCGCGCCGGAACTGGTCGATCTTGCCGCCGAAAGCCCCGCCACCCTGGCCCGCTACGGCGTCGAGCCCGGCAAGCCATCCTATGCCGCCAACTGCCTGCTGGCTCGGCGCATGGTGGAACGGGGCGTCCGGTTCGTGCAGCTTTATCACACGGACTGGGACCACCACGGCGGCGCTCTCGACCTGGGCGACTCCCTCACCCAGATCTGCCGCGAGGTCGACCAGCCCACCGCCGCCCTGATCGAAGACCTGAAAGCCCACGGCCTGCTCGATTCGACGATCGTCATCTGGGGCGGCGAATTCGGCCGCACGCCCATGGGCGAAAGCCGCGAAACCATCGGCCGCGACCACCACATCGACGCCTTCACCATGTGGGTCGCCGGCGGCGGCTTCACTCCCGGCAAGCTCTACGGCAAGTCCGACGAGATCGGCTATGAGGCCGTCGACGATATCGTGCACGTGCACGACCTGCATGCCACAATCCTGCACCAGCTCGGCCTGGACCACAAACGCCTGACCTATCGCTTCCAGGGCCGCGATTATCGCCTGACGGACGTGCACGGCGAAGTCGTGAGCGAAATCATCGCCTGAGCCGAACCGGTCGAATCAGGCCTGAGAATCAGACCTGATCCGCTGGTCGGCCCGCGCTTGACCGCCCGCGCCACACTTCGATGATCGCCGCGTTGTCCGCATTGCCCCAGCCCGCATCCTCCGCCTCCGTCAAAAGCGATTCGTGCAAGGCCGATAACGGCAATCTCTGCCCGATTCGCTTCGCCGCCTCGAGCATCAGCCGCACATCCTTATGATGCTGCCTCAGCCGGGCTTGCGGGCGATATTCGGCCTCGATCATTTTCACGCCCTTGGCGTCCATGACACGCGACCACGCCGCCGAAGCCTTCAGCACCTCCAGAGTCGCAGGCAAATCCAGCCCCCAGGCTTCCGCCAGAGCCAGCCCCTCGGCCAATGCCGCGCGATTGAGCCCGAGGATCAGGTTCGAAACCAGCTTCGCTCTTGACCCCGCACCCACCGGGCCCACATGATGCACCGATCCGCCGACTGCGGCAAACACCGGTCCGGCGGCTTCGAAATCGCACACATCCCCTCCGACGATCCAGGCCCCCTGCCCTGTGGCGATCACCTCGCTGCTGCCCGAAAGCGGCGCGTCCAGATATCCGGCCCCGGCCGCCTTCAGCACTTCCGCCGCCCGCTCGACCTGATCCGGTGATGCCGTCGTCGTGTCGATCACCAGCGAACCGGGTTCGAGAGAAGTCCTTAGTTCGTCGATCACGTCCGCCGCGATCGCTCCATCCGGAAGGCTCAGCAGGATCGTCGCGCATTGCCGCGCAACCGATTCGGCACCGCTGGCCGGAATCCCCCCCGCCGTCTCGAATCGCTCAACGGCAGCTCGATCGACATCGAACCCGACGACTTCGAAACCTGCCTGAATCAGCCGCCCGACCAGCGCCGAACCCACCAGCCCAAGGCCGATCAGCCCGATCCTCGCCCGGCCTTCGACGCGATTGCCCACCGATTCGCTCATGGTCTGGCCGATCCGTGTCTGATATTCTGTGTCGATCCCCGGCATGCCATTGTGTCCATCGGCGTGCCCGGGTTCAACGTCGCTCTGCCGCCTGCACACCCTCTTGCCGGCCGATTTCATGCTTTCACGATCACAGGATGACGTAACGTCCAGTATGACCGCTGGTTCGAACACTCCGGCCGAGCCTGCACGCGGCCGGGTGCTTGTGCTTGCCTGCGTCTTCCTGGCGCTGGTGTTCGACGGCGTCGAACTGGGCCTGATGCCCGTGGCGTCGCTCTCCGTGGCGCAATCTCTGCTTGGCACAGGGTATACGCCACAACTGGGTGCGGAGTGGTTCGCCTGGCTCACGGCGTCTCTCATGCTCGGCGCGGCCGTCGGCGGTATCGTTTTCGGTACTTTAGGCGATACGCGGGGCCGATCCGCCGCCATGGCCTGGAGCATCCTGTTCTATTCCGCCTTCGCCGGCCTCGGCGGGTTCGTGCAGTCGATGAACCAGTTGCTCGTCCTGCGGTTCCTCGTCGGCCTGGGTGTTGGCGGCGTCTGGCCCAATGGCGTCTCGCTGGCCGCCGAATTCTGGCCAGAGGCTTCGAAGCCCCGCGTCTCGGGCATTCTCGGCGTGGCCATCAATCTCGGCATTCTGGGGCTATCGCAGGTCGCCCGGCTTCATCCGATTACCCCCGGCTCCTGGCGCTGGCTGTTCCTCTGGTGTGCCGCGCCCACGCTCTTGGGGCTTTTCGTGGCGCGCTGGCTGCCGGAATCGCCTCAGTGGCGTGCCTCGAAACGTTCTTCGAACCCGGGCAAGCATTCCGGCGATTTCGACCGTTCGCTCGACCGCCGAACTCTCGCCATCGCCATCCTGCTCGGCAGTATCCCGCTCGTCGGTGCCTGGGCCGCTTCGAAATGGATGATCCCCTGGGCCGATGCCGTTGCATCTTCCACCCAGCCAGGCTACAAAGCCACGGCACAAGGCTATTGGGCCTTCGGCGCATGCCTGGGCGGGTTTTTCGGGGCGATCGTCGCCGGCCGGCTCGGCCCGCGGCTTTCCTATGCCTTTTTCGGCCTGCTCGCCACAGCCTTCACCTGCGGCTTGTTCCTCGGCACCCGCCCGCTCGAAACGGCCTTTCTGCCCATGGTGTTCGCCCAGGGTCTGGCGGCGACTCTCTTCTTCGGCTGGCTGCCATTGAATTTGCCGCCGATGTTCGCCACCGCCAGCCGCGCCACAGGCACGGGCATCGCTTACAATGTCGGCCGCTTCGTCACTGCGTTCGGGGTGCTCGGGTCAAGCCTGCTGGTTCGTCAGTTCGGTGGCGATTACGCCGCCATCGGCGCCGCGGCGAGCCTGGTCTATGCCCTGGGCATCGCTGCCGCGTGGCTTTATCCGGCATCGCATTTCGAATCGACACACCTGAAGAGTCAGGAGAAACGGACCGAATGAACCGCAGGACTCTCGGCCGAAATGCGATCGCGGCTTCCCTTGCCGCCCAGGCCTGGATTTCGAATGAAGCGGGTGTGACCGGCTGGTCGTTCGTCGCCGGCACGGATCGAATCGAAATCCTGCGGAACGGCAGGCCGATCGCCACTTTCGTCACCCGCCACCCGAAAATCCGCAGGCCTTTCTTTCAGGATATATTCACCCCTGGCGGAATGCGAATCACCAGGCCCCTTCCGCCTGATCCTGCCACTGAGGATCCCGATCACGACACGATGCACCCTGGCCTGTGGCTGGCGTTCGGCGATTCGAACGGTGTCGACTACTGGCGCAACAAGGCCGAAGTGCGGCACGTCCGGTATTCGAAACCGGTTTCGATCGAAAACGATGCACTGGCGTTCGAAGTCGAGAATCACTGGCTCGACGTCAACGGCTCCGCAGTGAACTGCCGGGAATTCGCGAGCTATCGATTCACTTCGATCGGTCCGGATGCCGTCCTGGACTGGTCTTCGAAATTCGTGACCGATCGAGGAGCGATACGACTGGGCCATCAGGAAGAAATGGGCCTGGGCATTCGTCTCACTCGGCCACTCACCGTGAAAAAAGGCAAGGGCCGTATCGATTGCGGTAATGGAGGAGTCGACGAAAAAGGCACCTGGGGCAGACAGGCTTCATGGTGGGTGGCTTCCTTACCTGCAAATGCAAGCCCGGAAAAGTCATTCGCTCGCAGCGGAGTTCAGATTCTGGTAAAATGCGATCCCGACGATCGCCCGTTCTGGGGCCACACGCGTGATTACGGCCTGATCGTGGCGAACCCTTCTCCCCAGCCCGGTTCTGCAGTCGATTCGATTTCGATCCCTGCGGAATCACCGCTGGAATTCCATTTCCGAATCCGCCTTTTCGATTCCGCGGATTCCGGATTCGCCGCCTGGGCGGATGCTCACGCGATTCGAAATGTCTGATCTCCTCAAGTGATTCGAATCTCGTCAACCCTGCATTTCTGTTCGCTTCGTTCGGCACGATCCCGGTCGATTTCCTCGGATATTCAGGAGTTTATGCGATGATTCGTCTCCCCGGTCGGTTCATGATATTGACGCTTGCCGCCATTCTTCTCGCAAGCGGTTCCGTTGCGACGGAGCAAGTCCGCAAATCGAGGCAGCCCCGTTCGAAATCCGCTCCGGTGACAAAGGCGAAATCCGCCGAGGGGAACGATCCGCAAGCCGGGCCTGGCCCGTGGAGCGATCCCGCCGACGAAACCGTCTGGCCGAACGCCAAAAGTCACGCCAACAGCGACGAGTGGATCGCGCGCAATCACGACAAAATTCGCAAAATGCGCCCGCGCGTGCTGCTCGTCAACTTTTCGAACGCGCACGACCGGGCACATCTCGACAAACTGACCGCCGACCTGTTCCGGGCACTGGGCGAAAGCAGCCGGTATCATGGCTATGCCGGCCCGGCCGCGCCGGCGTTTCTCGATTATCAGGTCTTCAAGTTCGTTGACCTGCGCGACCCGGATCGCACCGTCGGCGACAGCCGACTTGTCCCCCTCAAGAATCCGGCGGCCACCGGTGGTTTCAATTTCCGTTATGCCGCCCTTTTCAGCCAGGATTTCGCCGCCCGTGTCGGCGTGACCGATCCGAAAAATCCCCGGAGGTTTCTGGATCTGAAATCCCTGCTGGACTTGGGCTACATCCATGAAATCTGGTTCTTCACTTCGGGCGACGAAAAGCAGGGCCCGCACATCGGGGCTTTCGAAGTCGTCGAACAGAAACCGCTTTATGACGACCGGTACCGCAAAGTACCAGGCCGCTGGGTTCAGGCCGGCAACGGGGGCGACGACGACCAGCCGTGGGCCGGGCGAAGCGTCCGCATCGGCAACGTCAACGCTTCTCGCGGCGTCGGCTGCTTTATGGAGAGCCTGGCTCACGGGATCGAGGGCATGTCCAATTCCCGGGCGATTCCCTATTTCACCCAATATTTTCGCGAGTATGCCGGATTCGACCTGAAAGACCGTTACGGAGTGCCCTTCGACAGCCTCTACGCCGTCTCTTACGGCGATCGCTCGATCGAATATCCCGACGCCGGAACCATGATCGTCACCCACGCAGGCAAGCCATTTCGCATCGAAAATTACGTCGCCGCGGGCGGTAACGCTCACTTCCCGCCGAACGGTCGATCGCATTATGACCTCAATAACGACAGGCCCGTCTTTTCGACCATCGAGGGCTGGCGCATCGGCGGCGGCGCGGACAATCAGGATGAAGTCAGGCCGTTCACGAACAGGGCTTTCGAACGCTATCGTGCACTCGCCCCTGACTGCATGGGCGCCTGGCTCGTTTATTGGCGGCAGAATATGCCAGGGCTCGACAATCGCCAGAAAGACGCCGCCGGCAAACCGATGAAAAACTGGTGGCCTTTTCTGTTTTATTGAATTCGCGAGTCGACAGGAAGAAACGCGCGACACCGAAAGCTTCGAACACCGATTCACCCGGAAAACTCATCTTGATCGATACGTTCCGCGGAGATTCCGGGAAATTCATGCCGACGTACAGGCTGAATCGATCGTCCGTCGCCCGATAGTGAAAATGGGCGGGGGATTTCGCGATTTCGAAATCCCCCCGCTTCGGAAATTCGGCTTCGACCGTAATCAGATCGAAATCACCCGGCCCCGGGCGGTGACGTCCCAACGGCCGATGAGTTTTCCGTTTTCCGCGACGTAGGCCCAATTATGAAGTGCAATGGTCGGACAAATATGCGAAGGAACCGCCCACAGAGGCGTGCCGACCGGATATTTGCCGGGATCGGCGCAGCGGATGACCAGGTGTTCCTCCGATTGGCCCAGCGGTTCGGCGTCCGGCAGCACGAGAATTCTGGCTCGGGGAGGTGCCGGGTCGGCCGCGACGGCCTTGTGGCCCAGATCCAGGCACAGCCGGTCGGTTCCAGGCCTGCTGACGACACGGGTCAGCAGATAGACGGCCGGCGGAAACGGCAGGTCTTCGTAGCGCGAACCATAGCCCGAATCGTTGAAGACGAGGGTGCCTGGAGAGCATTGGATCGTCGGATCGTCCAGCACGAAGTGGGTCGGAAAGCTGGGCGACCCGCCCAGAACGAGCGATGGCACCGGCAGCCCGGCGGCCACCAGCTTGTCGCGAAGGGCCAGAATCGCTTCCTGACCAGGCCGGGCCGTGGCCTTGCGTTCTTCGAGCTTTTCGTCGCGAATGTGACCGTCGTAACCATGCAGGCCAGCTGCGATCAGCGACGGCGCTTCGACGATCGCCTTGTAGATCGCGAACGCCTTGTCGCCCGGGGCGATTCCCGTCCGGTTCATGCCCAGGTCGACATCCAGATACAGAGCGATTTCCGTGTCGTGCCGCCGGGCGGCTTCGGCGATCTGGGCGACCATGTCCAGGTCGTCCACCAATGCGGCGAATTTCGTGTTGCCGTAAAACCGCTGCAACTTGATGAATCGCCAGATGTTCGGGCCGACCAGGGGGTACGACATCAGAACGTCGCGGCCGCCGGCCGCCGCCGTCATCTCGGCTTCGGCGATCGTGGCGCATTTGTGCTGATGGATGCCGGCCGCTTCGCACAGCCGAACGACTTCCGCCATTTTGTGCGTTTTGACATGGGGCCGCAAACGATGCGCCCCACCGGCCATCTTGATCATCCGGTCGATGTTCGCGACCACCCGGTCCCGAAAGATCACGAGCGAGGGGCTGATCAATTCGGCGACGCAGTCCAGGGGCGGAGGGGCATAGTCCATCGGAAACCGGGCTCCATCGGGCAGTGCGAGCTGGGGAAGAACGAGAATTCAGCGAGGGGGCAACAGTTCGACGACCGCCGAGGTCATCGCAAGGATGCCTGTCTCGATCGCCGTTTCAGAAACGGGCAGAAACTCGGCCGAGTGCAGCGAGGGAAGCGGCTTGCCCCCCTTGCGGGCATCTTCGAGCCGTTGCGGGGCCACGGTGCCGAGACGGAACATGAATGTCGGCACGCCGCCCTGACCATAAAGGCCGAAGTCTTCCGCACCGGTCGTCGGTTCCACCGCGACGACGTTCTCGTCGCCCAGCGACCTGCGGATCGCGGGCATCACGCGAGCGACCAGGGCAGGATCGTTGACCGTCGGCGTAATGCCTTCGTCGATCGTGACTTCAGGCTTGGGGGCGTCGTGGGCGTGAGCGATCCCTTCCGCCTTGCGGCGAATGGAGGCCAGGAGCATCTCACGGGTCTCGTCGCGAAACGCCCGCACGGTGAGCTGGAGCCGGACGTCGTCGGGGATGATGTTGTTCTTGGTGCCGCCGTGGATGGAACCGACGGTGACGACGCCTGCGTCGATCGGGTTGACCTTGCGGCTGACGATCGTCTGCAGGTCGACGATCAGCATCGCGGCCTGAACGATCGGGTCGATCGCGTTGTGCGGCATGGCGCCGTGGCCGCCTCTGCCCTTGACCAGGATATTGACCGAAGTGCTGGAAGCGAACGCCGGCCCGGCGACGAAACCGACCTTGCCCGCGGCGACATCGTGTGCGACATGCAAAGCAAGTGCGGCCGAGGGTTTGGGAAACTTGTCGTAAAGCCCGTCGGCCAGCATGGCCCGGGCTCCTTCGACCCTTTCTTCAGCCGGCTGGCCGATCAGAACGACTGTGCCCTTCCAGGCATCCCGATGCTCCACCAGCCACTGAGCGGTGCCGATCAGGCATGTCATGTGAATGTCATGCCCGCATGCATGCATGACGCCCGTCTGACGGCCTTCGGCATCGGCGACGCGAACCTGGCTGGCATAAGCTGCACCCGTCGCTTCGGTGACTGGCAGAGCGTCCAGGTCCGAACGGACCAGAACGACCGGCCCCGGACCGTTTTCCAGAACCGCCACGACGCCATGGCCACCGACGTTTCGTGTCACCTTCGCTCCGGCGGCGGCGAGCGCCTCGGCGAGCTTTCCCGCCGTCCGCTTTTCCTGAAGCGAAAGCTCAGGGTTTCGATGGAGATCCTCGTAGACCACCTTCAGAGCAGGAACGTTCTTGCCGAACCAGGCGGCGTTCTCTTTCGCGGCGTTCTTCTCGTCGCCCAGGCAAAACGGAATCGCAAGCATCTGGCTGATCGCCGCACAGAACGTTCCGATGCGTTTCATAGCCCGTGTTCCTTCTGGAAAGCCATGGCCTTGGCGGCTTCGGCTTCAGGAATCCGACCGCATTTCACGTAGATTACCGAGAGGGCCGTGTAGCTGAAAGTGTCGTCCGGTTCGAGTTCCACAACCTTTTTCGCGTGTTCGATCGCTTTTTCCGCTTCGCCGAGATCGACGTAGAGCTTGGCGATCAAACCATGTCCGAGAGAAAAATTCGGATCGTCCTTGAAAGCCTGTTCGAGAAGTTCGATCGCACCGGCTTTGTCGCCTGCGTCGCGTTTTTCGATGGCCTGATCGTAAAGCTGGTCAGGTGTCGGCATTGGTCTTCCTGTTTCGAGGTGTTGCGGCATGTTCGATTTACGACGTGGATCCCGATCTATTTCAGCCCGAGCAAGGCCCTTCCTGCACAAGATCGGCCAGCGGACGCCGGGCGCTCGGCTTTTCACGTGCCCGCAGCGAATCCGGCAAGTTTTCGGCAGGACCCTTATGACCGACGGCGATCATGATCATGGGATCAAGTTCAGCCGGCAAATTCAATGCCGATTTCGACGCGGCATGATCGAAACCCTGCATCGGATGGACGACCAGGCCTCGATGCGTGAGTTCGAGGGCGAAGTTCTCCCATGCGGCTCCCGCGTCGAAAGCGTACAGCCGCGCGGCTTCGCCGTTATGGTCGAACGTGGTTTTGGACGCCAGCAGAACCAACGCGCCGGCATGAACGCACCAGCTTCGGTTCGATTCGCCGAGAAGGCTGAGAAACAGCGGCCAGTGGTCGCTGGCCCGATGTGCATAGAAAAACCGCCAGGGTTGATTGTTGAAAGCCGAAGGAGCCCAGCGGGCAGCTTCGAATGCGGCGAGAAGATCCGATTGAGCGACAGGCTCGCCGGTCATGGATCGCGGCGACCAGCGGCGAGGGATGACTTCGAGGATCGGATGTTCGACTTGACGCTCGGACATGGTGTCTCGCTTCCACATGCGGTTTCGACGCCTGGCGGGCGTGAACGGAACGCTGCTGCACAAAGTGTAATCGTCTCAACCAGGATCCTCAAGAAATCGTGATTCCGGAGTCGCTTGTCCGCTTTCGATTCCCTTGACGTCTGCTTTGCCGGTCGTGCCGATCACGGACAGTCGATGAATGTGGAAGGCCTCTTCTCCGATCGCTGCGCGGGCGACCGATTCGAGATGGCGATGGTGCGTCAGGTAAATGACTTGCGTCGTTTCAGCAAGTTCCGCCAGCAGGCGGAATGCGGCAGCGGCACGGTCGTCGTCGAAGTTCACGAGAACATCATCGAAAATGACGGGAAGAGGGCCCTTGCCCTTTCTGCGCCGTTCCTTGAGACGATTGCGTATCATCGCCAGCTTGAGCGAAAGAAAGAGCTGGTCGCGTGTCCCCTCGCTGAGCTGGTGCGAATCGAGGTATTCCTGATCGTTCGACCGGATCGCGACGAGTTTGCGTTTGCCCACGGCTTCCGTCGTATTGACTGCTTCGAGGCTTCCGAGCGACAGGGATTTGAGGTTGATCGACGCATCGTCGATGACCTGTTGCCCCATCCGTTTACGATACGATTCCGCGGCATCCTTCAGGACCTGCATCGTCAACTGGCATTTCAAATACTGAGAAACCCGAACCCGGGTGTCTTCGAAAAAGGCTTTGCGGCGCTGCTCGACGGTGAGTACCTCGGCGGTCGACACGGAATCGCGGATTCGCCTCGTTTCCCGCTCGATAGAGTAAATGGCCTCGGAGATGACCTCACGAGCCGCATTGAGTTTCTCGATCTCCGACTGCAATTCCGAGATTTGCCGGTTCGAAAGTTCAGGAGCGAAATTTCTGGAGTCTTCGATCCACCGATCGAGGGGTTCATCGTTCCGAAGACTGTCGAGTCTGGCGATCGCCTTGTCCGCTTCTCGCTTCGCCGCGTTTCGAAGTGCAATCGTTTCGAATCGTTCCCTGGCATCCCCTGGGCTTTCGACACCGATTCGGACGCAAATCGCGGAAATGAGATCGGTGGCCTGCCGGAGGCTGTCGATCGCATTTTTCCGGGCTTCGATTTCCTTGGTCATCGTGTAGCGGTCTCGATCGAGCGCCTTGCTCGACTCCCTTTCCTGGATCAATCGATTTCGCATCGATTCGGCGATCCGGATCGGGTCGGAAGATCGATCCGCGAATCGGATTTCGTTCGCGAGCGTATCGACTTCCATCTCGAACGCCCGCACCTCCTGAATGTCGTCCTGGAGCTTTCGACGCTCGGATTCGAGTCGCTTCGCTTCCTGCAATATCGAAGCGATCGAATTCGAAACGGTTTCGAAAGAATCCGTTCCGACGCTGGCCGGGAACCCGCATTCCGAAAGCTGTTCCGACCATTTCTTTCTTGCGAGTTCGAGCCGGCCATTCGCTTCGGCGAGTTTCGCGAGATTCCGTGCGACGGATTCCCGGCACTCGTCCGCCCGGTCCGAACGGCTCTGGCGTTCGGTGTTCTCAGCAACGACTCTGTCTCGAAGCGATTGAAGTTCGGACCTGCAGAGATCGAAAGACGATCCGTCGATTTTTCGATCGCTCAACAGCGGTGCGACGACATTCGAATAACACTCCGACCATTCCTGCTCGATCCGGTCAATGGAATCATTGAGCGAATCCCTTTCTTCGATCAGTTCCCGGATCGCTCGCGCCGTTTCTGGCCAGTTGCGGATTTCATCGGTGCGACCGGGTTTTTTGAGGAGAAAGTCGAAATGGGCTGTCCAACGAACCCAGGCCTGCCTGGCTTGCGATTCGCATTCGGCGAGCCTTCGCTCGGCGGCTCTCGAATGTGCCTCATCGTCGAGGCATTCCGCCTGAAGCTTTACGGTTTCCAGGTGATCGCGAAGAATGTCGGCAAGCCTGTCCGTTCGCTTCGTCCTGACCTCGAATTCGCTTGCGAGATTGACATCCGCGGCCGTAGCAGGAAATGTCGAGCCATCATCGAGCCACTTCGACTTGATGTGATTCCAAAGATCATCTCTCTCCTTACGCGAGATCGCCAGTTCTTCTGGCGACGGGATACTGAACTCTGCGAGGCGATTCGCAAGAACCTCCTTTTTCTTGTTCGTTTCCCGGGCGATTCTCTTCGCTTCGCTCTCCGCCTCGATCCGGATTCGATCCAGGTTTTCGAAAAGCTCGGCATCCTTGCCGGCCAGGTCGAAATCGGGAAGTCTCAGTGCTTCGAAATCCGCCAGAGTGCCATTCCAGTTCGGCAAGGAATTCAATCTGTTCGTAATTTGGCGCTCGCACTTCGTCCTGTTCTTTCGAAGCGAATCCAGGCCGCTCATCCGTTCCTGCAGCAATTGCAGTCTCGTAAGAGCCGTTTCGATTTGAGCCACGTCGCGAAACTGCGATATCTGGGCCAGATCCGACTCGGCGACCCGCAACTGAGATCGAAGGAGCTCGATCTCAGCGGTCGTGCCGGATATGGAACCGGAAATGTCGTCAATTTCTTCTTTCGTCTCTTTCAGTCTTCGATGAATTGGGTCGGAAGGTCTTGGTAGTCGAGCCGGGTCGCTCGTTTCGAATCCGAGAGATTTCAGCCGATCTTCGAAATCGGAGGTACCGGAAGAAATCGCTTCCTGACGCTGTTCGAATCTCGCCCGAATCGTTTCGAACGAAACAGCTTTGCGAGCGAGACGCTCGATACGATCGCCACAGGAAAGCAATGCGTCATCCAGCCGAACGCTATCGATTCTTTGATTCAATTCGGCGATTCGCGACTCGGTTTCATCGAGCTTGGATCTGGCGAACTTGGCACGCTCTTCCGCCTGCGCGAATTCCGTCAGGAGATCGTCAGGTATTTCGGGCAATGCTCCCAAAGCTGTGATCTCGGCAGTTCTGGCGTCGACTTCACGGATGGCGTCCTGCGACCGATGTAATCGTTCCAGGCGGTTCGAGTCCTGGCGAAGATTGTCCAGGCGTTCGTCAAGTTCGTTCCGGGTCCGGATCTCTCTCGCAAGCTCCTGCTGCAACTGATTCCATGCCTGGGCGGTTGTCGTGGCATCGAGCAGATCCTTCTGAAGTCGATCACGCTCCGATTTCACCTGATTGAGCGGCATATTGGCTTTGCCGCGTGCTCCGGGGCGGAAAAGCTTCGCGGCGGTCTGCTCAAGTTCCTTTCGAACGACTTCGAATCGGTCGAGTTCGCCGAGCGATTCCGCGAAGAGAATTCGGGCGAAATCGCCTTCGCAATTCACGAGTTCGATGCCACCCTGTCGTAACCGCTGCTGATCCAGGCCGAAGAGTCGCATGTACTGCGAAGGCGTGAGTGCATCGAGTTGAGCCTCGAAAAGTGTCTTCGGCAGCTCGGTTCGACCGTCGACCGTCGTGAGTGCATCGCCGGTCTTGCGCCTGAGAAACGTGCCGTCGCCGCCATCGACGTTGCCGATCTTCGCACCGATGAGCAACTTGTTCGGCCTATGTACGAAGTCGTAATTGCCATCGGCTTTCGAAAATCCGAAGAACAGTCTTTCGATCGCCGCGAGCACTGTCGATTTGCCGGCTTCGTTATCGCCCACGATCAAATGCAGGCCTGCGCCGGTTCCGGCACCACGGGGCGGAAATGCGATGCAGTAATCGGTAAAGTGCCCGAACGCTTTCAGGTACAATTCGAGTAAATGCATGACCGTTCAGTCCTCCTCTTCGGATGACGAAGCGAGGCCGAGTCTCGATTCCAGAATCTCCGGAATCTCGGTGATCGCTTCACGAATCGTCGCGGGATTCAAACAATCGTAAAGCTCGCCCCTTTCATCGTCATTATCGAAAAAGTCGAATTGTTTTCGAAGTTTCAGGATTTCGTCTTTCGCGAGAAATTCCGAGATCCATTCGTCGCTTTTGGCCCGCTCTTCGATGAAGCCGTGCAATTCCATCATCGAATCGGCGGTGAATCGTGCTGAAGCTGGAGCCGATGATTTCAACTCGACCGCTTCGATCCAGACACGTCCAGGGCACGTTCGAGCTGCTTCGTTTCGGCAACAAGCAAGGAGGGCTTCGTCCGAACGTTCCAGCAGTTTCCTGAGCGAATGGTGCACCTGGGATTGGCCGACGAACCGGATGCGCGCCGCCAGGAAGCGATCGGGAAGATCCTGGGCCGTGGTGACGATCGCGTCTCCCACGGCCGACCAGCAGTCATCTTCATTCGCCAGACCGGTCACGTCGAGAGTGAGCAGTTCCCAGCGGGTCGTGTCCAGCGATTCGAAACGATGTGCGATTTTCGAACCGTCGTCGTTCAATTCGATCAGCCAGGCGCCTTTCGGGCCGGCCTCACGGATGTGACGACCCTGCAGGTTGCCGGGATAAAGCACTGGGGCATCGCCGGACGATTCCATCCAGGATGATTTATGGATATGCCCCAGACCCCAGAAATGGTAACGCTTGCATCTCAAATCGGCCAGTTCGCAAGGAGCGTAGTTGTCGTGGCCGTCGCGTGGCACGCCTGCAAGCGACGTGTGCAGCAGGCCGATGACGATGCCGCTTACGGAATCATTGGCCGGATATCGGGCGGCCAGATTCTCCATCACCGCTTTCGTGCGAAAACCCTGGCCGATGACACGAACGCCATCCACGGGCTCGAAGACTTCCGGGGCGTGATCGTCCAGCTTGCGGAACCTCTTCGGCCAGCTCAGGCTTCGCGAAATCTGGCTGGCGGCATCGTGATTGCCCGAGATGGAAACGACGGGGATTCCTGATTCGGTCAGTCTGGCCATTTCCGAATTGAAATACAGGCCCGTCGTGAAATCCTTCCAGTCGCCATCGAAGTTGTCGCCACCCAGCGTGACGAAATCGACTTTTTCTCGAATCGCCCAGTCCACGAGGTTGCGAAGTGCGTGCCGAGTGCTCAGGCGAAACGCCGCCGGATCGATCCCGGCGGATTCGCTGCGGACACCCTTCATTAAACTGTCCAGGTGTATATCTGCTGCGTGAATGAAGCGAATCATGGCGAAAGTCTTCGGAAACGCTGGGGGCGGGGCTTCTTGAATCGGGGTCCGGTATCCAGTATTATGTATCTATGTTCAGATTGCAAGGGAAGGTGGCCGTGCATTTCGATGCGTCTCTCAAGTCTCATGTACGTAACGCTCTGCATGAATCAGACCGGTCTTCTGCGCTTCGATCAGCCAGGCACCGGCGCGGACTTTTCTGGTGAAGTTACCGGCTCCGAGGTCGCTTGCCGTTTCGGCGTCCAGGCTGATGACATTGACGATCCGGAATCCTGCGCTGGCGATGTCCGCCGCCAGCTCGTTCCAGGTGAAGCAGTGTATCGTCACCCCTGGAATTCCGCGGTAAAGGGCTGATCGGTTGCCGAAATCCGGTGCTCCGGCAAGTCTGCGGAAGGTGTCGAATAGCATCCAGCGGCGGCCCTGGCTTGAAGCTTTCTGCACCCACCAGTTGTGCGCGTGCAGAAGGAGCCTTCCACCAGGAACCAGAGCTGCGGAAATGCCGGCCAGACATCGGCGGCGCACGGAACGTTCAGGCAGCATACCGAGCGTACTGAACAGGCAGACTGAGGCGTCCAACGAGCCGGCTGGCAGGAAATCGAGCCGGGCGATATTCGCCTGAACAGGCAGAATCGTGCCTCTTCGGGTTCTTTCGTGTCCGTCCTGTTCGATCTGAAGTGTGCGAAGCATCGGCCGGCTCAGGTCGATGGCCAGCACATCCCAGCCAAGGTCGGCAAGGATGGCGGAGGCTCGACCTGATCCGCAGCCGAGATCGGCTGCCAGTCCCGGCCCGGGGCCGAGAACCGAAGCGATCCAGGCCAGATCGACGGAACAAAGCGGGTGATCCGCAAAGTATGCGGTTTCTTCCTCGGCCAGGCGATCGCTCGTGGCATAATCCCAAAGCGATTGGGGAACGCCTTCGGGTAACAGGCGCCGGCGGAAAGGGCTGAATCGACCCGTCGAAGTCAACGCAATTCGACTTTCATGAAATAGGTTTGACGTGAATCTCCACGCGCTCCAAGGTCTTCGAGAAAGTCCGGCCAGCTCGTCACCGCGTCGCCCTTGAACCTGGTGCGACCACCGAGCTTGATTTCGACCTTTTTCGAAAAGTCGAACTGGCGGGGGCTCAGCCAGACGTCCATCGCCTTTACCCCCTTGCTCGTAATCTGCACCTGATTCGAAGCCGGCAAAAAGCGGGCCTTGATCGATGCCGGGTTGAGATTCTCGCCCATCGGGTCCACCGATTCGGGCGGCAAGCTCTGCCCCTCGGCAAATTCGCGAATCACCAGTCCATAAAATCGCTGATCCCCTTCCCGGCCGCTCACGGCCGAGAACTCCTCGGTATCGACCGACCGGCGACGGCCTTGCATCCAGTCGAACGCCGCCGGGATCTCTTCGGGGAACATCTCCAGCCCCCGCTTGGAATACTGTACGTATGTTGTGTCCCAGTTTTTGAGCATCTGGCCTTTGACGAAGGGCATGATCACCGGTTTTTCGCCCGGAGCGAGTTCCCCCTCCACGATATAAAGCGGCACGATTTGATTGTTCGACCGATACGCCGGCACATATTTCGCCGGCAATCCGCTCATGACCACGCCTCCGGCAAGGCTGTCCGGATGCGCCAGGGCATAATCCCACGCCATGTCGCCGCCGCCCAGCGCTCCCGCCACGAACACGCGGTCCGGGTCGATCGCCAGCCGCTTCAGGGCGTCGTGCAGGCACAATGTCACCGTGGCGTGTTCGCTGGCTGTAAAGTGATATGCACCAGAGGCTTGCAGGTCGGGTGCGACGACGATCCAGCCGCGGCGTGCGGCTTCTTCCTGCCAGGGGGCCGCGGCGATGTCCGGTGTCCCGCCCGGGTTGAGCACGACGAGAGCCGGATATTGTCCAAACCGGTGATAACCGGGCGGCACGGTGATCCGGTACTCGCTGTGCACCACGTTCACGTCGTTTTCCACGCGATAGATCAGCGGTTTGCCAGGTGCCGGATCGATCGTTTTCGCTGACGGGCGAAGCCGTTCGGCGATCTTCTGAGCCTCGGCTGCCCACAGCGGGCGTTCGCCGCCCATCGCTGGAATCAGCAGCGATTGCAACGCTGCCGCCGCCACGGCACGATCTTCCGCACCTGTCGCCCGGGCCCCTTTTTCGATCGTTTCGAAAGCGTCGGCAAAAGCGAGAGCCAGGGCAATGTCCTCCGTCGCCAGCGACACTCCGCCGACCCAGGCGGAAAGTGCCAGCGCCCAGGCCTTTTTCGGATCGACTCCGTCCGGGTTGCGGGCATACTGGTCGAACGGTTCGAACAGGAATTCGACCTTGGAAGGGCAGCGTTCGAGGGCTTCGATCATCGCGGCCAGGTGCTTGGCACCCGGCCCCGCGCCCGATCCGCCGGAGTGCGATCCGTCGAATGCGGATTGCAATTCCCGCTGACGCCGCGTCACGTCGCTGATCGCCGCTTCGAGCTGGTCCATCGCCTCCGTCGCTCGCGTTTTCAGAACGTCGCTCAGCGTCTTTGCCGATTTCACCGCTTCCGCCAGTTCCGGCTTCACCGTCGCCGGCGGATGCCCGGCCGCCAGCCGGGCCGCGATATCGTCCAGCGATGCCGTCACTTCCGCCTCCAGAACGCCCCTTTCGGCCGTCGCCAGATTTTCCGCAAGGTCCGGAAAGTCCTTCTTCAGGCCTGTCAGCGCGGCCCGTGCTTCCGGATACCAATTTGCCTGAAGATAAAACCGCACCACTCGCAGCCGTTCGTCCTTCTCTTCCGGCGGAATTCGGTTCAAGAGGCCGACAATCACTTTCCGAGGAATTTGCGATGTCGTAACCTGCCCTGTCCAATAGCTTTCCACACCCCGCAACTTGCTGGCCTTCGGGCCGATTTCGATCAGGGCCTGCGTCACCTGGTTGATCTTGGCCGCGTTCCGGGGCGGGCTGAAGCGAATCACGCGACGGCCGAATTCGTCCCACGGGTCGCTGGTCACGCCCACCAGAACGGCCGGCATCTGCCCGGCCGTGAAGCTGCCCTTCTTGGGCTGAATCAGACGAAACGACTCCCATGCGGCCGAACCCGCTCCGGGGTCCTGCTTTTCGACTCGGGTAAAGCGAAACAGCGTCCGCTTGACTCCGTCGAAGGTGCCGGCGATCACGCCGTCGCGTTCGGCGTGCCCGACATAAGACTCGCCGGTCTTCATCGTGAACCGGTCGGCCCGTGCCCCTGACGACAGATTCGCCAGAAGGGCTGCCGTCACGACCGCAATCGTCAGCCGACGGACTAAGGCGGTTTGGATCACTGCGTTGGTCATGGCGAATCCGTTGAGTTTCAGGCGAATCGACATGCGATTCCGAATCGGTCGGCTTCCTTCGGTCGTTTCCGTCATTTTCCGCGACTGGCCCGGCAGGGGCAAGCCCAAGGGCCGAGGAATCGGACGATTCAGCGATTGGGCCGGTTGCGAAGCCTCGTTCGATTGACTTGATCGCTTCGATCAGGCGATCTATGTCGTCGGCGGATTTGACGAACTTGGACTGCCGATCACGGTTCAGGCTTTCGATTCGTCTTTCGAGCCGCAAGGAATGCGTCCGGCATTCGCGGATGCGTCCATGGACAAGCCTCAATTCGGCCTGAAGGGCTTTGTCACGCAATCCCAGGCCAGTCGAAGCGGCGCGAAAACGATCGCGTCGATGTGCGTATTCTCCGGCCAGTCTTTCAGCCTGAACCCTCCATTCGCCGGAACGATTCGAAACATGATTTTCGAGCCATTCTCGCGACAACTTCGCGTCAGGGGCTGCCAGTGCAAGTTCGAACGCGGCTTCGAAATCGTCCGAACCGCCAGCGGCCACGCCCATGCGGATCCAGGCCCTGGCGGATTTTTCAGGATCGTTCCGGCAGGCAAGCCAGTGACTCATGATCTGCCGGCCCGGGGCCGTGATGGCGTCGACCGTCCAGGGCGACCCTTCGGCCATGACCAGATCGCAAGCTCGGCCGAGCGTCAGGCCCATACATCCCCGGGCGAGCCGGGCGGAAGAGTCGGACCACAGACTTTCGAAGAAGGTCGCCCCGAGAAACGTGCCGCCGAGGATGTCGCGATGGACGGCCGGATGATTCCGCCAGTGGGTCAAGTCGCGATCGAATTCGGCGGCGGCGATGCGGTCGAAAGCGGCAGCGGCGGCCAGGGATTGCTCGGATTTCATTTCGAGCGTCTGACTCTCGAGCGATGTCAATTGAACACGGACGACCGCGAGTTCGCCGACAAGGTCGCGCTCGAAGTTGTCCGAGGGTCGAAAATGGTCGCAGAGGTGATCGAAGATCCTGTCGAAAGCAGGTCGATCGGCCTCGGGGATGACATGATCGCATTCGAACCGTCCGATCGGCCGATCGTCTTCGAAGACGTGGCCGGGTTCGAAGCCCATCAAAACCTTGAGCTTTTCGAGTTCGGCGTCGTCATCGATCTCGCGTCTAGGGTTCATGGGGTTTCAGGCCGATGTCGAACGGATAATGCAATAAAGATCGATTCACTTCCTTCGCCGATTGACACCGTCATGCGAAAAGAAAGCGGTGCCTCTACAGATTCGTATCTCGAATTCGCTGGATCTCAAAACTGACGAATCGGCCCATTCCAGAAAAATCACACCGGCAGGACCGTCAGCATCGGTTGAGTTTGGCTGATAGTTAGAGGCGGAATCGATTGATTGCGAAAAAAGCGATTATTCTCGTGTGGGTAAAAGATTCTGATTGAGAAATAAGGTCTGCTGATCACTTTTTGACCTGTCCGCACGATCAAGCACGATGCGGGCGTGTCCGAGCGGAAGGAATCCTCCAGCGATTACACGCGGCCGGCCGGGGGTGCCACGAGCGGCACGTCCAGCGGCACGAGGGACTATCTGCGGGTCTACTTCGGCAGCGACATCACCACGGGCACGATGTACGGGACGATGTCGACGTACTACAACTCCGTCCAGGATTTTGCGGAGAACCTTGAGGATTTCCCCGACTTCGGCGGCGGCGAGCAACTGCGCTACCTGGCACCGATGTCCCCCGGTCCCGAATCGCCAGCCCCGGCTTCGTTCACGACTCCGCCGCAGTCCCGGGCCTTTACCGCCCCGCCCGCGATTCAGCCGCCCGGGCCTGTTGAAGGTGGCGATGAAGAGCCGGGCACGCTGGGTACGGTGTGGTATTACGCTTGGGAGTACGGTCTCGAGGTCGTACCTGTCGCCGCCCCGACACGGGGCTTCGTCCGGGCCTACAACGAGGGCAGCACGCTCGGGATGGGTTTGAGCGCCGTCGAACTGGGGCTGGATCTGTCCGGCATCGGTCCGTTGGCGAGAGGCGGGAAATTCGCGGTCAAGGGAACCGTGAGAGGAATCGGCAAGGTCGCGTCGGAAGTGAAGCCGCTCGCATCGACCGCGATCGACGTGGCGAAGACGAAGGCGAGCCAGGCGTATTCGTTCGCGAAGTCGAAAGCCGGTGACGCGGCAACGTGGATGAGCGAAACGAGCGACTCCGTGGTCGGAGGTCTCGCGGGCGCGGCGAACTGGATGTATAGTAGTGCTCTCGGTTTCGTAAAGAAAGAATCGAAAGAAAAGTTGATTCGAAAACTCTCGGACTTTGAGCACGCAGCAAAATATGGGATAGATACGGCTAACTCACTAAGGGAGATGAAAACAGGTCTGCATGTTCACCATCTAATTGAAAAGCGATTTGCCGCTACGCTTGGAGTCAATGAAGGCGACATGTTATCGATCGTACTAACGCCTCAAGAACATCAAGCGTTCACGAATGCCTGGCGGGCAGCGATAGGATATCGAGGCAGCAATTCCCCAATAACGACAGAAAACGCAACGCTTGAACAAATTAGAAAAGCTGCTAAGGATATTTATTCACTCGACTTTCGCACTTTTGATTCGAAACCTGATTCGAATCCGCCATCCAATGAC
>CAZSQA010000031.1:0-73100 GCA_964608915.1 uncultured Isosphaeraceae bacterium
AACAGTAAAGTATTACATCTTTCACTGTGGCGTTTATGTTGGGCGACTTAAATACTGTAGTGCTTAAAAAGTTGTCTTTATTGACTTCTATAGTTTTAACTGACGGGATTGATTCAGGAGAGACTTGCACCCAATGAAGGTCTGGTGAAATAGGTGGCTCTATCGAATTGTCAATAATTCTGAAAACAACTTTATATTTAAACCTCCTGTTTACTTTGTCTAGAAGGCCGTCGGTTAGGATTAGACGTAAAATTCCTGCAGCCTTGATAATATTGTATCGATCTCTGTAGCTAATTCTATTATCTATGTCTCGAATTGATTCGAGAAAAATATGTTCCTCTTGGGTTGAATACAATGATGTGTTGAGGTTTGGGTAAAATAGACGGTCGTTTTGTTGTGGTTCTTTTTTTAAGTTTAAAGTAGAGTCCGGCACTTGAATTGTTGACTTCTGAATAGGGATGCCATTGCCGTTAATACGAAGTGATATTGTCTCGTCTTCTAAAATTACCGTCATATGTACATTGGATGATGGTTTAAGGGTTACCTCTCTAAACTCAAAGCTGTCGATGAAGCCATTATGGCGTGCGAATATAACTAGAGGGTTGTTCGAGTGGTTGAACGTAACAGATAGAACCCCGTCTTCTAATTGCTTTTTGAGGATTATCAGTGATGCGTCTGGTGGCCATGTCGAAGGAGTTTGGAAGACAACGAAAATTGTTGAAGGTGACATGTTTCGAACTCCATGTTATTCGTATTCGACATGCGAATATCGATTCTAATCGATGGCAGCTAAGTTTGATAGGTGGTGATATGTCCGATTTCTCATTTTGTTTCAGGCAAATTGATGTACTTTCGACTTTCTGACAGAAGATCCTTGACGATATGTAGTACAACATCGCCTTAATCATTATTATGTTTGAGGAGTCAATGTTATCCCCTCGTAGAATCGTTCACAGTTAGGCGTGATGCAAATCGCACTTGCAAGAACCGGCCGCCGAAGCCCAAGATAAGGGGATCCAGGCCAGCAGGTACGGGCATCGGCGCGGTTCGCCGGGACGCTCGCACTGGCCCACCGTTCTCTGCACGGACAGGCTTCGCCCCCCATGGCGCCCATCATCGAAGTGACCGGTTTGTCGAAGACCTACCGGGTATTCCGCAAGAAAGACGGCCTGAAGGGAGCGGTTCAGGGTCTGTTCAAGCGCGAATACAAAATGGTCGAGGCCGTGGGCGACGTGTCGTTCACGATCGAGCCGGGTGAGTTCGTGGCGTTTCTCGGGCCCAACGGCGCCGGCAAAACGACAACGCTCAAGATGCTCTCAGGCCTGATTTATCCGAGCCGGGGCGATGCCCGCGTGCTGGGCTTCACCCCCTGGGAACGCAAGGACGCCTTCCGCCGGCAGTTTTCGCTGGTCATGGGGCAGAAGAATCAGCTGTGGTGGGATTTGCCCGCGGCTGACAGCTTCGAGCTTCATAAGGAAATTTACGGCATCCCGGAGCGGCAGTTTCGCGAGACGCTCGAGGAGTTGACTTCGCTTTTGGGCGTGGCGGATCTGACGCGGCAGGCCGTGCGCGAGCTTTCGCTGGGCGAACGGATGAAGATGGAGCTGATCGCGGCCCTGCTGCATCGCCCGAAGGTGCTGCTGCTGGACGAACCGACGATCGGCCTGGACGTGGTCGCCCAGGTGGCCATCCAGAAGTGCTTGCGGGATTACCACAAGCGGCATAACGTGACGGTCCTGCTGACGAGCCACTACATGCGGGACATCGAAGCCCTGTGCCGCCGCGTGCTGGTGATCACGCACGGCAAGCTGGTCTACGACGGCGAACTGGCCGGGATACGCGAAACGTTCGGGCAGGAGAAGATCCTCAAGATCGAGTTTCCGGCCGATCAGCCGCCACCCGATTTGTCGCCTTACGGCACTGTGCATGGCGTGGAAGGGCCGACGGTGGAGTTGCGAGTGGACCGGCCACGCGTGGCCGAGACCCTTTCGGGCGTGCTGGCTCAATACGCGATCGTGGACGTGAGCGTGCAGGACCCGCCGCTGGAGCAGCTCATCACGAAAGTCTTCGAGCAAGGCAAGGCCGCCGTATGAGTTACGTCGCCGAGCCGCCCCGTTTCGACCTGAACGACCCAGCCCCTGCCCCTGCAACCGAACTGGTGCCGGGCAGCGTGTGGCGTAAATATTATCGCGTGTGGCGAGTGTCGCTGGCGGAGCGGATGACCTACCGGGGCGATTTCCTGCTCGGTACGTTCCTGCGGTTCCTGCCGATGATCACGACGATTCTGCTGTGGCAGGCGATATACGACGGCTCGGGGCAGTCGTCGCTGGCGGGGTTCACGTATAACCAGATGATCGCGTATCTGCTGCTGGTGCATATCAGCCGGATGTTTTCGAGCATGCCGGGGCTGGCGGCCGGCATCGCGCGGGAAATTCGCGACGGAACGCTGAAGAAGTATCTGATCCAGCCCCTGGACCTGCTGGGATATCTCATCGCTTACCGGGCTGCGCACAAGATGACGTATATCGTCACGGCGGCCGTACCTTACGGCATCATCTTCTTTCTTTGCCGCGGCTTTTTCGACACTCTGCCGAGCGGGCCGGTGTTTCTGGCCTATCTGGCGAGCCTGATTCTGGCCTTTTTGATCGGCTTCTACTTCGAAGCGGCTGTGGGGATGGTGGGCTTCTGGTTTCTGGAAGTGACCAGCGTGCTGTACATCGTGATGACGCTCAATTACTTCATCTCGGGCCAGATGCTGCCTCTGGACCTGCTGCCGCCGTTCTGGGTGGGTGTGCTCAAGGCGATGCCGTTTCAATATATGGCCTATTTTCCGGCGGTCGTGTTCCTGGGCAAGGTTCAGGGGCCGGACTTGATTCTGGGGCTGGCGATCGAGGCATTCTGGGCCGTGTTCTTCGCGGTGCTGGCGAGAGTGCTTTATGCGCGGGGCCTGCGCCGTTACGGAGCTTACGGAGGATGAACGGCCGAAAATGAGCATGACGATCGAACCGAACGAGATACCGGCGGAAGTGCCGGTGAACTGGCGACGATACCCGCGGCTTTACGGCCGTCTGGGGCTGTTCACGCTGGTGCGAGAGCTGTCGTTCCGCGGCAACTTTCTGGTGAAGATGGCCGTCGAGATCCTCTGGCTGGGGATCATGCTGGCGTTCTATGAGACGGTCTTCGCGCGGACGAACCTGGTCGCGGGCTGGGCGAAGCAGGATTACCTCTTCTTCGTCGGCTGTTATTTCGCTCTCAACGGGGTGATCGAAACCCTGTTCCTGGAAAACTGCAACGAGTTTTCGAACCTGGTGCGCACGGGCGATCTCGACTTTCTGCTCTTGAAGCCGATCGACGAGCAATTCCTGATCACATGTCGGCGCGTCGATTGGTCGGTCGCCCCGAACGTGCTGATGGGCCTGGGCGTGATGCTCATGGCACTGTGGAACAAGGGCTGGGAATTCGAAATGTTGCGGGTCGGCTTGTTCGGGGTGACGTTCGCCTGCGGCGTGGCGATTTCGTACGCCTTCATGCTGGTGTTGACGTCATTCTCCGTCTGGCTGGTGCGGAATCAGAGCCTGATGGAAATGTGGTGGCTTTTCTCGAGCTTGGCGCGATTTCCGCGTGAGATCTTCCAGCGTGGCTGGGCTGTTTCGCTGGATGTCATCTTCACCTATATCTTGCCCATTTTGCTGGTGGTGAACGTGCCTTCGCGCGTGATGGTGAAAGCGCTCGAACCCCGCATGATCGGCTTCATCACGATCGTGACGGTCGCGAGCCTGGCCGTCAGCCGGATGTTCTTTCAGCGTGCCTTGCGGAGCTATCGCAGCGCGTCGAGCTGACCGTCGAACCCGACTCAACCTCTTCAAAACGAAAATCGAAACGAACGCTTCGCATGGCAACCGTACGACCCAGCCCCCAGGAATTGAAACGTCTGCTGGCCCGTTGGGGCTTTCCGCTGGACGACCGGCGGATCGACATGATCTGGCGCTATCACGGCATGCTCCGCGCGGCCAACGAAGAGCTGAACATGACGCGCATCCACAACTTCGAGGCCATGGTCCTCAAGCATTACGTGGATTGCCTGCTGCCGAACAAGCTCACGAAGCTGCCCTCACCGCTTCTGGACATGGGTACAGGACCAGGCCTGCCGGGGATCATCCTGAAAATCGCGCGGCCCGAGATTCCGATGATTCTGGCCGACACCCGCGCGGCTCGCTGCAAGTTTCTCGAAGATGTCGTTGCCGAACTTGGCCTGAAGGATATCGAGATCTTCAGCGGCAAGATCACGCCGAAGTTCGTGCAGCCGATGGGGGGCGTGATCACCCGCGCCGTGGCCGACGTGCCTGAGACACTGCAGCGCGTGCGCAACTGCCTCGGCCTGGGCGGTCGGCTGATTTTGATGAAAGGACCCGACTGCGACGCCGAGATCGCCGAAGCGAAGGCCCTGTTCGGCGACCGATTCGCCCTGTTGGAAGATCATGCCTATACGCTGCCGGAATCGACGAATCACCGCCGGTTGCTGGTCTATGAACGCATCGCCGCTGAGACTCAGCAGGACGATGGCGAAAGCGATCCGGATGCGGAGTCTTTCGCGATTTCCCGGCCCGTCCGGGAGATCGCCAGCGAGTCGAACCCGAACTTTCAGGCGTGCCGCGATCTGCAGCAGGGCCGCGGCATCCGGAAACATGGCCTGGCTCTCTTGAGCGGGCGAAAGTTGGTCGAGGAAGTGCTGCGAGATGCCCCGGAACAGGTCGAAGCCTGGGTGACCGACCGCGACGGCCCGCCGCCCCCGCCGGATTGCCCTCCCGACGCCGCCTGGCTTCGGCTGGCACGGCCTTTGTGGGAGCAGATCGATCAGTTCGGCACGGGGTTTCCGATCCTGCGTATCAGGACACCCGAGATTCGGCCGATCGACCTTTCGGCGGACTCTTCAGAACTGCCGGGATGCACTTTGGCGATACCGTTTCAGGATCCTGAAAACGTCGGCGCCGCACTTCGATCGGCGGCGGCGTTCCGGGTGGAGCGGGTCGTGTTTTTGAAAGAGGCGGCGCATCCTTATCATCCGAAAAGCCTGCGCAGCGGCGGGCCGGCACTGCTAAGGATCCCGGCGTTCTCAGGGCCGTCGATTCGCGACTTGCCGACGATGAAGCTGCCGCTGGTCGTGCTGGGTGCGGGCGGGGCCGACATTCGGTCGTTCGAGTGGCCGGAAGCGTTCGTGCTGTTGCCGGGTGTTGAGGGGCCAGGCTTGCCCGCGGAATTGCCGCATTCGCAAAAGTTAGGAATACCGATCGCGAGCGAGGTCGAGTCGCTCAATGCGAATGTCGCGACGGCGATCGCTCTATATGCATGGAGCGGTCAAAAAGAATCAGGATCCGCCGACTGAGGACGGGCTCGTCCTGGTCATGAGGTTCACAGGCGGGGCGAGTCGTTCGAAGGCGTCGTCATGGCTCAAATGTGACCCGGGCCGATCACTCGCTTTCGTCCGTGGACGACGGCACGGAGGATTGGGTGCGGACCTTGCGGGTGCGTCGAGCGGCCGCCCTTGGCTGCGCTGAAGCTTCGGGAGGCGCGAAAGCTTCGGCATCGGCGGCGGTGCAGGCGGGAACGGGCTCTTCGAATTCGGCCTTGCGGGGCCTGCCTGGTTTTTTCGTGGTCATACGTGACCGGCGAAGCGTCGATTCGTAGGCCTCAGCCGATTGTTCGAGCTGGCTGAGCATCAGGTAGAGAAAGTGGAGCTTCGTGCCCTGATTTTCGAGGAATTCCTGAAAGAGGAAACCCCCTTCTTCGAAATCTTCGGCGTGATAGAGAATTTCTTCGGTGAGGTCACGCAGGAGAACTTCGCGGCCCTTTTGAAGCACATCGACGGCGAGTTGGTAACGATTTTGGGGCTGGGGTCGCTTTTGAGCCATAGTGGAATCGAGCCGTCTCTCAGGGGGAAGAGGAATCGGACGCGGTTCGATATCGACGCGAAATCAGAGGCTGTCGATCCGTCTGAATGGGACATGGTACACAAATCGGTTCGGGATTCGCCATGTTTTTCGAAAACCACGCGTATCGTGTCGACAGATCATCAGGGTTGTGGCGAAATGACACGGCGGATGCGGTGATTGTTCGTATCTCCGATCCAGAACGTACCTTCGGAATCGACGGCGACACCGTGAGGCCTGTCCAGCTGAGCGCGTGTCGCGGGGCCGCCGTCGCCGCAACCCGCTCGCTCGCCATTGCCGGCTACGGTCGTAATGATGCCCGACTTCAGATCGACGCGGCGGATTTTCTGGTTCTCCGTATCGACGACGTACACGGCCGAACCGTCCGGCGCGACGCACAATTCCTTGGGTCCGTTGAAAGTCGCCTGCGTCGCGGGGCCGCCATCGCCGGAATCGCCTTTGGCGCCTGTACCGGCGATGGTCGTGATGATGCCGGTGCCCGATTCCACCTTACGCAGGCTGTGGCCTTCGCGTTCGAGGATGAAAACGTCGCCGTTCGGCCCGACGGCTACCGCCCTGGCGCCGAAAAGCCGGGCCCTGGCGACCGGTCCGCCGTCGCCTTCGCGCTTGCCTGTACCGTCGCCGGCGAAAGTGGTGATCGTGCCGCCGGGCAGATCGACGACTCGAATGCGATGGCCGCGAACGTCGGCGATATAGAGCTTCGATTTCGGTCCGCCCGGGCCTGGCCCGAGAGCGATGCCGTTCGGCTCGACGAGTCCGGCCCGGTTCGCGGGTCCGCCGTCGCCCGAATATTTCGGCTCGCCGGTTCCGGCGACGGTGTCGATGACGCCGGTCGCCAGATTCACGCGGCGCACACGGAAATTGAGCCTGTCGACGATGAACAGATTTCCGGCGTCATCGAGCTTGATACCGTAGGGCTCGTCCAAATCGGCTTTTAAGGCTGGTCCGCCATCACCCGAGAAGCCCTTTCGGCCGGAACCGGCGATCGTTTCCACAGTGCCGGTTTTGGGGTCGAAGCAGCGGATGCGATGATTGAACGTGTCTGAGAAGAGGATGCGGCCTTCGGCATCGATCGTGACATCGAAAGGCTGGTCGAGCGTGGCCTGACGTGCTGGACCGCCATCCCCCCCGAAACCCTGACGCCCATTGCCGATGGGTGAGTCGATGACCGGCTCGGCGGCTTCGGTCGCCGCGATACCGATGAGCGAAAGAATGCCGATCAGGATGACTTGGAGGGATGACCTGCGACGCAGGATCCATGGATTCATGTCGTTCATGGTCAGGATCGATCGTTCGGGTTCATGACCGATTCGCATCGGGCAAAGGTTCGTATCGGAGGCATGGCACGACGCCAGGTGTCTGAGGATAAGCGGCAAGTCCGGGCGGGTCAATTCCGCGCTCTGGTGAGGTCTGTCATGAGCGGTCCATTTCCGCGGATCCGGATGCGAATGTGCTCATGTTCGTGCCTGCTTTCGCTTTCCGTTCCGTGGGCCGGGCGATAGAATACCAGCGCGGTTGCGGGACAGCTGGAACGAAAGACTGGACGTCGACCCCGAGAGACGCCCATGCGAGGCTTTTCGTGCCGGAAGCCCGCACCGCGTTATTTTTGTGCACGACAATGCCGTCTGGATTCCGAACGGGTAATCGATGCGAAATGACGTTTTTCGAACGTCATTTCAGTTGTGCGAACACCGGCTGGAAGCCGATACCACATTTTCTCAAGGACAGCAAAGCCGGCAGGATCATACAGCCCGGGATCCCCGAGCTCCATTTCGGGATGTCTTTCTCGACGTACCGCGAATTCGACTCTTACGAAACAAACCGCGAGCTGGAGCTCGGAGAGCCCAGGGTGTTGAGGCTGCGAAGAGATTCCTGGCTCAAGCCGATTTTGCCTTCCAGGTTCTTTTTTTGCCTTTCAGCGTTTTTATCGTCGCACTTGTCGGGCGCTACGAGCGTATCGGACAATGAACGTGTCAGAGCCGGTTCGCTTTTCGCAGGACGACCTTTTGCCCGAACCGACTGACCAAGCGGAGAACTTCATCATGTCGAAGCCTGGATTATCGGGTTCGGCGCATGCGGCGCGCATGGTTCGCTGGGGATTGGTTTACGGCGTGGCGTCATTGGTTTCGACCGTGAACGGTGCCCCGTTTCAGGAGCCTGCGGGTCAAACCCGGCCGAACGTGCCGGGTGCGGGAGACAAGGAACCTTCCCCCAGGCCGCTCGAACCCGGCGAAGCGGAATCCGCGGAAAAGCCATTGTCGAAATCCGGGAAGCAGAAGCTGCACGACACCTGGGTGAAGCGATTCCAGGGTGCGGTGAAAGTCCTCCATTCCGGCAAGGCCGAGCAGGTGAATGAAGTCGAGACGATGATTCTGGGCGAGAAAGACCCCCACTCTCTCGGGCCGATGCTTCAAGTGCTGGGTCGTGAGACCGCGCCGATCCGGCTGCTGCTGGACAGGAACCTGGCGGCGCGGGACGACGAACTGGCCTGGGTCGCACTCGCGGAACGTCTTCTCGTCGAGCCGGAGGCCGACGTCCGCCGCGGCCTGGTGCGGCTGATCGAATCGAAACCGGACCACCCGGGTGCGAAGCGGTTTTTCGAACATATCCGGAACGCGCTGAAATCGACGAACCCGGTTCGCTCGGGTCTCGGGGCGCTTGCCGTAGGGGATCTGGGCTGGAAGGACCGCATCCCGGAATTGATCGATCGTCTGGCGCCGGTCCGCTTCGTGCGGCGCGTCGAATGGGTCCCCTCGGCGGTTTCCGGCGGATCCGGTCTGGCCATGGGTTCCGTCGACAGTTACGTGATCGTGCCGGTTCCCGTCGTCGGTCCCGGAGTCGTCGCCTATGGCCAGCAGATCATTCCTGTCGGCAACGGGCTGGCTCTCGGCGGCGGCGGTCCTTCGGTTTCCATTCAGCCGGTCGTGCGGGCTGGCCGAATGTCGCAACCGAACCCCGCCGTGCGTGCGGCGCTCGTGGCACTCACCGGCGAGGATTTCGGGTACGATATGGCGCAGTGGAAGGCCTGGTTCGCTGCCTCGCTGCGAGCCGATGCGGACCCGCCCAAACGCGTGCCCTTTCCTTGAAGCGGTTCGTCGCGATGCGTGGAAGCCCGGCCCGGGAGAATTTTCGAGATCATGCCCGATTCGCATTCTTCGGAAGATCTTGTGCAGCTCCTGGCTCATCTGGAGTCGCTCAGGCGTGCAGGTTTGTCCGACGTACCTCGAGTGAAGATCGCGGCGGATTCGGCGGAAGTCGTCTTCCGGCGGGCCGATGCGGAAATCAAGCCTGAGAAACCTGCCCATGTGCCGGGTTCACGGGCCAGCGAAGTGTCGTCGAAACCGCCTGTGCCGATTGCCCTTGAGCCAGAGGCCGACATTCGGGAACCGGTAACTGCTCATCGCCAGACGCCGCCTGAAGCCAAACACGATGCCGTTCTGCCCGGGATGGCGGACCTCAAGCCGAAGCCCACGGCCGCGAATCGCCCGAATTCGTCTGCCGCGAGGGTGGCACCGACGCCAGTCTCGTCGTTTTTCGATCAATCCCGAGTCCCTTTCGAGAGTCCTGTCGTGCCGCTGGATCGTCGCCCGGAATTGTTGCGAGTGCTGGCCGAAGAAGTCGCCGCATGTACGCGTTGCCCCCATCTTGCCGCCACCCGCACGCAGACGGTGTTCCAGTCGGGCACGCCCTCGGCGCGGCTCATGTTCATCGGTGAGGCGCCGGGTGCCGACGAAGACCGCCTGGGCGAGCCGTTCGTCGGTCGAGCCGGGCAGCTCCTGACCGACATCGTCAGCAAGGGAATGGGCCTGGACAGGTCGGAGATCTACATCGCCAACATTCTCAAGTGCCGTCCGCCGGAGAACCGGAACCCTCTGCCCGACGAGATGGCAAACTGTCGCGGGTTTCTCGATCGTCAGATCGAAATCGTCCGGCCGGAATTTCTTTGCCTGCTCGGCAAAGTCGCTGTCGGAGCCATCCTGCAGACGAGTGTCCCGATGAAGACGCTCAGGCAGCGCTGGCACAGATATCGCGAAATTCCCACGATCGTCACGTGGCACCCTGCCTATCTCTTGAGAAATCCGCCTGCCAAGAAAGAAACCTGGGACGACATCAAAATGCTGATGGCGGAAATGGGCCTGAATCCGCCGCCGAAAGCCTGACCGTTCGCATTTCGTGGAGACGATCCGTCAGGGATTTCCCGAATGCGGTTCGATCAGCTTCCTGCCGATATTGGCGGCTTTCGAAATCAGACAGCCGACTGCGACGCCGAAATTCGAAGATTGTTCGAAAGCGGTTTCGAATCGTGCCCGCAGGTCCGGTTCCGATTCACGAGAGAAGCCGAAAAGGGTCGGCCCCCAGGAGCTTTGCCCCAGGCCACGTAAGCCAAGCTCGCGGAGCCGCTCGACCAGGCGGTCGCGCTGGCTCGAACCGTAGACGAACCCCCCCTGAGCCGGCGCGAACCAGCCGCCGACGATCGCCTGCGTCGCTTCGAGAGCTGACATGGCGGCTTCGAAATCGGGTTCGCCGGCATCGACGGCTGGCAGGAACGCGTCATGAATCAGGCTCGAAACTTGCCGGATCGCATCGGCGGATGGGGGCGGCAGGCCTTCGAATGCGGCCGCTTCATGCTTGCCTGAGGGGCCTGCGGTTTCTTGCGGGAACACGGTGACGACGTTCCACGCGCCTGGCCAGTCGCATCGCCGCAGCAGCCGGGCGGGCTCACGTGGCTGAGACGTTCCCGCCGGGTGGCCTTCGTCCACGATCAGGCCGCCGGAAAAATAGCCGTGCGTACCCACGCCAGACCTGGGAAAACGGCCCGCGGCGGCGATCGTTTCGTCCTTCGACGGTGACTTTCTGCCGGACAAAATCAGAGCCAGTTCGGCCATGGCAAGTGTCGTTTGCGTGCCGCTGCCCAGGCCATGATGCGGCGGCAGGTCGGATTCGAAACGGAAATGGCATGGAGGGAGTTCGAGCCCGCATGATCGTAATGCATTTCGCAAAGACATCAATTGCGAACTCAGCCGCTCGATCCGGTCGGGGCTGGCTTCGATCACGTCTCGATCGGAGATCTCGGCCGAGACTTCGAAATTCGGGCGGTCGATCATCAGCCCGAAACCGCCGAACTGCCGCGTGGCGTTCGGGCCCCAGCCGAGAAGGCCGAAATGCAGTCGCCCGGGAGCTTGCATGATGAACCTGCTCATGTATCGGCCCCTGCGTGACTGGCCGGATCGATCTCTTTCCATGCGAGCGAAAGGTATTCGAGAACGTAATTCCACGCCGAAGATTCCCTTGGACCGGCCGTTTTTTCGATGAGAGGCGAAAGCTGGCGGATCTGGCTTTCGATGACGTCACGCGGGATCATTTTCACGCGTGTCGCCGAAATCGTCAGTTCGAGAACCGCATGCTGAGCCCGGTTCCAGCCGATCCATTCGCGCCGACGGTGTGTCAGCGTCACTCGGCACAGCAGATTCGCCCGCGGTTCGGACCAATCCGCGGAAGTGATTTCGAATTCGAAAGCCCGGACGCATTCTTTCAATGAGGGGCAGCGAACCTTCGAGCCAGGTACGGTGGGCACCGGCCCTGCATCGCCCAGAGCGGCCCGGGCGAGGAGTTCCACGTCGTCCGTCAGATGAAAGACGCCGCAGGCTTGCTGTCGCAAATTGGCGTATGTGCGTGAACCTTCGAAAGGTCTCAACCGAAAAGCCTTCCAGGAGCCATCGGGCGCAATTTCGGATTCCTCCAGCAGCACGCCCATCGCCGCGATGTTTTCACGGCCGGTGGAGTCGCATGTCGTCAATACGCCTTCGACGATCATGAGGTTCGGTCCTCGCCCCCGTTTCGGCCGGAATCGGCCTTGCCCTGCCCGCTCCAGTGGGTGCGTTCCTCGACGGTGAGGTAGCCCCAGTCCAGCGCCTGATCCTGCCTGTACCACTTGCCCAGAGTCAAGGCCGTTTGTGCTTTCGCCAATTCGTAACCGAGATAAAACGCATGCGATGCATCGCCGACATCCATTTTCGCGAAGAGTTCGAAAGGGTCGCTGCCGGCGAGGAAATTCTCGGCATTGAGGGCGAAGAACTGGCCGTCCTCCGCGAATAGCCGCCAGTTGGGGTCTTTGATGGTCGCCTGCATTTCCCGCAGGGTGTCGATGCCGAATTCGTGAGTTTTGGCGTCGCGCAACACGATCAACCGCGGTTCCAGGTATTTCGGCACCTGGTCGTGAGTCACGGCATAGTGCATCAGCCTTCGAGCGAGATCAATCTCTCGCACGCTCGTTCGTGCCCAGCGAATGACTTCCGTCGTGAGAACGCTGCGAATGCCCAGCTCGGCGCAGATTCCGACCAACATCACGTTCAGCCCCGCGGAATCGGCGTCGGTCAGCTCGGTCACGTTGCCGATTCCCATCAGGATCGAGTCGGACGGGAAAAGACGGCGAACTTCGGCGTAGCGAACCAGGCTGGCCGTGAAGCCGCGTCCGAGAGGCTCCAGAATCGGATCGAGCCGATAGGGGATTTTTCGGTCGCGTAATTCATCGCGCGTTTCGAAGAGGCTGGTAAGATCTTCCGGCGAGTCGGGAATCGCGACCACCTCGCAGCCCCAGTCTGTAGCCCGCTCGCGGTTGGTCGAATTGACGCTCAAAATCAGGTCAGCCCCGGCCTTCACCGCGGCTTCGACTTCGACCGGGTCGAACGAATCGATCGAGACGCGATGGCCGGCATCCCTGAGCGCGCGAACGGTATCGCCGACGCCAGACCAGGGCCCGCCGGGGTCACAGCCGAGATCGATGCGATCGGCCCCATCGGCGGCATAACTGGCCGCTCGATCGAGAATTTCAGGGATGGTCAGAGTTCCGGCGTGATTGATCTCGGAGATGATCTCCAGGTCGTGATTGCCGTAATCCGGCGGTTTCGTGCGCGTGAGACCGAAATGCGTGGGCAGGTCGCGCAAGTCCTTGGGGCCACGTTCCACGGGGACTCCCCAGGTGCTCGCAAGCAGATCGAGATCACCCCGGACATGGCCGGGGACGACCACCTTGGAAATACCCTGGGGAAGCTCGCCAAGCCGGCGCGCGATCCAGTCGGCCGGCATCAGGGCCGCCACCGAAATCGGCAGCACAGTCACGACTGGATCGAAACCGGCTCGCTCGGCGATTTCACTGACCTGACGACGCAGCGCCGGTTCGGCCAGCCTGCCGGTCACGAACAGAATACGAGGTCGGCAGGAATGTTCCAAAGGTGTTCGCCGGATACGGTCAGGCAGGAAGATCGGAACCTGGACACAACAGAAAATCATAATCCCCGCTGGGTGTTTCTGTCCGGATTTTCTCCGGACGAGAAACTGCATGCAAGCGTGCATCAATCGTAAATCGAAGAGTCACAGCAAATTCCGGTGTCGGACGTTGCTGCCGGACGTGACGGAAACATTGCCGCACAGGAATTCCAGGAATTTTCTCCTTATGGTGTCACAGCCATTTTTGACCTTCGTAACGAATATGGCGATTCGTCCGGAAATGGCGTCGAATTCATCTCCGGCAGGCTGTGGCGTCCGTCGCGGCTGGCGTTTCGCTTCGCAATCATCTCCATTCATTCCGATCTTGTGCGGGACCGCGCCGTTACCGGCCGCGAGTTCGTTCACGCCTGCGTGTATCCGCTTTCGCGGCTCTCGCAGCGCCGCCGTATTCGCATCGCCTTTTCGGAGGCGTGCCGGTCTGCCGGTCTGTCGTCCACCGAACGTCGAAGACCGAAGACAGCAGGAGAATGCAACATGAGAATCCGATACCGGAGAGCCGAACAGGCACGCCGTGCCCGTCTGGAACGTACCCGAACGATGCGCAGGGGGCCTTTTGCGGATCAGCCGATTCGCATGTCCCAGAATGTGCTGGAACTGCGGCAGATGCTCAGCGGCGTCGACCTGGCCCCGCCGACTTCGTGGCACACGGATTCGACCTGGGGCACCGGCTACCAGGCGACCGTTTCGGCCGGGAATCGCCAGAGCTACTGGATCGACGACTATACGTTTTCGTTCGACCTGACGGACAACATCACTTCCATGTGGGGGGCGTCGATCGTCAGTCACACAGGCAGCCGATACACCGTCAAAACCGCTTCGTCGCCGACGAGACTCGATGCCGGGGCGAACCTGTCGTTCGGGTTCATCGCGACGGGGACGGCCGGGCCGGGGCTCGGCAAGGTCGTCAATCCCGAATTGAAATGGAATACCGACGCCAATTCCGGCACGGTCACCCCGCCGACGGGATCGATCTCAGCCCGTGCCGATTATCGTGTGACGTCCGACTGGGGCAGCGGATTCAACGGCGAAATCAAAATCACCAACACCGGAACGTCGGCGATCAACGGCTGGACGTTGAAATTCGATACGACCAATACGATCGCTTCGCTGTGGAACGGCACGATCGTCGGCCCCTCGACAGGCACGGTGACGGTCAAGGACCTTGGCTGGAACGGCACCATCGCGGCCGGTGCGTCAGTCACCGTCGGTTTCACGGCGAACGGTTCGTCGTCGGCGCTGCCGAGAAATTATGTTCTCAACGGTGTCGCTCTCGGCGGGACGACACCGCCGCCGCCCGTCGTGCCGGCCATTTCGTCCACGTCCGTGAGTCTCGCCGAAGGGCAGTCGGGCACGAAGGCGATGACTTTCACGGTGGCGCTTTCACAGGCGACGACTTCGACGGTTACCTTGCGCTATTTCACCAGCGACCTCACCGCCACGGGCGGATCGGATTATGACGCGGCTTCAGGCACGATCAGCTTCGCGCCTGGCGAGACTTCGAAAACGGTCGCGGTGACCGTTCGAGGCGACACCGCTTTCGAATCCGACGAGTCATTCCGGCTGAATTTCGCGGATGCCGTCAACGGCACGCTTGCCGCCGGTTTCGTGACGGGGGCGATCGTCAACGACGACACGGCCCCTGCCCCGGAACTTCCGCAAATCACGATGAGCCCGGTTTCGGTGTCGGAAGGTAATGCCGGCACGAAGCCGATGGTCTTCACGATCAACCTTTCGGCGGCTTCGACATCGACCGTGACGGTGAACTACTCTACGGCCGCCGGCACGGCGATCGCGGGTACCGATTTTCAAGCCGCGACGGGCACACTGACATTTTCGCCGGGCGTCACTTCGCGCACGGTCACCGTGAATGTGATCGGCGATACGGCCGTCGAAGCGAACGAGACGCTCGAACTGGTGCTTTCGGGGGCCGTGGGGGCGACGATCGGCATTTCGCGGGCCACGGGCACGATCACGGACGACGACACCGTCGTTCCGCCGAACCCGGCGCCATCCGGCAAGCAGGTGGTCGGCTATTTCGCCGAGTGGGGCATTTATGGCCGTAATTACAATGTGATGGACATTCCGGCCGACAAGCTGACGGTCGTCAATTACGCCTTCGCCAAGATCAACGCCTCAGGCGAAGTTGACCTGTTCGATTCCTACGCCGCCGTGGATAAAATGTTCCCTGGCGACACGTGGGATCAGCCGGTCAAGGGGAATTTCAACCAGATCCGCAAATTGAAAGAAGCGAATCCGGCGTTGAAAGTCGTCATTTCCGTGGGCGGATGGACTCTTTCGAGCGAGTTTTCGGATGTGGCCCTCACGGCGGCCTCGCGACAGAAATTCGCCGATTCGGTCGTTCGCTTCGTGAATCAATATGGATTTGACGGCGTCGATCTCGACTGGGAATATCCAGTCTCCGGCGGCCTCGCCGGAAATGAGAATCGCCCGGAAGACAAGCAGAATTACACTTTGCTCGTGCAATCGATTCGCACGGCCCTGAATGCCAGCGAATTGACGACAGGCAAGGATTATCTGGTGACGATGGCCGTTCCGCCAGGGTATTCGGTCGCCCAGAACTTCGAACTGGACAAACTGGCCCCCATGCTGGACTGGATGAACGTGATGGCCTATGACTATCACGGCGCCTGGGACAACACGACAGGCCATAACGCGCCGCTCTATGCGAACCCGGCGAGCCCGTTCGCGGACGAATCGAAATTCAATGTCGATTACATCATGAATTTCTATGCGAACGCCGGAGTGCCGAAAAACAAGCTGGTCATGGGCGCGCCGGTTTATGGCCGCACGTGGAAGGGCGTATCAGCAGGTCCGAACGGTGACGGGCTTTACAGGTCTGCCACCGGGGCCGGTTCCGGGACATGGGAAACAGGGTCGATCGACTATTCCGATCTGCTCAACAAGGTCAACACGCAGCCCGGCACATACAAAGCGTTCCGGGATTCCGTTTCGGGCGTGCCGTATGTGTATGCCCCGACGCTCGAAGGCGGCTGGTTCTCGACTTTCGAGGACAAAGTCAGCCTGGGCCAGAAGATCGATTATATTCTGGCCAATGACTACGGCGGCATGATGTTCTGGGAAATGTCAGCCGACGTTCGAAACTCGAACAGCCCGGACAGCCTGATCGGCCTGGCCGGAAACCGGTTGCTGGGCGGTGCGTCCTCGTCGCCTTATCTGACGGCAGCGAATGTTGCGGTCAATGAGGGGAATTCAGGCGCGACCCCTGTAACGGTCACATTGAGTCTTTCGAAAGCGTCGACACAGCCTGTGACGGTGAAATATTCGACGGTGGCAGGCACAGCGACTGCGGATGTCGATTACGTGACCAACTCGGGCACGGTGACATTCGCCCCCGGCGAGACTTCGAAAGCCGTCGCGTTGTCGATCAAGGGCGATGTCGTCTATGAGCCTGACGAGACTTTACAGCTTCGGATCGACGAAGTGACGGGTGCCGTGAAAGCGACTCCGGCCGCAACGGTCACGATCAAAAATGACGACGCACCGCCGCCGACGGTGGATACGGCGACATTGAAGCTGACGGGAACCTGGTATCCCGGCTTCGGCGGCGAGATCACGGTGAAAAATACGACCGGCGCGGCGATTTCGAACGGTTGGTTGCTGGAATTCGACTCGAATTTCGACATCACTTCGATCTGGAACGCCGAGATCGTGAGCCGCACGGGCTCGCGTTACAAAATCCGCAGCCTTTCCTGGAACGGATCGCTCGGTGTCAATTCGTCGCTGACCTTCGGCTTCAACGGTAAAATGACTGGATCGGGTACGAATCCGACCATTTCGAACGCGACGATCCGGTCGGCCTGATTCGGGGATATTCCCTGCGATGTGGCCAAATGTGATAACTCTCCCGGGAGGCTCGGCGAATGATCATCGCCGGGCCTTCTGATTTCAGAATCACGGGTTCGTCGAAGTTTCGAGAATCGAAAGAATTCAACGAGCGAAATCGGCGAACGATTCCGCCACTTTCATTTCGAATCCGGGAAGAAGTTCGCGATTCGTCAGCTTCATTTCGCTGGCGAACGTCCGTGAGATTCCATCGGGGGTGAATTTGATGGCCGTCATTGCCTTTGGCCAGGCTGATGCCACGTCGAAGCTCGTGATCGAAAACAGTCAACACTACGTTCGATACGACCTTATCGTATTTGCGAATGAGATTGGAGGCAAGAGTTTACGGACTCGCTACGCCAGCGGCTGTCCGAAATCACCCCAGAGCCATCGTCAGTGCCGAAGTCTGGGCATGAAACGTCTCGGCATACCATCCGCCCAAGCCGACGAGTTCGTCGTGGCGGCCCTGTTCGACGATCTTCCCGCCGTCGATCACGAAAATCATGTCGGCATTTCGAACGGATGAGATTTTCTGGCTGACTACGACACACGTGTGGCCTTTCAGGCGTGATTTCAGCGATTCCTGAATTCGGCTTTCTGTCTGGGCGTCGAGGGCACTGGTGCAATCGTCCAGGAGGAGCACTTTCGGGTTCGCCACGATCGCCCGGGCCAGTGCCAGGCGTTGCCGCTGACCGCCCGAGAGCGTCACGCCACGTTCGCCCACGCGCGTTTCCAGGCTCTGGGGCAGCCTGTCGATGGTCGATTTCAAATCGGCCAGTTCCAGGGCGAGCTGCATTTCGGCGTCGGTCGCATCGGGCCGGGCATATTTCAGATTCGAAAGGATCGTGCCTTCGAAAAGCAGCGACTGCTGAGGCACCAGGGCGACGGTCGAACGGAGGTCGGCCAGCTTCCAGTCGCGCACGTCGCGGCCGTCGAAGAGCACATGCCCGCAGCCCGATTCGGGCACGTCATAAAGCCTGGCCATCAGTGCCAGAAGTGTCGATTTGCCTGCGCCTGAAGGGCCGATGATGCCGACGACGGAGCCTGGTTCGATCTCGAGGGAAATGCCATCGATGACGGCTTTCGAATGCGCGTCGCCGTAGCGGAAGCGGACGTCTTCCAACGCCAGCGAGCCTTCCGGATATTCGATCGGCAAAGCATCGGGTTTGTCGGCGATCGTTTCGGGTTCGTCGAAGACTTCGCTCAGCCGTTCGACGGAGACGGCTGTCGATTGCGCGGTGGCCTGAAACTGCGTCAGGCGGACGATCGGGCCGTAAAGCTGGCCGATGAGGCTGTAAAATGCAAGCAGTTCGCCCATGGAAAGCCGCCCCTGACCGACGAGCGTGACGCCGCCGATGAGAACTCCGATCGTGCCAGTGCCGGTAATCAGGGCCGCAAGTAAATTCAATCGAGCGCCCACTCGGGTGTTCTGCCAGCTCAGGTCACGGTGGCGTTCGATCCGTGAATCGAGTTCCGCCAGTTCGGAATCTTCCCTGGCACAGCCGCGAACCACACGCACGGCTGAGACTCGTTCGCTCAAGAGGGCGTAAATCGAAGCGACCTGGCTGCGGATGGCTTGCGAAAGGCTGCGGATCTTTTTCGAAAAAAGCTTCTGGTTGACGAGATACGCCGGCAGGACGACCAGGGCGATCAGGGCCAGCCGCCATTGAAGGTAAACGAGTACGCCGGCGATGCCAACGGCCAGAATCAGGTCGTTGATCAGTTGCAAAAGCCCGCCGTTGACGAACGACAGGATCGAACCGACGTCGCTGGTGACGCGGGCCATCAGTCTGCCGGTCTGCTGCGTATCGAAATAGGCCATGGGCAGCCGCATGAGCTTCTGGTGCAGTGCGGCACGGAGTTTGACGACGATTTCCTGGCTGATCCGCCCCATGCGATTCGAAACGGCCCAGGAGAGGCCGGTGCGTGTCAAATGACATCCGACGATGGCGGCGAGCCCGAGACCGATCGCCAGATAGACGCCGCTGTCGGGCGTCGGTCGGCTGGCCGGATCGGTCGCGGCGAACGGCAGGAGTTCGTCGAGAATCCGGCCCTGCAGAAGCGGCACGGGCAGAACCAGGACCGATTGCGCCATCAGGCCGAACAGGCAGATGAGAAAGTCGGCGCGATAGGGGCGCAGGAATTCGCGTTCGAGCCGGCGCAGGGGCACGGCCAGGCTGTTCGGCTTGTCGCGGTCGAAGGCCGATTTCGAAGTCGACGAGGGTTTCGAATCGAACTCGGATTGTGCTGAGGATTTCCGGAAGACGGAGCGAATGCGGCGGATCATGCGGGCCTCCGATCTTCGGCGGAGATAGCCTGGGAACGGGAAATGCCCAGATCGATCACGGGCATCGGCTCATGCGCTTTCGAATCCGGTTTTGCGGAATTGACGGAAAGCGCGGCATCGCCGAACTGGCTGACGCACAACTGGCGATATTTGCCGGCCGCGTCGGCGATCAATTCCGCGTGGTTGCCCTTCTGGAGGATTTTGCCCTGTTCCATGACGACGATCACGTCGCTGTCGACGATCGTTGACAGCCGGTGGGCGATAATGATCGCTGTGCGTCCGGAGAGCAGATTTTTCAGCGCCTTCTGGATCAGCGATTCGCTCAGGGTGTCGAGTGAGCTTGTGGCCTCGTCCAGGATGACCAGAGCCGGGTCCATGCACAGGGCCCGGGCGATGGAAAGCCGCTGCCGCTGGCCCTGACTTAGCTTATGGCCCCCTTCGCCCACGAGTGTGGCGTAGCCTTCAGGCAATTCCATGGTGAAGTCGTGCACGAGCGCGGCCCGCGCGGCGGCTTCCACCTCGGCATCGGTCGCATCGGAATTGCCGTAGCGGATGTTCTCGGCGATGGAGCCGCGGAACACGATGGGCTCCTGGGGAACGATGCCGATGCGGCGGCGCATGTCACGTGAATTCAGCCGGCGGATGTCGACGCCGTCGAGCGTGATGGCTCCGCCGGTGACGTCGTAAAACCGCAAGAGAAGGCTGATCATCGTGGTCTTGCCGCAGCCGGTGTGGCCGACCAGGGCGACTTTCTGGCCAGGGCGAATCGTGAGGTCGATGCCGTCGAGCACCGTGGGGCCTTCGCCATAGGCGAACCGCACGGCTTCGTAGCGCACTTCGCCGCGAATGTAGTCAAGATGCACGGGCCGCTCGGGTTCGACGACTTCCGGTTTCAGGTCGAGGATTTCGCCGACCCGGTCGACCGACGCGCCAGCCTGTTCGAAGACGTAGGCCAGGTCGGCCAGGCGGGCGATGGGGCCGAAGAGCATGCCGGCGAGGGCGGCGGTCGAGATGACTTCGCCGGGCGTCATTCTTCCGTTGAGGACTTCCAGCGCACCGGCGCCGAAGACCGCGGCGGTTCCCAGGCCGCTGATCGCGGCGGAGATATTGCCGAACGCGTTTCGCAGGCGGACTTCAGCCACTCGGGGGTCGTGCACGTCTTCAAGCTCTGCGACGAAGCCGCTGACTTCGGCGGTCTCGCGGGCGTGGGATTTGACGATGACGACGCCGTCGAGCTTCTCTTTGAGGTGCCCGAAGAGGACATCCATCTTTTCGCGGATGATCTGGTTCGTGGCCCGGATCTTCTTCATGAAGAATCGGAAATTGATGCCATACAAAGGCGCGAAGAGAACGACCACGAGCGCCAGCCGCCAGTTCCGCCAGAACAGCAGGGCCGAAATGGCGAACGTCGTGCCCATGTCAGTGAGGATCGTGAACGTCTGGCCGGTGACGAACGTCTGCACGGCGCCGACGTCGTCCATCATGCGTGAGATGACCGAGCCGGTCGGTGTGCGGTCATAGTAGCCCAGGCTCAGTTGCTGGAGCCGCTCATAGAGTTGGTGCCGCATGTCGCGCACCAGCCGTTGGCCGACATGGCCGATGACCATGGTATTGGCGAAGCCGATGGCGGCCTGAGCGGCGAACACGCACATGAGCGCCGCGGCATAGCCTGGCAGGAGACTCCAGGCCTGGGGTGCGACGACATCGTCCACGAGCCCCTGCACGAGGAGCGGGCTCTGCATATTGACGACGACGGCCACGGCGGTCAGAAAACTCGCCAGGCCGACCCATTTTCCGTAAGGCTTCAGCCAGTCACGAATTCGCTTGATGGTGTCCAATTCGTGTCGATCGCTCCACGTGGATGACGCTACCCCGGACGCCGCCTGCCCGGGACCCGAACTGCTCCACTTCCCGGTATGACGCGATACTCCGCGAAATTCGCCGGCAAGATCAGGCGGATGCATCCATGGATGAACCTGCATCCGTGATAACTATAGCGGTGGTATCAAGGGTTCCACGGATTTTTTGCAGGTGGCTCGCGAAGGGCTGACACGTCGACCGATTCAACGCACCGCGCCGCCGTTGACGCGAACGGTCTGGCCCGTCAGAAACGCGCTTTGCTCCGACGCCAGAAACACGCAGGCCCGGGCGACATCCTCAGCCGTGCCCCAACGGTCCATCGGTGTTTCTCGAAGGACACGTTCCTGCCACGCCTGCGGAGCCGAATCGCCCCAGGCCGTGCGAATCCAGCCAGGGGCGACGCAATTGACGCGCACCCGCGGCGCCAGGCTCATCGCCAGGCTTTTCGAAAACGCCATCACGGCTCCCTTGGTCGTTGCGAAGAGCTCGCCGGAATCGCCGTCCATGCCTGTTTCGGCCTGGTCCCAGCCCATGGTGACGATCGCCCCGTGGCCCTGGCCCTGCATCTTCCGACCGATCAGCCGGCAGGCAGAGATCGTGGAGAGCACGTCCACTTGCCATAGCATGGCCAGCTTTGATTCGAAGCCGGCATGGCGGGCTTCGCCGGTGAGGATGTCGGCTCCGGCAAGATGCAACCAGGCCTCCAGCCCGCCCCATTTTGCCCAGGCTATTTCCGTGAGCCGATGGACTTCGTCGGGCTTCGTCAGGTCGGCCAGGATCGGCTCGCTGCGGCGGCCAAGCGCTCGGATGGTTTCGGCAAGTTCGTGCGTTTCCTTCGTTTTGCGAAAGCCATGCACGAGAACGTCCCAGCCCGAATTCGCCAGAGCGAGTGCCGTCGCCCTGCCGATGCCCGAACTGGCACCTACGACGATCGCCCTTTGCGAAGTGCCGCGATCCGCTGCAGACGAGTTCGATTCCGGCATGTTGCGATACCCAAGAACGGTCCGCACGATCGTCACAATCGGAATATTTTGTGAATTCGATCGTTCACTTTGGACGATACCGAAGAAAGATGATTCCGGTCAACCGGAGGCGGTCCACGACCCGGGGGGGGAAGTGAGGCTCGCAGGCCGAAGGTGATGATGGACGGTCATCCAGAGGAATACCTAACGATGCGATGCTCTACCGCTTCGTGTTGCCGCCGATCGTTCGAGTTTCGCAAGATGCGTTGGGTCGCGATCGCTGTCGCCTTTATTGTCGGCGCAAGTGTGTCTTCGGAAGTCGCCGCGCAATCGACTGACCCGAGTACACCTGCCGCGGCCCAGGAACCGACGGCCGAGGTGCCTGTGGCATCGTCGCGCGAAGCGGAGCTTGAGCAGCGGATCAGGGATCTGGAAAAGGCCGCGAACGAACGGGCGGCGCGTGAGGCGGTGCTGGAAAATCGCTTGAAATCGCTCGAAAAGGCACTGAACCGGGATGCGGGTGTCGTGCCTTCGACTAACCTGGAATTGCAGGACCCGCGTGACGACCCGCTACCGGGCGAAGAGGCTTTTCTGCCTGAGGTGGTCGATTTGCAGCCTGGGCCGATTCCGGCCACGCCGGGCGTAACCGCACCGCCGGGAGCATCGATCGCCGAGCGCGCTTCCGCCGCGGCGAACGCATCCGATGAAGTGCGCATGCCTTTCAAAGGTAAAGCTTCGAAAGGCTCCGCGGGGTTCGGCCAGGGTTCCGGTTTCGTCATTACGACGGACGACGACGAATATCAATTACAGTTTCACGACTTGACCCAGCTCGATCTGCGTCAATACAGCTTTCCGCAGATGTATCCGACCAACAGCAGCTTCGGATTTCCCCGGCAGTGGATCATCTTTAACGGCAGACTCACGAAACCCATCGAGTATCTCTTTATCGTGAACTGGGGTTTCACGAACATCAACCTTCTGGATGCCTTCGTCAACTTCAATTACGACCCTCGGCTGCAATTCAAGATCGGCCGGTTCAAAACGCCCTGGAGCTACGAATTCTACGCAGAGCCGGTGAACGGCCTGATCAGCCCCGAGCGTTCGATTTACTTCAACAATCTTGGCGAGAACCGCGACACGGGTGCGATGGTCTGGGGGCAGATCTTCGACAAGACGAGCGATTACGCCTTCGGCGTATTCAACGGCGTGCGCAACGGTTACGTCGACAATAACGACGCCAAGGCCCTCATGGGCTATTTCAACACACGCCCGCTGGAAAAGTCCGGCATTGACCTGTTCAAGTACTGGAACGTCGGCGGATCGATGGCGTTCAACGTCTACAATGACCCGGCTCGCCCAGAGCTTTACCGGACGAACGTGCCCTACCCTGGCGACGCGACGATGTCGCCGCTCTGGTTGCAGCTCAACAAGGACGTCTACGCCTTCGGATCGCAGCAGCTTTTCGGCCTGCACAGTGCCCTGTTTTATAATTCGCTTTCTCTGATCGGCGAGTGGTACAGCGGTTACGAAACCTATGCGAACAAGTCGAATCTGCTCAAGGGCGACAAGATCGTCAACAATGGATGGTATGTGCAAGCCGGCTACTTCCTGACCGGCGAAAAGGTCACGAGCCGCGGGATCGTCAATCCGAACCGGAATTTCAACCCGAAGAGCCTGGATGGTCTGGGTGCTTTCGAGCTCGCTTTCCGCTGGGCGAATCAGACGGTCGATCAGACGATCTTTCAGTTCGCCTCGAAAACCAAGTGGACCAACGACACGGACGTCGTCGACCTCGGCGTGAACTGGTACTGGAATCCCAACGTCAAGTTCTATTTGGGTTGGGAACGAGCCCTGTTCGGTCGACCGATTCAGGCCGCGCCCGGGGTGAATCCCTCCGGTCCGCCTCAATACTGGATGACCAATTCGGACATGTTCTGGGCCCGGATGCAGCTCTATTATTGAGGCCTTCGAAACACCGGATCGACCTGCCGGCGCCTCTCCGGCAGGTCGATCTTGGCCAACCTGGCGAATTCGGATAACCTGAGCTCCGGCAACGAGAAACCGACGAACTCTCGGCAAAGTTCAGGAGCCAGGGATGGCCGAACATGGCCCCATCGTGCAGAATGCCGCGCATCTTCCGCCTCATGAACGGTTTCGGCCAGTTCATGAGCCTTCTCTCGTCAGTCCGTTTCGCGATTTCGGCAAGTGGAGCACGGCGGTTTCGGCGTTTCTCGTCTTTGCCCTGTTCTACCTGGCGAACGGTCGATATGTCGGGTCTGGCGATTGCGTGCCGGCCATGTATGTGCCGATCGCGATGACGAGAGGCGATGGGCCCTGGCTCGACCGCTTCGAATCGTTCCTGGCAGGGCCCGATGGCCGCCTGCCCGGCTATTGCGAAAAAAGCCGGGGCCATGTCGTGTCGCGCTATCCGATCGGCCCCGGGCTGCTTTTGACGCCGCTGGTCGCCCCGCAAATCTGGCTTTGGGACATGGTCGAACCAGGATGGGATCGTTCGGCCGAGAGCTGCCGCTTGCAGGCGCGGCATATGGCCAAGAATGCGTCCGCCGTCATGGCGTCCGTTTCCATGGTCTTGCTGTGGTTGGTCTTGCGATCGCTTTTCGGCGGTCCGGCGGCCCTTTTCGGGGCGTTCGCCGCCGCGCTGGGTTCCGGAATGTGGAGCACGGCTTCTCAGGCCCCATGGCAGCATGGCCCGGCTGTGTTCAGCCTGTGCGTGGCGTCGAGCGTGCTCAAATTCGGCAGAGATGACCGATGGTCGGGCGTAGTCGCGGGGTTATTCGCCGCGATGATCGTCGTCTGCCGTACTGTGGATTTGCCGATCGCGGCGGCCCTGGGCCTTTTCGTTCTGAGACGCAAACCCGGCATGCGCATCGGGTTTCTGGTTTCGTCGTCGGCGGTCGCGGTGGCATGGTCGAGCTGGAATGTCTACTTTTTCGATCACATGACGGGTGGTTATGCGGAGATCGAAAAGATGCACGGCTGGGCGCATGGAGTGAAGGGTAGCTGGTCGACACCGATCGCGACCGGACTGGCCGGCACCTTTTTGAGCCCGAGCCATGGCCTGATTGCGTATTGCCCCTGGGTGCTCGCGATTCTGGCGGGGCCATTCGTCGTGCGCCGAATCGAAGATCCCGACGATCGCAGGCTGGTCTCGGTTCTAGGTTTGTCGCTGCTGCCGACGACGATCGTCCTGGCCAAATATGGCTGCTGGTGGGCGGGGCATTGTTTCGGCCCAAGGTTCTGGATCGATTCGACACCGATCCTGGCCGTTTTCGCCGCGGGCTTGTGGGCGCATTGCGGCACCATCGGTCGCTTCAGGCAGTTTCCGGCGCGGTCGTTTCTGTCTCTCGCCCTGCTTTGGTCGATGGGTCTGCAGGCTGTCGCTGTCGCGACATATCCCACGACGTGGCATTCGGTTCCGACGAATGCCGATAAGGACCACCAACGGCTTTGGGATTTTCGTGACAACGAAGTGACACGCGGGTTGAGGGAAGGCCCTCACCCGCGCGAATGGTCAACCTGGTTTTGATCGAATCGGCTTTCGGAGCGATTCAGTCCGCGAAAACGAGCATGGGAGTCATTTCTGAATCGCACAGGCCAGGAGCGAGTTTTTCACGTCCCGCATTTTCAGCGGTTTGCGAAGGATCGTGTAACGCTGGCGGATCGAGGCGTTCAGAGTGGCTTCGAGCTTGAGCTGTTTCGGCCCGAGCAACAGCAGGCCTGCGGGAGCTGGCCGGCCGAGCGAGCAGATCCGGTCGATTTCGAAGAAGGCGTCGAGCGAGTCGCGGCCCTGGCCATCGGCATCGTAAACGATGATGTCCGCCGGCTTGTCGCGGGCCATGTCAGCCGCCGTATCGGTCGTCCGGACCATGCGGCTTTTCCAGCCGAGTTTGTCGAACGTTTTTCGCAATTCCCGCTGAATCTCTTCCTGGGCTTCGACGCACAGGACGTTGCGATCGACCTGATGCTCAAGCGCGATCGGGCGATTCCCGGTCACTTGTGGTTCTTCCGGTTTCGGTGAATCCTCGGACGTTTCTTTCGGTTCAGCGCCGTTGAGCCAGGCATAAAGTTCGGCGGTGTCGATCGCGGCCGAGGGTTCGACGGGCTCCGCGCGGGTTTCCGGCTCCAGGCCTTTTTCGATCCGTTCGAAGCACTGGATGATGTCGTCGGCCGCCGCCAGACGAATTTCAGGGCGGAAGGCCATCATCCGGGCGACGGTACGGGAGATTTCGGGCTTCGGTGGATTCGAGATGTCTGCCAGGGGGATCTCGCTGCCGAAGGTGCGCACCATGAGCGTCTGAAGTTCCTGCCCGTGCTCAAGTTCCGGATGCGGCGAGATACCGGACAGCAATTCGTAAAAGATGCAGCCGAGGAAGTAGGCGTCGGTCCGGATGTCGCCTGCAGGGGCATGCGAGGCATGTTCAAGCTCGCGATACGCGGCGGAACCCGCCAGGTTTTGATCTTTCGCGCCGATTTCGGATGCCTGTCCGAAATCGAACCAGACGGGCTTTCCGTCCGGCCTGACCATGATCCGGTCCGAGCGGATCGCGCCGTGGCGGTAGCCCGCGCTGTGGATCGCCCTGAGACCTCGTGCCAGTTCCAGCATGAACGGAACGACCTGTTTACGATCGAATCTTCCGTGCGTTTCGATGAAACGACGCAGGGTCATCCCGTCGACCCATTCCCGAATCAGGCACGACCGGCCCTGATAGGATTCGATGCCTTCGCAGCGCACGGCCCAGGGCGAACCGATGCGATGCGAAACTTCGAGGTCGCGCTTCAGGCGATGGACGATGAGCGGGTCGGCCTGGGATTGCGACGTCAGCACCTTGAGTGCGACGCGGCGGCCGTCTTCGAGCGACCGGGCTTCGAAAATGCGATCGTTTTTGTCGCGATGCACGAAATCCGTGAGCACGAACTCGCCGAATCGCAGATGCGCGATGCGGCCATTCCGGACTTGTTCGCATTGCCATGGCGACAGCCAACCGCGACGCTTGGCATAGCCCAGGATCATTTCGTCGGAGGGCGATTCGTCCTGATGACCCAATCGGGTCAGTTCTTCGACGCGATCGTCGCTGAGCAGGCCGAATTCGGCCAGAGAGATCATCACGCCGTTTGGATCGATGACGTATGACATCGGCAAGAAACTCCACGTATGTGTATCGTTGGCAGAGATTTCGGTCTGACCTGCCGGTCCTGTCGGTTGAGAGCGCGACGGACGTTACTGACTCATACGGGATCAATCGGCAGTTTGGGACAGCGATGACTTATCTTTTGATCCGGCGAAGGACCGACTCCGCGCCGATACCCGCCAAGATCGCCAAAGTCGGCACGATGGGGGCACGCATCCGAATGTCCGTCCAGTAAACGCAATGCACGATTGCTAAAGCTGCGCACATTGCGAGCAATGCCATCACGGGCCACGTCCAGGCCGACCTTAATCTCAGCGAGATCAGAACCAGGAACCAGAAAGGGATGGTCCAGAGGGCGCACAACGCACGCACCCGCGGACCGAAGACCTGCGCGGAGGGAGCGACTGACCAGAAACGTAACTGCCTGTGAATGCAGGCGATAGCGAATCCCCTCGGGTGCTCGCGGATGAACCTGACCGCTTTCGCCTTGATCCTGCGGTCGGCCTCCGGCTCAGGCAACCCGACGGTATCGGTGCCGATCGAATCCATCCATGCTTGCTGGCGCGGGCCTGACCAGACGGCTCCGGCGGGGCCAAAGACGACGTCCTCGTAATAGATCTTATTATTCGCCAGCGCCAGCGTGTAACCGCCATGGGTCGTCGTCAGAACCGGCTCGCCGAATCGGATCTGGTTCCTCAAACCCCAGGGGAGAAGCAGGATACAGCAGAAGATCGTCATCCTCGAAGCGTCGGCGAAGCGGCGTTTCGCATCGTCCGTTCCGGTCGGTATCGCTCGACACATTACGGCAAGTAGCATGCATGCAAGCAAGCTTGGGCGGCAGAGGGCCGAAGCGCCGAACCAGAGCCCGGCCTGGCGATATCTTGCATGCATGATGGCGTGACTGGCGCCGGTCAGCAGAAATGCCGCGAGCGTTTCGGTCATCACTAGTGGCGTCTGGCTGACCAGTACCGGGTCCAGCGCCGTCAACACACCCGTGACGATGCTCGCCAGAACCCATTTCTGACATGGCACCGAGGGGGCGTCAACTTGCTCGTTCTGGCTCGGGCGTAAAACGGCTCGAGAGGCCGCCTGCATCGCAAAATACGTCGTCGCACCCCCGAGCATCGCCTGGAAAACGACCAAAGCGGCGTGAAACGACCAGCCTTGTCCGAACAGGGCGACGAGCGGCGCGATGGCGATCGGATATAGCGGCGGCCTGTAAGCTGTGGGGCGGCCATCGTAGACGAATCCCTGACCCGCGATCAGCGAACTGGCGAGTTCCACGTAATGGTCGGGGTCGATGGGGATGTCCTGCAGCCGGGAAAGCCCGAACGCCAGGCGTACGATGACTGCGATCGCCGGAATGGCGCAGCGGGAAATCCGTTCGACGTGATGTGACGAAAGCTTCGGCAAAGCGGATGTCTCGTCCGGTTCAGGGCCAGGTCGGAAATTGCCGATCGATCGATCGGCCGTTTGCCCCGGGGCACGATTATCCGGCGATTCGGTCGGCCTCGCGGGTGGTCCGTTCCGAAAAATGGGGATGTCGCTGGCTCGAGGCATTCGAATCGACACGACCGGAAAGTGCCGTTTCGATCATAGCGAAGTAGCGATCCATGTGGGAGGATTCGGACCATTCGTCGCGATGGACGGAATAGCCCCGGTCGGCCAGGCGCTGACGCAGTTTCGGATCGTGCAGAAGGGTCAGAATGGCGGCTTCGAGCTGGTCGGAATCGTCGTAACCGAGGCCGCCGCCACTGAGTTCACCTGTTTCGACGATGGCGCCACCGCCCCGGTGGACGATCACGGGCGTTTTCACCGCGAAGGCTTCCGCGACGACATAGCCGAACGTTTCCGGGAACAGGGACGGAACGACGACCGCCTCCGCGCCGTGGAACAGCCGTGTCAGTCGCTGGCGGTCGCAAAGCCCGACGAATTCGACGTTTCGCGAGTCGGCGGCCAGCCGTTTCAGCTCCTGTTCGTAAGGTCCCGTGCCGGCGATTTTGAGGTCGATCCGCGGGAAATGGGCCATCAGCGGAATGAGTCTCTGAAAGCCTTTCATCCGGACCAGCCGGCCTGCCGCGGCGAGATACGGCCGTTCGCTGGCCGTTCTGGGGGCATGCTCCACCCCGCCGGACCAATCGTCGGGCAGGAAATAGGGCAGAACGGTGCGGGGAACGTTCGAGACGACCGATCGATGGCGGTTCAGGGCGTCGTGGCTGGGGAAGATGAGTCGATCGAGGCAATCGAGAGATCGCGTGACGAGCCCCGTGTGCCGCCAATACTGCGGCGGCCTGTGCGCTTTTAGTACGCAGCTCAGGCAAGTGCGGCTGTCGCAAGACTTTTCGTCGTTCTTCCAGAGCAGGTGATTGGGGCAGTGCAGCCAGTGTTCATGAGCGGTCATGAATCGCACGGAGCCCTTGCCCATCCGCAAAAGCCCTGGCCCGCCGATCAGCGAAACGTTATGGAAATGGACGACATCCGGGCGAACCCGGTCGAGTATTTCGCGGATGGCGCTTTTCTTGAGTGTCGGCCGGCCTGAGATCTGGGTGCTCAGGGGCGAAAGAATGCCCCAACGGCTGCGCAGCGGGTGCAGCGTGACACCTTCAACCGGTTCGTAGGACCGTTCGGGGTGATCGCCTCGAACGGCGTCGAACGCGTCGGCACAGTAAATCACGTGCACTTCGTGGCCTCGCTGAGCAAGCGCACGAGAGAGCCGATCGACGTAGGCTGCGTCGCCGCCGAAGCTGTGTGGCCCGAAGAAAGTCGTCAGCATGCAGAATTTCATGTGAGCTGTTTCTCCGAACGGCTTTCGAGCGGTTTCGAATGTGGTGCTTCGGTATTCCCGTGTCCTGCCTCGAGCCGCTGATTGGACCCGGGCTTCGGGGCGGTCGAGGGGCGAATCCGGGCAGGCAGATAAACCGCGGCGCCCGTTGCGAAAGCTGTCAACGCGGCCGTGCCGAGCATGGCCGCGGCCGTGCCGTTGAGCCCGTAACGCGAATGTGCCCAGATCACCTGAGGGAGCGAAATCGCCAGGCAGCCCGACATGACCTTGAGGCCGAGCCTTTCCCGGTGAGTGGCCACGAGGGTCGTCAGGTGGATCGAAGCCGCCGCCATAAGCGGCACTCGCCAGATTCCGACCGACAGCAGCGGCGAAGCGTCGGCGAAGTCCGGCGTGAACAGCAGACGCACGATGACGGTCGCGAAGACACTGACGATCAGGGTGACAGGGACGATCGCCGCCAGAGCGGCCAGGGTGATCCTGCGCACTTCGGCCGTTTGCTGTTTCCTGTTCGCGATCCAGGATCGAACCAGTTGCGGCAAAAGGACTTGCTGGAAGATGACCGCGAAAGTGACGGATGCGGAGACGATTCGGTGCGTCGAGCCGTATAGGCCGACCTTACCCCAGTCGTCGAGGAATCCGATCACCAGAACGTCCATGCTGGACATGGCGACCTGAGTCAGTTGAAGGCCGAGCACCCCCTGCCCCTGGTGGAGGACAGGCCCGGCGAATCGGCGGCCGTGCCTGAGATTGAGCACGGGCATGCCGAATTCGGTACGGAACTTCAGCCAGATCAGGAGGATCCCGCACATCTCCCCCAGAAAAAAGAGCAAGGGCACAAGCTGAAGGCGGCTGGAATCGGTCACGAAAAGCGTGATCCCCAGCGCATAGACGACCGTACGGATCACGAGCGAAATCGCGACGAGCCCTGCCCTGCGAAGGCTGCGGAAGACGTTGTCCAGACCGATGGCCGTGGGAATGAGGAGAAGCCCGAAACTCGAGAGCAGGAGTCGATCTTCGGGGGCGTGAAAAACGGCCATCGAAACGATGACGAGCCCTGCCCACAAAACCATGGCAAGTTGAAACTTGAGAGAAACGTAGGAGCCGATGATCCGTGGGTTCGGTCTGGCCCGGCGCGAGAGTTCGCGGTAGAAGACGAGTTCGACTCCGTCGCGGATCACGAAGATCAGCCAGTAAATCAGGCTGAAGCAGAATTCGATGCGTCCGAAGCCGTCTCTGCCCGTTCTGCGAATGAGTTCCAGAACCACCGCGAGCGAGATCAACCGGCAGGAAATTTCCGCCAGGCTGAGAAATGCGAACTGCGAAGCCAGGCCGCGCAAGCGCGAACCGCCGGTGCACGGCGATTCACCGGCCGGAACGGAGGCTTCGCTTTCTGCGGGCGGATTCATGGACGAGTCGGAGTCCTTTCCGTATACCCATGTCTCTGCATGTGTTGCGGCACTGAGTGACGTCTCCGTGTCACCCGGTCGGAGCCACATTGTCGAAGAAATCGCGAATTTGTCCAGTGCAGACACCACATGAGTGTACCGCCACGAATCCGTTCGTCGATTCGTCCTGCTTGACACGCCACACCGGCTGCGGTTTGATGAACGCAACGCGCCCGGTTCTCCGGTTTCGCGTCGCCATCTGGCCAGTGTCGCTCCGGACGAACGTCCTCACCGAAAAATCAGGTCTGCTCCCATGCACTTTCGCAGGATCGCGTCATCCTCGCTGGTTCGTCTTGCCATCGTGTCGTTATCGGCAACGCTGGGCGGCTGCGGCGGTTCCAAGGACACGGTGGCACCCGCTGGGGGCAACACGGCGAACACCTCGGGCACCGCGCCGGAAACCGTGAACGGGGCCGCTTCCAAAGGGGTCGTTTTCGTCGGGTTCGACGGCAGCCCGCCATTGATCGAAGCGATGCGTGCCGGCAGGATTCAGGGCCTGGTGTTGCAGGATCCGTTCCGCATGGGGGCGGAGTCGGTCAAGGCGATGAGCGAAATACTTCGCAAGAAAAAGGTGGAACCGGTCATCGGCACGGGTGAGCACCTGATTACGCCGGAAACGGTGGACGATCCGGCCAAAAAGGATCTTGTCCTTCCGCCGAAGCTGGACCACACCGTCGACAGCAAAGCCGGCGGAGCCAAGGCCAAATCGTTCCGGATCATGGTGATCCCCAAGGGCACTACCCACGAGCACTGGAAGGCCGTGCACGCGGGGGCGGCCAGCGCGGCCAGGGAACTCGGCGATGTCGAGATCATCTGGCAGGGGCCGACCAAGGAAGACGACCGGGCCGACCAGATCAAGCTGGTGCAGAGCGCCGTGGCTTCGAAGGTGGACGGTATCATTCTCGCGCCGCTCGATGCCCGGGCGCTGGCCGAGCCGGCCGAACAGGCCATCGCCAAAGGGATTCCGGTCGTCGTGTTCGACTCGGCACTGGAATCGAAGAAGGTGTCGGCCTATGTCGCCACGAACAACTATAACGGCGGCGTTCTGGCCGCGAAAAGGATGGGCGAACTGCTGGGCGGCAAGGGGCGAATCATTCTGCTGCGCTACAATGTCGGGTCGGCCAGCACGGACGAACGGGAAAAGGGCTTCACCGACACGATCGCCAAAGAGTTTCCCGAGATCTCCTATCTTTCGAACGATCAATACGCCGGGGCGACCGCGGATTCGGCCCAGCAGGCTTCTCAGAATCTCATCGCGCGGTACCGCGGCCGCATCGATGGCGTTTTCTGTCCCAACGAATCGAGCACTCTGGGCATGCTTCGCGTGCTGGACAGCATGGGTCTCACGGCCCGTAAACCATGACCGCTCAGCCGCTTCTGGTTCTGCAGGATGTCTCGAAACGGTTCGGGCCGACGCAGGCACTCGATGGTCTCGACTTGGAAATTCACGCCGGAGAGTGCCTGGCCATGGTCGGCGAAAACGGGGCCGGCAAAAGTACGCTGCTCAAGATCTTGTCCGGACAATATCGGCCTGACCGGGGGGCGATGCACTTCGACGGTCGCCCGTTCGAACCCCGGAATCCGCGCGATGCGATCCGTCGCGGCGTGGCGATCGTGCATCAGGAACTCTGCCTGGCGCCGCACCTTTCGGTCGAAGCCAACATCATGCTGGGGCGAGAGCCGAGCCGGCTGGGATTCTGCCGGACGAGAAAATCCAGGGCCATCGTTCGCGAAATTCTCAAAAAGCTCGATCACGCGGACCTGGATGTCGAATCGCCCGTCGGGGCCCTCACTCCAGGCCTGAGGCAGATCGTCGAAATCGCCCGCGCCATCGCGGCCGACGCCCGAGTGGTGCTGCTGGACGAGCCGACGAGCAGTCTGACGGAAGTCGATACCCGGCGATTGTTTCGGCTGATCGATTCGCTCAAGGCCCGGGGCCTGGCGGTCGTTTTCATCAGTCATGCGCTGGAAGAAGTGGACCGGGTCGCCGATCGAATCGCCGTGATGCGGGACGGCCGCCTGATCCGGGTCGCCGATCGGTCCGATTGGGATCGTGGCTCGCTGATCGGGACGATGGTCGGGCGGACGATCGAGGATCTCTATCCGGCCAGGACATCTCTTCCTGAAGCGAATGGAACGGCGGCTCTCGAAGCCTTCGAACTCGCTGGTCCGGTCATGCCGAAGGGCGTGTCGCTTCGGTTGATGCGTGGCCGAATTCTCGGAATCGCCGGTCTGATCGGATCGGGTCGAACCGAGACGGCTCGGGTGCTGATGGGGCTGGATCTGGCGAGTGGCGGCCGAATGACGCTTGCCGGTGATCCTGTCCGTGCCAAAGCTTCGACCCGAAGCCGGATTCGTCGCGGGCTCGGGTTATTGAGCGAGGATCGAGCCGGGGAAGGCCTGGCGTTGAGCCGGTCGATCGAAGAGAATATGCTTTATCCGACATATCGCCGGGATGCCCGTTTCGGGCTGATCCGGTCTGCGAAATCGCGCGGCAGAGTTCGGAAATGGGTGTCGGTTCTGGGGATCAAGTGCGTCGATCCAGGTCAGCCGATCCGGGATCTATCCGGCGGCAATCAGCAGAAGGTCGCCCTGGCGCGTCTTTTGGAACAAAACGGTGATGTGCTGATTCTGGACGAGCCGACACGGGGCGTCGATGTGGGGGCGAAGGCCGAAATTTATCGCTTGATTCGCGACCAGGCCGATCAGGGCCGGTCTGTGCTACTGATCAGTTCGTATTTGCCTGAGTTGTTCGGACTTTGCGACGAACTGGCCGTGATGCGTGACGGGCAGTTGTCGCCGGTGCGGCCGATCGCCGAATGGTCGCAGGAACAGGCGATGCACTGGGCGGCGACTGGCACGCTGATGGATACCGGGAGCGAGCGTTCATGAATTCACCGGTCGAAGATCCGAAATCGGAGCGGGCGAGGCAGCCATTTTCCTGGCGGGCGTTCGCGGGACGAGCGCTCACGACGGGCGGGCCGTTCGCGGGATTGCTGCTGGCCGTAGTCTTTTTTTCGTATCTCACGCGAGAGGAAGGGACGTTCCTTACCGAGTTCAATATCCGCACGATCGCGGTTCAGTCGGTCATTGTCGGCCTGGCCGCTCTGGGGATGACGCTTGTGATCGTTTCCGCCGGCATCGATCTGTCGATCGGTTCGCAGGTGGCTCTGGTCACGGTCGTAACGGCGGTCCTCGGCCGGGATCATGGCCTTTCGCCTCTGGCATGCGTGATCGGCGGTACGGTCGTCGGCACGCTCTGCGGCATGCTCAATGGCATGGCGATCGACGGGCTCCGCCTGATGCCTTTCATCGTCACGCTCGGCACGCTTCAGATTTACCGCGGTCTCGCGAAGCTTCTGGCGAAGAACACGGCCGTCTATTTTCCTGCCGAAGCCAAACCGCCATGGCTGTCGGAAATCATGGCGATCGAGCCAGGGCCGAAGCTTGCGGCTTTTGCGAAGGGATTGCCCCCTGCTCTGGCGAAGCCGCTTCTGGCCGTGCCGCCTGCGGTGTGGCTGCTGATTCTGATGGCCCTGATCGTCTGGGTGGCTTTGAGGAAAACGACATGGGGGCGATATGTCGTCGCCGTCGGTTCGAACGAGGCGACTGCCAGGCTTTGCGGCCTTCGCGTCGGTGTGCTGAAGGTTTCGGTCTATACCTTCTGCGGCTTTCTGACCGGGCTCGCCGGGATCATGCAGTTCGCCGAAATGAACGGTACGGGCGATCCCGTAGTCGCTGGCGGTCTTGAGCTTGAGGTGATCGCGGCCGTCGTGATCGGCGGCGGCTCGCTGGCCGGTGGCGAGGCATCGATCATCGGCACGCTCATCGGTGCCCTGGTGATGCGAGTCCTTCGCAGCGGATGCGTGCATGCAGGCATCCCGAACGCCACGCAGGACATCCTGATCGGCGCGATCATCGTCAGTGCCGTGGCGCTCGACAAATTCCGTTCAGGCCTGGCCAGACGCCGGGTCTGATCGCGTGCCGTCCGCAGAGCGACATCGATCCGTTCGACCGATGGTCTGTCGAAATACCCCCAACCGGACTCGAACCGGTGTCGCCTGGCTGAGAACCAGGTGTCCTAGGCCGCTAGACGATGGGGGCCTGACACGTTCCATTATCGGGCAAGGCCGCCTGGACATCAATCTTTCCGTATTCGGGAAAGTCCTCGTCCCGTAAACGGGTTCGCCTGCGGGCTGCTCCCTGGCAAGAGATTTCTGCTAGAATAGGTGTAATCAGCGTGGTCTCGGAAGTGACTTCGTGGGGCTGGCGGGTATCGGAACCTGAAACCCGTTCGGCCGCTGCTTCGTTACGGCTGGCACGGCTTTCGGAATTGGCGTCGCGGGTGATTCGGGATCGAACGTTTCGCAGGGAATGAACGCATTGTCGAACGAGAACGAGCATTCGGGAGATTCGGCCGGAGGCGATTCCGGAAATCGTGGTGACGGCTCTGGCCAGGATCTGGCTGGACTGAGAGTCGTCGCCCTCGAGAGCCGTATGTCTGACCAGACGGCGATCCTGCTGGAACGTGCCGGGGGTGTCGCGGTTCGTGCTCCTTCGATGCGTGAACTGCCCCTGGAGGACAACGCCGACGCTCTGAGCTTCGCGGACCGGTTAATCGCGGGCGAGATCGATGTCGTCATTTTTCTGACCGGCGTCGGCGCGAAGCATCTGGCTGAAGCGATCGAGACGCGAATACCGTCCGAACGGTGGCGCGGGGCACTCGAACGTACGATGGTCGTCGCACGCGGGCCGAAGCCGCTGACTGTGCTCCGTGGCTGGAAGGTGCGGGTCGATGTGCAGGTGCCTGAGCCCAATACATGGCGCGACTTGCTGGAATCGCTCGACCGGGCTGCCGACGTGCGTGGCAAAAGGGTTGCGATTCAGGAATATGGCCAGGCCAATACGGAATTGATCGACGGACTCGTCGCCCGCGGTGCGGCCGAAGTGATTCGCGTGCCGGTCTATCGCTGGGCACTGCCGGAAGACCTTGGGCCGCTCAAGGCGGCGATTCGTGGTTGTGTCGAAGGCACGGTCGGGGCGATCGTCGTGACCAGCGCTCAGCAAGTCCGGCACTTGATGCAAATCGCCAGGGAAGAAGCGCTCGATGGCCCGTTGAAGGCATCGCTTCGCGATCGGGTCATCATCGCCAGCGTCGGGCCGGTCGCCACTGAAGCGCTCGGTGAATTCGATCTCATTCCGGATATCGTGCCGGAACATCCCAAGCTTGGCCCCCTGGTCAAGTCACTCGCCGGTGGATGGCGGGGTGTGGGCAAACCGATCCCAGCGAACGCTTTCGGGGCACGGCCCTGAATTGCCCGTTCGCCGATTCGGTCGTGAAGATCGCCAAGAGAAACAGAGCCTAGAAAGACGATTCCGAACGTGAACACCGGGAAGCTCAGCACGAACGCATTTTCTCTGGCCTGTCGCCGACAGCCTGCCGGGCACACGCCGGTCTGGCTGATGAGGCAGGCCGGCAGGTATCAACCGGAATACCGGGCTCTCCGGTCGAAAGTCGGGTTTCTGGAGCTGTGTCACAGCCCCGAACTGGCTGCCCAGGTGACGATCGACGCCGCGAACTGGCTCGACACCGACGCCGCGATCCTGTTCGCCGACATTCTCCTGATTCTGGAGCCGATGGGCTTCGACCTGGAATTCGTCAAGGGCGACGGGCCGGCCATCCACAACCCGGTTCGGGCCGCCGAAGATCTCGAACGGGTGCATGGCGATGGTGTCGCGGACGCTCTCAGCTACGTTTATGAAGCCGTCAGACTGATCCGCCGCGACTTGCCCGCGCAGCGAGACCTGATCGGCTTCGCTGGCGCCCCGTTCACACTGGCATGTTATGCGATCGAGGGCGGCGGCAGCCGGCATTACGACAAGGCCAAGGCATTCATGTATCGAAATCCGCAGGCTTTCGATGCGCTCATGGCCAAGCTGACGGCGGCGACCGTCGAATATCTCAATGCCCAGATTCGTGCCGGGGCCGACGCGATCCAGCTCTTCGATAGCTGGGTCGGGAATTTGTCGTTGAGGGATTACCGGCGGTTCGTGCAGCCGCACATGAAGACGCTTTTCGAATCGCTGACGCCCGGGCCGGTCACGATTCACTTCGGCACCGATACCGGGCATTTGCTTGAGGCCCAGCGCGACGCCGGCGGCGACGTCATCGGGCTCGACTGGCGTGCGGACCTGGACCAGTGCTGGAATCGGCTCGGCGACTCGGTCGCCGTTCAGGGCAACCTTGACCCCGTCCTTCTGCTGGGCCCTTGGGACGAAATCGAGCGGCAGGCGCGGATCATCCTCGACCAGGCCGCCGGCCGGCCGGGCCATATCTTCAACCTGGGGCACGGGATTTTGCCGAGCACGCCGCCGGACAACGTGCGGCGTCTGGTCGATTTCGTGCATGAAACGTCTCGAGCCTGACCATCGAGCAGCATTCGATCGCAGGATTCAGGCCGCCGGCGAGGGGCTTCCGGGAAGAGCCGGGTTTCGGTGCTCAGGGGGTTCACACGATGGCTGAAGTCTACTGCCTGACTTCGAATCCGTGTCTCGACAAAACCCTCACCGTGCCCTCTTGGCAGCCGGGCGACAACGTTCGCGGCACTGCGGTGCGTGCGGTCGTCGGCGGCAAGGGAAACAATGTGGCACGCGCGTTGAAGAGGCTTGGCGTACATGCCCGGCCTGTGACTTTTCTCGGCGGGGCGACGGGCCAGCGGTGCCGGGAACTGCTCGTGCAAGACGACGGTTTCGATCCGGTCGTCATCGATTCCCTCGCGGAAACTCGCACGATTCTGACGGTTCGTACGGGCGAGTCAGCCGATCAGACGGCCTTTTTCGATCCGGATCCGCTCCTATCGGCCGAAGAAGCAGGCATGATGCGGGCCACGATCGAAATGGCGCTGCGTTCATCCCGAGTGCAGGCCTTGACGCTTTCGGGCTCGAGCCCCGCCCCGGTAACGCACGGGCTCTATGCCGATTGCATCGCCCTGGCGCGGCGTTCGGGCGTTCCCGTTTTGCTTGACACTTACGGGCCTTCGCTCGAGCGTGCCTCCGCAAGCGTCCCGGACATCGTACAGACGAATCGCAAGGAAGCCGCCGGAATACTGAACGTTGCGCCCGAGCGGCTTACCGAAGCGGATGCGTTCGAATGGCTGGCAGGCTGGGTGGCACGTGGGTCGCGTCTGGCACTCATGACACAGGGGCCCGATGCCGTTCTGGCGGCGTCGCGTGAAGGCTTCTGGCGTGTGATCGTGCCGCGGATCGACCCTGTGGTGAACCCGATCGGCAGCGGCGATTGCGTGCTCGCCGGCCTTTGCCTGGGCGTGCTCAAAGGTGAGTCGGTACCGGCGTGCTTGAAGCTTGCAGTGGCTTGCGGAGTGGCGAACGCGGCGGTCTGGGACGCCGGTGCGATCGATCCGGGATCGGTTTCTGGCTATGCTGAACTCGTCGAAATCCATGAGGTTAGAGTCATTCATGGCAAAGTCGATACGATCCGCAGGACTTGAAATCCCGGAATGGATAGCCTAATGTTGAACCGTTCGGTCGGCCAGGCGGATCTTTTCCGTCGTTGTCGGAGCCGCGGGATTCGATTCCCGAAGGCTTTTCGGCCGACCGGCCCTACTTCGATTGAGGAGACAAATCAAGTGAAGAATCTGGTTTTGAGCGGTATGTTCCTGATGTTGACGTTCGCGGTCGTCGGATGTGGCGGCGAAGGTGGCAGCGCCCCTGCTCCCGCTGCGGCTCCGTCCGCTTCGGCTCCCGCCGTTCCGGGCGACGCTCCCGGCGCTCCTGGCGCTCCTGCTCCAGCCGCCAAACCTGCTGAGAAGCCTGCTGAAAAGCCCGCCGAGAAGAAGTAATCGGATCGAATCGGTCGGAATAACGATTTCGAACGATTCGTAATCGAACGAAGGGTGGTTTTCCTCATGGAGAACCGCCCTTTTTTCGTCTATCGGGTCGTTGCGGTCTTGCGGCTCGTTCGTCGTTGGTGCGCATCCGGACAAACGATTCGTCATTACGAGTCGAAATGCCGTATCAGGATTTCGATTTTCTCGAAGCGAAGACGAAATATCGGGTCATGTTGAAACTGATGCCTGTCGCGATGACGATACCGACGAAGGCTGCGACCAGTTTGTGATCGTCAAAAAAAGCGAATCGGGAAGGCAGCCAGAGACGCAGCATGAAGCTGACGCACAATGCCAGGGCGTTACTGAGAACGTAAGTGCCGTATTGTTTGAGGAACGTCGAGTTGCGTCTGGCGTCGTTGAAGGTCAGCCTTCGATTGAGGATAAAGTTCCACGTGATCGCCAGCCAGATCGCGAGAAACCCGGCCAGAGCGAGATCGGCCGTGCTTTTGACGACCGGCAGCGCGTGCTGACTGAGCACGGTTTTCCCGAAGATGGCCTGGAAGCCGGCGTAACTCGTCAAATCCACGAACATGCCGGAGAAGCCGACGGTGCAAAACTGGACGAGCCTGGAGACACTGCCGTATTTGTGATCGACGTATGACTTGATGAAGCTCAGCTCGGTCTTGCCGAGTCGCGAATCGCTGGCCTTGACCGGTTTCAGGTGGTTCTCACTGGAGAGTAGCGTTCTCCGTTCGGTCGGCACGCGTAATTGAAACTCCAGGGCGATCCATCGGCCCGCGGGCTTGACGGCGGCTTCCCTGTCGCGGATCGCCTGAGGTCTGACGACAAGCGCGGAAGCGTTGACGGCCTGACAACCGGTCAATTTCTCCAGCCCGATGGCGGCGATCTTGCCGAACCAGTCACGCGAATTTCGCGAAGCGACGACCAGATCCGCCTGATCCGAAGCGAGAATCTCGACCGCGTCGAGGAACCAGAGTGGAGCGAGTTCGAAGAAGTCGTCGACGACCAGAAGCACGTCGTGATCGAGCTTCGGGATGATCTGCTCGATCAGAGTGGAACGATAGGTGGGATGAATCGGGCTTTTCGCGTCCGACGCGAACTCAAGCGTCAGGTTTCGCGTTTCGATGTCCCATCCCTGGGTGTCGAACGTGTCCACGAGCGAGCGAAGGTACGCTTCGGAGCTACCTGCCTGACCCGGTAAGCGGTGGAGGGACAGGATACAGATACGGCCACGGGGCGCCCTGGCCATGGGCGCTGGATCGACGGACGTGCTGGCTGCGCGGGTGTGGCCGATGGGGATCGAAGGCATGGAACCGGTTGAATTTCGCTGTATCAGTGACGATGAACCGTCAGTCCCCCGACTCGGACGGGGCGCTGAGGTTGACCGGATCATTTATCTTAGCATCGCAGGCCGATTCGATCCAACCTCCGCCGAGGACCATGTCGTTTTCGTACAGCGTGAGCACCTGGCCGGGCGTAACGGCCGTCTGAGGCTCGGCGAAGCGGACGATGACCTGGTCGGGCCGGGATTCGGAAACCTGCACCGTCGCGTTCACAGCCTTGTGGCGTGCCCGGATCTGGGCCATGCACGGCATCGGGGCCGTGGGGGGATCGATGTGCCAGCCGAACCGCTCGGCGATGAGACCGGACTTCATCAGATCTTCCTGATCGCCGACTACGACATCGTTCGATTCGGGCAGAATTTCCAGCACGTAAAGAGGTTTCCTGGCGGCGATGCCGATACCGCGCCGCTGGCCCACGGTGAACGATTCGAAGCCTGAGTGTTCGCCCAGAACCTGGCCCTGTTTGTCCACGATCAGGCCGCCGGTGTCCCGGTCAGGCGATTTTTCCCGAACGAACCGGACGTAGTCGTTATCCGGTACGAAGCAGATTTCCTGACTGTCCGGCTTGTCGTGCACGGGCAGGTCCATCTGCCGAGCCATCGCCCGGATCTCTGACTTCGGGAAATCGCCGATGGGGAAAAGAATTCGCGGCAGCACCGTCTTTCGCAGGCCTGAGAGCACGTAGGACTGATCCTTCGTCGCATCCAGCCCGCGGGCGATCCGGGGCCGGCCTGAAGCGTCCCGCACCATTCGGGCGTAATGCCCGGTCGCGACGAAATCGGCGCCCAGCTTCTGGCCGTAAGCCCAGAGCTTGCCGAATTTCAGCCAGATATTGCACATGACGCAGGGGTTCGGCGTGCGCCCCTGATAATATTCGTCGACGAAATAATCGACGATGCGTTCGAAATCCGGCTCGAAATCGAGCACGTAAAACGGTATGTCCAGCTTCGATGCCACACGCTGGGCGTCCTGAGAATCGGTCAGGCTGCAGCAGGTTTTCGTCCGCCGCTCGAATTCGACCGAGTGCGACCCCGTTCGCATGAACAGGCCGATGACGTCGTATCCCTTTTCCTTGAGCAGCCAGGCGGCGACCGAACTGTCCACTCCGCCGCTCATGGCGAGAACGACTCTTCCGCACCTGGGTTCTTCGGTCGCGTGCATCGAAACGCTTCTCGACGTTACATGCGGCAGTGATGAGATGATCGATCTCGCACAGGATTATACTCGATCCTGATCCGCGAAGGTATGGGAATTTCCGGCGATTACGTCTCGCCAGCGGATTTTCGCATATGTTCGCCTCTCTTCGTCTGACGCCGTTCGCGTCGATCATCCCTCCTTGTGACGCGAAACGTGCCGGAAACCGCCCCGCCGGATCGTACCTGGGCTCGAATTCGTCATTCGCTGCCGGCCACTTGAACTTTCCTGATCAAGACTCTTTCACGAAATCGGGGAATTGCCGGCAATTCGGGCGGTGCCGGTCACGCCGGTCACTCCGTCCGATTTTCGACGTTCGCGACGAAGGGTCTTGAGGCCGCTGTGTCGATCTTGTTATCAGGATGTGGTCCGGACACCGGGGGCGAACAGGCCGATCGGGGTTTTTGTCGATGATGTGCAGGGTCATTCGGGCATTATTTCTGACGATCGTCGTGGCAGCGACCTTGCTGCCGGGCGTTCAGGCTCAGACGACCGGTGACGTTCCGTCCGGCCTGCCGCCCGTGATCGAAAGCCTCGGTGCCGGAGATCCGCCGGATCTGCCGCCTTCGGCGGACGGCGCATCGGCACCCGCGGTCGACAACGTGACGGCCCCCTATCTTCGGAAGCCCGTCGAACGGCCGGCTCAAGCGGGTTCCGGCGGCGTGCTCGATACGCTCGACAACCTGCCGCCGGTGAGCCCGGAATCGAAGCCGCCCCGATTGCCGTCGCTTCCCGAAGATCTTCCGCCTGATTCTCAGGGAACCGTCAGCCCCGCCCCGGCGGAACAGCCCCGAGTCGTCCGTTTCGGCGACGTCCGGACCGAATCGGCCGCCCGCCAGCAGTTTCCCGAACTTCGGAACAAACCTGCTTCACCCTCACGCGATGCGAACGAACTGCCGCGACAGGCGAATCGACCGGAAGATGCGGATTCCAGGTCTCGCGGCTTCCTGGCTCGATTGATGCCGTGGCGCAGACCGCCGCCAGCCGAGCCGCCGCTGGTCGTCTCCAGCCGTGGCGATGGCGATCGCGCTTACCGGGCGAACAAGCCGCTCGATTCATCCGTTCCGACCGCCAGAAATCGAGACGTGGCCGATCGGATCGATCAGGAACTTCAGAAAAAGGCCGACCGGGCCGCGCGTGCGGCTGTCGGTGGCAAGACGAACGAACTGAACGTTCAGGTGATCGACGAAGAAATCTATATTCGTGCCCGGCCCATGTGGTTCTGGCAGCGTCGGCAAATCACCGATGAGCTGCGGAATCTGCAGGGGTTCGAGCCGAAACGTCTGCATGTGACGGTTTATTGATCGTCAGCGGGGCCTGCGACAAAGTGCCGACGCGGCGATTCGCGATCGAGCGCATTCATGGCATGGGCTGGGCAGGCTGCGCATTGCGTTCGGAGCCGGGGATGAACCGGGGAACCCGGCCGCCCAGGATGCCGTTGAAGAGCATGTCGAGGCTTGTGTCGACGGCCCGGTTCTTCAAATTTTCGCCGAGCTGTTTCATGTTCGCGTCGAACGAAGTCTGATCGACCTCAGGGCGCCCGATCGTGCCACGAATCGGGATCTTGAAGACTTCTGTGCCCAAAAACGATCGGAAGAGCGCGACGTTTTGCAGCAATGTCGGCGTGACCGGCACTTCCACGAGCAGGTCGAGTTTCTGGTCAAAAGTTACGGCACCGGAAAAGTCGAGCCTCGTCAGTTGGCCGATCGGTACGCTCAGGCCATGCTGAATGACTCTGTCCCTGACGATTTCGAACTCGACGGGGCGATCGAGCGAAAATGTCGGCGGCGGCGGCAATCCGACGCTCTGCGTCAGATTCAGCAGCCACGGGCCGGGGCCGAACCGGACGTCTTCGAAGGCGAGATCGCCCTTCAGCGACAATTCCGTATTGCGGTCCGTCACCGGGATCACGCCGTCATGGATACGGGCCGAAATGAAGCCGTCCACCTTCGTCGCGGATGCCAGTGCCGGTGCCGGGTACACCATAACCTTTTCCGAGATGAGCGGACTCAGCGACAATCGAGTAAGAGTCGTATTCGGTCCGAGCCGGACACGCGCGGGCATGGCGTCGTCGGTCATTTCGACCGTCGGTTCGACGAACAGACGGCCGTCGTTCACGGTCGTGTCGATCGGGGCGATGGTGACCTTGCCGTCCTGCCATTTCATGTCGAGCGCGATGTCACCTACGCGGATGCCGTCCAGATCGATATCCGAGACGCGGGTCGCCATCGAGGCCTGCAGCCGGTTCAGGGCTTTTTTGTCGACAGGCCCGGAAGCCTGGAACGTGAGCGGCGTCATAGCGAAACGGACCTTGCCCATATCGCTTTGAGCCAGGATTTCGCCGATTTTCGCCGGATCGACTTTCACTTCGCCGCCGACATTCACGGCCGCGGCGGCCCCCGTCAGATCGCTGGCGGATCCTTTCAGGCCGATTTCGAGCCCAGGCAGGCCGAGCCGGGTGTCCGTGAACGACACATCGACGGTCGGCTCGTAAGAAGCTCTCAGATCGGACCGGAACCGGAATCGGTCGATGGCCGTCAGCAATTTCGGGAGGTCTTCGGAATCCTGCCATTGCAGATCGGCCCGGACATCCGGAACGATGCGGTACGATTTCGGACCTTCGGTGACATGGATTCGCCCTGTCACCCATGCCGTGGCCGCCAGCCCCATGCCGCTGCCGACGAACGGCCAGCGGTCGAATTCGGCGACGATATCGACGGATTTGTCAGTCCATCGCTGAATCTGCCCCCTGGCCGCGAGAGCGAATTTCACCTTCCGTGCACCCTCGCCGCTGGCGGTCAGCGAGAAGCCAAGGGGCTTCGGGGCTTTCGGCAAGTCGATTTCGACATCGGCGTCGTGCGAAACGAACGGTTCCGGCATCTCGGGCGAATGCACGGTCAGCCGGGAATCGGCGATCACGATGGCGAAGTCCTTTTCGGCCTTCGGATCGATCAGGCTGCCGAGCGCCCGGATGAGATTGATCTTGCCGTCGGCCTCCCGCCGTACGTTCATGGCGGCCTTGCGGAAACTCAGCGTTCCCATGTCGTTGGGATCTTTGACGATCTGCCAGAGCGTTCGGCTCAAGCGCACCTCTTCGGCGGCGATCACCTCGGTACCGTCCTGATCAAGAAGGCGAAAGCCTTCCATGATCACGGGACGATTCCAGGCGAAGCGGAACCGCTCGACGGTTATCTTGCCTGGGGCGGACATCGGGGCGATGACGTCGAGGATCTTCTGAGTGCCCAGCGCGCTGCCGAGAAGAGTGGGCAGGAGGAGGGCCGCCAGAATCGTCGCGCACGCGGCCAGGCCAGCGAAGGCCGCGAGCCAGACCCGCCAGGATCGTTTGCGGGGTTCGGTCGCCGTGGCGTCGGACATATCGGTCATGCTCCTTTTTCCCGGACTGTCGTTCCGCACCGCCCTGGTCGGCGAATCGCCAGAGCGGTTCCGCATCGCATGGATGTCTCAAGGAACGCGAGCGTTCGGGAGATTCGCGCAGGGGTTCGAAAGGGCCCCGGATCTTCGGAATCGGCGAAACCGGTGCGATCCCTACTTTTCGCACGTTCGTAAATATCTTAACATGAAATGGGGAACGCGGGACAAGATGGCCTGTCGCGTCGTGGCGTATCCGATGATGTCGGAATGATCGCCGTGGGCATAGGTTGGTAACGATCGACTGGAAAGACGCAGGAAGAAATTGACCGACCCATCGGATGGGCGTGCCGTTCGCAGAAGCCTTTGCCTTCTGATGGCGATGCTTTACGGTTCTCAGGGGGCCTGGTATCCGGCCCTTTCGCTCCACCTGAAAGGCCTTGGCGTCGCACCAAGGGCGACGGGCTGGATTTTCGCGACGTTGCCGCTGGCGGCGATCCTTTCGCCCTTGATCATGGGGCGAATCGCGGACAGTCGCATGGCGGCGGAACGGCTTCTCACGCTGACGTATCTGGCGGGCGCTTCGGTTTTGCTGTCGGTGTCGGCGTATCCGGGGCGCGACGCCACGGTGCTGACGGTATTCTTTCTCGTCTACTGGCTATTCGTCGCTCCCGGGTACAGCATCAGCAATACGGTCGCCATGCGACACCTGGACGATCCCCGCTCCGAATTCGCGGGCATTCGGCTCTGGGGCTCCGTAGGCTGGATGATCGGCAGCTACTTCGTCGCGGCGTTTCTGTTTCTGCGATCCGGTTCGGGAGGCGTCGGCGGCATTCCGCAAATCTTTTACGTCGGCGCGAGCCTGACCGTGCTCACGGCTTTGCTTTCCACTCGGCTGCCGCAATCGCGCCCGATGGAGTCGCGTGGAGTCGGGTTTCTGAAGGTCCTGAAAACGGGTCTGCTGCGGGATCGAGACTTTCTGACGTACCTGCTCGTCGGTGTCGGCGTCGGCCTGACGACGCCGTTCGTCTTTCAACTCATTCCCGCGATGCTGGAATCGAAGGGCCTGAGCCGTCCCTGGGTGCTCAGTGCGATGACGCTGGCCCAGATCCCTGAAGTGCTCGCCCTGATCGTCCTTCCGAAGCTCATCAGCCGTATGGGATATCGCGGGGCGTTGATTCTGGGGGTTCTCTGCTGGGTCTTGCGCTATGGCGTGATCGCCGCGGGCGCATCGCTTTTCTGGATCGTGGCGACGATTCCGCTGCAGGGCCTGGCGATCGGCTTCTTTACCATCGGCGGACAAGTCTATGTGGATGAGAAAGCCCCCAGGGAAAGCCGGGCATCGGTTCAGGCTCTGCAGGTGATGTTCACCTCGGGAGTCGGTTGTTTTCTGGGCAGTCTGCTGGCGGGAGAGAGTCAGGCGCTCTGGCCGGATCGGCCGGATTTCGTATTTCTCGTGCCTTGTTTGATTGACCTCAGCTTGGCTCTTGTGCTATTACTAAGCTTTCACCCTTCCGGACATGAGCGTCCGAACGATCTCTCCCTCGCCCCATCCGCCCGCTGAAAACGACCTGAAGCGAGGCGATTCCGGTGATCGGCTTGATCGAGATTCAACTCCGGCGGAGCGTGCCTGTGGATGACTACTTGCGGATCATGACGGTCAGCGACCGGGAGATTCCGCTGATCGACCTCCAGAAGGCGGCCAAACATGGCGCAGTCTGGTCGATGGATCTGCCGGACAGTCAGGGAAACTATCTGGTGGTCGGCCCTGAAGCGGGCGATGCCGAAGCCGTGTGGGCGACGATCGAACGAAATCCGGTCGGCCCGGGGACTCTGGGTGCGGAAGAGGTCGCCGAATTTCTGGACACGCTCGAACAGGGTGGGCCGCCTTCCGCGTGCCGATGGCTCGAGGATTATCTCGAAAGCGTGCGGGCGATCTACGCGATCCGCATCTATCCGGACCGGATGAAGGAATCGCCTCAGGCTTTCGAGTCGGTTTATGAAGTTCGCACGACGGTCCACAAGATCGTCGGCGGCATCGGCCGGTGGGGCGATATCGGCTATACCAACGAGCAGGACCGCCTGATCTGGTGCCACAGGTCTCGCAACCTGCAGGGAATGACGGCCGCTGCGATTCTGGACGAAGTGACCGGCCGCTGGATCGACATCATCGTCGATCTCGACAACGACCGTGAATATCAAGCCTTCGTCAATGGCGACGTCCTGCCCGTGATGGTCGCACGCGCCATGGATTGAGCGTCGCCGAGCCGGCCGCGCTCCGTCGGAATGCCATCGTGCCTGCATGGTGGAGAGGCAAGGAACTTTTATTGACGCCACGGGTATCATACCTAGTGGTGACGACTCGCCTCGATGCCGTCATCGAATTCCCTTCGTTCACCGGGTCGTTTCGGATTCGGGAATTCGACTTCACTTCTTCACCAGGACGATGCCAGAAATGACCATTTCCTCACGCTCCGCATGTGTCATGTTGACCGTTGCCTCCTGCCTGGCGGCGTTCGGTTCGGCCCGATCCCAGGATGCGAAAGGCACTTCCGGCATGGATAAGAATATGATCGTCGTCACGGGTTCCGCCGAAGTCCGCGCTGTGCCTGACCTCGCGCGAATCAACGTCGGCGTCGTCACCAGCGCTGCCACGGCCGCAGCCGCTCTGGCCGAAAACAATACGTCCATGAACGCACTTTTCGGCGTGATCAAGGCTCAGGGAGTCGCCGAAAAGGACATCCGGACCTCGAATCTCTCCGTGCAGCCGCAATACTCCCAGCCCCAGCCGGGCATGCGTGGCGAATTCGTGCCCAGGGTCGTCGGATATCAGGTCACCAATACCGTTTACGTCGCTTTGCGACAGATCGACAAACTGGGGCCGATGCTCGATGTTCTCATCGCCAACGGCGCGAATCAGGTCTATGGCATTTCGTTCGATATCGACAAAGCCGATGAACTGCTCGACAAGGTGCGCGGCCAGGCCGTGGCGGATGCCCGCAGGCTCGCTGAGCTGTATTGCTCGGGCGACAAGGTGAAGCCAGGCCGGATTCTTCAGATCGAGGAAACGGGCGGCGATTTCGGCCCACGGCCCATGATGGACAAAATGGGTGGAATGAGAGCGATGGCCATGGCCGCCCCGGCTCCGGTCGCGGCTGGCGAGTCCTCGCTCGAAGTTCGCGTTCGCGTGGCTTTTGCGATCGAACCACGAGACTGAATCCCGGTCGCTCCGCCGAAAGTCGAAACCTCACACGGCCCTGCCCTTGCGGCGGGGCCTTTGACATTTCTCGCACGGCCGACGCCGAAATTCGGTCAGAGCCCGTTGACCCGCTCGATATAGCCTCGTGAATCGAATTTCTTCCTCGTGCTTTCATAACTCATGAACCGAACCGTGCCGAAAATGGGCCTTTCGCCCCATGGGCGGTCATGCTTGCCGCCTATGGCCCAGGCGACTCCGGTGTAGCCGTTAGGGTCACGGCCATCCATCTCCCAGGTGTCGTTGAGTTTCAGCGCGAAAGCGAACGCCGTTTCGGCATCGGGCGTCCATTCCAGAATCTTTTTGGCCCAGTACATTCGCATGTAATTGTGCATTCGGCCAGTCCTGACCATTTCGAGCTGGGCGGCGTTCCAGAGCGGGTCGTGGGTTTCGGCATTTTCCAGACGATCGAAATCGTAGAGCCAGGTCCTTGCATCGGCGGCATGTCGAGCCAGCGTCTTCCTCGCCCATTCAGGGCATCCCGCCAGGGTGTCGTAATGGGAGTTTCGCGCGACGTAATTGATGGCCAGTTCGCGACGGACGACGAATTCCTCGACGAACGCCTGGACCGAATCGGAAGGCCCTCCGCTGGCCCGCACCGCGAGAACGACATGAACCGGGTCGATGTGCCCGAAATGGAGGTGGGCGGAAAGTTCGCTGGTGTGATACCGGGCCGGTTCGTTCCTGAGTTCGTCGTAATTTTCCAGCCGCTGGCGAACGAATCGCTCCAGCCTCTTTTGAGCATCATTGGCTCCGCCGCGGTAATCGGGCAATTCCGAAGCTCCCGCCGCCTGGACAAGGCTCATCAGATGCGTTTCGTCGACGGGTTCTCCTGCGGGTGCAGTGCCTAAAGGCCAGGCGACATTCGCCGAAGGATTCGGCACGCGTTCCAGAAATTGGTCAAGAAGTTTCGATATTTTCGGTCGAATGGTCCGCGCGGCATATTCTTCTTTCGGAAATTGTGCCGTGGGGACGACGACGTCGGCGTCCACGAGTTCGAAGTGGACAGGTGATTCGTCCGCGACTTTCCGCCGCCAGACCTGGCCGACCCGCACCGGATTCTCGTCGCCGACCAGCGAAGCGGGCTTGAGTTCGCGAATCGCCCGGAGGATGACATCGGGTGGGGAACCGATCCGAACGATGAACGGAACCCCTTTTCTGGCGAGATCTTCGGCGATATCGACGAGGCCCTGGACGAGGAAGCGGTAGTGACGGCGCTGGGCTCCAGGGTAGTCGTCGGTGAGCGCGAAAACACAGGCCACGGGCAAATTCAGGCGGTTCGCGTGTTCGATGGCCAGATTCAAAGCGGCGTTGTCCCGGCCTCGCTGGGCACGCTGCATCCAGTAGAGGACGCATCTTCCTTCAGGATCGATCGGTTGCCGGTTCGCTTCACGCGTTCGCGAAACGGGGATCGGTGCGGAAATTGGAGGCATAGAGGAACGGGACCTCGTGATCGGGGCGCAGGCAATTCGGATTTCGCAGACTGCGCAGTTGGGGTTCGCAATGAAGATCATATGATCCGAAGCAGGGAATCGAGAGAGATTCCTTCGGATTCGTTCTTGTTCGGTACGGAAATCGCAATAGGATACCCGCGTAGACATTGTGTCGACATCGGGAATTCGAGTTTCTTCATGAAACTTTCATTCCACGTCGATTCCGGTGCGAATACAATCTCATTCCAATGGATGGGTATCGAGAGACGAAACGAGTTTGACGCCAAGCGCATCGTCAGGGATTGTTTGCGTTTGCGTCCCCCCCCCTTTGGTGGACCCCTTCCATGCGGCAACGCCGTAGCGACCGTAAAGGCTTCACGCTCATCGAATTGCTGGTGGTCATCGCGATCATCGCCGTGTTGATCTCCCTGCTTCTGCCTGCCGTGCAATCCGCACGCGAGGCTGCCCGACGTGCCCAATGCGTCAACAATATGAAGCAGATTGGCCTGGCCCTTCATAACTATCACTCGACGCACAACGTGTTCCCGCCAGGCCGGATGGCACCGGACGTCATTATCGGTGGCGTTCCCCGTCTCACCTTGACCAGCTACGGCACGGGCAATGTGCCCGACGCCCCGGGCAACTGGACCGGCTACTATTCGGTTCACACTCATATTCTGCAGTTCATGGAGCAGACGGCCGCCTACAATGCCATGAACTTTTCCGGGGTGAATCTGGGCCAGCTCCAGAACTCTTCCGGCGCGATCGTGTCCGTGAATTACACGACTTACACGCTCACATCGAACTCTTTCATCTGCCCCTCCGACCCGAACGGTCAGGGCGGCGGCCCGGGCGGCGAGAACAACTATCGCGCCAATTTCGGCGGCAGCACGCCATACGCCGGCGGCGGCCTTCGTGGCGACAACACCCCCAAAGCCAGCACGGACAACGGTGCCTTTACCTACGGGCCGGGGCTCGGTGTCGGTCAGTATACTGACGGCACGAGCAACACGGTCATGTTCTCCGAACGGACCAAGGGTTCGGGCTCATTCACGGCACCGACGAAGAGCGACAGCGTCATCGCCCCTTCGTACACCATCACGTTCAATCCACTTGCCGATGCGACGTCCCTGATGCAGCTTTGTAACACCAGGTTTACTCCCGATCGGTACTTCTATCAGCAGGGCCGTTACGTCGCGAGCCCCGGCTTCGGCCTGCAGTTCTCGGATGGCTGGGGTTATTCCTGGTACATTTCGACGCTTTACAATCACACCGCTCCGCCCAACTGGGTCGGTGTCGACTGCGGTGTCGGCTCGAGCCTGACCGACGTACCCAGCGAACACGCTATCGTGTCAGCCAGAAGCACCCACCCCGGTGGCGTGAACAGCCTTTTCGCGGACGGTTCGGTCAAGTTCATCAAGGACACCGTCGCTGTGCCGGTCTGGCGCGGACTCGGCTCGCGCAACGGTGCTGAGGTCCTCAGCGCGGATTCCTACTGACCGTTCGTCCGGTCGAACATCGATGGCCCGGATCGTTCTGGACGGTCCGGGCCGCTTCATTCCGTCAGGTCTGAACTATCTGGAAGGTTTGCGATGCATCAATTCCGAATCTCGGCTTTTTACTTCATCGCCGCGGTCTGCTCGGCAATGGCCGGCTGTGGCGGATCGGCTCCTGTCGTAACGACCGAAGTCGCCAAGGCACAACCGGGTCTCAACGGCGGTATGGCCTATCCGATTCCTGGCGATCTGGGATATGTCGAGGTCGTCGTCGAGCGTTCGAAGCCCGGTCAGCCGGTGATCGTCGCGGCCTATTTTCTCGACTCGTCCGCCAAGGAAACGATGACGGCCGAACCGACAGCGGTCCGGGCCCGGCTCGTCCTGCCGGTCGAAGACGCGCCCAAGGAAGTTACGCTTGCTTCGAAGGCAAAAGCCGGCGGCAAATCGACCGGCAAGCGTTTTGCGACGGAACCTGGGAACTATGATTTCGACGAACTCAAGGGCGAGCTGTTCGTGACCATGGATGGCAAAGAAGTGGCCGTACCTTTCGCATTCCGCTGATTCATCGAATCAAGTTCGAACGACACATCAGAAATGGTTGTCGATCGAAATCCGGGCCGGCCGTTCTCCTGCGGAACGCGCCGGCCTTCGATTTTCGAACGTAATCATGGAATCCTGCAGAAAAGCTGCAATCCGACTGTAACGTTGCCGGATCAGACCATACCCGACTTGCGCCTGAGGATCCATTCGGCCGAGATCGTGGCGAGGAATGCCAGGAACATCGGCCAGTTATCCCAGAGCCGGAATTCTTCCTGGCTTTCGAATTCGCTGAACTGACGCAGGTCGATCGAGGTGAGTTCCTTGACGAGGCTTTCGGGCGTAAGCACTTTGCCGCCCGTCGTGGCGGCGATGGCGGCGAGAAGTGCCGGATCGGCCGTGGGCTGTTCGAGTTCCCGGTCTTCCTGCGAAACGAGGAACCGGGCCGTGGCTTCGCCGACAGGTTGACCGTTGACGATACCCTCTACGGTCAGCCTGTATTCTCCGGCCTCGCCACGAGCGACGAAATTGCCCCTGGCTTCGGAGCCCTGCACGAAAACCGATGCGGATTCGGCGGCTTTCGGAGTTTCGGGTAGATTCGGCGCACCGGCTGGCGCGACGGGCTCGACACGTGTTCGGAACGACACGCCCGGGAGCGGCTCCCCTTTGGGGTTGCGTGCGGCGGCCGTAAATTCCAGGCGGCCGCCGCGCGGGATTCGCCTCTGATCGAGAACCAGAGTGATCGGGCTTTCGTCCTGATTTTCTTTGCGGGCGAGCCAGAGAATCGTCTGACGCCAGAATCTGCGATGAGCCAGCGCGTGATCCTGTGTCGCCCCTGGCATGACGCTGCCACGTGGCCAGACCCAGGTTTCGCCTGCGAACGCGAGTGTCCGCCCGCGGCCGAGATCCTGCGAAACCAGCAGAGGTTTCTTGTCCTCGGTTTCGAGCAGGATCGCCGCGTTCGGCTTGACCTGGCCGAAAATGTGGGCGCCAGGAATCGGCGGCAGGCCGCGCCAGAGCCTGTCCGATTCGGCCGCGTCGGCGGCGACGCGCGTGATGAAGCTTTCGGCCGCGGCATTGGTCGGCACGATTTTCAGGCCGCCTTCAGGCTCGTTTTGGGCCATACCCAACGGAACATCGACCGGTAGCACTCCGGCGACCGGGGTATTCGCCCATCCGCCACCGGAAAAACTCAACCGGCCCCCGAGCATGAGCAGCCCTGCGCCCCTCTGCACGTTCGTCGCGAGTTTCTGAATCTGCGTCGGCGTCAGGACCGAAACAGGGGCATCGAGAATGAAAACGTCGTATTTGGCGGGTTCCAGCAGGGCGTCGTCGAGGTCGCCATCGTTCAAGGATGCAGGCTTTCGCAGTACGACGAGATCGACCCGGATATCGGGCGAAGCGTCGAGTGCCCGGGCCAGAAACCGGTATTCCCAGGAAAATGCCGGTCCCTGAACATAAAGCACGTTCAGGCCGCCCTTGAGAACGGTCACATAGGTGCCCGTTTCGTTGTTCGTCGTGGTGACTTCACCATCCTGAGGCGAAATCCGCAGAGTCAGCTTGGTTTCGCCAGGCTTTTCGGGGGTGTAGGCAAGGTCGCGAAGCGCGAACGGCTTGCCGTTTTCGGGGGCGTCGAACTGGGTGCTCGCGACGGGCTGCGGCGAATCTTCCTCGAAAAGCTGGGCTGTCAGCTTGCGGCCCGCGAAGCCCTGGGAGGTGACGGTCGCCCGAACCTGAAGCTGATTCTTCACAAAGACGGTCGGGCCGGCGATCATGTCCTTGACCGCAATATCACGAATGCCTTCGTCCGGCGTGGCCGACCCGAAGGTCACCACATTTACCGGGATTCGCAGAGCCCTGAGATTGGCCGCGGCCGTCATCGGCGGCGGGCCGCCGTTCGAGGCTCCGTCGGAGAGAACGTACATGGCCGCGACTCTCCCGCTGCCCAGCCGTGCGGGGCCATCGGCGAGAGCGGTACCGAGTGCGGTTTCCGGCCCTTCGGCTTTCGGCGGTTTCGCGGGATCGAAATCCGCGACGGCGGAATCGAAGCTTTGATACGTCGCTTCGAGCGGCGGTCCAATCCGCTTGATCTCTTCGTCGACCTTCCTGAGCGTTTCCGTAGCGATATCCCAGCGAGATCGGCCGGCGGCCTGATCCGAGAGGGTCATGCTGCGTGATTTGTCCACCTGAAACAGCAACATGGCCGGCCGTTCGCGTTTGACGGACATGACCAGGCTCGGCCGAAGGCCCGCGAAGAGCGTCATCGCCAGGGCCAGCATCCGCAAGGCGAAGCAGATGCGCGCGGTGACCGTGCGCGTCCCGCCGGCCCGGATTCGATCCCGATACGCCAGATAGCTCAGATAGATCACAAGAAACGCGGCGGGTGACCAGACCAGCCATCCGCCGATCGGATTGACGGAGAAATTCATGCGGCCACCTCACGCCTGGAAGGCTGGGGCGCGCCGCCGGAAAGGTTCGGGTCGTCCTTGTAAAACCGGTTCGCGAGGTAGTTCTCGAAGCTCAGTACGACGAGCAGCAGAAGCATGAGCCAGGGGTAGAATTCCACACCGACACGCGCCAGCCCGACAGCTTTTTCGAGCGATTCGGTGTCCTGTGCCAGTGAGTATTTGTCCTTACCGAAGACGGTGTCGAGCGACTCCCTGGCGATCGGCCGCAGTTGGCTTTCGGTGGCTGGCGGATTGACGGAAAATCCCGTCGATTTCGCCACACCCGCCGCGCCGGTGAGCGCAACGCCCCAGTGACCGAGAAGATCGGGCTTCAGGATCGGCAGGCGGTTTTCGCTGGCTGCGAGGTCCCGTTTCTCGCCGGGGCGATCGCCGGGGCCTTTTACGAGAGCCGATCGGAAGCCTTTGTCCGGCTCCACGGGCAAAAGATAATCCTGGCCGGCTTCGACCATGGCTGTCTGGGAATCCGTATCGGCCAGGTAGGCACACATGCGATTGACGACCTGCACGAACGACCAGGAGCGGGGGAAGTCGTTCCAGGCGGCGGCGTCCGAGCTGGATGGCCGCCGTGCCAGTGGTGTGGTCCAGTAGAGGATGCGCCCGGCGACGTTGGCGTCGAAAACACGTTCCAGCAGTGCCGAGCGGCCATCGGAAATTTGCAGCAATTCCCGCGTGCCCTGCCCTGAGCGGGTCGTCTGCCGATACCGAAAGACTGGCACCGTGGATAATTCGGTGCGAAGTTCCTCGGCATACTGCGCGAAGATCGGGTGATTCACGTCGGGGGCGGAGAAGTGCAGCGGCTGGCCCGCGGGGGCTTCGAACCGGCTGTCGGCGGTGGCGGGCAGAAGCGTCATCGCCGTGGCGCCGTTGTAGGAATCGTCGCGGGAGCGATCGCCCAGCGCGACGCAAATCCCCACGCCCGAACGCACCGCAAGATTCAGTTGCGTCCAGAGCGGTTCGGGAATCTGGGCCACGTTGTTGACCAGGATCGCGTGTGGCCGGTCGTCCGCCTTTCGAAGTCGATCGGCCAATTGACCGACACGCAGAATTTCGACCCGGAACGGTCGGGAAACTCCGGGCAGAGCTACCCCGCCGGCCCCCCGGGCAGGGTCAAGAGCTTCGGCCAGGAACAGGGCGTCCTGCTCGATATCTGTGACGATGAGCACTTTCACAGGGGGCCGCACAACGAGTGAGAAATAGGCCGTGTTGTCGAACGGCATCGGGTCATCGTCACGAATGCGGATTTCGCCCTGGTGCAGGCCGTCGCGGCCAGGTTCCAGCGGCGGCGTGCGCATGACGATTTCGGCGTCCGAATCGGCCGAAAGCTCGACGGCCCGCTGATCACGCTTGCGGCCATCGAGCCAGAGCTCGAGAATTCGCGTAGTGGCGGGGCCGGAGTTCGAGACGATGAGCTTGATGTCCAGCGGTTCGCCGACGACGGCCGCCGATGCGTCGAATTCCAGATTCTTCAGGCCGGCGTTCACCGCCTCCGGCGGATTGAGCCGCAGGAGATAAAGCTGGACAGGAACTTCCTGCGACTTTTCCGGTTCGGCGAGGGTCGGTATCGAGACTGGCCGCTGCAGGTCCAGCGAAGTTTCGGCCAGATCGGTCATCACGTAAATTTCGCGCCGGGGGCGATCCGACGACATGACGCACTTGTACGCCGCGTCGATGGCATCGTTGAGCGGCCGGTTCGCCGCCCGCAGTTCCAGGGCCTTGATACGCCCTTCGGCGGTGGAGGGTGACATGGCGGGCGTTTCGATCGGCTCGGCCGAATCGATCAGGAAGATCTGGCTGGTGATCGGCGTTTCGCGGACGACTTTCCGGGCCAGGTCTCTGGCTTCGCTCAGGCGGTCGCGGTTGCGGGCGTCGGTCCACTGCATGGAGAGCGATGTATCGACCACCAGGGCGATGGCCGTCGGCACGTTGGCTTCACCCAGCGGGGCCGTGGTGTTGCAGGCGGGGCGAGCCATGCAGAGGGCCATCAAGGCTACGACGGCCATGCGCGAGGCCAGCAGGGCCCATTGGCGGATGCGGAGCCGCCGTGTCGATTGCCGCTGCTTCTGCTTCAGCAGGCGCAGGGCGGGGAAGAAGATGTGTTTGGGCTTCTGGCGCATCACCATGTGGATGATCACGGGCACGGCCACGAAGGCCAGGCCCGCCAGCAATCCCAGATGCACCACCGAGAGATTCATCGTGATTCGCCCTGTGACGCGGCCCGGTCAGCCTTTACGCTGCCGGCTCAGAAGATAGCCCATCAATGCCTTGTCGAACGGCATTCCCGTGTGAAGAGGAACGTAGTCGACCCTGGCCCGGAAGAGGTCGCGCTTGTACTGGTCCCGAAACGTGTTCACCGATTCCAGATAATCCGCGCGGGCCGCGAGCGCGTCGACGGTCAGGATTTCGCCGGTTTCGGGGTCTTCCAGCTCGACGATGCCCTGAAAGGGAAAATCGGCTTCGGCTTCGTCCAGAATATGGAATACGATGACTTCGTGCCCGGAGTGCCGCAGCCGGTGTATGGCCTTCAGGATCGGATCGGCGTCGGCGAGCAGGTCCGTGAACAGCATCACGAGGCTGCGATGCCGGATCATCCGCGAAATCTGGCGGATGGACGCCGGGATGTCCGTCAAACCCGTCGGTTGCAGCCGTGCCAGAACCGACAGAATGTTGGCCAGGTGCGTCCGCCGGCTCTTGGGCGGCAGGCTTTCGCGCACTTTTTCGTCGAACGCGATCAGGCCGACCGGATCCTGCTGCTGTACCATCAGATAGCCCAGTGCGGCGGCAAGGCTGATGGCATATTCGAACTTCGTCAATTCCTGCCGGTAGGTGTAACCCATGGACGCTGACAGGTCCATGAGCAGATAGCCGGTCAGGTTCGTCTCGGCCTGAAACCGTTTGACGTAGAACCGGTCGGTCTTGGCGAAAACGCTCCAGTCGATGTCCGAAATGTTGTCGCCAGGCGTGTATTTCCGGTGTTCGCTGAACTCTACGGAAAACCCGTGGAACGGGCTGGCGTGCAGGCCTGACAGGAACCCCTCGACGATGAACTTGGCACGAAGGTCCAGCCGCGACACGTTGCGGATGACTTCGGGCTTCAAGAACTTTTCGGCGGGGTTGGCCACGTCTTCGGTCGTGCCTTTTCTTATCCGGTTCGATCGGTCTGGCCTTCGTGCGAATTCAGGCGAATTCGCAGACTCGACTCAGCTCTTGCGGTTTTCGTACTTCGGCACTTCCGGCTCGGGAACTTCGCGGAGCAGGCGGGCGACGATCGAATCAGTCGTCTGACCTTCGGCCTGAGCCTGGAAGTTCGTCATCACCCGGTGCCGCAGCACAGGAGCGGCGACTTTGCGGACATCGTCCAGCGAAACGCTGTAACGGCCGTCCATCGCGGCCATCGCCTTGGCGCCCAGAATCAGGTTCTGGCCCGCTCGCGGGCCAGCGCCATTGTCGACCATTTCCTGAATGAACGCCGGCGCGGAAGGGTCGGTCGGGCGTGTCGCCCGCACCAGCCGGGCCACGTATTTCACGGCATAGTCCGACACCGGTACGCTCGTGACGAGCTTCTGAAGATTGACGATCGCCCGGCCGGAGAGCACTTTCGTCAGTTCGTGCGATTCGCCGCGAGTGGTCGTCGTCAGGATCCGTTCTTCCTCTTCGAGCGAGGGATAACCCACGCGAATGTCGAACATGAACCGGTCGAGCTGGGCTTCCGGCAGCGGATAAGTGCCTTCCTGCTCGATCGGGTTCTGCGTGGCGATCACGAAGAACGGTTCCGGCAGCTTCATCGTCTCCTGACCGACCGTCACTTCCCGCTCCTGCATCGCCTGCAGCAGAGCCGCCTGGGTTTTCGGCGGCGTCCGGTTGATTTCGTCGGCCAGAATGATGTTCGAGAACAGCGGCCCCTGGATGAACCGGAACGCCCGCCGGCCGGATTCGGGCTCTTCCAGCACGTTCGTGCCGGTGATGTCCGAAGGCATCAGGTCAGGCGTGAACTGGATCCGCTTGAAGCCGACGTCGAGAATCCGGGCCAGCGAGCTGACCAGCAACGTCTTCGCCAGGCCGGGAACGCCGACGAGCAGCACGTGGCCTCGGGTGAAGATCGATGCCAGGATCAGTTCGATCACGTCGCTCTGCCCGACGACGACCTTGGAGAGTTCACCCACCATGACGTCACGCGACCGTTTGAATTCTTCGAGCAGCTGGCTGATGCGGTCGCCTTGCGTGGACATGGTTCGATCGGTCCTCAAGCGGGCGATGTGGCTTTGCGTTACGGGCGAAGGGGGAATGAGCGGAAGTCACCACGCATTCGGAGCCATGAGCATATCCACCGTACTTCGGGTTTACAAGATTACGGATGTCACGAAAGGTACGTCAGGCTGGATGCATGCCGCCCCTCAGGGAAAACCACGTGCGAACTGGTAGTGAATTGTCCTAAACTGTCGACTGACCGAATTCGTTTCTTCCGCCCGAACCGTCGAGACCGCCATGACCGCCGACGAAATCACGACCCCGTCGAACGATAATTTGCCCGAGGCGTCGAACTCGCATGCCGCTTCCGGCGTCCCCGCCTGGGCTTACGTTTTGCCGTTCGCCGTTTTCCTGATAGGTACGAAACTGGAAGGACAGGCGGAAAACGCCGACGGGACGATGATCGGGGAACGCTACGCCGCTATTTACTGCGTCAAAATCCTCGCCGTTCTCGCGGCCATGTTCGTTTCCCGCAAGGCCTGGCGCGACCTTAAACCACTGCCCGGCCTGGGCACCGCCCTGCTTGCCGTGGTCATCGGGGCGTTCGTCACCGTTTTTTGGATCGGCCTGGATGGCCTGTATCCCCCTCTTCCCGAATCGCTCGGCAAGCGTTCGGCTTTCGACCCGACGCAACTGGAACCCGCGACGAAGTGGTTGTTCCTCGTCTTTCGCGCTCTCGGGCTGGTCGCCATCGTGCCGGTCATCGAAGAACTCTTCATGCGCGACTTCATCCTTCGCTACGTGACCGATCCGGACTGGCAGAAGATCGCCCCCTGGGCCTTCAACTCGACGGCCGCCATCGTTTCGCTCGGCCTGTTCGTCGCCGGGCACCCGGAATGGTTCCCGGCACTGCTCTGCGGCGTGCTCTGGCTGTGGCTGCTGCGCAAGTCGAAAAGCGTTTCGGCACTGGTCATCAGCCACGCTGTGGCGAATCTCGGCCTGGGGATTTATTCGGTCGTAACAGGCGACTGGCGGTTCCTGTGATCGACTTCGTCCCGCGAGTGCGGAAATCCACGGGCAGGTGAGATTCTCTCGAAGTCATGAGGTTCGAGAATGACGGAAAATTCCGCGACCGAAGCCATGTTGAGAGCCTTCGAAGGACATGACGTCTCCGCATTGCGTGCCGCCCTGGATGCCGGCGCTAACGCGGTAACGCCGATTCGTGGCAAAACGCCCGTCCAGTGGCTTCTGGGCGAATACACGCGGTCGGATCGCCTGAAAGAATGTCTCTACCTGCTTGGCTGCCATGGCGCGAAATTGCCTGATCCCGTCCTTTTCCCGGTGCTGACAGACGACAAACCCGCCCTGCTCCGCATGATTTCGGTGCGTCCTTCGATCATCGAGCACCGGACGAGCCTCGAATCGGCATTCGTCTCGCTTACGGGTGTCACCCTGCTGCACGTCGCGGCGGAGTTCGGTTGCCGCGAGGCTGTCGAGGCACTGATCGAAGCGGGAGTGGACGTCAACGCCCAGGCGCAATTCGACCACCAGGGCTGCAACGGCCACACGCCGATCTTCCACACCGTGAATTCCAATGCCAACCGCAGCGAACCGGTCATGCGGATGCTACTGAAAGCAGGTGCCCGTGTCGATGTGCATGTGGATGCTCTCTACTGGGGCGAAGGTTACGAATGGGAGACGGTCTTTTTCGACGTCACGCCGGTGTCGTTCGCTCAAATGGGCCTGCTGCCGCAGGTGCACCGGCGGGAGGCGGACATTTACGCCAATATCGCCCTGTTGCGGCAAGCCGCCGGCAAGTCCGCCCTCAATCTCCGAAACGTACCCAACACGTATCTGAAGCCTTGAAGCGATCGAGCCCGGAATGATCCGGAAGGAGACACGATCGATGAAGTCCGGATCGGTGGAACCTGATACGATCGATGCGTACATTGCGGCGGCGGATCCCGCCGTGCGTGATCGACTGGAAGCGATGCGGGCGACGATCCGGGCGGCCGCGCCGGAGGCCGTCGAGGCGATCAAGTATCGCCTGCCGACTTTCGTGCTCGGAAAGAATCTGGTGCACTTCGGCGCGTTCCGGAACCATGTCGGATTCTATCCCACCAGTTCCGGAATCGAGCGTTTCGCTGAGGATATGACCGATTACGCCACGTCGCGCGGGGCGGTCCAGTTTCCGCACGATCGGCCGCTGCCGCTGGATCTCGTGCGCCGGATCGTCGAATATCGTGTGAGCGAAGTCGTTTCGAAATCACTCGCGAAGCCCCGCCGCCGGCCGAAGGCATGACGCGCCCGACTCATTTGTCCTGCTTGATCCGCTTCGGTTTCCAGGGCGTTTCGAAGGTCTGATCGTTCACGGATATTTTCACCTTGCCGTCAATGTCGTCTCCTTTGATTGTGCCGGCGAATTCGACCTTCCATTCGGTCCCTTCCGCTGTGCCACGGGCGACGAAGCTGATTTTGTCGCCTTCGAATTTGATTTCTTCGAGTTTCGAAATTTCCTTGCCGTCGCGGGTCAATTTGCCCGTGTAACCGTCCGGCTCCGATTTCTTCAGTTCATACCGATCGACCATCGGCATGCCCATGAATTCGTATTTTTGCTCCCAAAGTCCCAGCACCGTTTCGGCGGTCGGCACGGCTGCGATTTCGATCGGAGCCGCCAAGCAAAAGGATGTCGGCGTCGTCGCGCACAAGAGCGTCGCGGTCATCAGTGCCTGATGGAAGCGGCGGAACAGGTCCATGCGAGTCATCGCGAGATTCTCCCGGATTCGAGAATGAGCGGAATCGGTGGGGTGGAAGCCTCAAGTCCCATGCGAAACGATCGTTCGCACACGACCTGGCGGAATCCGCCAGGTGTCGGTTTTCATGGACAGGAAGTCCATACCCGGATTCGCCGCACCAGTAGTTTTATTTTCCAGGATTCGAAAATAAGGCCGAATTCGTGCCCAAATTAGCGGGCTCCCGAAGTGGATTCGGCCAAGGTCTGCCCGGACCGGCACCGATTCGATCCATCCATCCATCCATCCGAATCGATTTCGGTAAAGGGAGACTCAGGGGATGCCCGACCCGGTCGTGGATGCATCCGATCATTTCTGCTGTTTGACCCGCTTCGGCTGCCAGGGCAGGTCGAAGGATTGGTCATTGACGGTGATCTTCGCCGTTCCGTCGATCGTGTCGCCATCGACCTTGCCGGAAAGTTCGGCTTTCCATGTCACGCCGTCCGTCGTGCCTGAGGCTTCGAACGAGAGCTTGTCGCCCTCGATACGCACCTTGTCCAGTTTCGTGATCTCCTTGCCCCCGCGCAGGAGTTTGCCTGACAACTCTCCCTTTTCGCCCGCCTTGATTTCGTAGCGATCGACGACAAGAGTGCCCTGGTTGTCGTATTCGAGTTCCCACAATCCCAGTGCCGGGCTGGCATCGTTTTTGGCGTCCGCTTTCTTTTCGCCCTCCAGGGGGTCGGCCGTCTGGGCCGCCTTTTTGTCGTCGGCTTGAGACGGAAGGATCAAGATGGGACTGACCGCCAGTGAGGCAAATGTCAGGGCTTTGAGGAGTGAGAGAGGAAATTCCGATGTCGTCTTCATGTTGCGCGTCTCCATGCATGTACGAAATGCGTCGATCGACCGAGCCGTTATCGTGTACCACGCGTCGAGAGGCCGCAAGATCCTTGTCGGTACTCGGCGCGGATTTTCCGGTAACCGCCGAAATCGATACCTGGCCTGGAGATCCACGGATCACGGCTTGATCTTCGTCGAACCGCATTGACGAAAGCCGGGAAACTGATAATCTGCCGCATGATATCGAAGAATCGGCTTATCCCGAAATTGCACGAAAGCGCAAGGATGCCTCATGAGATTCGCTTACGCAATGGCCTTCGCAACGTTCATCTGTGGACCGGCGATCACGTCCCGGGCCGACTCGCTCGCACCGAAATACCGAATCGTCGAGCGATTCGACGCACGTTCCAATCCATTCCCTACATACCGGCCTGTCACAGGGGTTATGCGCGACGATGGGATCAGCGACTATGCGATCCCGCGTGGCGATTATGTCATGGACGTCATTCCTTCGACGGTCGGGGCCGCCCAATATCTCATGTACAAAGGCGGTTCCAGCGAGAACCTGATTCCGGAAGCCATCGGAAAATCGATTCGATATCTCGACTATGACTCATCCGGCCGTATTCTGGGCTACGACCGTTTCGATCCGAATCAATTGCCTTACCTGTACGATACGAACTCCGGCGAAAAAAACTGGCTGAAGGGCCCGGCCGGTTCGAATGATTTTTTCGCCTGGGGAATGAATGAAGCAGGTGTGATCGTCGGGAATTCGCTGGTCTGGCAATCGGCCGATGCCGAGCCTTTCAATATCTTGTCGCGAATCGAGAACACGGGGGCTTGGTACGGCCTCAAATTGTTCGATATTTCCGACGACGGAAGGATGGCAGGTCGGGGCTATTATCAGGGAGGCAGTTTCGAAATGGTCTTCGAGTTGCTTCCCGTCTGGCCGGAAATTCTGACCGACGAGCCGATCATCGATACTTCGATCGACCCCGTTCCCGGGGGTGATCCTTCGACAGCTCAACCTGAGCCGGTACCGGTGCCAGAGCCTTCCACCTGGATTGTTCTCACGGCCGGCTTGGGTGTGTTCATGCGATCGTTGCGAAAGGCCCGAAAGCAAGCCTGACAGGTGGCCGAACGGGGGGCTGAAAGCGTTCCATCAACCGATGCCGAACGCGTCGGCCACCCGGTTGAAGAACGCGAACAGGGAGATGACGTAAACGGCCTCGGCGATCTGGGGGTCCGTCCAGCCCTGTCGCCGCAGGGCCTGGGCGTCGTCGGCCGACATCCTGGCCGGGTTCAGCGTGAGCTTGCGGGCATATTCGAGCAGTGCGGCTTCGGGGTCGGTCAGGCACGGCAGGGCGGCATCGAGATCGCCGGCTGCCAGCACATCGACGAGATCGGTGTCGGGCTCCTGCGACCGCAGGAAGCGAGCGTGAGAATCCGTTCAGTAGCGGCACTGGTTCAGGGCGGAGACGAGCGTGGCCAGCATTTCCTTGATGCGATAAGTCAAATGGCCGTCGCGAAAATGCAACCGTTCGGAAAACGCGACGACATCACGGAAGAAGTCCGGCCGGTCCGCGAAGCACTTGAGAATGTCGGGCACTGCGGGCCGACCGGGGTTCTGTGCGAACCACTCGGCATAAGCCTCAGACGCTGCGCCCGTGGCCGAGCTCTCCGGTATGAGCCGAATGTGCGTCGATTTCGCCATCGGAAGAGCCTTGTCTGGCTGAGTGAACCGGTCGTGACGGCCGATCGAACGAAATTCGCGGAAATTCCGAATCTCGATTCTAACGCGATCGCCTGAGACGTGATAGTTTGTGTCTCCATCGCATGGCACGTTCGTCACAAACGTCGCGACGTACCAGGAAGTTTCGCAGACAATTCTCTCCCACCAGCTCAAGGAGCGGCCCGGCCATGAGTATCTGGCTCAAAAGCACCTCGCATTACAAAGTCCCGTTCGCGATCATTCTGGCGTCGCTGGGAGCGATTTTCGGAATGGGCTACATGCAGGGCGGCGAACAGGCTGCCCAGGGCGTGCTGGAATATGCGGTTCGCCAGATCGCGTTCCAGTTCCCCATCGGCATCCTCGTGATCTTCATCGCCAGCCGGTTCTTCGAATTCGACTTCGGCACGATCATCACGATTTCGCTCAAAGTTCTGGCGATCGCTTCCCTTTGCCTGGCGATCTCGGTCGCCATTTACATCTTCGCGGGCCAGCCGGAAACATCCCTGATCACGGCCGCCCTCAATTTCGTCGTGTTTCTGTTCATGGTCATGATCCTGTTCGGAACCAGCGGGCTCGAAACCTGGATCATCGCCGCCCTTTCTATCGCCGTGCCGTATGGCCTGAACCACTACGTCTATCCGATCGTCAAAGCCCAACTGCAGAACAAGGCCCCCGCAGCCGCAGCACCGGCCCGACCGCGCAGCGGACGTCGTTGATCGACGCAACTGCCATTTCGATCGAACGTTCCGTTCTGCCATGATCGCTGCCTTTGTGGATCGATCTGGACAGAATCCGGCAAAGTCGTATTCTGAACCGCGCTGGAAGCTCCATGGATGGAGCGATTCGGGCCACGGAGCCTGAGACACGGAACGGAGTCCTTCGGCAATGTCCGCATATCGAGCGTCGGCTTCATCGATGGGTGGCCAGCCAGGCCGATCGGTTCATGGCGCTCACAAATCGGCCCGCCATTCGAAAACGCCGCATCGCATCTATTCCGAACACGACGACGTGCCGGATGACGATCACGATGTCGCTCCCGTATCCGAGAATTCCATCGCGCCCCATTGGGGGACGGAACATCGGCTGCTCAGCGGGAGAGCGAATGTCGCAGTGAGTATCCTGGGTGTCGTTCTGCTGATCGCCCAGCTTATCGAAATCGAAGACGGCAACGAATCGAACTGGGATCTCGCCCACGTAACGGACAGTCTCTTTTGCATCGTCCTGCTCGCCGACTTTGTGCATGCCCTGATTTTCGCACCCAACCGAAAGCGATTCCTGCGCCGGAACTGGTGGGAGCCGCTGGCGTCGATCCCCATGATCGACACCGCCGGGCATGGCATGCTGGCCGTGCGCATCCTGCGTATTCTCAGGCTCTTGCGAATCTTCAAGCTGCACGTTTCGATTCGTGAATACGCCCGGGATGGCCAGGAATTTCTGGAACGAAACCGGATCAACGAAGTCGGCAGTATCCTCGGAATCACGATCGTCACCGGTGCGCTCGGATTTTTCTATGCCGAGCAAGGCGTCAATCCGAACGTACACAGCTTTCGCGACGGCGTCTGGTGGGCGATGGTCACGGTGACGACGATCGGTTACGGCGACATCTATCCGGTCACGACGGTCGGCCGGGCGATCGCCGTCGTGCTCATGGTCGTCGGGATCGGCACGGTCAGCCTGTTTACCGGCATGATCGCGGCAGGGCTTCTGCGCGACAACCGCTGCCCTCACTGCGGCGAGCGGGTCTGAAAATCGAGCCTGTAACGTTCGGCCGGGATCTCGAGGTTCCTCAAGCCGGACCAGGTCGCCATACCCCGCGAATCGGTCAGGCCCCAGTGAGCGCGCGCATGGGCAAGCCACGCGACAAGTCCGTCGTTCTGATGGAAAATTAACCGGGCCAGCACACGGCGGACCCGGCTTACGGTCGGCTCGATCGGAAATTGCATCGGTACCTGAAACAGAGTATGCAATTGCGCCGATGAGCAACCCTTCAGGGCATATTCCACGGCCGTCCGGCCCGAATCGATATCGCCGGTCGCGGAAATCTTGATGTTGGAGAGGCTTGCGATGTCTTTTCGTCCGGCAAGCACGCCGATGTTCCGATCGCTCAGATCGGGGCCTCCGTAGGCGATCCCTCGATGGCCTTCGAAGCTTCGGTCCGGATCGAAAAGCCGGTTGGCGTAGATCAGGAAATCGGGCCGGCGGTCAGGAGCAAGGCTCAGCGCGGTGTCGAGAATGCGGTGCTGCAGTTCGAGCGGGCCGACGGCGTTCATGATCTTCAGGCCGATCGTAGTTCCGGCCGGTTCGACTTTGCGGATGTTCGGCACGATTTCGTTCAGCCAGCGCAAGAGGCTATCGTGCGACCTTGAACGATCGTCGCCGGCGAGTGTCGGCGAGAAATCCTTTTCGAACGGCATGGGTCCGGGATTGCCGGCCGCATGCCATGTACGGACAAGGCTGCCGATCACGTTCTCGTATTCGGCCAGCCGCCATGGTTCGTCGAGCGTCGCCGGCAGGTGCATTTTCGCTGATGCGGCGACCGTCATGCCGGTTTCGGCCATGATTTCGAACGAACCGTGGCAGAGCGCGAGATAATCCTCGAACGATCGCCCCCAGCCCCGGCCCTTCCAGCTGACCGTCCACCCTGTGCGATTCGACTGGCCGACGATCGGCTCGACGGCCATCCGGGTGTCGTCCGTGGCCCAGGCACCCATGCTGCGACAGCCTGATGTGTCCTCGCCGATGACGGTCTTGAGCACGACGAACGCCAGGCCGGCTTCCGCCGCTTCGCGCACCTGGGCGAGCGTCATCGAAAGCTGCCCGGAGCCTTTCCCGAAAGGGTGCGAAAGCAGCCGACCGGCGTATTCGCCGGTCAGGTCGACCTGATAAACTTCACGGAAGTGGTCGGCGAACGGTTCAGGCCACCAGCCCCGAAGCGCTGCTTCGTAGTCCGATTCGAGCAGCGAACGCAGGGACGGCTGGATTTCCGCCCGTCCGTGTAGTCGTGCCGCGGGCGGGATTTCGTTGATCGACATGGTCGGGCCTGAAGAATCGCTGAATTTCCGGGAGCGCCAGGGAATTCGTTTCAGGATCTGCCGGCGGTACGATTCAGCGGCAGACCGAGCGCCAGCAGGTCGGCTTTCAACTTGTCCGCATTTTCGAAATGCAGGGCCTGAAGTCCCGCGGCGATCGCGCCTTCGACATTTTCGGGCATGTCGTCGATGAATACGCAGCGAGAAGAAGGCGAGCCTGACACTTCGACACATCGGCGATAGAACGCATCGGCCGGCTTCATGGCGCCGACTTCGTGCGAGAACACGAGCGACTCGAATCGGTTCAGCAGAGAATCGAACTGCCGGACGAAATGCGATGCGTGAATCGCGTTCGTGTTCGATCCGAGCACGAGTTTGACGCCAGCATCGCCCAGTTCGTGGGCCAGCGCATGGACGGGCTCGTTCGCCGTGAAGATGTCGGCCCAGTCCGCCGCGATCCGTTCAGGATCCTGCGGCAGGCGGAGCCGCTCTTTCAGCTCGGCTACGAAAGCATCCGGGCCGATTCTGCCGCTTTCGAAATCCATCAGCAGATTTCGAAATCCGAGAGACGTCGCCCGTTCCATCAGGCTTTCGCCGCTGATGCCCAGCGGTTCGCCCAGCCGATTCGCGGCGATCCGGTAATCGAAGTGGGCGATCACATTGCCGAAATCGAAGATGACCGTTTCGATATTCAATTCCCGACCTCCATGAAACCGCCTGAACCGGCTTCGAATTGCATCCGTCCCGATGAAGACCTCAATCAGGACGCCTTCGCGCTGTTCGCCGCGGCCGGCTTGACGAGCCGGGCTTCGAAAAAGTCGCCCATGGCTTTCTGGGCGCGTTTCAGGTCATCGCCTTTGAAAGCGTGCCCGCCGCCTTCGATGATCAGGAATTCCGAAGGGACTTTTTTGCTGTCGAATTCCGATTTGATCTTTTTGCTGTGTTCGATCGGCACAAGCTCGTCCTTGTCGCCTGCGATCAGCAGTGTCGCGGCGTCGTCCGGCGTCACGGCCAGAAGGGGCGACATTTTGGCGGCGGCTTCCTGCTCCATGACCAGAGCGGGGAAGTTCTTGTAGGCCGGAAGGCGGTTCGGATCGCTCGAAACCATAATACGAAGGTCGGTCGGCGCGACCCAGGCGCAGGCCGCCGCGACTTTGTCGCTGACTCGCAGCACGGGATCGGCGTCATCGGCCTTGCCCTGGTCGGCCGTCGTCGCCAGCATCAGCGAAAGGTGCCCGCCGGCGCTCATGCCGAAAACGCCAAGTCGTTCCGGGTCGACCTGATAGGTCGAGGCCAGGGACCGAATGTGGCGCACAGCTCTTCGCACGTCGCTGACGGCTTCTTCGATGCCGAATTTCGGGCTGCTGCCGTGGCGCACGGCGAACACCGTGAAACCTCGGTCGAGCAAGTCCTGGAAGAACGGCTTCATCGCTTCCGGCGGCGCCCACTGGGAATACCAGCCGCCGCTGACCATGAACAGAACCCCTGCTCCGTTCGGTTTTTCCGTGGGGCGGAAGACGTCGTAAGTCATTGCGAGGCCATGCTTATGGCCGTAGACTACGTCCGGCGTGATCTTCACTTCGGCATGCGCCGAAAGGCACGTGCCTGCCAGGGAGATCGACAATACGATTCGGAAGATCGCAGTTCGGGACATCGCTCACCTCGGGAATTGCGATTGCGCGGGCCTGTTTCGAAGCATACGCAAGTGTCGTGATTGACGGTTCGGAATGACGCCATTTTATCAAGTCGCCGGATGCGATTCGCGGGAAAAAATCGGATATGACTTTGTCGGACCGGCTCACGCGTGACGCCCGCGATTTGCCCCGCCCAGGAGCAGCCGGGCGACGGCGCGCGGGTCATGTGCGAGCGTTTCGAACAGAACGCCCGGGCTTTCGGCCCACGCCTGCCTGATTGCATGGATTTCCGCCCGCCGGTCGCCTCGAACAGCCGCCTGATATGCTCTGTTCGTCCAGGAGTGGGCCATCCGGGTGCGGATTTTTGTGTCGATCAGCGGCCGTTCCGAATCCAGGAATGGCTCGCCGGCCAGGATCGACCGCATCAGCCAGGCGTTCTCTTCGAGATCGACAGTGCCCCGGGCCAGTTTGTGCGTTTCGCTGGCTTGATGCCATCGCTGACTGGCCAGTGCCTCTTCGACGAATGCGACGGCCGAATCCTGACCTGCCCGATACCAGAAGTCCCAGTCCAGCACATATTTCCATCGGGAATCGAAGCCTCCGATGCGTTCGTGCAAATCGCGTCGGAAGCTCACGCCCGGGCAACGAATCGGATTGCCGGTCACGAGCACTCGGCTGAGAGCCTGCGGCGGCCACACGACGAACCGGTCCGGCCAGCAGAAATTTTCTAAACGTTCAACGATCGGCTGGCCGGCGGGGTCGATCATGGTGACGGGCCCGAGGATCAGGCCGACGTCGCCGTGCAGGCTGGCGATCGCCCGGTGCCTGGCGAGAAAACCGGGATCCAGAAGATCGTCCTGATGCAGGATCGTGACCCAATCGCCCGCGGCTTCGGCCACGCACCTGTTCCAGTTGCCCGCAAGGCCCAGTGGCTGGCCGGTCATGTTGCCGACGATCCGGGCCCTGGTTCCGCAAATCTTCCGTACGATTTCGAGGCTATCGTCCTTCGACCCGTCGTCGCAGACGATGAGTTCGAAATCGCCGTCGGTTTGCGCCACCACGCTCCGAACGGCGTCCGCGATGAATGCGGCGCCGTCGAAGGTCGGAATCGCGATCGTCCAGCGAGGTGTGTCGATCATCCGATTCCCGATTTACCGGTTGGTCTGACGCAACATCCTGTAATTGAACGTCTTGTGTCGATCACTCGCGGCCAGCATTCGATTCGAGGGAAGTCCCGGACACGATCAATCGGTGGAGCCCGATGTCGCGTTTCGGCGGCCTTCCGACAGTTTCCGCAGGTTTTCCCACGTGAACAGGCCCGAGCCGTGGCCGTCGGACCAGCCGATTTTGAGGGCGTAGGAACCGACGAGGTCCATGTCGGCCACTTTGATGTCGTCCGGAATCGAGGCCGGGTCAAGGATGCGGGCTCCGGTCCATTCGTCCTTGCAGGCCGCGCAGGGGCATTCGCCGCGTAGCCACTTGTAGGGCAGATTCACGCTCCACGTGCCGTCGTCCCACGTGAGCTGGAGGAAGCCTTCGGACTGGCAGGCCTTGATGTCGGACGGCGGATCGATCATGGTCATTGCGTCTTCGTTGGGTAGATCATCGAGCCGGGCGGAAAGGTCAACCGAAGATTTCTTCGATCGGTCGACCGGTGGCAGCCGGCAACGGGCGGCCAAGGGTGTCGATCATTTCGGTCGCCGGGTCGATTCCCAGGCTTCGGAAGATCGTGGCCGCAAGGTCGTCCGGGCGCGTGGGGCCGGTGGTCGGGAACGCGCCGGTTTTGTCGGAGGCCCCATAAATCATACCCCCATTCACCCCGCCGCCGGCAAGCAGAGCGGTGTAGCACATCGGCCAATGGCCACGGCCCTGGGGGTCCTGGTCGCCGATTTTCGGCGCGCGGCCCATTTCGCCGGTCCAGACGAGCAGCGTTTTTTCCAGAAGCCCTCGCGCGGCCATGTCCTCGATCATCGTGGGGATGGTGCGGTCCGTCATCGGGAGCAGGCGATTTTTCAGGTCGGCGAAGTTCTGTTTGTGGGTGTCCCAGCCGCCCTGGCCGCCTGTGCCGCCGTTGCCGATCGAGCGGGAAAAATAAACCGTCACGAACCGGACTCCGGATTCGACGAGCCGCCGGGCCAGCAGGCAACTCTGGCCGTAAGTGTTTCGGCCATATGCGTCACGAAGTTTGTCCGGTTCCTGCGACAGGTCGAAGGCATTTTTGAGCCGGGGCGAGGTGAGCATAGCCACCGCGCGATCCTGAAAGCGGTCGATTCCGCCCGCGGCGGCCGAGGTTTCCAGCAGTCGCGCCTGTTTGTCGATCATTCGCACCAGGCTTCGGCGATCGTTCAGCCGATCCAGCGGCATGGTATCGGGCAGGCTCAATTCCGGCAGACGGAAATCGGGTGAGTTCGGATCCTGGCCTATGTAGAACGGGTCGTAGGCCTTGCCGAGAAAGCTGGCGAACTGGCCAGGCGTCTGGCTGCCGTCGGCGATTTTGTGGGGATAGGAAACGAACGCGGGCAGGGCCGGATCTTCGATCGGGCGAAAGCGGGCGACGACGCTGCCCATCGCCGGGTAAAGCTCCTGGCTGTCGCGCAGGCGCTGGTCGTCCAGCGGCGGCACGTGGCCGGAAAGGCTGTAATAACCGGCTGAATTGTGATTCTTCATCCGGTGATGCATCGTGCGCACCTGGGCGAAACGGTGCAGCACTTTCGAAAACCGGGGCAGATGTTCGCAGAGGGTGACACCAGGCAGCGAGCTGGCGATCGGTCGAAACTCGCCCCTCATGTTCGAAGGGGCATCGGGCTTCATGTCGAACGTGTCGATATGGCTCGGCCCGCCCCACTGGTGCAGGAAAATGACCGACTTGACACGGGGCGAAAGACCGTCCTGAGTGGCTTCTGCCTTGAGTAAACCGGGCAAAGTCAGCCCGCACAGGCCGCCGAATCCGACGGTCAGCAAGTGACGGCGATGAATCGGCAGGTTCGCGGCGGTTCGCGAGATTTCTTCGAAGTCTGCGTCCGCCATGGCCGTCCCCTTCCCGATTCGTTCGAATTCAGCCGAGTCACACTTTTCGAGCCTTGGGGCATCCCTGGCGTCAATGCCGGAACAGGAATTCCTTGGCGTTGAGAGTCGCCCAGATGACGTCCTCCCAGGCTCGCCGCGGGTTCGCGCCGTGTTTGAGGTACGCGGCCGTCGCCTCCGTTTCCTCGTCGGTCGGCCTGCGGTTCAATGTCGTCAGGAAGAGGTCTTCGATGGCCCCCGGCATGTCCGTCTCGCTTCGACGCAGCCATGTCTCGATGCGGTTCCCGCGTGATTCGAGCGCGCGACGAACCGTCACGCCATTGATGAGCTGAAAGGCCTGAGCCAGGGTCGTGTCGTCGCTGCGTTCGCACTCGCAGGAAAGGAGCCTCTCCGGTTTGCCGAAGACGCGCATGAACTCCTCGCCACGTGTCACCGCGGCGGCTTCCTGAGCCGCGCGCTGACCTTCAGGCCCGTCGTCCGACGGCCGGGAATAGCCGGTCGCCTGGTCGACGATATCGCGCAAGACTTCCGCCGGCAACAGTTTCACGATCGCCCGGCCAAAGTCGCCTTCGGTCGCGGGCGAATTCGCCGCCGGGCGGCTGTCGAGCCGATAAACCGTGCTCGTGACGATTTCGCGAGCCAGTGGTTTGAGCCTGTATCCCCCCTGCGTGAACGTTCGCTCCAGCACGTCGAGCAATTCCGGGTTGGAAGGCGGATTCGTGTCACGGAAGTCGTCGACAGGATCGACCACGCCACGGCCCATGAGCTGAAACCACACGCGATTGGCCAGGTTGCGGGCGAATTGCCGGTTGCCGCGCGTCAGCCAGTCGGCCAGGTGATCCAGCGCGGCATCGGGAGCGGAATCGGTCTCCGCAAGCCGTTCGCCGCCTGGCGGCTTGGCCGTGAGCCGAACTCCGGAACGGGGCTGCGTCATTTCCGGCCTGCCCTGGAAGTAGATGACGACGTCGCCATTGACTTCGTGCTTGTCGAACCGGTCGCGGCGGACATTGTTGATGTCCTTGCGCCGCAAGTTCGCGAACGACGCCGCCAGGCCGTAGTAGTCGTCCTGTGTCCAGATATCCGAAACGTGGTTGTGGCATTTGGCACACTGAAACCGATACCCGAGAAACACTTGCGCGAACGTTTCGGCGGCCGTTTCCGGGTCGCGATTCGTACGGTGGAAGGCGGACGCCGGTTCGGCCCAGGTGCTGCCCGTGGTGGTGATCAGCTCGCGGGCGAATCGGTCCATCGGCTCGTCGGCCGCGATATGGTCCCTGAGCCAGCGGTAGAATTGCCGGTTGCCCTTGGGGCCCATGACTTTCGGTTCGTTGCGCAGCAGGTCGGACCATTTCAGGGCCCAGAATTCGGCGAATTCGGG
>CAZSQA010000032.1:0-72154 GCA_964608915.1 uncultured Isosphaeraceae bacterium
GTCATTGGATGGCGGATTCGAATCAGGTTTCGAATCAAAAGTGCGAAAGTCGAGATTCTTTTCGAATTTGATTTTATTATTGATCGAAACAGACTTGAGCGACATCCCTTTTCGGAAAGCGAACGAACCGCTGAATTCGTTTTCCAGGCGCCATTTCTTATCTACGGCGTTGAGCATCTCGACAGACCCCTCGAACTCGAACTTGATATCCTTGATCGGTGCGTACAGTGTTTCGAAGAAGGATCGAGGATCCTTGATCTCATTTCCGGCACCAAGCAACGTGATCGAAATGAGCAGGGAAATCATGGACTTCATACTCCGGAAAATGATCAGGACCCATTCGGCGTATCCAAGGAAAGAAGAGAGTTGCCGCCTTCGATCCGACACATATCGGATCGTCGCCTCGCGTCATGAAGGCGTACCATTTCGTTCACGCTATGCCCCGATCATCCGCTTCATATGTGATTCTTTCCCAGTTGATGAGAGAACGAAAATGAACTTCTAGTCAAAATTCGTGACATCGTCAGGTTGCGAACGGTAATTCTTGGGGCGACAATACGACAATGAAGTGTATGGTTCTTGTGGAGGCAAAGGATTATGGCTCTTCCTCACACCATTGATGACCTTGCATGTGCCTCGCATGATGAGGCCGCAATCCTGGTCGTAATTGTCCAATATTTCGAAACCTCCTGGACAAATTACACCCGCGTCACTGCTTATGATCCATTTCCCGTTACCATCTCCGCATATCATACACCAGATCGCTGGATTTCCCGGCGTCTCACTACAATCGTAAGCCCTGGGATTATCTGGGTACAAAGCCTCTTCGCAAGGTGCCTCTCTTGTGCATTTCGTTTTGGATTGACCTCGTATGTTTCGCATCTCGCCGACCGAGAGCCAGTTCGATCCCCGGATCTGTCCGTTCGAAGCGAGCAAAAGTGCAATTGCCCAGATTCCGGTCATGATCACCATCATCGTACTACGTTTCATCACGTACTCCTTGACTTCGAAAATACCAGTTAGCACGTAGTGACGCTCGATGTCGAGCGCCGGCCGCTTCAATCGACTAATTCACCGCCGCTCCTGGTGGCTAATCCGCGCCAGATCTTTCTGTCGATCGTCTCCGAGACGAAGCGCACCGAACCATCCGCCGCAAGGGAATTCACTCCGCCGAAATGGTTGCTCCGTGCCGTCGAGACTCCCGCGGAATTCATCTCATAGATGTTCATGCAGTCGGGAATGACACCATTTGGCTCTTGTGCATGCGTGTAGGATGTGTATTCGAGACGCTCGACGAACCATTTCGAACCCGCACCGGTTTTCGTCATTCCCATCTCACGTGCCGCGACACGACACCATCCAAGCGCAAAATCGGCCGTTCGCAATGTCGCTCGTGGATATTCATGAATTTCGGAGAAATCTCGATCAAATGTCCCGAAAGGTACGCGGCCACTCCCTCTGAGTCGTTCGGAATATGCGATCGTGTGAGCCAGACCATCCCTGAACTCACTGGCATCGAGAGAGCCCATAAGAAAATCATAGAATCCCCCACCTGAGTCTGGACTCTCTATGCTAGCACGCCAGCCAGGACCAATACCCACATTGCCTCGATAGTTATTGCCCGCGATCGCACCGACCGTGGAATTGTCCGATGGGCAGAGAAATGCCGCGACATGTGTCATCATCGCCGACACATTCGCAGGATGCGGATGCCCGTATCCGTCAAGTTCGCAATTCACCGACGAATAAAGCGCCGCTTGCTCAAGATAAGGCAGCAAGCGTACGTGCGCGGCAAACTGGCTGCGCCCGATCCGGCTTGCAAGCTCCGTGTCGTATCCAAGCTGACTGGTGAGCCGCCTGTGATACGGAAATGCGCCGTACGCGGCATGATAATTCTGAAGCGCCAGGCCGATTTGTTTCAGGTTGTTCTGACACCGGGCTCGGCGAGCCGATTCCCTGGCCGATTGCACGGCCGGCAAAAGCAGCGCCATCAACAGCGAAATCACGGAAAGCGTCACCAGCGTTTCGATCAGCGTGAAGCCTGTCCTGCTGCCTCGATTCGGTTTCATCGCGATTCTCCCTGTGTAGGCTGGCGGTTCGGTTCGGAATCCGTACCAGTATCCGCAGTCGAAGGCCGAGTCAGGAAAACACCGACCGTCGCGACCGGTTGTGAGAGATGGGTCGTCGTGACCGTGATCGTCCCCGTTCGGGCTTTGACGATCACCTTGGGGTCGAAACTCACACGAATCGATTGTGCCGGTGACATTTCGGATCGTTCCGCTTGCAACTTGAGCGATGGCATATCCGAAGTGATGTCCGTGATTTCGATCGGCTTTCCGTCGCCCGCCGACAACGTGATCGTCTTTTCGACTGCCGACTCCGAGACCAGCAGGATTAGTGCCTTGGGTTCGAAAGCAAGCACGGGCTCGACCTGCCATGTGAGAGGGGGAACCGGGATCGTCTCGTCGTCGTGACGAATGCCGACCGTCGTGATGCGCTGACCTGGGGTCCCGGCGGCTTTCAATATGGCCCGCGCCTTGCGGGTTCGTTCGACCGATCCTTCAGGGGTTTTCGTTTCGCTGGAGAGACCATCCCATTCGACCGTTATGTCCGATTCGAACTTCAACCGATCCAGATCGACGGGAGGTCTATCCTTCACTCCGAAACTGCGCGCTACCAGGGAAATTTCCTTCGTTTCGCCGAGTTTGACGCTCGGGGTGGACTCGTCGGCCCGTTCGATGACGAATCGGGGCCGGGGCTGCGCACTGGTGCGAAATTCAAGCACCTGAGCCTCCGGGTGATCGGTCGCCACCGATGCGAAGTGGGACAAGGGCTCATCACCGCCTCCGACCCGCAGAATGACTTCAAGCCACGCTGTACCGCCCGGTTCCAGAGTGACGGGTTCGAATCCAATGTCGCCGCAGCAGGGCTTGCCGTTGACGGCTCGCAGCAACTTGACGGCCCGGTCGCTGCCGTTGGTCATCGGATATCGGTGCGTCAATCTCAAGCCGGCATAACCGGGAATCGATCCGAAATCATGGGTGCGTGCGGCAGAATCGCCGAAAGGAATTGGCACACGAACATCTTTCGGAACCGGTGAATGAGCCACATTCGGTATTCCGGGCATCGGGGCCTGATCGCAACCCGCGACCGAAATCGCTAAGACCGAAAGGACAAAGAGATACATCTGCATCGACTATCTCCGGCGTCGGAAAAGCGATCGCGAAGTGCGAACGGAATGCGAAGTGCGAACGGAATGCGAAGTGCGAACGGAATGCGGAATGCGAAGTGCGAAGTGCGAACGGAATGCGAAGTGCGAACGGAATGCCCTCGCTGTCTATTCAAGAGATAATCGATCGAATCCGATCTGTCGACGATCGCTCGAATGATTTTTGCGAAATCTCGTTCGACGAGGACGATGTCTTGCGAATTCGAAATCTGCGAGATGATCTTCGCCTGAAATAGAATCCGAAACGGCCGCCGAAATCGAGCTTCCGCGGCCGTTCCGAAAGACTTATTGCAGCTTCGCCCTCAAGGCTTCTTCGTGCGCCTGGATTTCGGGTGTCATGGCTTCGCCGAAGTCTTCGAATTCCATGAAGGGGCGGATTTCGATGTCCGACTCGTCCGGCATCGGGTTCGGGCATTTTTTGACCCACTCGACGGCTTCTTCCATCGAGGCGACGTTCCAGATCCAATAGCCGGCGACAAGCTCGCGGGTTTCCGCGAAGGGGCCGTCGGTCACGATCCGGTCCTTGCCGGAAAACCGGACCCTGACGCCGAATTTGCTCGGCTTCAGTCCGTCACCGGATTGCATAATGCCGGCGGCGACGAGTTCCTCGTTGTATTTGCCCATTTCGATGAGCAATTGTTCCATGTCCGAGCTGGGCATCATTCCGGCTTCGGAAGACGGTGACGCTTTGACTATGACCATGACTCTCATGATATTCGACGCTCCGGTTTCAATTTCAGGATTGTGCCGGAATCGCGACTTCCGCACGTTGCGATTCGAAGGGTTCGGGAATGTCGTCCAGCACGTAGATCGGCCGAATTTCCACCGTCCCCCATTTCGAGGGCGGCAGTTTCGAAGCCACGGCGATCGCTTCGTCCAGGTTGGGCACGTCGATCAGGTAATATCCGCCGAGTTGCTCGACGGTCTCGGCGAACGGGCCGTCGGTCACGAGCTTGCGGCCTTCGCGGACGCGCACGCTCGTGGCCGTCGACACCGGATGGAGCGGGCTCGCGCCCAGAAATTGCCCTTTGGCGGCAAGGTCATGGCACACGCCGGTCGATTCGACCATGCAGGCCTGACGCTCGTCCTCCGTAATCGCCGTTTCGGTACCGTAGATCAGCAGCATGTATTTCATTACGTCGTTCCTCTTTCGAATTCCAGGCTTCGAAGTGCGAACCGGTTCAATCCTTCACACGCCGGCAGGTGCTCGACATCAGCCGCTGCCATTGGCCGTCGTCGCCTTTGACTTCGCCGTAGAACAGCCATTCGTCGTCGCTCACGATTTCGATCGTGTCGCAATAGTCCGTCATGCCGGTCCCGTCGAATTTCGGACCTGTCGAGAACATCGGCAGCTTATTCGCAGCCGAATCGAGTTGCCCTTCGTAGGGCCAGAGATAGGCCATCATCGATGCGATGAACGTCCCGACGAAGCGGTCTTTCTTCGGGTCGAAGCCGACCGTCATGATGCTCACGAATTCGTCGCCATCGGGCATTTCGCCCCGGCTTTCGGCGATCAGCCATAATCCGCCCAGCATGCGGCACGTCATGCGGGCCGTCGATCGCTGCGGTTCCTGATCGGGGCCCATCGAGCATTCGCTGACATTTTCCCACGTGCCGGTCAGGCGGGCCAGCCAGTTGTGCTTATCGCTCGGTCGGTCGATCATGATCTCATTTTCCCTTCTTGTTCGTCGCTTCGAATTCCCATGCGACTCAACCGGCGAATGCCAGTTCGAGAGCCGCGACATTCAACTTGCTCATCGTCATCATCGCACTCACGAGTCGCCGGACGCGCTCGGCGTCCGAGTGCCGCATCATTTCGATCAGTGCCCGTGGTACGATCTGCCAGCTCAGGCCGAAGCGATCCTTCAGCCAGCCGCATGGCCCAGGCTCGCCGCCCTCGCTCAAAACAGACCAGAGCCTGTCGACTTCCTCCTGCGATTCGCAATCGACCGACAGCGAGACGGCTTCGCTGAAGCGAAAGACCGGGCCGCCGTTGAGTGCCTGAAATCCGACGCCGGCCAGCGTGAATTCGACCAGCATTACGGAGCCTGGCGTGCCCATGCCGCCTTCGCAGTAATGTGTGAGGCGATCGATCCTCGAGTTTTCGAAGAGCGAAACGTAGAAGGTGGCAGCGTCCTCAGCCTGGTCGTCGAACCAGAGACAGGGAGCGATACGGGGCCTGGGCATCGTCGATATTCCTTCGAATTTCAATTCGAATCGCGAATCCGTGACGCACGATTCAATCACAGGGCTTCATGAAATCGCCCATGGCATTCAGGACTTCCCGATGCGAGAGGTCTTTCGTCCGGGTCGCGATCGACCAGCGATGACCGAAAGGATCCTCGACGATGCCGTAGCGATCGCCCCAGAACATGTCGTCGACCGGCATCACGACTTTCGCACCTTCGGCGACGGCTTGCGCGAAGACTTCGTCGACGTTCGGCACATTCAGGTGAATCGTCACGGGCGAGGGCGTCCCTGGCTGAGGGCCGATGTTGCCGTATTCCGGAAACGCTTCGGCCAGCATGATCATCGAATTGCCGAGCTGCATGGATGCGTGCCACAGGCGGCCGTCCGGGCCCGGCAACCGCATGATTTCCTTCATGCCGAACGCCTTCGAATAATAATCGATCGCCTTATCGGCCCCGACACAGACAAGGTGGGGCGTGATCGCGGGAAATCCGGGAATATCGCTCTGGTTCGTCGCTTGCGACATCATTCTCTCCAGGTCTTGAAGCAGGAATCGATCACGGATGAAGCCCGTGATGCATAACACGCATCTTCGTCGTGACACGCTTCAGTCGTTCGACGATCGCCGAAATCGACAGGCCCGTCGATTCTTTTTCCGATTTTTTCGAAACAGACTTTCACGGGCAGACTTATCCGACGGACTACGTCGATTTTGAGGTTCGTGCCGATTATCAGGCGAATATTCGATCAGGAACCGATCGACTCGGCGATTCGAGCGGCGAGGTATTTACGCTCAGGCTCCAGCCGTGCCAGCTCCAGAGCCTTGCGATATGCCGCCGCCGCTTCGGCACCGCTTCCCAGGCGCCTCAGCAGATCCGCTCTTGCCGCATGGGCCAGATGATATTGCGCCAGCTTGCCTTCGGTTAGCGCCACGATCGCCGGCAGGCCAGCCTCGGGGCCGTCTCTCATCGCTATCGCGACCGCGTGGTTCAATTCGATCACGGGTGACGGGAACTGCTGACGCAGGATGTCGTACAAAGTGACGATTCGGGACCAGTCGGTCGATTCGGCCGATTCCGCTTCCGCGTGGACGGCGGCAATGGCAGCCTGGATTGCGTAGGGACCGACAGGCCCGGCCTGAAACGCACGCCCGACGGTCTGAAGCCCTTCCGCAATCGCTGCCGCGTTCCATGTGGCACGATTCTGGAATTCGAGCGTGACGATACCGCCTTCGGCATCGGTGCGTGCCGCACGCCGGGATTCATGCAGCAGCATCAGCGCCAACAGGCCGAGCGACTCGGCATCCGGCAACCGGTCGGCGACGAGCCGGCCCAAGCGAATGGCCTCGGTCGAGAGGTCCACACGCACGAGACTCGACCCCGAGGATGGCGAGTAGCCTTCGTTGAACACGAGATAAATGACGGCCAGGACGGCGTCCAGCCGTTCGCCCATGGCATCGGCCTCAGGCAGTTCGAACGGAATCCCGGCGTCGCGGATTTTCGCCTTGCCGCGCACCAGTCTTTGGGCCATGGCCTGCGGGCTGGTCAGGAAAGCCCGGGCGATTTCCTCGGTGGTGAGACCGCAGACTTCGCGCAGGGTCAGAGCGATCTGAACCTCTTCCGCGATCGCCGGGTGGCAGCAGGTGAAGATGAGGCGCAGCCTGTCGTCCTCGATTTCGACGGTCGCCCGGGCTTCGTTACGTTCCTGGATTTTGTCGAGCCGTTCGAGGATCGCCGCCTGACCGGCTTTCGCGTTCTCGCGTCGGCGGATCACGTCGATCGCCTTGAAGCGTCCGGTCGTCACGAGCCAGGCCCTGGGATTTTCGGGGAATCCTTCGGAGCCCCAGCGTTCGACGGCGGCCGCGAAGGCCTCGTGCATGGCATCTTCCGCCAGGTCGAAATCGCCGACTATGCGAACCAGCGAGGCGAAGACCCTGCGCGACTCGGCCCGGTAGAGAGCGTCGACGACCTGGGGTATCGAAACGAAAGGCATATTCGGGCCTGTTCCGGAATAGCGCTTCGATTCCGTCGCCGTAATGACCGGCGCGTCAGCTCTCGGCCGATTCGGGCGTGGCGTAGAGACCGATCGTTCGGATGATCGACTCCAGCTCGTTGGGCACGACGACGGGCCGGTTGGCGAAGCCGGCACGGCGCACACCGCGCGACCCGAGCACTTTTTCGAACTGTTCCTGATCGGCCGAGTGATAGGCGACGGTCACCGTCGGGTCTTTCAGCTGGTGGCCTGTGAGAATGCAGACGACCCGGTCACCGGCGGCGATGACGCCCTGCTCACGCAGGAGTTTCGCCCCGGCTACGCTGGCAGCGCTGGCTGGCTCGCAGCCGAGACCGCCGGCGCCGACTTTGGCCTTGGCGTCCAGGATTTCCTGATCGTTGACCTCGCGTACGACTCCATCGCAGAAGTCCAGTGCCCGCAGGCACTTCTTGAGATTCACAGGGCGGTTGATCTCGATAGCACTGGCGATCGTGTCAGCCTTCAGGTGTTCGACGTCCAGATATCGATAATAGTCGCTTATCACGTCCGAATCAGGCAGACCGTTCCGCCACGTCAACCCATGATGGCTCACGAGCTGGTCCAGCGTGTGCGCTCCGGCGGCGTTGATGATCGCCAGCCGCGGCACCCGGTCGATCAGCCCGAGATGCTTCATTTCGATGAAAGCCTTGCCGAAGCTGGACGAATTGCCCAGGTTACCTCCGGGGACGACGATCCAGTCCGGCACTTCCCAGCCGTTGGCTTCCAGAATCCGGTACATGATCGTTTTCTGGCCTTCCAGCCGGAACGGATTCACCGAATTCATCAAATAAATTCCGAGACGGCCGGCCACCTGGCGGACACGCTCCAGGGCGTCGTCGAAATCGCCGACGATCTGAATCGTGAGCGCGCCGTGGTCCAGCGCCTGGCTGAGCTTGCCATAGGCGATCTTGCCCGAGCCGATGAAAATGATCGCCTTGAAGCCGTATGTCGTCGATGAGCAGAACACCGCCAGCGATGCCGATGTGTTGCCCGTGGAAGCACATGCCACCCGCTTGGCGCCGACCATGCGTGCATGGGTGAAGGCGGCGGCCATGCCGTTGTCCTTGAAGCTGCCGGAGGGGTTCATGCCCTCATACTGAAGCTGCAGGCAGCCTGGTGTGACACCGACGTACGAAGCCACGGCATCGCTGCGCTGGAGCAGCGTCTGCCCTTCGCCGATCGTCACGACGCGGTCTTTCGAAACGAACGGCAGCAGCTCGCGGAAACGCCACACGCCCGAAAAATCGGCTGGATCGGTCCGGTTCGACCACTTCCGTTCGAACCAGCGCAGGCTGTCCGGTACTTCAGCGCGGTCCCAGTCGTAAACGACATCCAGCAAGTCACCACATTTCGGACATTCGAAAATCGCCCGGTCGATGGAAACCGTCGTGCCGCACACCGGATTGATGCACTGCTGAAACGCGACTTCCGTGCCGGTCGAACGGGTTTCGGTAAGAATGGTGACGCTCATGACCGTTTGTCGATTTTTTCCGTCGGTGTGCGGGCCTGGCCCGGAAAGTTCGTTCGTTCGCGGCATCACCCGCCGTGGCGATGCCCAAACCTTCGATCGTCCGCGGAGACGACGTCGAACCCCTATCTTACATCGGCCATTGCACCGCACCAAGCCCGTTTCTTCATCCACGAAACCGTCGAACTCTCCGGAACCTGCCTCGATGCCGGGCACACCGACGCCGTCCGATCCTGCGAATACCGGAATATCGTCATAGTCTTTCGCAAATCGGGGAATGCGGAATCAAGCCGGGACACGCGAGATGGTTACGTCCTGCAGAATCGCATCGGTTCCCGCTCAACGCATGCCCTCGGAAGCCGTTGAAGAAACGAATTCAACGATCGGTCCGGATTTGCCGATAAGGAGAATCGTGACGGATTCCGGATCATGTGTCGAGTTTTTCCAGGCGGGTCGAATGCCGGATGCCGAATCGAACCTGCGACTCATCCTGGCACGCACCGGGCGTTTTCTCCCGGCCGTGTGTTTCGCCATGCTCTGCGCGGCGATCGTCCCCGGCTGTCTGCTCGAACCCAAAATCATTACGAAACCCTCGGGGGCGTTGCGGTCGCTGATGAGGGCCCCGGGGGTCGAATCCGGGCCGCTTCCGGATCATGACGCGACAGCCTGCCCGCTCGCCCGGGCTCGGTACGTCCTGAACCGTGCACGCATTGGCCGGGTCTTTTCGAGTCGCTCGGCCGCCCGCGATTACAGGGACGCCCTGGCGCTTTCGATTCAGGCAATGGAAGCCGGTTGTGGCCAATCGTGCGGCCACCACGATGAATCCGCGACTCACACCTACGGCAAGTCGCTCGAAGGGCTGTTACGCGCCGCCGGAGCAGGGCAGGGGAATGACGCCCATGTGCTGGCCCATCAGCTCGATGCGCTGGGCGTCGACCTGATCGCGTCACCGGGCTTCATGAGCGACGTCGACCCCGACGAACTCTGGTTCGCTCGCGATTACGCCACGTTCCGCGTCAGAGAGCCGATGCGAACCCACGGCCTGGGCGTGCCGCTTATCGTCTACAAAAAGCCCCGGCCGCGTGATGAAGTCATCCCCGAAATGTTCTTCCCGCCCCACTGGAAGTTCGCCGCGACGGCTATCGCGCGGCCCGACGACACCGGTACCGGGCGGATGACGATCGAGCTGGTCGACCCCATGGAGTGGGACGCCGTGCCGCTGGCTGGAGCGCCTCGCCCGCTCGCCAGAGACTTGACCACTCCGCTGATCCACCTGCTTTCGCACAGCGGATATCGCGACAAATCGCGCCGGGGCCTGTTCTTTCCGAACCGCCTGGCGGACGAGGAAGGGGTCATGCTCACCCATCCGTACCGCCCCGGCAAAATTCCGTTCGTGGTCATTCACGGCATGGGCTGCAGCCCGCGCATCATGGCCGACATCGTCAGCAGCGTGCATGCCGATCCGGTCCTCCGCAGCCGATATCAGGTGATGATCGTCTACTACACGACCGGCGACACGATCCTCCAGGACAGTGCCGTAATCCGCCGCGCCTTCGCCGCCATGCGGAACTACTATGACCCGACACACACAGAATCGGCCTGGGATCAGGCCGTCGTTCTGGGCCACAGCCTGGGAGGGCCGATCGCGCGGGTATTGACCAGCTACAGCGACAATTATTTCGAACAGGCGATCTTCACGCGGCCCTGGGATCAGATCCAGCTTTCCGAACCGCTGAGAAAAGCGGGGCAGGAGGCGATCTTCTTCGAACCCGTGCCCGAATTCAAGCGGCTGATTCACGTGGCCTCGACGATGAAGGGCAGCCGACTCGCGGACCAGGTCGAAGCCCGGGCGCTGTCACGCGTGATCCCGCGCCGCAGGCAGCTTCAGCAGTTTTACGACGAAATCGTGCAGAACAACGGTAAAGACGTCTTTCAGCCGGAATATCGCGACCGGCCGCCGTCGTCGATCGACAACCAGAGCCCTGAAAGCCCGTTTCTGGCCGCCGCGGCGAAACTACGCCAGACGCCTGGCCTGATCACCCATTCGATCCAGGCCGACTGGTTCCCGTTTCTGCCGATGCATGCCAAGACGGACGGTCTCGTGAGCTTCGACAGCAGCTACATCCCCGAAGCGTCGACACAGATGATCCTGCCGTGGCAGGACCACTTCTGCACGCACGACCCGCGCACGCTGGCAGAAATCAAGCGGATTCTGCATGAGCACGCAAATCCGTAAATCAATCGATTGAGTGCGTCCGAAGGCCTGGCCCCGGTGCCACCATCCCGCGGAGACTGGCACCAGAGCCGGCATTCGGAGTCGACTTGGGGTTCTTAGACTTTCGCCGCTTTTTGCCTGCGGCGAGCGATCACGCCCATCACGACCGAAGCGATCGCGCCGAGGGCATAGGTCGAAGGCTCAGGCACGTTCTGTTGAATGGCGATCGATGTCACGGAATTCACGCCCGTGATGAAGCTTGCGTCGATGGTCGAACCATCGGACGCGAACTTGCCGACCGTCGTTCCACCGTAAGCCCCGACATACAGGTTGTCGTCGGAATCGATGGCCAGGCCGTATGCCCCGGTGTAGTTGATCACCCATCCCGTGTCCTGGACGCCGCTGCTGTCAAATTTCAGAACACGGTCACTGCCAGTGACATAGAAGTTCCCTACGGAGTCGCGCGCGATGACGAAAGGCCGCCACGTATCAACGTTCGAGGTTATAAAGCTATCGTTGATCGTCGTACCGCTGGAACCGGTATTTGTGTACATACCTACAGCACTGCTCGCCCACCTGACGACGTACATATCGGTTCCCTGGATCAGGATACCATCCGGACTCGTCGAGACGTCCTGGAAATTCGCATTGACCAGGGAGCCGTCCGCGTTGTACTTGGATACGAAGTTGTTTCCGTTGTTGACGACGAAGATCTCGCCGTTGGTCTGATTCACGGCGATCCCGGACGGATTGGATAACCCGCTCGTGATGTAGTTGGAGTTGATCAACGATCCGTCCAGCCCATACTTCGCGACATATCCGGACGTGAATCCTGTCAGATAGATATCGTTCGAACTATCGAACGCCACCGTCCAGGGTGTCGAAACCCCCGTGATGAAGTTCGCGTTATCGACATTACCGTCGGTTTTCCACCTGGACACTTTGTTGCCGCCGGATTCGACGAGATAGAGCAAATCCGCAGCGGAAATTTGGCCCGAAAAACCTGCCAGTACAAGCAGAACCAGTGAGGAAGAAAAGATACGACGCGTCATCGTTGCGAACTCCGTTGGTGAATCGATTCGGAAGTGGGAATCACAAGTCGATCCGCCCAATGAGCTTGACCGACCATAGTGTGAAATCCGCGGTAATCCGAATTCCTTCTCCAATAATCGATTTTTTTGGAAATTTCGGTCGGTCTCAGTAAGAACGGATCGAGATCCGGGCCGGAGTTCAAGCCTGATCCGCAGTTTTACCGGTTCACGATCGTGTCCATTTCGCCAGGCTGTTCCGCTTCCATCCGTTCGATCCGATCCACATCTTCCCTGACTTCCCGGGCTTCTTCATGACGTCCGAGAACTTCGCAAGTTTCGGCCAGATTCCTTCCGACCTGGACCGAAAACCGCTTCAGGTCATGATTTCGGAAGGTTTCGCCGGGGCGGAGACGATAGTGGTCCCAGGCGTTCCGGTAGTGGGGCAGTGCACCTTCGTGGTCATCGACCTGGGATCGGAAAACTCCAAGATAATTATCGGCGTTGATCGCAGCGGCCCGGCCGATTTCGTTCAGCGGGCGTTCCGCCAGAATGACCTTCGCCAGATCGACGGCGGCCTGGAATTGCTTGTAGGCGAGCGGACGGTCGAAAGTCAGCGTTTGCAGGGCCGAGAGGTAATTGGCCTCGACGATCTGCTCCAGATGCAGATTCTTGAAGTCTGGGTGGCGAATCAAGTCGCTGGCACGCTGAAAGCGGTGCTCGACGATTTTGACGTATAGCGACTGGATTTTGTCACGATCGATTTTTTCGCCTGCGATCGTGCCGTCGGGGCCTGACATTTCGCGCAGGATGACGAACCAGCTTTTGGCGACTTCGAGTTCGTCGAAATACTTCTTTTGCAGGACACCGAGTCTTTCATCGGCGATTCGCCGCTGATTCTCGGATTCCCGCCTCAAATCGGTCTGAATACGTGCCGTGACGAAACCACCGAATCCGATGGCCAGAATCGAAGCGGCCGCGACCCCCAGTGCGAGGGCTTCGCGCGGGTTGCGACGGGTCCAGCGAATGAGTTTGCCGAACGTGCCGATCGGTCGGGCCTGAATCGGCTTGTTTTCGAGGAACCGCCCGAGATCCGCGGCCAGATCGGCTGCACTCGCGTATCGAAGGGCCGAATCCTTTTCGAGACACTTCAGCGCGATCGTTTCGAGGTCGACCGGGATTCCGGGCATCAGATCCCGAGGCGAAATCGGCGGCTGGGAACGAATCGATTCCGCGATTTCGTCCAGGCTTTCGCTTTCGAAAGGGACACGACCGCACAGCATTTCGTAAAGAATGACTCCCATTCCGTAAACGTCCGTCGGCGGACCGACCTGATGCAGGCTCAGCGTCAACTGTTCCGGCGCCATGTAAGCCGGTGTACCCGTAAATGTCATCGAACCGGTTTCGCCGGAGACTACGTCCATCGATTTCGCCAGACCGAAGTCGGAAACTTTCACGAGGCCATCGTATGGGGATGCGGACATCGGTCCGGAATGTGTGGCTGCCTCTGACTCCGGCGCGAACTTCAGCAGAATGTTGCCCGGTTTGATGTCCCGGTGGAGAATGCCCAGCGTGTGAGCCGCCTGAACCGCTTCGGCGATCTGTTTCACGATGACGGCTGCCTGCTTTGGCGTAGGCCGCCGCAATCGCAGGGCATCCTTCAGCGAGCCTCCCTCGACGAGTTCCATGACGAGATACGGCAGTCCGTCCTCGACGCCGAAATCATGCAGGGCCACGATACCGGGATGTTCGAGCCGGCCATGAATTCTGGCCTCGGTTTCGAGCTTTTCGAGCAATCTGGGGCACAACATGACGGATCGAATGCGCTTGACTGCGACGCGCCGATCGAGGCGATCGTCACGGCATTCGAACACCTCACCCATTCCGCCTTCGCCGATTTTTCGAAGAATCGAGAACGTCCCGATCCGTTGCATGGGCTTGAGCTGAAGCCAGGATCCGGACTTCCTGTTTTCACTGACTTTAAGTTCGACGGAAGGGTAAGACCGGACGAGATCCTCAACCATAGAGCGGGAATTCTCGAACAGAACCGCCAGATACTTTTGACACTCCTCGCAATCTTCGAGGTGCATCATGATGCGGTCGACTTCTTCGGCGTCCTGGTCGCCCGCCAACAGTAAGTCGAGCCGTGTCGATTCCGGGCAGTCGCTTCGTTCGGTTTTCATGAAAGGACGTCCGCGCGGTTCGTAAAGGATCATTGCCCGTTCGGAGAATCGATCCTGAGCAATTCCTCGGTGAGCATCCGGCGCACCCGGATGGCGGCCAGGTGAACGGCTTTCAGGCTGATGCCGAGTCGTTCGGCGACGATCTTTCCAGGCATGCGATCATGGTCGCACAGAAAAAACGCATTCCATGTGTTGGTACTGACTCGCTGGCGTACGCGTTCGAACGCGAGCGACCGAATCTCTTCGCAGGCGACCTCGTCGAACTGTCGCAGCAGATCCTCACGAGCCAGGCCCGAACGCAGAGACTTCGAATCCGGATGGAAATCCGCGAAAACCTCGAGCGCTTTCCGCTGCCTCAGCGATTTTTCGACGATCCTGAGCCAAACGTTACGCGCGATCTGACGCATCCACGCCCGAAAAGCGCCTGGGCCATGCCTCTCGAAAGAATCGATATGGAGATACACACTCAGAAGCGTCTGTTGCACAATGTCTTCGGCTTCCTCGATGGGCGCTCCCCAGCGCAGACACCACTCGTAAACCAGTGAACCGTAGCGATCGACGAACTCCGGCCAGACTTCCTCACGGCATTGAGCATCCCTGAGCTTCGGAATCAGGCTCGGATTGGTGTCGGATGAACTCGCCGTAGACATGGTTCGAATCACGTTTTTGCGTTCGACAGAGATTGAGGTTCGAGGGAGGGCCCGGAATGAGTCCCGAAGATTATAACTCACGAGGCACATTCCGGACATGCCGCGGGGCATGATCTCAGCCCGTTTCCGTCACTTCCTCAGCCCCGCCTTCTTCGGCTTCGGCGACGGTGCCTTCCGTCAGCCGCGAAAGCCCGTCCACCAGGCGGTGTGCATGGGCCATGCTCTTGTAGTACCAGGAATTCCGGGCGAACGGACGGATATGCACGCCGATCGGGATCTTCTGACCTTCGCAGTCGACATGTCCGCCACCGGTGCTGTCGATCACCAGGGGCGTGCCATCCGGCGATTCGCCCGTGACGCCCAGAAACATGATGACGTGGGCCACTTTGCCGGAATCGTTGCGTATGTACAACAAATCGCCAGGTTCGAGCCGCCGCACCAGTTCGTCATACGCTCCATGGTCGATCCGCTCGATACTCAGCACGCCACGGCCGCCGGGGCCGCGTACCTTCTGGCGTTCCGCCTGCGTGCGAATGCCTGTGTCGAGCTTCACGCCAAGCCCGAAATTGTAATAGAACGAACTGAAATTGCTGCAATCGACACCCTTCGAATTGCGCCCATAGGCCACCTTCTTCCAGGGCCAGTCCGCCGGCGGATCCCAGTTGGGAATGTGGTGATGCTGATAGGGCGTGCCGATCCAGCGGCTGGCCGTCAGAACGATCCGGTCCTGAAGCCATTCCCGGCTGCGGCGTTGATATTCAGGCAGGGCAGGATATTGCCGCGCGTGCGGACCCCACGAACCGAGCCGGCGGCGAACTTCCCGCGAATACCACTCGCGATGCGGGATGTCCGATTCCATTCGCGCGTCATTCCAGGGTTCACGGTCGAATCCGGCCGTCAATTCCTCGACCGGGTGTCGATACTTCAGCCGATATGGCGAACGATACCGCGGCTCCTCCTGCGATCCTGCCCGGTTCGAACCGAAATAAGGCAGCCCGGCCATTCCCGCCGCCAGCGGTACGCTCGTTCGCAGAAACGCTCGACGCGAAGGGGTCGAATCGTTCATCATTCGCTCCAGGCCAATTCCCACCGAATTCGTTACGAGAATCCCATGTTCACGTGGCGCATCTTACAGCGGAACCAGAGGCGGTTCGACCGAATTTCCGGAAACTCCGGACCATCGTGCCCGCAAAATGCCGAAATGCGACAATGCGACCGATCGATGTTGCCGAAACGCTTCGAAAGGCGGACCGCTGCGCATCCTCCCGACGAACGGTTTCATTCGTGAATCAGATCGCCGCCCGAGGTTCTCTCGACAGATCCGCCGTAGGGCTCAAGATGCACGAGCACGGCTCGGACGGCGGCGAATCTGGCTACGAGCCGGTCGCGAACCTCGTGCGAAATCCGGTGGCCCGCGGCGACAGTCATCTCCGGGTCGACCTGGACGTGAATGTCCACGAGATACTCGATCCCGGTCTTGCGAACCCACAGCTTTTCCACGGCCATCACGCCCGGAACGGCTGCCGCGAAAGCCCGGATCTCGCGGACGAAATCTTCGTCCGCCTGCGGGTCGAGCAACTCGTGCATGCTATTGAGCAGAAGCCGCGTGCCCGAAACGAGAATGACGGCCGCGACGACCAGTGCCGCCAGCTCGTCGGCCCAGATCCAGCGCGGCCCGCCCGCGAAAATGACGCCCAGCCCGACCAGAACCGCCAGCGAACACAAAGCGTCGGTGCGGTGATCCCAAGCGTTGGCCAGAATCGCGGACGACCCCGTCCGCCGGCCGACTTGCCGGTTGAACCAGAACAGGCCCTCTTTGACGACGACGTTGCCGCCCGCGATCCAGAGAGTCCAGATCGGCGGAATCACGTGCTCGTCGCCGAGCCGCGCGAGCGCCTCCCAGCTCACGAAAAACCCCGATGCAATGATCAGGAGCGCGATGAATAGCCCCGCGACCGATTCGGCCCTGGTGTGGCCATAGGGATGTTCGTCATCCGGCGGAACCTGTGCGAACCAGAGCGCCGCGATCGTCACGACCGAGGCGACCGTATCACCAAGCGAATTGATCGAATCGGCGATCAGGGCGAACGACTGGCCGACGATCCCGCCGACGAGCTTCACGAGCCCCACGGCGAAATTCACGATCAGCCCTACCGCCGTGGCCATCATGGCCTCGCGATAATGGCCCTCCGGCGTGGCGGGCTCCGGCGGAGCGGCCTGAAGCCCGGCGGAATCGGGGCGGTTCGATGCGTCGTTCATCGCTCGGTTTTCGAAGGGCGAGCCCACGCAACGGACCGGTTCGAACCGTTTTCGTCACTCGCATCGAGTCGCAGCATAAGCGTTTCCGATAGCGATCGCAATCGGCCCGGGCGGCAGGATGCGACGGGCGGCAGGATGGGTTTCCCCTCGAGAAACCGAGGGCCCTTCGTCGTAACGTCAGCCGGGTCATTTTCATGCGACCGCCTGAGCGGTTCGAGGCGGCCGGTTCGAACGCGGCAGACAGACGGCGTATATCGCTGGCAGAACGAACAGGCTGAACGCCGTAGCCGTGAGCACTCCGCCGATGACGACCGAAGCCAGCGGCCGCTGCACTTCGGCGCCGGGAGCGTCGTTGATGGCCATGGGAATGAAGCCGACACTGGCGACCAGAGCCGTCATGACGATCGTTCGCATCGTCACCAACGAGGTTTCCGTTATAGCCGAGCGTACGGATTCGACACCTTCCGCGAGCTTTTCCCGCAAGGCCGAAACGAAGACCATGCTCGACAGAACCGATACCCCGGAAAGCGTGATGAACCCGACCGCGGCGGGTATCGACAACGGCATTTCCCGCAAGACCAGGGCCATGATGCCCCCGATCGTGGCGAACGGCACGCTCAGAAACAGAATGAACGTATCGAGCACGTTCCGGTAACTCATGTAGAGCAGTACGAGAATCAGGGACATCGCGATCGGAACGACGACGACCAGCCGCTTCTGCGCTCGCCGCATGTTTTCGAACTGACCGCCCCACTCGATCCGGAACCTGTCTGCCGGCAATTCCAGATCCCGGCCGATTCGCTTCTGCGCTTCGGCCACGAAGCTCCCGACATCGCGGCCGCGGACGTTGCACTGCACGGTCACCCGCCGCTCGCCCCACTCTCGCGAGATCAGCTTCGGCCCCTTGATCATCTCGACCTTCGCGACCCGTTCCAGCGGAATCTGTTCGCCGCCGACACCCGGAATGAGAATCGATCCGATCGCGGCCGGGCTTTCGCGCCATCGCTCCGGCAGTCGAACCACGAGCGGAAACCGGAGTTGTCCCTCGACGATTTCGCCCAGCGATTTGCCCCCAACCGATTCCACGACGTCCAGAACCGATTGCGCCGCGATCCCGTATCGGGCGATCGCTTCCTGGTCGATCCGGATTCGCAGGATCGGCTGACCCATCACCTGTTCGGCGGCGACATCCGCACTGCCTGGCACTTCCTTGAGAATCCGCTGCAATTCCGCGGCTTTCGACACCAGATCGTCGAGCTCCTTGCCGTACAGCTTGATCGCCACGTCGGCTCGCACGCCCGAGACCATCTCATTGAGCCGCTGCTCGATCGGCTGAGTGATCCAGACGATCTGCCCCTGCATATCGTCCACCGCCGCCAGAATCCGCTCCGACAATTCGCTTTGACGTTTCGCTCGCTTCCACTGACTGCGCGGCTTGAGCGCCACGAACATGTCCGACGATTCCAGGCTGCCTACCTCGGTGGCCACTTCGGGCGTTCCGACACGCGTCCACACACGGGCGATCTCGTCCGGAAACTCCGCCAGCAGCGTTCGTTCCATCTGCGTGTTCAAGACCGCGGACCGCTCCAGACTCGTGCCCGGCGCTCGCACTATCCCGATGACGATATCGCCCTCCGATAACCGGGGCACGAACTCCGTGCCGAGCCGTGATCCCGCGGAAATCGCCCAGGCCAGACATGCTGCCGCCCCCACGATCGCGGCCCAGCGCAAACGCATCGCCAGGCGAAGCGCCGGTGCGTACACGAACGCCAGTGCCCGCACCAGCAACGAATCCTTCTCTTCGACCCGCTTCGGCAACACATAACTGGCCAGAACCGGCGTAAACGTCAGCGACACGATCAACGAGCCGATCAGGATGAAAATGACCGTCAGAGCCATCGGCCGGAACATTTTCCCTTCGACCCCTTCCAGGGAAAGGATCGGCAGATAAACGATCATAATGATCAACTGCCCGAACACGGCCGGGTTGCGAACCTCGACGGCGGCGTCCCGGATGAGGCCCAGGCGTTCCTTCCCACGCGCCGCCGGATGGTGGCCCAGCTTGCGCATGATGCTCTCGATCACCACAACGGAGCTGTCCACCACAATACCGAAATCGATCGCCCCGAGACTTAGAAGGCTGCCCGCGATGCTCCAGTACCACATGCCGCAGAAGCCGACGAAAAGTGACAGCGGAATCGCCGCGGCCGCGATCAGCCCCGCCCTCAAATTGCCCAGCAGCAGAAACAGAATGACGACGACGAAATACGCGCCTTCCGTCAGGTTCACCCGAACCGTGTCGATCACCTGGCCGACGAGATGCGTTCGGTCATAAACCTTCTCCGCCTTGACCCCTTCGGGCAGCGTTTCGCGGATCCCTTCGTACCGGTCCACAAGATTTCGCGTCACTTCGTAACTGTTTTCTCCCAGCATCATGTAGCCGATGCCGAGCACGGCCTCTCCCTGACCGTCGGCCGTCACCAGGCCGCGCCGAAGCTCCTCGCCGATCCGCACTTCGGCGACGTCCCGCACCCGGACGGGAACGCCGTCGACAGCCTTGATCACAATGTTGCCGATCTGCCTCTCGTCGATCGTCCGGCCCACACCATGCACAAGAAGCGCATCACCCTGCCGTACCAGATTCCCGCCCCCGACGTTCGCATTGTTCGCCGGCACGGCACGCATCACTTCGTCGAACGTCAGCCCGTACCGAATCAGCCGGTCCGGGTCCAGGCGAATCTGATACTGCTGCTTGAACCCGCCCCAGACGTTCAGTTCCGCGATCCCTGAGACTGACCTCAGCCCCGGCTTGATCGTCCAGTCCTGCAACGTCCTGACCTCCGTCAGGCTCATCGATTCAGGTTTGAGCACGTACTGGAACACCTCGCCCAGCCCGGTCGAAACCGGGCCCATCTCGGGCCTTGGTACCCCTGGGGGCAACTCCACTCCCCCCAGTCGTTCATTGACGACCTGACGGGCGAAGTAAATGTCCGTGCCGTCGCGAAAAGTCAGAACGACCTGCGAAATTCCGAACAGCGACATCGACCGCATCGATTCCAGACCCTTCATCCCGCCCAGGGCCAGCTCGATCGGAAACGTCACGGACCGTTCGACTTCCTCAGGCACCAGAGCCGGCGCCAGCGTATTGACCTGAACCTGAACCGGAGTCGTGTCCGGAAACGCGTCGATGTTCAGCGACGACATCGCCAGACCACCCAAAAGGCACAAAGCGAGTGCCCCGGAGATCACCGCCAGGCGATTACGCAACGACCACGAAATCAGATTCGCGAGCATGGCCAAAGTTGCCCTTCAGGCGTGGACGGAACCGACCCGTAAAGCGTCACTCACCGGCAACGCACACCGCCCGTTCATCGACCAGGCGGTACGACGCGAGGAAAATGACACGGTTCAGGGACCGCCTGTCTCGATTTTTCGCAACGTCATTTGAGACTTGAGGATATGACTGCCTTGCCCGGCGACCTGGCTGGTTCGGGGCAAGTCCGTAAGGATTTCGATTCCGGCGTGATCTTCCAGGCCCGTCCGGACTTCGACCTCCTGAAAACTACGGTCGTCCGCCTGCACGAATACGTACCGTTTGGCGCCGTCGTTATGCACAGCCGCCAGCGGGGCGACCAGGGCCGACGTTTTGCCGCCGACCTCGATCGAGGCGACACCGAACGTCCTGGCGCGCAAGACTTTGTCCGAAGCGTCCGAACCATCGCCCGCCTGCGGCCGAAGCGAAATCTCGCCCCGCACTTCCAGCGTGCGTTTGACCTGGTCCACCTCGCTGGCGATCCACGTCAGTCCGGATTCGACCGGCTCTTTCAGGCCATCGCCCTGAAACCGGAACTTTTGCCCGATCTTGAGCTTATGAGCGTCTTCCTTCCGCACGTTGAGGACGATCCACATTCGGCTCACGTCCGCGATTTCGAAAAGCGGCCGGGCCGGTTCGACGACTTCGCCCAGTCCGACGTCCCGGCCGATCACCACTCCGTCGAAGGGTGCCGTCAAGGGGATCAGGTTCGAAGTGGATTGCGCCGTGCGAATCTCTTCGACGATCTTCTCCGGCAAACCCAGAAAACGGATGCGGGCCACACGGTCGACGTCGCTCAAAGTCGCGAATTCGTCGATACTTACCTTCAGGCCAAGATTCAGAAGAACCTGTTCGGCATTCAGCAGTTCGATTCGCGATTCCTGCGCCGTCAGCCTGGCTTCGCGCAGCTGTCGCTGGGCGATCAGATTCGAAACCGAGTCGAGTATCCGAACCGTCTCTTCCCGGGATTGATTCACGGCCAGGGCCGTCAAAAAGCGGGATTTCGCCTCACCCACCTGAACCGACTCGATCAGGGCGAGCACATCCCCCTTTTTCACGGCGTCGCCGAGCCGCCGTTCCACACGCCAGACCTTTCCCGAAACGAGCCCGGAAACACGTGCCAGATGATGCTGGTCGAAATCGATCATGCCGTTGGCACGTACGATTTCGCCGATCGGCCTCATTTCGAGCGGCACGGTTTCGATCCCGAACGTCCGGACCGCCTCCGGTGATTCGAATGTCACGACGTTCGTCGCACCGCCACCCGGCGTTTCAGGCGATTCCCCTTGCGCTGCGCCGCCGGAATGGGAGTGCGCGGCTTCCGCAGGCCGGCCCGATGCGATTGCCTGCGTTTTCGTGACCTCGGAGGGCCCGTGTTCCTCGTCATGCGGCCAGAGACCGAACGTCCAGTGCGTCGAGTGCCCCGCGACACCGATCGAAATCAGACCGGCCAGAGTCATCAGGGAAAGCAGGGACGATATCGCTCGACGTTTCCAGGAAGTCGGCACACCGGCCGAATCGCTCGCCGTCATCGAAATGCTCCTGTGATTCGCGGGGGTGAACGCCCCGGTTGGTCCAATGTACGCACGAAAAAAGAAAAGGTTCGATCATTCCCGAATTATTTTTTCGGAACGGCCGGACTCGTCAAAATCGGACCGAATCGGCCAGATTACCGGACGGAACAGGCATCCGAGCACGACGCATCACAACCTTTTCGAATCGTGAACGGCGTAATCGAGGATTTCGTTCGACGGCCCCTTCGACTCACGAACCCGGCATGCTCCGGAGCTCTCGCATCCGCCGCCCGGCGTCGCGACGGTTCGCGATTCACGGGGATGTGTCATCCAGGGGCAAATTCGAGTAATCTGGTCGGTCCTGACGAACCGTTCGTCTTGCGCGACCGACGGTGGCCGAATCCCGAACGGCACGTTCCATCCCCTCGAAAATCCAGCTCCGGAGTCATGCGACCGATGTCCGCCCGAGTCAATCTGAGAGAACTGGTCCGCAACCCGGACCGCATCCTGTCCAGTATCCTCATCGGCCAGCTTTGCGACCCGAAGATCGTCGAAATCTGCGGCATGTCGGGCCATTTCGACGTCGTCTGGTTCGACCAGGAACACTGCGGGCTGACCGTCACGCAGATCGAGCATGCCGCCCGCGCCGCCCGCGCCGTCGGAATTCCTTCGTTCGTCCGGCTCTACGCCCAGAACCACACGGACGTCATGCGTCCTCTCGAAGCCGGCACCGACGGGATCATGGCCGCTATGGTCAAATCGGCCGAAGAAACCCGCAAGATCGTCGAATGGGCCCGGTTCTATCCGCAGGGCATGCGGGGCATCAACGGCAGCGGCGTGGACGGCAAATTCGGCGGATACGCCAGCCGCGACGAATACTACGAGGAGGCCAACCGTCGGGCATTCGTGGCGATCCAGATCGAAACGGCCGAGGCGCTCGCGAAAGTTACGGACATCGCCAAAGTGCCGGGAGTCGACATGCTGTTCGTCGGGCCCGCCGACTTGAGCCAGGCCCTGGGCATTCCGGGCCAGTTCGAAAACCCGAAACTGTGGGACGCCATCGAACGCGTGGCCGCGGCATGCGAGACCGCCGGCGTTCCGTGGTCGGCACTGGCCGTGGGTAAACCGATGGGCGAACGGTTTCTGGAACTCGGTTGCCGGTTCCTGACGCATTCCGTCGATGTCTGGCTGATGCGTTCCGGGCTCGACGAACTGGCCCGCACCTGGAACCCGGTCCTCGGCCGGAATCGATAAAGAACCGAAATCCACCAGCGGTCATGCATGCGTGCAGGCCGCTGGTCGGAAGACGGTTACGGCGATATCCCGGACACGAAATCTCTTGGAGAATCCTGCGATTCGGACTGATATGGCTTGACACGCGCCGGACAAGCTGTTTAGGTAATAACGGCTTTTTGCATCTTGACTTCGGCTGCTGACCAGGCCGTGACGTTCAAGAGGCGGCGCGTATCGCTTGCCGACAGGTCGAATCTCGACGGAATTGACGGGCAGCTCTCGATGGATACCCTTTTTCCGGTGGATCTCGGACGAATCGCTCAAGACCTGCAGATCCGCAAGGTCCAGGTGGAGAGCGTCGTTGAGTTGTTGGACGAGGGCAATACCGTTCCGTTCGTCACGCGATACCGCAAAGAACGAACCGGCGGCCTCAACGAAGTCCAGATTCGCGAAATCCGGGCCCGTGTCCAGAAAATTCGCGACCTTAACGAACGCAAGCAGACGATCCTGAAAGCCATCGAGGCCCAGGGGAAGCTGACGGACGATCTGCGCGAGCTGATCCGGGCGACCGAAAACCCGAAAAAGCTTGAGGATCTTTACCTTCCCTACAAGCCGAAAAAACGCACGAAAGCCGGCGAGGCGCGGGAGAAGGGCTTCGAGCCGCTGGCTCTGAAAGTCTGGAACCGCGACGAGTCGCTCAGCGACATCACCGAAGCCGCGAAGGAATACATCAACCCTGAAAAGGGTGTGGAATCCGTCGAACACGTTCTCGAGGGCGTCAAGCACATTCTGGCCGAGGCCATCAGTGAGCTGGCCCTCATCCGCGACGCCGCACGGAAGGTCGTGTGGCGCAGCGGCAAGATCGCGACCGTCAAGAACGAAAACGTCGACGAGGCGAAGGGCACCGAATACCGCGATTACTTCGCTTATTCCGAGCCGCTGCAGAATGTGCCGCCGCACCGCGTGCTCGCCTTCAACAGGGGCGAGAAAGAGGGCGTCCTCAAGATCCGGCTCGAAGTGCCCACCGAAGAATTCCAGCGTGCGGTGCTCGATAACCTGCCCCTGGACGGACACCCGCAATCCGGAACGTTCCGCGATGCCGCTCTCGACGCTCTCGAACGCCTGCTGCGGCCGAGTCTCGAGCGCGAAGTGCGCCGCGACCTTTCGGAATCGGCCGAAAGACACGCCGTGGAAGTTTTCGCACGCAACCTTCGCAGCCTTCTGCTTCAGCCCCCGGTCGCTCCCCAGGTCATCCTGGCGATCGATCCCGGCTTCCGCACCGGCTGCAAGGTCGCTGTACTCGACGAGCACGGCAACCTTCTGGAACACACGGTCATCTATCCGCACCCGCCGCAAAACCGGCGGCATGAAGCCAAGATGACGCTCAAGGATCTCGTCGGCAAACACAAGGTCCGTGCCGTCGCCATCGGCAACGGAACCGCGTGCCGCGAAACCGAGGAACTCGTGGCGGAAATGATCTCCGAAGGCACGAAGTTCCACGAAGACGGCATCACGATCGAGAATTACGTTCCACCTGTCGTCGAAACGCCTGTCGTCGAAACGCCCGTCTCCGAAACCGAAGTGACGGATGCATCCGCCACGGAATCCGCGGAGCCCGCCGAAATCGCGGTTCACGAAACGTCCGTCGACGCATCGGGACCGGATGCGGCAGCACACGTCGAAGTCACGGAACCGGAAACTCCCGCGGAATCCGGCGATCTGACCGATGCGTCGATTCCGCCGATTTCCGGTGGCGGGCCGGAAGAAGACGAAACCCCGCTGCCCGATCCGTCGACCCAGCTCCCGGAACCCGAGACCGCTCACGAAGCCCAGCTTCCGGCCCCGGCCGATTCCGAGGAGACGCTCGTCGCAGCCCTGTCGTCCGAATCGTCCTGGGCCCCGCTGGATGCTCCCGCCCCTGAAGAATCCGCTGCCAGCGCGAATCCGGATTCCCCCGACGGCACGGATTCTGCCGATTCGACCTTGGTCGTATCGACTTCGGACACCCCGCCTGTGGCTGCGGCCTTCTCAAGTTTGACGAGCCTGCCGAAGGGTCTCGAACCCAGGGAAGAGAAACCGAAAGCCGAGAAAAAGCCGCCGAAGGACAAATCACGCGGCGATCGGCGCGATCGTGGCCCGAAGGGTCCCAAACCGCAACCGCCTCAGCCGCCGCCCCCCCCGGCCCCGCACGCGGCGGATCCGATCCTCGCCGATTTGAGCTACGTGATCGTCAATGAGTCAGGCGCCAGCGTCTATTCGACCAGCAATATCGGTCGAGAAGAGTTTCCCGATTACGATGCCACCCTGCGAGGCGTAATCTCGATCGGCCGGCGTCTGCTCGACCCGCTCTCCGAGCTGGTGAAGATCGATCCGCAGAACATCGGAGTCGGCCTTTACCAGCACGATGTCCATGCGAAGACGCTCAAGGAGACGCTCGAATCGATCGTCGAAAGCTGCGTGAACTTCGTCGCCGTGGACATGAACACGGCCAGTGTCCCGCTGCTCCGGCACGTCGCGGGCCTCAATCAGTTGACGGCACGCCGAATCGTCGAGCGGCGTCAGGAAAAAGGGCCGTTCACGAGCCGTGACCAGATTCAGGAAATCGAAGGTGTCGGCCCGGCGACTTTCACTCAGGCCGCGGGCTTCCTGCGGATTCATGAACCGGCCAACCTGCTCGACAACACCTGGGTCCACCCGGAAAGTTACGAAACGGCCACCCGGCTGCTCGAAACGCTCGGGTTCGCCCTGGATGCCCTGAAGGACAAGGAAAAGCTCGCCGAACTGCGTGCAAAACTCAGTGCCCTGAACCTGGAAACCACGGCGGCAGAGTTGGGTGTCGGCGTTCCCACGCTCGACGATATCTGTGCCGCTCTGGCCCGGCCCGGCCGTGACCCGCGGGAAGATCTGCCCAAGCCGATCTTCAAACGGGGGATTCTGAAGCTGGAAGATCTCCAGTCCGGCATGGAACTGAAGGGGACCGTGCTGAACGTGGTCGATTTCGGCGCTTTCGTCGATATCGGCCTGAAGGACTCGGGTCTGGTTCACATCAGCCAGTTGGCCAATCGCTACATCAAGAGCCCGCACGACGTGGTCTCCGTCGGCGATGTCGTGACGGTCTGGGTGCTGGGCGTCGATAACGACCGTAAACGCGTTTCGCTGACCATGGTCGCCCCCGGCACCGAACGTGAGCGTCCCCGGCCGGGTGATGGCCCGCGCCGCGACCGTGGCCCGGGATCATCCGAGGGTCAGGGAAGAGGGCCCCGACGTGACCGCCCGGCCGGTGGTGACCGCCGCGGCCCGGGTCGTGACGAAGGCGGGCAGGGCGGCCAATATCGGGGCGAAGGTCAAGGCGGCGGAGGCCGTTCGCGCTACGGCCGTGGCAGCCAGCAGGGCCAGCACCGCTCCGTCGGCCATGCCCAGGGCGGCGCTCGGCCGAACCGTCCGTCCCGGCCACAGGAGCCCGCGAAACCGCTCTCCGAAAAGGAAATCACCGGGGCTGTGCCGCTTCGGTCGTTCGGTCAACTCAAGCAATTCTTCGACAAGCGTGACACCCCGTCGCAATCGCCGGACGAATCGGCGGACTCGGCTGGTCCGAACACGCCTGCGGCGACGACCGAGTGATCGGCTTCCTCAACTCGGGCCTTTCGTGCTGGCGTCTCCGGACTGTACGGTCGAATAAAATGTCATGGCGTGGCATCGTGAAGGTCCGCAAGGCACCACGTTCGATGCGCCTGTTCACGAACACATTCTGTCCAGGTCAGCGATCGATCCGCACTAGCCCATGAATCCCAGGTCCGCCTGATCACATGTTTCGATTCGCCTGGCTCAATCTGCTTTCCCGGCCAGTCCGGACGTTCCTGGCCCTTGTCGGTCTGTCGATCCCGGTCCTCGGAGTCGTGGGTCTCCTGAGCCTGTCCAATGGCTTGCGCGGGCTCGTCGGCGACACGGTCAAGCTGGTCCAGGGCGTCATGCTCCTGCGCACCAACACGCCCAGCCCGATCTTCAGCGACATCGACCCGAAACTCGTCTCCGAGATCCGCGCCATACCGGGCGTCAAACACGTTGCCCCGGAATTCTGGCGCGTGGCTCCGCCCGTCGAGAACACCAGCACCGTGCTCCGGTCCCTGACGGCCGGCAGCAACGAAAAGCGGCTAGCTAATTTTCTCGAGACGCCTGTCGTTCTGGGCATGGACATCGCCGAGCATAATCGTCTCGATTCCGCCGTCTACCAGCGTGCGCTCCTGAAGCCGCCCGGCGTCGGCGGCCGGTTTCTCGAGGATCGCGACCAGGGCCAGAACCGCGTCGTCATCTCGAAGAAATTCGCCGAACAATACGCCAATAAGGACGGTTCGCCGAAAAAACCGGGCGACAAGATTCGCATCGGGTCCGACGAGTTCGAAATCATCGGAATCTACGAAACCAGCTCGCTCCTGCTCGACGTCGTTCTCGTCATGGATATAGGCACCGCCCGGCGGCTGCTCAAGGCACCCGAGAACGCTCTCTCGGCCCTCTACGTCGAAATGAAGGACCCGGGCGAAAACGACCGGATCTCGAAGATCATCGAGGACCGCTGGGACGAGATCGACAGCCGGGGCATGAACGAGGTCGAAGCCTCCTTCGGCGATATCATGGGCGAAATCGACGTCCTGCTCATGATGGCCGTCGGCCTGGCTTTCGGCGTCGGCGCCATCGGCATCGCCAACACCATGATCATGAGCATCATGGAACGGGTTCCCGAAATCGGCGTTCTGCGCACCAATGGCTGGTCGTCGCGCCAGGTGCTTTCGCTCATCACGCTCGAAAGCCTGATCCTGGGTGCCATCTCCGGGCTGGTGGGGTGCGCTCTCGCGGTGGCGGCATGCTGGACGGCCAACCTCTACCTCACCGACGGCATTCGTCTGATCCCGACCCCCTCGATCATCGTTCGCGGCATGATACTCGCCCTTCTGACCGGTATACTCGCCGGCAGCTATCCGGCCTGGCGGGCTTCCCGATGGTCACCGATGGAGGCGATCCGATACGATCCGTGACGCCTTGACCACTCGCGGTGCACGCACCGGCAAGACGTCCCCTTTCCGACCCGGAATCGAACGAACCATGTGGCGATTCGCCTGGCGTAATATCCTGAACCGGCCTACCCGCACTTTTCTCGCCCTGGTGGGGCTCTCTATCCCAATTCTGGGCGTGGTGGGGCTGTTCAGCCTGTCCAAAGGCCTGCGACTGCTTGTGGGCAACACGCTGAGCCAGGTCCAGGGCGTCATCGTCCTGCGGAACAATTCCCCCAGTCCGGCCTTCAGCGACATCCCCGCCGAACTGCCTGATCAGGTGCGCGGGGTGCCTGGCGTAAAGATCGTCAGCCCCGAGCTTTGGGGCATCGCTCCGCCGATCGAGAATACGAATCTCATCGCCCGCACCCTCTCGAGCCTCGGTGACCAGCAGAAGCGCATGCAGAGCCTGCTGGACACCCCCCTGATCGCCGGGCAGGATCCGGTCACCCACGGCAAGATCACCACCTCCGTTTATCGCAAAGCCCTGCTCAAGCCTGACGAAAACGGCGGCCGATATCTCGACGAACGGGACATCGGCAAAAACCACGTCGTCATTTCGAAAAAGTATGCCAATCAGTTCAAGAATCCGGACGGCACACCCAAAAAACCGGGCGACAAACTGAAAATCGGCAAGGAAACGTTCGAAGTCATCGGTGTTTATCACACGAATTCGATGATCCTCGACGGCGTCCTCGTCATGAACATCGACACCGCCCGACGCGTGCTGAACCGGCCCAACGGCCTTTCGGACGTTTACGTCGAAATGATCGATCCTTCGAAATCCGCTGAAGTCTCCGCCGCGATCGAGACCAGGTTTCCCGATTTCGACGCACGCAGCATGAGCGAATTCCAGACTGCGTTCGGCGATCTCATGGGCCAGCTTGACCGAATCCTTGCCCTGACCGTCAGTCTCGCACTGGCCGTCGGTGTGGTCGGAATCGTCAACACCATGCTGATGAGCACCCTGGAGCGCATGTCCGAATTCGGCGTGTTGCGCACCAATGGCTGGTCAAGCGCTCACGTCATGCGTCTGGTGACGCTCGAAAGTGCCTATCTGGGTTTCCTGGCAGGCATTCTCGGCTGCGTGCTGGCCTTGGTCGGCACCACCATCGCCAACCGGTTCCTCACAGGCGGCATTCAGCTCGTCGTCACCCCCTGGCTGATTCTTCTGGGGCTGGGGCTGTCGCTCGTCACGGGGACGCTGGGCGGTCTCTACCCGGCATGGAAAGCTTCGCACATGGCCCCGATGGAAGCCATCCGGCTGGGCCATCGCTGACGCGAATGACCATCACGACATCGCACGACGGGCCAGTATCCTGCGTACGAAAGATCGGGAAACGAAAACGAAAATGGCGATGATCCAAACGCACGACGTCAAGAAAAGCTACCCCAGCGGCGAAGGCCTGATGGAGATCCTGCACGGCGTGAGCCTCACCATCCCCGCGGGTCAGTGCGCCTTCATCGTCGGGCCCTCCGGGTCAGGCAAGAGTACGCTTTTGCACCTGATCGGCGCGATGGATCAACCGACCTCCGGACGTGTCGTCATCGACGGAGCCGACCTCACCACGATGACGGAACCCCAGAAGGACACCTTCCGGCGCGACAAGATCGGCATTATCTTTCAGGCCTTCAACCTCGTCGGGAACCTGACGGCCGTCGAAAACGTGCTCGTACCGTTCCTGCCGCGCGGCATCACGCCTGAACTTCGCGACCGCGCCACCGGGATGCTCAAAAAAGTCGGCCTGGGCCACCGGCTGACCCATCGTCCGAACAAAATGTCCGGCGGCGAACAGCAGCGCGTGGCGATCGCCCGGGCCCTGGTGAAAAACCCTCAGGTCGTTCTCGCCGACGAACCGACCGGCCAGCTCGACAGCCACACCGGAGAAGAGATTTTCCGAATCCTGCGCAACCTGCAGCACGAATCGGGCACGACTCTCGTCGTCGTGACTCACGACCGGCGTTTTATCCAGCCGGGCGATCTCGTTCTCGAAATCGAAGACGGTCTGCTGAAACATTGATCCGTAGGGTTCGGATCGATGCGGTCCGGCCGTTTCGTCATTCGCAAGCCGAGACTCATCGTCACGGCGTTTCGCATTGTCGTTTTCACGTTCACCGCTCGCGGGGTCGATGCGTCATTTCGCAATTCGCCGCCGATTCCTTCGTGAACTTTAAAAACGAAACCATAACGGGCAAAATCCCGCGGGAATCGTTCCTTTTGCAATCACCGTGATCATCATGCTTTAGACATGAATCACCAGACGATTCGCCTGGCGAATCCGGAATTCTCCTTGATTCGAAGCCACGTTCAGTATATATTCATAGTGCGTCGTGGAGCAGGGGTAGCTCGCAAGGCTCATAACCTTGAGGTCACAGGTTCGATTCCTGTCGACGCAATTCTGAGACAGTTCGATCGGTACACAAAGACTTGAAATATTGGCGATCCTGCCGAATTTCGAGTCTTTTTTGTTTTTGACCTTCGAAGCGTGCGATTTATCGTCTCTTTCGTTCCGGGCGCACTTTCGACAGTTCACTCGATTGCTAAACCGCACCATCTTCAGACGCTCTTGGATTTCGCCTGACACCAGGTCGAAATGTGATCCCGCTGCGATGATCGCTTTCTCTCATGCAGTCGGAGAACCTGCTTACGACGCTCTGACGCATCTGATAGATTCACTTCCTGACGACAACACCATGTGGATCAGGGAGCCGAATCCGATGTTCCGAAATACTTGCAAAACGATCGCCGCACTGATTTGTCTTTGCACTGTCATGAGTTCGCCCCGTGCTCAAGCCCAGAACAGCGACGACGGCAAGTTCAATATCATCTGCTTCGGCGCTCATCCCGACGACGCCGAATACAAAAGCGGCGGCTCCGCGGCACTCTGGGCCAAGGCCGGTCACCGTGTCAAATTGGTCTCGGTCACGAATGGCGACATTGGCCACTGGGACATGGCCGGCGGCCCCCTCGCCAAGCGCCGCACCGCCGAATCGGCCCTTGTGGCGAAACGCCTGGGCGTCACCAGCGAAGTGCTCGACATCCACGACGGCGAACTGGAGCCGACCCTCGAAAATCGCAAGAAGATCACCCGCCTGATCCGCGAATGGAAAGCCGATATCGTCATTTCGCACCGGCCCTGGGACTATCACCCCGACCACCGCTATGTCGGCGTTCTGGTGCAGGATGCCGCCTACATGGTGCAGGTACCCCATTTCTGCCCGGATACCCCGCCTCTCAAATCCAACCCGCTGTTCCTCTATTCCAGCGACAGGTTCCGCAAGCCCTATCCGTTTCAGGCCGATATCGCCGTCGACATCGGCAGCGTATTCGAGCAGAAAGTCGATGCCCTGATGGCCCTGGAATCGCAGACCTTCGAAGGCGGTGCCCTCGGCAGCAAGGCCCTGATGGAAGCCGCACCGCCCGCCAGCGACCCCGCAGGCCGTCGCAAATGGCTGCGCGAACGCTGGGCCGCCCGCAGCAAGTCCGAAGCGGAGACTTATCGCCCGGCCCTCGCCCGCTGGTACGGCGAAGACAAGGCGAAAGAAATCGAATTCGCCGAAGCCTTCGAAATCTGCGAATACGGCCGCCAGCCCAAACCTGAGGAAATTCGCAAGTTGTTCCCGTTCCTGGGGCAATGATTCGGTGCTCTTGGCTATTCGAAATCGATTCGACCGCGATCCTGGCCATCCATCGCGGTCGATTCGAAATCGCTGGCTCGTCAGGCTTTCCGGAGACTTCATAAATCGTTTTTCGAAAATCCGGTGCCTGATGCTGCTCGCTTCCCTGCCGTCATTGGTCGGCAGCGATGAAATTCAGTCTCGAAATGCGAATGATCCGTCTTCGCCCGTCATGCTCGCGGGCCCGGGAATCCCGACCGAAACTCACCGGATCGATTTCGAACGCCTGCCTCGATTGAACACCGAACACGTCACCGTCAGCGACGTGCGTGCCCCGGGATCGTCGTCGCATAAACCCGACAAATCCGCCGGAGGTGTCAATCAGCATAATTATCTGACGCATCACGGTGGCCAGTTCTGGATCATGTGGAGCGATGGCCCCGGCGTCGAAGATCGCGTCGGCCAGCGCGTCAAATACGCCACGAGTGCCGACGGCTTTCACTGGTCCGCCGCGAAGGATCTCACAGGCGATCCGCCGTGTTCAGGTCCTGGTTCGCCCCACTACGGCACGCGTTCGAATCTGGGCAAGCGATACATCGCCCGCGGGTTCTGGGCGCGTGAAGGAACTCTTCTGGCACTTGTCTCGCTCGACGAAGCCGCCGGATTCTTCGGCCCGAGCCTGGAACTCAGGGCATTCCGGTTCGACCCGAATACCCGTGCCTTCAGCGACGCGGGCCTCGTGGCCCAGAATGCCATCAATAATTTCCCTCCGCGAAAGCTGAGAACCGGCGAATGGATGATGTCGCGCCGCAGGCACGACTACAAAACGACCGGTGTCGATTTTCTCACAGGTGGCGTGAAAGCGATCGACGACTGGCGTTCGTTTCCGGTCCTCGAGACCGCCGCGGAATTGAAAGCCGAAGAGCCCGAATGGTGGGCGCTGCCCGATGGCCGCCTGTGCGCTGTCTTTCGTGATAATGCCAGAAGCGGCTACCTGTACCGGTCATTTTCGACCGATGACGGCCGTAACTGGACGAAACCGGTTCGCACGAACTTTCCCGACGCGACTTCGAAAGTCTGCGGCCTGAAACTCAAGGACGGCCGCTACATTCTCGTTTCGAATCCGAACCCGAAGAAACGGGACCCTCTGACGATCGCCGTCAGCGAAGACGGTCTCGTATTTTCGAAACTGATTTATCTCGCGGGCGGCCGACAAGTCGACTATCCGCACCTCATCGAACATGAAGGCTCGCTCCTGATCGCATTTTCCGGCGGCAAACAAAGTGTCGAAGTAGTGAAGATTCCTATTGAGCAGCTTGACCGATGAGACGTGAGAAAGCCCGGTTGCCCCGCACTCGCACAAGCCGAATTGCGGGGTTCCTCGAATCGTGCGGAAGAAGGATTCGAACCTCCGCTGCTGCACTGGTTCATTCGCTCCCCGGTCGGCAGTGATTCCGGCCATTGCGCCGCATACGATATCCGGCGATGGCCGCGAGTCCGAGCGACATCATCATATAGCTCGAGGGCTCAGGCGTAATCAGCACATTGACCTTCGTATTTCCGGTAATGGAGAAGGAATACACACCGGCCTGAAGCAACGGACTCACGAAATTCACGCTTCCGAGGCTGCTGGTTAACCCCGTCGAATTTTCATTACGTGTGGCCGAGCCGGTGATTGGCGGGAAAGTGTGCGAAAGGAGCGAAGCATAAGATGGCGGTGTGCCTCCAAAAACCGATTGGCCTGTCGCGGCATTTTTGATGTCCAGGCTGAAATCAAGGTTGGCGTCGGCGACTCCGAACGGAGCCCCATCATTGAAAGAAATCAGGCGATTCACGTAATTGAACATCAGGGAAATCGAATCCGCGGAGTTGAGCGTGAATCCGCCGGATATCGTCCAGTTGGAGTTCGCGGAACCGATTCCGAATCCGCTCAGGAACCCTTCCGACGCGGAATCCATCGAGATGTTCGCGTCCGAAGGTGGTACGACAGGTGGAGCACCTGTGAATCCCTGCGTGAAAAGCCAATTCGGATCGATCCCGAAATTCGTGGCAGGCGGTACCCGCGTCAGTACGTCAGAACGGGTGAACGTACCGACGACCGGAAGGTCCGAAGAACTGGGGAGGTTGTTTACGGTCGTATTGGCAGCCCCCCAGGGCGTGCCGGGAACCGTCGGATAATTGATGCCTTGTGACAATACCGTCGCATTCGAACCAGCCGCTGCGAACGGCGTCGTCGTGCTGTAATTCTGAGGCGGGATCGTGCCCGAACCAAGGTAAGACTGGAGAGCGTCCATCACAGGCAGGTTACTGCCCGTTCCGTTGCCGTTCAGAGTCGCTGCCGTGCTCGTCGCGATGCTCATGTTCCCGTTTGTCAGATTGGACGATGTCCCGGCCTGCATCGACATGTTGTAAACCTTCTGTTGGGAGAAGGCATAAACCGTGCCGGCTGCGGCTCGATGGTTCGTCCCGACCGCAGCGATCCCCACCATTGCCAGTGTGATCAAGAACTTGAGGCGAAATGAGCGCATCGGTGACCGCTGCCTTTCGAATTGGGAGAGATATCGATTTTCGAGCGTTTCGGAGATCCTGTTCAGGCTGGAAAGCGGAACGCACTATTTTGCCTTCTTAAATTGTCAATCGAAGAAGGCTGTCGAAACGGGTCGCGTACTTCTTATGTTATTTCGCGCGGCTCGATTCGGTTTTGTCAAGTTTTGTTGACAAAAGTAAACTGAGGAACGCGACTCTTCGGAACTCGTTTGCTCTTCTGTCCGATCGATTCATGCCCCAGTGCATCGAAAATGTTTGGGATTCCTGATTCTGTCGCTGTAAGATCCTGATTCGGCGCCTCGCGAAAAAATCGGGTCCGGATCACCACGATTCCGTTTCGAAATGGTATGCCGGATCTCGAATCTCTCCCGGGTCTTCGAGTCGACAGACTCGATCGACGAACCTGACGATCGCCTCTCATTCCGAATGCGGTGCCATGTCATCGATTCCATCCGTTACTGGTCGATACCGGTTCGTGTTCCTTGCGATCCTCTGCCTCGCCGCGATCGCATCAAGTACTCGTGCCGAAAGCGATCCACGTCCGCAGCTACCCAACGTCATCCTATTGATGGGCGACGATCACGGCTGGGAAGAGACCGGATACAACGGCCATCCGCACGTGAAAACGCCTGTCCTCGACGAAATGGCCGCGAGCGGTTCGAAATTCGAACGATTCTATGCCGGCCACCCGAATTGCTCGCCCACTCGAGCCAGCTTTCTCACCGGGCGACACCCCAACCGCATGGGCACCTTCGCTCCAGGTTGGTCGATCCGGCCCGAGGAAATCACAATCGCCCACATTCTCGCCCGGACCGGCTACCGATGCGGCCACTTCGGGAAATGGCACGTCGGTCCGGTCAAAGAATCGTCGCCGACCAGCCCCGGTGCGATGGGCTTTCATGAATGGGTTTCGCACGACAACTTCTTCGAAATCGATCCGCGACTCTCTCGAAATGGTGGTCCGCCCGAGCTGTTCAAGGGCGAAAGTTCGGCCGTGATCGTCGACGAAACCATCCGGTTCATCGACTCCGCCGCTTCGAAACGGCAGCCGTTTCTGGCCGTCGTCTGGTTCGGATCTCCTCACGAGCCTTATTCGGGCCTGCCGGACGATCTGAAACTCTACGACGACCTGCCCGCGAAGTATTCGAAACCGGTGCAGGTCACTTCGAACGAAACCGGCGAAAACGTCACACGCCCCCAGGGTGAAGTTCTGCGTGAACGATACGCCGAAATCACGGCCATGGACCGCGCCATCGGCCGCCTGCGTTCGCATTTGAAATCCAAAGGCCTGAAAGACGACACGTTGCTCTTTTACTGCGGCGACAACGGCACTTCCGCCGATTCCGCCCTTGGCCTGCCCCACCGTGGCGTCAAAGGCCAGGTTTACGAGGGCGGTATCCTGGTACCGGGCCTGATCGAATGGCCGAATCGTATTCCGAAGCCACGTCAGATTTCATTTCGGGCCTCGACCCTTGACCTCCTCCCCACGCTGTGCGAACTGACGGGCCAGCCTCTCCCCGAACGGCCGATCGACGGCGTCAGCCTGGTCGACGTTCTCGACGGCAAAGTGTCGGAACGTCACAAGCCACTCTATTTCTGGGAATTTCCGGCCGCGAATGTCACCCGTTCGAAACCGGCGCCATGGATCGACCCGGAATTGCAGGAAGGCACCACGCCGCTCGTGAAAAAAATGGCAGGCAAGGCGACACATGATTTCCGCAACTTCCGCCACGACAATCCCGGCCCCGATGACTTTCGAGGCCCTCGCGCACTGATCGATGGCCGCATGAAACTCGTCATTCATGATCCCGCCGACGGCAAATCACGCCAGGAACTCTTCGACCTCGAAACCGATCCCGGCGAAAAGTCGAATCTCGCCGGCCAGCGGCTCGACGAATCTGACATGCTCATCGAAAACTTGCGGAGCTGGCAGGAATCGGTACTGCGCAGCCTCGCCGGCAAAGATTACGAACCGCGCCGATGAACCCTTCGTCTGCAATTCGCCGTTCGTCGACCGGATCGAAACTCGAAAGGCCAGCCCACATGAATCCGCGAATTTCTCCCGCCCTGATCGCAATCGCACTGTCTCTGCTCGCGCCACCAGCCCCATCGATTGCTCAGGAGAAATCGGAAAAGAATGAAATCACAGGGCTCCTTGCCCGCGAAATCTCGCCCGAGGGTGTCCAATATCTGAAGAAACTCCGCGACACGAACACGCCCTTCGGGACGAACTCGTTCGATTTCGAATCGCTCCGCAAGGGCATGGGCACCAGGCGAGAACCTACGATCCCCGGCATCCGCCTCATCAAAGCGGACGCCGGCGGCGTGCCGTGCGAATGGCTGCTGGCGCCAGGGGCCGACCCGAACGTACGGCTTCTCTACATTCATGGCGGCGGTTTCGTATCGGGCTCAGGCGGATACTACATTCCCCAGACGGCTCACATTTCGGCCGCTGCGAAGTGCGCTGTGCTTCTCGTCGATTACCGCCTGGCCCCTGAATTTCCGTTTCCGGCAGGCCTTAACGATTGCGTGAAGGCCCACGAATGGATGGTTTCGAACGGCCCTGAGGGTCCGTCTCGAGCCCGTGCCACGTTCGTCGCCGGTGATTCCGCCGGCGGAAACCTCACTCTCGCAACCCTCTTGGCCATCAGGGACCGCAAACTGACAATGCCGGGCGGGGGCATTCCGATTTCGCCCACGACCGATTTCACGCTCGTGAGCGAATCATTGAAATCCGTGAAGGATCCGATCATCAGTTCCAAAACCATGCCCGTCTTTCGCGACATGTATCTGGGCAAATCCGACCCGAGCGACCCGCTGGCATCGCCCGTTTTCGGCGATTATCACGGGTTGCCGCCGCTTCTGTTTCAAATCGGCGAACATGAAATGCTCCGCGACGACGGCATCCGGGCGGCCCTGAAAGCCCGCGCCGACGGAATCCCCGTCTCGCTGGAAGTCTGGCCCGGCATGTTCCACGTCTTTCAGTCCCACGAACCGCTGCTGCCCGAAGCCCGGGCCGCGATCGAACACATCGCGGAATTCATGAAGTCGAAGACCCCTCCAGAAGGCAAATGAATTTCGAAGGCCGTTTCGAAATCGGAATGGATTCCTTCAAGTCAGCGCGATCACCGTTGCCGTCGAGATCAAGGGAATCACCAGCGAAACCACCGCGATATCGGCATAGGATTCCCGGTGCGTCCTGCCGCAAATCAAAAGCAGAGTGATCACGGCGCCGTTATGGGGCAGAGTGTCCAGCCCGCCACACGAAAGCGACGCCACCCGGTGCATCGCCTCCGGGCTGATCCCCGCCGCCAGTCCCCGTTCGTAAAATGTCTGCCCCAGCGCTTCCAGCGCGATGCTCAGGCCGCCGGAGGCAGATCCCGTGATCCCCGCCAGCACGTTCACGCTGAGGGCTTCCGAAATGAGAGGCCGTGAGGGTGCTACGGACGCCATCCACTGTTTGACCGTTTCGAAACCCGCCAGGGCAGCGATGGTCGAGCCATATCCGAATTCCGATGCGGCGTTGAACACGGGCAGCAGGGCACCGTCGGCCCCGCGAGCGATCGATTCCCGCATTGTCCTGACCCGGCCCCGATGCAGAGCGAGCATGCAGACGATCGCGCCCGCCATCGCCAGAATCGTCGACCAGGTGCCCGCGACCTTGTCGAGCGATGTCGCTCCGAAGCGTTTCTCACCCAGATAATCGGCCTTCCAGCCCGGTACAAGGTATTGGGACAATCCGAAATTCAGGACGACCATACACAGAAGCGGCAGCAGTGCGACCCGCAGCGAAGGCCTGCCGGCATTGGCCAGGTCAAGGTCTTTCGAACTTTCCTCGAAATCGGTTTCGACCGTGAAGCCTTCACCTCGATGCCGCGCCTGCCTGGCTCGAAACGTCAGCCAGCCGATACCGCCCGCGAACATGATCGCGGAGGCCGTCAGCCCCATGACCGGCGCGGCGTACGAATCGGTCTTGAAGAACGGCATCGGGATCAGATTCTGAATCTGCACCGTGCCGGGCAGGGCCGTCATCGTGAACGTGAACGAGCCGAGAGCGATCGACGCCGGGATCAGTCTTTTCGGCAAGTTCGCATGGCGGAACAAAACGACCGCGATCGGGAAAACGGTGAACACGACCACGAAAAGCGACACGCCGCCGTAAGTCAGCAGCGCGCAGGTCAGCACCAGCGCCAGAATCGCGTGCCGAGACCCGATCAGTCCCACGACGCTCTGTGCGATCGTGCCGGCGCTGCCGGTTTCTTCCATCAGTTTCCCGAAGATGGAACCCAGCAGGAACAGCGGAAAATAGCGCTGAATGAATGTGCCCAGGCTGGTCATGAAGATTTGCGTGTAAGTCGCCGTCAGGGGCAATTCGCCGTCGATCACGACAGCCACCAGGGCACACAAGGGCGCGATGACGATCACGCTGTGATTGCGATAAGCCAGGCCCATCAGCAGGCACAGTGAAAAGGCGATGCCGAAGACGGCGAGCATGTGCGGGGGTTTCCCTTTCGATGATGGCGATGAGGCAGGATGCGACCAGCTTAACCTCGCCGCGGGTTTCGGAAAAGCCGTCAGTCGGCCGGAGTGTCCGAAATGAGATCATGACATTCCTGACTCGTTCGAATCAGGAATCGATCTTTCGCACATAAATTCGAAACATCCCAGGTGCACCTGACTCACTTGGTGACCACTTGGTCCCCCGGCTGCCCGTGACGAAGAAATTGGATGTCGACGGAATCGAAGCTTCCGGCATCGATGGCTCGTCCGGCGCGTTATCGGTCGTGCGCGCCCATTCCGCCGATGTCTCGCCGGCCGTATTGTTGCCGTAGAATGCAATCCAGTAGGTGCGATTCGGCTGAAGTACGAATTTCTGCCGGCCCGCGCGCGTCAGAGTGACATTTTCGAAATCTCCGCTCGAGCATGTCTGCACAGGCCATGCGTCGATCAGGTTCGGCCCCGTCGGCTCATCATCGGCATTTTCGTGCACGAGCACCCGCAGCGTCACGCTCGCGCCCGCGACACAGCGCACACGGAGAACCACGCTTTCCAGGATGAACGGCTCTGGGCCAGTTCGAAATGCACTCGCATAACGTGTGAAGTGCGAATTGCTCACGGCCGTGCCGATCAGAGATTCGTGGATCGGCGAGTTCGTATTCCCCACATACGGCATACCGTCCGGAATCCGGAACAAATACCACTGGAGCAGAAAGATCGCGATTACGATCCCGAGAAACCAGAGCCAGAACATCTTCGCTCAAATCTCCGTCGCTTATGACCAGGCAGGTTCGCCTGATCGCATTTCGAATCTCATGAAGTACGTCCCACCGGATCGATTTCGAATCAGGCTGGCACATCCTGTTTCGGAGTCACTTTCGGCAACCGCCAGCTTCGTTTGCGGGCGATCAGCCGCAGGGCAACTCCACCGACGAATACCGCAATCAGACTCATCGGCCCGATCACGTCGGCCGCGTGCATGCACAACACGGCGACTGCCAGCAGAAATGCCACGCTGCCGTAGAAGTCTTCGCGCAGAACCATCGGAACTTCGTTGACGAGCATGTCGCGGATCATGCCACCGCCTGTCGCGGTCAGAAATGACAACGTGATGACGCCGAACCCGTGCAGGCCCGCTTCGATGCCGATTAAGGCTCCGTGAATGCCGAACGCGGCCAGGCCGACGGCGTCGCTGACGACGAAGATCCGCCGCTGCTCGACTGCGGCATTCTGAAGCCGGAACAGGATGCCACAGGCGATCGCGAAAGCCGTAAGCCAGAACGGCACCGTGCTGGCCATGATGGCAGGCGTTCGACCCACCAGCAAGTCTCGGATCAATCCGCCGCCGTTGGCGCTGAGAAACGACAGCACGAAAATGCCCATCAGGTCCAGATCGTTCCGCACGCCGGTCATGAAGCCGGAAATCGCGAACGCGACGCTACCCACGATGGACGCCGAGGCGAAAATCAGGGCAGACGAATCTCCGAAATCCATGATGGTTCCGTGTAACCGACTCGTTCGATGAAGCGAATGAAGCCACGATGCGACCGAAATTCGCCGAGAACGCTCATCGAAACGATACTCGCAGCCGGGTTCGGATTCAATGGATCATCATCGGTCCGGCAAATCCGCTCTGGCCAACTGAATGATCGGATCGATTCGATATTGACCGATCACGTTCCTTCGAAATTCAGGGCATCTCGTACCGGATCGATAAGAGATGCGGCGGAACCGGTGTCGGGGCCGGCAATTCGAGATCGCCATGCGATGTCCGCAGTGGGGCGTGCGTATCCAGATAATGAAAGAAGAACGCCCACCGGCCCGGTTCGCCATCCAGAGGCTGTTCGTCATAAGCAGCCTGCCAATTTTCGGGCGGCCAGCCTTCCTCAGGTTGAGTTACGCATGACCAATCGAATTCCGGATCATCCTCGCCGACTTGCAATTCGATCAGATACAGCCCCTCAAAGTGCTCTCGAACACGCGCCTCAGCTTCAGCAAGTTCCGGGCCTTCCAAACCTTCACCCCTGAGGATTATGACAGCTTCACGAAACTCTTCGGCCGTCGGCACGACAGGATGAATCCCGAGAATCCGGGTCGATTTTCGATTATCGAGCATCACTGGCCTCCAAGAAATCTTGGATTGCATTTTGAGACGGCTTACCGCACATTGTGTCGGGAGATCCGAAGAAGCTGACGATATCGATCTTTCCAATACCGGCAGAATCCCATGCTCCGCATCGAGGGTCAAGTGACAGGTCGCTCGAATTCCGTCGGAAATTCGGAACTTGCCGGTAATCTCTGAGATTCGAAAACTTCGAATGAAAACGATCGACCGGAACGGACACTCGATCCGCTCCGGTTCGAATTTCAGATTTGCGTTTCGATCCATTCGAACGGGCCGACATCTGTGCCCGAAATTCCGGGTGATCGGCTCGTCCGATCAATTAACGCCCCCGCAGTGAGTTCACCAGGCTCGAGGCACCGATCGTGCGGGTGCGTGCCGTGACTTTCCGCCCGGTCGATGTCGCCGTGACCGGCTGCGTGAACGGCGGGGTAAATCCGCCCTTGTGGCTCGGCAACTGATTCGCCGGTGGTGTCGGCCGAACGATGCCGTTCATGAAAGCCTGGCCTGTATAGGCTGACAGGGGCACCGTCACGACGACCGTCTTGCTGAATTGAGGAGCGGGCAGGGGCGGTTCGACGAGGCCGCCGTTCTTGAAGGCCTTGTTGTAGCCACCGTCCACGGCGGCGATATCGGTCGCCAGCCTGCCAGCCTTATAGGTGTGCGTGTAATACCAGTCGGCCCCCAGGCCACCCAGAAGCGTGTCCTGAAGGCCTTCGTCGCCGCCGTCGAGCAGGTTATCGCCGTTGCCGCCGTCGACCCAGTCCAGGCCGTATCCGCCCAGCATCGTGTCATCGCCGTCGATGGGCAGGGAAGGATCGCGCGGCAGGTGGATGTGGTTGGCTGTTTCCAGGGTTCCGCCATACATCATGTCGTTGCCGTAACCGCCGTAGATCATGTCGTCGCCGAAGCCGCCCAGCAGCGAGTCGTCGCCGAAACCGCCGAAGATCAGGTCGGAATCGACACCGCCGGTGATGGTGTCGTCACCCAGGCCACCTGCCAGTGTGTTGATGCCTTCCGGATCTTCGATCGTGTCGTTCCCCTCTTCGCCCCAGACGAGGTCGGGGCCGTTGCCGCCGTTGAGAACGTCGGCGCCGTCGCCACCAAGGATCGTGTCGGGGCCGTCGAGGGCGAAGATCGAGTCGTCGCCGGTGCCCCCGCCCAGAAGATCACCCAGAGCACCGCCCTGGATCGAGTCGTCGCCCGCTCCGCCATTGACGGTATTTGAGCCCGGGCTGACACCGAAACCGCCTACGTTCATCGGATTGGCGTTTTCCGAAGCGGCATCTCGTGCGGCGAAGATCAGGTCGGAATCATCGCCGCCGTCGATCGAATTCGCACCCGAACCGCCCAGAATCAGGTCCGCTCCTTTGCCACCGCTGATGAAGTCGGCGCCGGCACCGCCGGCGATCTGGTCGTTGCCGTCGCCGCCGTCCAGCGTGTCGACATCCTCATTTCCGTAAAGTACGTCATCGCCGGCTTCACCGAAGAGCGTGTCGAGCCCGAAGCCCCCGATCAGCAGATCCGCCCCGGCGCGGCCGAAAAGCTGGTCATTGCCGTCGCCGCCGTTGAGCGTGTCATGCAAGGCGCCACCGTCGATGGCGTCGTCGCCGCCCTCGCCATTGAGAAGATCGCTGCCTTCGCCACCCTGAATCGTGTCGTTGCCGAATCCGCCGTAAACGACGTCGGCACCGCCTTCGCCAGCGATATCGTCGGCACCGTCTCCACCATAGATCGAGTCATCGCTGTCGCCGCCCAGGATCGTATCGTTACCGTCGCCGCCCATGAGGACATCGGCTCCGTCGCCGCCCACGATCGAGTCATTTCCCAGTCCGCCGTCGATCGTGACGCTTGTCCCGTTCGGATCGGCACTCAGAAAGTCGTCGCCCGAACCGCCGACGATCGAAGCCGGCACACCCAGGGTGTTCGTCGTCAGCGCCGAGTCGTTCATGTCGTCGAGAAACGACCGGATCAGTTGAATATCGGCCGTGATCGGCACTGCGACCTTGTTCGGAGCCAGAACGATTGCGGAGGGGATGCTGGAAGCATCGATCGAAACGCCCGGGCCAGTATCTTCGAACACGAAACGGGTGTTGACGGTGTCGCGCGTGACGGTCAGAAAGTTCACGTCGCCGACGGCCGCCTGATAATTCAGGTTCGTTCCGTCGAAACTGAGAATGCTCGTCGCCAGACAGAACCGGCGTTCGAGATCGAACGACGCGAGCTGAAGAGTCCGGTTTTTTGCCCGTCGGTCAGTTCCGTTCGATCGTCTGGCCATGGTCGTCGTCTCACCTGCTGCGAACAGGAGTGGATGGATGAATGCACGTTACGGATTATCCGTTTTATCTTACCCAAACTTCGCACTCGATTGCGACCGAATCCACTGAGTCGTGAAAAAAGGGCTGACAAACTTGATCGAATTTGCGGCCCGGGACGATCGCACGGTGTCAAAGTCGCTCTTTTCGGTTCGGACCGGATGTCGAAACTGCCGTTCGGGATCGTCTCGACAGCTTGACCTGCAACGCCGTAAGATTCACTTGCGACGATCGAAACCCGGACCGTCGTCAGGACAGTCGAAGCCTGGCGACTCCAAGGATCGATCGCGCCGCAACCCCACAGAGGAGCCTGCCGACGATGAGCGGAACGACCGCGACGATCCTCGACGAAATCGTCGCCACCAAAAAGAGGGAAGTGGAAGCCGCCCGCAAGCGCATGCCGCTGGAAGAACTTGCCGAGCAGGCCCGTGAGACGGCCCTGGCGTTCCCCATCCGCAACTTCGCCGACGCAATCCGGCAAACCGGCCCCATCCGGCTCATCGCTGAAGTCAAAAAAGCCAGCCCCTCCGCGGGCCTGATTCGTCCTGACTTCAACCCCGTCGACATCGCCCGCATCTATCAGGACCACGGCGCTGATTGCCTTTCGATTCTGACCGACGAGTCCTATTTTCAGGGTCACTTGACGTACCTCGCACGCGTAAAAGCCGGCACGGCCTTGCCATGTCTCCGGAAAGACTTCGTGATCGACGAATACCAGGTGGTCGAAGCACGCCTGGCCGGGGCAGATGCCGTGCTGCTCATCGCCGAGATCCTCGACGAAGCCCAGCTTGCCTTTCTGACCGACCGCGCGCAGATGCTCGGCATGTCCGTCCTCGTCGAATTCCACGACCCGGCCAACCTGCCGAAAGCCGTGACCTGCGGGGCCGACCTGATCGGCATCAACAATCGCGACCTGCACAAGATGGTCACCCACCTGGACCAGACCCTGAAGCTGCTGGACAAGATCCCGCCGGGCATTCCGGTCGTCAGCGAAAGCGGCATCAAGACCCACGCCGACGTCGAAAAGCTTCAGGCCGCTGGCGTGGCCGCGATCCTGGTCGGCGAATCGCTCATGAAACAGCCCGACATCGGCCGGGCCGTGGATGAGCTGCTGGGGCATGGTGGCAGGGGCAGAGGGGTGTGAGTTTTTCCTACCCAGTACATATGGCGATATTCGTAGGAAACGTGGGGCTCTCACGTTTTTAATCAGCTTACTCAGATTCATACGATTTAAGAACTCTTGATAGGTCTTGGTCTTCTGGTTTGCAGGGAATGTAACCCGGAATCCCTGAATTCTTGCTTTTCACATCATCAAAGTAGTCCATTGGTAGAACAATCTTATAACACTTGACGGTTCCGCTTGTCTCGTTTTTACAAATAAATCCAGTAAGAGCCTTAACATCGATGAAGTGCGGTAAATGCGATATTTCTGACGGGAGAACAACTTCAGATTTGCTTTTTTCGAAAGAGAATGAGTATTGAGAAGTCGATGATATTCCTTTTCCTTCAGAATATGTTTTAGATTTATGACTATTCATCGTACCACCGAGAGTTGACCCAATATTTGATGAATTATGCTGTTCGGAGCTTCTCGAGAACGAACCTTCTCGTCGATTGGAATATTTATCATAGGGCCGATTTCTATCTTCTAAGGGATGGGATAATTGCCACTCAATAGAGTGAGTATTAAAGTCGTGATCAGGCCAAGTGAAGTTTTGTTCGGATGAATCAGCATGACTAATCCCTTTCGAAGAACTCACGCCAGTTGAATCACTTCTGTTTATGCTCCAATTCACTCCATTATCCTTTCCAACAGTACTCGCTTTCGACTGGTCTTTGCTGAATGACTGACTGGACATAACTGAGATTTTAGTTTCGATCTTTTCAGAATCGCCAATGGATGAGGAAGCCCATTTCGCCGATTCACCACCCAATCTCAAGTACACTTTATGGGCACAGCTCGCAGTTATCTCATGCGCGATATTCTCTCCAAAGGATTCCTTCAGTCCAAGATAGTCCTGAAAACCAAGCAGTGCGCAAACTCCTCTCGATCTTCCTTTATTGATCAAGTCGGCCAAACCTTGAATTTTTCCGAGTTCTCTTAATTCGTCGAGAATCACCCAAGTTCTGTGGAACGAATCCGAATTATCGCCCGCTTCATCGAGAATCAATTCAGAAAACCTTTTGATGAAAAGCCGATTGATCGATCGTAAAGCTTCTTTATGAATCTCATTCGCACCAAGCAGAACGATCTTGTCATTCGATTTCATAAAGTCATTTCGAATCGAGAATAGCTTATTTTCCGTTCTTGCTGTCCTCCACCTTGCCGCAATAGGCATGAGTTCAAAGAGATGCGAACACAGCTCAGCCATTACATTATGTCTCGTCTCATTCGATCCGAAAAGACTCAGGGCGATGGTTGCGCTCAGGTCGAGCAATGTAGCCCTCCGAAGGAGAAACGATTCGATCGTTGACACGTTGGCGCAGGTTTTGATCACGTCGGCAAGATCCCATTCGCCAGGCTTTTCTTCCATAAATCCGACAAGTACAGCCGTCAAGAGTGCTGCCGCTGACTTGGGGTAGAAGGGTTGCTGCGAATTTGGAGGGGTCGGAATGAGGGTCGTAGCCAACTGATATGCTTCGGTGGGCGTAAGATAATCCTTCGCCAAGTCCCAACCGGTTCTACGAAGATCAAAAGGATTGGTGATGACGATACGCGATTCAGATATGCCTAATTCCAGAAGAAATGGATAGAATTCCTGCTTTGGGTCATAGAGTATCGCTCTGTCCATCCCCCAAACGCTTTGAAAATCGATACCACCTCGCTCGATCATTTCACGTACTTCGTTAGAGAATATGGACTGCATCAGTAACTTAATCGATAGGGTCTTTCCAGTACCTGGTACACCGGCGACAAGGAAATGCAGATTGGATCGATCAAGTGTAACCGGCAGGCCGACCCAGTTCAACGTTGGTTCGAACAAGCCGTCGTGCGATATCCATTGATCAGGATCCAACTTATACGATGTACCACGAAGATCAGATAGCTCAGGCCCTCTTTCGGTTCTTTCTTTAGGGTATCGCTTATTAATTCGATCGACAGCTCGTGATCTTTTTCCCTTTTGAGATTCACTAGTCCTATTTCGAGATGAATCATGAGCCATGATGAATACCCTCGAAGTCAATTTGATGTTGTAGACGAATCAGAATCCAGACCAATAGGACAAGGGAGATTCCAGGATCAGGCAGAACCAGGAACATACGTCTAAAGTTAATCGATTAGTAAGAAGTTTGTCAAGTGAATGACAAACAACTCAAATTCTAATAGGATAAAAGCCCTGAATGATAGATAAGATATAAACAAATCATTGTGGCAGACGATGTGCAGTTCAGAGCGATAAATACACGAAGTCCCATCCTTAATTATGAAAGCTTGCGTTATGTTCTGCAGAGAACCGAGACATAAAGTCATCAAAGTGCCTGAGAATCTCGAAGGCAGATTGATCACTGTTTGGATCGAAGTTCGGATCATTAAAGAAGGTCCCTATCTCAGAATCAAAATGGACGCTCTGAGCAGTACTAGTATAACGCAATAATTTGAGATTGTCAGGTTTGTAGACACGAAACCAGAGAATTCCAGTGCCATCCTGCGATGGTAAGCATCCAAACAAATCAGGCGAATTCCTAAATACCCTCGGCTGGTCAAACAATTCAAAAGACATATCAATAAGTGAGTTGATCAGCTCTGAATGAAGTGATTGAAACATCGTTTCATCTTTGACGCGAAAGTCAATCGATCCAGCACGAAACTGAATCGGGATTGTATCTCGATAATTATCAGATTTCATAAACGGGTCAATAGATTGATGAGTCGTGAAAAAAGATGACTGACTTCTAAGAAATTGAAAATACTGATCGCGTATTCGATCGCTCAAATCAATTGCGAGATAAATATTTGATCTGTCGACATTATTAAGAACCTCCAACTCAAAGTCAATTGTCGGAGGAAAAAGGAGTAACGCGTCGGGAATAATATCTATATTCTCCAACATCAGCGTTGATCGGCGAATATCTTCAATCTTCTGTTGGATAACTTTCGTATGAACACTTTTCATAGCTTCAAGAAACTCACGCATCGCAATTGCCTGATTGATCTTAAACAGTCCTTCCTGTTCTTGCTTTAAACGCTGAGCCTTTAACTCTTCTTCCATTCTTGATCTTGCTTTGGCCTCTTCTTCTGATCTTGCCTTTTGTTGGAGTGCTTCTATCTTTTCTTTTATTTTTAAATCTTCCCGTATGCTAGCTTCGAGTCGATTTGATTCGCAAACGAGTCTCTTTAATAAATAAGGAAAGGTAAGGACCCATATTATACTTGAAACCATTAACGTCGCCATTATCCAAGTCAGATAATTGTTTACTACTATTTCAAAGAAATTGATACCTGTTTGGCTATCTGAATCAGATGGAAACGATACCGCTTGTAGATAGCTGCCATAACCGATATACAACAGTAATGCAATCGGAGCGCTTGGCAGCGTAATTATCTTTACAACAAGATTCCATCTTGTATCGTTATTGTCAAGGATTGGAACTTTCATCCATAAGTGATTCGTTATATACTTTATATAGCCAATAATAAAGCAAATTCCTGATCTATGAACATCTATCACAAGCGAAAGCATAATCGATCTTATGAACAATGTCTTTAGCATCACATTCGATGTTTTTGCAATTAGAGGCAAGACCGCGAGAGAATAAATGCAAGAGAAAAAGAAAATTATCCCTACTTCAATACTGAAGTCGCACATTGGGCCACAATCCCAAGGGCGCCAAATCATTTCTTTTATTCTATTTCTTAGCGTTATTAACGTATTTTCATCTTTTATCAGATTTCTTTTTACTTGTTCGTACTTAGTAGTGTCGATTTTGTCATCTTTTCCGTTCATCTTCGTCTCATTCCTTCTAGATATCAAATGAATGGTTAGAATCCGATTTCGTTCTTTTTTTTCATCTCAAGTGAGTTTCTTTCGCTCATCATTTTTTCCGTCGCTTTCGCGATCTCACTTAGCGATGGCGAAATCGTACTCACTGTCTGATTTTGCTCTTTGACTATAGAGTGGCTCTCAGCAGATTGATTTTCCATGAGGTTATTTCGATCGGACTTCGATCGTTCTCCCCAGATCTCCTTGTCGACGAATTTTTCCTGCTCAGTCGCCCACTTCTCATGTGCACTCGTATCGTTACCGTGAGAATACTTAAATGCAGAATGCGTCGCAGCGGGTCCGTTGTTGAAATTTCCTCCATGTGACCTTAAATGCGCACCAAATTCTTTCCCGACATCAAGTTCAGGTTCTTCATTCACGAGTACGCAATTTTTGTCGAGATCGCGTACGAATTCGTTGGTGACCTCATTTCGCGTACCCTGATGATTGGCTGGCACGATGTGGTGAGCGATCACAGTCTCGTTCAACGGTTCGCCACTCAAAGCGCATAATCCATCCTGTCGCTGGGAGAGAATCTGATACTGTTCTCGATTGAGTTGTGGGAACTCGATGCGATTGTTCTTACTCATCCAATCACCTCCTGGAAATTGGGTGTGACGGCATGAACACTGTTACGAACAGTACGCAACGACAGAAGTCGCGATCAGGAATCAATTCAACTGCGTCAGCGGCCCGTCTCCGCAGAAGTCGGGGTTGCCGATCGTCTTGATGTGGTGGCCGAAGCCGTGGGCCAGGTTCAGCAGGAACCGGTTGTGAGCCAGGCGGGGCAACTTCAGCGAGCGGCCCATATTGAAATCAAGACCATTGCCCACAAGGACGAACGGGATATTGTCCAGCGTGTGGCTGTTGCCCTTGCCAAGCTCGTTCGTCCAGATGATGAGAGTGTTGTCCATCAGTGAGCCGTCGCCGCCCGGCTCGGGCGTTTCGGCCAGCCGCTTGGCCATATAAGCGAGCTGCTCGGCGAACCAGGTGTTGATCTTCGTGATCTTGGCCACCGATTCCTTGTCGCTGTCCGGGTTGTGCGAAAGGTCGTGGTGGCCTTCCTCGATGCCCAGCCACTTCATTCGCGCCATGCCCACCGAATTGGTGTACTGAAGCGTCGCGACGCGGCTGAAGTCGTTCACGAAGCTGTTGACCATCAGGTCGATCTGCTGCTTGCTGATCTTGGGGATGTTGTCGTTGTCCATGCGCACGCCCGGCTCAAGCTCCGGTACGGCATGGGTCAGCTCGTCCTTGCCAGACTCCAGTTCCTGCTCCATCTCGCGCACGAACGTCGCATGCTCTTCCAGAAGCTGGCGGTCTTCGGCACTGACGACTGTTTTCAACGTCTTCAGGTCGTCCTGAACGTCGTCCAGAATGCTCCGGATCGCCGCCTGATCCTTCATCCGCCCATAAAGCTTGTTGAACATCTGATACGGGTCGTCGATCGGCGAAATCGGCTTGTTCGCGCCAGCATAGACCATACGCGTCCATGTGTCCGCACGTTCAGGCACCATCACGCCGAATTCCAGCGAGCCGAAACGTGTGCGCGTGGCCGGATCTTTCTGCAGGAAGTTCTTGATTTCCTGGTCGACGGAAATGCCGGAGGCCCAGCCGGCCGGCGTGTGAGAACCGCCCTGGATGTTGCCCGGGAACAGCTCCACGCCCGTCAGCAGGCAGCCCATGCCGCGCATGTGATTGTCGCCGTCGCCCCGAACCTTGTCGCACAGGCCATGAATGACCATCGTGCGGTTCTTGAAGGCTTCCAGTGGCTTCAGGCTTTCCTTCAGGGCGAAGTCCTTGCCTTCTTCGCTCGGCCAGAAGGTCTCGGGGAAGACGCCGTTGGGGCTGAACATGACGACAAGCCGCTTCTTGCGGGCCGCCTGGTTCGCGAAGCCGAGGCTAGGCAGATTCAGCAGAAACGGCACTGCGGCCGTTTTCAGGCCCAAATCCCTGAGAAATTCCCGGCGGTGAGTGCTGCGTGCGGTCACGGTTTCGGCTCCAGTTTCAGGAAGGCTCGTTCGGGTCGCGGGTTCGCTTCCGGGCGGGAGTGTTTCTATCCCTTATATCAGAAAAATCAGCGACCGTCATCAATGGTTCGGGCTGCTACAGCCGCGCCAGGGTCGGATTTTGACGCCGCGGGCCCCAGTGCTCCCGCCACGGCCGATCGGACGACCAGCTTCCGCAAGTCATAGCCCGAATCGGCATAACCCTTGCGAAGCGTCTCGGGCATACGCTGACCGTAGGCCAGAATCGGTTGTTTGACGGTGTGATGGAACACCTGCTGCACCATCGAATAATCGGTCTCTTCCGACTTCGTCACGAAATCGGCAAGGCCGCGAGCCCCTTCGAAGTGCACGGTCGAGCCGTCGCGGGCGACATATTCGGCTGAGTCGTCGACTTTCTTGCCCTTCTCATCACTGCGGAACCTGCCGATCGCGTCGAATTTCTCCAGTGAAAAGCCCAGCGGGTTGATCGTCGCATGGCACGAAACGCAGGCCGAGGGGCTCGTCTGCAGGGCGATACGCTCGCGTGTCGTCAGGTTCGGGTGCAGATCGGGCGCAATCGGTGCCACCGCGATCGGCGGCGGTTTGATCGCCCGGCCCAGAATGTGCCGCGACACGAAGACGCCCCGGTGAATCGGCGATGTCGTCTGGGCATAGGCCAGATGCGCCAGCATGTAGGGGTGCGTGACCACGCCCGCCCGGCCCGATTTGTCCTCGGCACTGACTTTGCGGAACCCGGCGTCCGCCGGCAGGCCCAGGTCATAGATCCTGCTGAGCCGACCGTTGGCGTACCACTCGGTGCCCGACAGGAGTTTGCGGATATCGAGATTCTCCGACGCCAGGAATTCGTCGATCGTCATTTCCATCGAAGTTCGCAGGTCGGCGATCACCTCCGGAGTGAATTCCGGATAGACCTTCGCGTCTTTCGAGAGATCCGGCGAACCTTCCAGACGCATCCAGCCCAGCAGAAACTCGCGGATCTTGCGTGTCGCCTTCGGGTCTCGCACCATCCGTTCGGCCTGAGCCTGAATCTGCTCAGGGGTCTTCAGCCGGTCGCTCGCAGCAGCTTCTGTCAGGGCCTTGTCCGGAATCGAATCCCAGATGGCATATGAGAGCCGAGAGGCCGCGTCAAAGGCATCGGCTTTCTCGCCATGCGATTCCGGATAGAGGAACCGGGGGCTCTTGAGCGCCAGCAAAATGACGCGGCGCAGAGCCTGTTCGGCATCGGGATTGTTCTCGAACTGCTTGTCGACATAGTTCTTGCGCTGACCTTCCGTCAACGGCCGACGGAACGCACGTTCCACGAAATTTGCGGCGAAGGTCTTGATCTTCGTGGCCTTTTCGGGATCTTCACCACGCTTGATTCCGGCCAGTTCCTGAAGATTCTTGAGCACATGGTTGGCCGTTTCGATCGCGGCATCGGTCGTGGCCGATTCCCAGGCCTTCGATACGGAGCTGCCCCGTTCATAGCCGTAGCTGCGGTCATCGGGCGGAAACGGGGTCTCGGGCACGAATCGCATCGGGCTCCAGGTCGGCGTCAGATGCCGGGCCGAGATCGTTTCGTCGATCACCATGCCCGGACGCCGCCACGCCAGCTGGATCGAGGCCGTCGGCTCGCGGAACTTGAACATCTCCAGACGGATCAGATACGTCCGGCCGCCGAGGAGCTTGATCTTTTGACGGAACTCTTTATCGTTACCTGACTTGACCCATGCATCGATGAGCGGTTCGCGATTGTCGTCCACCCAGATGCGAAAAGCGTTCTCAGTCCGCACGACGAACTCGTAGTCGCCCGAGTCGGGTGCCAGCACCGACCCCTGCCAGCGGGCCGAAAACTGCTTGGCTTCTTCGTCCTTCTTCTTCTGCTCCTCTCGCTGTTTTCGCTCCTGCTCCTGCCGCTTTTTCCGCTCTTCTTCCAGCCGCTTCTTCTCTTCGGCTTTTTTGGCCTCTTCGGCTTTCTTCGCTTCTTCGGCCTTCTTCGCATCGTCGCCGGCCGGGGCGGGTTTCACGTCGGCGGGTTTCGGTTCCGGCTTCTTTTCGGCAGCCGATTTGTCGGCTGGTGCTTCCGCCTTTTTTTCCTGAGTGAGCAGGGCAAGATCCGGCCCGAACGAGGCCTTCGGTTTGGCTTCGGGTTTCGCTTCAGGTTTCTTTTCGTCAGGTTTCTTTTCGTCAGGTTTCGCGGATTCGTTCTGCTTCGGCGGTTCGACGGCAGGCTTCGCGGGCGGTTCGTTGGGCCTGGAAGCTCCGAAATCGAACGCCACGGAGGCGTCGATCCGGTCCAGAATCCGGTCCTCGTTGCGGAACCGCCGGCCGGTGAAATACTCGCCTCTGAGCCCCTTGAATTCCGGCGTCTGAGGCGAAGGCCGGAAGCTTCCGACCAGGTCCGAAACGCTGTTACGGTACTGGCCGACCGTCAGCCGCACCAGTTCCACGCGGGGCGGCCGGTTGCGGGCCTGGGCCGTCGGCGAATAGAAGGATTCATGTATGAATTCGGCAACTTTGCGGGCATCTTCGCCGACGACAAGATCCGGATCCTCTTCCGGCATCGTCTCGTCGATGTATTTCGCTAACTGGCCGATCGAAAGATCGCCGAGCAGCGGCTTTTTGTACTTCTTCGAGCCTTCGCCCTTCTCGCCGTGACAACTGGCGCAGTGCTTTCGATAAATCGCGCCGCCCGCCGCCAGAGCGGTCTCGGGAGCTTTGTCGCCCTGCTGAGCATTCGCCGCAGCGGGCAGGACCTGCAAAAGCGCCGCGATCAGGATCGACAGCCGCAGTTCGAATCGATTCGGAAGCATAGCGACGAACCCCAAAGGGCGGAAAGCAGGCGGGAAGTCTTGGAATTCTGGTATTTTATGCCAGAATCGTTCGCGGATCAAGCGAATGAAAACCATAATGCGATATCTCGATCCATAATTCTTGAGTGTATGTGGCTTCGGATTATCCCGTTCGATTCACATGGCGGATTCGCCCTTGGTGCCGGCCGTTTCGCCGCGCAGGCCCCAGCCAATTCCCAGAGCGATCAAACCTAATATGGGCAGGAGACTTACGATCTGGAACGCGACTGCGAAGCTGCCTGACTGATCCTTGATCCGCCCGGCCGCCGGCAGAAAACTCCCGGCGAACAGATTGCCCAGACCGCCCAGAATTCCGACGATCAAGCCGGTATGCCGGGTTGAGACTTCCTGACAGAAGGCGAAGTAATTGGCCATATAGCTGGCCGCGCCCATCGCCATGACGCACAGGAGCAGGAGCACGGCGAAATCGCTGGAAACGAATCCCAGATAAGTGGTTCCGACCGGAATGAACCCGACGAGTGAGCCTGATGTGACCAGCACGATGCAGCCGGCCATGACGATCCAGCGTGCCGATGCGGCCGACCTGCCCGTACGGCGTGCCAGGGCCCGGGAAAGCCAGCCCCCGCCAAGGTTTCCGGCATCTGCCGCCAGAAACGGCAGGGCCGTGAGCAGGCCGCTGGAAAGGTAGCTGAGGTTCCGGTCCTGGCGCAGGTAGCCGGGAATCCAGTTCACGAGGAAGTGCCAGCAGACGTTGATCGTGATCGAAACGACGACCAGGATCCAGAATTTCCGCATCCGGACGACCTCAGCCAGCCGGTCGAACGCACCTGTCGCACCCTCAGCCGGCTTGATCGCCATTGCCGTCGCCAGGATCGACGCGAACAGAACGAACGCCGAGAACGACCATCGCCAGGACCCCCACTTCGCGGGCGAGAACAAGGCGACGGCCAGCGTCAGCAGGACGGGCACGATCATGGCCTTGATCGGGTTCGTCGAAGGCCCCGCCGAGCCGGTTGACGACGGATCGGCCTGAGGCTCGTGATTGGGCAGATCGGCCAGAGGCGGAACGACCATGCGCCAGAGGAGGATCCAGAGAAAACCGAGTGCACCAAGGATCAGAAATGCCGTGCGCCAGCCGAATTGGGCGGCGAGAGCGGGCACGACGAACGGCGTGACGACTGCCCCGACGGCGGCGCCGGAATTGAAAATGCCGTTACCCAGGCTGCGGTCGGACGGAGGCAGGATGCGCGACGTCATCTTGAGCGCGCAGGGCCAGTTGAACGATTCGCCCATGCCCAGAAGCACCCGCATGGCGATCAGAACGCCCAGGGTCGGCGAGATGGCGGAGGCCATCGCCGCGAGGCTCCACCAGGCGACGGCCATGATGTAAAGCTTGCGGACATCCATGCGGTCGGCCATCAGCCCGGCAGGAATCTGGGCCAGGGCATAAGTGATGTAGAAGGCCGCACCGATCCAGCCGAACTGTTCGTTGTCGAGCCCGAATTCCTCGCGGATCGGTTTCTCCACGAGGGCCATCGATTGCCGGTCCATGTAGTTCAGGGCCGTCGCCCCGAACATCAGCCAGCAGACCAGCCATGGCCAGCGAGAGCTTTTCGTCGGCAGCGGCGATTCTACAGGCTGGGACATCGTCGGGGTTCCGGAGTGGTCAGGGCGAATCGGCAGGCAGGGCAGAAACACAGGATGAAGGTGCCGGAGGCCGATGTCAACCGGAAAGCCGAAGGGAATCGGGCTCGCAGCCGGCAAGTTCGATCGCCGGAGTTCGCGGGGACCGGTTCGCCGCGGACCGGGGCGATCGGCGAATTTCCGGACGATGCCCGTGCAGGAACTGATATAGTGATTTATCCGAATTCGTATTCCTGAAAGTGCCGCTGCCAAATGCCTTCCCTGCCGAGATTGACCGAAATGGCCCACTGGCTGGTCACGAAATGGCTGCGGCCAGGTGACCTGGCGATCGACGCCACTGCCGGCAATGGCCATGACACGGCCTTTCTGGCTCGGCTGACCGGCCCAGGCGGGTCGGTGCTGGCGCTGGATATCGAGCCGGCCGCTCTCGAGGCTACGGCGCTCAGGCTGGCGGACGAGCCGGAACCGGCCGAACACGTGCGACTTGTGCTCGGAGACCACGCCCGGCTCGAGAGTTTCGTGCCGCCCGAGTGGTTCGGCCATGTGCGGGTCATCATGTTCAATCTCGGCTATCGGCCACATTCGAACTGGCCGATCAAGACCCGGCTCGTTTCGACCCTAAGCGCGCTGGGGCATAGCCTTTCGCTTCTGGCTGAAGGCGGATTGCTGACGATCGTGATGTACCCCGGGCATGAGGGCGGCGAGTCCGAAACGTCGGCGATCCTCGAATGGACATCGGTTCTGGACGACACCCTCTGGCACGTCGCGCGATACGACCTGCCGAACATTCGCTCTCGACCGCCGATTCTGCTGGCCGTGCATAAGCGGCACAGGAAGGACACAGCCGGTCCGGATACCGATGCCGTGATCGAGTGCGAAGACGTGCGGGCGGCTGTCTGACACGACCGGCGTTCGACGCGAACCCGTTGCGGTTCGTGAACTCCCGGACGAATGGACTGGACCGATCGGTCGATCCGGATTACAAGAGACGGGGTTGACCCGTGATCCTCGTTCACCGGCAGGGAGGCCGAAGAGGTGAGGAAATCGACAACGCGGCATGACACTCCGCGCATTTTCCTGTCGTTCGCTTTGGCGATGGCTGTCTCGAGCGGCTGCCGCCAGATGCCGGTCGCGGATTACGACAAGCCGGAAGGCGCGGACGAAACGTTCGTGGCCGAAAAAACGGACGACACCGTGCCGATCGAAAAGGAGCTGGCTGCCCCCAAGGGCTTCTTCAGCCGCAAGGGAGGCCCGACGGCCGCGTGGTCCAGAGAGGCGCGCGACATCGAACGCTCTCTCGGCGTAGGGCGTTGACCGATTGCGTAAAAGAACGTAAACCGGCATCATTCTAAGTTCCGCGTTCGAAAGCCGCGGATCGGCAGGGTAATCCGCGAGCGGGTTCCTTCTAAGAAATCATGATTCCAGCTCTTCCCAGCGGGCGTAGCTTTCGGTCAACTTGACGCGGATCGACTCGGCCCGGGCGGCGGTTTCGCCGATTTCGGCCTTGTCACGTTTGTAGTACGACGGGTCGGACATGGTCGCTTCCAGCTCAGCCAGGTCGGATTCGAGCGTTTCGATCAGCCCCGGCAGGGCTTCCAGCTCACGCTGTTCCTTATTGCTGAGCTTTCGCCTTTTGGGCGTCGTCTCTTGCGAAGCCGGCGATGCGATCGTGGCCGGTTTGTCGGTTCTGGCGGCTGATTTGAGCGTTTCCAGCGATTTCGGCCGCTGGCGCAGATAGTCGGTGTAGCCGCCGTCGTATTCCTTGACGCGGCCGTCGTCTTCGATGACGAGCGTGCTGGTCGCGACTTCGTCGACGAAGGCGCGGTCGTGGCTGACGACGAGCACGGTTCCGCTGAAATCGACGATCAGCGATTCCAGAAGTTCGAGCGTTTCCAGGTCGAGGTCGTTGGTCGGTTCGTCCAGCACCAGCACGTTGGCGGGCTGGGTGAACAGCCGGGCCAGAAGCAGCCGCGAGCGTTCGCCGCCGGATAGGTATTTGACGAGGCTGCGGGCACGGTCGGGCGAAAACAGGAAGTCCTGCAGATAGCCGATGACGTGGCGTTCCTGGCCATTGACGCGGATCGCCTCGTAATCGCTCACGTTTTTCTGGACGGTCTTTTCGTCGTCCAGCATCTCCTTGACCTGATCGAAGTAGGCGATCTGGAGATTCGTGCCGTGGCGGATCGTGCCGCATTGCGGCGCCATGCGACCCAGCAGCAATTTCAGCAGTGTCGTCTTGCCCCGGCCGTTCGGGCCAATGATGGCGACCTTGTCGCCCCGGAAGATGGTCGTTTCGAGATCACGCACGATCGGCTTCGCAGGGTCGTAACCGAACGAAACGCCGCGGGCTTCGATCACCATCGCGCCCGATTTGTCGCCTTCCGAAATTTCGATCCGGGCGGTGCCCTGGCGTTCGCGCCGTTTGGCTCGTTCTTCGCGAAGCGACTTCAGGGCACGCACGCGGCCTTCGTTCCGCGTACGGCGGGCCTTGATCCCCTGGCGAATCCAGGCCTCTTCCTGTGCCAGTTTCTTGTCGAAAAGGGCCTGCTGACGCTCTTCGGCCGCCCACTGCTGCTCGCGGCGCACGAGGAACGTGCGGTAATCGCAATCCCACGAATAGAGTTTGCCGCGGTCCAGTTCGACGATGCGCGAAGCCAGGCGTTCGAGAAAAGCCCGGTCGTGCGTGACGAACAGCACTGCTCCGCCATAACGGGTGAGGTAATCTTCGAGCTTGTCGATGGCGTCGATATCGAGGTGGTTGGTCGGTTCGTCCAGGAGCAGCAGGTCGGGCTCACCCACGAGCGAACGTGCCAGGAGCACCCGCCGTTTCATGCCCGATGACAGCGTTTCGAACAGAGTCGAACCGTCCAGATCGAGCCGGGAGAGGATCGTCGTCACGAGGTGTTCGATTTCGTGCGGCTCATGAATAGCGGGATCGCACCCCGTCGCGACGACATCGGCCACGGTGCCGGTGAGGCCTGGAGGCACATCCTGCGGCAGTTGTGCCACTTTGAGCCCCTGGGCACGGACGATTTCGCCCTCGTCAGGCTTCAGGCTGCCGTCGACGATTTTCAGCAGGGTCGATTTGCCTTCGCCGTTACGGCCCAGCAGACAGACACGGTCGCCCCTGGCAATGGAAAAGTCGGCTTCGTCGAGCAATTTTGGCCCGCCGAACGTGTGAGAAACCGATTTGAGTGCGATCAGAGTCATGTGCGCTTCGAAGCCATTCTGGAGGTCGTATCAGTGACAGGTCAGATTTTCGCCTTACCGGTACCGATTCGACAAGTGCGGAGGCTGTTCATGACGGGCCGCCGGCGCTTGCGGAACTTTGACCAGTGACAGGCCGCGCCGCGCGTGAGACTGTGGCGGTCGAACCGTATCGATCCGTTAATGGGGCGAGAGTCCGGAGTTCGAAACCTGTCCGCGGTTCGCGTCATTTGCGGGTCGGCGGGTCGATCTCCGCTTGGTATTTGCGGCTTCGGGTCAGCCCTGCCTTTTCACGCCAGGATTTCGCCAGTTTTTTCGGATCCGGCCGTCTTGGAGCGCGATGGTCCTGTGCCTCCGGGGCCTGTGCGGCGGCCGCCGGCGCCTCATTTCGCAACAGCGACGCATCGTCTTTTATGACATCGGCTTGCGACGACCCTGAATCGTCCGTCGAATCCGTCGTGGAGACGCTCATGGCAATGGCTTCGTGAGGCTGGGAAAGGCTTGCGCCAGTGGGTTGCAGCGTCGGCTTCGCGGACCGGTGGTCGCGTAATACCCGGCATTTTTTCAGGGCCAAAAGCCGGCGTTCGATTTTGTCGGCCCGGTTTTCGGCCGTCGTGAGGTAGCGTCTGATCCGAAGGGTATTACGGACGTCGGACGCATCGCCGAGCGGATGGCCAGGCGTGATTTCGGTACATCGGGTGCGCTCGCGCTCGTAGATCGCCTGCGCGGTTTTGACGAGAATGCTCGCGTGTCCGAACTGTTCCTCCGCGAGGGTCTTCAAAAATTCGCGGGCTTTTTCCTGGGTCGGCGCGGCGATCAGAAAATTGTGGGCCCTGTCGAGGTCGTCGTCGAACGGGGCGAGATCGTCACGGCCATCGCGGCTGTCGCCGACCCAGCGTTCGATGGTGGCCCTCGGCTCAGGTTCGAGGGAGAGGAAGGCGCTCATGACCCGGCCCCTGGCGACATCGACCTGATCGACCCGCCAGTCGCTGCCGAGGGCCAGAATCATGTCCCTGACCTGGCCATAGGTGATGCAAATGTCAAACTCGATAGAATCGACGATACATTTCCAGAGGTCTCTGAGAAAGATGGCCGAGTGCCAGGTCTGGCCGAAGACGCTCATCATGCCCTGGGGCGAAGCTCGCCAGGCTTTCAGGTCGGTTTCGAATCGTTGCGATTCGCCTCGGTCGAACAATTGAAAGGCATTGGTGCGCTGCCAGCGGAGCCGATCGTCCCAGGCGGCTTCGGATTCGAAAAGCCTGGCCTGGGCGATGGCGAGCCGTTCGACCAGTTGCAATTCCTCGGCCGATTCCGGGCGATGAATTTCGACGAGTTCCTGGCGGATCTGCCGCACGCGCTGGGCCATTTCGTCAGAGACGTAACGTGTGGCCGTGAGACCGTGCCTCAGCGCGTTGGGCTTCACGGACAAGGCCGGTCGATCCTGCACGGATCGTTCGCATTCGAGCGTACTGAGTGTCATTTTCGGCATTCTCTTCATCAAAAAGTCCGGATGGCCTGCATCATCGAAACGGAATTCTTCGAACGATCGGGGCAAGGGGCGGCATCGTCTCTATCCGGAAACGGGCGCGTCACGAATCGGCGAAATGCGGCGACGATTCGAAATGCGTGAGGATCGTCACGGACTTTCCGATCGGCGAAGCTGTCATGGGAATATCGATCAGTCGCCGATTCTGGGGCATCGCGATATGTCAGCGTTTCCGAAACGATCCGGCTTTTCATACGTCCGATACAATCCGAAACTGTCGTCTCACGATTTCGTCCTTTATATAAGGATCATCACGATGTGGGCGGGGCCGGGTGTCCGATAACCGAGCCGGCCGCTCAATGCCGTAACCTCAAATCTCCCGGGCCCCGCGATGACGAACTCGAAACTGATCCGGATCGCCGACATGGCCAGTCAATATGGCGGCGTGCCTGCCATTTGCGCCATTCTGGCGGTGCATATCGCATTTCTGGCCCTGTTTTTCGAGCCGGCGATCTCGACGCCCGATGCTAACGGCTATCTGGCCCAGGCGCGTCTGATCGCCGAGAACGGCCGGTCGGACATCGTCGTCGGAAATCCGGCGCAGTACGTGGGCGACCACTGGATGAAAGTCGCCGACGGCCATTATTACGGCCAATATCCGCCAGGCTTGCCCGCTGTGCTGGCTGTGGTTTACCGGTGGATTTCGCCGAACGCGAGCTTGTGGGTGATCCCGATCATGGGCACGCTGAGCCTGCTGGCGATCTTTCTGGTAGTTCGCGAATGGGCAGGGGCGTTCTGGGGAATCGCGGCCGCCGTGGCGATGTTCTTCAACCCCTATGCCAACGCCCATGCGCTGGGGGCCGATTCGCACACGGCCGTCTGCTTTTTCCTGCTCTGGGGCATGTATGGCCTGGTACGGTGGGAACGTTCGAAGGCCGCGGGCTGGGCCGTTCTGGCCGGATTGTGCCTCGGTATGATCCCGACGATCCGCTATGCCGAGGCACTTTTCATCGTCGCGGCGGCGATCTTCGTCCTGATGAACTGGCGACCGGCGGACGGCTATCGAAGCCTGATCGCCGGAATCCTGGCAGCGTGCGTACCGATGGGGGCTCTGGCGGTTCGGAATCAGAGAGCCTTCGGCGCCTTCTGGCGTACGGGGTACAGCGTTTCCGGCGAGCAGACGGGCTTCGCGTTGTCGTATTTCGTTCGATACGCCCTGCCATATGTGGCGATGCTGTTCGGTATCGGCGTGTTCGTGGTGTGGATTTTCGGCCTTCGCGGGCTGGCGAAACTCACGCGAAACCGTGACACCTGGAAGCGCGGCACTCTGCTTGTCCTGCTGGTCGTGCCTGTGACGCTTCTGTATTTCGCTTATTACTTCCCGGCCAATCCGAAGAACATGCGGTTCTTCCTGCCCACGTTCTATGTGTATGCGATCGCCGCGTGCTATTCTCTGGCGATCGAGATGAAAACCGCCCCGGCACGAACCGTCCGATACGCTAAATGGCTTCTGGCCCTGAACCTTTTGTGGGGTTTGCCGCTTTCGATCGCCGAACTGATGCCGCTGCGACGCGACAACGCCGAGCTGGCCCGAATCACGACCGAACTGAAGCGAACGGTCCCGCCAGGCAGCGTTCTGATCGCACAGCGCGGGGTGCAGCAGCATCTGGATTTCGTCGGCGGCTGGGATCTGGCCCCGATCGAGGGATTTTATCGGCAGCCGAGGCCGGACCGGCCGCTGGGTCCACAGATGTTCGAAGGTGGCGGTCGCGGCCGGGGAATGGGCCCGGAAGGCCGACCGCCCATGCGGCGAGAAGGGGGCGATGGCCAGGCCCAGATGCCGCCGGAGCGGGCGAATGCGTTTCGCGATGATCTGGCGATGTGGTCAGGCGGAAACCGCGAGATATACGTCCTGGCGGGTTCCGCGGAACGCAAGGCGCTTCAGGAAAGATTCGGTGAGAGGGATTCGTTCGTCGAAAAGGGCGTGATCGAGGTGTCGTCCGGCAGGCATGGCAGGCCGGGCCCGCCAGGCTTCGGACCGCCGAACGACTTCGACGCCGGGAAGCAGGGCCGATTCCGGGACGACGAGCCGAAGCGAAAGCGAGACTTCGGGAAAGAGGGTCGCCGCGGATTTTTCGGCCGCATGTTCGGCCCGCCTGGCCCGCCGCAGGAATTCGCCAAAGAGGGCAGGGGCGGTCCGATGCTGAAAGGTGGCCGGGGCGGCCCCGGCGGAGGCGGCGGGCCGGCCCGTTTCGAACCACCGGCCGACGGCAAGCTCTTAATCCTACATTGGAAGCTGAATACCGCGAAGGATCTGGTGACTCAGGCGGATTGAAGGCATGGCCGGAATGATGGCGAGAGAAGCGGGATACGCCGGATCGCGACTTAACCTGATGAGTACGTCGGCGGGATTCAGGGACCCGACATTTCGGATTCTGTCAAGTCGGGCCTGGCTTCGGACGATTCAGAATGTAGGAATTGTTCCGATCAGCAGGAGCGATCGGCCCGAAGCGACGGAGTGACCGCGCTGGGCCGCCTTCTCGCCATGGAGGGTGACACCATGCTCGCTAAGGTTTTGGGCCGGTTGAGTGACCTCAAGCAAAGCCGGAATGCCTGGATGGCTTCCGCCGCGCTGGCCGCACTCAGCATTTCGACGGGTTGTCAGGTGGAATACGCGGGCATGACATTGCCCTCGGGCAAATATTTCCATGACGACGTTCAGTACTTCAATCCCGGACCGAAGTTCCCCTATGCCAATACGATGGCGGCCACCCAGCGTGCCCGCATGAAGGCTATGGGAATCGACGTTCCGGCCCCGACCGGCGGACGCGTGATTACGCCGCCCGTTCCGCCAGGGGATGTCGACCCGGTTCGCAACGCTCCGGGCAACTTCCAGAACTTCGAGGAGCCCGGTGCTTCTCCGGCTGGACGCGACGACATCCCGGCCGCACCGGTTCCGGGCGGCGGATTCTCTTCGCCTAACTGATTTCGTCGCTTATCGCAATTGCGATAAGCGGGACTCGTAGCGATTCACGTCGCTGGCTCATCGGGTTCCCACAAAAGACGATCGAATCCCGTACCGGCTTTCGGACAGAATCCGAAAGCCGGTACGATTTCGTTCGGCTTTCGCCTTCGAAATCGCACGAAGCCTGATTCGTTGACGGCGAACGATCATTTCAGGCGATGCTGGCGGAAAAAGTCCCAGATCAGGTCGTTGGCCGAGATCGTTCGCGACGATTTGCCGACGAATCGTATCGGCGCGCTTCGGCCTGGCCAGGTATGGCCACCCTCTTCCAGCACGATGAGCACGACGGCGGTTCCGTCCTTGCCGCCGGCATAAGTTTTTCGGACGACTTTCATATCGTCGCCTTCCTTCGAAATCACTTCGACGACCGGCTCAGGTTCGCAACCGTCGATCCGGACCCACGTCATCACCGAATTGTCGACACCCATGAAGGTCATGAACGCCGGGAATTTACCGTCGGGACCCTCATAAGGAACGATGCGATCCTTGCGCCCATGAATATGCAGCACGGGCACGGGCCGCTTCGGCTCGGTTTTGTCGATCGCGATCGTCCCCGCCACCGGCGCGATCGCCGCGATGCGGTCCGAAAGTTCCGCGGCCAGCCGATAGCACATCATGCCTCCGTTGCTCAAGCCACAGGCGTAAATTCTTTTCGGGTCGATGGAGAGACGCTTCGCCAGGTCGTCCAGCATGGCCGAGACGAAACCGACGTCGTCGGGCCGGTTTTCGGCCATCCGCCCGGAAAATCCGCCGGCATTCCAGGTCAAAAACGAACCAGCGCCGGTACCGCTCGGATAAACGGCGATAAACCCTTCACGATCGGCCGTTTCGTTCATGCCCGTGAATTTGACCATCATCGAGCCGGTCATCGCCGCGCCGTGGAATGCCAGGATGACAGGCGCGGGTCGCGCCGGATCATAATTGGCCGGAACGTGCACGATGTACTGACGCTTGCGATCGCCGTGTTCGATCGACCGGGCATGATCCCCCGGGCCGAGACGTTCGGCAGCGTCCTGAGCCAGCGTGGTCGAGGCCCAGGTACAAAACAGCGCGAACACAAACCATGATCGCATCGATGCTTCGCTCCGGATGAAGTACAGGGTCGGTCTCGCGACGCCGCCTTTCAGCCATGAATCGGGTGTCGATTCCATTTTACCCGGACTACCGCTCCTGCTACAGTCGTCCGTGATCGAACCGGCCCGATCGATCGGTCGCCGAACCGATCGGAAAAGGCTTCCTCAACCCCATCGAAGGCGTGAGTGTCGTGATGTGCAATCGGCGAATCGCGGCGGTATTGGGCCTGGCGGCACTGATCGCGCCGCTCAGGGCGGCTGAACACGCGAGCCCGGCGATCGTGGCACATCGGGGGCTTCTCAAGCACGCCCCTGAAAACACGCTGGCGAACTTCCGCGCCTGTATCGCGCTGGGGCTGGGCTTCGAGTTCGACGTCGCACGGACGATCGACGGGCATCTCGTCTGCATTCACGACGACACAGTCGACCGGACGACGAACGGCCAAGGAAAAGTCGCGGAAATGACGCTGACGCGGCTTCGCGAACTCGATGCCGGTCGCTGGTTCGACCCGAAATTCGCGGGCCAGAAAGTCCCGACGATCGACGAAGTGCTTGCCCTGATCGCGTCGGCTCCTGAGCCGGGAGCCATTTATGCCGCGGATCTGAAGGGCGAGGATGTCGAGGAAGAGGTCGCGAAGAAGGCCGAAAAGCTCGGAATCCTGAATCGCCTGCTGTTCATCGGCCGCACGATTTCGAACCCGCAAGTTCGTTCGAATATCAAGCAGGCATCCACGCATGCACAAACAGCCGTAGTCTCCAACGATGCCGACGAATTCGTTACCGCCCTGAACGCACCGCACAGTGACTGGGTCTACTTTCGCTATCTTCCGACATCGAAAGAAGTTCAGTCGGTTCATGAACGAGGCGGCAAGACGTTCGTCGCTGGTGCGACCGTCGCCGGAAATCTGCCGGAGAACTGGCAGAGAGCCACCGAGGCCCGGATCGACGCGATTCTGACCGACGAACCGCTGGAACTGGCCGGGATGCTCAGAAAACTCAGGAAATCGGCCCGTTGAACGAAGTCGAACCGAATGTTCGAAACGGGGGAGAAAATCCGCCAAAGAAAATGCCGCCACTTCGAAAAGCGGCGGCATTCGTGTACGGAGAGAGCGGGATTCGAACCCGCGGAACCGGTTTCCCAGTTCAACAGTTTAGCAAACTGTCGCTTTCGACCACTCAGCCATCTCTCCTGACCGTTCCAATCATATAGCGAATCGAGATACCGGTCAAGCGAACCTCAACCCCGCAAGCTACAGGCGAAGAACCGGTTTTCGCCGGTCTCCCCGCTGATTCGCGACCACCTGGACCGCATCGATCGGACCGAGATTGGATCGGCAGACGGCGAGCGATCGCTTGACTCCGATTCGGCCAAACCGGATTCGCGGTATTCAGAGGATCGATTCAGGCGTTTGCGCAAAGATTGCTGAAAGAGCGGGATTTGCGGCATGTCGGCGGCAGTGGATTCCGATCTGGACAAAACCTGCCGAATCGGTTCTAGTCAGGTTCTGATCATGATGTCGCGGGGTGTTCGGACGCGCCGGAGAGTGCCGCGATTCATGTCTTGTGCATTCGATCGATTCGATCGGCCTGGGGAAAGGATCACTCCATGCGTGTGGGTTTTGGTTCGTCGGTCATGAGTTCGACGTTTTCGTTCCGCCTTGCGGCATTGGGTCTCTCGCTGATCATGGCGACGAGTCTGGCGGCGCAGGAGGAATCGAAGGCGCCCGGGCGCTCCGCCGGTTCTCAATGGTTCGCGGGTGCGGCTTCGGTGGAAATCACACCGCCCGCCGATGCCAAAACCTGGCTTGCCGGATATGCGGCCCGCAAGGAACCCGCTACCGGAGTCGAGCAAAAGATCTATGCCAAGGCGCTGGTGATCACCCAGCCCAAGGGTGAAGCCATCGCACTGGTGACGCTCGACCTGATCGGCGTTCGCCGGCCGATCACGCGCCGGGTTTCGGACCGGATCGAATCTCGTTACGGCATCCCGCGCAAGGGGCTCGTGCTGTTCACTTCGCACACGCACTGCGGGCCGATCCCGAACGACACGCCTGACAAGTGGGAGATCTACGGCATCGACGCCACGACCGTCACGCCGAATGTCGAATTCACGACCGAACTGGAAAACAAGATCGTCGAAGTGGTCGGCAAAGCGATGGCCGCTCGGCGGGCCGTGCGTATCGAGCATGGTGAAGGCAAGGCCGGGTTCGCCGTGAACCGGCGCGAATCGACCGGCAACGGATTCAAGATCGGCGTGAATCCCCAGGGGCCCACCGATCACTCCGTGCCCGTGCTGAAAGTGACTGACCTGCGGACGAACAAGCCTCTGGCCGTGATGTTCGGCTATGCGTGCCATAACACGACTCTGGGCTCCGAACAGCTCAAGATCTGCGGCGATTACGCCGGTTTCGCTCAGGAAGCGATCGAAAAAGCCAACCCCGGCGCCGTGGCTCTGTTCGTGACCGGATGTGCCGGCGATCAGAACCCTGAACCTCGAGGCACTCTGGAACTGGCCAAAAAACACGGCGACACCCTCGCCACGGCAGTGACTGAAGCCCTGGGCGGCAAACTTCGCCCGGTGTCCGGCAGCCTGAAGTCCGTGCATGCCGAGCCGGTCCTGCACTTCGCCGGTCCGGTGGATCGCTATTCGTATCAAAGCCGGCTCAGCGAAAAAGGCGGCCCGCGCGACGCTCACGCCCGCCGGTTGATCAACATTCTCGCCGCCGGCAACGTGATCGACCGCAATCAGCCCTATCCGATCCAGGTCATCTCGTTCGGCGACGATCTCCTGATGGTCGCTCTGGCCGGTGAAGTGGTCGTCGATTATTCGATCAATCTCAAGGCCCGCCACGGCAAACCGAACCGGCCTTTGTGGGTGGCCGCCTACGCCAACGACGTCTTCGGCTACATTCCCAGCACGCGCGTCCTCCGTGAGGGCGGCTACGAGGGTGGCGAAGCGTACTATTACTCGAACTTCCCGACGCCGCTGGCCTCGGATACCGAACGGATCATCACCGATGAAGTGCGTCGGCTGATCGACGAACTGGCTTCGCCGACCACCGCACCCGTTCCCGTGGCCACGACACCGACCCTGGCCAGCCCGGCCGCCCCGAATTCCGCACGGCTCATCGATCCGGACGCGCCGCCGCCGCCGCCCGCGGCCAACGAAGTGCCGAAGCCGGAAGCTGCACCGGCGACACCGGCACCCGCCGCACCAGCCGCTGTTCCCGCACCCACGCCCTGACGGGCCAGGCGCTGGGTCGATCGATATGGTCATCCCAATTTATGCCGGAGGCCGCAAGTGATCTTGCGGCCTCCGTGCTTGCGCCCGACAATATCGGTTCGGTCCCACCCGCGAAGCCGCACACCAGGTCAGGATTCCGCATCATGTCATTTCGCTGTATTCGAAGCGCCGCACGGTTCGGGCTCGCCGCTTTGGCCTTTTCTCCGTCCCTTTCTTTCGCCGCCGACGCGCCAGCACCGATCCAGTTCGAAATGCAGGAGATCGACCCCCTCGTCGGCCAGGTGTGCTACGCTCTGACGGTGGCCGACGTCAATTCCGACGGCAGGCAGGATCTCGTGGCCGTCACCGAAAACGCAGTCGTCTGGTTCGCCAACCCGACCTGGAAGAAGTCGGACATCATCCGCGACAAGACCGAGCGCGACAACGTCTGCCTCCAGCCCCTCGATATCGACGGCGACGGCGATGTCGATTTCGCCCTCGGCGCCGCCTGGCGTCCGGCCGACACACAGGGCGGAGGCACGCTCCAGTGGCTGAAAAACCCCGGCAAAGCCGGCGGCGAATGGACTGTCCACCCCCTCGGCAACGAGCCGACCATGCACCGCCTGCGCTTCGGCGACGTGCTCGGCACGGGCAAACCGCAGCTGATCACAGCCCCGCTGCAGGGACGCGGCACGAAGGCACCGAAATGGAACGAAGGCTCCGGCGTACGCTTTCAGGTCCATTCGATCCCTGATAAACCGGCCGAAATGCCCTGGCCCGCTATCACGGCCGACGACACCCTCCATACGACGCATAACCTGCAGATCGTCGACTTCGACGGCGACGGCGGCCAGGACATCCTGCTGAGCGCGTGGGAAGGGGTCTTCGTGCTGAAATACGACAAGGCCACCGGAAAATTCGCCCGGACAAAACTCGGAACCGGCAACCAGAAGGCGATGCCCTATAAGGGAGCCAGCGAAATCCGCCTGGGCCGATTGAAGGACGGCCGCCGCTACATCGCGACGATCGAACCCTGGCACGGCTTTCAGGCCGTCATTTACACCGAACCCGGCAAACCGGCGGCCACTGCGGTGCCGGCACCCACCCATGTCGCGGACGAACCCGAAGAACCAGGTCTTTGGACTCGCCGGGTCATCGCCCAGCCGCTGCAGTGGGGCCACGCTCTCTGGACGATCGACATGGACGGCGACGGCGACGAGGAACTCGTCGTCGGCCAGCGCGACCGCAACAAGGACGCCCTGCCGGCCGGCCCTGGCGTCTATCTGTTCGACACGGTTTCATCGCAAGATGCCCTCACGTTCCACCGCCAGATCATCGACGACGGCGGCGTGGCCGTCGAAGATGCCCTGGCCTTCGACTTCGACGGCGACGGCAAGCCCGACATCGCCGCCGGCGGCCGTGCCACGCATAACGTACGGATCTACTGGAACAAGGGCCGATAAGCCGATCGATTCGTCGCGCGTCGAATTGCTTTTCGATGTCGACTGACGTACACTAGACGCGAATCCGGAACGATACGTTCCGGATTTTCAGGTTCTAAGTGCGTAGTCGAGGGCGAGACGATGCATCGATGCGGCTGGGCGAGGAACGATTTGGCGATCCGCTACCACGACGAAGAGTGGGGCGTGCCCGTGCACGACGACCGCCGCTGGTTCGAATTCCTGATTCTGGAAGGTGCCCAGGCCGGCCTGAGCTGGGACACGATCCTGAAGAAACGTGAAAGCTACCGCCAGGCCTTCGCCGGGTTCGAACCGGCCCTGGTCGCCCGGTTCGACGAAGCCCATCAGGCGAAGCTTCTGACCGATCCGGGCATCGTGCGCAATCGGGCCAAAGTGGCCTCAGCCGTGATCAACGCCCGGGAGTTCCTGAAAATCCAGGCCGAATTCGGCTCGTTCGATGCATACATCTGGAAATTCGTGGACGGCCGCCCGATCCGCAACGCCCGGAAAAGCCTGAGCGAAATTCCTACAAGTACGGCCGAGTCGGACACCTTGAGCAAGGACCTGAAAAAGCGGGGCTTCAAGTTCGTCGGGACGACCATCTGCTACGCCATGATGCAGGCCACCGGCATGGTCAATGACCATCTGGTCGATTGCTTTCGATATTCGAATTCGATTTGACCGGATCGCACATCAAAAGAATGCGAACCGGCCTTCGAAACCCGCGCGACTTTCAATACCCCGCCGCATGGCCGTCCTTGCGCGATTCGGACGCCCCGAAATACACCTTGTTCTTCGCGTCGTACATGATCGCCTGGTAACCGCCGAACTGACCAATGTTCCAGGTCATCTTGTGCCCCCGTTTCATCAGCTCGCGCACCGTTTCGTAGCTGTGGCCTGATTCCAGAGAAACCGTGCCGCCGTCTTTCATTTCCGTGGTGAACGAGGACGAGCCCTGGTGGTCGATCCGCGGCGCATCGCCGGCTTCCTGCAAATTCATACCGAAGTCGATCATATTCACCAGGATCTGCACATGCCCCTGCGGCTGAAACGCACCGCCCATCACGCCATAGCTCATGAACGGCTTGCCGTCCTTCGTCACGAACGCCGGAATGATCGTGTGAAACGGCCGCTTGCGCGGGGCGTACCGATTGAAATGCCCCTCCTGCAGCGAAAAGCCTGAACCCCGGTTCTGCAGCACGAATCCCAGGCCGTCCGGCACCAGCCCCGAGCCGAACGCACTGGCGACGCTCTGGATCAACGAGATCATCATGCCGTCGTTGTCCGCCACCGTCAGATACACCGTGTCGCCCTGCTGCAGGGCCGGATTGCCGGTGTCGTATCGCAGCGCGGCTTTCGAATCCGAAATGAGAGCCCGGCGCTTCGCCGCATAGGGCTTCGAAATCAATTCGGCGACCGGAAGTTTATTGAAGTCCGGATCCGCAAAGAATTTCGCCCGGTCTTCGTAAGCCAGCTTTTTGGCCTCCACATAATAATGGACATGCTCGGGGCTTCCGAATCCGAATTTCTTCAGGTCATAGCCTTCGAGGATGTTCAGAATCTGCAGCGCCGAGATGCCCTGGCCATTGGGCGGCAATTCCCAGACGTCATAGCCGCGATAATTCGTGGAGACCGGGTCGACCCAGTCCGACTTGTGTTCGGCCAGGTCTTCGACAGTCAGGTAACCGCCCCGGCTTTTCATGAAGGCCGCGATCGTACGGGCGATGTCGCCGCGATAGAACGCGTCTCGGCCGCCCGCGGCGATTTTCTCGTAAGAACCGGCAAGGTCGGGGTTTCGAAACACTTCGCCCTTGGCTGGGACTTTGCCGTCGATGGTGAACGTGGCCCGGAAGTTGGGGTCGTTCTCACGATAATCGCGGCCGTGATGCTCCCAGTCGAACGCGACCTGCTCCGAAACGGGGAAACCTTCGCGGGCGTAGTCGATCGCAGGCTGAAGCAGCGTCTTCATCGGCAGTTTGCCGAACTTCGCATGGAGTTCGAACCAGCCATCGACACAGCCCGGCACAGAAACGGACAGCGGCCCGTTGGCCGGGACGGCCTTGAGGCCCTTGGCGGCGAATTGATCGATCGTCAGCGAGGCCGGCGAGCGGCCGCTGGCGTTGAGGCCATGGAGCTTCTGTGTTTTCGCGTCCCAGACGATGGCGAACAGGTCGCCGCCGATACCGTCCATCATCGGCTCGACGAGCCCGAGCACGGCATTGGCCGCGATCGCGGCATCGACGGCACTGCCGCCCTGCTTGAGGATGTCGATGGCCACCTGAGTCGCCAGCGGCTGACTGGTCGCCGCCATACCGTTGCGGGCGATGACTTCGGATCGGGTGGCGAAATGTTTGCTGGCGATACGGTCCACGGCGTGGATGTCCGGGTGGGGGAGGAGGGTAAGCAATGTCAATAGCTGCGGGAAACCGATGTTGGGTAGCTTCCTGATCATGGGTTGGTTCCTCTGAGTTCAGTTGATTATTAGCGGATGACTCTCTTCTACATCCCTCGAATTAGAATCTGTATTCCGATACTCTAATGCCCATAAGTTGACTTCGTTTTTCATTTCAGTCCTGATGCTAGGCGGTGCAATATCATGAAGAGTCAAGGAAGGCATCTGATTGTAATGTTTGCCTTGCAAAGATCGTCCTTTTGTTGATTTCCGAACTCCACCCCATTGTTTGAAGAAAAATGGAACATTCGAGCTTTGGCATTGATCCCGAATTGAGAGAACCCAATCTTCACGCATCGGGCGAGCCCCATACCCACTTTCTCCGCCTACAATAACCCAATGAATTCCTTCAAGATTGATACTGCCAAGATCTTCCAATAAAGGCTCAATCGATAGAAATCGTATAGCTGCTGGTGTTTCTCGAAGAGCGTCAATTCGAGGCAATCCATACTTTTGATCTTCGACACTTACACCCCACCATACATTATCTAAATCCTTGATAGTATTAACAAAAGAGGAAAGCCTCTGTTTCATTCGGTCTGCACGCTTAGTTAGCACTTGGTAAGTGTGCCAATTTGCTTTATGCATTACCTGAACGACTCGTTCAATATATGAGTCCGGAACATCTTCATGAAAAAGATCACTCATAGAGTTAACGAAGACCATTTTAGGTGTTGACCATTTGAGAGGCTCGGATAATTTATCCGGCACCAATCGAAAATCGAAACCTTGTTCATAAGGATGTCCTGTTACGCCACGAAACCTTTCTGCAAAGGTCTCAGCATAGCAGTGTTTACATCCAGGGCTGATTTTAGCACATCCACGGACTGGATTCCAAGTTGAATCAGTCCATTCTATCGAAGACTTCTCACTCATTTCTTCACCTGTTTAGGTGGGAAGGTGACAATTGTATCATCCGCGAAGGTCTTGACCCCTTTTATGGATCGTCTCAATTCAAATGGCTTATTTGCCCTGATCTTCCCCTTTTGTTCCATTTCGTTCAATACTGTTTTGTAGTTTTTGTCGGTAAACGGTAGTAGGTAATTCTGGCAATTTTGAGGATCGAGTCGATTATGCTCATTGAAAATCTCGATCATTGTCAAGGATCTTCCAGCAAATTTTTGTTCTAGCAGTTCCTCTAAGTCACTCAACGGTTTTAGAAGTCCGAATAGCAAAGGCTGATTTTCTGTTGCCGGATTAAATTCAAATGATGCAATATCTCCTTCTTTTGTAGAACTTTCGTTAGCCATTACGTTTTTCATTATTTTGTAACCGAGAGGGTGCTTACTAACGAATATCAGGTGATGACTCGTGCGCTTGCCTGATGAATTTTTAAATCTATAG
>CAZSQA010000033.1:0-70621 GCA_964608915.1 uncultured Isosphaeraceae bacterium
GTGATGCTCATGATGGCAATTTCTGCCAGAAATCCCGAATCGGTCAAGGTGAGATAGCGGTTTTCTACAGAGCCCTCCTGACCCCTTTTTGTCTGACCCCTTTTTGTCCGCCCATATTCGCTTCTGGCGAATATCATGTATCGGGCTCGAAAAAAGGGCCCCTTTCGGGCATGAATCCTGCTCGCTTCGAGTCTGATCTCTTCGAGTCCGCTTTTTCCGATTTTTCGGGCTGTTCGAAAATCAGGATTCTGGTACAGATGAGTTGATGGCGACATCGGTGGGCAGGATGCCGGGCCGGTCGCTTCAAGAGAATCGAATCTCCCAAGGATGGGGCGAGATCAGTCATGGACCGACCGAAGCGACGTTTCATACCCTTGCCGGCCGGGTCTCAGGAATTTCTCGAAGACCGCCTGTGCATGACGACATCCCAGCTCTCGGGCGGCTTGCCGGGGCTCGGGCAGCAGGTGGCGAACCAGGCCACTCAGACGAACACCGTGGCAGGTTTCGGATCGACCTCGAATCCGTTATCCGTGCGCCGGGAAACACGGATCGAACGGGTTCCGGCGTCGTTCTTCGAAATCGACCCGACCCAGCGCATCCCTCGCGAGACCACCTCCGCGATTCAGGACGACCTGCGGTCCCTCATGAACACGCTCGACAGCCGCACACAGTACGATCAGCGCGCGGCGATGAATCAGCTTTTCCGGTCGATGGTTTCGACGAACAGCGTCAGCACCGAATCGCTGGCGGCCCTGAACAAGGTCTTCGGCGAGATGCTGATTTCGGCGGGCGGCAACCCGGTGACGGTCGCGAGCCTTCAGACGAACATGCTGAAGCTGTCGCAGTCGGCGATCCAGAGTTCGACACAGCCATCGTTCGCGATCACGAACAATTACGTGTTCATGTACTTCGCGGCGACGACCGTCGGTTCAGCCATTCCGACCCCGCCAGCGCCCGCCCTCGTCCCCCGCATGAACCAGAACCCGAGCGGCGACCCGGTCACCTCCAGCCGGCGGCCGCAGTTCACGGGGCGGTATCCGCAGGGCATGATCGTCGAGATTCTCAATGTCGCCGACGGCACCGTCATCGCGAGAGGGGCTTCTCAAACCAACGGTCGATTCACGATCGCGGCGACCTCGGTATTGAATCCGGGGCAATACACGCTGACATCGCGTGGCACGACGCCCGCTGGCGAGGTGAGCGAGTTTTCGCCGTGGACGACTCTGACGATCACATCGACTCCGGCGACGACTCGGTCGCTGGCGTAACGGGCCAGCCTGGTTCGCCCGATTCGCGTGCTTCGGTCCGGACGACTTTCTGGGACGAAAACCAGCCGGGCGGAAAGCCGCGGATCACGGCCAGGGTGATCATGTCGACGCACAGCGGAATGCCGAGTGCGGCGGTATCGAGCGTCATGTGGTAATTACGGGGGTCTGAGGATTCCTTGCGATAAATGGCCCAGTCGAACTGATTGCGGCGGCGGTCCAGGTCTCGTGTCATACGACGAGCCGTGCGGGTCGACACGCCCATGCGGTCGGCCATCCGGGCCGCGCGGTTCACCTCGGGGGCGATGATGCGAACGCGCAGGGTGCGATCCTCAGGCAGCAGAAATCCGGCACCCCGGCCCACCATGACGGCATCGCCGACATGGCCGACCTCGCGGATCAGATGTTCCAGATGATCCATGTAAGTTTCCTGCGGGGCGTAATGCTGTTCCCGCAGAGGCAGGATCCAGTCCTGAATCATCCCCGGGGCGAGTTCGTCGAGCGATTTGATCATATCCGCGGAAACTTGCATGCGGCGCGAAATGATCTCGACGAATTCTTCGTTATAAACTCGCCAGTTCAGTCTGGCGGCGACCTGCCGGGCGACGATATCCGCCCCGGAGCCGGCTTCGCGGCTGATCCAGACTGTCGTGAACCGGGCCTGCAGCTGATTTTCGGCGGCAGCCTTGGCGCGATTCTGGCCGGGGAGCTTGCTCTTGAGCCAGCCGATCCAACTCTTTTCGGAAGCCGGTTCCGGCCCGTTCGAGGCTGATTCGCGATGCGGGACGATGGCGTTTTCCGAATCCATTTGCCGAAATGTCCATGCCTGAGAAGTTCGCCCGAAGGGCGTGCGGATCGCGCGGGTACGCCTTCGCTTTCATTCTGTACGAAAGCGGGATCGATCGCAAGACGGACCGCATCTTGACCGCGACGGAAGCAGAAGTCATTCTTTGGAGACGAAATTGACCGACGCGCCAAGCTGTCTGGCGTCGCACCGCCCGAACCCGCCCCGGATACCACCGCATGAGCCTTCCCGAACCGGTCGTTCGTCGCCGTTTCGACGCGCTGGAAGTCGAAGTCTATCCGAACCGAGCCACGATGGGTCAGGCCGCGGCCGCTTTCGTGGCCGATGCGATGAAACGTCGAGCGGCCGAGGCCGACGAAATCCGCATGATCTTCGCCGCGGCCCCAAGCCAGAACGAAATGCTCGCCTCTCTGGCGGCGGACACGTCGCTGGAATGGCCACGGGTCCGGGCGTTCCATATGGACGAATATCTGGGCCTTTCGGCCACGCATCCGGCTTCGTTTCGCCGCTTCCTGTCGGAAAAGATCTTCGGCCCGGCCGGAATCGGGCAGGATCGCCTGCACCTGATCCCGGGCGAACGTGCCGAGCGGCCACTTCTGGCGTGTCTGGTCTACGAGGAGCTATTGCGGACATATCCCGTCGACATCCTGTGTGCCGGCATCGGCGAAAATGGCCACCTGGCGTTCAACGACCCGCCCGTCGCCGATTTTCTCGATCCGGTGAAGATCAAGATCGTTCGGCTCGACTACGCCTGCCGACGTCAGCAGGTCAACGATGGCTGCTTCCCGACGATCGACGACGTTCCGACACACGCCTTCACGCTGACGATTCCTGCACTGCTGGCCGCGCCGGTGGCATGCATCGTCGTCCCGGGGCCGCTCAAACGTGAAGCCGTCAAAGCCAGCCTGTTCGGGCCGATCGAAGAAGCCATGCCGGCTTCGATCCTGCGCCGGCAGAATGGGGCCCGGCTTTTCCTGGATGCCGACTCGGGCGCCGACTTGCTTTGATACCTGATGCAGGTTCGGTTCCCGTTGACTGTCTCACGGATGACGATCGAACCCGCCGCAGGGACGACGCTGCCTGGCCCCGATTTTCCGCGACTTTCGACAACGTCAGGAGCCTGACTCATGCAGTGGATGAATCCCATCGTCGAATTGCTCTGGAGCGTGCCAACGTTCGTCACGCTCCTTTCACTGGGAATTCTCTTCACGGTCTGGTCGAAATTCGTTCAGTTTCGGGCACTCACGCACGGCATTTCGGTGATACAGGGCAAGTACGACGACAAATCGGACCCTGGTGCGATCAACCACTTCCAGGCACTGTCGACGGCCCTTTCCGGAACGGTCGGTCTGGGCAATATCGGCGGGGTCGCACTGGCGATCGCCATGGGTGGCCCCGGTGCCCTGTTCTGGATGTGGATGACCGGTTTCCTCGGCATGGCGATCAAGACCGTCGAAGTGACACTGGCCATGCTGTTTCGAGACACGACGAATCCGCACCAGCCTTATGGCGGAGCGATGTACGTCATCACACGCGGCATCCCGAAGACGGCGAGCCCGGCGATCAGGGCAGGTTCGAGGCTGCTCGCCGTTTTCTTCAGCCTGACGCTTCTGCTGGCGACGATGACGGGCGGCAATATGTTCCAGTCGTGGAATGTCGCTGCCATCACGAATCAGTACTTCGGCATTCCGGGCATCGTCACGGGAATCGTTCTGGCGATGGCCACGGGGATCGTCATCGTCGGCGGCATCCAGCGCATCGGCGACGTCGCCGGCCGTCTCGTGCCGTTCATGTGCGGGCTTTATCTTCTTTCCGGACTGGCGGTTCTCGTCGTGAGTGCCGCGAACATACCGAGCCTTCTCAACCAGGTCGTGACCGAAGCCTTCGCACCGACGACGGCCCAGGGGGCATTTCTGGGTGCCACTGCATGGTTCGGACTGACCACGGGCCTGCGTCGAGCGCTCTTTTCGAACGAAGCAGGGCAGGGCACGAGCCCGATCGCACACGCCGCGGCCCGCACCAGCGAACCGGTGCGCGAAGGGATCGTCGCGGGCCTGGAACCGTTCGTCGACACATGTCTCGTTTGTACGCTCACGGCCCTCGTGATTTTGAGCACGAACACGTGGAACCGCGATGCCGACGGCCCGTTCGGCGGACCGATCGAAATCGTCCGGAACGGAGATTCGTGGAGCGTCTCAGGTTCGACGGATCCTGCTCACCTGCCGCCACTCCCGGCGCCTGATGTCTGGGCCCCTGGCAACGGGTTTTTCCTCCTCGCGGAAGTGCGGGACACGAGCGAAACGACCGGCACGAAGCTCGCCAGGGTCAAGGGCAAGCTCGTTGCGAACGATGCTGCACCAGGCCAATTGAAAATAGTTTGGGATACGCCACCGGCTGGTGCTGTGCTTCAACCCGGGAACGGGGTTTTCCGCGATCTTGTCGGCGCGTCTCTGACCGGTCTCGCCTATGACCGAGCGATTCCGGGCCTGGGCAAATACATGGTCACAGCGGCATGCTGGCTGTTCGCTTTCTCCACGCTCATCTCATGGAGTTTCTACGGCGAAACGGCATCCGTTTTTCTCTTCGGACGGTGGGCCGTCGTACCATATCGGGTCGTCTACTGCCTGGCGACCGCGGCGATCACGCTTCCGGGTATGATCGAAACCGATACGGATCTGGGAAACCTGTCGGATCTCGGCACGGGGTTCATGCTTGCGGCGAACGTACCGATTATTCTCATCATGTCGCCGATCGCGATCCGGGCGATTCGCGATTACTTCGCGAAACTCGACTCAGGCGCCTTCGGCCCGGGCCATCAAGCCGAGTCGCTCGTCGAAATGGTCGAAGACCCGGAACCCGAATCGAAGTGAATCAGAGCCGAATCTTGCCCGAATCGGGATCGTCCGAATTCGATAGATTCAGACGCGACCCGCGGGCGGATCAGGAAAATCGCCGATCCACATCGATTCTTCGGCCGAGAACGGATTGGCCGGTCCTTTCCGTTCAGGCTGAGGCAAGGCAGCGAGAGCAGCCCGGGCGAGCACAAGATCCTCAGGTGTCGTGACTTTCAGATTCAGGGGCGATCCCGGCACGATGACGCATGGCTTGCCGATGGCTTCCAGCAACTGCACGTCGTCCGTCACGAGCGATCCCGTTTCTTCTCTAAGTTCATGCGCCCGAACGAGCCATTCGCGCCGGAACACCTGCGGCGTCTGTGCCTTGTAAATGTGTTCCCTGGGCACCGTTGCCAAAACTTGCCCGGTGGCGGGGTCCACGCGTTTGAGCGTGTCGACGACAGGAATCGCCGGCAACGCGGCGCCATGCTGCACCGCCGCGGCGAAGACGGCATCCACCCATTCGCGGGCCAGGCACGGACGGGCTCCGTCGTGCACGGCAACGTAATCGCAGGCAGGGTCTACGGCGGCGAGCGCGCGGGCGACCGTTTCGTACCGCTCCGCTCCGCCTTCGACGACCGTCAGCCCAAGAAAGGCCACATTCGCGCCATATCGTCGCATGAACGATTCCCGGTGATCCGGCGCGATCGCGACGATCACCTGAGCGACGTCGTCGCGGTTCAGGAACGGCTCGACGGCTCGAAGCCAGACGGCACGGCCATCGAGATCTTCGAAAACCTTGTTTCTGCCCGAGTCGCCGAACCGGGTCGAACGTCCTGCCGCTGTCAGAATCACCGCGAACCGTGCCATTTGACATCGACTCCCTGTTCCCTGGCTTCGCGGGGCTCACGGCAATGACGACATCGATGTCGTTCGGACGAATCAGGCCCGATTCCGCGAACCGCTTTACCCCGTGACCTTACGGAACGTATTTTGGATAAATGGGTGCGATCCGGTCAATCGACTGGCGGGACACCCGGGATCTTACTCAGCGAGAATTCGCAGGGAGACGGTTTGGAAAGTGACGCGCAATGCCCTGGCCCGGCCTGCCTGATGAGCTGGATCGCTTTCGCCCGTTCGCTGTCGGAAACTGGCGGAAACGGAGTTCAGGCGACGAATCCGCACGCCCCGGTCCGCCAGGGCGGCCTATTCAGCGGCACGGCTTACGACGACGCCAATCCGGTGATTCGCGACGCTTCGGAATTCCGGTCAGCCGTCGAAACGCTGGCCTATGCGCTTTTCCGGCTGGAGACCAATCGCCTGACACGCGCCGAACGGCCTCGGCTGGAAAATCTCGTCGAAAATGCTCTTTTCAAGATGGACCGGTATCTGACCCGGGGTGGATGCGTCCTCGACGACGCCGACAGGGTCGAATATGGCACGCTCGCGAATCAGTTCCAGGAATCCCGGCGGGTCGCTGAAGAGCGGCGGAACCTTGCGGCCGGGATTCGCCAGAGGATGGAGCGAATCGACACGCTCGACGGCGACGCGTTCGAAGATTTCGTGGCCGAAGTGTTCGAAGCGATTGGCTATGAAGTGCATCGCAATGGCGGTGCCGGCGATGAAGGGGCCGACTTGAAGCTGGCCCGCGGCCCGCTGCGAGCCGTGGTTCAGTGCAAGTACCATCACAAGGGCATCGTCGGCTCGCCTGACCTGCAGAAATTCCTGGGCACGATTCACCAGTCCGGCAGTCGCAAAGGTTATTTCGTGACGACGACCGGGTTTACCCTGTCCGCCGAAAAGTTCGCTGCGAACCAGCCGATCGAACTGATCGACGGGCCACGCCTGGCCGAAATCGTCCGCGACATTCTCAAGATCGCGAAAGCGGACGGGAAAAATCAGGAAGCCGGATTGCCATTCCGGACCGATGACGATTCCGGTCAACGCCTTGCGTCACAATAGATCAAATATGTCGTATTATTTGTGGAGTTGACTTGACCGATAACGACCGTCGGTCTAGTTTAAGATTGTGCGTTCTCGTGGAACCGGAATGAGGGCGCCAGTCGTCAAGGAAGACCAGCACCGAGAGTCACAAGGAATCCATGCACGAACAATTGAAAGCCCTGAGCTTGCCCCCGGAACTCGATGACGTGACGGGGATCCTGGAAATCGACATGACGGCCATTGTCCAGGTCATGTCCAGCCACGCCCAGCAGCAGTTTCTGCTGAGCCGCGGCCAGGCGGACAAATTCCGCCGCCAGTTGTGGAATCGACTGGCAGACGTTCTGAATGATGCAGGCGGCAAATTCGCCGCGGAAAATAACTGATTCGCTCACGAACACCTTCTCTTTCAGCCAAGGTGCTTCATGGCCAGAATCCTCGTCGCCGTGACCGGCTCGGTCGCCGCGGTCAGGTTGGACGCACTCGTCGCCACACTGGCCGAAGAGCGACATGATCTCCGGCTGATGCTGACCAGATCCGCCGGCTTCTTCCTGCCGCATTGGGCCGAAGCCGGTCCCGATTCTCGTTTTCCCGTCTTTCGGGATCAAGACGAGTGGCCAGCCTCAGGCTGGAACCGTGGTGACGATGTGCTGCACATCGAGCTTGGCCGCTGGGCGGACGCTCTACTCATCGCACCGCTCGATGCGCATACCCTGGCCAAATGGGCACAGGGTATGGCCGACAACCTGGTCACCAGCGTTCTACGGGCCTGGGATTACTCCAAGCCCCTCGTCGTCGCACCGGCCATGAATACGCGTATGTGGGAGAACCCCATCACATCGCGGCACTTCGCACAAATTCTGTGCGACCGGGAACGGATCTGGTCACCTCAGGGCAAGCTGCCGAATATCGTCGACATTGTCTCCGCTTACGATCGATGGTACGAGCCGATCGAGATCGTCCCGCCGATCGAAAAACGGCTCGCCTGCGGCGATATCGGCATAGGAGCCATGGCTGAGGTCGCCACGATCGCCCAACGGACGAACGCTGTCCTTCGATCGAAACGCATCGAATGACACGGCCTCCTCAGGACAATTTCCTCACGAGTCGAACCTCCCGGTTCGACCAATGGTCCTTTTCGTTTCGCCAGTCTTTTCGGTCGTCGAAATGCACGACGAACCCCTGGTCGAAAAAGAAGCTCATCCACTGCGATTGCTGCACCCGTTCGCCCGAATAAAGACTCATTCGAGGATAACGCGTGTAGACGAGATCGTCGGTGACACCGAATTGATCGTAAATGTCATCTCGACTCAATGACCCGGATAGAATTTGCGGCAGACATTCCCTGCCCAGCCCCATGCTGCGGTATGGCCCGCGGATCCAGACCACCAGCTCCAGAAACCTGTCCGGCGCGGCCACATCTCCACTGCCTGGATCGAAGAGCCTGCCCCTTGAGACCGGTTCGACCTTCGGCCCCGTCTCCGAAGAAGGAAATGCCACGACGAGCCCGATCGGATACTTTTTGATCGTCGTCGCATCGTGCGCAAATTCGTTCGTCGACGAACCGGTCAGAAACGGGAAACCCGACTCTCGAGTTCCCTCATTGGTCAGAAACGACCAGGGCCAATCGAACTGGGTCAGCGAGATTTCGCCAGATTTTTCCTCCGGCAAGCCCCATGTCAGAATCCACGAAAGATAGCGTTCGTCGAGAGGTTCGTCGGTTTCGTTCGTCGTTCGTCGATATCGTCGCGAATGTTCATCCGCGGCCGAACCCGGAATCACGAGATCACTCCGGCCAGAGCTTCGCACGGCCTTCTTGAGATACTCGCCCAGATCCAGCAGATTGTGTTGCGCCTTTCCCTGACCTTCGGTCTTCGTCAGATGCGACCATTCGCGCTGAAACTCACGATCGAATTCATCGAGAATCGCCTTGAACGGCTGATGGTCCGGATGTGTCACACGGCACCACTGTGCCGGCGGTTCGCCCAGGTTCAGAATCCGTTCGCAGAATTGCACGAAGCCCCGCGAATACTGGTTTCTCAGAATCGGCCAGGCACGCAGGAAGGGTTCGGAATCGGTCCACCGGCGCATGACGGTCATCCAGCCTCGATTGATCGGATGCGCGAAATAACGGTCGAACTGGTTCTCGATCCACGCCAGTTCGAGAAACTGGAGCATGAAATCGACGCCATGCAGTTCGCTGAGGATACCGTCCCTGTGCTCTTCGATCGCTTTCGCGAGCGCAGCCGGCTCAGCCGCCAGTGCCAGTTTTTCGCGAATTTCCCGATCATCGGTCATCTGCGAGGCCAGCGCGGCGATTTCCGGATAGATCTGTGAGGAAACGCGCCGCATCGCCGGCAGATCCCGCATCGCCCCGGCGATCTTCATGTAATTCGCACACGATTCGCGATAACCATCGACCGAATTCGCCGCGAGCGGGGCCCAATTGCGGCGGACATCGGCGAAGAATCGTCGCAGCCGTTCGACGTGCGACCGCTCGACGGTCGTATCGTGCAGCACCTGTGCCGCTTCCGTGAAAACCTGCACACCGATATGAAACCCGAGGCCCCGATAGCTTTCGAACTGGTTCTCGTCGAAGAACTGGTTCGTCGTCGGGTGGTGCGGAAACTCCGGATTCTTGCGGGCATAATTCAGGATGTCCGCCGGTTCGTCGCCAGTCAGCGAAGACCTGACGAAAACCAGAGTCCCGATGACGCCTTCGGTATCGACTTCGTCATAGCGGATCGTGCCCACGGCGGTGTGCCAGAGGCTGAAGCCCTTATCGTCCTTGTGAAGCGGCGAAGTGTCGATTTCGATCCGGATGCCGAAATCGCGGCGGACGAGACGAATCAGATTGGCCAGGTTTTCCGAAGCGTCTTCCAGGTCTTCGGCCGCGTCGATCATGACGACGTATCGGCATCGGCGCCGAATCAGTTCGTAGGCACCCGAATTTTCGAAATGGCCGCCGTCGGAAAGGTGCACGTGGTCCTCACGCGCGTCGGTCATGCCGAAAAGCTCGCGGAAGAACGAGCCAGCGCCCTGAGGCCCGCTGGCCTCCCATTCCTCGGCCGGATGGGCTTTCGCAGGATTCGAAATCCACGCCCCCAGGCGAGCGTTGATGAGCGTGAGAAAGGCCGTCAATTGCGGTGATTGCAGAATGCTCATATTGGCGTCGACGGCGGCGCCCGAGATCGTAATCGCCTTGCCGATCGTCAAGTTCTCCAGCACCTGCTGCTTGTCTCGCGAAAGCCTGGCGAAGCCGGTCGAATCGCTGCCGCACCAGGCCGGCGTCAGCACGAACGACTCGGCCTTGCGGTCATTCTCGCCCCCTGAGATCAAATTCAATGTCGTTTCGAAAAGCGGATAAGGGCCGTAATACGGCGGTATTTCCTGTTCATATTCACCTGTGTCGATTTTGATCCTGTCCTGCACACGCAGACGGGCAAGCGGCATGTCATCCTCAGGATCCAGATCCGTAAACGGATTTCCGTGCCTGGCCTGAGTGATTCCCGTCGGAGCAGCGGCATGTGGGTCTCGCGGGCTCGAATCGGAATCGATTCGGGTCTCCCGATTCAGCGAAGCCGCCAGATAACAACGTGTCAACCTGTTGCCGTAAAGCGAATGCAATGAGAACAAATTCATCGGGATGTTTTTGTAAAGCCAAGCCGCCAGAATCCCCGAGCCGACCGCCACCAGCAGCGCGAACGCCGGATCGGTTTGCAGGACGTGCCCGAAGAAATGGTCGGAGTCGTAAGGCTGGCCCTTGATTCTCATCGAGACCCGGTCGACGATGACGGAAACGATCGTGATCAATCCTGCCTGGAACATTACGTACATGACCAGTGCCATGAACTGTATCAACGCATCGAACCGGTTCTTCGTACGAGGTCGAAGCAGGCTGAAGCCGATCAGGATCGTCGCCGCCCAGCCGGAGAAAAACACGATCTGGCCGACCGTCTGATCCGCCGACCCCAGCGTGACAGGAATTCGAAACATGAATCTCAGAACATGGTCGAAATTCAAAAACACCTTCGGCATCAGAATGACCATCGTGAAGACCACGACCCAGACAACCGACCAGAGGAGCATCAGCGATGCCATTCGCGATCTCCATTCGCGTTCGTATTCGCTTAATGTATGGCCCGCCAGCGCCACGACGAGGTAATTGGGGATCATCAGCGCAAGCAGAAACAGCGGCGGCCCGAACGTCGTCCGTAAAGCGACGCTCTGAGCGAGCTTCTCAGTGTTCGAGGCATTCGCCGAATATGCCTCGGGAACCAGCTGCATTTGAGTCACGATCACCTGAAGTATCACGCCGAAGACGAACGCCAGAAGCAAGTCGAGGAGGAAGATTTTGACACGGAACTGAATGGCCCTCGCCCGAATCGCGTACTGCATGGCCATCATCAGAACGAATGACGCTCCGGTCGCCACCGGGGCCAGCAATCTCACGGTCCCGTTCGTGATCCGAAACTCCCCCCACGAAAGCGGTATCGCGCTCACGACAACGGCGATCAACTCTGACGAAAAGTCGCGCAGGACTACCATGCCGATCACACCCGCCATAAGGAAAGAAAGTGGAATGCCGATCTGGATGCGACGCAGCCAGGCCCTTTTTTCCTTGTCTACGACATGCGAATTCCGCCGGCGGAGCTGGTCCAGCTCTTTCGAAATCGAATCGAACGGCAGGAACACAAGCAGCACGAACAAAGCCAGATAAAACCATTGGATCAACGGAATGGCAGGAAATTTGATACCATCCGCGTTCGTCAGGACATCGGCTGATGGGTGCCTTGAAAATTCCGTGTCCGACCAGCAGACGACCAGCCGGCACAAAAGCACGATCATCGTGAACCAGGGCAGCAGAATCATCAAATTGATGAACAGATTTCGAATATAAATCGCCAGCAAAGTCCACGTATCCAGAGTGAACGGCCCCCACTGAGGAGCCAGATACCGGCTGTTGACCCGTAAATGCCGGATCGGCCCCGGTTCCTGATCGAAAACCTCCAGATGATCCCGGTCCACGCCGAATCGCCGGGCGCGGGCCTCCGCGAGCCGGTCCGGATCGAGCTGCTTCTCGACATTCGTCAGCCCCTCCACGGCCCGGTCATCGTCCGAAAGCGACTGATCCCGCGCCAGGTCAGCGCTGTCCGTTTCGCGCCTGATCCAGGCAGCGAGCCAACCGCCGATGTACCCGCCACCCGAAACCGTCGAAAGGTAATCTACATACCTGAGAAGCTGGAGGTGCCCGAGCGCCTGCAAAATGCCCAGATTGATCGTCGCGCTGCGAATCCCTCCGCCTGAAAACGCAAGCCCGAACAGGCTCATCCGCAAAGCCCGCTTGCGCTGACTCCGCAAGTCGCGGTCCTCGTCCTTCGTCTCATGCCCGGGGTCGTTTTCGCAATCTCCCGAACCCCTCGCTGAAGCATGCATCGCCTCTCGACGCTGAACGATGCTGTCCAGCTCATCGCGAAGCACTTCGGCAAAGCGGTTATCCGGTCGTGCGTTTTTCGAATTTCGTGTCGGCATCGCAATTTCGTTTCGAGCGTCGAACCACGAACAGGAACGAAAGAACATCGTTCGATACCGTGATGCGAAAGGCGGATGCGATCGATCTTATCATCCCGGTTCAGGACTTACGACATCTCGACAAAAATTCGACGGCTGCGTCCTGTTTCGAAAGCCCCGAACGAAAAACCCACATTCCCATGAACAGCCGAATTGACGCCAGACACACGCCGCCATCTTGGGACCGCGAACCATTCGGCATAAAGGTTCGCGGCCAGCGAACCCGATCGCGCAGAATCGGTGAGAACGACTTATAATGCCGCGGAAAGTTCATCTCGCCATTCGACCTGCATTTCATGCTTCGGGAGCAAGCCGGCAGTGACGCAATCCAGGATCGCCAGATACGTTCTTCGCCGCCTTGACGGATTTCTCCTCGGCATGTCGATCGCCGTCGCACTCGCCTGGATCTTCCCCGACCCCGGGGCCGACGGGGGCTGGATGCACCCTGAAGTGCTGACCAAAGTCGGTGTCGCACTGGTGTTCTTTCTCCACGGGGTCGCTCTGCCGTTCGCCGCTCTGAAGGCCGGCATGCTGCGCTGGCCGCTGCACCTGACGGTTCAGCTCAGCACGTTCGTAATCTTTCCCCTGATGGGGCTTGCGATGCTTTTCGCCTTTGCCGGGTTCGTTCCTGAAGGGCTCAAGCTCGGAATATTCTACCTGTGCGCGCTGCCATCGACGGTTTCTTCGTCCGTCGCGCTGACGGCGGCCGCTCGCGGCAATGTCGCGGCGGCCGTTTTCAACGCCACGCTCTCGGCCCTGATCGGCGTCGTCCTGACACCTCTGCTCATCGCCACATATGCCGGAGCCGAAGGAACAGGGCTGCCCCTGGGGCCCGTGATCCTCGACCTCGTCAAGTGGCTGGTCGTGCCTTTGGTCATCGGCCAGGCCATCCGGCCATGGTTGGGCGCATGGGCCGCCCGGAACAAGAAATACACCCAATTGGTGGACCGGGGCACGATCCTGCTCCTGGTCTATACGTCGTTCTGCGATTCCGTGAAGCGGGGTGTCTGGTCAGGGCAGGGATGGAACCAGCTCATCACCGCGCTCGCGGCTTCCTGCATCCTTCTGGCCGGAGCATTGGCTATTACGTCGCTCATTTGCCGAGTGCTCGGCTTCCCGGATGAAGACCGAATCGCCGCCGTCTTCTGCGGGTCGAAAAAGACGCTCGCCTCCGGCGTTCCCATGGCTTCGCTGATCTTCGGGAAACAGGCCGATCTCGGCCTGATCCTCGTGCCGATCATGATTTACCACCCGATTCAGCTCGTCGTGTGCGGCATCCTGGCCGGGCGCTGGAGCAGACGAGGCCAAGGCCAGGCGACATCTCAAGGCGGCCAGGAAAAATCAGCCCCCGTGGGCTGATTTTCAGGTAGAAGATCAGAACCGGAAGTCGTGTCATCGAAATGACGGGCCTGAATGCCGCGGCAAGTGCCCGCAGCGATCCAGGCCGCGTGGACCGATCGTCATCGAAAGCGCATCACAACCGTGGCGCTGCCGGCTTGATCGGCGGCTGCCAGGCGTTGGCGCCTTTCGTTTTCACCTTGCGGGAATAGACTTTTTCGCCCGCCGTGACATAGAGCGTATCGAAGTTCGGCCCTCCGAAGGTCAAGTTCGATGACTTTCCGTTCGGCGTCGGGATGATCGCGTTGACCCGCCCGGCCTGGTCACACACCTGAATGCCCAGACGCGACGCCACATACAGCCGACCGTCGGTATCGACCCGCATACCGTCCGCACCGGCGTAATCGGCCGAATCGGGCATGTGCAGGTGATAATACCGCTGCTTGTGAGCCAGAGTTCCGTCGGCCTGAATCTGCCAGCTCCACACCCAGTGACTGCGGGCCTCGGCAACGTACAGAAGGCTCTGATCCGGCGAAACCGTCACGCCGTTCGGGAAGTTCAGGCCCGTATCGACCACCGATTTCGTGCCGTCGGGCTTGACCAGCCACACCTTTCCCGGCTCGTTGGTTTGCGAAGGGTTCGTGACGTAGACATTGCCATTGGCAAGAACGACGAGATCATTGCCCCGGAAGCCTTCGGCGACGGTTTTGGAATCGCCGTCGGGGCCGATCGAAACGACCTTCTCCGTGCCGGTTTCCACGACGTATCGACGACCATCGGGGCCGTATCCCATACCGTTGGCCCGGTTCGACTTCGTATTCACGGCCACGGGTTTGCCGTAGTCACCGATGCGATACGTCGTGCTGCCTGGGATGTCGTTGTAATAGACGACCCCCTTCGCGTCGGCTGTCGGACCTTCGGTGAAGGCATAGCCGTCGCCCACGAGCTTCCAGTCTTCGCCCGGAATCAGGATTTCCTGAAGCGGCTGCGAGCCTTTGCCAGATTTCACCGGCTCGGGCCATCCGCTCCAAAGCCATTTGATGGCTTCCGGGAAGATTTCTGTCGCGTGCTTGCCGTTGTGGCCGCCGTCGCCCCAGGAGTGCTTCACCTCATAACCGGCGAAAGTCAGGGCCCGTTCCATTTCCTGATTGGCCATCCACCAATCGCCGCCGTAAATGTTCAGATCGTTGGAACCGTCTTCCAGAAAGATGCGGATTGGCTTCGGCTCGTATTTGCGGATCAGCGTCGGGTAGACGTTACCGCCCCTCAAGCCGACGTAGGTCCCGATCGCCGAGAACACGCGTGTAAACGCATCCGGACGTTCCCAGGCCGCAGTGAAGGCACAGATCGCGCCTGACGAGTTGCCGGCTATCGCCCGGTCATTGCCCGATTTCGAGAGCCGGATCGCCCGGCCGTCGGCCGTGGTCTTCGTTTCCACTTCCGGCAGCAGCTCGTCGAGGATGAACCGGGCGTAATTGTCGCCCAGACCATCATATTCGAAGCTCCGGTTGAAACGGTCCAGTGCCTTGTCCGACGGGGCTTTCACCCGCCCGTGCATCACGAACACGCCGATCGTGACCGGAATCTCGCCGGCAGCGATGAGCTTGTCGAACACGGCAGGCGCGTTGTATTGGATACCGTCCTGGCACACGAACACGCAGACCGGCTTGGCTGGATCATACTGCTTCGGCACGTAGATCCAGTAATCGCGATACGTGCCGGGAAAAATCTTCGAATTCTCGAACGAGTGCTTGGTCACTTCGCCCATGGGCACGACTTTTTCCTGGGCGAGCGAACCGGTGGCCGCTGACGAAATCAGTAAGGCGATCGTCGCGACGATCGGCAGAATACGCATGACGTGGATTCTCCTGGTGAGTGCTTCTCGGTAGGTCGAACAGTCTGGCGACAAGCGTACGGGCAGGCCCGCGTTCTGACGATGGTGCAGGGCTCCGCACAACCGCGTTGACTCGCCACGATTCGGTTCGAGGCACGATCATACCACGCGCGCAAGTCGGATGCTGTGGTACACCGAAACCGCTTTGGCAGGGTATTCTGACGAATGCCTGGAACCTGGCGATCACAAAAGGTTCGTCATCACCTTCCACGAAACGTCGAAGCCACTGAGATGCCAAATGAAAGACGAATGCGTCCGAACATTCGAATCCGCACGAATCAATCGCACCTGAGGAGAGACCGTTCAAAATGAATCACGGAAATCGGTCAATCTCCGGAGCGTTTCGTTTCTCGGACATTTTGCCATAAAGATTCGTCCGCCTGCGGGCTGAACCGGATCAGCAGTTCCTTCATCGCCCTTCGTTTGGCTTCGATCACTTCGTCTGATCTGGCACGAGCATCGACGGCTTCGAAATCGACGATCATGTTCGCGAAAATCTCGGCCTTGTCCTCTTCGACTCCCGTCGTGGAATAGTGATTCAGGAATCCGGGAAATTTGTTCGTGAGCAGCGAGGTTTCATTGCGATTTTGAGCGTTGCGGCCACCGTCGCCATATTCGAAAATCGGGGGATTCAGCGCAGACCAGGCGGAATCCTCGTAAAGCTTGCCGTCATCACGGTAATCGATGAGATGAAAGAACTCGTGATGAATGACCTTGCGCTGATAGCCCTTACTGTGCGAACCGCGGCTGACGTCGAGATAAAGCGTGTCGTGTTCGAAATCGGGAACGGCATTGCGGCGCTGGCCGGCGAAAGCCAGCTCGCGGCAGAACACGATCCTTCGTAGCCGTGTCCGTTTCACGAGAGCGACCGGGTAGATCGGGAACTCCCTGAGGAACGTATTTCCGTAGGCTTCCAATTCCTTTAGGCTGGCGTCTTTTCCCTCGATCGCTCCATGCCTGGTCAGGACAGGGAATTCGGAGCAATCCGAGACGATATCGATTTCATATCGCATTTCGATCCCGGCGAGGTCGATCTCGACACCCGCGATCGCAGAATTCGAAATCCAGCCGACCAAGATCAGACTGAGAACCTTTGAAATGATCGGAAACATCGGCAGGACTTCGCTCGATTCGGAACCTGAGACAAAGATCTCACATCACGAATCCGAACGCAGGAGCGAAAGTGGCATGACCATTCCAAGAATCACCAGCAGCAAGGCGACCGCGGAACCGCCCAGAACGCCAAGGAGAATCTCTGATGGAGAATCGGAAAACCGGGCGACGGCGGTGATGGAAGTTGCCATAACCACAGGCGCGGCCAGGAAGCACGCGCACTGCCCAAACCGGACGACAGTGACATCGGACGTGACTCGACGCGTCAGGAGCCTTTGCAGTTTTCGCATGAGAATCTCCGTCAAATGCTATCGAACCGAATCTTGCCGATGCAGGAGTCCGATCCGCCTTCGATACTCGACGATCTACCCATGTGGAGTCGGCCAATGCGAATCGAAAGATGCAATCATCGTATCACTGCGGGAATTCGCGGGGAAGTGGTATTGTCGCATCTTTTCACGATTCCGGACCGAACGAAAACGACTGCCTCACCTGGCGGAATGCGGTCTGCCGTATCGCATGTTTCAAGAGGATGCGCACAGGCCGACACGGATGCATCCATGCTTCTCCCGAATTCCCCAGGCGACCCCATGGCGCCGAATCCCTTGCATCGGGTCGCCCTTCGTCCGATACTGACGTCCTCACATCGAGCGGGCCCGTGCTGGACCGTTCGCACTCGAAACCTGAAAAAAGCCGACACGATCGCGAAACGGAAACACCTGGAGCACGCGCACGACCATGGGCAACGCACCGCTGGCCGAATTTCTGGGCACCATGATGCTCGTCCTGCTGGGCGACGGCGTCGTGGCCAATGTCGTTCTCAAAAGAACGAAGGGGCACGACTCAGGCTGGATCGTCGTCACGGCCGGCTGGGCATTCGCCGTGACGGTCGGCGTTTATCTGTCCAAATCGATCAGCGGCGCGCACCTGAACCCGGCCGTCACGCTCGCCCTGCTGGCCACGGGTGCATTTCCACCTGACGACCTGCTGGCCTATCTGGTCGCTCAGATCACCGGTGCCGTCGCGGGCGCGGTGCTGGTTTATCTGGCCTATCGACCCCATTTCGGCGTTACCGACGACAAGGAAGCCAAACTCGCCGTATTCGCCACCGGGCCCGCGATCCGCAGCCCCATCGATAACCTGATCTGTGAAACGATCGGCACGTTCGTCCTGATGTTCGGGCTGCTCACGATTTTCACGCCCTCGAACTTCGCCAAGGGCTCACCGCTCGAAGTCGGATTTTCGCCGGTTCTCGTCGGCCTGCTTGTCTGGTCGATCGGCGTATCTCTCGGCGGACCTACCGGTTACGCCATCAATCCCGCGCGAGACCTGGGACCCCGGATCGCACACGCGATTCTGCCGATCCCGGGCAAGGGCTCATCGCACTGGGAATACGCCTGGGTGCCCGTCCTGGGGCCGATTCTGGGAGCCTTGATCGCCGCGTTCGGGCATCAGGCCCTGAATCTCGGCTGACGAATCGAAAAATTCCCGGATCTTCATCCGTCACGATTCGCGCCGCTCTCGTATAGAATAGCGGATGACGGTTCGCGCGGCGCGTTTCAGCGCCATCCTTCAGCCGCATCTCGACGAGGCTCCGTGATGCCACGCTTCAACCGACGAAAGACATTCGATATCGCACGATTCCTGTGCGTCGCGATCGCGTTCGTGCAACTGTCGGCGAACGGCCAGGATGCCGATTCGCCGAAGCCTTCCGGTGCGAAATCGAAACAGACCGGCATCGCGAAATCGAAGTCGGGTGGGCGCATCAATGCTCCGAAAGCACGTTCGGCGGGTGTCGCGAAGGGAGCCGTCCGTTCGACGGCTCAGGCATTCGCGGAGCCACTCAGCGAACTCGACGCCCAAATCGTCGCTGCGTGGAAGGCCGAAGATGTCTCGCCCGCGCCCCTGGCCGACGAATACGCGTGGATGCGTCGAGTCCACCTCGACCTGATCGGGCGGGTACCGACTCTGGAAGAAGCCGAAACCGCATTGGCTATGGGGCTTTCGCAAAAAAAGGGCCGGCGGCAGCTTGTAGAAAAGTTGCTGGAGCATCCCGACTATCCGAAGCGCTTCGCACAGATCTGGCGTAATGCGCTGATCGGCCGGAATCCGATGGGCGGGCGCGACGTAAACGGCCCGGCGTTCGAAACCTGGCTAAGGTCGCAATTGCTTCAGAACCGCCCGTGGGACGCCATGGTGAAGGAATTGATCGCGGGCGAGGGGTCGAACAAAGACGAAGGCGCCGTCAATTACATCCTGGCCCACGCCCGCTTCGGCGGCAATCGGCTTGCGGACCGCAACGCGGCGACGGCCCTGACGGGCAAGACGACGCGCGTGTTTCTGGGCCTGCAGATCCAGTGCACCCAGTGCCACGACCACTTCCTGAACAGCACGTGGAAGCAGAACGACTTCTGGGGCGTGAACGCCTTCTTTCTGGGCCTGGAACGCGAGGAACTCCCGCGCGACGACACCGCCAGAGTCGACAGGAATCGTCCAGCCGGCTTCATCGTAAGGGACGTGCCGACCACCGACTGGAGCATGTTCGACCGCCGCAACGCCACGGCCGGGAGCCTTCCGCCGCTTTATATCGGTGGCTTAGAAATGCCCGATTACGAAAAAAAATCGCGCCGGGCCGCCCTGGCCGATTACATCACGGTCAAGGATCGCACCCAGCTCGCGAAGGCGGTCGTGAATCGCTATTGGGCAATTTTTTTGGGTAAAGGTTTCGTCAACCCTGTCGACGACTTCGGCGACCATAACGAGCCAGTGATGCCCGAAGTGCTCGACTCGCTCGCCGCCGAAGTGGTGCGTGACGGTTTCGACCTTCGCAAATTGATCGTTACGATCACTTCCAGCCTGCCCTATCAACTCTCGTCCGAAATGCCGGCGGGCACGAAAGCCAAGGACGACACTCTGTTCGCGCGCATGGAACTCAAGCCGATGTCGCCCGAACAGCTCTACGACTCACTGATTTCCGTCACGCAAATCGACGAGGCCGGAGGCACCGGAGCCGATGCCGAGCAGGCCCGTATCGCTCGAAGGCAAGATTGGGTGCGCCAGTTCGTGCGCAATTTCGCAAACGACGAAGGCGGCGAAAATTCCGAATTCGAAGGCACCATTCCGCAGGCCATGCTGCTGATGCACGGGCCGATGGTCGATGCCATCATCGCCAGCTTCCGCCAGCCCGACAGCCCGATGCAGCGACTCGTCGAAAAGGCCTTCGCCTCACGCCAGCCGGCGACCGTCCTGGCCAATTCGCTCTATGCCCGATTTCTGTCCCGTCCGCCTACAGCTCGTGAGGCGAAAGCCGTCGAAACCGCTTTCGCACAGGTTTTCGGGACACTTTCCTACGGCAATGCGAACCCTTCGGCGGCCGGCGTCGATTCGCCTGCCTGGCAGGCCTTGAGAATGGCGGGCGAAGACCTCGCCTGGGCGTTGCTGAACTCCAACGAATTCATCCTGAACCATTGATGCCGGATCGTCATCGTCACACGAACAGGATCAGCCGACCCGGAGCCTTGGCCATGTTTTCGAGAGAAATGAACCGCAGGCACTACATCCGCCACCTTGCCGCCGCCGCGATCGCTTCGCCGGGGGCGATTTTCATGAACGCTCTGCACGCCAGGGCCGCAGACGTCAAAAAGGGCTCGAAACGTTGCATTCTGCTCTGGATGTCCGGTGGCCCCAGCCATCTGGACACCTGGGATCTCAAACCTGGCACAGCCAACGGCGGCCCTTTCACGCCGATCGAAACGGCCGCGCCGGGCGTGCTCATCAGCCCCCACCTGCCGACGGTGGCGAAGCAGATGAAGCACATTTCGCTTCTTCGATCGCTCGACAGCCGTGAGGGCAGCCACGAGCGTGGCACTTATCTGATGCACACCGGCAACCTGCCTGTGCCGACGATCGAGCACCCTGGCTTCGGCTCGATCCTGTCCTACGAACTCGGCTCGAAGCTCGGCGACTTCCCGCTGCCGACATGCATCGCCATCAATGGCGGCGGCCACGGCCCGGGATTTCTTGGCATGAGCCACGCCCCATTCGTCATCGGCAACCCTGGCGGACCGATCGAAAACATGAACCTGCCGGGCAGCCTGAGGCTGGGCAACAGTCCCGTCGAAGCTCGAATCGCCCAGCTGCGGGCCATGCAGCGTGAAGCCATGTGGAACGAGGTCGAAGGCCGGTTCCGCAAGTCCAGAGACCTGGCCGCCGCCGACCATGCGACGGTTTATCATAAGACGAAAATGCTCCTGAATTCGCCGCTGACGGCCGTATTCGACTTGAAGGACGAACCTGCCGCCATGAAGGAAGCCTACGGCGACAACAATTTCGGCCGCGGCTGCCTGCTCGCCCGGAGGCTGGTCGAAAGAGGAGTGCCCTTTGTGGAAGTGCAACTCGGCGGTTGGGATACGCACAACGCCAACTTCGACGCCCTGCAGAACAACCTCCACCCGACACTCGACAAGGGGATGGGAACATTGATCGGCGATCTCGCCGAACGTGGCCTGCTCGACGACACCCTGGTCGTCTGGATGGGCGAATTCGGCCGGACGCCACGCATCAATCAGGACGCCGGCCGCGACCACTGGGGCCGATGCTGGTCGATCGCCATGGCTGGCGGCGGGATCAAGGGCGGGCAGGCCATCGGCGCGACATCCGCCGACGGCATGGAAATCGCCGACAAACCGCTTAAGGTGATGGATATCGTCGCGACCATGTCGAAGGCCATGGGCCTGAATCTCGACACGATCTACACCACCCCCAACGGCCGCCCAAGCAAGCTGGTCGACGGCGGCGCCCCTGTGGCGGAACTGTTCTGAAACCGGTCAAACGGTGCAAATGCTGCCCAAGGCTTCATTTGCATCGACCCACCGGTCAATCTTCCTCGAACGTCCTCTTTTTTCGCAGCAGGTGGTGATAATGCTGAGCGAAGCGGTGGGCCTCGTCACGCGCCGCCTGCAGCAGCCTCAGGGCAAAACTATGCCGCGAAAGGACCAGAGGGTCGGAAAGGCCGACGCGATAGATTTCTTCCTCGCGCTTGGCCAGCGAAATCAGGCACGGGGGCGTCACACCGGCCGCATCGAAGGCTGACATCGCCGAAGAAAGCTGGCCCTTGCCGCCATCGATCAGGAAGATGTCGGGCAGGGGCTCCTCACGCCGCTGAAGACCCTCGATGCGCCTCGATACGACTTCACGGATCGACGCGAAATCGTCGATCCCCTTGACGCTCTGAATTTTATAACGCTTGTATCCTGGCTTGAAAGGCAGCCCGTCCACGAAAGTGACGAGTGAGCCCACAGTCTCCGAACCGCCGAGATGGGCGATATCGACGCAATCGATGCGTCGCGGTACCGATTCCAGCCCCAGAACCTTCTTAAGCCCGCGTAAGCCTCTTTTGGGGTCGACGTAAAAAACTTCCGGCTGAGCGTGCGTACGCAGGTCGCCGCGTAAGGCGATTGACTCGATCGCCTTCAACTCGTCGCGAATCCGTGCCGCAGCCTCGAACCGCATCTCGCGTGAGGCCTCCTGCATCTCCTCCGTCAGCTCCTTCACCAGAGCCGCCTTCTTGCCGTCCAGGAACATCATAAGCCGCCGGATATCTTTACGGTAGCTCGCCTTATCGATCCGCAAGCTGCATGGGGCCGTGCACTGGTCAATCGATGCCAGCAGGCATGGCCGGAACCAGCGCCAGCGCGGGTCGTCCTCGTCAATCTCCAGCTCGCAGGTGCGGAATTTGAAAATTTTCTGAAGCACCTGAATCGCGCCACGTAAACTTTTCGCTCGTGGGAACGGACCGTAGAGCTTCACCCCTCTGTCCGCCGGCTGGCGAGTGAAGCTGACGTGCGGGAAATCTTCGGACGTCGATATCTGAAGATACGGAAACGTTTTGTCGTCCTTGAGTTCCGCGTTATGTTTAGGCTGGATGTCTTTCACCAGCCTGGCTTCCATGAGAAGGGCGTCGACTTCCGAGTCGGCCACGAGAAAGTCGACGTCGACCACCTCGCCGATCCAGTCCCGAATCCTGGCATCGGTTTCGGATGTCTTCTGAAAATAACTCCCGGCCCTGGCCCGCAGATTCTTCGCCTTACCGACATAGATGACTCGCCCTTGAGTATCTTTCATCAGATAAACGCCAGGCTTCGCGGGAAACGTGCGGACTTTGGCTTTCGGAGTCTGGGCCGCGTCAGGGGCTGTGGGGGTATCGGTTTTGCCGATCATCTCCGGCCCACATTCTTCGGCGGACATGCTCGTCACGATGGCCGGGCCTGGGCCGTCGGCGTTCATCCCTTCGACCGTGAGCCCTGAGATGGAACCAGGCACATCAGCGGAATTGGCCGGAACTTTTCGGGTCGCCTTCGAACGAGGCTTTTTGTCCGGGCCGTTCTGTCGTCGCCCGGATTCTTCTCCCGGCTCTTCCTTCTTCATCGTGATGTTCCGTCTTCGTTGGCTTCCGTTCAGCGGTTTCGATCATTATAGGAATTCTCGAACGATTCTCCCAATCGATACGGATCGATCGGTCGTAACGGTCAAATGCTCCTGGATGGCGCCAGAATCCGATTGAGTCAGTGTGTGCAGGACGAATTTCGCGAGATTATTTGAGGACGACGATTGATTCGCAGGTCACGAAAGGTTTTCATGGAACGTATAGAAAGCGGGGAAATTGAAGAAACCGCGAAACGGGCGACTCTTTCGATTGCGCGTCCGTTGCGGATTCCGCGATCCGGAAATGGCCTCGACCGTTTCCGCGGAATCGGGTATCGTCCCGCTCATCTTCCGAAAGTGGCTGACGGACTGTCGTTTGAGTGTGTGGAGCGTCTGGTTTCATGGCGAATGTGACCCTCGGGCAAGATCGATCTTCAGCGAACGGGCGAATCGCGAAACCGCGACGATCGGCCCGTCGCTATCGGCCCGATGTCGAATCGCTCGAATCCCTCTGCCTCCTCAACGCCGCGATGCCTGCGCCCGATGCTCTGATCGAGACGGAAGGCCTGAGCGCCCATCGTCCGAGCTGGTCCGTCGGCACCGAATTCGACTTGACTTCGGATACGGGAATCGCAACTGCAGTTCCTGAAGCACCTTCCGGGCTCGATGCCTGGGACGAAGTGCTGGCCGATCACCGATATTTCCCGACCGTCGACCTGCTGCAAAGGTCTGCGGACGAATACGGCGATTCGCTTGCCCAATCAGGTTTCGGCAGGATCTCCAGTTACCTGGGTCGAACCTGGCGCAAAGCCGGTATCGATTCGCCTCAGGACGAAGACTGCACTCAATCGGTATTTATGGTGCTCCTCGAACGATGGGGCCGTGACCGGTTCGAAGACGTAGCGGCCGAAGTCGGTCGTTCTGGACTCGATCGCCTGACCGATCGCCAGGAACCTGTGGGCCTTGATTTTCTTCGGGCCCTGGATCAGGTGAAGAAACAGGCGCAGAGGCAGCAGCGAAAATCGCCTGTAAGTCTCGTCGCACTGGCGGAAATCGATAGTCGCGACTGGTCAGGCGTCCCTGACGCTCTGGCCTTCGGCCAGGATCTCGAAGAAGTCATCGCCGAATCGCTGGACGCTCGAGAGGCTGACCTGATCAAAGCCACGATCGCGGGCGACTCGCCAGCGGAAATCGCAGCGCGCTGGGGCGTAAGTCCGAAGACGGTTTCGAACGTCAAGTCCGAGGCCATCAGCAAGTTGCGTTCGAGCCTCGCCGCATATTTCGAAGCTTCGATGAACTGATCCCGGCTCGTCGTGCAACCACGCTTGCGCCTATCAAGAAAATCTGACCTGGAATCGGTGCCTGGCGATCGACGCCAAATTCCAGGCCTTACGCAATCGTCAGCTTTTCGGAGCCGAAGCATCCTTATTGTCGGACTTTACGTCTTCGACTGACTTTTTGTCGGTGTCTCCGGAATCCAGGTGAAGCGGATCGACCGGCTTTTTGCCCTCGACTCCGTGTTCCAGATCCCGTTTTCCGAATATCTGCTCGAAATTGGGAAAGCCATATTTCCGTACGATCGGACCGCTCATGATACGCGCTCTCCTTTCACGGCTCGGAAGGTCACAATACGAATCCGGGTCATTTGGTGTATCATAACGCTTCGACCTGTATTTTGCGAGCGCCCGGGCCAGGTACCAGGCGATCGAAACGAAACGGAAGGAACGATCGGCGTGGCCGAAAAACCCCAATATATCGTGACCGTCACCGCTGCGGACCGAGTCGGCATCATCCAGAACGTCACAGGTTCGTTGCGAGAGTCAGGCGGCAACATCCTGGAACTCTCGCAGACCGTCATGCGGGGCTTCTTCACCATCATCCTCGCGGTCGAATTCGATCAACGCAGAGAAACCTCGATCCTGGAAAACGAAATCACCGAAAAAGGCAAGCGATTTCAGCTCGAAGTCAACGTGCTCGAAGTCTCCGTCAATTCAAGCGGATCGAAGCCGGAACCGGAAGGCGAACGGTATATTTTGACCGTACTCGGAAAAGACCAGCCCGGCAATATCCATGGTATTTCGGGCTGTCTGGCCAACCTCGGCGTCAACATTCTGGACCTGCACGCTCGCGTCGACGGTGACCGGTTTTCCCTGATCATGGAGGCTTTTCTGCCCGTCGACTTGCAACCGTCGACAGTCCGTTCCGAACTCGAACGCTTCGGCAAGACCGTCGGACTCGAAGTCTACGTGCAACACGAAAACATCTTTCGGGCGACTTCCGAGCCGCACCAGGTGCGCGTAAGCCCCGTCAGGGTATGACTTTCGTAATCTGATTCATTCAGACCGTATCGGCCACGACGAAGTGGAACGGCAACGTCTCAAAGCCAGACGTTACGTTCCACTTTGTAAAACAGCCGCTGGTCAGGCTTCTCGCCAAGCCGGACAAAGTCGGAAACCACATAGCCGTTCTGGAATACGGTGTGGAATGCCGACCGAACGGCCAACCGCCAACGTTCCGCCTGTTCTCGATCATCCGCTTGAATCTTGTGGATACGGGCCGGAATTTCCAGCAGTAGAACGTCATCACGCAAGTGATCGTGTACGAAAGCCACAGTGCGCAAGCCGTTCTCTCGGTCGTGCGTTTCGATCACCCGACGATATTGGCTCATGTCCTCGTCTTCCCGAATGTGCGTTCGCGGATCCATACCGGTCCGCCACTCGGCGATCAGCCGGTCCGTCGCCACACCGAAGTTGAGGTTGTCCGTGCGCGGGCCATACATGTCATCGATATAGCGCCGCGACTTCGCCCCGAGCATATGTATGTTGAAGTGGGCATTGCCTGTCTGGAAAGGGTCGAAGGCCCAGGCCACGATCGGAATCTTGTGGTTCCGGGCATATTCCCACTGGGCCCATTTCATCTGGCTGCCGATCCCCTTGCCCTGATATCCCGGAACGATCCCGGTAAGTTGCGAATACAGGCACAACTCGCCATGAACGATCCCTGGAAACGAAAAACTCAGTCCAATAGCATCGCCATTCGGCAAGAACGCCCCAAGCACCAGCCCGCCATGATATTGCGCCCCAATCATTGTGGCGACGGGCACGACATAGCCTTCCTGCGTGATACCCCAGGCCTTTTTCTGGGCTTCCTGCAGCGTCACATATTCCTGCGGCGAATGAGGCCTGCGTATCGTGATCTCCGGCCCTTGCCTGATTTCGTTCGTGTCGTTTACGCTCATCGACTTGCCCCAAGTTCCGGCGAACTCATCAGAAGCCCCCCCAGGAGAGTCGCCCGAAACGCCCAACTGGTCAAGTCCACATGCTCATGCGGGGCATGGGCTCCAGCCCCTTCCAGCCCCAGCCCGTCCAGCGTCGGACACCCGGCGGCAGAAGTGAAATTGCCGTCGGAACCGCCACCTGTCGCCCCTTCTTGCAACGCGTAACCGAGCGATGCCGCGACCGACCGAGCGGCCTCGAACAGAGTGATCGTGCCCTGCGTTCGCTCCATCGGCGGCCGGTTCAGTCCACCTGAGACGACGATGGACGTCTCTGGCGTCTTCGGCCGGAGCGATTTCAGCCTTTCGTCCAGCGCATCGGCTTCAGCCAGAATCGCGACGCGCGCATCGATCTCGGCCCAGGCGTTTTCCGGGACGACGTTGTTCGCGGAACCGCCACCGATCTTGCCGACATTGAGGGTCGTGCCCAGCCCAGGCCGGGCTTGTTCGCCGACGGCAAGAATCTGATACGCCAGTTCGACGATCGCGCTGCGGCCCTTTTCGGGCTCCACTCCCGCATGTGCGGCCCGGCCCGTCACTTCCAGCCGATACGCTCCGACGCCCTTGCGTGCCGTCTTGAGCGCACCGCCCGCCAAAGGTGCTTCAGGTACGAGTGCCGCGAACGCATCACGCGCGTTCGATTCGATCAGATCACGGGAAGTCGGGCTGCCGATCTCTTCATCGCTCGTCCACAAGAACCGAACCGGCCGACTCGGGCGTAATCCAAGTTCCTGCATTGCCTTGACGACTTCCAGGGCCATCGCCAGGCTGGCCTTCATGTCATACGTTCCTGGCCCAAAAAGCCGGTCTCCGTCGCGACAAAACGGCATTCTCTCCAGAGTGCCATGTGCCCAGACGGTGTCGAAATGGCCGAGTACCAACCAGGGTTTCATCCCTGACTCGCCAGGTTGGGCCCAATCGATGCTCAGGTGGTCGCCACCTCTCTCGTTCGGGATTCGCGTGACCGCCAATCCCGCATCCGACCACTCTCGTGCAAGATGGTCGGCGACTCGATCGAGAGCTTGCTTGTCCCGGCTCGGGGATTCCATCTCCACAAGCGAACGCAATGATGCCACGAACCGGTCCTGTCGCCCGACCAAGCCTGATTTCAGCCCTTCGAGAGCTTTCATGACGATGCACCTGATGTCTCAAGTACAGCTGATCGAACGAGATGCGACGAGATCCTGTCCATGTCCGGCTGCACGCCCAGCCCGGGGCCTGCGGGAACGTCAGCCAGGCCATTGGATACGGTGATCGGCGGTTCGATGATGTCCTGCTTCCAGTATTTGTCCGAAGCGGAAGTGTCGCCGGGCAGAGTGAATCCCTCAAGGGATGCGATCGCCAGATTCGCCGCCCGCCCAAGCCCGAATTCGTGCATGCCGCCACACCAGACCGGCACCCCGCGTGAACGGCACAATTCATGAATTCGCAAGGACTCGCACAATCCGCCCACCCGGCTGACTTTGACGTTCACCACCCGGCATGCTTCCAGATTAAGCGCCTTTCGAACGTCGTCGACATGGTGGAGGCTTTCGTCCAGGCAAATCGGTGTGTTCAGCCGTTTCTGAAGCTCGGCGTGATCCACGATATCGTCATCGGCCAGAGGCTGCTCGATCAGCAGCAGGCCGTATTCGTCCAGCTTCGCCAGGTGGCTGGAATCTGCCATCCGATAAGCCGAATTCGCGTCGACCTGAAGCGGCACGTCGGGCCATCGTTGACGCACGGCCCGAACGGGTTCGATGTCCCAGCCTGGAGCGATTTTGAGCTTCACACGTCGATAGCCTTCGCTCACGAACCGCTCCACCTGGGCGAGGAGCACATCGATATCCTTTTCGATTCCGAGACTTACGCCCACTTCGACCTGACTACGAGATCCGCCCACCATATCGGCCAGCGACCGGCCCAGGACTCGACCGATCAAGTCCCAGACGGCCATTTCCATGCCCGCCCTGGCGAACCTGTTGCCTTTGACGATAGCGTAAAGGGCCCGAAATTCGTCCGGCGTTCCGAACTCCTTCCCGAGAACCATCGGCGCAAGAAAATCGTGGGCAATGTGCCACGCTGTGTCAGTCGTTTCCGAGTTGTAGAACGGGTCGATGGCCGTGGCGATTTCGCCCCAGCCTTCGGCTCCGGCCTCATCGAACGACCGCACGAGAATATGTTCGATGTGTGTGCGATAGGCTGAGCTGGTCCGGAACGGCCGGACCAGCGGCAAGCGGACACGGTAGAGTTCGATACGGACGATCTTCATGGCGAGCCGCTCCAGTTCGACTCGCCTGATCTTACCATCCGGCCGACGCGAAAATCGATCAGACTTGGGCCGGCATCGAGAAACGGCTCGAATACTCGCGTGCCAGCAGGGCATTCGCTTCGGCCACACCGGGGAAGGTCTCGGTCGCGGCGTCGAATGCCAGCCGTTTGCCCGTGCGCTGCGCGATATTACCCAAATGGCACAAGCGAGTCGAAAGGTGGCCGATCTCCACGTCAGCGTTGGGCTTGCCGCCGCCGCGAATGCAATCGAGGAAGTTCTGCACGTGCGGCTTCATGCCGTCCGTCGCAGGGCCTTCGCTTTTCGCCAACGGCGGAGCCTTCTGGTCAAGATCCTCGATCTTCCAACCTTTGTCAGTGATCAGCAGAGTGCCTTTGTCGCCATACCACGCGATGCCGAAGCTGGAGCCTTCCGTCGGATGCTTCGACCACATCCGGTGCTCCCATTGAATGACGCATTTTTCCGGGAATTCCCAAGTGACGATCTGCGTATCCGGCACTTCCTGATCGTCGTCGAACACGAACTTCCCGCCGGCGGATGCCACGTGCGACGGGGCGTCGACGCCCAGGCCCCAGCGGGCCACGTCCACGCCGTGAATCCCGTTATTTCCGAGTTCGCCCGTGCCCCAGTTCCAGAACCAGTGCCAGTTGTAATGAAACCGGTTCTCATGAAACGGCCGATCAGGCGCCGGGCCCTGCCACAAGGCATAATCGACGCCCGCAGGCACTTCGCCAGGCTTGCCGTGGCCAATATTGGGCCGAATCTGGTGAATCCACGACCGGGCCATGCCGACCTTTCCCACCGCACCGGACCGAACCAGCTCGACGGCCTCCTTCACGCTGGACGAACTGCGGCGCTGCGTGCCGACCTGCACCACCCGCTTGTATTTGCGGGCGGCCTCGACCATTCGGCGGCCTTCCACAATGTTGTGGCTGGCCGGTTTTTCGCAATAGACATGCTTGCCCGCCTGACAGCCCATGACCGTCATGAGCGCATGCCAGTGATCGGGCGCTGCGATCGCGATGGCATCGATCGATTTGTCGTCGAGAATCTTGCGGAAGTCGCTTTCGATCTTCGCCTCGCTCTTGCCGAGCGAATCGAGATTCTTTTGTGCCTTGCCATAGACGTTCGAATCGGCATCAGCGATCACGGCGACTTCGAAGCCTTCGTGCGAAGCGAACGACTTCACCAGATCGGCCCCGCGACCACGCACGCCGATGACGCCGATTCGCACCTTCTCATTGGCCGAAGCGTTCGACCTGGCATGCCCGGCAAGAGCCAGCCCGGCAAGACCTGTGCCCAGAAAATGACGACGATTTGGTGTCATGAGATGATGCTCCTGATCGATTGCGGTAGGGCTGCCAGGCAAGGCCGATCTCCCGGGATTGCCCCGGATTTCGATATCAGTTATTATGCCTCGACCTCTGCCACCGAGAAACAAAAATTTCGCGATTTTGCGGTCAGGCTTGTCTCGAGCCAACTTATTTCGATACTCGAAGCTGCCGGAAACGACTCAGTACGCGAATCCGGAAGGAAATATCGAAATGGCGGATTCCCATTCTTCGCAATCCCAATCGCACCGAAACCCTGCTCGAAGATTCGAAATCGCCCAATCACATTTCTCATCACTCCGTCGTCACCGAAAAATCGGGCAAACCAAAATCCGGAATATATCCGAAGATTTGGTTCTAAAGGGATTTCCGTGGGTTGTCGATCGTCAAATTCACGATCGATCTTATGGATGGACGAATTGATGGATGCGATTTAAACTCGAATCGGCATTTCGGTTCGAATGGCGTATCGGTTAACGTGCCGGCGTTTTGCCCTGAAAGGGCTGAAGGTCAATAGCCCCGGGTGAAACCCGGGGAATGAGGGCAAGACGTAAAATGTTATGCGGCCTGAAAGGACGCAGGTCATGAATTGGGTTTTCCTTGCGGAAACTGGGTGTTCCCCGCACCTTTTCATAATCCACAGGGTTTCACCCTGATCTATTGACCTTCGGCCTTACAGGCCGATTTCTATGATCGAAGTCCAAAACGCGATCGAAATGGTTCGGTGTCATGCAGCGGAAAGGGTTTTCATGAGACGATGCGATCCGATCCTGACACATTCCGAAATGGAGATTCATCCACGGAAATTCCTGAAGAACCCATAAAATTTTCGTAGCAGGTTCACTTTCGCGAAGCTCGCGAACCGACCACCGTCCGAATGGCATCCGCCCAATCATAATTTTCAGCTAACGTTCAAGACGATCGCTGCACACTTGATCCAATCGCGAAACACACTCTTGAATGCATCGGCGTTCCATCTCTTGATACGATTTCGGTCGGAACCAGACCGGTATTCGGCAGGTTCTTGACTGAATATGTTATCGATTCGGGTGTGCTCGGAAAGCCATGCTCGAACCTTGCTCTGAATTTACTGACGATCAACAGCTTCCGGCCTGTCGAATCTTCTGATTCGAAACTTCACCACATTCACCACTTATCGATCGGCCCTTTCGGCGTCGGGATTTTCGGCTCGAAGTGGCTCGGGAGAGGGCCGGTCGGGCCTGATTTCCGCATTTCGGCGATCGTTTCGTCGAACCGGGCCACGCTCGGGAGATTGATGAGCTGATGATAAAGCGACTTCGGGGCCCGGATCGCGTGCTGATACCAGGCCAGTGTCTTGCGAAACTGCGTGCAGGCCGTGCGTTCGCCACGCAGCTTGACGAGATAATGAAAATGCCGGTCCATCAGGTCGACCCGCTCGGAGAACCCGGGGGCTGGCCCTGGGTCGCCCGTTTTCGCCCAGAGATTAAGCTCACGGAACAGAAACGGATTTCCCAAAGCGCCCCTGCCGATCGAAATGGCCGCGCAGCCGGTCTCGCGGAACATGCGTTCGGCGTCGAACAGCGTGCGAACGTCGCCATTGCCCACGACCGGTATCCTGTCCGCTGCGGCCACCACGCTGGCGATGCCCGGCAGGTTTACCGTGCCCATGAAGCTTTGTTCACGCGTCCGCCCGTGGATGATCACGCCGGCCACGCCGATCGATTCGAACCTGCGCGTCAATTCGGGCGCGGTGGGTGTGGCGTCGTCCCAGCCGAGTCGCATTTTCACTGTGACAGGAACGTCGACGGCCCCCACGACCGCTTCGACGAGCGTGCCGGCGTTGTCGACATCGCACAGCAGGGCCGAGCCGCCGCCCGATTTCACGATCTTTTTGACAGGGCAGCCCATATTGATGTCGATGATCGAGGCCCCGAGGTCGACGCACATTTTGGCCGCTTCGATCATTTCCCTGGCCACATGGCCGTAGATCTGAATCGCCACGGGCTGTTCTTCAGGCGATGTTTCAGCCAGTTCGAAAGCCTTCTGGCGTTTTTCGATCAGGCTGCGGGCGTTCACGAGTTCGGTCGTCGCCAAGCCCAGGCCGCCTAATTCACGCAGGGCCAGCCGCAGTGCCAGGCTGCTGTATCCGGCCATGGGTGCGAAGAAGAAGCGGGACGGGATAGGAACCTTGCCGATCGCGAGCGGCTCGCGGCAAAGCTCAGGGGCTCGCACGAGAACGTCATTCCGGGCGGTCAAGTGCGTGTCGGTGGAATCGTCCGTGACTGTCCGGTTCATGGTCTGGTGTCTGATCGTCGTTGAATCATGGCAGGTCGCCCGGCATCGAGACCGCTTTCCGAAAGGCATGCAAGTCCTTCCGAAACGGTACTTGGCCGGTACGAAATCGATCCTGCGACATTACGCCGGATTCGATTCCGCGATAACGTTCTCCTGCAGGAAGACGTAAATTCATTTTGACTTCGGATGGCATCGCGGGTCAATGGTTGCGATCGGTCCGTGGGTCGAATCGCCTTCCGTTTCGCCGTGGAATTCTTAATTTTGACGCGATCGATTCGCAAATGAAGATCAGGGCGATTCTGACAGCGTAACGGATCGAATCGGATCGAACCTTGCATCAATCCGATGAAGTCGGGCATGCTCGAAGCGATTCGAAACGAAAACGATCAGGATTCCGAACGGGCGATGCGGTCGATCGCTTCGAAAGCCAGTTCGATCAATTCCGGATGTTTCGGCGAGAACTGTTCCCTTACATGCTGCCTGGGATCATCGGATACGGCGAGCAAAGCTTGCGCCAGGAAATCCGAAAGTTCGTAATCGCAGATGAGAAGGGCTTCCGAAAATCGCTTCGCCAGCTTCGATTCGCATTTCGATGCTGCCCGCCCGAAAGTCGATAACGCGACGATGGATTCAACGACGACATCCCGGCAACTGTCTTCCAGACAACGCCCCAATTCTCCGACGACAAGCTCAGGCCGATGCGTGAGCTTTCCGAGCGTTTCAGCCGCTGTGGCCCGTAACGATGCGTCCGACGAATGCAGAGCATCCACGATCAATTCGATGGATCGACGAGCTTCGGGGACGAATCTCGCGGCCAGTCTGACAGCCTGTTCACGTACCGCCGTGTCTCGATCTCGTAGTGAGCCGATCACCGCGTCGACGACATCCGCAGTGTGCTCATTTCGGTCCTCAAATTCCCTGAGGGCAGCCAGACGGAAAGTCGATGTCCCCGTTTTGATCATCCCCAGCAAGTTCTCAGTCGTTCCGACTTTCAAGCCAGTCAAGTCCGATTCAGGCCGAAACAGGCAATCGCCGGTTTTGCGAACGTAATTCAGGCCCTTCCGAAATGGAACCGACGCGTTTCTGCGAAGATGATCGGCCCAAACCGGTTTCGATTCGCCCCGGGAATTCGCGAAGAGGGCGAGGGCGTAGCCATAAATCCTGACGGGCAGGTATCCCAGTCGGGTCATTTTCCAGGAGTACCAGCCACCACCAAGATTCTGAGTCGATTCCCGGGTCGTCGCATTGGCCATGATGACACCGACACCAAGATACACAGTGAGCAGATCCGTGATCCATTCATGGTCAGGGGCGTCGGTGCTCAACAAGCCACCGCCGAGCAGAATTTCGTGCGAAAGTTCATGAGCGAGGGTCGAAACGACCAGAGCAGGATCGCTCACGATCGAATTCGAAATGCGAATCGTCGTCGTGCCGAGATCATTCATGTACGTCCCGGCAGCATTGGGCATTTCTTTATGATCGAACAATTTCAGACTGATCTTCGAATCTTGAATCTTCATATGATGCATCAGCAGATGCATCAGTTCGGTAATTTCTTCCGAGCTACCGGAGAACGATTCAGGGACGTTCAAATCGGCAGGAAGGAGCACTTTCGTCTGGATCATCCGGTCGATTCCCAACACATCGGCCAACCATTGCATACGTGTTTCCGTCCAGTACTTTTCCGACGTTCCGAGTGGGCATTTCGGGGAAAACCAATCGAACATGGACGTTTCCTCTATGCTTCGAAAGCGTATCGGCCAAACAGACCGGAGATACGAACGGAAGCCCTGTTTCGACTCAACCAACCGACGGAAAAGAAGTTACCGAACGTTCAAGGTGTTGGCAAGAAATTTTGCGGCTGAACGGGCCCATCCCGTTGTGGTCTCAGGAGTCATCCGGCACGGACCTTGTACCGAATCGATATTCCATTGACACTGGAATTCCGGATAAGGCTTCATGTAAGGCTGAAAGCGAATCGTGCCGAGGACATTGCTGTCAACGGCACGATTCATATTCATAGGACCGGCGGATCGAATACTCAGAAAAGACGGAGCGAATATCAAGGCCCCGTCGGCAGTTCGACCTGAGCTGTACTGGAGTCGGAGACTTCAATTTTCATGTCGATCGCCGGCTTTTCCGGATCGATCGCTACGACGACAGTGCGCTTGCCCGGTTGCACCGTCAGTTTCGTTTCCGGGGCGGCATTGACTGCCACTCCGTCCAGCCAGATCTGCACGCCTGAGGTTGCGGACAGCTTGAGGTTCACGTCGCCGGCCGTTTTCGCATCGAACGAAAAGCGGGCGAACCGGGCAGGGGCCCTGGACTGGGCAGCGACGACGGGAACTTCGTTCGTCGGCAACACGCCAGAAACGCGTGCATAAACCGTTCGCCAGTGAAGGTTTTTGGCTTCGGCCGCATCGCCTCTCGCGATCGCCCCGTGCGAAAGCCGCGACAGGGCCGTTTTTGCAGCGTCGTCGGATTCGAGCACCTGATAATGCCGGGCAATACGCTCTTTGGGGAATGCATATGGCCCGAGTTTGCCGAGTTCGGTCAAGAACCTCAAAAGATCGATCAACTCGCCACGCGAGAGCGAGTCGACAAGCCCGGCGGGCATCAGTGATCCGGTCGGCTTCTGATCTTCGATCTGGGCCTTCGGTAATTTCAATTCCTGGCCTTCGGCGTCACGCAGAATCAACTCGCTGCCCGACTGGCCAATCGGAATACCGGTAAGAATCCGGCCGTCGTTCATGGCAATGACGACGGCGTTATAGCCTTCCTTGACCGCTGCCGCGGGGTCCAGAATCGAACGGACAATGTAATCCGGCTGCGAACTGGCACCCAATGATTGCAGGTTCGGGCCGACCAGGCCACCTGCAGTGCCGATGCCATGGCATTTGTAGCAATTCAGTTCGGCGCGGCGGAAAACGGCTTCGCCGCGAGCAGGATCACCCTGTGAGCGAATTTCTCCGATGAGCGTCGCCATAGCCGAATCGTCGGTCGGAAGTGGGATCGCTGGACCACCCTGGGCGGATTTTTCCAGCAGATCAGCCAGCGGCTTGAGGTCCGCTCTGCCGCCGGACCGGGCGACTCTCAGGGCAAGCCGGGCGGATTCCCGGTCCAGAGTACGGCCGGTCAGCGCTTTCGAAAGCGATTCGGCAGCTGGACGGCTGCGTACGACACGCTCGACGACCCCTGTGAGCGTTTCACGTTCGAAACCCGTCGAAAGTCTGTCCGCAACGATGGTGGCCGCTTCGCCAGGGGCCGCCTGAATCAGCGATTCCAATGCCTTTTCTCGCACGACATCTGCGTCGCGGTTCGAAACGAGCGTTTTCAATGCCGAAATCGTATCGGCACCGCCGAATCGACCGAGTGCCTCGACACATGCGGCACGGAATTCGGGATTCGTCTGACCGCTGGAAGCCAGGGCCAGGATGGCGGGTTTCATTGTTTCCAGCTTCCATAACCCGGCAAGATTCACGGCAGACCGGGCGACGGAAGCATCCTGCGAATTCACCAAAGGAGTCAGTCGATTCAGATCTCCCGTCGGTTTGAGCTGCCGTGAAGAAACGGCGGAAGAAAGAGAGTTGAGCCCCGCGGTGGCGGTCTTCGGATCTGCGAGAGCCGAATCCAGAATCAGCGAAAGATCTTCCGGCCGACCGAGCGAAGCCACAAGGGCGAAAGCGGCGTCCCGCTTTTCGGCCGGAATGCGGCCGTCTTTCACTCGAGCCACGAGCCCGGGGACGACATCTCCGGATTCAGCGGACGAAGCCGCGAACAGGGTGGAATCGACCGAGTCGAATTCGAAATCGCCTTTTGACCACGCCTGAACCCATTTCGATGCCGTTTCACGGGCGGTCAAATAGACGCCGTAATCGAGAAACGTGTCGGTGCCTGGCTTGCGTGTGGTCAACGCGGCTGCGGTCGCGACGGGCGTGCCGATAGTGCCCAGCGTTCTGGCCGCTTCCAGACGGACTCGCGGAAACGGGTCGTTCGCAGCGAGTTTCATTCGGTCCAGGGCGTCCGGCATACGGTCATGCCAGTGGCTTACGACACGGCATGCGGCGGCCCGCACCTCGGGCGATTTGGCCTTCAGGACTTTGTCGAGAAGAGCAAGCTCCGGTTCGTCGAATGCCACGTACATCCAAAGCGCTTCGAGCCGCTGACTGTCGGCCGCGGTGTCGTCGCCCGTAACCGCCTTCGCCCAGTCCGCCAGTGCGGGCAGGACTTGAGATCGGCCCATTTCCTTGAGCACCCGGCGAGCTTGCTGGCGTGTCCAGCCTTCGGGCGATTTCAATTGTTCGAGCAGTTCCTGGACCGGGGCCCCTACGAGCTTGGGCCAGGGAGCCAGAGGACGACCCTTCGCGGTGATACGCCAGATCCTGCCTCGCGTATGATCCCGGCGTGGGTCGCGGAAGTCGACTTCACCATGCTGAATGATCGGGTTGTACCAGTCGGCGATGTAAATGGCACCGTCCGGGCCCATTTTGATGTCGATCGGCCGAAATGCCACGTGGCTCGTTTTGACCACTTCCGGCTGCTCGCGGCTGACATAACCTGAACCGGAATCGCTGAGTACGAACCTGCAGACGCGATTGCCCCGGAAATCGTTGGTAATGAGCGACCCCTGCCACGAGTCAGGCAAATGCCGGCCATCGACGACTTCGAGACCGCAGTGTTTCGGGCTACCGGGGTTCAAGCCTCTGAGGATTTTGGCCGGATAGGCCGTCGTGAAGTAGTAGGCTCCGGGAATTGCGTAGTTGATGCCTTCGCCACCGGCGCCGTCCGTTTGAAAATGCTGGCCGAACTTGTCGAAATGGTGCCCCCACGAATTCACGAGACCATAGTCGAAAACGTCCAGCTTCATCCGCTCGGGCCGGAACCTCCAGACGCCGCCGGCATTGAGCCGTTTGACGCCCCAGGGCGTTTCCACGTGGCTGTGAATGTAAATCGACTGATTCATATACAGGCAGCCGTCATAGCCCCAGCGCAGCGTGTGCAGAATGTGGTGCGTATCTTCAGTGCCGAAGCCGGAGAGGACGACCTTGCGGCGGTCGGCCTTACCGTCCCCGTCACTATCCGAAAAATGCAAAAGCTCGGTGCTGTTGGCGACGTAAACGCCGCCGTCGCCAGGTTCGACGCCAGTGGGGATCAGCAGGCCATCGGCGAAGATCGTCGTCTTTTCGGCTTTGCCGTCACGGTCGGCGTCTTCGAGGATCAGAATCTTGTCGTTGGCACGCTGGCCCGGCTCGATTTGGGGATAGACCTCGGAGCTGGCCACCCAGAGCCGCCCCTGGGGGTCGAAGTTCATCTGGATCGGCTTCGCCAGGAGCGGGTCAGCGGCGTACAGATTCACTTCGAAACCGTCGGCGACCTGAAAGCTTGCCCTTTCCACTTCGGGGTCAGGGTTGGGGATTTCGGTCAGGTTGCGTTGGGCGAAAGCCGTGGCGGCTGACAGGGAAATCGTCAGGAAAGTCGCGAGTCCAGCGCGCAGGAACGGAATCATGGGTTTCATTTGCCTTCGATCTCCCGCACGATTTGCACTTGATGCACCGGGGGTTTCTTGAGTTCGTCGATTTCTTTTTCGAGTTTCACGATCAGCGGATCGAATTGGGGAATCTCGACGGCATTGTTGCCTTGTTCGTGTTTACGGAAGCCCAGAAGATAGGTCTCGTTCTGGGGTCGCCAGCGATGAAAGAACAACTCGTTCTTGCGAATCACGGCCTGACGGATCCGTTCGACTCGGGCCGAGTCGGGATCGTCGCCGATGGTGATGCCTTCGGCCCAGGCTTTGGCGGATGCGATCGCGGCCGGTTTGCCGTCGAACACGAGTCGATATTTGCCTTCAGCCAGCCCCGTGAACTGAAACGACCATCCAGCTGCGGTGCGCTGTCGGTCGTCACCGATTTCCCTGGGCCCGACCGGGGCTGGCAGCTGCACGCGGCGGATTTCGAACTGGCCATCGTTCGCGTCTTTTTTCATCGCGAATTCGAATGCGATCGCATTTCGGCTTGAAGGCACGATTACGGCGGAATCCTTATCCTGAGTGAGCCGGAACTTGAGTGTCGACCCGCCCGTATCGCCGGAAACCAGCCTGTCGGCCTGATTCATCAAAGCCCAATATCCCGTATTGGCGTAATTGATGCCGTTATCGGAAATCAGCGGCAGCATCGGCCTCAGCTCATCGGGCGATTTCGTACCGAGTTTCGCGATGGGCGAAAAATCGAGGTAATCGGTCGTCAGTTCTTCGGCCAGCTTCGTCACAGCTTCGGAATATAGCGAGAGATCTTTGCGGCGGGCTTCGGAATTGCCCCAGGGGCCTTCGAAAGAAAGCGGTGTCACCGGCGACGCCAGGATGATTTTCCTCGGCTTGAATTTCTCGCGGATCGTATTGACCAGCGTGCGGTAATCGGCCTTGAATTTCTCGAGCCCGGCAGCCCCGGACTGACTGTCGTTGGCTCCATATTGCAATACGACGACCGAGGGCTTCACGACTTCGAGCGTATTCATCAGGTGTTCGAAACCGTCTTTGGCCGTACCGAAGCGGGCCCGCGATTCGCACGTGACCACATCGGCAGACCAGCCAAGGTTCCGCATGCGGATCGAGCGGTTGGGGAACCGAGTCATCAGCCAGGTTTCGAGATATCCGTAAGCCGGCTCTCGTTCCACGAACGTATCGCCGATCCAGGCAATCATATCACCGTCCACCGGGCGATCGAGGCCGGGAGGCAGCGGGATCTGAGCTTGGATCGACGGCGAATTCCAATACGTCGGAATCGCGATCGTCAAGGCGAGACAAGCTCGCAAAAGCGTTCTGCGCAACTTGATTTTCATCATGAGCATGTCACTCGCTGCAGCCGGCCGGTTGGGAATCAGGAAGTTTCACCTGACCTGGTCATCGGCGAACTGGTACCGGGCCTGAGTTTGAGGAGGGGAGGGCTTTGCCTGCGGGCAGTCACGGTGTTCGAACCGTCGATGCGGTCATTGTAGAAGAAGAGACGATCCGCCGAAAGGGGGCCGACTCCCGAGATTCGTGAGCACGTTGAGATCGAACTCATGCCCCTCGGAAAACAGGTCGTTCCCCATCGCCGTTCTTCATAACGCATCGATCGGCTCAGGAACTCGAAAACATCGAAGTGTCGACTGTCGATCGTACCGGACGACGCACGAAGACAAATCGATCCATCTGCGTCCGGATATCACTTTCATCGCTTCCATAAAGCGCTGGCAGCCTGGTCATTCGGATTTCTATTCCGTTTTGGAATGACGCTCTGTACAATCCTATCGCTCCCAGACCTCGTTCTGGAGAATGTCCTCTATCACCCGCTCCGTAAACTCCGGATTCTTACCATGACTAGCCCCCTTCGAAGGGTCTGCGCGAGGTCTATCGTGAACTTCGCCGTCGGCAGTTCGCTTTTCGTAAGCCTGATCGGCTGCGGCGGCAATCCCGATCAGCGCAAGTCGGGCACCCTCGCGACTCCCATCGATTTCGTCGAGAAAGCCGGCGAGGCCGCTGGCAAGGCGGAAGACGCTTCGAAGAACGTGACGAAGAAAAAGTGACCCTGAACCTGAGAGGTGCATCTTGAAATCGCAGTCCGCAACATCTTCCAAGGCGCCCCGGCGTGGTTTCACGCTGATCGAGCTGCTGGTCGTGATCGCCATCATCGCAGTGCTCATCTCACTGCTGCTGCCAGCTGTACAGTCCGCACGCGAGGCTGCCCGCAGGGCTCAGTGCGTGAACAACATGAAGCAGATCGGCCTGGCCATGTATAACTACGAATCGGCCATGGGTTCGTTTCCGCTCGGCGTCTCGCTCAATGCCCGGTTCAACGGTTCCGGCGGGTCGGCGGGCTCGCCGATCAACTGGGGCGGATGGGGCTCGCTGGCACTGATGCTGCCGCATATCGAAGGCGGCAATCTGTATAACGCAATCAACTTCAACCTTTCGCCCTGGAACAGGTTCCGGGCCCAGTACGGCTGGGACGCGAATTACACAGCATTCAATTCGCGCGTGGCGACGTTCCTGTGTCCGTCCGACCCGAACTCGGGCGCGACATCGATCAACAGCTACCTGGCCAGCACCGGAACGTCGACCTGGGGCTCGACCACGGGCGATTCCACAGGCATGTTCGCCTATCAGGTGCCGTATTTCGTTTCGAGCGTTTCCGACGGAACTTCGAACACGGTCGCTTTCGGCGAATCGCTCTGCGGAAACGCGTCGCAGTTCATCAATTCGGCGACGGACGACCGGGTCTCACTGGGCAGTGCTGTCGGCGATCTTGACCGCTCGGTCGTCGTCACCAGTGCCACGGCCCCGGCTGGAGCCGTCGCCCAGAATGCGGCTGCCAATATGGCGGCGACTTTAGCAGGTCTGGACGCATGCACGGCCGAATGGAGGAACCCAGGACGATCCATCACGCCGACGAAGGGCTATCGCTGGGGCCTGGGTGCCGTCGGCATGGGCATGATCAACACCGTCGTGCCCCCGAACAGTCAGCAATATCCATGGAACGGCTGCCGTTTCAACGCCAGAACTTTCAACGCCGACGGTACGAACTATTCCAACGTGACCAGCGCACACCCGGGCGGTGCCAACGTTCTGATGGGCGACGGCTCCGTGCGCTTCATCAAGGGCACGATCAACATGGGCACCTGGATGTCTCTGGGCACCAGGGCCGGCGGTGAAGTGATCAGCGCCGACAGTTATTGATGCGAAGTCTCGACCGGTTCCGCTCATCGCCAGGCCGCCGGAAATTTGGCGGCAGCGTGAGCGAACCGGCCGAAAGACCTGATTTCATTCGGAATCCATTCGACTGCGTAGCGTTTGTCTCACGATTTCAGGTGCATACGTTATACGCATGTACCGTTCGGTCTTCCGGTGCGATTTCGAAAACAAGAGTGACTCGTTCGCCATCTCCATCCGGGCCCCACATCGAATAACCGACGGACGCAGGCGGAGGAACGAGCACGACGATCTCAGAGGGCTGATCGTCTGGCAGGTTGTCCGCAAGAGCGGTGAATTTCTCCCAGCTCATTTTCCTGACTCCGGCGACTTCCAGCGGAACGTACGGCAGTAGATGAGGATAGTGCCGATACGGCCAGTCCGGACAAGTCGATTTCGGATCGATCGAAACCAGTTCGATTCCCTGTATTCCGAGTGTGTATTTCAGATCGCATCCGGAATAGGAAAAGCCATAAAAAAGAGGAATTCCGTAGGTGCCGGAAGGTATGAAATCGATCAAGCGTTTTCCGTCGAAAGCCAGCTTTTGCCTCAGACACTCCGGGCCGATGGTCGCCACATGGTGCAGGGGGCTCGGCAGGCCCGGGGATTCGATCGAAACCCCGGAAGGACCGCCGAACCAGCTGGTCTGATGCGAATCAGAGCGGACCATTGCCGCGGCTTTGCCGTCGTAGAAAACGTACGCCAGTATTTCATCTGGGGCATTCTTGACGTCTGGCACAGGCTCAGCCTCGTGACTTCCGGGATTCGGAACCGCGAACGCTCATCCCACGAAGACTGCCGCCAGGCTCTCCCAGGCGCTCGTGAAGCCCATTCGTATCATGCCGACATTGACGGCCAGAACGATCAGATAACTGGCGACGAACCATTTTTCGAAGCTTCGGGCAATCACGCGGTATCCGACCACGAACGATGCACCTACGAGCAGAATGAGCAAATTCGGCCCGAAAATATCCTGCAGGAATGTGCCTTCGTAGTAGCGGTTGAAGAAGTCGGCCCGGCCGGAGGCGGCCCCCAGCGCGTTGACTGTGGCGAAGAGCATCATGGGTTTGTGGATTTCAGGCCTGCGACGATAGACGATGGCCGCGCCGACCATCGCGCCGAAGAGCAGCATGGATATCGTGGGCACGACGAAGAACTGCCGTGCCGTCATTCCCCAGAGCGTCATCCCCGGCGGGAAAAGCTGCATCGATTTGACGGACAGGAACAGGCCTGACACGAAGATCACGACGGCCAGCCCCGCGCCGATCATGCCCAGCTTCATGTGACGAAGGGGCTGGCGGCGGACAATAAGCATCGACTGCACGACGAGCAGGGCCACCCAGAGAGTCATCGCCACGCCGTGCACGATGAGTAACCATTTGATCGGCGGCACGAGCGGCCGGCCGGGGAAGGCCTGCCCCTTCACATAGAACATCCTGAAACCGGCGAACATGAACGCCAGAAGAACCCAGGCAGCCAGGGCATAGAATTTTCGGACGCGTTCGCGAATCACGCCTGGTTTCGGACTGTCCGATACTCTGCCGGTGCGAATCTCACCAGCGGTCTGGGTACTTCCTTGAGCCATGGATCGGGTTCCTGAATTGTGCGGGAGGACGTGACGGCTTTCCGACATCGTACTGGCGATGCGGATTTCGAGTCAGGTTGCCTGAGTTGCCTTCGGAGGTCAAGTTCGGATTCCCGGGAAATGCACCGATAGCCTAACGATCGTGATCGTCAGGGTCCTGCTTCATTTCTTCCACCAGTTCTTCAGCAACTGGATTCGCTTCCGATTCCCGAACGTGTTGTCGTGAAGATCCCGAGCTTGAGAGTCTCTTAACGCGGAGAGCCGGTTCGCGCCGATGCCGATCGCCCTGAGCATGGCCCGCTTACGGGCGTACTCTCGATTTTCGGCGTTGCCGGCGGCTCCGGAACCGGAGTTTTCGCTCTGTGAGGCGACGATTTCGTTCGATTCCGGGGCTTTCGCGCCAAAGCCGGAGGTGATGTTCACGACTTCCTCTTCGCTGAGGTTCCAGCTCAGGGAGGCTTCGACCGGACATTCGAAAACGATCGTGCGGAAGAACGCATTTTCTTCCGTATCTTTCGCGTTGAAGAGTTCGTCGAGCAGTTCGACCTGTTCATCGTTCCGGAACGACATCGTCCAGCTTCTGGCCGTCGCCGCGCCGCTGAGGGGAGTGAGAATCGGGTGCAGAACGTGGCCCACGTTGCGGTCGAAGACGCCGTTTGTGATCGTGTCGAAAACGCGCCGGACGGTACTGGCATCCTTGCCTTTTTCGACGTCGAAGTCGATGTCCGTCCTGCGCGACTGACTTTCGTGGTCTCGAATCTGCACGAGAAGCACGCCGCTTGTGTTCTGAATGAGCCATTCGCGCATTTCGGCCAGCCAGAGTGCGGCCAGATTCACCCCGAAATTGTCGTAGTAGCCGGCGTCCACGATCCGCCTCGGCGGGATCGTCGGTATGCTCACGGCCGGAGCGACCCATGGAAAAGACGCGCTCATGCGTGTTGCGGTGCCGACCGAAAACTGCCAGGCATCCGGAAAGATCCGGTAGAATTCCACCGCCGAAAGCGACAGCAGGTCGTCGGCCCGATTGATGAGCCTGTCCGTGGCGTTCACTTCATAGGCGGCGTGCTTGATTTTCCGGCGATTTTCTTCCATAAGCAGAGCCGATACGTTGCGTGTGACGAACGAAAGATCGAGATTCGAAATCAAAAGCCGGCGGCCGTCTTCGACCATCATCGGAGTGAAGACGATCGAAGGCCGCCATCCGGCGGCTTCTCCGGCGGCCAGTTCACGGATCGATCGTTCGAACGGGCTTGGCGTCCCCGCGCCGGCATCCCGCGCGATTCTGGCCCAGCTTTTTTCGAGTGTGCGGCCACGGTCCGCCTTACGAGGGAAAGGGTTCAGTGAACCGGGAATATCCGAATAAATCATCTGCCCGATGACGGAATCGAGTTGATTGCGTGTCAGGTATCCCTCGCCGGCTTTCTTCCCCGCCTCGACATCGGCCGGATTCGGAATCGGCTGATGCCCGTCCCGCCATTGCAACCCTCCTCGAGTCATGCTGCCGACGAAGTCACTGGCAGCGACCATTCCGCCGGACGCTCCGGTGATGATCCGGATCGATTTCGAAAAATCGGTCAGGTTTTTGTCGAGGGTATTGAGAACTGTCGCCGTCCAGACTTCCGACCGGATCCCGCCGCCGCTGACGGTCACGATCACAAGTTTCGGCTTTTCGCCGTCGGTACGGGCATTCGCCTCTTTCCAGGCCGTCAGGACATCGTAGTTATCCAGAGACTCGAGCCTGCTCCAGGTTCCCGCCAGACGCATGCGATCGGGCGGCCCTGGCAGTTCGTCCTGAAAAGCCCGTTCCGCATTGCCGCCGGTGGCAGACTCCATGCCTCGCGTGTCGATCGGCCGCAGCCGGACAGCCATGAACTGAGCAGGCGGCAAAGCGACCTGTGGCAACCGAACACCGGTTTCGATGACCTCGTAAGTCGCGGATTTTCGCTTCGCACCGGGTTCGCGAGATGCATTCCATTGCAGCACGACACGATCCTGCTCACGTACCCTGTGGGATCCGTACATGAGCGCGACGCGCGTTCCGCGGCGTTCGTCCTCTGAGGATCCGAACGCAGTGTCGAAAGCGAAAACGCCGCTGTGAATCCCCTGCCTGAGGACAAAAAGATTCTCCGAATCGTTGGCAGGCATTTCGGACCGGCCCGAAACCGCCTTGCCATCGAGATCGTCGATCGCTTTGACGAATCGGGCCGAGATTCCGTCTTCGTCCGCCCTGGGAGCTGCCGCGGGGGGGGCTGTTCCTCCGCCATTTCCTGACGGCTTCAGCTCATCGAAACCTTTGACGAACGAGGCCGGCGAACGCAGGATGGCATACCACATCGAGCGGACATCGAGAAAGAAAGGCTGCAATACCGGCTTCCATTCCTCGGGAATCTCCGTACCGGGATCCAGATAAACGAGATCCGCAATTTTCGCAGGGCTTTCCCAGCCAAGAAATTCGAAACTGAGGCAGTCGCCGGACTGAAATCCCTTTTCGCCGACACCTTCCAGCCGAAGATGGCCCCGCAACTTTTCTCGAACGGACTCAGCGACCGACGGTCGACCGGATTCGAAAACCCGGTCGAGAAGTGTCTTTCGCGCATCTGCCGGCAGTGCACCGTCGGCACCTGCCACCAGATAAGCCGTGTGCAGGAATGTCGCGACTCGAGCCGGGTCAGCTCCCTTGAGGCCCTTGAGCCTTTCGACAGGTTTCGCTGGCCAGCGCACTTCGATCTCGGTCCGAAGGCGTGGAACCGGATCGTTCGCATTTTTTTCGGAACCCGGCACGGTTCTCTGTCGAACGTCGATCACGGCAGCTGGCCAGCTCGCGGTGAGTATCGCCGAATCGATCTTCAGCATGCGTATCGGCAAAAGCCCGGGCGTATCCGCTTCGATGGCTCTTTCGGCGTCCCGGATTTTCCCGATCATGCGGACGGCGAAAGGTCCGGAGAGCCGTATCGATTTCTCGAGGAAGTCCACCGATACATCGAAATCGCTTGCGCCGTCACTGGCTTTCCATCGATTCCCTTCCGAATGGCGAAGCGCGACGCGGATTCCGGAATCGAATTCCTGGCGATCGATCCATTTGATCGTCAGAGATTCGGCCGCTGAATAGAGTATCGAAGCGATTTCGGGCGCGGGGAAATCGAGTTCGAGCCCTTTGGGGATCAGGTCAATCTCGATCGCTTGCCCGGCGTCGTCCAGTGCGAAGTCGAAGCGCGTATCGATGCGGATCAATTCGAGCGGGTCACCGGGGCGCAATCGCAGGTAATCGCTGCCGGCGCGAATGTCGCCGTTAACGTTCTGTTCGTCGAAAAACCGGAACGCCACAGCACCCTTTTCATCGATCTTCAGTCCGTTGGATTCCGGCGCAGCGGCCAAAGGATCGTAAGGCGCGACCGTCGGCGGAATCATGCCGGATGCCAGCCGGTTCGCCGGCTGGATCGATCGGGCCTTGTTCGCCTTGTTGGTTTCGTCCTGCAGGTGCAACTTAATCACCGCTCGGTTCGTAATTCGAAAATAGGCCTCCGAATTGAGCCGAACTGGCTTTTCGTAATAGTTCACCACGTTCGAAGGTGCGGCCGGCAACATCGACCTGCCGTCGAGACCGGGAAATCTCAGCTTGAACTGATTCGGTGCCGTCGTCCAGCCTTGCCCCAGCAGCAGCACGGCCAGGATCAGAGCGAGGACGATTCGTTTCGGATCGCTCAGGCTGTCCGAGTGCAGCACGCACGTGATCGCCGACGCGAGAACCCCCGAAAAGTAGATGACCGTGAACGCGGCCGGCACCTGAGCCTGACTCGGCTCCGGCAGCTCGACGAAAAACCCCGCGAATGCCAGAAAGCCCCAGATCGCAGAGACCGGGTAAGCGATCAGCGGGTCGAACAAAGTCGTCGTCCAGCGCACAACCCAAACACCGACCTTGATCGCCAACAGATATTTGACGATCCCCAGCGTGAAAGGTTGCCAACCGCTTTCGACCAGCAATGCCCGGCTCCAGGACGTCGTAAAGAAAGGCACGGCGAACACCAGTGAAAGCCAGTACCAGGTCAATTCTCCGACGGATTTTCTTCTCAATTCAGGGCTGGTGCCATAGGTCGAAAGCGACTGAATCACGATCGATCCGATCACGGCCATCGACGAATACGCGACCGATTCGAACCTGTTCGGCAGCACGATCGAAAGGCCGTAAAGCGTGCCGGCCAACATGGCAAGGATGAGGCTCACCGACACCAGCGGGCCATGGCGGACGGCAAAACCCAGGCCGCCCATCATGATCGAGAAAACCCGCCGCATCATTTCCACAAACCCGACTGCCAGAAGCCAAACCAGCCCGATCGTCACCGCCAGCGTCATCATCGTGATCAGGACGAGCCCGACGTCCTTCGACACCGTGACGATCGAATGCATTACGGCACGGACCGACGCCGCCGAAAGCCCGCCCGATTCCGGGACGTTCGATGTTCCGAACCAGTTCGCGAATATCAGTAGAGTCATGAAACCGGCGCTGCACAGAAACGGCAGTTTTCTCCACCTTCTGACATCGAGCGTCTCCGCGGCCATGTCGCGGGTCCTGGCCATCGCCAGGGCTTCTCTCAGGCAAGCCATCATTTCGCCGCGGGCTGGCCATTCCGCTTTCAATTCGCGAAGTTCCCGGCGAGGTTCCCCGGCACCGCCACAGGCACGTTCGACCATCTCGATGACATATCGCTGAAAGCGGTCGGTCGAAGAACGAACGAGCAATTTGGCCAACGAAACACCGGCCAGGACGCCGAAAAGCCACGGCCCGCGTCGAACGATCAGATCCCAGGCGGTTTCTGTGAGATGCACGACGCTTCGGTCGCCGATCGCGTCCTTCGCTTCGTTAAGAAGCGGCTGAAACCCGAGAATCACCGGTATCAGCCCGAGAAAAACCACGAGAATCGATGCGTAGAAGTCAAGAACGAGAGGCGCCATGGCGATACGGAAGCGATCGCTATTGACGATTCCGCGAACCAGGCCGGCTGTGTCGTGATCGGCGACATCCCGCTTCAAAAGTCTCTTCAAGCCGGTCACGGACAACGAATCCTCAGCGGCCTCGTGAGCGGTTTCGCTTCCGATACTGCCGATGCGGACCGGCATCGACGCGCCGAAAAACGCATGTTCGACGTCCAGGCAAGTGTCCAGCGTCCAGAGCCAACGTTCCTCCGACCTGTCGAGTACGACAAATTGAAACGACAGCCGAAGAAAGATCGCGATCAGAGCGAAACCGCACAGGAACTGAACCAGCGGATTGTCGGAAATGAGCAGAGTGCGGACGCCGTAATCCGTGCCCAGAACTCCCCAGGCCATCAACGTGAAAGCGCCATAGAACGCCGCCAGCATCGGATATCGACGAGACCATTCGAAAAGGTGTTTCGCCGGCCTGTAGCCACGCCAGCCCGTCTGCCAGACGGTCAGAACCATCAACACGAGAATGACGGAACTAAGAACGTCCGACCAGACGTCTCGATCCTGAAGAACTGACGAAATTCTGGCGGCAAGCGCATCGAAAGACTCCACCATACACTCGAACCTTTCAGGAAATCGCTGGAACGGAGATCCGTTTCTTTCGCGCGGAATCGTCGATACTTCCGCCTGCAGAATCTATCAGGCCGGCTCATTTCGATCCACTTTTTCGGCATGTAATCGGTGAATTCCTGCATGTACCGAAGCCGGAAAGCGAATTTTCTTGACCGGCGGCCATCGCCCCGGCATGCTCAATTCCATCCGCACGAATGACAATCCCCTTTCGGAACTCTCCTCATGGCGGTCCGCATCTCGCTCCTGCGATCGATCTTCGTCCTAACCTTAATGCTGGCTTCCCGGCTCGATGCCCAGGACAAGGAATCGGCCCTCTTCCGGCATCTTCAGGCTCAGGCCGACGAACGGCTCGAAGCACGGTCCGAACGCATGCTGGCAATGAAATCGATCGACGAAGTCGAAGCCAGAGCGCAAGCCGCCCGAGCCTGGTTTCGTGAATCCCTCGGCCCTTGGCCTGAGAAATCGCCGCTGAACGCCAGAATCACTGGCACGATCGAAGGCGCGGGCGTGAGAGTCGAAAAAGTCCTTTTCGAAAGCCGTCCCGGGCATCATATCACCGGAGCTTTGTATCTGCCGACCGACGTTCCGCCGCCATGGCCGGGCGTGATCGTGCCCTGCGGCCATTCCGCGAACGGCAAAGCGGCCGAGACCTATCAGCGGGTGTCCATCCTGCTGGCCCGTTCGGGCATGGCCGCGTTTTGTTATGACCCAATCGGCCAGGGCGAACGGTTGCAGGCCATTCGGGAAGACGGCAAGCCGGTCTTCGCCGGATCGACGGCCGAACATTCGAAAATCGGTGTCGGTTCTGTGCTCGTCGGCCTTCAGACCGCGCATTTTCGAGTCTGGGACGGCATTCGTGCCCTGGATTACCTGGAAAGCCGCCCTGACATCCTGAAAGACAAGCTTGGCTGCACCGGCAATTCGGGTGGCGGCACGCTCACCAGCTTTCTCATGGCGGTAGACGATCGAATCAAGGCCGCCGCGGCATCCTGCTATCTCACGACATACCAGAGACTTCTGGCGACCATCGGCCCGCAGGACACCGAACAGAACATCGGCGGGATGATCGCCGCGGGGTTCGACCATCCCGATTTCGTACTGGCCCGAGCCCCGGCACCGACGCTCATGTGCGTGGCCACACGAGACTTCTTCGACATCGAAGGCGCCTGGCGAAATTATCGCGAGAACAAAAAAAGTTTCGGTACTCTTGGCTTCGGTGAGCGTGTCGATCTGTTCGAATACGACGATACGCACGGTTTCTCCAGGCCAAGGCGACAGGCGGCCGTGCGCTGGCTCGCTCGCTGGCTCAGGGGCATCGACCAGCCGATCATCGAGCCGGATTTTCCGATCTTTACCGATTCCCAGTTGCAGGTCACGCAAAATGGACAGGTGCTTTCGCTGACTGGCGAGAAAAGCGTCTTCGCAATCAACGCAGAAGCCGCCACGAAATTGGCCGTGAATCGCAAACCCCTGACTGGCGAAGCACTTCGAAATGCGATCCGCAGGCGTCTTTCGATCACTTCGCAAATGACACCGGCACATATTCGTCCGGGGCGAATCATCGCTCCAGGCTTTCAGGAAATGCACTACGACACGGCTGACGGATTCGAAATCGCCGCGATGACCGCGACGTATCGCGACGGAAAGCTGGAAAAGGTCGCGAGCGATCCGGCATTGCCGACGACCATCATCACTGGCTATTCGAAGCCCGCAAGAGCGGTCACCCCGGACGACGTTTCGAAATTCATCGAAGCACATGCCGGAAATATCCCGGCAGCCGGTAAACTCGTGTTTGTGGACGTTCGAGGCACGGGGTCAAGCGGGGCTCCAGCGCCTCGACCGAAAGACCCCAACGGCCCTGACTGGCGCGAAAGCGAACTCGCCCGGCTGTTGGGCCAGAGCCTGGTGGGGCTGCGAACATCGGATATCGTCGCCGTGGCAGGTGCCGAAGCCCGTTCGAATCCTGAGATCGGCCTGATCGGTATCGGCAAGGGCGGCATTTGGGCGCTTCATGCAGCTGCACTGATGCCTGAAATCAGAAGATTCGCCGAAACGGACACACCCGATGACTGGGCGAGGGCCTCCGGCGATCCGAACACGCTCCTGACACCCGCCGACGTGGTTCCCGGAGTTCTTGCGGACTACGACCTCGAAGATCTCCGAATATCACTTCGGAAATAATGGCCAAGTGTGAGTAGCCTCGAATTGAACTTCAATTCGAGGCGATTCAACCGGGCGGCGACCCGGCGCTGCCGATATCGGCATGTGCGAATAGCTCTCGAAGAGCCTCGCTGCGCGGGCTGTCGAACACTTCCGTTGTCGGCCCTTCTTCGACGATGAGCCCCTGATGAAACACCGCCAGGCGGTCCGAAGCCCGGCGCGCGAAATTCATGTCGTGCGTCACGACGAGAATCGCCAGACCTTGCCCCGATAGTTCGCGGATGAGCGAAGCCACTTCGACCGTCATGCGCGGGTCAAGGGCACTCGTCGGTTCGTCGAACAATAACCCGGTAGGCCGCATCGCGAGTGCCCGCGCGATCGCCACCCGCTGCTGCTGGCCGCCGGATAGCTCGCGTGGACGAACCGCGGCTTTCGATTCAAGCCCCATTCTGCGCAGCAGTTCCATGGCATGTTCGGCGGCTTCGATCCGGCTTGTGCCCAGTACCCGCACCGGGGCGAGAACGATATTCTCGAGCACCGAGAGATGCGGGAACAATTGAAACTGCTGGAACACCATACCCATTTTCACACGTAAAAGCCTCAGCGATTCGGAGAAATCAGGGGTGCCGGCTGCGATCGCGATCGAATCGACCTGGACCGTGCCTGATCCGAAAGATTCGAGACCGTTGAGGCATCTGAGGAACGTGGTTTTCCCGCTGCCGGATGGCCCGATCATCGCGACGATCGTGCCGGCGTCGACCGAAAGCGATACGCCCTTGAGCACTTCGAGCGTACCGAACGATTTGCGGATATCGATGGCACTTATCATGGCCGCTGGGATTCCCGAAGAATGCGAGACGCAAATGCAGTTCGGCCGAAGACCGGCAATCGGTTCATCGCGGCTCCTCCGCTTCCAGTTTGCGTTCGTACCAGGCCGCGAATTTCGAAAGCGGCCAACTCATCATCAGATACAACACGCTGGCCATGATGGCGAATTCGATGACACGCAGCGTACTGTTGGCGAGAATCGAATACTGCTTCGTCAGTTCGACGACCGTGATGACCGAGCAGACGGAAGTATCCTTGAACAAGGCGATGAAATCGTTCGTCACCGGCGGAATGACGATCCGCGTGGCCTGCGGAATGATGATATGTCGCAAAGTTTGCCGCCGTGTCATTCCCAGAGCAAGCCCCGCCTCCATTTGACCGTCCGGAATCGCCTGCAGACCAGCGCGGTAAATTTCGGCCTCGTATGCCGAATAATTGACCGCAAGACCAAGAATGGCCGCCAGCACGGCCGGCAGTCCGAACCCCAGCAGTTCCGGTACGATATAAAAAATGAAGAACAACTGCAGCATGAGCGGCGTGCCACGCAGAAATTCCACGTAAACGACCAGGAATGGCCGCAGCAGCTTCGGCCCATAGAGCCTTCCCACGGCGACGGAAAGCCCGATCGCCATGGCCAGAGGCATCGATGTCACGGACAGAAATACCGTCATCGCCGCGGCCTTGAGCAGCATCGGGACGTAATCGCGCAAGGGCGGCCTGGCCGTCTGCGCCGCGGCAGTCGCGGCCTCGTCGGCTTTCCAGGCTTCGTCGTCGCTCAAAAGACGCTGATCCGCGTGCCACAGGCCATATTTCTCATAAATCCGCTGGAGCGAACCGTCCTCCAGAAGTGCTCCGATCCCCTGATCGATCGCTTTCGCAAGTGCTTCGTCTTCCTTCCGGACATAAATGACATACCATCCCGGCCCCAGACGGTCGGACGTGATTCTCAGCCGGCCTGCGAAACCGGGCTGCGCGGCATAATAGGTCGCCGCAGGTTCGTCCTGAAGCGTCGCATCGATCTGGCCATTGCGGGTCGCCATCATGGCGTCGGTCGCGCCGTCGAACCGGACGATTTCGATTTTTCCGGCTCCGGATTCGGTCGCGAACGTATCCGCCGCCGAATTGACCAGCACGCCGACCGACATTTTCCTGCCGGATGAGGACCGCCGCAGGAAGTCATCCCATGTGGTCACGGGCGAATTGTCAGGCACCATCAATGCGAGCCGGTAACGGAAATAGGGCCTGGTCGCCCGATATCGTGAAGCGTAAAGCGGCTTCAGTTCGAACCCGTTGCAAATGAAATCGACATCGCCCCTGGTCATCAGCCGTGGCAACTGATCCCACTGCCCCTGACGCAGCTCCGGGCGCGTGCCCAGCTTTTCGCCAAGCGATTTGAGGAAGTCCGCTTCGAATCCGCCGGGGTTCGCCGGATCTTTGGGGTTGGGGATGAAATAAGGGGCCCCGCCTTCCATGTCGGCCCCGAACCGGATCACGCCAGCTTCCCGGGCCTTTCTCAAGGCATCCCCGCCCGGCTCCTGCGCACGACCGGTATCACCGAGGCAGATGGCGAGCAGGAAACCGAAACCAAATCGAATCGTCAACGCTCGCCTCCTCGTATGCCCTGGCGATCGTTCATCGCGGTTCGCTTCATGCATCAGCCAGAATCGCTTCATCGTTCCGGCCGGAACCGGAATTCCATCGGCCCCTGACAGCAGAGACAGACCTGCGGGTATCGTACGGCGATCGTGCAGACGTCGCAATAGTATTGCGGCACCCGCCAGCGGCCCTCGTGCATCACCTCGGACTGGACCACCTCAGCCACGGGGAACTCCGGTCGTTCGATCAGCTTCAGCCGGACCTGGCGTCCCCGCATGGATTCGTCGAGATAGAACATTCGGCCGCCCTCGTCGCTCAGGAGCGGGATCGCCCGGCCATCCTTCGTTTCGAGCGCCATCAGCGAAGCCAGCGGCTCAGGATCGCCCGCGATCTTTCGCGATTTCGCGATTTCGGACATCGGCCGGACCAAGCCCTCGAGCGTGCCGGTACGCGGGGCGGAATCCTGCCCGAATCCCCCGTGGCCATGGGCCGCGAGCAGAACCATGCAGGCGAAGGCGTACGACGTAAATGGCCGAACTTGCTTCATCGGGGGCGATGCTCCGATTCCTTTCTCGTGGTACCGGCCCCTCGGAAAATCCTGACGGCCGGTACCGGGTTCAGGTCGAATCGAAAATACTATACGATGATCGACATGAAACGGCCACCTGCCGTTTTTCCCGCGTCACTGACGCCAGGTTCGCAGCGGAGCACGAACGATGGAACGATCGCCGAAATCACTGTTCTTCGAAAAAGCCAAGATTGCCTTTCCCGAACGCTGCGAACGGCAAGTCACGGCCGATCCTTCGTGTCTTGATCGGCGGAGGCTCCTGTCCCTCAGCGTGGCGTTCGGGTTCGCGGGCTCGCTTGCGGCTCAGGACGACCCGACCGTTTCGGCGCGTGCCCGCATGGTCGAGCGTCACCTGGCCGAACGGGGCATCAAGGACAAGCGCGTTCTCGAAGCCTTCCGCACGGTGCCACGCCACGAGTTCATTCGCCCCGACGCACGCCACCTGGCGTATGAAGACGAATCGATTCCGATCGGTGAAGGGCAGACGATCACGCCACCTTTCGACGTCGCCTTCATGACCGAAGCTCTCGCCCCCCGCCCCGAAGACAAAGTGTATGAAGTCGGTACGGGATCAGGCTATCAGGCGGCGATCCTGTCGCGCCTCGTCAAAGATGTCTATTCCGTCGAAATCCACAAGCCGCTGGCCGAGGGAGCACGGATTGTCCTGGACAAGCTCGGCTACACGAACGTGCACAGCAAACATGGCGACGGTTATGAAGGCTGGCCCGATGCCGCCCCTTTCGACGCCGTAATCGTCACTTGCGCGCCGGAAAAGATCCCTCAACCGCTGGTCGATCAGCTCAGGGAAGGGGGGCGGATGGTGATTCCGCTGGGCGACCGATACAATCAGGTCGTTTATCTGATGACCAAGAAAAACGGCAAAATGGAGCGAGTCAAAGCCCTTCGGCCAACGCTGTTCGTGCCCATGACCGGCCGGGCCCAGAAAGAAGCCGCCAAAGATCGGTCCGAACGCAAATCCCCCGCAACCAAACCGATCGCGCCCGAATCGAAACCGAAATGAATCGCACACCCGCGAAGGAAATGCAATCCGCTGGTTCCCGAATCGCCGGAATCGTCGGCCGGTCCATGAATTCGCCAGCTCTTGCGATCCTGCTTACGGCATGGTTCGTCGCATGCGCCGCGAACGGTCAGGAAGAACTCGTCGAACGAAGACCGCCGCCGCCCGTCGAGGAATTCGAAACCGACGACGAGCCGGCTGACGGCATCCCCGACGGCTGGTACAACGCGCGTGAAGGTTCGCTCGTATCCCCCGGCCTCTTCGGCGAACGCGGCCTGCGACTTTCCAACGACAAACCCTCACGCCCGGCTCGTATCAGCCGTGCCTTCGGGGTCGACGGCAAAAAATTCTCCGCCATCAGGATTTCGTTCTGGATCAAGGTCAGCGACACGCTTCCTGGCGAGCATGAAGGCGAAATGCCCGGCCTGATGGTCGACTTCCTCAATGCCGACCTGCTGACCGACTCGCGCGGGATCATTGGCCCGTTCGACAGCCGGGTTCCCGGGGCTGAATCCTGGCATTACGTTTCGAAAATTCTACCGGTGAAGCACACGACTCTCGACGCGATCATGACGCTGGGGCTGCTCGGGGCGACCGGCCGGATGGAGATCGACCGGATGACGTTCGAACTCATCCCGCGAGAGAAACCATCCACGGTGAATCTCGTGCCGAACGGCGACTTCCTGCTTGGCGACACGCGACCGGAAAGCTGGTCGGTCGAGGGCAACATCCGTCGTGTTTCGACACCTGAACCTTTTGCCGTGGCTCTGGAACTGGGCAGAGGCAAGGGCCGTGCTCTGGCAGGTCTGGGCCGGGGGATCGAAGACCTCGAGACGCTCGCCGTGAAGGCGAAAGCACGCTCCCAGGGGCTGAGGTCATCCGGAGGAGCGGCCATCAGCTTGCATTTCGTGGACGAACGGGGTGCGGCGATCGTCGACCGTTCGAACCAGGCCCTGATTCGTTTCGGGGGCACGAACGTATCGAAAGAAAGCCGGGCGACGGCCCGCGTGCCGTCGGGAGCGGCCGGAGCGATCGTTCAGATCGACAAGACCGACGACGCCGGCAGCCTCATTCTCGAATCGATCTCGGTCACCGCACCCGACGAAGAACAGGGTCGCTGGACACCCGGCGATATTCCTCTCACCGAAAATTCCGACGAATGGCCCGAGTATCGGCCATTCGAAGCCATTGAGCCAGGTTCGGTCCTGGACACGGCCGCGTGGGGCCTGATCTTGCCGAAGGCTCCACTGAAAGTCGTTCACGGCAAGCTGGTCGATGCCGACGAAAAGCCGGTGCGCCTTTGGGGCGTATCGATGTTGCCGCTTGCGTCTTTTCCTGAGGGCGACCGGGCCGCGTCGATCGCGGACAATCTGCACAGGCTCGGCGCGAATGTCGTGCGTTTCGGCGATCTGGATCTTGCTTATGGCCCAGGCATCAGCCTCATCGACGACGCCAGAGACGATACGGCCGGAATCGACGCGGAGAGCTTCCGCCGCATGAACCGGTTTCAGGCGGAACTTGCCTCCAGGGGGCTGTTCTATTCGATGGAGTTGCATGCCAGCCGGCGGTTCCGCAAAGGCGACGGCGTGAACGAAGCCCAGAAACTTCCGGCGGGAGGCGGCCCCGCAGCGATTTTCGACCCGGTGCTCACCGAACGGATCGATGAGTTTTCGAAAACGCTGCTGACTGCCGATCGCAGCGAAAAGCTGCCGAAACTGATGGATGATTCCCATCTTGCCTGGGTCACGATGTCCGGCGAAATTTCCATGATGGACGCCGCGACGACCGCATTCACCGACTCTCAAACCGAACTGCTGAAAAAGCGGCAGGCCGAGTCCAAATCAGGCAACCTGCGCCGGTTTCATCGTGAAATCGAATCGGTTCGCTATCGAAAATGGGCAGATTCTCTTCGATCTCTCGGGCTGAAATCGCCGCTGGCCAGTTTGGGCCACTGGAAGCGGGACTCCGACTTCGCTGAAGTCTATCGCGGGCCGTCGATCGATCTCGTCGAAGACCGCTACTATTGGCCGCCTCAGCCATGGTCTCAGCCTGGTTACAGAAGTGCCCTGTTCGATTCGGCCCGATCTTTCGCGGCGGTGGCCGAATCGAAACGAACCAGCGGCCAGGCTTACGTTCTGGCCCAGTGGTGCGATCAGAGCCAGAATGCCTGGAGCCAGCCCAACGAAGCCGCTGACGTCCTTCTCGGTGCGTATTCGGCGTATGCCCTGGACTTCGACGGCCTCTTGAGACGCGGCCTGGCCGTGCACCCCGCGAAATGGGGCTCGAACGCGACGGGAACAGGTGGAGACCGCGACATCTTCACCCTGCCGGAAGCGCTAAACGGCATGCCCCAGGTGCTCGCGATGATGCCGCATGCGGCATCGCTGCTGCGCCGGGAACGCACGGCGAACGAACCAGCACGCAACCCGGCGGGCAAAACCGCGGGCAAATCCTTACGAAAGCCGGCTATCCCCGTGCGCGAAGCGAAGGGCTGGAACCCTTCGACCGGCGTATTACGAATCGAAACGCCGCATACCGCCGGGCTTGTCGGCAGGGTGGGAAGCGTCGGCGAACCCCTGACCCGGTTCGGTGATTTCCGCCTGGAATTCGGGGGCGATTTCGGCGTGATCGTGATGAGTTCCGCATCTTCGGAGCCGATGGCCAGTTCGAAACGCATTCTCCTGACCATCCTCGGCCAGGCCACGCCGACTGGCCTGCGTTACAAGGACAGCTGGCGAAAAGAAGTGGCCGACCCAGGCAGGCCGCCGTTGCGAATCGAACCGGTGACGGGCCGATTCTCTTACTCAGGAGTTGGTCGAATCTCCGTTCGCTCTGTGGACAATTCCGGCAAGCCGGCCGGATTCGTTCAAGTTCTCAAGGAAGGCGACACGAGCATCTTCGAACTCGACCTGAACCAGGGAGGCCCCCACTGGGAAGTCGAACTTTCTCGATGAATCCGCCGGATTCCGAAATCGACCGGCTGCGGCGAATCCCGGGGCGAAGTCATCGCGGCCGATGGTTTCCGGCATTTCGTGGCCTTGACGGCCCGAACGAAAATCCCAAACTGAATGGAACCTGACACCGGGGCGTTCCACCCCGACCGTCGCGCAACCTGAACACGAACCGAAATGACATGAGCGATCATTCGACCGATTCCGCACCTCGATTCACGAATCGCCTGGCCCACGAAACCAGCCCCTACCTGCTGCAGCACGCACATAACCCGGTGGACTGGTACCCCTGGGGCGAAGAGGCTCTGGCTCGATCGAAGGCCGAAAACAAGCCGATTTTTCTGTCCGTCGGCTATTCGGCCTGTCACTGGTGCCACGTGATGGAACGGGAAAGCTTCGAAAACGCGGCTCTCGCGGAACTCATGAACGAACGGTTCGTGAACGTGAAAGTCGACAGGGAAGAAAGACCCGATATCGACCAGATTTACATGTCCGCAGTGCAGGCCATGACAGGCCGGGGCGGCTGGCCGATGTCCGTTTTCCTCACGCCTGATGGCCAGCCGTTTTTCGGCGGGACGTATTATCCCCCGGAAGATCGCCACGGCATGCCAGGCTTTCGGCGAGTCATTCTCTCCGTCCACGAGGCCTGGCTGCGTCGTCGCGACGAGATCCACGCATCCGCGGCCGAAATGACGGCCCATCTTGCCGATCTTGCAAAATTACCGGCCGGTTCCGACTCGAAATCGCTCGGCTATGAAACGATCGAAAACGCCGCTGTCGCCCTTCGCCGCATGTTCGACCCCGTCCATGGCGGCTTCGGCCAGGCGCCCAAATTTCCGCACCCGATGGACCTGAGACTGCTGATGCGCTGCGCCCATCGCACCAGGGACGCGCACTCGCTGCACATGGTCCGTCACACGCTCGACAAAATGGCCAGAGGCGGGATTTACGATCACCTCGGAGGCGGTTTCGCCCGCTATTCGACCGACGCCAAGTGGCTCGTCCCTCATTTCGAAAAAATGCTGTACGATAACGCCTTACTGGCAGCCGCCTATACCGAGGCTTACCAGTTGACGGGCGACGAAGATTTCGCCCGCTCGGCCCGGGAAACGCTCGATTACCTGATCGGCCGCATGCAGGACCCTGTCGAAGGCGGCTTTTTCGCCACCGAGGATGCCGACAGCGAAGGTGTCGAAGGCAAGTTTTACGTCTGGTCCGGCGAGGAAGTCGTCGCCGTGCTCAGCCCTGACAGGGGGGATCGCTTCTGCGCGATCTACGACGTCAGCCCGCACGGCAACTGGGAACATCAGAACATTCTGAATCTTCTCAAACCCATCGCGCAGACCGCCGCCGAACTGAACGTCGGCGAAGATCAACTTCGGCGCGAACTTTCCGAAGATCGAGCCAGGCTCTTCGCACGCCGCGAAACGCGCATACCACCGGGCAAGGACACGAAAGTGCTGACCGGCTGGAACGGCCTGGCCCTGGCCGCCTTCGCGGACGCCGCCTGGACGTTCGACGAGCCCCGATATCTCGAAGCCGCCCGCCGCTGCGCAGCGTTCCTCAAACGCCGCATGGTCGGCACCGATGGCCTCCTGCTCCACAGCTTCAAGGACGGCCAGGCAAGGTTCAACGCTTATCTCGACGATTATGCCGCCGTGATCGACGGCCTCGTCCGGCTTTTCGAAGCCGACGGCGACATCGCCTGGCTTTCCTGGGCCGAAGAACTCGCCGGAATACTCGACCGTGAATTCCGCGACGAAGCCGAAGGCGGCTTTTTCTACACCGGCAAAAGCCATGAAGCGCTGATCCTGCGAAACAAGGATTATCAGGATAACGCGACACCCTCCGGCAACGCCCTGGCCGCCACGGCCCTTGCTCGCCTGGGCCGCGTGACGGGCAATCAGGAACGGACGGCCCGCGCCTGGGAGACGGTCAAGGCCATGGGCCCGATTCTCGAACGGTATCCGATGGCAGCCGGGCAGGGGCTGATCGCGCTGGATTTCCTGCTCGCCGATGGCCCGGAAATTGTGCTGAGCGCCACACTGGCCGACGACGAATACAAGGCCTGCAGACGCTTGCTGGCCCGGCGGTTCGAACCGGGCAGAGTGATCGTGCCCCATGTGGCCGGTTCGGCGGCCAGTCTCGAACTGGCCCGCGATCGCCCGCCCAGATCGGGCCGGCTGACGGCTTACGTCTGCCGCGGAGCAAGCTGCGAAGAGCCCCGAGTCGGCCTGGACGCTCTGGCGGATCGCGATTGACCGAACAGGCCTCAGGCATGATTCGGGCTGGATTCGACCCAGCCTGGCAGCCAGCTCACCGCCGCCATTCGCGGGCAGCCTCGAAAAGGCGACCGCGGAAGGGGCTTGACACCACATTCGGCCGCCCCGTAATCTTGCCCGTGCTCGCGGTGCAAGGCGTATCCGAACAGGATCGCCTCGAACAGGGAACTCCGGTGTGATTCCGGGACGGTCCGGCCGCTGTCATCCGCATGCGAACCCACAAGTTCGCGACCGTTCGCTCCTTCTTAATTCGAAGTGCCATTGCCTGGTCGTCCAGGTGAGAAGGCTTCGAGCGAACGTGGCGGTAAGTCAGAAGACCTACCTCGAGCAAGACGACCAAGGGCCCTCCTGGATTGGGGCAGTCGTTGCGATCGGACGCGCTCTGCCCGGTTTCTTAGCCGGGCAAAAGCCATAAGGGCTTGAGTCGTCCGTTTGTCGAACTTCGCTCAGCTCGTTCTCGAAACAGAATCCGGAGAGATTCCGGTTTCCGTCTCTGCGCTGAACGTATGACGACCGCCGCAAGTCGGCCGGTCGCGGAACGTTCGCGCCCGGAGTCATTCGGCGACGAGCCACAATGTGCGCCAAGAAGGTGACACTCATGAACTTTCGCACCCTGGCGGGGGCTGCGGCTCTCGCGCTATTCTCAATTCCTGGAACGCTTTGCGCCGGACTGATCTACTCAGGCCCGCGCGATACGAACCACTCGATCGATCCGGCCTACGCGGCGGCCGACTCCCGGTTCGTCGAATGGGCGAACGAAATCGATGCATCACGCACAGCGTTCGCTCCCCGTGGCAGCAGCTCCATCAACACGACGGGCGGTTTCAATAGCCTGGGTGATCTGAACGCGGCGGAGATCGCCGCGGGAACCACTCCAGGTTATCTGACCGTCACGTTTCCCCATGGAATCCGCAATGGCGAGGGCCACGATTTCGCCGTCTTCGAAAACGGCTTCGTGTTTCCGTCCGAGCCTTTTCTGCTCGCCGAACTGGCTTATGTGGAGGTTTCGACGGACGGAACTTCCTTCGCCCGATTCCCTTCCATTTCCACCAATACCACGTGGGCCGGCACGTTCGGCCAGGCGTTCGGCGGCTTCGACTCGACCCGGATCCATAACCTGGCCGGCAAACATGCGGCTGGTTTCGGAACCCCGTTCGAACTCGACGATCTCCTGACCGACCCTCTCGTGCTGGCAGGAACGGTAGATCTGTCGAATATCCAGTTTCTGCGGCTCGTCGACATTCCCGGCAATGGCGCGTTTCAGGACAGCCAGGGGAATCCGATCCTTGACGCCTGGCTCACTTCGGGCACGGGCGGTTTCGATTTTCGACTCGGCTCTGGCAACGGGGTCGGCGTGATCCACGCCGTGCCCGAGCCGGCGGCCCTGATCTCGTTGACGATCGGGGCAATTTGCATCGTTCTGCGAAAGAAGCGAAGCACAATGAAATCGTGACATTCCGAATGTCACATAACCGAAGCGTTTTTGCCTGAACAAGGCAGCGAAAAGGCCGCTCCGATATGTCGGAGCGGCCTTTCGTTCATCTCGTTCGGTCAGAAGTTGTCCGGCCGAATTACGATCTCACTTGTCTTCCGGGTTCAGGAACTTGAACACGGCACCCGCAGCCAGACCGCCCAGAAGATCGGCCACGATGTGAATGTAGATGGAGCCAAGATTGATGGCACCCATGACGCCCGCACCGATGGCGACAGCCGGATTGAATGCGCCACCCGAGATGTCACCCACGGCGAAGGCCCCGGTCAGGACCGTGAAGCCGATCGCCAGGCCATAGAACGAATTGCCCGCAGTTCCTTTGGCCGTGGCGGCGTTCAGGACGACATAGGCCAGGGCGAAGGTGAACAGGAACTCAGCCAGGGCGGCCTTCACGATATCGGCCGGCGGTTCCGCGGAGCCTTGCTTCCGGAGGAAAACGGCGATCGCCGCGGCGGCGACGGCCCCGATCACTTGCGCGACCCAGTACGGAACCACTTCGGCCTTCGGATGACGGCCGCGAACGGTCAGGGCCAGTGTCACGGCCGGATTGTAGTGGCCACCGGAAAGGTGACCACCCGCGTAAACCATGACCATCAGGGCACTACCGATGGCCAGAGGCGGAATCACGCCTTTGCCATCGCCCAAAACCGTGCACCCGATCGTCAGGACCAGGAAAAACGTGCCGATCGCCTCGCAAACCAACTTCTTCGGTAGCATGCGTTCTCATTCCTCATTCAGAATCTTCCGGGCCGATACACCCCACATGTCGTAAGAGGATAATCCACGACAAGTCCGATAGGAACATCAGATATCGCAAAATGCCCCAGTTTACGGGTCAACGCATTCGAAATGCCCCTGGCGCCTTGCGCTTTACCGGTCACGAATCCGGTTGACCTGTCGGATCCGTTCTGATGAAATCGTCCCAGGACGAATCGAAAACGCCAACGTTTTCGCCGTCGCGCGCCAGTCGGCAACCATTTCCGCATGCTCTTCCGAGGTGGAACGATGAGCCAGGGCACGACTCCGCATACCGGATACCGAACGCAAGCAATTCCGGCCGCACTGCTCGTCATACTCATGGGCCTCTGGATGACGCTTTTCACCCTGGGCAGCCAGGTGCCATCCTCCGTTTTCGCCAGCCCGGTGCTCCGCTACCTGACGGCGTCGACACCGAACATCATCATGCTCGGTTGCGTTTCCGGAATGATCGGCGTGCTGAAACGACAACTCAAAGGTGCCGCCAGCGGCCCTATCGTTTCGGATTATGTCTCGGGCATCATCTCGGGATTCGTTACGGCGATCGCGGTCATCGCGTTCCCGGGTGTCGTCTCGAGCCTGAAAATCTCGGGCCATCCATTGTTCGTACCGGATCAGGGCACTTATAACGTCTTTTCGCTCGTCGCATCGTATCTGGCCTACCAGAGCGGCAACGACATCGGATTCTCCGACCGCCTGACGAAGCGTATTTTCGAAATCCTCAAGCTGGGCTGACTCGATTCGTCGCGAGTATGGGATCGAGCCGGATGAACAGGGAAATTCGGGCCGAACTTGACGATCGCCGCAACCGGCAAGGGCTCGCTGCCGATATCCCGGCAGACGGCTGACCGTCTCCGGAGTGTGATGACAATTTTTCGACCCCTGACGTTCCCTGGACATTCGAAGTGAAATTCCCGTTCGGCGATTTCGTTTCCCGTTTGATGAAATCGATGCCAAGGGGCGCGAAGCGCTCCGGGCCATCGATCGATCCGCAACCTGAATCGACGGAAATCGATTTGCCGGTCTGCCATAAACCGGGCGATCGGCCGATGACCGAAGTTATCGAGGTCACACGCCTTGAGCCTGATCGATTCCAGCGGGTCCATTCTCCGGGCCTGGTCGAAGGACTCGCCCGACTTGACATCATCGCACTCACGGATCAGCATCCGCAAGGTTTCGAAGTCAATTGCCGTTCCGGATTTCTCTGTGTCTGGTTCTATTTCGAAAGCCCGGGGGTCAATCTTGGCCCCGATGGCGAATATGTCCGCAATACTGTCGAGAAGTTCGGCGGAATTTGCGATGGCGGCGGCAATACGCACCTGCTTTTTTCGATACCGGCGCGTTTCGGCTTCCCTGCGATCGAAAAGCTGTTCGGCGACCTATCGGCTCAATTCCCCGGCTCATCCTGGCTTTTCGGGAATGTCTACGACCCATGGAACGGTTTCTCTCCGTTCGGCTGGTGGGAATCCATGCCCCCGTTTACGGATTGATCGAAATTCGAATTTCTTTTCGTTATCCCCGTTTTCTCGACGATTCGAAAAGCCCCGTGATCGGCCTGCCCAGCGTCAGCCGGAATGGCCGGTCAAGCCGGTCGCGATATTCCATTTCCGGATCCAGCCCCAGCGCGGCCGCGATGGTCGCGTGCACGTCCCAGGGGCCGTAGCGGTCCGATGTCGGATAGGCGGCGAATTTGTCCGACGAACCGAGCACGGCCCCGCGCTGGACTCCCGCCCCCGCGGCGATCATCGAATAGACATTGGCCCAGTGCTTGCGGCCAGGAGATGCTCCAGAGAAACGGGGCTCGAGCGCCACGCGCGGAGCACGGCCGAATTCGCCCACGCATAGAACCAGCGTCGAAGCCAGCAGGCCTCGCTGATCCAGATCTTCCAGCAAGGCCGAAAACGTTTTGTCGAACCTGGGCAGGAGATATTTCCGCATCACTTCGAACAGGTCATTGTGGGTGTCCCAGCCCTGGGCCTGCGGCACGTCAGGCTCCAGATCCTGCCCACGGCCCTTATTGTTCCAGATGACCGTGATGAGCGGCACGCCGGCCTCGACCAGTCTGCGAGCCAGCAGGCACGCGAGCCCCGAGCGGTCGCGGCCATATCGGTCCAGAACGGCTTCAGGCTCGGCCGAAAGGTCAAAAGCCTTGCGCCCGGCCGGGTTTTCCAGCAATTCGAAGGCCCGTTCCTGAACGCCGGACAGGCTTTGCCACAGTTCGCCGCGGCCGGTCGCATCACGCAGGGCGTCCGTCCAACCCAGCATCTGCCGGCGTGATCGTAGCCGTTCCAGATTCAGCCCCGCTGGCAAGTCGAAACTCGGCCAGCTCGCAGGCCCGCCAGTCAGGTCGCCCACGAGAAACGGGTCGAATTCCCGGCCCAGGACTCCGGCGTTCTGGCCCGGTGCGGGCAGCTCGGGCGTAAGGGCAGGACCATTCACAGTGACCGCGGAATCGATCGAACGGCTCGGCCCCATCACGCGTTTGATCGCTGCCCCAAAGGTGGGAATATCTTCGGGTGTCGGCAGCGGGTTCGATGACTTGCGGGCGTGATACCGGCCCGTCAGCGCCAGATATGTGGCCGAACCATGATCCAGATCGTCGTGCGACATCGACCTGACGATCGTATACCGGTCCGCCAGCCGGGCCAGCCGCGGCAGATGCTCGCTGACGAAATTGCCCGGCACGGCCGAGGCGATCGCTTCGAATTCGCCGCGAATTTCCCGAGGCGCATCCGGCTTGGGGTCAAAAGTTTCGAGCTGGCTGGCCCCGCCGTTGAGAAACACGACGATCACCGACTTCGCCCGCGGAATTCCCATCCGCTTCGACGATGCGGCAACTGGCCCTGGCCAGCCGATATGAATGCCGGAAGCCGCGCTCGCGGCCAGAATCTGCCGCCGGGTCAGAAATTGGCCAGGAATTCTCTGCATGATCTTTCGGAGGGATCGAAGGAGAGCGAGGCGTCGAAAATCCAGGCTGGACGGTTCCATTATGCACCGAACCGGAACGGAAATCGAGCCCGGCCCATTCACGCTTCAGCATGGGTATTCACGCTGCGACCAGGGAGTTCGCGAGCACCCGAACGGAGCGGTTCACCAGTGCATCACGAATCCGCCGTCCACGTTGATCGTCTGGCCCGTGACCTGATTCGCCCGTTCCGACGAGAGAAACACGATCATCGCGGCCACGTCCTCGGGCGTCTGCCATCGGCCCAGAGGCACGATGGCCTTGATTTTCCGTTCGGCCCATTCGTCGTAAGTCAGCCGATCAGGCTCCGGAGTTTGGTCGAACCAGGCTTTCCAGACCGACCGGTTCAGCGGCGTCTTCACCATGCCGGGGCAGACCGAATTGACACGAATGCCATGCGGGGCGAGATCCTTGGCCATGCACTGGGCGAAATTGATGTTGGCCGCCTTGGCCGCGCTATAGGGCGGGTCGGTCTGCGAGCCGATCTGCCCCGCCACCGAAGCCAGAAATACGACGCTGCCCTCGCCTGATTCGATCAAATAGGGCGTAACGGCATGCGCCAAGTTCGTCGTACCGAAGATGTTCACCTCAATTGACCGCTTCCAGTCCGCGGGCGACAAATTCGTGAACGGAAATCCGAACTTTCCCGACCCGATCGCGGCGCAATGGACAATCCGTGTCGGCCCGGGCTTCGTTGCGAAGGCCTCCTTCGCCGCCACCTGCACGGCTTCGAAATCGACGATATCGACGATCGCACCGGCGGCCTCCACACCGAAAGTGTGCGACAGGCTCCGGGCCACGTCGTGAACGTGTTCCGATACGTCCCAGAGCGTTACGGCGCACCCTTCACGAGCGAATGCCTGAGCCGTCGCCAGCCCGATTCCGCTCGCTCCGCCGGTGATCAAAGCACGTCTGCCGGAGAGTCCGAGATCCATTTGCCTGTTCCGGTCCGTTCGAAAATGGAATCGCCAGACATTTCGAATCGATCTGCGTCAGTCGCCGCGGCCGCCATTCGAAATCACGATTCAGAACAACTCTTGCCTCACCCGCCCGTTGCCCACGACCCGCACCGGTCGCTGCAGGCGATCCGGAACCATGGTTTCCGGGTCGATGCCCATCAAATGGAACGCCGTCGCCAGAATGTCCTTCGGCGAAACCGGGTTCTCGCGCACGTAGCCGCCGATCCCGTCCGAAGCACCGATCACTTCGCCGCGTTTGATTCCACCGCCGGCATAGACAGTCGAATAGACCTGAGACCAGTGGTGCCGGCCTGCCCCGGGCGGTTTCGAATCGATCTGCGGCGTGCGTCCATGCTCACTGAGCCACATGACGAGCGTTTCGTCGAGCATACCACGTTCGTCCAGATCGTTCAAAAGCGCGGAATAGGCCAGATCGAACCCCGGCAGCAGATAGTCCTTCAGCCGTGGATAATGATTGGCGTGCGTATCCCACGCCCCGGTGCCGAACAGGCCATAGCAGTCCCAGAAGACCGTTACGAACCGGCCGCCAGCCTCGATCAGCCGCCGCGCGGCCAGGCATGATTGGCCGAAAAGCGTCATCCCATAGCGCTGTCGCACGGCCTCAGTTTCACGGCGTACATCCAGGGCGTCGCGAAACCGGGGCTCCGTCAGCAGTGAATACGCCCGGGATTGATGCGTATCGAAACCCGCCGGAGGAGCGTTCGATTCCAACCCACGGCGCATGGCGTCAAACTGGTCAAGCAGTCCCTTCCGGCTCGCGATCCGGTCGGCCGGCAAATCCCGTGCAAGCTGCCCCTCGGGCGTGATCACGAAATGGCCATCGGCATCGACGGCCGCATAGGGGTCCATGAACTCCTGGGCCTGGGTGTGCGTGATCCTGGGGGCGATTTTCGTCCCTTTTCCGGCATAATCAGTGAACACAGGATCATATGCCTGACCCAGAAATGCCGCGTATGGCCCCGCCAGCAGGCCGAGATCCTGCACCTTCGAATTCAGAACCCAGGGCAGCGCTATATTGCGCGGAATCGCCGGGCGTGAGCCAGGCATGGCCTGACGATCGTCGAGAAAATCGACCATGGAACCGATGAAGGGCCAGTGGCTGGGTTCGCGAATGATCGTCTCGATCGCCGGCGTGTAAGTCGGAATGCCGCTTACGGCATAAGCCAGGCCATGGAGAGGGTAGGGGTGCGTCATCGAACGGACGACGGTCACCTTGTCCATCACTCTGGCGATATTCGGCAGCCCTTCGCAAATCCGCAACCCCGGCACCGCGGTTTCGATCGACCCCATCTCGCCACGGATTTCCGCTGGAGCGTCGGGCTTGGGGTCGAATGTCTCATGCTGCGGAGGCGAGCCGTAAGGAATAAGCAGAATGCAGGATTTCGCCTTTCCGAAGCCCGGCGATTTCGCTGCAGACCGCGAGCCAGAATCATCCGCTGCGGCTTCGCTCCAGCGCAGGAAGTCAGCGAGGCCAAGCCCGAAAGCCCCAAGGCCGCCGATCTGCAGCAGGTCGCGCCGGACGACACCGTCACACAATCGCTTCGGATTTCCGAGGATGCGGAGCATGGCGACACTCGAAGAAATCAGGACCGGAAGGGACGGAAAAGGCGGAGGGCAGATAATATCATATCACGAAAGCCCGGATGGTCCTAAAAGGTTTCGGATTTCATGACGCTGATCGATATTCGAATCTTTCGAAGGGTTATACTAACGCTTCGACCGGTTTCTCTCCGCATGGATCCGCCTTCGCCCCTGATGCGATCACTCGATCGGCATCATTGGGTTTCGCTTCAGGCCGGGTCCGGATCCGCATCAGGACGGAAGTGCCGTTTTATGTCGATCACCAGAAACGCCACCAGGGGCGATGCCGATTTTTCCATTGACGGTACCGTTCGTCGATGCGGCGTTTGAGGATCGCGTAATTCGCTTCGTCGTATTCCACATGAAACTCGCTGGGCAAACCAGCCTGAAGCAACTCGACATAATCCGAAATGTACTTTCCCTTCGAAAAATCGAAATATTCCTGCCCGAACGCGTTGCCGGCATCCGACACCATTTCGCCGGCCAGGCACTCGTCCCACGATTCGTAAATGTCCCGGACGCTCATTTCGCCACGCCGATAAGCGGCGATTTCATCGGCGCACATTGACAGAAAGTCTTCACTCATCAGATCGTTTTCGATGAACCATCTGAGGATCGGAATCGCATGATTCGAAGCATGGCTTCTCGAGAGCCCGTACTGATCGACCGTTTCGTAGTGGTATTCCGCTTTGTCGTAAACGAACGTCGATGACATTTGTGTTCCCTCGATTTTCGATTCGATATCGAAGAGTTCTGCCGATCATATGAAATTTCCGACAGGATTTCGATTCCGAATTCCCGGATCTCCGAACGTATTCCGGAATCGCCGGTTCGAATTTCTCGACCGGATTTTTCCGGAAAACGCGATCGACTTCGATTCGCATGGCGGTATCTCAGTCTCGCCGCTCCAGAATCGCCCTCAACTCGCCCAGTTCCCGAATCAGCGGCACTCCGCTCGACCAACCTTTCGGTCGTGCACGGGCGGGCGAGTTCGGATGCGCGATCGCCACGGCCTCGACTCCGGCCGCTAGAGCCGATTTCAGGCCCATCGACGAATCCTCGATCGCCAGGCAACGCCGGGGCGCGAACCGTAACCGCTGAACAGCGAGTCGATAACCGTCCGGCGAAGGTTTGGGCCGGGCGACATCTTCTTTGGAGATCACGAAGTCCATCAGTTTGAGCAAGCCCGACGATTCCAGCGTGGCCGAAACGTTCGCACGCCACGTGCTCGTCACGATCGCCTGCCGGTAACCGGAGTCCGCCAATGACCGCATCGTCGCCGCCACGCCTTCGTAGATCGGCGGAGTCAGACGCAGCAATTCGACCAGAATCGCCTGCTTGGCCGAGCACCAGGCCAGAACCTGACTGGCGTGCAACTCGATACCTTCCGAGCCAATGACCCGCGAAATCAGTTCGCGGTCGTCTTCCGTCGCTGCCGTGTCGAAGGCGTCGTCCGGAAATTCGAGCTGGGCGTGCCGGACCGCCCGCTGCCAGGCGGCGATGTGCAGAATCTCCGTGCGGGCGATGACGCCGTCGAAGTCCCACAGAATCGCGTCATATCTGCGACCGACACCCAGATCCGGCTCGGCTTTCAGCAGCGCGGCTTCCTGGTTCGAATCGGCTCGCATGGTGAATCAATTCCTCAGGCTGGAAAGCGGTGCCGGGATCCTTCCGCCATGTCGAACGAAATCCGTCGAACCGCCCGCGGCGTGAATCGGCACGATGACCGACTCACCGAACAGGCCGCCGAAGACGGCCTTGTCGCCGATCGTCTTGCCCGGCACGGGGATCACCCGCACGGCCGTCGTCTTGTGGTTGATCACGCCGATGGCGATCTCGTCAGCGATCAGGGCCGCCAGTGTCTCCGGATCGGTGTCGCCCGGCACGGGGATCATGTCCAGACCCACCGAACACACGGCCGTCATCGCTTCCAGCTTGTTCAGCGTCAGGTCGCCCGCGGCCACGGCATCGCCCAGGGCCGAATCTTCCGACACGGGAATAAAGGCCCCTGACATGCCGCCGACGGAGCTTGACGCGAACGCCCCACCTTTCTTCACGGCATCGTTGAGCAGGGCTAGCGCCGCCGTAGAACCCGGCGCCCCTAGCCGCTTCACGCCCATCGCCTGAAGGATCTCGCCCACGCTGTCGCCCACGGCCGGTGTCGGAGCCAGCGAAAGGTCCAGGATGCCGAAATTCACGCCCAGCCGGCTGGCCACTTCTCGGCCGATCAGTTCGCCCACACGCGTCACCCGAAACGCCGTGTGCTTGATCTCTTCCGCGATTTCGCCCAGGCTCACCCGTCCGCCGGATGATTCGACAAGGCCGGCGACTGCCGCCTTCACGACCCCGGGGCCCGAAACGCCGATATTCACGACAACGTCCGGCTCGCCCACGCCATGGAAAGCCCCGGCCATGAACGGGTTATCCGTCGGCGCGTTGGCGAAGATCACCAGCTTGGCACAGCCGAAGCCGTCGCTGTCCTTCGTCCGCTCCGCGATCTCCTTCAGCACATGCCCCAGGCGGGCGATAGCGTCCATGTTGATCCCGGCCGCTGTCGTGCCCACATTGACGGATGCACACACACGCTTCGTCGTCGAAAGCACTTCCGGCAGGCTGTCGATCAGAAGTGCGGCCGCTCGGGTCGTGCCCTTCTGAACCAGGGCCGAATAGCCGCCGACCAGGTCTACGCCCACTTCGGCCACGACTTCGTCCAGCGTCCGCGCCACGGCCAGAAAGCCTTCGGCATCCTGCCCTGCGGCCACTTCGGCGATCGGCGTGACCGAAATCCGCCGGTTCACGATCGGTATGCCATAGCGGTTCTCGACTTCGGCACAGACATCCTTCATCCGCGCCGCCGTACGCAGAATCCGGGCCCGGATGCGTCCGCAGAGCACGTCGGTATCGGGCGATGAGCAGCTCCGCAGTTCGATGCCCAGGGTGATCGTGCGCACGTCCAACTTATGCTGACGCGTCATCTCCAGCGTAGCCAGAACGTCTTCGGAACGGTACAAAGTCGGGGCTCCTTCGAGCGTTTCGAACACAAGCGGCACGCCGGCAATCGGCCCGGCACGAAAGCGGCGGTTTCCGCCACATTTCCCAGCGGCATCGATCATACGTCCCGCCACGCCGTTCGAACAGATCGAACCGGACCGCGACGACATGTCGCAAGTTCGAACAAGCCGCGCTCCGCTCCGACCGGAACGATCACATGGGGGCACATTTCTTCATTCGCGAGCGAACTCGAAT
>CAZSQA010000034.1:0-20400 GCA_964608915.1 uncultured Isosphaeraceae bacterium
CGAAGCGAACGAAGTCAAATCATACCGAAAACGGGACAAGAAGCGAATGTGTCATTGATCTGGGGTGTGGAGAATAAATTCTCTCGGGGCATTTCGCCCGATTCGAAACGACAGTTCGCAGCGAAACTCAGCCTGTCGGCAAAATCCGAGCGCCGGATTCGGATCATTCGGATTGACCGAAAGCCGCGAGACGCGGATCGGTGATTTCATTTCAGGCGAGGGGTTCGATTCGCCGGTTACGAAGGGATTCCGGGCCGCAGTGTCCAGGCATCGGAATTTCGGCCGCCAGTATCCCTTTCGAAACGGAATGACGGATGCCCTGAAACCCTCGCCTGAACTTCGTCGGAGACCCGGATCGCGGAACGTCCGAGGGTGGGTTCGATTTCGGTCGCGAGCGTGACCGTTCTCGCCCAGAGGTTGTTCACGAATTCTTTTCTGCCGATCCTGCCCTTGAGAATCGGGCTTCTGTGGATCCCGATCGAAAGCTGCAGGCGGGTGAAATTCTGGGCATTGAACAGGGCGATCTGGCTTTCCAGATCCTGCGCGAATTCCAGTATGCGCTGAGTATGGTCGAGCCGAAGCTCTTTCATTCCGCATGCGGCCAGATATCCGCCGCCGCTGGAGCTGAGCTTTTCCACGCCCTGCCTGACGGCGATTTCGTCGAATGATGCGATGAGCTTCTGCAGCAGATCCGCGGCTTTCTGAGGATCGAAACTATCGAAAAGCTCGTCGAGCCCTTCGATTTCGACGAAAGCGAGCGTGGCGTCGTGGACGGTGGAACTCTCTTCGGCATCCCGGCTGCGTCTGAGTCTTGCCAGCACGGTTGCTGGCAGGAAGTTCTCGAGGAGACGCCGGTTTTTCTCCACTTGCTGCTTCAACCGCTGTTCGTTGGCGCCGATTTCCGTGGCCATCGTGTTGAAGGCCTGCGCCAGTTCCCCGACTTCGTCGCCGGACTCGATCGAGACGCGAACGTCGCGAAAGCCGTTCAGGAAAGCACGAACGGCCTGCGTCAAACGAAGCACCGGCCGCGAAAGCGCCGCCCCTGCCATCAGCGCGGTCAGACCTGTCAGGCTAAGCACTGTCAGAAGTGCCAGTCCAGCTTCCCTGACGAATTGCCTTTCCGCCAAGAGAGCTTCGCTTTCGTCGATCTGGGAGACGATGGCCCATTCCAGTCCGCCGATCCGAATCGGCGAATAACTTGCGAACACGGGCACTTTCAACAGGTTCTGGGAGATTGTCGTGTTCGAGCCCTCGTCGAAGATGCGTTTCACGGTTTCCGGATTCCGGTGGATCGTCAGGATCGTGGAGCCGAAATTCAACATGCGCTGAACTTCCGCCTGATCGACTCCTGCCCGTCGCAACGAGGCCGCGAACCCTTCAGCGTTTTCGATCAAGTGGCGCGAGTCGCTCCGCATCCAGCCGTCCTTACCCAGCAGGAACGACTCACCGGTTCGACCAAGGCCCATCGTCTCGCTCGCGTTGCCACCGGCGAAAATGCGATTGAGCCGGTCCGGCAAAAATTGGATCGCCAGCACACCGGCGAACCGGTCGCCGTCGCGCAACGGGACAACGAGGAACATGGCCGGATGGTCGTAACTTGGCGTGTAGAATTCGAAATCCACGTACGCCACCGTTTCCGGCGGCGTCGTGGCATCGATCGAATTCACGGCCTTTCCGAGTTTCGTCCCTGCGAAGGGCCCGTTACGGAACGGACTGCCCAGATCGATTTCCTTTTGCGTCGTGTAGACCAGTTCCCGCGTGGCCGGATGGAAAATCAGCACATCGTAATAATCGAGATCTCTCGACGATTCCAGGAAGATCTTGTGATACTTCGCATGGACTTTCGAATATTCCGAGCCGTCGCCGGCATCGATCAGCTTCGACTTTTCGTAAAGCGAGTTCGTGTTCCGTACGATGTAGCGATCTTGAAGGTGACTGGCGGCATACGACATGGGCAGGATCGAGTCGATCGAAACGCCTGTGTCCCTGTGTTCATTCAGCGCAGGGAGAAACTTGTCCTGATAATAGTCACGAATTCGGTCCGTCTGCTCAGGCGGCACCGGTAGTTCGTTCAAGGCCTCGAACGCGGCGACGAATCCGTCGGCCGCATCGATCGTGGAAGGGGTCCGGCTCATGACGCGCACGTGATCCGCGACGTGCTCCAGATAGCGGCTGACCTCGCCCTGTTTGGCCACACGCAAGGCCGACATCCTGTCCATAGCCGCCTGAGTGAGCGCCTTGTGACTTCGATAGATGCCGAGGATTCCCGTCGCGGTCGAAGAAGCGAAACTGATCGCAAGTAGTGCGATGACCGTCTTTCTTCGCAGGCTGAGCTTCAAGTTCGATATCCTCGGTCCAGGTCGAACGATACAGGAAAATCCAAAAGCCGGACGAGAAAACGTCCGTCACGGTATGGACAAATCCCGTAATTGGTGGCTGTCAAAAGTCAGATGTCGGATAAATATACCTGAATCGGCAGAAGTTCGTATATGGATTTTTTTTGCAAGTCGTGTCTGTGCATTCGCTAAAGAGCCCGATCGATGCTCGCGAGCATGAACGGAACCGTAAGGCCATCGACGTGGCTTCGAGGAACCGCCAGGACCGGCCGAAATTCGAGTGGAGCAGACGACTGCCACATCAGTGCGTCATCGACCAGGCTGGTTCTTCCGTTCCGATGTCGTCGCGTATGAATCGGAAACCGATGTGATCGCCGACTCGGTCCACCACATCTCGGGAAACGCTTTTGACCGGGGCTGGCATGTATCGATGTTGAAGAAATTGGGTGGCATCGCCCGGCAGAGGTGCCAGAAGCGATCGCCGGCCTGCGTCGCGATGATCGAGGCACCGAATGCAGAAACGGGCCCAAGTGCGAACGTGACGAAAAGGCGGTGCCCGAAATCAGGCGTCGATGCAGCGTTTGCCCGAGAATCTCAACAGTGTCCAGGCCGTGCCTTCGGTGCCGATTTCGTCGTCCGCGAAGGCGAATTCGCCGCCACTGACGACACGCTCGTAGGCCTCTTTCGAAACCCTGACGCTCGATTTTCGGACAGAATGGTCAATCTCCCTGGCGAGATCGATCGTCCGCTTCCAGAGGTCGTTCACGAAGTTCTTTCGACCCAGGCGGCCCTTCGAAATCGGCCCGCGATGCACACCGATGTTCAGATAGACAGAGGTGTGATGTTCGACGTTGAAGGATTCGACGATCCATTGGAGTTCCTGCGCGAAAGACAGAACTCTCGTGGTGTGGTCGAATCGGGGCATGCTCAATCCGCAGGCGACCATCAGGCCCGTACCGGTATGACCGAGCTTTTCCATACCCAGACGGGTCGCGACTTCTTCGAAGGCCTCGTTCAGTGTGTCGAAAAGCTCGATGGCGACAGACGATTCGAAGAAGTCGAACAAGCGGTCCAGTTCCATGATTTCGATGAAGGCGAGAGTGACATCCGTGCCGTAGGGGGTTTCATCGCCGGTCAGTTCACGGCGGTGGAAACGTGCCAGGACCAGGGGAGGCATCATGTGTTCGAGAAGACGGTCAGATTCCACGATCACGGTTTTGAGCCGGGTCGTCTTCGACTCGATCTCCGATGCCATTTCGTTGAAGGTCCTGGCGAGATCGCCGATTTCGTCGTCCGACCGCACCGGCACACGCACCTCATAAAAACCGTTCGCGAAAGCGCGAGCCGCCTGGTTGACCTGCTTCAAGGGATACGTCAGAGCCTTTGCCACTAAATAGGCCACCACGCTCGCCAGCAGGCACGAAAGCATGAGCGAAGAGTATGCGATGAAGCGAAATTCGGATGTCCAGGCCGTGGCTTCTTCGAGGTCCATCTGGGCCACGATACCCCAGGGCAGGCCGCCGAGGTCGAGCCGCTCAAAACTGGTGACGAGGTTCTTGCCAGGTGCATTCTTCGCACGTGTCGTGGCGCCGGGAGTCAGGAACGCGTCGCCGAAAATTTCCGGGCGACGCCTCTCCGTCAGGATCGTGGTGCCCGCACGTTCGATCCGGTCAGAAAGCGATGAGTCGATGCCTGACTGGGTCAGACGCTTCAGATACGCCGCCCGGTCTTTCATGAACAGACGGCTTTCCGAACGCATCAGCGCATCCGTACCGACGAGATAAACCTCTCCAGTCTGCCCCAGTTCCGTGTCATCCGGACGGGTTCCGCCGCCGACGATCTGGCTGAGCACTTCGTCGGAAACCTGGAGCACGAGGATTCCCGCCAGTTTCTCGTTTCGGAAAACGCCGGTGACGACGAACATGGAAGGCCGCCACCATGAGGCGACGTAGCGTTCGAAATCGACGAATTCGACGGCTCCCGGTTCGTTCCTTTCACGAATCTTTCGGACCGCGGCGGCCAGCTTCGAAACAGGGGCCGGGCCAGCGTTCAGCTTCGTGCCGAGATCCACGCCCTTACGCACGGTGTAAACGACTTCCTCGGATTTCGGATCGACGAGCAGCATGTCGACGTAACCAAGTTCCAGCCTGAAGTCATCGAAAAGTGCCTGGAATTTCGTGTGGGCCCGGGCGTACTTCGTACCGTCCTCGACGGTTCGAAGGTGGTTCTTCGTATTGAGCGTGTGAGGGTTTTCCGCAATATAACGAAAGTGCAGAAAGCGGGCCGCATCGCTTGCCGGGTACACGAGTTCCAGCGGCGTCGGAGTATCGCCATAGCGATCCAGGAACGGCAGGAATTCCGTCACATAATGACTTTTCAGCCGCGATTCTTCATCGGGCGTCAACTTCTTCTGACGCAGCTCGTCGTAGCCTTCGACGAATGCCTGCGTCGCATCCAGAACCATCAGGTTTTTCGCGAAATTCCGACTGTGCGAACGCAGAAAGTCGAAATAGGTCTCGACGAACTCGGTGCGGGCGTGGCGGATGGCCTGCATTTTGCCCAGGGCCGAGCGTTCCAGCACGAGACTCGCCTGTCCGTAAATGATCGCCCCGCTGAGAGCCGCCGTCGCGACGCTCATGGTCACCAGTGTCAGCGTGAGTTTGCCGGACAACCGCATGGCTCGAACTCGCAATCATTGCACTGGTCAAACTCGAAGACGCCCCAGGGTGCTATCGCTAACGCATTTCGTTAATCTCGAATCGTTCGCTCACTGAATTCTAATTCAGTAGGACACGAGATCGCCAAGTTCGTGCGAAGAAATTTCGGAAAAAATTAACGAAATTTTCGAAATGCAATTTGGATGCATTTGTCCGAATCGGGAGTCAAATTCCGGTCGCAGGGTACGCGCCGCATCGATTCTTCAGCGGAACGGCGATCCGGTAAAACCTCTTTTACGGTAAGATCATGTTACGCCTTCGCGCCGCGTCGTGAGAGAAACGGAGACCCACGAGGTCGAATCAGGGATCGGGCCGGGCGTTTTCACCCCGAGAAAGGACCGGGCAACCATGATCGACGAAACCCGTTTGCCGACGAGCCGCCGCGTCATTCACTCCGGTAAGAAGATCGAAGTCGTGCTGGACACTCTCACGCTCTCGGACGGCTCCGTCGCGGAGCGGGAAGTCGTGCTGCACCGGGGCGCCGTCGCACTGGTGCCCATGGTCGACGCCGACCATGTCTGCCTCGTTCGGAATGTCCGTTACGCCGTGCGTGCCACGCTCTGGGAAGTGCCGGCGGGGACGATCGACCCCGGAGAACATCCGGACGCCACCGCCGCACGGGAGCTTGTGGAAGAGACCGGATACCGGGCCGGCCGGATCGTCAAATTGCGCGACTGGTACGTTTCGCCCGGGGTGATGAACGAAGTGATGCACCTATATCTGTGCGAGGATCTCACGTCCGTGGGCGCGAAGCTCGAGCTGGACGAGAACCTGGAACCGCATGTCGTGCGCTGGGATGAGGCGATGGACATGGTGTTCGACGGCCGGATCGCGGATGCCAAAACCATGCTGGCATTGATGCTCGTCGACCGGCTGCGCCGCGGAGGCCGCGACTGATCGACCTCGGGGAGCGGGAAGCCAGTGCCGTGTCGCTGGCGGCCAGGTGTTCTGGTCTGGCCACGCCATGCCCTTGCCGGCCGGGGCGGCTCGCGAGACGTCAGGACTTCTTCGAGGCGTGGTGCCTGTTCGTGGTGCCGCTATGCAGATTCACCGGTTCGGGCCGTTTCGAGGCGGCGCGAGAGCCGCGGGCGTTGCGTAGCTCCGAAAGCTGGGAAATCTCGCGAGCGAACCGGGAGCACGTCATCAGCACGGCCTGAAGTTCGTTCGGCTTGACGAGCACGCAATCGAGGTCTTCCAGCGCCGTGATTCGCAAATCGCTGGCCCTGTTGCCGTTGGCGATGGATTCGCCGAAGACTTCGCCCGGGCCGGCTTCGAACAGGTCGGAAAACGTGCCGTTATGGTTTTTGTGAGAGGCCCGGATTCGGCCCCTGACGATCATATAAAAACCGTCGAGATTGGTGCCCTGCTCCACGACAATCTCGTTTTTGGCAAAATTCCGCCACTTGGCGCCGGATTCGAGCCTGGCTCTCTGAACGTCGCTGAGACCCGCCAGAATCGCCATCTCGTCGAAGTGATCTCTGATCGGCGGGTTCGCCCTGGCTTCGAGGATCGTTTCCTTTTCCTCGCCCCCGTATTCCAAAGCGGTCGGGAACGGAATGGTGATGCCTTCACGGCGGGCCGCGTACCAGACTTTCGTCATGAAAGCGTCGCGGGTGTCGAAGATTTTTTTGTAGTCGTCGACGAAGAAGATGACTTCATAATCGACGGAAAAGTCACCGTAATCGATCACGCGGACTGTCGGGGGCGGCTCGTGCTGAATGCCGGGGGTCGATTCGAGGAGATCGAAAAGCATGGCCCGGACTTTATTCGGCGGGTCGTCGTACGAGAACCCGAGCTTAATCGGTTCGGTGTGGAGCTTTGTCGGTCTGGAATAGTTGCTGAACGATTCCTTGGCGAGAATGGCGTTGGGGACGACGACCAGTTCGCCGAGGTAAGTTCTCAGGTGAATGGCCCGCCAGTTGATTTCGATGACCTGGCCGACATTGTCGTCGATCTTGATCCAGTCGCCGACGGCGACCGGCCGTTCCACGAGCAGCATGAGACCTGCGAACACGTTGCCGAGCGGCTCCGCGATTGCCAGACCGATGACGATCGAGCCGATGCCGAGGGCCGCCGCCAGTTGTCCCAGGTCAACGCCCCAGACCAGCGAGAGGACGATGGCCGCCCCGATGATCACGAGAATGGACCGGACGATGTCGACGAGCAGCTTGGGTGTCCGCGCCTGCCAGGAGTCTTCCGAGACGTTCGAAAACAGGATGGCGTTGACCAGTGCCAGGCCCACGACGATGCCCGAAACGTCGGCCAGCGTGGCGACGATCTTGGCCAGGCGGTCGTCGACCTCGATGCCCATGACCTTGACGAGGATCAGCCATGCCGCCAGAAGCGGAATCGTCGAAATCCGCAGATACCGGAATACGGACCGGTATTTCGATGACTGACGACGCTGGAGATGCTCGAGTTCGACGAATATGACCGTCAGCGCCGGAACGGCGATGACCAGTCCGATCGTCCAGTAGAGTCGGCTGAGTTCGAGCGGAGTATCGAACACCGATGGTCTCCTTAATTGCTCGAAGTTTCGATACGGCCAGTTTTTTCCGTCAGGCGGCCGGGCAGGTCATGGTTCGCGCCGGCAGAGTCGGAAGTTTCGACCAGATAGACGTAGTCGCCCTTCGCCGGAGTCAGGCGGACCATTTCGCATTCGAAATTGTCGGCCACGCGTTCGTAGACGTCCTTGGAAATACGAATGACGCCCTTGCCGTGCGTTTCGCCGAGGCTCCGGGCGATGTCGATCGTGCGGCCCCAGAGGTCATAGATGAATTTGTTGCGGCCGATGATCCCGCCAGTGACCGGGCCACGGTGGATGCCGACATTGATGACCAGTTCGGCGGAGTTGTCCGTATTGAATTTGCGGATGATGCGTTCCATATCGAGCGCGAATGCGACGGCCCGGCGCGAATGGTCGAAGCGGGTGACGCTCAGGCCGCAGACCGCCAGGTAACTCGCGCCGATCGACTTGAGTTTCTCGACGCCCTGGGTATCGGCGGCTTCGTCGAACGCGACGATCAGTTGATTGAGCAATTCGAGAGCCTTCGCGGGGGCCAGGCTCTCGGAAAAGCCGTCGAACCCGTGCACTGCGCCGAAGATGATCGAAACGTCGGCGTGCGAATCGCTGAGCTGGTCCGGCGGGCCGCTTCGCAACCGGGCCGCGACCTTTGCGGGCAGCATGCTCTCGAGCAGGCGTTCGTTCTCCTGCACTTTCTCTTCGATTCGATTTTTCTGATTTTCGATTTCTTCGGCCATCCGATTGAATGTCCGGCCCAATTCGGCGAATTCGTCATGCGAGCGGATGTGGACCCTGGCTTCGTAGTGGCCACGCGCCAGAGCGGCCGCGGTGTGCGTGAGCTTGCGGATGGGCCGGGCGATCCTGCCGCCGATCAGGGCGGCGATCAGGCTCGCCCCGAGACCGATCGCGGCGAGGATCGAGAGCAGATCCGTCGTGAACTTGCGTACCGGCGCGAAGGCTTCCTCGGTGGGCACTTTGGCCACGATTCCCCAGCGCAAACCTTCGAATTCCAGCGGCGCGAAACTGGCCAGCACCTCTACGCCGAGATAATCCTTCATGATGCCTGTGCCCGAGTGCCCGATGAAAATCTGGTCGATGACATCGGACATCAGTTTCACCGTGAGAATCGAGGTCTGAAATCGCTCGGTCTTTTCGACCTGTTCCTTATTGAAACCGTTTGCGGCAAGGCGTTTGACGTAGGATTTCGGGTCTTCCGTAAAATGGCGGCTTTCGTTGCGCATGTAGTGGTCTTCGCCCACCAGATACACTTCGCCGGTTTTGCCCAGGCCGTCATTTTCCCATTGGCATTCACCCGAGACGATATCGTTGATTCGCTTGATCGGAAACTGGGCGACCAGAATGCCGACCATGGTCGGTCCGTCAAAAACCGGGCTGGCCATGAATGCCGACGGCAAACCGAAATACGGGCGATAGGGTTCGTAGTCGACCATCACGACGACTTCCTTGTCCTGCTCACGTTGCAGCGTTTCCAGAGCCTCCGCCAGGCCTGTCCTGGAAAACGGTCCCGTCGAGAGGCTCGTGCCGAAATCGATCTCCTTGGCGGTCGAATACACGACTTCGAGCTTCTCCGGCTCGACGAGCATGATGTCTTCATAGCCGAACGTGTTGCGGAAGTTGTTCACCACGCCGTGATACCTGGCATGCAACTGCGAAAAAGTCGTGCCGTCGCCGGCGTCGGTCAGAAGGTCTTTGGTTTCCAGAGAGTTCTGGTTTTTGGCGATGTAATGATATTGCAGATAACGGGCGATATCGGTGTCAGGATAGACCGATTCGATATGGGGTTTCGAATCGACGTGCTTCAGAAGTTCAGGCAGGTATACCTTTTCGTAGAACTGCCTGAGTTCCTTCTCCTGCTCCGGGGTCAGTTTTTTCGTGCGGAGTTCGTCGAACGCCGCCGTCAGGTCTTTCGTAGCTTTGACGACCATCAGGCCTTCGCTGTAAGAGAGCACTTGCCCGCGCACGAATTTGAGATAATTTCGGACCTGGCTCGATTTCGCGGTGCGGACCGCCGTCAGACGCTGGAAAATGCTGTCGGTGAGCGCCTTCTGGCCGCTTCGATATCCTAGATACCCCGTGATCGATGCCGCTGCGACGCTCAGGAGCAGCAGAGCGACGATCATTTTGGACTGAATGCTCAAACGCATCGTGCGCGAGGTTTCCTTTCCGATCTCGTTTCGTTTCGTATGAGTCGTAACTTAGAGACATTCAGCCGAATTGACAAGTGGCCGGACAGGCGATTCGCCGTTTTCGGGAACCCGGCCGCCGGAATCGATGCACACCGATATGCCTTGTCGGCATGGCACGAATGCGCGAAAAGGCCGCTCGTCAATCGACGAGCGGCCTTTACGATCGCGTATCGAATACCCGGAAGATCGTCGCGAGGTTCGCGATCTCAGCCGATGAGTTCCCGGATCGGGCTCATTTCGGTCAGATACTGAGGCCGGCCCGCCGGGTCCATGACGGTGGTCGCGTTGGGCGGAAGGCCGAGGGCGTGATACAGCGTGGCGACGACTTCCTGCACGTGCACGGGCCTTTCGGTGGCGTATTCGCCCAGACGGTTCGAAGCCCCGATGACCTGGCCATGATTCATGCCGCCGCCGGCGATCCAGGCCGAGTTGAGCTGGGGCCAGTGGTCCCGGCCTTTTTCCTTGTTGATACGGGGGGTACGACCGAATTCGCCCCAAGCGATGATGGTGACGTCGTCCAGCATGCCGCGGGCGTCGAGATCCTCGACCAGGGCCGACATGGCCTGATCGAGCTTGCCGCCATGGTCACGGACGAGGTTGAAGTTATCGCCGTGGCTGTCCCAGCGGCCGAAAGTCATCGTGACGACCCGGACGCCGGCTTCGACCAACCGGCGAGCGATGAGGAACAGCTCGTTGTTCGTCGGAGCGCCGTCGTAGGTGAAGTTGAAGGGCTGCCCCGTGCCGTAGCGGGCACGGATCCGGGGATCTTCCTTGGAAAGGTCGAGCGCCTTGAGGAGCCGGGAGCCGGTCAGCACGTCGAAGGCCTGGGCGGTTTTGGCGTCCTGGCTCTCGAGCTGGCCGGCGTAGTCCACCTCCTGCTTGAGGCGGTCGAAGCTGGCGAGCAGACGTTTACGGTCGTTCAGCTTTTCGAGCGTCAGGTCGCGCATCCGCATGTTGTCCAGTGTCGGTCCGTCCGGCTTGAAGGCCGAGTAGGTCGGCCCGAGGAAGCCGGGCTCGCCCGTCGAACCCCATGGGGCATGAGATGTCTTGGGTGACAGGCCGACGAACGGCGGAACCGAAGGATCGACCGGCCCCTGCACCTTGGACGCGACCGAGCCGATGGAAGGCCTGCCGCCGACTACCGCGAGATCTTGAGGCCGATAGCCTGTGAAGCACTGGAACGCCGCGTGATCGCCGTGATTTCCGACGACGGAACGGATCAGAGTGGCCTTGTCCTGCAGTTTCGCCAGGCGATGGAACGTCTCGCCGATCTGGATGCCGGCCACGTTCGTGGAAATGGGCGAGAATTCGCCCCGAATTTCCGATGGGGCGTCGGGCTTGAGATCCCACATGTCCTGGTGGGGCGGGCCGCCGCCGAGGAATACGCAGATCACCGACTTGTGCCGGCCCGTGCGAGGGTTGATCAGCGGCGAATTTCCCTTCGGCACGTTCGCCGCTGAGGCTTCGGCTCGAAAAATATCGGCCAGCGAAAGCACCTGACCTGTGAAGAGCGATAGCCCGCCCGCCTGAAGGAAGCTGCGCCGGGAAAATCCGTCGCAAAGTCGATGGCCTTGTCCGTAGATGGTGAGCATGTCGAGGCCTCCAGACAGAGAAATTCAGGCAGGTTCGGCGCCCGGCGGATCTGCGGAGAGAGACTCCTGATCCGCCAGCCGAAATTTCGGCGGGTTCTATGAATTGTATCGAATCGTTGACGGCTCGGCCAGTGCGATGTTTTTCGTGTCGTCGAATTTTTGGCCGGAACGACCGATACGGCCGGCCCTGTCCGGGTTCCTCCGACTTGCCCTCACACCGTTCCGCGGGTTAGAATTTCTTCAGACCGATCGTTCAGGCTCTCCCGAGGATGGCCCCTCTCTGCCGTTCTCCCGCCGGATCGTCGCCCCCCGACCGTCCGCCCTCCGAATTCGTTCGCTCGACCTTCAGGACGCTTCCATGGGCTGCCAATCCGACCTCAATACGACAATGCTCAGAATGTGCCGATTCGTCAGGGCGAGCCGCTCATGTGTGCCTGCCGGTCTCGTCATCGTTTTTCTGAGCTGCACGGTTCCGTTTGCCGCGGGCGCTGACCCCGCCGTCCCGACGCCGCCTCCGAAGCCGGCTCCGCCCGAGAATTTCCGGGAAGACCAGCGTGACCATTGGTCGTTTCGGCCCGTCGATCGGCCTGAAGCGCCTGAAGTCAAAGAAACCAGGGCCGTACGGAATCCGATCGATCGCTTCGTGCTTAAGTCTCTCGAAGATCTTGGCTTCCGGCATGCTCCGGAAGCATCGAAAATCGAACTGCTGCGGCGGGTCACGTTCGACCTGACCGGCTTGCCGCCGACGCCGGAGCAGGCCCGTGAGTTTCTCGAAGACGATTCGCCGGACGCTTACGAAAAACTGGTCGACCGCCTGATCGCATCCCCTGCCTACGGAGTGCGCTGGGCACAGCACTGGCTCGATCTGGCGCACTATGCCGATTCGAACGGCTTCGAACTCGACGCCGATCGTCCGGACGCCTGGCGGTATCGGGATTGGGTGGTGGACGCTCTCAATGCCGACATGCCCTATGACCAGTTCGTCGCCCTGCAGCTTGCGGGCGACGAAATACGGCCCGGCGACGCTTCGGCCCTGATCGCGACCGGCTTTGCCCGTAGCGGTCCGCGGGAAGTCGTGAGCGGCAATATCGCGCCTCAGGAAAAACGTCAGAACGACCTGACGGCGATCACGGGCACCGTGGGGTCGGTCGTGATGGGCCTGACGATGGGCTGCGCGCGTTGCCACGACCATAAATTCGACCCGATCCCGACGACCGATTTCTACCGGCTTCAGTCTTTCTGGGCAGGGACGGAACTGATCGAGGAGGATATCTCCAGCGAAGAGGAAAAGGCGAAGATCGACGCGGCCAACAAGGCGATCGACGAGAAGATCGCTCCGCTGAAAAAGCGTCAGGCCGAGCTGGAGAAGCCTTACCGGGAGAGGATCCGCAAAGAGAAGGAGAACGGTCTGACGGCGAAAGAACGGGCCATCATGACCAAGCCGAAGGAGCAGCGCACGCCCGAAGAGCAGCGGCTGGCGGAGGGGATCGGCACCGCCCTGAACGTGACCTGGGAGCTGGTGGCCGAGGCTGTCGCCGCCGACCCGCCCGTGCAGGCCGAGCGTGAGAAGATCAAGCGTCAGGTCTATGAGCTGGAGCGGTTTCGGCCGCAGCCGGCGGCGAAGGCGTTCGCCATTAAGGAAGCCAAGCCGAAGCCGGACGATACGTACGTTTACAAACGAGGCGAGTGGAAACATCCCGGGCCTCTGGTGGCACCTCGCCCGCCGGGTGTGATCCTGTCCGTCGCCGCGGGAGCGGGCTGGTCGGATCCCGGCGGTCTGCCGGATAAGCCGGTATCGAACGAGCCGTCCCAGAAATCGACGGGATCGGGACGCCGGGCTTCTCTGGTGCGCTGGCTGACCGATCCAGCCAATCCGCTGGTGGCCCGAGTGATCGTCAACCGCATGTGGCAGCATCACTTCGGTCGAGGCATCGTGGCGACGCCTTCGGACTTCGGAACTCGGGGCGAGCCGCCGAGCCATCCGGAACTTCTGGACTGGCTGGCCTCCGAACTTGTCGCAGGCGGCTGGAAGCTCAAGCCGATCCATCGCCTGATGGTGACCAGCGGCACTTATCGGATGAAGTCGGACTTCCGCATCCCGGAACAGGATCGTGACGATCCGGACAACGAGACGTTTTATCGGATGAACCGGCGCCGAATGGAGGCCGAAGGGCTGCGCGATGCGGTTTTGACCGTCTCCGGCCGGTTGAACCCGAGGATGGGCGGCCCTGGCGTGCGGGTTCCGATCGAGGACGAGATCAAGGAACTGATCTTTACCGAGGCCGAGGTCGTCGACCTCTGGCCGGTGGATCTGAATCCTGCGGAATTCGACAGGAGGTCACTCTATCTGCTGCGAAAACGCAACGTGCACTATGCCCTTTATGCTGCCTTCGACGCGCCGGATACGCAGAGTTCCTGCCCGGTTCGGCCGGTCAGTACGCACGCCCCGCAGGCACTGGTGTTGCTCAACAGCGCGTTCGCCCAATCAAGCGCGAAGAAGCTGGCTGCGGCCACGGCTGGCGAAGCGAACCCGGCCGAACGTGTCAGGGCGATGTTCCGGCGCGTGCTCGTGCGTGAACCGGGCGAGAAGGAACTGGCTCGGATCCAGGCGTTTCTGGGCGATCGGCCGGACGAATCGGCCTGGGCCGATTACGCCCTGACGCTCATCAATTCCAACGAATTCCTCTACGTGCCCTGATCCCTGGCTTGCCGAACGAAGGCGGCGCAAGAAAATCGACGGTCGCCGAGTGCGGCGCGGGGGTGTGCCGGCCGATCCGGTACGGTATAATTTCGCACACGGATTCACGACGCCCCAATATCGAAGGCGAGCAGAGTCGACCATGAACCGTCAGCCATACGAATGCCCAGGGCCGTTCGCGGCAATGGCACCAGCAGAAGCGGCTTCACGCCGTCAGTGGTTGCGATCGATCGGCGGCGGCTTCGGCTGGCTGGCAGCGCAGCAACTGTTCGGGCTCGAGGGCCGAAGTCTGGCGGACGGTTCGGCGCTGGCGAATCCGCTGGCCGCCCGGCCCGGGCATTTCCCTGCCACGGCGAAGCGTTGCATTTTTCTCTTCATGGTCGGCGGCCCGAGCCAGATGGAGCTGTACGACCCGAAACCGGCGCTCGACAAGCTCGACGGCAAACGTCTCCCCGAAAGCTTCGGCAAGATTCACAGCCAGTTTCTGGAAAGTGATCCGCTGTGTCTCGGATCGACCCGCAAGTGGTCGAAATGTGGCGAATCGGGCATGGACATGTCCGATCTCGTGCCGCACATGCATCCTCTGGCCGACGATATCGCCCTGATCCGAAGCTGTGCCGTGGACAGTGTCGTACACGCCCCGGCTCACTATCAGATGAACTCGGGCCGGATACTCATGGGCCATCCGAGCCTGGGAAGCTGGCTTACGTACGGCCTCGGTTCCGAATCGGAAAACCTGCCGGCCTATGTGGTGATGTCTCAGCCTGAGGGGACGCCGGAGGGTGGCGCTCCATGCTGGTCGAGCGGCTATTTGCCCGCGGCGTATCAGGGGACTCTGTTCCGTGCTGGCCCGAAGCCGATCGTGAATCTGGCGTCGGCCACGCCGGATTTTACGCGAGAGCGCCAGCGACGGACGCTGGATCTTTTGCGTGATCTGAACGAAACGACCCTTGACCCGGCGGATGCCGAGTTGTCAGCCCGGATCGCCAGTTACGAGCTGGCATACCGGATGCAGGCGGAGGCGCCGGAAGCCGTGGACCTGACGCGCGAACCGGAGGAAACGCGGGAACTTTATGGCCTGAACGACAGCCGGACACGCGAATTCGGGGCACGTTGTCTGGTCGCGAGGCGGCTTGTGGAGCGGGGCGTGCGGTTCGTGCAGCTTTACTCAGGTGGCGGCCCGGTGGCGATGCAGTGGGACGCACACGACGACGTGAACGCCAATCACGAAAAGATGTGTGGGCTGACCGACAGGCCGGTGGCGGCACTTCTGACGGACTTGAAACGTCGCGGGCTTCTGGACGACACGCTGGTGATCTGGGGCGGCGAATTCGGGCGTACGCCGGTGGCGCAGAAGGGGAGCCGCGGGCGTGACCACAACGCGACAGGCTTCACCATGTGGTTTGCGGGTGGTGGCGTCAAGGGCGGTACGATCTTCGGTTCGACGGACGAAATCGGTCTGAACGCGGTCGAAGGGCGTGCCCACATCAACGACATTCATGCGACGATCCTGCACCTGATGGGCCTGGATCACAAGCGGCTCACAGTGTTGCATTCAGGGCGTGACGAACGTCTGACGGACGTGGGCGGGCGCGTGATTCGCGACATTCTCGCCTGACCGTGCAATTTTTCACGGAATCTTTCGACACGTGGCGAACCATACGGCCCTCTCAGACGTAACACGGAAAGACGGCATCGTGGCCGTCGTAGAAGCTGACGAAATGTCGGACGAAGTTCTCATGACCCGATACCGGGATCATGGGGACGAAGCCGACTTCAACGCTCTGATCGAACGCTATCAGCAAGAGATCTATCGTTATCTCGTCCGCTATCTCGGCAATGCCACGCTCGCCGACGACGTGTTTCAGGACACGTTCCTGCAAATCCATCAGAAGCGTCATACGTATGAGGAGGGGCGCGCCGTGCGGCCCTGGATCTACGCCATCGCGAGCCATCAGGCGATCGACACGATGCGTCGAGTCGGCCGTCAATCCGCCCGCAGCCTTTCGGCCAACGGGAGCGACGACGGCGAAACGCCGCGTGACGGGCTCGAAGCTCTTCTGGAAAGCACGGCCGAAGGCCCGCTGGCCCAACTGCAAACCGAGGAACGCCGCGAATGGGTTCGCCGCGCCATCGATACTCTGCCCGAAACGCTTCGGCAGACATTGATCCTTGCTTACTATCAGGATCTCAAGTACCGGGAAATCGCAGATATTCTCGATGTGCCTGTCGGCACGGTGAAGTCTCGCCTTCATGCGGCGCTCCAGAAGATGGCCGAGAAGGCTGCCAGAGACCATCTTTCCGACGGCGACGAGGGTGCATGACGCCATGAAAAGCCAAGATTCCATCGAAGACGACGATGTCGACGACCTCATCGGTCACGCCCTGGGGCTCATCGAAAAGCCGCAAGGCCTTTTCGCCAATTCGGATTCGGATCGCCCCGGCGCGATGCCGTGTCCTCAGCGAATCGCTCGCATGCGATCGCAAATCGGCCTGCTGGTCAACGACGGATGTGTGCCGCGTGGGCCAGAACCTCTTAGCCCGCCTGAAGATCTCAGACTCAGAACGCTGAACCGGATTCGCGAGCATCATGCGGTCACGCTCGAATTTCGCGAGCCGTTCGTCGAAAAACCACGATGGCGGCTGGCGGACGTGGCCGTGGCGGCCTCCGTGCTGTGTGCCGCGTTTCTGGGGTCGCTGCCCGCACTTCAGAATGGCAAAGCCACCGCGGCGAACATGGCGTGTTCGTCGAACCTGACCCAGATCTGGCAGGCGGTCGAGCAATACGCCACGACCTACAACGTCTATCCGAACGCTTCGGTCGGGAACCGGCGGCTTCCGGTCGGGGCCACTCTCGCCCTGATCCGCCATACGGGACACCTGCCCGATTCCGTGCCGCTCACATGCCCCGGCTGTTCTTCGCGTCTGCAGGCCAGAGAACTGCCGCACTGGAACCAGTTGAGCCAGCAGTCCGAGCAAATGCTGCGTGAATTCACCGCGATGATGACGGAAGTCTACGCCATGCATCCCGGGCTGAAAAGCCAGGTCGGAATCCGTCATCTGGAACGTTCGATGATTGATTCCGTGCGCTCGGTCATTCCGATGGCCGGCGATCGTCCGCCGGTCCTGGGCCGAACCTCGCCAGCCATGGAGAATAGTCCTTCGCACGGCGGTTTCGGCCAGAACATCGTCTTCGCCGATGGACATTCCGCGTTCATGCGGGGGCGCAGCATCCGCAGCCTGGACAGGGATATCTATGCCAATCGCCAGGGGAACCGCGACGCGGCGATCGACCCCTTCGACATCATCCTCGTGCCGGCCGGTGCCTGTCTGAACCAGGACTGATTTTTTTCCGCCGACCTGATACGATGATCCGTTCAAGCGGCCTGCGCCCCGATGCGGGGCACAGGCCCGAGAGTCTCACCTTTGACGCTTCGTGACTCTCCGGATTCTTCCGGCCTTGCGTCTCTGGATCGTGCCGCGTCTCTTCTCCCGTTCTTCGTGGCGAAACCGAAACACATGCAAGTCAAACTGGCTTACGACCGTCAGGGACTCGATGTCCGAATCGATCACGATCGCGTAATCGGCCCGCTCGAAATTCAGGCGGCCACGCCGATCGAGGATCCCGTCGCCGAGATCGCGGCCAGGCTCGCTTCGCCTACCGGAACGGCACCACTTGCCGAACTGGCCAGCGGCAAAACGTCATGCTGTATCGTGATCTGCGATATCACCAGGCCAGTGCCGAACCGGATCATCTCCGAGGCGATGCTGCCGATTCTGGAATCCGCCGGCATCCCGCGAGAGGAGATCTTTTTCCTGGTCGCGACCGGCATGCACAGGCCTTCGACCGATGCCGAAAAACGGGAGATGCTCGGCGATGACATCGTCGCGAAGTATCGCGTCGAAGACCATTACGGCACACGTCTGGAAGAGCACGCCTATCTGGGCACGACCGATCGCGGCATCCCGGCCTGGATCGACAAGCGTTACGTTCAGGCCGACCTGAAAATCACGATGGGGCTGATCGAGCCGCACCTCATGGCCGGATATTCCGGGGGGCGGAAGCTGATCTGTCCCGGTCTGGCCGCCCTGGAAACCGTCAAAATCTGGCACGGGCCGACTTTGCTGGAACACCCGAAAGCCGATTGCGGCTACCTCGAAGGCAACCCTGTGCATGAGGAGAACACGAAGATCGCCTTGCTGGCCGGGTGCGATTTCATCGTGAATGTCTCTATCGATTCAGCCCGCCGAATCACTTCGGTGCATGCCGGGGATATGATCGAAGCCTTCCATGAAGGTGTCCGATTCGTCGAAAAGATCGTCAAGGTGCCGGTGCGGGAACCCGTCGATATTGTCGTGACGAGTTCCGCGGGTTATCCGCTTGATACGACTTTCTATCAGGCTGTCAAAGGACTTACGGGGGCTCTGCCGATCGTGAAGGAAGGCGGTACGATCATCATCGCGGCAGGTCTGAAGGAAGGGATCGGCAGTCCGGAATTCTGTTCCCTCTTCGAAGAGAACGCTGACCTCGACCAGTTCATGCACCGGATTCTCGGCAAGGATTATTTCGTGATGGACCAGTGGCAGCTCGAGGAGCTGGCCAAGGTGCGGCGCAAAGCCCGTGTGAAGATCGTCAGCGGCGGGCTACCGGCTGAGGTTCTGGCGAAGCTTTTCGTCGAACCGGCTGCGAGCGTCGAATCCGCTCTGGTCGATTCGATCGCCGAATATGGCCCCGAAGCGACCGTCGCCGTCATCCCTAAAGGGCCTTACGTTCTGCCTGTTCTCACAGGCTGACGTTCCGACTCGGGACGGAATTGGCCTCGTCCGCGAATCGATTCGTCATCGGAATTCCGGATCGACAGGGGGATCGCTCGATGTGCGGCCGCTATACGCTCGCTTCGAAAGTCTCCGACCTGCGGGATTTGATCGATTTTCACGACGACGCCCTGCCCGATGACTTCGTGGCCCGTTTCAACATCGCGCCGACCCAGGACGTTCTGATCCTCAGACGTGAAAAAGACCATCACCGGCCGATGCCGGTCATGGTGCGCTGGGGCCTGGTGCCATTCTGGTCCGACGATCCGAAGATCGGGAGCCGGATGATCAACGCCCGTTCCGAAACCGTGGTCGAAAAGCCGGCATTTCGTGCCGCCTTGAAATATCGCCGATGTCTGATTCCGGCCGATGGTTTTTACGAATGGCATCGGTCGGTCGACAGCAAAACCAAAACCCCCTACTGGATCCATCGCCCGGACCGCAAGCCTTTCGCGATCGCGGGTTTGTGGGAATCCTGGAATAAGTCCGGCACAGGCCCCCTGGAAACCTGCACGATTCTCACGACCGGCCCGAACGCACTCATGGGCATGATTCACGACCGCATGCCCGTCATCCTGCAGCCGCGGGATTTCGACCGATGGCTCAGCACGCCGCCCGAAGATGCCCCGTCGCTCGCCGATCTGCTCGCCCCTGCCCCTGACGACTTTCTCGAAGCCTGGCCCGTCAGTACGAAAGTCAACAGCCCCGCGACCGACAGGCCGGATTTGATCGACCCGATCGGCGAAAGTCGGCTCGGATGATCAATTAGAAATCCGGAACGCGTTCTCTCCCTTGAGGATGAAAGAAAAGAGCCCCGGCCTTTGGAACCGGGGCTCTTTCGATGATACCGTGACACGATTCCGTGAGGACGAGTCAGTTCGTGCGCGTGATCTTCTTCGATCGGGTAAGCCATTCGCCGAGTACGACGTCAAGCGCGGGAACGGGAGAGGCAATGATGTCGGAAGGCATGGAAAGAGTACCTTCTTCGAACCCATTGCCGCCGTTGTTGCCTCTGGCGCCGCCGCTGCTGAGAGGATCATCGTTCACGATCGTGATCACGGCCTGGTCACGTGTCAGAATGATCCCGTCCGAGGGTTTGCTCAGCGTCAGGAAAAAGTTCTCGTCGAATTCGAAGGTCTTGTCGCCCTTGATCCGGACCGAGACGATGCCGGATGTCTGACCTGCCGGTATCGTCAGAATGCCGGCAGTCGCTTCGAAGTCGCTCGTATTGCCCCTTGAACTCGCGGAGCCTTCGCTCGTCGCGAACATCACTGTGATGTCTTTGGCCATAGGTTCGCTAAGGCTGACGACGATGTCCATCGGCGACCAGCCGGAGTTTCCTTCGAGGATCTGCACATCGGCGACCGACATTTCGATCGCGAGTGCATCGTCGTTGACGATCGTACCTGTGGCCGTGGCGTTCGCGATGGTGGCGTTCCCGGAGGGGTTCGATAAGGTCAGGCGGAACGTTTCGTCGGCTTCGTAAGCCGTATCGCCCAGAACGGGCACTG
>CAZSQA010000034.1:20500-67286 GCA_964608915.1 uncultured Isosphaeraceae bacterium
AGACATTGCTGAGAGCGACGTTGAAGACGAGCGTGGAAGTGCCGGAGTTGCCTTCGACCTTCGAGGCGTTGGTGATCGAAAGAGACGGCACAGGGGCAGCATCGTCGTTGACGATCGTCCCTGTGGCCGTGGCGTTCGCGATGGTGGCGTTCCCGGAGGGGTTCGATAACGTCAGGCGGAACGTTTCGTCGGCTTCGTAATCGGTGTCGCCCAGAATCGGCACGGCGATGGTGGCCGAAGTCGTACCGGCCGAGATCGTGATCGTGCCGGATGCCGCGACGTAATCGATCCCGGATGTGGCCGTGAGATTCGAGGTGGCGTATTGGAACGTCACCGGGGAGTCGGCCGGATTGGAGATCGACACCGTGAACGCCATGTTCGAAGTGCCCGAATTCCCCTCGATCAGCCGGGTGTCGGAGATCGAGACGCCGGGTTTCGCGTCGTCGTTGAGGATCGTGCCCGTGGCTTCGCTATCGGTAAGCGTGCCGTTGGTCACGGACGAAAGTGCCAGGCGAATCGTTTCGTTCGATTCGTAGACATTGTCGCCCAAAATCGTTACGGCGATCGTGCCGGACGTCGCTCCGGCCGGGATGGTGAGAGTGCCCGAGGCGGCCGTGTAATCCGAACCTGCCAGAGCCGTGCCGTTCGAAGTCGCGAAAGAAACTGTGACGGGTTGGGCAGATGCGGCTGAGAGACTGACCGTGAAGACGAGATTCGAGGTGCCCGAGTTACCTTCGTTTTTCGAAACGTCGGCGACCGACACGCCGGGAATTTGTGGGTTCGGGTTCCACGAGGCGAGATTGATCGCTGAGAAGACGTTGAGTCTGCCGCCGGTCGCGACTTTGCCGGTCAGCGAACTCGTGGGCGTGGCCGAGGCAAGGATCGCCCCGCGGAGCTGCTCAGCGGTCGCGGCCGGATAAATGGATTTGAGCAGGGCGATCGACCCTGTCACATGCGGCGTGGCCATGGACGTACCGTTGTAGGAACCGTACGTATTTGTGGGCAGGCTCGAATAGATATTCTCGCCCGGGGCGGCGATGTCCACGCGTGTCGAGCCGTAATTGGAGAAACTCGCGAGACTTCCGGAACTCGTGATCGCAGCGACGGAGATGACGCCTTCGTAGCTTGCGGCCGTTGTCGTACCGACGTTGACGAGCGTCGAATAGCTTGAGGGATAATAAGCCGTCGCGTCGGTGTTCGAGGCATTGTTGCCCGCGGCCGCGACGAACAGAATGTCCGCCTTGGCGGCGCGAATGATCGCGGCATTCATGGCCGATGAATAGCTGCCCCCGCCCCAGGAATTGTTCGTGGCGGCGATGTTCAGCCCATGGCGGACCTTCAGGTCCGTGATGTAGTCGATGGCCCGGATCGCGTTCGTCGTCGTTCCACTGTTGCCGGAGATGAACTTGGCGACGATCATCGTCACCTGCCAGTTCACGCCGGCCACGCCGATTCCGTTACCGCCGGAGCCACCGATCGTGCCCGCCACGTGCGTTCCGTGCGAGTCGCTCGTGGAGTCGTAGACCGTTCGGTCGTTGGCCGCGAAGTCCCAGCCGTTGGCATCGTCGACGAATCCGTTGCCGTCGTTGTCGATTCCGTCGACCGGATCGTATGGATTCACCCAGATATTGGCCGCCAGATCCGGATGGGCGATCTGCACGCCGGTATCGATGATGCCGACGTAAACCGATCGGGAGCCTGTGTATCCGGCATTCCAGGCGTTTTCCGCATGAATCCCGTTGGCGTTCGTCGTGCCGGCGGGACCGACGTTCGTCGGCGAATCGCTGCCTTCCATTCCCCACAGGATGCCGCTGGTGTAGTAAGGGTCGTTGGAAACACCGGATAGGGAGAGAATCTGGTTCGGTTCCGCGAATTCCACGCCAGGCTGGGCCGATAGATATTCGATCGCGGCTTGCGTCGTCATGCCCGCGGGCACTTTGACCAGCTCGATCATGCCCTCACCCATGTTCAGACGCTGGGCACTGTCGACTTCGTCGAGCAGGCCGAAGCCGGCGTTGGCCCGGTTCGCGGCCCGTGTCTGAACGTTAGCATCGGGGCGATACTGAACGAGAATTTCGTCAGCGATCGTGCCCACCGTGCTCATCACGTCAGCCAGCACCGTACGGTCTTCCAGCCGGTCGAACGGCGTAAAGTAGCGCTTGGCCGAACGGGACAAAACGCGACGGACGGATCTGCCCGAAGCGGTACGTTTCGAAACTCGCATCATTCCCTGTCGCTCCTGCGGAATCACGGTGTCTTGTCGCTGTGCCGGTTGGGAAGCCACGATCTTAGCGATTTCGAAATCGACATCACAAGCGAAATTTCGGAATTCAAGTGAGGGTGTACGTATATGTCGGTGCAGAAATGTTCCTGCGAATTCATGAAATCATAACCTGATCGAGCAGCGCGACTAGCGAAAAATGACGAATAGATCCGAATCGGCGGCCCAGCCGTTTTCGGCGCGCTCGCTTCGTCCGGAAATCGAATTGTCGCGGGATCGGTGATTTCGAATGATCGACCGATCCATGACGAGACCATCATGGTCACGTATGTATCCTTCGTGCCGTTGCGTACAGTCGTATGTATTCGATTGGAGCCTGATCAGGCTCGTCGAAGATTGTATTGTTTCGTTCGCGAAAATCCAACCGCTGTTGACGAAATACGACTCGTTTTCGTTCGGGTCGCTTTTCGAACCGCCGTCAGAATCCGGAAATGCCTCACGATTCGTATCACGGATTCCTCGTCGAGGCCTGTGCGAGTGTCGCTTACAGGACTCAGTCGGAACCTCGTTCCGGCCGGTGGGCCTGCCGCGGCGTTCCTCCGCCTTGTTTTTGTTGCCTTCCACCATTCGATTCCGGAAGATATCTTGCGTACTGGCGGGGCTGGCCTCGGAATGCTCAGGTACGCTCAGGCGTTCGCTTTCTCACCATTCGCCAGTCGACGCAGGGTCACATCGAGCCTGGAGGTCCATGTGCCATGAAACGTGCCCGAACGGCGGTCCTTGCCGAAACCTTTGCCCGCAGATCGTTTATCGACATCGCCGCGAGATCGATCGCCGCAGGCTGTGTTGGTCGGTACATCCTGTCGACTGCGGCTTTGAGTCAAGACGCTGGCGAGCCCCCTGCCGGGAAGGCGGCGAACCTTTTTCAGAGCGATTCGCTCGATGGCTGGAAGCCGACCGATTTCTTCCGCCCCGGAGAGGTTACGATTCGCGAAGGTGTCGTCACACTCGGCAAAGGGAGCCCGATGACGGGTGTCACTTATGCTCGTAAGTCGCTTGCATTCAGAAACTTCGAGCTTTCATACGAGGCCCGTCGAACGGACGGCGACGACTTTTTCGCGGCGGCGACCTTCCCGGTCGATGGGGGGCACCTGACGTTCGTCAACGGCGGATGGAGCGGCAATGTGACCGGGCTTTCCTCGATCGACGGCGCCGATGCCTCGGAGAACGAAACTGCCACGCGTTTCGAGTTCGAGAACGGACGCTGGTATCGATTCGTGATCCACGTGAAAGGCCGAAAAGTTAATGTGACGATCGACGGCAAACAGGTCGTCGACTTCGACGGGACCGACCGCTCCCTGCGCACCAGGGTCGAGTCACGCCCCTCGGAGCCCCTCGGATTCGCCAGCTTCGGCTGCACAGGTCAGATCCGCGCTGCCAGGATCAAGGAAATCGGCGACTGAATCGATTCCCGTGATCGCTCGATCGCTTGATCCAATTTTCCTGAAAGAGATCTTCCGCCGATGTTCGACCGCAGACGCTTCCTGATTCTGTCCACCATCGCCGGTTCCCTCGGCTGGGGGCTGCGCGGCACCATCGGTGGCGGTTCGGTCGGGGCCATGATTCCTGGCACCATGCTGGCCCTGTGCCTTGGCTGGCGGTTCGGCCTCGGCGGCGTTCGGCTGGGTGTTTTCGCAGCCTGGACATCCCTCGGCTTCGGCCTGGGCGGGCAGGAGACCTACGGGCAGACGATCGGCCTTTTGCGAAATTGGGACACAGCCGCCTGGGGCATGCTGGGGCTGACGATCAAGGGTGCCGTGTGGGCTCTCGGTGCGGCGCTGCTCATATGGATCGACTCCGACAAAGAGTGCCGCCATCATAAAGCCCGAAGCTGGGGGGCCCTGCTCCTCCTGACGGTTTTCACACTGATCGGCTGGCAGGTGGTCGATGTGCCCCGGCTCATCTATTTTTCCGACCCCGTGAACAAACCCCGTGAGGAAGTCTGGTTCGGCCAGTTCCTCGGGCCGGTCGTCGCCGCGGCCTATCTGGCGATCTTTTCCGCCAACCGGTCCGAAATGTTCCGGTTTCTGGGCAAAGGCACCCTGGCCGGCGCAGTGGGCTTCGGGGGAGGTTCGCTGTGGCTCCTGATGGGCCTGCATTTGCCCGACCCCTGGCACAAGGGGTCGTGGTGGAAGATGATGGAATTCAGCTTCGGCGCATGCCTTGGCCTGGGCTTCGCTCTGGCTTCGAAACATCTGCCGCTGAAATCCGATTCGAAATTAACGATCGTTCCCCGCACGACCGTGCCCGGCACGATCCTGGCGGCCATCGTACTGATCGCAGCCGCATTTGAGGCCAATTATTCATGGGGCTTTCGCATGAATTTCACGGTGATCGTGCTCGTGCTGCTCTTGATCGTCTGCCTGATGCCAGAACTGGCATGGCACGTGGCCCTCAGCTTCACGATCGTCGGATTCGTTTATGACATTCTCGAAGCTCTGAACGAAGCGAAACGGTATGAGTTGCAATATGAGCACATGTTGCTTGTCATTCTGATCGCCGTACTGGTGGTCGATCAGGTCACGCGCTATGCCGGTTCGAAACCGCTGCGGCTTTTGCTGTTCCTGACCCTTGCGGCTTCTGGCGACTATCTGGTGCAGACGCAGCTTTTCACGAGGGAAGGCTTCGTGGTGCCGCTGATCTTCACGCTGGAGACCGTGGCCGTGGTCGTGCTCTGCCTGTTGCCGGAAGGCACGCATCCGACCGAATTGCTGCCTGGAGATTGAAACCCGAGAGCTCGATCGAGCTCAGATCGATTTCGGTAATGCACTTAGAGGAATTCGATGGCGATTTTACGGGAATTGAAAGAAGCGATTCGTGAATCGATCTCGATACACGTCGAATTTTCCGGACGGCCCCGCAAGATCGTCTATCGGGAATTGACTCCCGATATGATCGCCGCCGCAAGCCGGAAAAAGGAAAAGTTGCGGCAAGCCGAGGTGAAGGCATATCAACGGGTGATGCTCACATTCCTGGGCTTTCCCATCGTCATGATCTTACTCCACCCGATCTTGCCGGATGTGCTCAATGGCCTTCTGATGCTCGTCTTTCCATGTGTCTTCACCTATTTCGTCGTGTACGTGGGGGTCGAAACGAATCGACACCGGTATTTTCGCTGTCCACGTTGCGGCAGCATCTTTCGTGATTTCCATAAGATATTCCCGGATAAGGATCGATGCCGGGTTTGTGGGCTCGACCTGTCGCTTCGAGCGATCGGACAGAATCAGGATCTGGAGTCGCCTTGAGCGTTCGGGCATTGCCCATGCGATATTCAGGCACGATCGCTTCGAAATCGGGATACCCGGGCTTCGTTGGCATCATACGACCTTCGGCCGGTCACTGGCGTTCTCTCCGCATTCGGAATAGGATCGATGATCTCGATCGCAACGGCTGATAGGAATTCGCTCGGCAACGATGATTCACTCCGTCTACCTGATTTCGAACGCCGCATTCGCACAACTGGTGGAATCGTTCCGGCGACAGGGACTCGAGGTCGTCCAGGATCGGTCTCTACCTGCGTCTGACGAAACTCGATCGAACTCGACCGCTGGTCCGGGCGTGAAGCGGACCATCTTACGAACAACAATCCACGGGATTCCGATCGACTTGTTCTGTTCGACTCCCGGAGAAACTGGCCCGACACGCATTTTCGCCCGGCTAGCTGCGGACGGTTCCTTGCTGCCCGGCGCGATTGCCCAATCGCTCGACCTGGCGATGGTACGTGCAGGGGCTACCGTGAGTTCGCTCGAGCGGCCAATTTCTCGGGCGATCCGTGAATTCCGGTCCGATTGGAAGCGGATCCTCGCCGGGAAGAGGGAACCGAAGAAAAACCCGTCACGGGAAATCGACGCTGAGGTTCTGGCGGAAGCCGCGAATCGCTATCGGCTTTTGCGCAGAACCCACACGATCTCATTCATGGCGACGTTTCTACTGGCCGCCGCGATGGTTTCGATCGCTCACAGGTTCGGGTACGTGAGTGGATATCGCCGGGAGCATGGGCTCGTATCGAGAATCGCCAGCGCATTCGTACCGGGTGCGAGTGTGGCTCAACAGCTTATCCATTTCGCTCTGGGCTTGATTTCGCTGGGGCTCATCGTCGCGTTTTGTGGCATGATCTGGAGCTGGACGCTGCTGATGAAGTTCCATTGCCCCAGATGCGGCAAAAGTTTCATCATGTCATTCGGCAGCAACGTTCCTGGCGATCGCTGCAAGCATTGCGGACTGAATCTGGCGGAATTCGAACCGGTTGCGGCGACATCGCATCGCATGCAATAAATTTCATTTGGAATACGAAAAAATCGGCCTGACCTTCTCAGGCCAGACCGGTCGGAATTTCGGATCGCTTGAGCGTCGATTCGATCAGGCGAGGAATTCGTCGACCTTCGGCAACAGGGCGGCGAAGTCGAGCTTGTTGGGGCAGGCCTCCTTCGCGGCGGCCAGGTCGGCGCCGGCCCAGTCTTTGGCTTCTGCCGGCAGGTCGGCGAACTGCTTGCGGGCCGTCTGGCGGTCGCCCAGGTGTTGGTGATAGGTGAGATAGCGGGTCAGCACGCCCACCGATTTCGGCTGCTCGAAGCCTTCGTGCGTCACGCTTGCCTGGCGTTTTCCCTCAAAGAACTGATGGACACCGACATGGGCGAAGACGCCGTCGTCCTCGGACGGACCATCGAAGTTCACATCGAACACCAGCGGAAAAACTGGGCGACCACGCCGATCGTATCGAAACCGTCCGTGGCCTGGGCTATCGCATGCCGGAAATACCGCTGCCTGCCGGCACCGCGCCGGAAGATGATTCAGACTGAAATCGGCCGGGCCCCGGTTCGCGATCATTCGCAGGGTGTGGTTCCTCATCATTCGATCGAGTAAGATCGAGGGAATGACGATCATTCGTTCCTGTATGAAACGCGAACCGATCGATGGCATATTCCCGTTATGAACTTCCGCTCGCGGCGTTCGATCGCATTCCCGAACTTTTCAGCTCCATCGGCATGTCCGTCGTCGAATTGCCCCCGGAAGTCCGACAAACGACGTTGTTCGATTCTGACGATGCGGTACGGAATCCCCGCAAGGTCTACGCCGCGAACGTGGGCGGGCACGATGTCCAAATCTTCGTGAGGAAATCCGTTTTCGAAGGCAAAACGACCGCCTTCGCGCGACTCGCCTCGGACAGCTCGATCCTTCGCACCGACCTCGCACAGACACTTGACCTGGCGTTCGCCCGCATCGGGGCCAGGGTCAGCTCGGTCGAAAGGCCGCTGTCGCTGCGCGAGCTGAAATCCAGTATGAAGGAACTTTTCGACGTATGGATTCGCGGGAAACCCCGTTCGGATCTTCCTCCAGCGCCAGACGCAGAAAAGGTCGAAGCCGAAATTCGAATTCGTGAAGACTTGCGGAAAAGATATCTCAATCACGAACGCCTGTTGTTCGCGATCTTCCTCTTCGGCATTCCTCTCTTCGTGCTCGCTTCGGAATTCGAATCGTTCAGATTCCTGCCTTTGATCTATGTGGCGATCGGTTTCCCGACGGTGCTTTATCTCTTCGTCAGAAACTTCATCGACAAGAACCGCTATTTCTCATGGCTCTGCCCCCGTTGCGGCAAACGCTTCATGCCATACGCTTCCTACGAATTCATCCACACTCGATGTCGCTACTGCGGCTGGGAAATACCGGATCATTCGCAGTGATCGGTGATTGAAACCCAGACCGTGCTCGCCCGAGATCCATTCGCATTCCTTTATGATTCATCTGCGCAAACGAAAACCGGCCTGACTCTCGCGAGCCAGGCCTTGCGGGATTTCGAATCGATCGACGTGAATGTCGATCAGGCGAGGAATTCGTCGACCTTCGGCAACAGGGAGGCGAAGTCGAGCTTATTGGGGCAGGCTTCCTTCGCGGCGGCCAGGTCGGCGCCGGCCCAGTCTTTGGCTTCGGCGGGCAGGTCGGCGAACTGCTTGCGGGCCGTCTGGCGGTCGCCCAGGTGCTGGTGATAGGTGAGATAGCGGGTCAGCACGCCCAACTCGGCCTTCGTTCCTGCTGCCTTCGAGCAGCGGCCGTCGCAGTCGGCGCACAGGGTGGGACCGTGGGCCAGGGCGGCATCGCGAAGCTCGAGGAGTTGAGCGACCTTGACTGGCTCATACCGCATGAGGGCGTCGATATTCTGGCGGATGTGGTCGGTGTTGCGCATCGAGACGCAGCAAGAGGCGAGCCGCTCGTCGGTCCAGATGGCGTGCAGGAGTCCCTGGAACGGCGTCAGGTTGCGTTCCTTGAGCATCGGCACTTTCTGCTGCACGTCGGCCAGGATGTCGCCCTTGGGCTTGTCGCCGAAGAACTGGCCGGCGATGTGCTTCATGGTGATCAGGCCCATGCCTTTTTCGTGGGCGACGTCGAGGCCCTTGTTCAGGGGCGAATCCTTGTCGAGCCACGGCGTGTACTGAAGCATGACGGCATCCACGAAGCCGGCTTCGGCGGCCTTCTGGATGATCAGGCCCCTGTCCTTATGGTGCGACGAGAAGCCGACGAATTTCGCCTTGCCCGACTTGCGGATCTTGTCGGCGGTTTCCTTGAATTCCTGGCTGGTGACCATGTCGATGGCCTGATCCGTGCTGTGCTGATCGCCCAGGCCATGGATGAAGAACAGGTCGACATAATCGGTGCCGAGCGTCTCGAGGCGCTCGTCAAGCATGCGGATCAGCTCCGAAGACTTCTTCGGCATGTCCTTGGTGACGAGGAAGATTTCCTTACGTACCTCGGGCGATTGTTCGAACCACTTCTTGAAGTTCGGCTCAGTGCCGTAAACCTTGGCCGTGTCGAACGTACGCACGCCCTGGGCGTATGCGAACCGCAGGATGCGGTCATAGGCCTGGCCGCGCACGGCTCCCTGGTTGAGCATGGTGATTTCCACGCCCGTTTTGCCCAGCTTTCGGCGAGGCAGCGGTTTGGCCGGGGCAGTATTGGCGGCATCGCCTTCGGCTTTGGGCGAGTCCTGAGCCCTGGCGGTGGCCGATGCGGCCGCCACGAGCCCCGCGGACTGAACGAACGAACGACGGCTGGTTTCGATAGGATCCATTGGGCTTCTCGCTCCTCGTGTCTGGGCCGCTGCGTACGCTCCGGTCGTGCGGGCGATTTCGGTGCGTCGCGGGCCACGGAAATGAATTTCGCAGGCCCTTCGCACCGGACGACTTTCGCCGGTTTCGAGCTTCAGCATAACATGTTCCGTCCACTCGACAAGTGGCCGATGCCCTTTCGCAGAAAAGGACACTCGGGTACGATTTCTTCGGATGCGTGCGACCGTTCGTGCCTGTCGTCCGCAATTCGACTCACACTGGCTCACTGCGAACCATGTCCTCGATCGTCAATATCTCGGCCTACAAATTCGCGGAACTCACCGACCTGAAACCGCTGCGTGACGATCTGCTCGCCCGCTGCCGCGATCTTGGCCTGAAGGGCACCATTCTGCTGGCCAGCGAAGGCATCAATCTGTTTCTGGCCGGTTCGGCGGAATCGATCGAATCGATCCTGGCCAGAATCCGCCAGGTGCCGGGCCTGGAATCGCTCGCGGCCAAATACAGCGAAAGCGAGGAACAGCCGTTTTCCCGCATGCTGGTGAAGCTGAAGAAGGAGATCATCGCCTTCGGCGTCGGCGACTTGAACGTCAATTCCTTCGCTCATCAAAAGCTGCCGCCAGCGGAATTGAAAAAGTGGCTTGACGAGGGCCGTGAGCTGATCCTGCTCGACACCCGCAACCAGTACGAAGTGCAACTGGGCACTTTCACAGGCGCGAAGCATCTGGAGATCGGTCATTTTCGCCAGTTCCCCCAGGCCGTCAAAGAGTTGCCCGAGGACTGGAAAGACAAGCCTGTCGTGACCTTCTGCACGGGCGGGATCCGGTGCGAGAAGGCCGGGCCATTCATGGAGAAGCTGGGGTTCCGCAATATCTTTCAGATCGACGGCGGCATCCTCAAGTATTTCGAAGAGGTGGGCGGCGATCATTACGAAGGCGAATGCTTCGTCTTCGATCACCGCGTCGGCCTGGACCCCTGCCTTTGCGAAAGTGACGCCGCAAAGTGCTTCGCCTGCCAGTCGCCGCTGACGGTCGAGGATCAGGCCGATCCACGCTACGTCTTCGGCAAAAGCTGCCCATTCTGTTTCGTGCCTGAAGCGGAAAAACGCCGCAGCTCGCTGGAACACCGGCAGGAAGCGATCCGGCAGGCGACCAGCCCCCTGCCCGGCTCGGTTCGCTATGACAATTATCGCCCGGTAAAGGTGCCGGCACGTCTGCATGGTGCTTCGCTGATCGACTTCCTCGCCGGGATTCTGCCGCACGTTCCGCGCGAGGAGTGGGTGGCACGAATCGCCGAGGGACGATTATTCGACCGGGATCGCAAGCCCGTCGGAGCCGGGCACGTCGTCTCGGCCGGCGACCGTTATTTTCAGAAGCTCGAGGCGATCGTCGAACCGGTCGTGAACGCCGACATTCGACTCATTCATGAGGACGAGGCGATCCTCGTCCTGCAGAAGCCCGCCCCGCTGCCCGTGCACCCGTGCGGCAGATTCAATCGTAACACGATGCAGCACATTCTGGCCGAAGTCTATAGCCCGCAGAGCCCCCGCCCGGCTCACCGGCTGGACGCCAACACTTCCGGCGTCATGGTCTTATCGCGAACACGACACTTTGCCGGCCTTCTGCAGCCGCAGTTCGAGCGAGGCGAAGTGGACAAGGTCTATCTGGCCCGTGTTCACGGCCACCCCGCTGCTGAGGAGTTCGTGTGCGACGCTCCGATCCGTGCCACTTCGGGAGACGTCGGCTCGCGAGACGTGGACTTCGAAGCCGGAATGCCGTCGCGGACCGAATTCCGGACTCTGAAAAGATATCCGGACGGCTCAGCGCTCGTCGAGGCCCGCCCTCGCACGGGACGCACGAACCAGATTCGTGTGCATTTGTGGCATCTGGGTCATGCGATCGTGGGAGATACGGTTTATCTGCAGGGCGGCGAGATCGGGGACACGCAGACGATCGACGCCGACCGATCGCCGCTGTGTCTTTTCGCGCAGAGTCTGACTTTCCGCCATCCGGTGACGGACGACAAGATGACCTTCGCCGTCGAACCGCCGGAGTGGGCGTGCGAATGATGCGGATCGACTTTCGGAGGATCGGTTCGAATTCACGAATTGATTCGGAGCCTCGCAATCCGCTCGAAACAGTGATCGAAGGTTCGGACTAGCCGAAGTTTTGGGATTGACCGTCCAGATAGGTCCTCAAAGCGGCAGCGGCGGCACCGTCGAACAGGAAGCGTTCCGTGCGGGTTCGGATTTCGACGCTCTGGGAATTCAGCCAGACGATGCATTCAATCTGGGCCGTGAAGATGTACTTATCGCCGAACTTGAAAACCGGGGTCATCGTTCGATTCCTTGGAAGGCACTTTGCGAACAGATCATTTGCCGATAACGCACGATTGTCGATCGCGGTTCCAAGAGTAAGTTCTCGATTCGGCGGTACCGCGAAGCATCGAATTTCCGGTTTTCGGTGAGGATCAGGGGGCATACGGTTCGAAACCGTTACGATCGTAAGACATTCCGGAATGAACCGAATTCGTGCAAGTCTCGAGACCTGGCCAGGAAGGTGGTCCGCTGGCGATCCGGGCAGTCGGTGTGCCGTTGGAGATCGCGGTGTTTCCGGAATCTGCCTGAAAGACTTCGGAAACACGCACTCGACCGTTGAAATTCATGCACTTTCCATGGACGATAGAGGCATCTGGCGGCGCGGGCTTTCCAGCCCGCGTATCGCCCCTTCCCCGCCTCGGCGCACGCTGACTGACGGATTTCCAGAAGGACGGTCTCGACGATGCTTCTTTACCGACGATTCGAACGCAGAGCGCTGGCCGTGGTGCTCATGGCTTGGGTGTGTGCCCTGGTTTCTTCGGGGCAAGCTCAGGAAGTATCCTCGCTTGCGGCCGATTATGCGAAAACGGCGGCCGCGGTTCGTAGCCTGCAGAACGACGACGGCGGGTTCACGGCCGAAAAGGGCGGCCCTTCGAGCATCGGTTCGACGAACGCCGCGATCCGATCGATCAAGCACGTCGGCGGCTCGATTCCCGACGTGATCAAGGCGACGAAATTCGTGCGTGCCTGCTTCGTTCCCGACGGCAAGGGTGGCGGTTCGTTCGCGTCGGCACCTGGCGGCAAGCCCGAGATGCGTTCGACGTTCATGGCGATGCTGGCCTGGGGCGACCTGAAGATGGAGAACGGCCCGGAAGTGGCGGCCGCTCTGAAGTATCTGACGGAAACGGCGAAGGAATACGAGGACGTTCGGCTGGCCATCGCGGCTTACGAGGCCGTAGGCGTCAAGGATGAGGCTGTATTCGACAAGTGGGTCGCCCAATATGAGACCATGGCGAACGGAGATGGCTTGTTCGGTTCGGCGCAGAACGGCCCGATGATGACCGGTGGCACGATCGCGGCCTTCTTGCGGATGGGGCGGCAAGTCACGCCGGAGCGGCGTGCGAAGGCCGCGGAATTTCTGCTCAAGGCACAGAACGAGGACGGCGGATGGTCGCCGACTGTGGGAGGCAAGAGCGACCTCGGGGCCAGTTATCGGATCATGCGGGCATTATTCATGATGAAAGTGAAGCCTGATCTCGAGACGCTTCGGAGCTTCATCGCCGACCGCAGGACCGAATCCGGCCTTTATGCCCCAACGCCAGGCCAGCCGGGCGACCTTTCGAGCACCTACACGGCGACGATCCTTCTGTGGTGGGCCCGGCAACTGGAGAATCTGGAACCTGCGCCTGAAACGGCAGGCTTCGTCCCCATTTTCAACGGCCGGGACCTGACGGGCTGGAGCGGCGATCCTGCCGTCTGGAAAGTCGAAAAGGAGCAGCTTGTCGGTTCGACGCTGACCGGTCTCGCCAAAAACGACTTTCTGGCGACCGACGAAACCTTCGATGATTTCGTCCTGAAGTTCGCTTTCCGGCTGAAGGACGGGGCTGGCAACAGCGGCATGCAGTTCCGGAGCGAGCGTGCCGCTGAGCCGATCGCCCACGAAATGGTCGGCTATCAGGCTGATATCGGCGAAAAATACTGGGGCTGTCTTTATGACGAATCGCGCCGGAACAAGGTGCTCGCTCAGGCTCCGCCGACTTTGATCGCCCGGATCGATCCTTCCGGCTGGAACACCTATTCGATTCGCGCTTTCGGGCCGCGCATCAACCTTTCCATGAACGGCATGTCGACCGCGAGTTACCTTGAGGAGGATTCGGCGATACCGAGCACCGGTCGATTCGCCACTCAAGTGCACAGCGGCAAGGGGCCATTCGAAATTCGCTATCGGGATCTTCTCGTTCAGCGAGTGCCGCGCCCGGTGCCCCGCGCCACCGAGGCCGACGAGGAAAAACCCGGCTTCCAGCTTCGAACCCTGCGAAAGGAAGGTTTCGGCGTGCGGAAATACACCTTGTTTCTGCCTGCCGAATACGAAACCGCCAAAAGCTTGCCGACGATTCTGTTCCTTCACGGTTCCGGCGAACGCGGCAGCGACGGGATCGTGCCTGCTCAGGTGGGGCTCGGGCCGGCCGTGCTGGCAAGACATGCGGATTTTCCGGCGATCGTGATCTTCGCTCAAGCGAAGGAAACCTGGGCAGCCGAGAGCGAAGACGCTTCGGCTGCACTGGCGATCCTCGAGGAAGTCTCCGCCCGATTCAAAGTCGATCCGAATCGGCTGATTCTTTCTGGTCTATCCATGGGCGGCCGGGGTGCCTGGGAGATCGCGGCCGCCAATAAAGGCCGATTTTCGGCGGTCGTGCCGATCTGCAGTCCGGCCCGGATCGAATCGGCCCAGGCTCTCATGACCGTTCCCTTATGGGCCATTACCGGCGACGCGGACCGGGTCGATACGGTAAGGTCCATGCGTGCGATGGTCGACAAGCTTCTGGAACTGGGCGCGCCAGCGAAATATTCCGAATATCGGGGTGTCGGTCACAATAGTTGGGACAGGGCCTACGCGGACCGGGATCTCATCGACTGGATGATCACCCAGAAGCGTAACCCCTGATGCGCGAACCGGCAGAACCGCTTCGTGGTAGTTTCAGCATGAAAGGCCCGCCGATGCCTTGGTTTCGACTTTCCGGCATGACGCTCAGGTCGCTTCCGGTCGCCCTCTGGGTTTTCTCGATATGCAGCCTGCCTTCGCGATCGGAGGCTGAGGAGTTCCGGTCGAAAATCACATACCGGGGGGACGGCAGGGATTCGACAGGCGAAATTCGCTGGAACTCAGCAGCGAAACGGCTCTCGCTGCACGATTCGAACGGCGGCGAAACGAAATGGCCGCAGGTGCTTACGATCACCGAGCCGAAGCCCCGGATGCCCGTGCCGACTCCTGTCGAACGCCCCGACGATGTCGTGGCCGTGCTGGGCTATCGTGAGCGACTTTCGGGCCGAATTCGAGAGCTTCCGGATCGAAGGAATCTGAAATGGTCCATCGGTGATTCCGCGGCATCCTTCGACATCGATCCTGCCGCGGCTTTCGCCTGGGCCGTCAACCCGGGCAAGTGGGCTCTTCTGTCCCGGAGTTTCGAAAGTCCGGAAGATCCCGCCTCGTACGAACCGATGTCCCCTGCCCCGGACGGGCTCCGCATGTTGCGGCTCGCGGGGACCAGGCGCGAGACGGCTTTGCGTCTCGGCGATCGAATCGCTGGTCAAGGGGTCGTGCAGGTCGCCTTCGAAGAAACGAACGACGCGGACGCAAACGGCCCGCTGACGCTGGTCACGTATGTCGGAACTTCTGAAGAGCCATACGTTTCAGTGACTCTGAAGACCGTGGGTGATCGTTGGGAAATCGCTTCCCCGCAGGACGAAAGGGCCGCCGTCGCCAGGATTCCGCGTCTGGTCGGCACGCACCGGCTCAGTCTGTTTTTCGGTGAGGAACGTGTCCGGTTTTGCGTGGACGAATCGGTCGCCCTGACGATGCGTGCCCCGGCCGCGACCGGACCGCTCGCTGCCGTGTCGATCGCCGCGACACCGGAAAAGCCCCGCGGCGTGGACGCTCTGCTGGCGGTCGCATTCGGCCCCGCGGCACATGTACTGCAGTGGCCAGTCAATGACGACGCCCTCATGATCGCCGAAGGCCACGAATGGCTCGGAACGGTCAATCGCCTCAAAGACGGAAACTGGCACTTCGCTCAGGGCGATTCTCAGCTCAGTTTGCCACTCGGGCTGACGTCGACATGGATACCGCCCGTCAGCCGGACCGGTGGCAAGTGGGCTCTGGGGCCGGTGATCGAACTGACTTTCTTCAGAGCCGTGGAGAGCCTCTGGCGCGCGGAGACCGATGACGGATATTTCGCTTCGCTGGGGCTGCTGACACCGCCCCCCAGGTCGCAGGACCGGGTCGAGGGGGCCGTCGAAAAGTGCGATTCCACAGGCATCACTCTCGCGCTTTCTCAGGGGGGCAGCATCACCGTTCCGCTCGACCGGATCGTGGCGATCGAACGTCGGTCCGCCGCGGGGGTGCGTGTTATCGATTCTCGGCCGCATCATCTCGGGGACGAAGTCGATCTGCGTGTCATCCCCCCGGACCCGCTCGGCAACCGGCTGGAAATATCGTTCGAAGCGAAGGAAGAAGAAGCCGGGTGGCCCATCGAACTTGCAGTCGATGCCGTCGAGGTGCTGGGTGCGAATTCGCCCAGGTTCGGCGATTTGATCCGCATGGGCGAACTTGTGACGGAAATTCGCCTGAACGGCAATCTTCTCGGTACGCTGAACGAAAAAGTGACGCTTTCGAACGAGACGCCGGAACGTCTGAGATTCGAAATTCCGAAGGGTTCGATGAAACCCGGTGCGAACCGGATCGAATTCCTTCAGAAAGGGCGATCCAATGACCCGAACTATCTGGACGATCTCGGAATTCTGGGTGTGCGTCTTTACCGAAAGCAGCCCTGATCCGACAATGTTGACCGTTCTGTTTCCGCGTGTTCCGAAATGACTCTCCGCGCTTTGGATTCTCAGGCTGAGGACCGACCATGCCAGGCTTCTACGAAATCAAAGTGAACGAATCCGGTCAGACGAGCTTCGTGCTCAAGGCCGATAACGGCGAAGTGATTCTCCGAAGCGAGTCGTACCAGTCGCGGGCATCCGCCGAGAACGGAATCGCCTCGGTGCGAACCCATTGCGTCGAGCCCGCGAATTACGCCGCTCTCGATGCGAAGGACGGCTCGCTCTATTTCAATCTTATCGCTGCGAACGGCCTGATCATCGGCACAAGTCAGATGTATCGATCCGAAGCCGCTCGAAAGAAGGGCATGGAATCCGTCAAGACGAACGGGCCGAGTACCAATCTCGTGACCGTCTCCTGATTCCGGGCCGAATCGGTTTATCGAGAATCGCATTCGACTCGAATGCGATCTCTTTCCTTTGTGCTGGGCCGAACGGACCCAGGCGCATCGTGACCCGTCACACCCTGCCGGATTCGTCGCGGCCCCGTTCGAAAATCGCTATCGATCCAATCCGGCATCCTCGATGAACTTCTGAAGCGTATCCGCATATTCCTGCGAATTGACTTCAAGAATCGAATTGTGATGCCCCCATTCGAACACTTTCAGTCGCTTCTCCGTGCCTGCGCCCCAGTCATGCAGTCGCTGGGCGTTCGAAACCGGCACGAGCCGGTCATTTAGCGTATGCATCACGAGTAATGGGCCGGGGTATTTGCCGAGTTTTGCGCGATGGTTCAGCATTTCTTCGAACCTGAACTGCAATTTCGCCTGGTTCAATCTTCCGAAAGCGGCGATTTCGTCGATCGGCCAATGTTCGTGCGGCACGGCGATGCCGCTTTCGATCACGAGACCGCCCAGATTCGGCAAGCGGCTCGCCAGTTCGATCGCGAAAAGGCTGCCGATCGATCGCCCGAAAGCGAAAGTGCGTGCCGCGGGAACCTTGAGCGTATCGAAGACTCGAACGCCGTCGCCCAGCATCGAACCGAGCCTGGGACGGTCCCCCGAAGCCCCGTAACCCCGATATTCGACGAAGCAGACGTTTGCCCGGCAGTGCTCGAAGAGCCTGGAGACGAATTCGTCGCAATCCGACGCGAGTTCGCCGTTTCCGTGAAAGTGGACGCACCACGGCCACGATGGGTCGAATTCGCGCCGAAAACAACCCAGTTCGATTTCGCCGAACGTGACCGGAAATGTCGGCGATTTCGAAGATTGACGCGGATAGAACAGCCTGTCGGAGACCGCCGGATGATCGAGCAAATCCTCAACGATTTCCATCGCGATTTTCTCCGGGAATGACATTGGTAATTCGACTTGCTATCCTGCTGGTGGCCGGCTTCACGATTCGGGTCGGAATCGCCGATCGATCGTGCAGAGAGCCCGCCGCAGCAAAATCAATCGGTAAGCAGTTTCTTCACTGCTTCGGTGAGAACCGCTTCGACCCCGGGGGCGACGTTCGAAGCCCGCTGGCTCGTTTCGTAGCCGCCTTCGGGATAGGCTCTCGCCGTGCCGATGTAACCCGGACCATAGTCTCCGTATGCGGCCATCATGACTTTCAGGTCGGGTCGCATCGCCTTGGCGGCTAATTGATACTCGACGAACAATTCCCCCGGCATATGAATCACGCGGGCAGGCCCGACGGCCAGACATCCGATGTCGATCGATCGGCCGTTCAGGCAACGCTGTGCGAAAACCCGCGAAGCCGCGCCCCAATGATCCCCAGGTTTTGCGTCAGGTGCCTTTCGCAATGCCTCTACCAGATGTGCCGCCGGCGGAAGTTGCACCGGCACGGACCGCCACTGGATCTTGTCGTTCGTCAGATCGTATTTTTCCGTCGCTTCGAACGCGGCTTTCATGCCCGCCGCCAGCCTCAGGGCCAGTTCCACACGATTCTCTTTGGACCCGTCGTTGTATTTGCCGGCCCCGATATTGCCGCCGGCGCCATTGAAATGCACGTGAAGTGCCTCAGGCACGGCCTGACCCCGAAAGAACCGGGCGATTCCAGGAAAGTCCGAACTCGGGATACCCATGCGATAATAGCTCTGCGGATGACAGGCATAATACGTCAGCACGGCGACAGGCGTTTCCCCGTTCCAGAACGAAAGAGCCGTAAGCTCCGGATCGATCACGCCTTCCGGTTCGGCACGCAAGGCGGCGTCTTTCGTCGCCGTGTAACGGGTTGCCCGCACTTTGCCGTCAGGTCCGGGAATTCTGCGATTCGAAGCGACACGTTCGACCCTGGCGACGCCCACTCCGGCATGCGTCAGCGGTATAGGATTGCGCATGGCCTGGAGGATCGTCCTTTCGAGTTTGCCGATGACCTCACGGGCGAATCCGCCATCGTGCCGTCCGATGTCAGGCGTGGCCTGCTTCTTCAGCCATGCTTCGGCCCCGAAATCACACGCTGGGGCATCGTGCTGATGGCCGGTGTGAAGGGCCACTCGATCGATCGATGTGCCCGCGGCGCGGGCAAGAGCTTCGCGAAATGCGTCGTGGCCTTCGTTTCCGATTCCGATCCAGTCCAGATTGCAGAGCACGATCGGTGCCCCGGAGCCGATCAGAACCACACCCCGGGCCCTCAGCGTCAGTTCGTCGTGCCGTTTGACGGGGTCATAAGCCATCGCGTAACCCACGGGAGGTGTGGCGTCGATATCGAACAGGGCAATTTGCGGCCTGGCCTCAGCGCCCCAAACCGGCAAGAGTGTTGAACGGAAGCAGAACGCGACGCAAAAAACCGGAAATATGATGCGTGACATCGTTGACCGAAGGTGCTTGCGTTCGAATTTGCTTGTCATGAGTTCCTCACTTCCGGTTCCGCTTTCGCATTGACTCTGCCTCTGATTCGCGGCAGAGTCCGGTGCGAATGAAATCTCGCGCTGTGCATGACGCAAGCCCTATCGTCGTCGAACCGATGTCGGAAATCCACAACTTCTTCCGCTTCGGAAACGGACGATTCCAGCCGACATGATCGCTGTTTTCGCGATATCCGACGCGGTTGGGCCGCGGATCGCCTGAAGACGTCATGGGGACTTCGTATTTCGGGATCCCTTCCTGAGTCGGTCCTGCAATTTCGGCCTGCGGAATCGCTTGACGCTGGATCGAAAGACTGAGGCACACTTTGACGACGAACGCCCGGAAGTTCGACCAGCAGAGAATCGAGGCGGGCTCGATCGGAAGTCCGAATTCGATCGAACCCGTTGCAAGCATTGTCGAATGCTGGCCACAATGAAATGGATCACCCACATTCCGGTTCGTTGCGAACGACCAGCGAACCGAGCCTTGTCATCGCGAAGGACGACTGTGACGTTCGCATGCATTTTCCCGATCCGGTTCGGCTGGAAGTTCTTCGTCGGTTCGCTCGCGATCGGAATGGTGGCATTCGGTCTTCTCTTATGGTCCACCAGCCGATCCGGCGGCGCGGGGCCGAATCAGGAAGCCGAAGAGGCTTATGCGAGAAATGACTGGGCCGAGGCCGCGAAGCTCGCCAATGACCGGCTTCGAAACGAGAAAAACGACGTGGAGGCACTTCGCGTTCTGGCCCGGTCGATGGCGCGACAGGGGAAGGACGATCTGGCGACGGCGATCTACGAAAATCGCGTGAAGCTGGACGGAATGCAGGCCGAAGATCGATTTCTGCTGGGTCAGATGATCGCCCGGCAGGGAAATGCCGATCTTGCGCTGGGAGTATGGCATAAGGCGATGGCCACGGATCCCGCCCACGCGGAGATGATCGAAGAGTTCGCTTCGCTTTCCGCACGGAAAGCACGTATCGAGGAAGCCGCCGTCGCGGCGGATTCGCTCGCGAAATTGCCGGGTCACGAAGCGAAAGGCCATCTTCTTGCCGGGATCTTTCGTTCGATGTTGGAAGACTACGCCGGCAGTGTGACTTCATTTCGGCGAGCTTTCGAAATTGACCCTGAGGTACGCACAGGCTTCCTCCCTGCGGATCGTGTCTCGAAGCTTTTCGCCCGGAATCTGCTGAGGACAGACGCGCCTACGGAAGTCGCCGAAGCTTCGAAACTCGGTGGCCTCGAGAATCAGGTCGACGACGACGAAACCGCCTGGCTTCTGGCCCGGGCCGAATTAAGGCTGGGGCGAGCGAAGCCAGAGAGTGACCTTTCGAAAAAGGCTTTCGAATTTCGTCAGAATCATCCGCTGGAAATCGAACCGGCTCCCTTCGCAGGTGAGGTGCAGTGCACGAAATGCCATGACGAGATCGCACGAAGCTACTCGAAATCCCGGCACGCTTCCTCGTTTCGGGCAGGACAGGCGCTTCTGGAACTGCCTTTGCCCGAAGCTCCACTGAAAGATCCCGACGATCCCGCGGTCAGTCATCATTTCGAACGTACTCAGGATCATGTCGAAATCGTGACACGAAAAGGGGATCAGGAGCTGCTGCGGGTTCTGGCCGAGTTCGCGTTCGGGACGCCGCAGCGGTACGTCACGATGGTCGGCCGAGATGGCGCAGGCCTTTATCGTGCCGCGCGCCTGTCGCATTATTCCGGCGAAAACGGCTCGGGCTGGGATCGCACTTCAGGGGATTCCGGCCAGGAAGACAAATCGCAGGACGTGCTGGGGCAGACGGTGCATGTGCGAGACGGCGTCGTTCGATGTCTCGCTTGTCATGTGACCTCTCCGCGTGATTTTCGAAAGGATGCGACGAAGCGTTCCGCTGCATTCGCGGATCGAGGCCTGGGCTGCGAATCGTGCCACGGGCCAGGTTCCGATCACATTCTCGCGGCGAAGGCCGAGATGCCGGATCTGGCGATCCGGTCGCTCGTCGGGATCGACGGAATCGGCATGAACAAGGTTTGCGTCGATTGCCACACGGTCGGCGACCCGAACGAAATCCGCGCCAGCCCGGAAGATCCGAAATGGGTGCGATCCGCCGGAGTGACCTTCCCGCTGAGCCGGTGCTTCACTCAATCCGGGGGCAAACTCAGTTGCATGACGTGCCACGACCCGCATTCGTCAGAGAAAATCGAACCGGTGAAGTTCGAATCGAAATGCATCGACTGCCATTCCCGGCCCCCCGCGAAGGCAGAAGTGACCAACAATGCCGACTTCCGGGCAGAGACCGTATGCGGTACAGGAGCGACGAAAGACTGTCTGAACTGCCATATGCCCAAAATTCCGGTTCCGGTTCTGCATGAATCGCTCACGGATCATTACATTCGGGTGCGGAAATGATTCCGTCACTGCAGCGATAAAGCCGCGGAGCCATTAACAGGATAACAGATTGAGGATTCGCGACGAGGTCATTCCAGGTCGCGAATCCGCATTCCGGAATGCGATCGATGTCAGGCGAGGTTCGCCTGAATCCTGTCGATCGCCCAGGCCAGTCTTTCGATTTCGGCTTCGTTGTTGTAAATGTGCGTCGAAAGCCGAATTCCGTTGTATTCCGGCTTCGCGACGACTTTGATCATGATCTCGTAATCCTTCAGCAGCCGGCTGTAGAGTTCGCCTGCCGTGCCTTTCTTGAGCCTGAAGGAGACCATGCCGGTGGTGGTGTCGTCCGCGACCGGCGAGAGAAGCTCAAGATTCGGATTTTTCGAGAGAGTCTCCCGCATCAGTTTCGAAAGCTCACGACAGCGACTTTCCACTCGTTGCGAGCCGATGGTCGAATGAAATTCCATCGCCAGGCCGTGTCCGAGCACGTTGCAGACGTTCCTGGTGCCGGTCGCACCGGTATAAGCCTGATACCCGGAATACAAGGGCAGCGGCCGAATGGCGTCCTGCATTTCCTTGCGGATATAGAGCAGGCCTGACCCTTTCGGAGCGAGCATCCACTTATGACTGCTGGATGCGTAGGTGTCGACTCCGAGTTTTTTGACGTCAATTCGAATCATTCCTGGGGCCTGTGCGCCATCGCAGACCAGGAAGATCTCTTTGGGACGCGTGATGGCCGAAATCTCCGCGATGGGCATGCGCATGCCCGTGATCGTATCGACGTGGCTGAAACTGCAAATCCGTGTGCGTGGCGTGATATGGCTCCGCACCAGTTCGAGAATCTGGGCTTTGTCGCGAACCGGAACCGGCATGGGAATCGTCACGACCTTGACGCCGTGGTATTTCGCCAGATATTCCCAGCACACCGCGCCGCCAGGGTGTTCGTGGCTGGTCGTCAGAATCTCGTCACCAGGTTTCAAGTGGCGAACCAGGCTCTGGGCGACATTATTCATGCCGCTGGTCGTATTTTCCGTAACGGTCACTTCTTCAGCCGTGGCGCCGAGCAGTTCGGCGGCTTTGGTGCGAACGGCATCCATGCGATAACCCATCGGCCCGAAAACGTTCGAAACCGGATCGCCTTCGAGTTGATAAAGCATTCCCGCGATTCCGTCGAGGACGCAACGGGGCGTGGCACCGAGCGAGCCCGTGTTCAGATGCGCAAGCCCGGGATGAAGCAGGAATTCCTGTCGTACGCGTTTCCAGTATTCGGTCTCGTTCGCGGCGGATTTGAGATTCTCTGCGAGATTCGACAACCCTGCCGCGAAACTCGGAGTAGCACCCATGGCGATGGCCAGACTGGTCAGGAAATTCCGCCGTTGCATTCTTCCGAACCCCTACGAATTTCGATCGATCGACAATACAAGATTGGCGTTGCCTGATCGTGAGGGCGATCAGGCAACGGCACGTCGCAATATCATGACCCATGCTGAGCGGAGTTGGAGGCGGCGAAGGTGTTTGGATTCGCCGCCTCGCTTGGGATCTAGAATTACAGCGAGTCGGCGCTGATCACTTCGCCGCCGGCGCGGGTGGACAGAGCCTGATAGACGCCGTAGGGCTTGGTCGGCGTGTAGACGCCGTTGGTGACCGTCAGGCCCGCGGGCAGGTAGTTGTTGGAGGGGTCAGGCTGCCAGGACTGGATCGTGTTCTTGATGAACCGGACCGAGCCGTCGCAGAAGACGAAATTGGCACCGCCAGGGTGGTTGCTGGAGGCCGAGATGATGAACGCCGCGGCACCGTTCGGGAAAACCGAGAGGTTTACCGAGGTGTTGATGTTCGGGGCGTAGGTGGTCGTCTGAAGCGTATCGCCGTAGTTGCCGGCGATCCACCAGTGCCAGCAGTTCTTGTCCGACTGGCTCAATCGGCCGTAAACGCTTTCGCCGAACATCATCGTATTGCTGGTGCCGTCAGTGATGCCGGCGATCGAGGTGTCGCTCGTCATGTAGAGAACGCCCAGGCCGTTGGCTCGCAGAGTGGACCAGTTGGCCGTGGCAGCGGGGTTTACGCCGCGGGGCGGGTTCGTCCAGGGGCCTGCGATACCGCGATAGCTCGTCAGGCCTGCTCGGAATGACATCCGGGGCGCTGCGAATTTCGTGTAGGCATCGTTGCCTTCGAGAATTTCGATGTCGCTCGGGCAGGCCAGAGTCGTCATCTTGTGGGCCATGACCGTATCGTTCTCAGGATACTGATAATACCTGAGACTCGCATTGAAGGTATTGTAGATATTGCCTTGTTCCATGAAAGCGGTCAGACCGATCAGACACCCGTGCATCCAGGGCAGAGTCGGCGATTTGTCGTTGAAATAGCCGCCCATCGGCATCACGCCGTTGGCGTCCATGTAATTGTGCATCGCCAGCCCGAGCTGTTTCAGGTTATTGACGCACTGGGCACGCCGGGCCGCTTCGCGGGCGGATTGGACAGCGGGCAGCAGCAGGGAAATCAGAACCGCGATGATCGCGATCACGACCAGCAACTCGATCAGTGTGAAACCGCGGGCTCTCGAACGACGGATCTGCATGAGGGAAACCTCCTGGGAAGGGATGGGATTGGATGGCACACCGTTCTCCGGCCTTGCCGAAAAGGCACCGGCAAGGATGATTCGAAACGAAACTGCGAGGGATCGCTTTCGCAGTTACTTCGGTGGCTGAGGCGGAAGTTCGTTTGCGGCTTTTTTCTTGGCCGAGGGCTTTTCCTTGATGCCCGCCGGATTTTCGATCGCTGCGTGCGTATCGGCACCCTTGGGGCTTTCCGGAATTACGCCGGGATTTCCTTCGCTGGAGCACCCCGAGGAGAACAGAGTCATCGCGGATACGCAGAGAACAGTTCTGTACACCGATTTCAAAGCCCGCTCCTTGTCGCATTGACATGTGTTGAGGACACGTACTGACCGACGAGCGGGATCGTATAGGAGGATTGCGTTATGATCAACAAGCAATTTCGGAAAATCACAGAAAATTGTCCGGGGAACTCCCGCCCGACTCTGTGAAATCCCCCGGACGGAAGCAGGGAAATATGACATAAAATTCATGTTTCACAAAGTTTGCGTCTTGGCAGATGGAAATTCCCGCCCGTGAGTATGCTGATTTGGAAATATCTTGTCGCGAGATCACTGCGACTTCTTCGTGACGTCACGGGTTATCGGTTTTTCTTATACTTGGCTTGGCGGGGCCCGAGGATTCGATGGGTTTCGCCGGTCAGTATTCGAAGGCTTTCGTTCTCGAATGTGTCAATTGCCTCAAGTTCGATCACTCCGGCGCGATGCCTTCCGCCCGATCGGACCGGTCGATCGATTGCATTTATACCGGTGCGATCCGGGAGCTCTTCAGGCAGAGACCAGGGAATCGTGGACGTCTGGGATTCGCGAGGATGGACCCTGATTCGCAAGTTGCATCTCAACGCGCATCGCGAGAGCGTTCGGGGATTTCGAATTCCGGGGCTCAATTCGGCACCGATTGCCTGACTCCCCTTGCCGATCGGTCCGTTTGGCCGTTATGATAAGGGTAACTCTTCTGCTACCGATCCCTCCGCACCGCGAGGTTTTTCGATCATGGCGAACAATCGTTTCCTTTCCGGTCTCATACTGGCGGGCTGCCTGGCGCTCGGCATCTGGGCGCGGACTGACGCCGCAAAGCCCAAAGACGAGATGCTCGAACTGTACGGACAGTTCGTGGACGCCGTCGAGAAAGTCGAGGCCAATTACGTTCGGCCGATCGATCGCAAGGATTTGCTCGAAGCGGCTCTGAACGGCATGCTTCAGAACCTTGATCCGCATTCGAACTTCATCAATACGTCCGGCTGGAAGTCATTCCGCCGCCAGATCGAAGGTTCTTTCGGCGGCGTCGGAATCCAGGTCGGGGCCGATAATGTCGGGCGCCTGAAGGTGATCGCACCGCTGGTCGGATCGCCGGCATACGAAGCCGGCATCATGCCCGACGACGTGATCATGGAAATCGACGGCCAGTCGACCGAGGGGATGTCTCTGGACCGATCCACCGAACTGATGCAGGGCCAGCCTGGCACGACGGTGAAGGTCAAAGTGCGGCACCGCGACGGCGAAACCGAAGATCTGAACGTCAACCGGGCGATCATCGAATTGCCGACGGTCCTGGGCGATCACCGCAACGCCGACGATTCTTGGGATTACATGCTGGATAAGGAAGCGAAGATCGGCTACGTGCGGATCACGAGCTTCGCCCAGAAGACGGCTCAGGAATTGAGGGCGGCCCTGGAATCGCTGAAGAAGCAGGGTATGAAGGGGCTCGTGCTGGACCTGAGGAACAATCCGGGCGGCCTTCTGCCGGCCGCGGTGGAGATTTCCAACATGTTCGTGCCGGAAGGTAAGATCGTGAGCACCAAAGGCCGCAACACGGTCGAGCGCGTTTTCGAAGCCGAAAAGAGCAAGCTCGTGACCGACGTGCCGATGGTCGTTCTGGTCAACGGCAGTTCGGCATCGGCGTCGGAGATCGTTTCGGCGGCCCTTCAGGACCACAACCGGGCTGCCGTGGTGGGCACCCGATCGTTCGGCAAGGGCTCGGTTCAGAATATCATCGAGATGGAAGACGGCCAGGGCGTTCTGAAGCTGACCGTGGCCACTTACTGGCGGCCTTCCGGCAAGAACATTCACCGGTTCAAGAACGCCCGTCAGAGCGACGAATGGGGCGTTTCTCCGAACGAAGGCCTGGAAGTGAAGCTGACGGACAAGGACCTTGTGGACTGGATCGTCGGGCGACGTGACCTGGACCTGAACGTCTTCGGCAAACGCAAGTCGACGAGCGACGCCGGTGCCAAGCTCGAAGCCGAAAACCGCGAAAAAGCCGCTGCGAGTGCCGCGAAGTTCGTGGACAAGCAGCGGGACAAGGCGATCGAAACGGTGAAGCAGCGGATCGCCAATCCGCCCGCACCGAAAGTCAACGCCAATACCTGACCATCCCGCTTTCCCGATTCGCACACGGATTCCCCCTGTACAGATTCCGCAATGATCCTGCACGTTTATTCCGGAAATCTGTTCGGGGGCATCGAATCGAACATCGTGGCCCTGTGTGCGGCGGATCAGGCCCGCACTGCGATCGGCGGCTCGCGCCATCGGGTGGCGCTTTGTTTCGACGGCAAGCTTTCGGAACGCCTTCGCGATGTGGGCGTCCCCGCCACGATTCTCGGCGCCGTTCGATTCCGGTATCCGTGGACGGCCTGGTCGGCTCGCAGAAAATTGGCACGGGCTCTGAACGATCCCTCGATCATGGGCATCGTGGCTCATGGTTCGTGGGCTTACAGGCTGGCTGAGCCAGTCGCACGCAGGCTCGGAAGGCCCATCGCCTTCTGGAACCATGACCCGTTTCGAGTTTCCGGACCGCTCGACACTTACGTCGTCGCACATCCGCCCGATTTCCTGATCGCCAACAGCCGATTCACAGCGAGCGCGCTGGAACGAGCGTTCGGGCGACCGGTCGACCGGGTGATTCACCCGATTTCGCAACATCGATCGATCGACGATCCTGCGAAAGCTCGCGAGAAAATCCGGGCCGAATTCGGAGCGACGCCCGATTCGGTCGTGATCGTTCTTTTCAGCCGCTTCGAAAGGCTCAAGGGCCATTCTGTCCTTCTGGAAGCGCTGGCCAGGCTGAAGTCTGATCCGAAATGGAATTGCTGGCTTGTCGGCGGTTTGCAAAAGCCTGCGGAATCGTCCTATGTGGAAGAATTGAAAATGTATTCGAAAGCGGCCGGGATCGAAGACCGGATTCGATTCGTCGGCCATCGGGACGACATTCCGGCGATCCTGGCTGCGGCGGACTTGCACTGCCAGCCAAACGTGCAGCCCGATTCTTTCGGGCTGACCTATGTCGAAGCCCTGGCAGCGGGTTTGCCGAGCGTCGGTTCGGATCTGGGCGGAGTTCCGGAGATCCTCACGCCCGATTGCGGCCGATTGGTTCCGCCCGGAGATTCCGAAGCACTTGCCGCGACTTTGGGTGAACTGATCCAGGATACGACCCTCAGGAAACGCCTTGGCGAATGCGGCCGGGAGCGTGCCCGGGGCTTTCGCGACGTGCATCTGGCCCTTGCGAGCCTGGAATCGCTGTTCGAACCGGTCCCTGAAGGACGACCGGCCAAATGAACGTACAGCGATCGGAAGCAGATCCGAATCCGGACATCCGAAGACAGTTTCGAATGCTTTGCCTCGAAACGACTTGCGACGAGACCGGCGCGTCCGTGGTCGAAGCCCCTTGGTTCGCGCCTGGCGAAGTGCCGGGCCCGCCACCGGTGCCGAAGATCGTTTCGAATGTGGTGACCAGCCAGATCGACCTTCATGGCCCGTTCGGCGGCGTGGTGCCTGAAATCGCTTCCAGGGCCCATCTTCGTACGATTTTGCATGTAATTCGTCAGGCGATGGCCGAAGCCAAAATGGCTTATGACGATCTGGACGCCATCGCTGTGGCCACAAAGCCTGGTTTGGTCGGCGCTCTGGTCGTCGGTCTGAGCGTGGCCAAAACGCTGGCATTGGCCCTCGGCAAGCCACTACTGACTTATGACCATATCGAGGCGCACCTTTACGCCGCCCAACTTGCCGAGCCCGAGACTCCGGTATTTCCGTGCCTTGGATTGATCGTTTCGGGCGGTCATACGACTCTGCTCGATTGTCGATCGGCTCTGGAAGTCACCTGGCTGGGCGGCACGCTGGACGACGCCGTGGGCGAGGCCTTCGACAAGGTCGCCAGCCTGCTGGGCCTGGGCTATCCGGGCGGTCCGGCGATCGAAAAGGCGGCAGCGGCGGGCGACCCGAAAGCGTTCGCATTTCCTCGCCCGTTCGCGCAGGAATCGAGGCTGGTTTTCAGCTATTCAGGCCTGAAGACGGCCGTCTTGCGGGCTTTCGAACAAAACCGGGATAAGGCCACCGACACGGATGCAAAAAGCAAGCTCATCGCCGATCTGGCCGCGAGTTTTCAGGCTGCGGCTGCGGACAGCATCGTTCATAAGACGAAGCAGGCATTGAAAGTGACCGGCCATAACAGGCTCGTGGTTGGTGGCGGAGTGGCGGCGAACAAGGCTCTCAGGAAAGCGCTCGAGGAGATTTGCCGGAAACGCCGCGTGAGACTGCACATCGCACCGATGTGGCTTTGCACGGACAACGCCGCGATGGGTGCGGTGGCGTATGCGAAATGGCTTCGCGGCGAATCGGCACCGCTGGATTGCGACGTGATGGCGGGGCTTTTGCGGCCGGACAAGCCTGCGAAGTCTTGAACGCCACGTTCGATATTTCGAATCGCGGAAACCGAATGTAGTACGTACTCTGATCGCCGCAAAGCCAGGTCAAGATCGGCCTTGCCTTCTCTGCTTCCAGACCGCGGCCGCGATCATGCCGACACCGATGAGCCAGGTGGAAGGTTCGGGCACCGGAGCTGGAGCGACGTCGAACGGCGGAGCCATTCCACGGGGCACGAGAGCCACGTGATAAGGCTCACCTGCCCATGTCCAATGGCGTCTATCCAGATCGTAAGCAGGCTTCGCAGTGCCGTAAATGATCCCGTTGTCGTCAATGCTGTTCACATATCCGAGAGCCCATTCGCTGTCCTCTCCCGGGGCCGCCGAGACGAGCGAAGCCAGGATCTCCGGTGTGGCGGTGGGGGTCGAATAATACAATGGCAAACCCGGGGCACCTTGTGCGACGCCCAGGATTTCGCCTTTGTCGTTCATCGCTATGATGTCGACCATTTTCGGGACATCTTCTTTCGTGTATCCCGAGAACGAGGACCAATTGTAGCCTAGCGGATCGAGAACGACCGGTTTCCCCGTACTGAGATCGATCACGAACCGAGACTCGGGATATTGGCCGGGCGGAAGTTGCCCCGCCTCCGGATAAGGGGCCGGGTTCCACGAACCGTCTGGGCCGGTGCCTGGTATATTTGTCCAATCGCTCCTTGCTGTGCCAAGGGCCAGTCCCAGGGAATTGACACCTTCGATCGTGACGGATCGCGTTTCGATCGCGTAACTCGACGTGTATTCGTCGATGAACGATCGTCTCACTGTCTGTTCGTTCGAATAGTTTGTGGTCAGCAGATTCTGTCGATTCGCCGGGACGAGTGATTCGATAGATCGGCGGATTGTCTTTGAGTTCCGGATTCGTGCCGGTTCGCTCGATCACGTAATCGCCGGTGTAATTCGTTTTCGGAATCACGACCGGAGCGTCGTTTCGCCAGGGGCCGCCGATATTTGTCCGCTCCATCTGATAGAGCACATATTTGGAGGTCTCCGGATCACCGTAAATTCGGGCTTTTCCATCCTTGTCATAATTCGGCCAGACATCCACCTGACGTCCTGGCCTTGGGATGGAGTCGGCGGAAGCATGTGTTCCCGATGAAACCACCATTGCCAGACACCAAAATATCCTGGCCAGAGGCGAACGAACGTATCTGGTTCGAGATCGCGAATCTTTCGGAATCGACGAATGCAGAATCGCTTCATTCGATGTGAAAGTCTGAAGGCGGAACATCGTTCGAATCCTTTCGAATTGTGAAAGATCTCGCGGTGGTTTATCGTAATTCCGTCGGCAGCCTACATCGAATCCGGATTAGCGTCAATGCGGGTTCGAGAGGGACACTGAAGCTGCTTCCTCGACTGGCCAAAGGTTGACTCACCCCTTCCGGTTCGACTATATAAATACGGAGAGATCGATTGGCGCGGCGACGCGGTCGGAGGCGGTTCCGAACAGCGTCCGTTCATCGTTTCCAGTTCACGGAGCCTCATCAGGATGTCCGACGAAGGAATGATCGTCGCAGACCGACTCACCAAGCAATATGGCCGGTTCGTGGCCGTGCGGGACATGTCGTTTTCGATCCCCGCCGGGCAGGTCGTGGCGTTTCTCGGCCCCAACGGAGCCGGCAAATCGACCACGATGAAGCTGTTGACCGGGTTTCTGGCACCGACGTCGGGTTCGGCCCGAATCGCGGGCCTGGATGTCGCCGAGGACCGCATCACGGCCGCCCAGCACATCGGCTATCTTCCCGAAAACGGGCCGCTTTATCCGGACATGACGCCGCTGGAGCTGCTTGCCTTTTTCGGCGAAGCACGGGGCTTGTCCTCCGCGGCGATCAGGGACCGGATCGACAAGGTCGTCAGCCAGTGCGTTCTGGAGCAGGTGGCCAATAAGGCGATCGGCAAGTTATCGAAGGGTTTTCGGCAACGGGTTTCGATGGCGCAGGCCCTCCTGCATGATCCGGACATTCTGATCATGGACGAGCCGACCAGCGGGCTGGATCCGAACCAGATCCGGGGCGTGCGGCAATTGATCCGCGACCTGGGCCGGAGCAAGACGATTCTCGTCTCCACGCACATTCTGCAGGAAGTGGAGCCGGTCGCCGACCGGGTGATCTTCGTGCACCAGGGGCGGCTCGTGTTCGACGGCACGCCGGCCCAGCTCACGCATCAGGGCAAATCGATGGAAGAGCGTTTCCTGGAACTGACCCGGGAAGTCGCCTGATCGCACTCGAAAATGTCAGCCGCGAGCCGAGGGCCCGGAGCACCCGGGGCCTGAGGCGTCTCTGACCTCGCCGATACGGGAAAGCCATCGTAGTTCAGGAGTTTCAGCCTCTCATGTCGGACACTGCATCGCCCAAGTCACCGGTTCGACAACCGGCCCTGCGGCCCCACGTGATCAAGGCCGTGGTCAAACGTAACGTCGTCAGCTTTTTCGCGAGCCCGGCGGGTTACGTTTTCATCACTCTGTTCGTGCTCGTCGGGGCGCTGGCCGCGTTCTGGCAGCCCGTGTTCTTCGCCGCGAATCTGGCGAACCTTGCCCCTCTCAATGACTGGATGCCCTACCTGCTGCTGTTCTTCGTCCCTGCCATCACGATGAGCACATGGGCCGAGGAACGCCGCCAGGGGACGGACGAACTGCTGCTGACACTGCCAGCCCGCGATTATGAAATCGTTCTGGGGAAATATCTGGCGGCACTGTTCATTTATGCCGTGTCGCTGGCGTTCGCTCTCAGTTACGTGCTGGTGCTGAACTTGCTCGGCAAGCCGGATCTGGGCGTGATCGCCGCGAACTTTCTGGGCTATTTCCTGATGGGCGCGGCGATGATCGCCATTGGCATGGTGGCATCGGCCCTTTCCAACAGCGTTACGATCGGGTTCATCCTGGGTGGCGTGTTCTGCGCCGTTCCGGTGTTCCTGAACCTGTTTTCTCAATTGTTTTCGGGGCCGGCGGGGCGCGCGGTCGGCCGGCTTTCGATACCGGCCCAGTTCGCCGATTTCGGCACGGGCGTGGTACCGCTGGCCAGCGTTTTCTACTTCCTGGGCATCTCCTCGGCCATGCTTTACCTGAATGTCGTTCTGATCGGTTCGCGGCACTGGGCCGGCGGACCGAAAGGGGCTTCGATGTGGTCGCACGGGCTGTTGCGCACGGCGTGCCTGATCGTTTCGGTCGTGAGCCTGTTCGTGCTGATCGGCCGGGCCGGGGCACGCGTGGACGCCACCGCCGAGCGCATTCACACGCTTTCGCGGGATTCTCGCAAGCTCATCGCCTCTCTGCCCGCGAACAAGCCCGTGCTGGTTCAGGCCTATTACAGCCCGAACGTGCCGGCCGAATTCGTGCAGGTGAAGGAAGACCTTTTGAACAAGCTCAAGGAAATCGCGGCCCTGGGCGGTACGAAAATCCGCCTGAGCCTTCTGGAAACTGAGCTGTTCTCCGAATCGGCGCGAGAGGCTGAGAAACGCTTCGGCATTCAGCCCCGCAGGGTCGTTTCGACGACCGATGCCCGCCAGTCTTCGGAAGAAATCTTCCTGGGCGTTGCGTTTACCTCAGGGCTCGAAGAAGTCGTCGTGCCGTTCTTTGACCGTGGTCTGCCAGTCGAGTACGAGTTGATCCGGTCGATTCAGGTCGTCTCACGCACGAACCGCAAAAAGATCGGCATTCTGAATACGGATGCGAGGCTTCTGGGTGGCTTCGACTTCAGGGCGGCGACACCGGGCCAGGAGTGGTCGATCGTCACGGAATTGAAGAAGCAGTACGAAGTGGTCCCAGTCAGCGCCGAAGGGCCGATCGTCAAGGACTTCGACTGTCTGCTCGTAGCCCAGCCGGCCAGCCTGCCCCAGCGAGAGCTGGAGAACCTCATGGCCTACATTCGTTCGGGCGGTCCGGCTCTGCTGTTCGCCGATCCGCTGCCGGCGACAGATCCGTCGCTGGCTCCGGAATCGCCTCGTCAGCCGATGGGCGGCATGATGGGCGGCTCACCCCCGCCTGAGCCGAAAGCTGATACGAAGCCGCTCATGGACTTGCTCGGCGTGGAATGGCCGCCGACGGAGATCGTCTGGAACTCCTACAACCCTCACCCGCAACTGGCGGACCTGCCGCCCGAGATCGTCTTCATCGCTCCGGGCAGCGGCCAGGCGGAGGCGTTCAGCGCTCAGCAGGTCGTCACTTCGGGCCTGCAGGAAGTGGTGGCATTGTTCCCTGGCCTGATTCGCTCTCTTCCGACCGTCGGGCCGAAGGTGGAGCCCCTGTTGAAAACGAGCGATTCCGGCGGCTTGATCAATTTCCGCAATGCGACGAGCCCCGGAATTTTCGGCGGCTTTCAGATCCGACCCGCTCGCGTTCACCTGCCGACGGGTCAGCCTTACACGCTGGCGGTTCGCTTGACGGGGACACCTGGAACGCCCCGGCCGAACGTCGATGCCCAGGGCAATCCCCTGCCCGCTCAAGCCCAGAGCGAGCCGGAAAAGCTCAACGCGATACTGATCGCGGACCTCGACATCATTGGCGAGGAATTTTTCGACTTGCGTCGCCGCGGGATCGAGAATCTGGATTTCGACAACATCACGTTCGTTCTGAACTGTGTGGACGAACTGGCCGGTGACACGTCATTCGTCAATTTGAGGAAGCGGCGGGTGACGCACCGGACGCTGACGAAATTCGAGGACGAAACGCGTCAGTTCGTGAAGTCGGCGGCCGAAGAGGCGAAGATCGCCGAACGAGAGGCGGACAACAAGCTGAAAGCCGCCCAGAAACGCCTTGACGACCGCGTCAAGGAAATCGAATCCCGCAAGGACATTGACGTTCAGACCAAGGAGGTCATGATCGCCAACGTTCAGGAGACGGAAAATCGCAGGCTTGTGGTGGAAAAAACGCGAATCGACGACGAGAAGGCCGCGGCGATCAACGAAAGCCGAATGGTTCGGCAGTCGAACATTCGCAAGATCGAGAACCGGTTCCGGTTCCTGGCGATTCTGCTGCCGCCGCTTCCTTCGATGATTCTTGGTATCTGGGTGCTCACGCGCCGGCTATCACGCGAAAATCTGGCGACTCCGTCGACCCGGATGGTCTGACGGAGTCGCAGCCGGCATGAGACGATCACGCAACACGAGGTTTCCAAGACCAGAGGTTCGATACCGATGAACGAGTGGCCCAAGACCCTCGCTTTCGCAGCCGCGGCCGCCCTGACGGCTGGCGCGGCTCTGACTCTCGACATGTTCGACCGGCGTGCCGCCGATAAGGGCTTCGACGATCAGGGGCAGCCGTTTTTCGCCTCGTTTTCCGACCCGCTGATGGCCCAGGCCATGGAAGTGGTCGAATACAAGCCCGACACCGCGACGGTCACGCCGTTTCAGGTTCAGCAGAAGAACGGCAAATGGTCGATCCCTTCGCATTACGATTATCCGGCCGAGGCCAAGGACCGCCTGGCCAAGACGGCCGCTGGCGTGATTGACCTGAAGAAAGACACGATCCGCTCGGACGACGTTTCGGATCACGAAGCCCTGGGCGTGATCGACCCGCTCGATACCAAAACGACGACGCTCAAGGGGCGTGGCAAGCGTGTGACGCTGCGCAAGCAGGCCGACGGCGAGATCCTGGCGGATCTGATCATCGGCAACGAGGTCAGGGACCGCCCTGGCCAGCGTTTCGTCCGCCTGCCTGGCAGCCCCCGAACGTATGGCGTGAACGTCAACGTGGACCTTTCGGCCCGGTTCGCCGACTGGATTCGCCAGGATTTGTTGGAACTCAATACGGATCAGGTCCGCAAGATCGTGATCGACCGGCACAAGGCAGATCCGGCCCGGGGCATGATCGTACCTGGCGAGATATCGACACTAAGACGTAACCCCGCCGATCGCAAATGGTCTTTGGATTCGGCGACTCCGGACGAAACCCTGAACGCGTCCAAGGTCAACGAGATCGTCACGGCGCTGGCGGGGATCAAGATTTTGGGTGTTCGTCCCAAACCCGCCGGTTTGACGAAAGATCTGGAGCAGGCGACCGACGGTACGATCGAGTTGAAACCGGCGGCGCTGATGTCGTTGCAGTCGCGTGGATTTTACAAAACGAGAGCCGGCGCTTTGGTGTCGAACCAGGGCGAAATTCAGGTCGGCACGGACCAGGGCGTGGTCTACGTGCTCCGGTTCGGCGAAGTGACTGTGGCGGATGGCGAAGAGCTTTCCGCTGGCACGGCCGACGATTCCGAGCAGACGCCGAATTCGGGTTCGGACGGCAAAACGAAAGAAAGCGAAAAACCCGCGAAAAAGCCCGGGTCGGGTACGGAAGGGCGTTTCCTTTTCGTGACGACCAGGTTCGATGCGGATCTCGTCGTTCCGCCACGTGAACTCGACGTCGATCGTACGACGGCATTGCCGGGAGATCCTTTCCGTCTACCTGAGTCGGGGGCGATCACACCGGGATTCGAACCCGATGTGGCCAAAGAGAAACAAGAGCGTGACGAAAAGGAACGAAAACGGACCGAAGAACTGGAAATGAAACGCGAGGAAGGTCGCAAGCGGGCACAGGAGTTGTCTCAACGCTATGCCGCCTGGTACTATGTCGTACCAGCTGGAGCGTTCGGGTCGATCGCACTGGACGATTCCCAGCTTCTGAAGACCGATTCGGACGCCCCCTCTCCGACGAATCCTTCGCAGTTTCCGCCCAATTTCGGTTTGCCTGGCCTTCCTGGCAGGTAATTCCGTAAACGCTTCGTGGACCGGCGTTTTCCGGTCCGCCGATATGGTTCGAGCCACGCGAGCGAACGAAATGACATCAGCCCAGTTTTCCGTGCGGTGGGTACACAAGAATCCTGTGCTCGTCACAGGATTCGTGAACACCGCCGTGGACTGGCTGGCCGTCATTTTTCAGATTATCTCGGACGGCCGCATTCTCAGCAATCCCCTGCGATCCGTCGAGCCGAGAGACCTCGGCCTGGAGACTTCCTTCGAGTGGGTCGATCCGGAAATCGATTCCCAGGCGATGGACGACTTCTGGAACGATATCCTTTGCCCGGCAGCGGTTTCCGAAGAGACGGATTTATACTACACACGGTCCCGTTGGTTATCGCAATTTCCGCTGTGGCCTGGTCCCCTGGCGATTTCCGACTTCCGGTCGCTGCTGCTGGCACCCTGGCTTTCGGAACACTTCGGTATGAAGTCCGTCGTGATCGTTCCGAACGGCCGCATGTTCGTGAGCGACATGTACGCCAGGCGCAAGGATAACCGGTCGTTTATTCGACTCGAGAATCTGGAACCCCTGGTACGCAAGCATCCGGAATACTGTCCGGTCGATTTCGACGAACTGGTCGATCATCCCAATACGACCGGAAAATTTGCGGCGGCTTACGCGATTCTCAACAAGTGGTTCGAGCATGAAGCCGGTATGAACGACCGGCTGACGCTGTTTCCGTACGAAGCTCTGGCCCGGAAAGCGCACGAATCGGTCGACCACCTTGCGGACACATTGGACCTGCGTCGCCGCAAACAGGTGAGCGAAGCACTCAAGGCCGTTCGCACTTCGTACAACGGTTTCAACTACCAGAAGATCCCGCACTCGCCGAAGGATCCCGAAGGTTGGCGAACCAGCCTTCATCCCGGACAGGTGAAGATCATCGACGAAGTCCTCGAGAGGATGGGATGCCCCGTGGATGGTGGCGTGCATTGGGCACCCTCCGCGGAACAGCTTCGCAAGTTCGAAGCCGCCGAGGCACGGGAACGATCCCGGCGTCGGCGCAGTTCCGGGACGGACGAAACGCCGCCTCCGGTCGAATTTTCGGATGAAGAACCTGAGGAAGATCACGATTCGGGAATCGCCTACCGTTCCGACGATCGGCGCGAACGGCGAAGCTCGCGTGGCGGCGAGAACGGCTCGTCGTCCTCCGAACGACGAAAATCGTCCCGGGGCGGATCGTCATCCCGCGGCGAATCTTCTTCGAGGGGCGACGGTTCCTCGCGGGGTGATTCAGCGAGACGGCGCAGCGATTCTTCCGGCCGAAGACGAGAGCGTCGCAGCGACCGGGATTCGCGACTGGACGATTCCGCCGAAGATTGATCGCCGGCACGCGATCGCCTTCGATTCGGCCGCCCCGTCGCCATTCAGCGAAACGGGGGCGACTGGCCAGATACCCACGGATTCGCTTACATCTGAAGTGATCGCTCCAGTGCGAATTTCCGGCGTTTTCCGGAATTTTTCCGATCTCGAACCGCTCAACCTTGCCAATACAGGGGTATCCGGCTTAAGATATTACCCTTGCCTTTTCGGCCCGCTCGAACGTTTCGGGGCGAACCGGCAAGAGTTTCCGATCATCGCAGCTGGGATTGTCTTATCCATGCGTCACGTGCTCTCGGCCCTTGTGCAGAACCAACCTGGCGTGCTCGCCCAGGTGTCGGGGATGTTCGCATCCCGGGGTTTCAATATCGAAAGCCTGGCTGTCGGCGAAACCGACAAGCCCGAATTTTCCCGGATCACGGTCGTGGTCAAAGGTGACGACCGCGTACTGGAACAGGTTCGCAAGCAGCTAGAGAAGATCGTTACCGTCGTCAGGGTTCAGGACATTTCCCGTCATGAACATGTCGAGCGGGATCTGGTTCTCATCAAGATCCGGGTCACTCCGGAATGCCGTCCCGAACTGATGGCCCTGTTCGAGATTTTCCGAGCCCGCGTCGTGGATGTCGCGCCGCAGGAACTCATGGCGGAACTTTCCGGTCAGGAAAAGAAAATCCAGGCGTTCATCGAAGCGGTCGAGCCATACGGCATCGTCGAGATGGCCCGCACGGGGCGGATCGCCCTGATCCGTGGTTCCAAGCCTGACCTCGTCGCTTCCGAGGAAGATGCCCCGACGGACCAGCCGCTCGTCGTCGGCCATTCGAGCCTTTGATTCGGCCGATCGCCGCACCTGCGCTTCCCCTGTCGAACATCACGAATTCTCCGGGCTTCGGATCCCCGCCTCCGAAGCCAGTCTCCCGGCCCCTGTACACAGGGCTGGCCCTCCCGGGCGGGTCTGACTTCAGAAAGTAGAGAGAATCGATGCCGGCTCAGATCTATTACGACCAGGACGCTGACCTGGGGCTCCTCAAGGGCAAGACAATCGCCATCATCGGCTACGGCAGCCAGGGCCACGCCCAGGCCCAGAACCTGAAGGACTCCGGCTGTGAAGTCATCGTCGGCCAGCGTCCTGGTTCGCCGAATTACGATCTGGCCGTCAGCCACGGATTCAAGCCCGTCTCCGCCGCCGATGCCGCCAAGGCCGGTGACCTCGTCAACATCCTGCTGCCGGACGAAGTTCAGGGCGATATCTACCGCTCCGACATTCTGCCGAACCTCAAGCCTGGCAACGTGTTGCTCTGCTCGCACGGCTTCAACATCCACTTCAGCCAGATCGTTCCGCCCAAGGGCGTCGACGTCGCGCTGGTCGCCCCCAAGGGCCCCGGCCACCTCGTCCGCTCCGAATACGTCAAGGGCGGCGGCGTGCCGTGCCTGATCGCCACGCTCGAAGGCCACTGCACCCCGGCCGGTGAAGCTCTCGCCCTGGCCTATGCCAAGGGCATCGGCGGCACCCGCGGCGGCGTGCTCCGCACCACCTTCGCTGAAGAGACCGAAACCGACCTGTTCGGTGAGCAGGTCGTCCTGTGCGGCGGCGTGAGCGCCCTGGTCAAAATGGGCTTCGAAACGCTCGTCGAAGCTGGCTACCAGCCCGAATCGGCCTACTTCGAGTGTATGCACGAACTCAAGCTGATCGTCGACCTCATGTATCAGGGCGGCCTGAACTACATGCGTTATTCGATCTCCAACACCGCCGAATACGGCGACTACACCCGCGGGCCCCGGATCATCACCGAACAGACCCGCGAAGAAATGCGCAAGATCCTCAAGGAAATCCAGGCCGGCCAGTTCGCCCGCGAGTGGATCCTCGAGAACAAGGCCAACCAGGCCGCCTTCAAGGCCACCCGCAAACGCGAACGCGGCCACCTCATCGAAGAAGTCGGCAAGCGTCTGCGTGCCCTCATGACCTGGATCGATTCCAAGGTCGTCTGAGCCGTTCCGCAAGGTTCGCCTCTCGTCAAGTTCCGGCGGCGCCGATCGTTCGGCGCCGCCTGTTCGCGTCGCGTCCCATCGCTGGAGAGTGCACCTCCATGGCCGATCGGAACCAAAAACTGCCGAAGAACGTCCCAGGGCGTTTTTACGTCGACGAAACCTGCATCGACTGCGAAGTCTGCCGGGAAATCGCCACCGCCAATTTCACTCGCGACGACAAAACCCGTAAAAGTTACGTTTTTTCCCAGCCCGACAATCCGGCCGATGAAGCCGCCTGCCTGGCCGCCGTCGAAGAATGCCCCGTCGAAGCCATCGGCACCGACGGCACCGCCTGAATTTCGCCTCACGCCTGTTTCGAAACCAGGTCTTCGACGAAGGCTCATTCGAAGTCATAAGCCAATGTTCGGCAATCGCTTTCAGCACGATTCCCATACATGTCGAATGCAATGCCGGCAATCGGTTTCGAAAGAAACGCAAGGATTTTCGCATTTATCCGGAACGATTTCGGTTCGGCTGCGTCTGATGTTCTACAGGTGTCGATGATGACGGTTACTTCGTCACACGTACGCATTCCGGCACGACATGCCGGACACGGAGAGCGAAAGCCTTCCGTGCGCGAACCGTCCTCGAAAGTTACCCTGTCGCATGCGTCGCCGGTGCTGCAGGTATCGGTTACTTCGGAACTTACTGTTGCGGGTTCGAATCCCGCCTGCGATCGCTGGCCGCAAGGTCATTCGTTCGTCGTAGCTCAATCGGTAGAGCATAAGTCATACCGCTGCCGCCTCGTTGCCCGGCTTCGCATCCATTTCGATTCCGAAAGGTCGAGAGAACATGAAGTTCCGTGATTTCCTGAAGTTTCGTGTGTCCCCTTTTCTTCAGTGGACCCATGAGAAGGCCTCCGCCGCTGTCGATGCCGCTGGATTCCGGCCATCCGGGCCGTCCGTGCAGGGATTCGAACCGATTTCGATCAGCACGGCCGATTTCGCCACAGGGTCGGTTTCGATTTCTCCTGTGCCTCGGTCGGAGCCGTCTCTGGCGACTCACGAAGGCTCGCCAGCTTCCGAAGGACTCAGCCCTGAGGCTTCGCTCGCTCGATCCGTGATGTCGTGCATGCTCTGGGAAGACGAGTTTTACGAGGACGGCGAATCGATCGCCGCCCGGATCGAGCGGCTCGCGGTCCAGGTCGACGCTGAGTCTCTGGCGGAGCTCGCGATCACGGCACGAGAGGATTATCGTTTGCGTCACGTGCCGCTCTGGCTGCTGGTCCAACTGGCGCGCAAGGGCGGCAGAATCGTGAGCGAAACGATCGAAAAGACCGTGCGCCGAGCCGACGAGCCGGGCGAACTGATCGCCCTGTACTGGAAGGACGGCAAAAAGCCGTTGCCCAAGCAAATGAAACTCGGGCTCGCCGCGGCCCTGCGGAAATTCGACGCCTATCAACTGGCGAAATACCAGCGGGCCGGATCGGTACGTCTGCGCGACGTACTCTTCCTGACGCACGCCAAACCGGCGGACGAAGCTCAGGCCGCTCTCTGGAAGCAGTTGGCCGACGACGAATTGCCCCCGCCGGACACGTGGGAAGTCGAACTTTCCGCCGGGAAAGACAAAAAGGAGACCTTCACGCGTCTGATGCAGGAAAACCGGCTCGGCTATCTCGCCCTGCTGCGGAACCTGCGGAACATGACGACAAGCGGCGTAGACTCCGCCCTGATCGAAGCTGCGATTCTTGCCCGCAAGGGCGCGAAGGAAGTGCTGCCGTTTCGATATGTCGCGGCGGCTCGGGCTTGCCCGAGCCAGGAACCAGCGCTGGACCGTGCCCTGGCCGCATGCCTGGCCGATGCGGAAACGCAATCAGTCCGTCTCTTTTCGCGAAAGCGGACGATCGTCCTGGTCGATGTCTCCGGATCGATGGATACGCGACTCTCTCGCAAGTCGGACCTGAAACGCCTGGACGCGGCGGCGACGCTGGCGGCCATCCTGCCGGCTCAGAAGACGATCTATTCGTTTTCGAATCAGATCGTGGAAATTCCGCCCCGCAGCGGCATGGCGTGCATCGAAGCGATCGTGAAATCACAGCCGCATGGCGGTACGGAGCTGGCGAAAGCCGTGGCGTTCGTGAATGGCCTGCCGCACGAGCGGCTGATCGTCATCACCGACGAACAGGCGACTGACGGCCGGGTGCCCGACCCTGTCGTGGATGATGCCTACATGATCAACGTCGCCAGTTATCGCAATGGGGTCGGCTATGGTAAATGGCGACACATTGACGGATTTTCCGAAAATGTGCTTCGCTGGATCATGGCCTGCGAACGAGACTTTTCGTTCGACGATTGAATTTCGCCGGAAGTGGCTGCCACGTCGCTTCCGGTCTTTCTTCGTATGGATTGCGATCCGAAGCGGAGTGTCGAGATAGCCCTGATCGGGCACGATCGCTTCACTTCTGCCCACCCCAGTTCGACTGATTATAGGACTTCGAACCCCCGCGAGGGATCGTGAGCGTGCTCCAGCGATGCCCGGCGTGAAACCGGGCGACCGTGACGATCTGGCCCACATGGTAGCACGTGTGCCCCAGCGATCGCTGGATCGCCACGGGGACGCTCAATTCCTCGCCCCGGATCGTGACGGTTTTGACGAGATCCGCTGGATTAAGGCTTTTCAGGGTGGCTTCGAGCACGCCCCAGCCTTTATCCCAGAAGGCCATCAATTCCGCGCGGGTTTCGAATGTGTCGATGAATTCGCTGTCGCGGTCTCGCCAGGTTTTTTCGCCGTCGGTCGTGAGAAAATCGGTCCAGCGAGAAATCAAATTCCCGGCCACGTGCTTCATCGTGACAGAAATGGAATTCGTATGTTCGTCCAGCGGAATCCCGAGCTTTTCATCAGCCACCTGGGCGACCGCACGCTCGGCGAGCCTTCGATGCGATTCGAATGTCGTCAAGGTTCCCTTCAGAAAGAGGTGTGCCAGGTTCGTCATTGTGTCTCCTTCTTCACGAGTTCGTCCGTTTCGATCACCTTCACGCGTGTGGAAAGAGCATGCAGAGCGAGAATATGAACGATTTCGCCGACGGTCGCACAGGCATCGCCGACGACGGTGACATCGTAGGCCTCGGCCGCTTTCGAAATCGACGTGTGCGTCACGCAATTGTGCGTCATCATGCCGCAGATCACCAGCCGATCGATGTCGAGCTTTTCGAGGGTCGCTTGCAATTCCGTCTTTTCAAAACTGTCCGCGAAGGCCTTCACGATGACGGGTGCGTCAGTGGCGGCCGCCCGAATCGGTGTATGAATGTCGGCACCGCTCGAGCCCGCCGCGAAAAACGGCGCCGCCGATCCTTCGACGACATGCTGCACAAGCAATACCGGCACGGAGGCTGATTTTGCCCATGCGATCAGTCGCAGGCAATTCACCTCGGCCGCCTCCGGGTTCCAGAGCGGGAATTTTCCGCCCGGGAAATAGTCATTCTGCACGTCGATGACGATCAGGGCTGTGGCCATGCTTCGTTTCCGTATCTTCGGGCGAGAGTCGCCTGTGATTCCCGATTCGTTGCCTGCTGACGATTATCAGGGGCAGATCGGAGCCGGTGCAAGGAATTTCGCGTCAGCCCGCTGTGAGTGACGGATCGTCTTTCGGTTCCGTTCGAGCGTCTTGATCGGTTCGCCGGATCCGGCCATGATATTCGAAAATGCCTCGACACGTTCGCAACCCAACCTGCAAATCGCAGGGCCGCGACCCGGCGTATCAGGATCGATCCGATGAAAATCACTCAAATTCCACTTCGATCGCTTTTCCTTCTCGTCGTCATCACGCAATTCTCAGGCTTCGCCATCAGTCGGGCGTCTCAAGATGAAAAACGCTGGAATATCCTCTGGATCTCGGCCGAGGACCTGAGCCCCGACCTGGGCTGCTATGGCGACGTCTACGCCAAATCGCCCACGCTGGACAAACTCGCCGCCGACGGAGCCCGCTGGACTCGCGCCTTTTCCGTCGCCCCGGTCTGTGCCCCATCGCGCAGCTCGATCATCACCGGCATGTACCCGAACTCCATCGGCTCACTTCACATGCGGAACAAATGCGTGCCGCCGCCTGAGGTGAAGTGCTTCACGGAATATCTGCGAGCCGCAGGTTATTGGTGCACGAACAACGTCAAGACCGATTATCAGTTCGACCCGCCCGTGACAGCCTGGGACGAATCCTCGAACAAAGCCCACTGGCGCAGTCGACCTGACCCGAAGAAGCCGTTTTTCGCAGTGTTCAACATCACGTCCACTCACGAAAGCCAGATTCGGCTTGAGGACGACGCCTTCGCCAAACGTACCGAAACTTTGACCGATTCAGAACGCCACGACCCCGCGAAGGCCGTGCTGCCGAAATATTACCCCGATTCACACGTGATTCGCCGCGACTGGGCCCGGTATCACGACCTGATCACGACGATGGACAAGCAGGTTGACGCGATTCTGGCCCAACTCGAAGCCGACGGCCTGGCTGATTCCACGATCGTCTTCTTCTGGGGCGACCACGGCCGCGGGCTGCCCCGTTCGAAACGCTGGCCCTATGATTCCGGCCTGCGCGTGCCGCTGATGGTCCGCTGGCCGGGCGTGATCAAGCCGGGAACGGTCGTGGACGATATCGTCACGCTCATGGACCTGGGGCCGACGGTGCTGAGAATCGCCGGGCTTAAGCCGCCTGCCCACATGCAGGCGCAGCCATTTCTGGGCGAAAAAGGGCTCGATACGCCGGGGCTCAAAAAGCGGGAATATGCCTTCGCCCACCGGGACCGGATGGACGAGACGTATGACATGATCCGCTCGGCCCGCGACCGGCAATTCCGCTATGTGCGGAACTTTCAGCACAAGAAGCCCTATGCCCAGTACATCGACTACATGGAGCAGATGCCCACGATGCGGGAATGGCGGTCACTGAACAAAGAGGGGAAATTGACCGGCCCGGCGGCCCTGTTCTTTCAGCCCGAGAAGCCGAAGCACGAGCTTTACGACACGCTGGCCGACCCGGACGAGGTGAACAACCTGGTTGACGATCCGAAATACAAAGACGTGCTCAAGCGTATGAAAAAGGCCATGGGCGAATGGATGGCTGAGATCGACGACCTCGGATTTCTGCCGGAGCCTTCTCTGAATGAGCGTTTTCGTCCGGGCGGGGTACAGCCAGTGACGGATCAGGTGAACGCTCGCAGGGTCGTTTCGAAAGGCTGGAATCTGCTGGTCATAACCTGCCCGACACCAGGAGCCTCGATCGCCTGGCGATATGCGGATGACCCGAAGAACCGCTGGCGGCTTTACATTGGCCCCATCGAGCCGAAGCCCGGCGCGGAGATCGAGGCGAAAGCGTGCAGGATCGGATTTCGGGATAGTGAGGTGACTACGATCGATGAGTGACGGTGCCTTCAACGATCAATAATTTATCGGAAAATCCCTAGGAAGAAGGGTTTCGATCGAAGTCGGAAGTCATGAAAAATAGTGCGATTCGAATTCGGTTGCACCTGGTGACGGATCGTCATCACTATCGCTGGAACGGCTTACGAATTCGCAAAAAAGAACTTGTCTACACCGATGACGATCGTCACGGTCAAGGATGCCGTCAGGAAATAAAAGCACAGGTCTCGAAAACCCAGGCGCATTTTGCGGGCTGCGATTGAGACCAGGCCCCAGAGAGCCATGGTGACCAGGATCGGCAAAGTCCATTTTCCGATACCAAGATAAAGGCTGACCTGCGATTCGTCGTTCGGTTTCGAAAGTGTGGCGGCGGTGGCCAGTAGTCGTTGAAAGAAGGCTATGTAGAGCATCGCGAAGCCAAGTTTCGAAACACTTTTCGTGACGAGCCCGAAGCCGGCCAGGGCCTGGATCAGCGTGAATACCGGGCCGGCGAGGACGATCAGAATGCCATGTTCGACGGATGTCGCCGTTTTCGACCAGACACGATTCGGGGTCGCGACCATGTCGTAGCCCAGCATCGTTCCCGTGAGCCAGTGGGCCGCTTCGTGAAACAGGAACGAGAATACGCCCACGACGAAGACGAGCGGCCAATCGCCCCAACCTGAACCCGCCGTGATTTTTCGCATCGTGTGATCCTAGTCACGGAAAAGGAGGACGGAAAAGGGGTCAGACGGGCTGTGTAGAAAACCCGATTCCCCTCTACAGAATCATGATGTTGTGTGTCACGGTCATAAGGCGAAGATCGGGTCAGGAAAAGGGGTCAGGAGCCTTTATGGTGGATTAGAGACGGGTCAGGAAAAGGGGTCAGGAGCCTTTATGGTGGATTAGAGACGGAAAAGGGGTCAGGAGCCTATATGGAGGATTAGGGAATCTTTCGGGGCCGGCCACGGTTCCGGAGTGTGGACTCCAGGTCGTACTTTTTCGCCGTCGACTTGACCCAGTGCTCATCGCCGAAGGGCTGGCTGCGCTGGATCGCTCGCTTCAGCTGCGATTCCTCCTTCTCGCTGAGCGGCTTGTTGACGCGATCGACCCAGTTCGGCAATCGCGGGATCGGCCACGGTGCGAGCGTCACGCCACAGTTTCCGCCTCGCCAGTTGTACAGACTGCCGAACCGCCAATCCTCGGCAGCGTTAACCAGACCGGCGGCCAGCGCGTTTCGTTCCACATACCGGCAGACGACCAGAAAATGCGCGTCGTTCTGGATCGGGAAGCTCTTGAAACGGCCCTGGTACAGGTGTCCTTGGCCGACGGAACGGTAATGGGCATGATGCCGCGCCGTGTGCGTCATCGAAACCCAATACATCAGCTTGCTCATCGCGCCATCTTCGCGCGGTGAAACGACAATATGCCAATGGTTGGGCATCAGCTGGTAAGAAATAAGATCCACCGGGTATTTCTGCAAACCTTCGTCGAGGACCTTCTCGAAGGTTTCGTAATCCTTGACTTTGCGGAAAATCGTCATGCGCCCGTTGCCACGGTTGAGCACATGATAGATCCCGCCAGCAAAATCAGCACGTGGAGGACGAGGCATCGGCGATTCTCCCGCGATCAAGAACGTCTTTGGTCCGACAATAACGGATCAAAATTACCTGGTCAACCAAAAAGGCTCCTGACCCCTTTTCTGCCCCCTCGCCTTCTTCCACGGCCGGCGCATCGGGGTCTTCGATGATGGCCGGTGGCATCCAGACGGCTTTCGTCGTCGCTGGAACGGCGAACGGATGCGGCGTACCCTGCGGCGTTCCCAACGGCCGCATCGGGACCTCTTCGAGAAGCTCGGGGTCGAAGGTCGAAAGGCCGGGGGCAAAATCGTCGGTACATGAACTGCTAACGCCGTGCGCTATCCCTGTATGACCTGGGTGTAATTGTGCTTAAGTGATTCCGATCCTTGGTCTTGCGATAAAATAGACCAGAATCCCCCTGGTTCTGTACAGTGGAATGGGGTTTTCTACAAAGTCCTCCTGACCTCTTTTCTCCTCTCGGAAAAGCGTATGGCGTCAGTCGATGGCGGAGAATTCGACTCCGTACATATACGTTGATTCTGGAAACATCTCTTTCCAAAACTTGTAGTACCAGTTGAAGTCGATCATTCCGTCATCCAGAAGTATCGAATCTGGCAATATCGTGATACACAAACTATCATTGAATCCTGTGTCGCAGGAAAACCACATGGTTTTGCCGTTGACATCCATACGGCATTCGAATCCTTCCACTTCCCGGCTGACAAGCATTTTCTCGAGCACTGGGTACGAATTTTCTTCCGTCACTTCGATTTCGCGTAAATACATATCAGGTACTTCGTTATCCGAAGCATTCGCAAAAGCCCAAATGACATTATCGTGCTTCATCAAGAGTTTGGTGCCCTTCCGTTTCAGGAATTGCATCAGCTGTCGTATGCGAACTTCTCTCGTATCTGATGTATACAGAGTGATTGATGGTTTTCGCGGCATGATCTTGTACACCTCGAGTGATATTGACCCACGAAGCTATCTAGTCGTCAATCAGATCGATATAAGAGCCGTTTGTGTTTAGATTAGTCAATACTACATCTCGTATACTTCATATGGAATCTTAGTACTCTTG
>CAZSQA010000035.1:0-3000 GCA_964608915.1 uncultured Isosphaeraceae bacterium
AGCCCGTTCGCGAGAAAGAGCAATTCGGCATCGCGAATTCGCTGATTCGAATGTCTGAAGACGAAAAAGGGGACTTAACGAAGTAACAGCCACCGATTCATGACCACAGGTTCATTTTTTGCTACGAACGGAAAGATGGAACGACCCTATTCTTACGCAAGTGCTTATCTAAGATGGGGTTTCAGGCGTTTATGGCGTGAGTTTTTAGCTATTCTGACCTCGTGGTCGATAATCGAACAAAAATGGAGACTCATTGACCTGACTATGGTTGGCCGATTACTGTCAAATAGCTTCACTCACTCTAGTGAATGCTTTGTCGATCACCAATAGCGGATGGTGATCGACAAACCAGAAAGGGATAGGTCAAAGCGAATGATGCTTCCGAAGGCGAAATCAAAAGTCTAGCCAATTCTCAGGGAGTCTTGTTCGGATTCCTCAAGTGTTGTCAGGATGTGAACTATGTCGATTGCCCTGAAACAAAACAGAAGTCAGATTCAGGATTTCGATAAGATCATTGATCTCGGGCCTGATAAACTGGAGGCTTTGGCGAAGGAGCTTGACTCAAGCACAGGATTGTCTTTGCAGCCAGATGAAATTCTGTCGAAGCTGAGTAGTCTTGTGGATCCGGAATCCCTGAAACCACTCATTCGCCAACTCCTTTCCATCCAAGGTGCAGCGAGGAAGTCGAATCAGAGGCCCGAGATAATTCTCGATGGAATTATACGAACAATCGTTCAGGCAAGCGGTCCTGATTCAGGGCAAGCCATGCCTGATCGATGGTCCCCAGTAAGACCTGCCTTTGTCGAACTGTTGTCAAGTCAGATCATTCGCCAAACATCCACAGCAATTGAGCTTGCGTACGATTACGCAAACTTGTTGCGTAATGTGCGGATACTAACTGATATCCGACCGATCTTCGATGTCGACGCCAAAGAAATCGAAGGAGCTGTTATTTCGTACACACTAAGAATAGAGTATGAGAGCAGTGATGGTATTCATGAGGTCAGTATTGCGATGGATGAAAAAGATATCAATGATTTGCTGAAGCAATCTGAAAGAGCGAAGGAGAAAACACGTACAGCAGAAGCGTTTGTCCAAAAAATGAATCTTCCGACGTCCGTTATGGGGAGAGGGAATGATGCTTGATTTACAACTCCACGAGGATTTGGATGAAAACAGGACAGATAACGAAGATGAAAGCCTAGAATTGCGTGGCAAATCTATTCATCGCCTCACCAATGATTTGGCTAGACCTACTTCATTGCAGAGGGAAGTTTTTGATTATATCAGAATGGAGTATGATGACAGGGCAGGCGTTCATTATACAGTATTTGTTAGTCTTCCAGCGAGTGATTCCTATTCCAAGCAATTGTATTCTTCTCGAACCAAATCTTCGATTGCATCTGTATCGAGTTTGTATTTAAAAATCAGGCGTTCAATCCATGCTCTTTTGTCAAGAGACAGTAAGTTGTCAGATTGTCAGGCTGACCTTACTGCAGCCGAGCTTTGCAGTGGTATCATTAGAATATATGATCAGGACCTCCACGACGATGCGTTAGATGTTCTGTATGACAAATTCAACGATTTATTACTTGCAGGAAGATTCGATGTCGTGGATGCTGCATTATTGAGAGCAGTATCGTTGAAAATGCCCATCCTGTTGTGTCTTGGGGTTTTGACAATCACTCTTCGTGCGAAAGATCGCCTTTCAAATCGTGACCGGTTTTTTCAATATGCGGTTGAAACCGTTAAATTGACTGGATCGAATCCGTTTGAAGTTCTTCATGGGCTGGAGTGATTCTGAGATGTCGACAGAACCTGAGATTGTTAAATATTCCGAAATAGATGCAAGTCGAGATTATTTGCTGCTTATCGCGATTGAGCCGGTAAATTCTGATCAGCTTCATCTTGGAGTTGTATATAAGGATAAATCCTGTGATCCAATGAAGCTACACTTTGCTTGGGAGTTTTGTTTGAAGAATGAATTACTGAGCAGAAATGATGTTGGATATCTGATTTCTCCACGATTTGGGGATGCACTTCGGCTACAAAACTCTATCGGTTATTGTCGACTTCTTTGGCGTAATCGCGAAAGGGGCAAGATGTCGTACGGTTTCTCATTTCCAATGGGTCGGTTTGACAATGCTACTGCAAAGATGTTGGACGACGATGCATTTCGAGGATTTACATGCGCTAGTTTTGTTCTTTCATTATTTGAAGGGATGGGTTTTCTCTTGGCTGATCTGAGTACTTGGCCAACTGTTCAAGCAAGGCCTGAAGACCTTGAATGGCAAAAAATGATCATTGACAAACTAGCCTCATATTATCAAATGAGTGGAATTATTTTCAATGAATTAAGAGACGTAGGTCAACCAAGATATAGGCCAGAGGAAGTAGCAGCATGTGGTGTGCTGGCGCCGCCTGCTGCAGATTATAATAGAGTTCTTCCGATTAGTATTAAGATTAGGCAGCATGTGCTCGCAAGCTTAGTCCCAAATGATTGTTTGGATGAAACTTAAGATAATCTTCGATTAGGAAGATGTTAATTTCTTATCAGTGCTATTCTATTAAAGGGGTGTGTTATACATCAGATTCATCAAAACACCTGATTGAACCCGAACCAGAAGAGCGGGCCGCCTTTGGCTCCGTAGACGGGCTGGGCGATGTCGAAGCGCAGATTCACCCGTTCCAGAAAGCCGAAAAGGACTGTGTCCACACGAAGGCCGAAGCCGACGCCGTGAACCACCGGCCGCAAGTCGCCGCGCAGGGCCGTTTCGCCGACGTCGTAGAAGAGCACTCCTGAAACCTTGTCGAAACTCAGTGCCCTGTCGAAAACCGACTGGCCGAACTCGCCGACGATCGGGAATCGCCACTCGGCCGTCGCCAGCCAGAAGGCCGAGCCGTTCTGGGCGTTGAACCCCAGTGCCCGGTGAACCTGGCCGGAGCCGAGGCGGAAGAAGTTCACGTCCTGCGGCCAGGCCATGCCGCCCATGCCGCGCA
>CAZSQA010000035.1:3100-64314 GCA_964608915.1 uncultured Isosphaeraceae bacterium
TGGGTCTGGGCGGAGTTCGTGGAATAGTTCGGATTGATGCCGTCTTCGTAGAAAATGCCGGCGTTCCATGTCGTGCCGAAGAGATAGGTGAGCTTGCCTTCGCCGCCGGCGATGACCCGGTCCAGGCTGGGCATGGCGCCGAAGAATGCGTTGACGGAGCCCCGATTGGGCGCGAAATAGCCGAGTTTGACGCCGCCGCGAGCGTTCTGGTCGACGAACGGGCCGAGGATGACGCTGGGGCGGTCGTAGGCCTGAAACATTTCCGACGTGTCGACGGGCGTGATGGCGGGCGTGAGGCGCCAGCGCCACTGCTCGCGCCAGAGATTGTTCGATGGTTTCGTGTCGAGAAGTCGATGGTCGGGGTCGACTTCGATTTGAGTCGGTTCGGCCGGCAGGTCGACTGTGACGCGGTAAGTCGGATGCCCGTCGGCGGCGCCAGCGACTTTTTCGACACGGCCGCCGGGGATGTCGTAAGCGTCCGAGTCGGGCAGAATGGGAATGTTCACGATCGATTCGCCGGCGACGATGCCGATGTCGGTCGGCTCGTCGAGCGCTTCGTTCTGGGCGATGTCGACGGTCACGCGGTGGGTCATCGCGTCAGCCGGGGCTGCCGGATTCGCGGCGTCCGCCTCAGCGAATTTGGGCAATTCGGTCACTTCGACGTGTTCGATCGCCCAGTCCGTATCGGCCTGCTGGATGAGCCAGGCATCGAGCCGGGCGGGCCAGGCGCCTTCGGGGTCGAAGCGTTCCATCTCGGCCTTGAGGTCGTCATAACGCAGGATGCGGAAGGCATACGTGCCGTAGAGGTGGCGGAGAAATTCGAAGAAGCGGTCGTCGCCCATGCGGTTGGCGATCATGTCGACGACTTTGCCGCCCCGGTCATAGGCCAGGCTGAACAGGGCCTGCAGGTTCGACATCGCCCCGAGGTCCTGAATGACCGGTCCGCCGTTGCCCTTGGCTTTCCATTTGTAGTAGCTGGCCATGCGCAGATCTTCGCGGCCGATGGTGGGCATCCAGTCGAATCCCGAAGGCCAGACGATCAGCGGCGCGTTGCGGCCGTATTTCATGTCGAGCCGGCGCGCCGTGATGCTGTTGACGAGGCCTTCGTCCATGAACGTTTCGGAATAGCCATTGGTGCCGACGACGTTCCACCACCACTGGTGGGCGACTTCATGGGTGATGAGGTGGTCGAGATACCGTTCGCCGGCGGCCGGCATGTTGAATACGCGGTCGTCGATCATGACCAGGCCGGAGCATTCGTTGCCGTTCCAGCCGAAGAACGAAGTCACCACTTCCATTTCGTCGTAGGGAAAAGGCCCGAACCAGTCTTCGTACAGGGGCAGCACTTCGGCCATGTAATCGAGGGCCCTGCGGGCGTTGGCGTCGTGCTTGTTCTCGGTGAGCACACGGGCGGTGACATGGCCGACCTGGCGTTCGACGACCTGAAACCGGTTCGAGCAGACGATGGCGAAATCGCGCGTGGGCGGGCCTTCGATGGTGAGCTTGACGTGTTCGTCGGGCTGGTCGATACGGTCGACGATGCGGCCTGTGGAGGCGACGACCTGATCGAAAGGCAGAAGCAGCTGCATCCGATAATGAGCGGCTTCCTGATGCCAGGGCTGATGCCAGGGGACGAAAGGCTCCTTGCCCCAGCTTCCGTCGTCTTTGGGAACGGAAAGAACGGGGTACCAGTTGACGAGCGTGGTGATGCCGCGATGGTGGCTCCAGCGGCCCCACTGCGTGGGGAAGTCGAGAACGAAATCGATTTCGACGGTGATCGAACCACCGGGCGCGAGCGGCTCAGCCAGCGGCACGACCATGACGGTATTGTCGTCGCCTTCGAAGCGGTGTTCGGCCGGCTGGCCGTCGACGTGAACCGTGTCGATCGAGATGCGGTCGCCCTTGGGGTCAATGGCTTCGTCGGGCCCCAGGCGCAGCACTTCGAGGGTCTTGGCCAGCTTCAGCTTTCCGTCTTTGGGGACACGGAATTTCGGATAGACGTGAAATACGATGTCGTGATGCGGCACAGCCGTACGGTTCACGTAAACGACTTTTTCATGGGCAGCGAGTTTGAGGGCCTCGATGTCCAGAACGGCCTGAAAATCGTAACGAGGCAAATCCGGAGGAATCGCCAGCGGATTCTGTGCCCCGGCCACCGAACCGCAATTTGCGGAATGGTAGATGAGCAGAACGGAAATCAGAAACGCACGAACCCCTCGGAACATCCTTGATCCGTTCATGGGTACGACATCGGGCGATCGCAAGGACTTTCCTGGTCCAGGGATCGCTGACGAATAGCGGCGGAGGGAATCGAACCCCCGACACGCGGATTATGAGACCGCTGCTCTACCACTGAGCCACGCCGCCACACCACGTATCCAACCGTTGCAGGGCGGAACGTTTTGGGTCTACGGAAATTTACCCGATCAGGGGCCGTTTGGCAAGTCGTCATCGTTCCGGCCCGGGTTTTCGGGCATCCGCACGCTTGCACGCAACAGGCCCAAACCATGGTCCGCCTTGTTTTTTCGATCAGGGTTCGCGTATTTTTGCGGTGTTCCGTGTGCGAACTACACATGGATGGCCTGATCGCATCCGCACTGAATCGGTCGAAAGAACATGGCAATCGACGAATCGCTGATCCACACATTCCGACGCGACCTCGAAAGCGTGCGCGGACTGGTCGCTGAGGCGTCCGTCATCGCGCTGAAACGGGCCCGAAGCGTATCGCCCGAAGAAAAGGCCAACGCGACGTTCGTAACGGACCTCGACAAGGATCTCGAAACCTTTCTGCGATCGGGCCTGGCCGTTCGCTTTCCGGAAGACAAAATTACCGGCGAAGAATATGAGGATGAGGGCGGCAGCGGACCGCGTCTCTGGTCGATCGACCCGATCGACGGCACCGGTAACCTTGTGCACCACATGCCGTTATGGGCGATTTCCGTGGGGCTTGCCTATGAGGGTACTCCGGTGCTGGGCGTGATCGCGATCCCCTCGCTGGGTGAGACTTATCACGCCGTGATCGGCCAGGGGGCGTATCTCAACGACAAACGAATCTATGCCCGTGATTCGGACACGTTTCACGCGCAGGATAACGTCGGCGTCGATTCGAACGCCGCCCGGGCACTCGACACCCGCACCCTGCCCGGCCGGCTACGCACGATGGGTTCGGCCTGTTGCGAACTGGCCTTCACGGCCTGCGGGCGGTTCGTCTGTACGACATTCCGGGGCGAATTGCGGCACGATCTCATGGCCGGTGCCGTGATTACGGGCGAAGCCGGCTGCGAATTCGGCCGGGTCGACGGTCGAAAACTGACGCCCGAGGAATTCGTCGGCGAAACGCCGATCGAAGTTCCGACCTTCATCGCTCCACCGAAGCGGCTAAAGTGGCTGATGGAAAACGTACGCTATCGCGACTGAATCCGCTGAGGCGGCCCGATCGCGGAACCTTCAGGAAATGAAGCCTGCCCCATGCCCTTCGAACCGCTTGCATGGCACCCTCCGCAATCGCCGGGCGGCTCGTTCTGCCTGATCCGTATCGGCCTGATCGTTCATCGCTGGCGAGCCGTTCCTTTCGCCTGGAAAATGGGTCGAGCGATCGAGCGGGCAGTGCGTGAGGGCCCTGAGCGCCCGGGCGGCTTGCTGTCCAGCGAGCGCATCCTTCTGTCATGGAGTCACTTCGGGTATCTGCAGTATTGGCGCAGTGTGGAAGATCTGCTTGCCTGGGCGCATGTCTCGCCGCACACGGACTGGTGGCGGCAGGCTCTGGAAAGGCAGCGAACTCGTCAGGATTTCGCGATCTATCACGAAACTTTCGTCGCTTCACCCGGCGGGTTCGAGGCGATCTATCTGAATCTGGGCGAATCGCGGCCGGGGGCTTCGTCGTTCGGAGATTTGAAACCGCCGAAGGGCACCCTGGCTTCGGCGCGGGGGCGGCTTGGCGGCATGTCGGCGGTCGAAGTTTCCGGGGAATCGGCCAGAATCGACCCGAGTCGAATCCGGTCCTAGTGGTTATCTGCGGAAAGTGAGCACTCTCATGGGGTTCTGGGGCACGAAGAGTTACGACAACGACCTGGCCGCGGACATGCTTGACGCCGGCTTCGACCGGGTTCACGGCGAGCGGTACGAAGAATTGATGGACGATCGCAATCCCGTCCCGTTCGACAAAGTCCAGGAGCGGCTTGCCAGCTTCGAAACGCTCAAGGCGGCATTGGCTGCACTTGAGGAAGCGGTCGTTGACCTGGATCCCGAAGACGAGGACGACCCGGGCCTGGCCCTGGCCGGAATCGTGGTGCGTCATGTCGAATGCAAGGTCGCCGTGCCGGAAGAGATCCTGCGCCGGGCGATCGCGGCATTGGATGCCGAAGAGATCGAATGGCCGCAAGCCACCGAACGGAAGATGCGGATCGACAAGGAAATGGGACTGCTGCGCAGGCAATTGCCGCAGGATGGGTAAGTTCGGAACGGCTGCAGGAAATTCGTCACTTGCCGCCGCGTCGAATCCGATGTTAGATTATGATACGAGGAGGGTCATGCCGCGTTGCGAATTGCGCAGCCAGGTCTTCGGCCCATCCGCCCCGCCTTTCTGACTCCTGCCAGATCCGATCGCTATCGGAGCCCCCGCGATGATCGACCTTCCTCTTGGTTCCCAGGGTATTTCGGCACGACGCTTTTGCGATGGTCGATCGCGTCGGCAATTTTTGCGCGTCGGCTCACTGGCGATGGGCGGTCTCAATCTGGCTCATCTGTTTCAGGCTGAAGCGGCTGCGGCTCAGGCGGACCGCAAGGGCCCGAAACGGCATAAGTCCGTGATCATGGTCTATTTGTCGGGCGGCATGTCCCATCAGGACACGTTTGACCTGAAAATGGATTCGCCGGCCGAAATCCGGGGCGAATTCAAGCCGATCGCGACAAAAGTACCGGGCATCTCATACGGCGAACTCCTGCCGAAACTCGCGGGCGTCTCCGACAAACTCGCCGTGATCCGCAGCCTCGTCGGTTTCAAGGACGAGCACTCGAGCTGGCAGAACCTGACCGGCTATCAGATGGGCGTGGCCCAGGTTCAGGGCAAGCCCCACTTCGGCTCGGTGGCGAAGCAGGCGCTGGGGCCGGTGGACCCGGTCGTGCCACCTTTCGTCGATCTGTTTCCCGTCATGCAGCACAAGCCCTATAACCCGGCCGACGGTGGCATGCTGGGTTCGACGATGCGCGGAGCGAAAATGAGCGGCGACGACCTGCCGCTGTATCAGCAGACGGCCGTCGATTCGTCGCGATTTGACTCGCGGGTCGACCTGCTTTCGAAGTTCGACGGCATGCGCTCGCAGTGGAATTCGACCTCCTCCAGCGGGATGGACGAAAACTACCGGAAAGCGCTCGACGTGCTTCGGTCGTCGAAAGTCGCCGACGCGATGAACGTCGAAAAAGAAGACCCCCGCGTGCGGGACCGCTACGGCAAAGGTTCGCCGAAGCACCTGGGCGACGGCGCACCGATGTGGAACGATCAGCTCCTGATCGCCCGCAGGCTGGTCGAAGCCGGTGCCCGTGTCGTGACTGTGGCCTACGGTTTCTGGGACACGCACGGTTCGAACTTCGCTCACCTCAAGAATCACCTGCCGCTGTTCGATACCGGCATTTCGGCCCTGGTGCAGGACATTCATGACCGTGGCCTGCAGGACGACGTCGCGGTAGTCGTCTGGGGCGAATTCGGCCGCACGCCGAAAATCAACAAGGACGCCGGTCGTGATCACTGGGCCCCCGTCAATTTCGCCCTGATGGCCGGCGGCGGCTGGAATGTCGGGCAAGTCATCGGCGGCACCGACCGTAACGGGGCTTACGTCAACTCTCAGCCCATCCATTACCACGACGTGCTGGCCACGGTCTATTCCCACCTGGGCATCGACCCGCACGGCTTCGTAAACGATATTTCGCAGCGGCCTGTGCCGATTCTGCCGAGCACGGCATCATTGATTCGGCAGCTTGTCTGACGATCTTCACGAAGACGGAAGAACCTCCGCCTGTCAGCTCGAATCCTCTTCGGCTTCAGTCTCGAACTGCTCTTCGAGTTCTTCCCATGAGAGAAGCCGGAGCATGTCGTCGTCGCCGATCTGTTCCATCAGAAAATTGATGGCGGCAGAAGGCTCACGAAGCCGTTTGGGCTCGAACGACAACAGCCCTCGTCGTTCGGCGCAGGGCAGGCAGATTTTTTCTTCGTCGCGGGTCAGGTAAATCTCACCGTCCATGATGCGGTGATAGTGGGTGTCGCCAGGCTGGGTGAGGTAGCAGAAGAGGCGGTCGCTGCCCCGCTTGATCGTGATCTGCCAGCCAGGCTCGCGCAGGAAAAGCCTTGGAGTTCGAAGGGCTTCCGCCTGTTTCGGCGGATTTTTCGGCGAACGGAGAATGGGCCGGGTGAAGGCTTCGTCATCTCCAGGCAGGCGATTCGAGTTATCCATCGCGGCGGCTTCCCCAGTCAGGCATGTGCCGGGAATCTTCGACGAGATCCGCGATCGATTCGACCGGCACTCTATCATCTATCTTAAGGCAATTTCGGCCGTCGAAAAGTGATCAACCCGAATGGGTGTCTTCGCGCTTCAGAATCCGGCGGATCCAGGCCCCGTCCACGAACGCGAGATTGGCCGCGATCATCGCCAGGCTGAATTCCCAAAGCCCGAGTGTCGTCGCGATGGCCAGGTGCATGCCGATCGTCAGAATCAGTACCAGCGGGCGAAGAAGTTTCGGCCAGATCGCAACCGGGTAGAGGATTTCCGTCCAGAGCGGAAAAAAGGTGCAAATCGCCGTGAGCATGTGACTTTCGCCGAGCGATTCCAGAATGGAAACGCCGCGGAATTCGGTATTCGCGACCAGAAAATAGGCCGCCGAACCCGTCCACCATGGCTCGCCCAGCAGTTTCGAAAGCCCGGCCGCCCCGTAGATCAGGCACATCTGCAACTGCAGCAGCCGCAGGGCCACCGTGCCGCGCAGAGGGGCCGTCGGCGATGGCTCCGTGCCCTTACGGCGGGCCAGCAGGCGGTCGATCGAAAGGGACTCTCCGCCGGTGCCGGTGATGGCCAGATAGAGCACGAAAGTGCCCATCACTGCGTCGAAGCCGAAGAGCATGACCGGCAGGCGGCGAACGGTCGAGTGGATCAGAACCCAGACGAGCGGACCGGTCAGCCGGCACCAGCCGCCGAGGGTCCAGAGCGTAATGACCACGAGACCAAGGAGATAGGCCGGCAGAACGGCCGCCTGGGGGACGTAGTCCCAGAGGCTCCAGCTCCAGGCCAGGTTGGAGGTTCGCAGGGCGATGGCCTGGTCGAGCGGCAGCCACCCCTCGGGGCCCAGCCAGGCCTGAAGATCCAGGCCCATGTTCACCCAGCTCCACAGGCAAAGTGTGCCCAGGATGGCGCGAATCGGGCCGAGCATAGCCGTATCGAGCGGATCGGTCACGAATCCGCGCCAGGCGGATGCGTAGTGAGCGGTCGCGGCGCGGGGATAATCGAGGATTTCCCGAACGATCAGTCGCATGGAAAACTCCCCAGAGATTCCGTCGGTGTACGGAAACGCTCGTCGTCGAGCCCTTTGAGCGTCAGTGGATCACGCTCTCGATAAGCCCGTTCCACCTGCATCGGGTCAGGGTGCCGGTGCAGAAACAGCTCGACGGACTCGCAACCCGGCACTTGCCGCCCCAGATGGCGTGCATAAGCCTTCGCGATGACCGGCTCATGCGTGTGGCCCTCGTGGCCCGCCGACTGCCGTTCGAATTCGGACCAGAGCGAATTAGCTAGCGCCAGCTGTCGCTGCAGCCGAAGTCTCGGCCGGGTGCCGCGTTCGGGTATGCGGACAGTCTCGTAGCGGATCCTGCTGTCGGTGTCGCGAATCTTCAGTTTCGCGGTGACGATCGCCGTCGGTGCCGGCCGGGGAGCGTAAAACCGATAGCCCTGCCCCAGGTCAAGCAGCTGAAAGTAACCCAGGAACTTGCCTGCTAGCGCCTGCTGCAGCTCGCTCGATGGCGATGCCGCGGCGGCTCCGATCAGGAGGATCGCGAAATGGATAGCGACGGCTGCCGCGATCACGTTCTTCGCGATCGAGTTCGGACCGCCGGCGACCGCCTGAGATGCTTCGTGTTTCATCGCCACTCTCGATCCCCGTCGTGAAACCTCGTGCGGAAAGGCGGTCGAAACGCCAGCTGAGCCGGGACGTCCCGTGTCCTCATCGGCTTGAGGCCGACCGGTCACACTGGAATAATCCGACTTTTCGTTCCGCAGAAGCCGCAGAAATCGGATTCGGTAAATTTGAAAAACTGGATGTGTCGGGTAGACTGGTCTTGCTGAGTCATTCTTCGTGGTTGGGCAAGATGAGCCGATCGTTCGGTTTGCGTGGATTGCAATATCTGATGCGAGCGTCATCCGGGCAACGACGACGAAGTTTCAAGATCTGGGTGCACCAATCGGAGGATCGTAAAAAATGCAAGTCACTCTGGCCGTTCTGCTGACGCTTAGCGGACTGGGCTGCCATCACAAGGCCCCCGCCGTCAGTTATGTCGATTCCTGCTACTCGTCCTGCTACTCCGCTCCTGTAGTCGAGAGCTGCTATAGCTCCTGCTACTCGACGCCGGTCGTCGAGAGCTGCTACAGCTCGTGCTATTCATCCTGCTACAGCAGCTGTTATAGCTCTTGCTACTCTTCCTGCTACAGCAGTTGCTATTCTTCCTGCTACAGCTCCTGCTACTCCAGCGGACACTGGGGCCACGGTGGCGGCGGATGCGGCATCTGGGGCAAGTCGAAGGGCGGCCTGTTTTCGGGCCTGTTCCGCAAGCATCACCGCGTCTCTTCCTGTAACTCGTGCGCCCCGGTTTCTCCGATCGTCGTCGGCGAACCGATCTCCTACGGCGCTCCGGTCATCTCCGAAACCATCCTGCCCAGCTCGCAAGTGATCATGCCGAGCTCGCAGGTTGTGGCCCCTTCGGCTCAATACGCTCCGGTTCCGGCCGCTCAAACACCGGCTGCCGCCGAGCCCCCGGCTCCTGCTGCCGAGCCGGCCGCCAAGAAGTGAGATCGGCCAGCCGCCGACCGCTTCCTGACTGAGCTCGATAAGCCGAAAGCCGTGACGCTTGCGTCACGGCTTTCGTGTTTTGAGGCTTCCGGGCGAAGGCAGCCGGGTCGTCGCGTGATTCATTTCGCGGAAGAGGATGCGAGAGTCCGATAAAATGCGCCGGTCGCTTCCAGCCGGTCCGGGTTCTGGTTGAGTCCGCCGGTGTGAAAGATCGTCACGCCGCTCGATGGCCTTCGTGTGCCATGATCCAGGATCTCAGGCACTTCGCGGGCCGATACCGATTCGCCCCAGTCGGCCAGCTGCACGATCGGCCAGATCCGCTTGCGTTCGCCGGATTCGCCCTTGATTCCCAGATGCTTGCCCAGCCACTCGGTTTGCCGTGAGATCCAGCCGATATCGGCCGCGTGACCGAATCTGGCGTGATAGGGCATGATGCTGAAAACGTCGATAAAGGCCGATTGAGCTTTCAGGTCGATGCTCAGAACGTTGCGGACGGCGCCGTCGAAATCCGTGAGCGACCATGGGCAATGGAACGTGCCGATCAGGGCCGCCGGGCGGGCATCGTCGCGAATGGCGTCGAATTCCCGAACCCAGTCGGTGAAAACACCGCAGCGCCATCGCACCCAGGCTTCGCGATGATCCCGCAGGATCCTGGCGTTGACGTCGGCGGCATTCCCTTCTCCGGTTTCGGTGCCTGTCGCTGCACGAAAGAGCTTCAGGCAGCGTTCGCAAAAGCAGGTTTCGGGCATGTTGGGCACGGCCTGTTCCCAACTGGCATGGGCGTGGTGATAGTCCAGCCAGATTCCGTCGATCGGGGCGGTTTCGAGAGTTTTCCGGAATGCCGCCATGCGTGCCCTGCGATAGCCCTCGTGCGTGGGGCAAACCCCCTGCCAGCCATCGGGCGGGGGGCAGACTTTGCCGTCGATCCCGACGGGAGCGGCGCCGGGATGATCCTTGAGGAATGATGCCTCGTGCATCGTGTTGAATTCGGCGAACAGCTTGATGCCCTGTTCATGCAGCGTTTTCGTCAATTCGGCCGTGACTCCGCCGGAGCCGACCCAGATCGCATTGACGCCGTAATCGGCCAGGGTTTTGCCAGACGGCAAAGTGGGCATGCCGCCGTAGATGCCGCGAATTTCGATCCAGGGACGAGTCATGGATGTTTTGACCGAAGCGAGTGGAACGAGCCAGATATTGCGGAATTCGACCGGGTCGCCGTGATCCTGCAGGTGCAGCGGCCCGGGGGTCGAGGGATCGCCGCCCAGGCCAGAAACGGTATTATCGAGCGGGATTTCGACGTCGTCGTGAATCAGTTGACCGTTCTGCCGCACTGTGATCCGTGCCGCCTTGACCTTCCTGCCGTTTTCGAAAACCGGGGGCTGGAAGTCGATGTCGTAAGCCTGCCAGATCGTCGGTGCCTTGCAGGCGTTCACGAGCGGCTTCGCGACTTTGTAGATGCCGCCGCAATCGTTGTCCTGACTCTCAAGCCCATAACTGTCGAGCACCTGAACTTCATACCTGCCTTGCAGATAGACGCCGCTGTTGCCGCGGCCCTGCCCCTTGAACTTGGGCATGTAGGGTACGCGGAATTCCACATGCAGGCGCACGGGTTCGGCGATTTTGGCCTTCGAAACGATCCCGCCCCTGGTCACCCGCATGGCGCCGTCTGGGGTCATTGTCCACGCGATCGGTTTTTTGCCGTCGACGGATTCGAATCCGTCCGTCGACTTGCCGTCGAACAGGATCGTGGCTCCCTTCGGCGGAGGAGTCGTCGGGTAATGCTCGACATCCGCCGGTTTCAGGATCTTGAGCCCTTCGAGATGGTCGTAAGTGGCTTCCTTAGTCTGGGATCGCGCGACGGAGCCCGAAATCGCGATCAGGCCGCAGAAGAGGAACGACCAGTGATATCGGCGGAATCGTTGGAATCGGTGCGTTCTCATGGACGATAACCTGATTGTGTCGTGATGTGTGAGTGTCGGTCCGATTCGAATCCGTCCGCAACCGCGGAGTCGGTTCGTCACGTGAAGCGATCGGATTCGGGGCCGGATCGAGGCAGGTCGATTCATCGTCGGCCTTTCGGGAAGACGTGTCAACACCCGGCAGCGGCGGTTCGGGAGAAGGTCAGTCATGCGACGTAACCGGCGAGGCGGCGGTTTTCATCAGGATTTCGGCGGTTCCGGCGAGGATTCGTTCGTGGCCGTCGTCGTCACGAAACTGACGGGCGCGCTTCTGTTCATCCTTCTGCTGACGATGGTCATCATGGCCCTGATCCCTAAAGCGGATCAGGCGGCGGCGATCGCGAAAGACGATCGCCCGGAAACGCAGCTACTGACGCTTGAAGTCCCCGAAACGCTGCCCGAGGCGATTCTCGGAAGGCGTTACGATTACGCGTTTTCGGTGCGTTCAGGTTCGGACAGGCCACTCGTCTGGTCGATTCGCGATCCTCTGCCCGAAGGTCTTTCGTTCGACGCTCAAAAGGGGCGGCTGGTCGGAACGGTTCGCGACGTCGCGACAGAGACGGTCCCCCTGACGATCCAGGTGACCGATGGCAAGACGGTGGCCGGCGCGGTCACGAGCCTGCCGATCTGGAACCCCGAAAAAGCCATGGCGAGCCTCGCTTCGCCTGATTCCCTCAAGCGCCCCGATCCGGCGATCGAGGCCTGGCTTTCGCAAGGTTTCGGCCTGGCGCTGATCTGGTTCGGGCACATCGCGGGTATGGGAGTCGTCGGCCGAATGCAGGGGCTCGGCCCGTCGGTCGAGGGCGAACCTGCGGGCATTTCGCGGTTCGGATTTTATCGAGCGGGACTTCGCCTGATGAGCATGGGGCTTTCCGCGTTTCTGATCTACTGGATGATGTTCCGGACCGGCTGATTCGAACGGCACAGCCGGCGGATACGATCGGATACAATTCAAGTGCGGCTTGCCGCCCCGCTCAGGCAGTCATTTCGCTGAGAGTTTCGATATTCGTAAGTAAGAGCAATGGATGAGTTTGGGGCGTTTCTGCCGGGCGATGTCAGGCGGCGCGGAATGGGCGGGAATTTTTTTCTCGCCGGGTGATTTGAAGGGCCATTCCGGATAGACTTGACGCTCACTTAAAGAGAAGAAGCGGAAAGCGTTCGGCGAGTTTGTCGACATCGCGCCTCCGCAATGCGACACAATCGATCTTTCCGATCACTGCCTAGAGGGACATGCCATGAGATCTTCCGCCTTTGTGTGCCTGCTGATCGCTGGCACGCTTTATTCACAATCGGTTTCGGCTCAGCAGAGAGGCGGCCGGGACACGAACTCGAACGCTCAGGGTGGTGGTGCCGGCGGCGGTGGTGGCGGAGGACGTGGCCCCGGCGGTGGCGGCCCTGGTGGTGGTGGCAGAGGCCAGGGTGGCCCTGGCGGCTTCGGCGGTATGGGTGGCCCTGGCGGCATGGGTGCCATGCGTGGCTTCATGGGTGGCGGCGGCATGATGGGCCGCATCGCTTCCTCGCCCGCTTTCCTGCTGAACAGCGAAGCGGTTCAGAAAGAGCTGAAGCTGACGGACAAGCAGAAGGAACAATTGAAGGACGAGCAGAACGAGCAGAACGAAAAGCGCCGCAAGATGTTCGAGGACATGCGCGACCAGGCCCAGCAAAAGGGTGGCGGCGGTCGTGGCCAGGGTGGCGGCGGTCGTGGTCAGGGTGGCCCCGGTGGCGGCTTCGACTTCAACGCCATGCGGGAAATGGGCGAAAAGATGGCGAAAGAAGCCGAAGAAGGAATCAACAAGATCCTGACGGCCGAACAACGTAAACGTCTTGCCGAAATCGCCATTCAGGTCGACGGACCGATCGGCATCTACGAGCGTGAAGACCTTTCCAAGAAGCTGAACATCACGGCCCAGCAAAAGCAGGCTTACGCGAAGATCAAGGCCCAGCTGGACGCAAACCAGCAGGAAATGCGCAACCAGATGGCCCAGGCCTTCGGGTTTGGCGGCGGTGGTGGCCCCGGTGGCGGCGGTCCTGGCGGTGGTCGTGGTGCACGTGGTGGCCAGAATGGCGGCGCGGACGCGAACCAGGGGCAACAGGCTCAGGCCGGTCGAGGCGGACGTGGCGGCCAGGGTGGTCAGCCCGGCGGTAATGGCCAGGCGGCCGATGCCCAGCAGGGTGGCCGTCCTGATCCGCGCAACATGTCTCAGGAAGAACGCACGAAGTTCCAGGAAGAAATGCGCAAGAACTTCGAGAAAGTTCGCGACGAGCAGAACAAGTTTCGTGACAAGGCTGACGCCGCTCTCATCAAGCTTCTGACGAAGCGTCAGACCGAAGCCTACAAGAAGATGATCGGCAAGGAATTCGATGTGGACAGCATCATGACTTCCATGCAGATGCAGCCTGGCCAGCAAGGCGGCGGCCGTCGCGGCGGCCCAGTCGACTGAGAACGTCGACGGTCGTTTCGATCCGAACTCCGGACAAGAACGGGCAAGCTCCTGGAATAGGAGCTTGCCCGATTCCATTGATACGCTTCGATGGCTTCCTCTGCCCGTTATGGAATGAGGATTCGATAGCCATTTCCGAAACGATCGCTACGCAGTTTCCTGCCCGACCGGATTCGTATCCGTCAGAACCCGGCCAGCGAACTGCCAAGGGTCGAGCCCCGCACCGTTCGGAACGTGTTCGACGATGCGGATCACCGCCCGGCATAGGGCGATGCGAATGGTCGACACGAACGCGTCGGAATGACGACTGCCCGAGCGATCGATCAAACGGTTGCGAGACGAATCGGCGGCAGCGGGCAATCGAGCGAGTCGGCGATGACTCGGACCAGGTCGAATTCTCTCGGCGTGACCACCTGATCCGCTTCGATCATCGCCGCGGACGCACGTATCAGAGCCAGCCGCAAGGGGGCTGGATCATGCCAGAGCCGCGCGATCGCCGCGTCGAGCCTGTCGGCACCGATGGCGTTTCTTGGCAGAGGTTCCGCCGGGAATGTCGGAATCGACGGTTTCAGGATTTCCGAAGCCACTTGCATGCACTTGAGCACGTCGTTCTCGGATCGGCCGTCCGAATCTCGGCCATGGCCGGACCAGGCCACGGCGGAAATCAGAACTTGCGACGCGGTTTCGAGATCCCGGATGGGCCCGCTCGTCGGCCGGAACCGCGCGAGGAACGGGTCGCGCGAACGCCTGACCTGGTTCAGGAGCAGTCGTCGAACCAGCCATTCCCGCATGAGGACCTTCGAATCGGCCATGATCAGCCGTTCGGTGGTGTCGACCAGCTCAGCCATCTGCTGACCGGACAAGTGCCGCAAAGCCGGGGCCATAAGTTTGATGAGGTCGACCGGAAACGGCCTGAGGGCCTCCGGCATCGCGTCCGCTACTCGCGGGTATTCGCGGCGGAAGATGCCTGGCAGTTCGTCGAGCTGATCCTGTTGCGGCGAAAGCAGCCAGAGCACGATGCACGAAGCGCTCAAGGGTTCGTGGGCGAGTTCGTCGACCTGCGGCGGCAGCGAATCGAGAAACGCTCGGGCGTAGGAAAATTGCTCTTCGCCCGGGCGGCCGACTGAATCCAGGCTTCGATCCAGCCCCGCGCGCAATTCGCCCACAGGTCGATCGACCGCACCGGCTTCGGCCAGACCCGCAACGATCGGCGGAATCGAAACGCCGCCCGGCATGTTCGGGAATCCGGGCAAGTCCAGCGGGCCTCGTCGTTTCGGCTTTTCGGCCCGGGCGGAGTCTTCGGAGGCCTCGCGAGCGATCGATTCCGGCGCGGGGTAGACGCCGTCCCAGTGGGGGTCGAGCCGGCGGATCCGGTCTTCGAGCGGCGGGTGCGTCGCGAACGGCGAATGAGCCGAGAGCCGGCTGATCGCCTCGCTGAAGAACATGTGGGCCGTTTCGATCGATTCCGGATTTTGCACGATGGCATGCTGCGACCATCCGCCGATCGCCTTGAGAGCACCCGCGATTCCGTCCGGGTTGCGCGTGAATTGCACGGCTGAAGCGTCCGCCAGAAATTCCCTCTGGCGAGAGAGGCTGGCCTGGATCAGCCTGCCCAGGAAATAGCCGAGATAACCGAGAATGAATAGCGCCACGGCGACGACGAAGATCACGGCCGTGGGGTCGCCTTTTTCGTCGCGAGATCTGCGCGTGGTTCGCGCGTTGCCCATCACTCGCAGAATCATCCGGCCCATCATGCTCAGGAACAACAGGCCGTAAAGCAGGCCGATCATGCGGATGTTGAGCCGCATGTCGCCGTTGAGAATATGGCTGAATTCGTGGGCGATCACACCCTGGAGCTGGTCACGCGTCAGTGTGGTGAGCGTGCCTCGGGTCACGCCGATGACGGCATCCGTCGGGCGGTGGCCAGCCGCGAAGGCGTTGATGCCTTCTTCATTGTCCATGACGTAAACGGGCGGGACGGGGACGCCCGAAGCGATGGCCATTTCCTCGACGACGTTGAGCAGGCGTTTCTCGTGAAAGTCACGCACATCCTGCGGTTCGATCAGTCGGCCGCCGAGCGATTCGGCGATGACACAGCCGCCTGACGACAGGGCGACCGTCTTGCCGAGACTCGCCAGGCCGATCAGGCCGCTGGTGCCGAGGGTCGTCGTCCCGAGTGCGAAGGTCAGGGCGGCGGGATCGATTTCCGCCCCCTGCCCATCTCCAGAGAATACGAGCACGGCCACGATCACGTTCAGCGCGACCACGACCGCGAGCACCGCAAATCCGAACATCCAGATCAGCCGCCGCGAATTGCGGCGGGCAAGATCCTGCTGATCGAAGAACGACGTTGGGCCCATTCCGGACATCGCCACTCATCCCCGCGTTCGACATCGAGAGAATTCACGACTCCGCGTCCGAACGGCACACCGCCGGCACGGTATCCTCACGCCTTTCGGGCATCGCAGGCAGGTCGGCTCAGAACTTGACCTGCGGAGCTTCGCGAACGGCTTCGCTTTCCACTTCGAAGAGTTCCGCGGGATAGAAGCCGAACATGCCTGCGAAAATGACGTTCGGGAAGACTTCCCGCTTGATGTTGTAAGCCGTGACGGCGTCGTTGAACGCCTGTCGAGCGAACGAAATCTTGTTTTCCGTCGAGGTCAGCTCTTCCTGAAGCTGAAGCATGTTCGTATTGGCTTTCAGGTCGGGATAAGCTTCGCTGAGGGCGAAAAGCCGGCCCAGGGCGCCGCCGAGCTGTCCTTCAGCCTGATTCAGCTTCGACATCGCGTTCGGGTCGCCCGGGTTCGCCGCGGCTTGTTGCCCGGCGGCCATGGCACGGTTACGGGCTTCGATCACTTCGTTGAGCGTGCCTTTTTCGTGCTGCATGTAGCCCTTGACGGCTTCGACCAGGTTCGGGATCAGGTCATAGCGGCGTTTGAGCTGGACGTCGATTTGCGCGAAAGCGTTCTTGTAGCGGTTTTTGAGCGTGACCAGTCCGTTGTAGATACCCGCGACGAACAGAGCGGCGAGCGCCACGATTCCCAGAATGACGCCTAGCGCGATCAGCAAAGACTGCATCGGAACGGTCCTCGATTCGTTGGTGTCGGTGCGGCGGTTTGACTGAATCACGTATTCGCGAACGTCACATGTCGCGAAGATCAGGCGAGCTGCCGTGCCCGAAGTCGTATTCAGAGTATCCGTGGAATTATCGAGCCGCAATCTTCGGAATCGCGGAATTTCCGTGATCGTTCCGAAAAGAGGAAGACGAGAACCTGCTTCGACTTTCGATCGGAGTGCGTGAGGAGGGAGTCGAACCCTCACACCTTTCGGTACTGGAACCTAAATCCAGCGCGTCTGCCAGTTCCGCCACCCACGCTTGAGCGATACGATCATACGCGATCCGGTCGTGAATTCGAATTCCCAACCCCGGGGCATCGTTCATAACTTCATGATTCTGGCAACTTGCCGACATAATCGATATAGTCGATCATTCTGTCATGCGGATACGTTTTGTCGAAGACATCACGGTTCGCATCGATCCCGATCCACTCGATCCTTCCATCCCAAGGAGTTCTGACGCATGTTCTCGAGAAGAATCCTGCTCGCCTCGGTTCTGTGCCTTGCCGCGATCGCCGGCGTTCAGGCGGACGAAGCCGCCGTGAAGGCGCTTCAGGGTAAATGGGCCAACGACGGTTCCGACGGCTTCGACGCCACCTGGACATTCACCGGCGGCAAACTCGAAGCGAACGTCAACGGCAACGTCTACAAGGCGGAATTCAAGGTCGATCCGGAAGCGAAACCGCACGCGACCATGGATGTCACGATCACCGAGAGCCCCGACGGACAAGGCGAAAACAAGGTCGGCAAGGCGATCTACAAGATCGACGGCGAGAAGCTCGTCCTGTGCGTGTCGATGCCGGGGCAGGATCGCCCGACGGATTTCTCGACCATCGACGAAGTTCAATACAAATTCGAACTCAAAAAGAAGTGATCCGTATCGCCCAAGGGCCTGGTGTGCTTCGCCAGGCCCCGGCGATCGAGCCTGAATGTGCAATCTTCGGAGACACTCTCGCTTGCCGTGAATCGCCTAAATTCGCGAAGTCACGGCACCGGATTTTGTTGACATCGAATTCCTGAGTGATTAGGTTAGTTGTGCAGTGACTCTTCGGACGGTTCGTCCAACGCACAAACGCACATCATCCGTATTTTCGCATACGACTTGATACGTTTCGTACTGCGACTTCGTTCGAAGTGTCGCGCCCTCCAGGTTCCATGATGCGAGCCGACTACGCGCGACGATCCGTCACCGACAAACTATCAAGCCTTCCTCGATCGGCCCTCGAGTCGTCACGGTCTTTAAACGTGCACGACTCGAGGGTTTTCTTCAATCGCTCCTCGCAGCGGTCGCGGTTCTACGGTAAATGCCGATTTCCTCGTCGTTTCGCACGTTGTGCCAACCTTTGAGATCGTCGATGGCTTTTTCGGCGCGCTTCCGACGCGGCGATGAACGGTCCATCAAAATGGCGACGATATCCGCCCTGCCCTCGGCCGCGGCAAGGATCGAGGCGAGATCCTCAGCTTCTTTCGAAAGGTCTTCGCCGGTGACGGCGAGCGAATACGACTCAAGAACCGCAGGCGAGATCCCTGGAACGATCGACCGGAATCTCAACGGGAAATAGGGATGCGCTGCTTCGTACAGGTTCCAGGAAACGAGATCGTCGGCCGACGTTACGAGCAGGGCATCGAAATGGAGCCGGGGGTTGCTGCGATAAGGCCAGGGTTCGGCGTCGATCAGGGCCAGGATCCGGTCACCGGAGCGGATCGCGTCCCGATTCGAACGCACTGGCTGCGTGATTCGATGGGAACGGCGCGCGAAGTCGATCGAGGCCGAAGTCTGCATGACCCAGGCGATCGTCAGGAATCCGACGGCGAGAACCGGAATACGAATTCGCGTGGTCGTCAGAATCAGTGTTACCATGCAGAGCGCCGCGAGGCAGAACCTTTGCGGCAGATAATGCCCCTGCTCCGCACCCAGACTGTCAGGGCCGATCGTGCCGAGAATCGCGAGGCTCGATCCGGCGACCGTCCAGGACGTCGATTCCGGTAATTTTCGCTGACGCAATGACACCATGAAGCTTGAAATGCAACTTAACGCGCCAGCTCGACCGCTCAAATCGTCCGGAATGCAATTCGAATCGCCGGAGATCCCTTTTTCGGTCTTTGTCCTGAGCGATGCGGAGCGAATCGCGGCAAATGCGATCAGAATGAGCGCCAGAGCGAGCCACACGACCGGCTGCAGCACGATCGATTTCAAGCCGGCGTGCCCCGTGAACGGATGCCAGCTTTTCGCGTGAAGCGACACAGGGTCGATCCAGCCGATCTGACGTCCCCAGTTCGCGATACTCAGCAATTCCGAACCGCTGAGATGCTCCCAGATCGGTTCCATGGGGCTGCCGCCGTTCGACATCCGGTATCGCAGGCAAAGCGGCGCCGCGCAGGCGAGCGATGCCGCGATGGCCGCGCGGCGGGCGATCGACCAGTTCGGATAAAGCAGCAGCAGCCAACCCGCGACGATTCCGCCGATCGCAAAGGCGACCAGATGGCAAACGAAAGTGGCGCACCAGCAGAACGTCAGGGCGAACCAGCGAGGAAAGCCGCCGAAGCGGGCGAAATCGCACATTCGACTCAGAAATGCCCATGCGACACCCAGGCCGAGCAGGAACGAGGTGAAGCCGAACGACCACAGCGCGTTCATGGCCAGTGTCGAGATCCACAGGGCATGAAAAACGGTCGTGGGCCATGAAGGCCCTCTTTCCGACGCATTCGATTCGCCCGAAGCGAGTATTGAGCCAGCGAGCCACGCGAGCGAAATCGCCGGAATCCAGACACCGGCGAGATTCATCGCGATTTCGGCCAGGCGGTCCGGCAGTGCCGCACAAAGCGCCATGCCCAGGGCCTGACCGCTCCAGTTCGGCACCGGTTCGAACTGCAATCGGAAGGTTTCGAAAACGGATCCGGCCGGTGTTCTGCCGAGCGACTGAAGAATCCAGTCGTTGGCGATTTTCGCCGCCGCCAGATGCGACGGACCGTCCTGGGTCGCCGCGGCATCGAAATACGACCAGGCAAGGCTGACGGGAACGAGGAGCAGCGCAACCGCAATCGGCAGGCGAATCGAAAAAGTGACTTTCATTCCGTGACCAGCATCCCGGGGCGGACATCGTGTCGAAGGGATTCAGGAACGCGACGGATCGAAATCGCGACCGGCCGGCGTATGACCGTATCGGAAAATCCGAAAGGCCCGATTTCACTTTACGGTAGTCGTATTACGCAATATATTCAAGAAGTGCCCCCTCGCGTGTCGCGGTCCATGCGACACGCATCTTCCTGCCACCGGATTCGTACCCGCATTCCGGAGCCACCGTCTTGTCTCGTTCGATATTCCCGGCTTCGTCGTGTTCGCCCATGGCTATGCGTACCGTCACCGGCGGGCGCATGCCCTTCCGCTTCATGGGATATCTGGCGGATCGACTGCGGCCGTCGGTCTTCGCCCTTGCGGTTTCGTCGATTTACGCGGCGATCGCTCTCGGTGCGGCGGCCGTGGCGGACGAGGCGCCTCGATCCGTGGCACCTGAGGGCTCCTCGGCCCTCGTATTCGAACGCGACGTGCGGCCGATACTGAAGACGCACTGTCTGGGTTGCCATGGCGAAACGAAGACGGAGGCGAAGCTTGATCTGCGCCTTCGCCGCACGGCCATGAGCGGCGGCAAAACGGGGCCAGCGATCGTGCCTGGCAGTGGCGAAGAGAGCCCGCTGTGGACGCGCATGGTCGACGGTGAAATGCCGCCTGAACACATTCGCGTGCGACCGACCGAGGCTCAGATCGAACGGGTCAAGGCCTGGATCGATTCCGGCGCTCTCACGGCGCGCCCGGAGCCCGAGAGTCTCGCCGATATTCCGGAAATAATGCCTGAAGAGCGTCTTCACTGGGCATACCGCCCGCTGCGCAAGCCCCCTGTTCCAGCTGTGGCGGAAGCCGGCGATTCGCCGATCGACTCGTTCCTTCTTGCGGAACTCCGGAAAAACGGGCTCGGCTTCGCGGAGCCCGCGGGGGCTCTTTCGCTCCTTCGACGGCTCAGCTTCGACCTGACGGGTTTGCCGCCCGAGCCCGAAATGGTTGCGGCTTTCGGTGACGCATCCGCTTCAGATTCCGCATGGCCGGAAACGGTCGATCAATTTCTGGCCAGTCCACGATATGGCGAGCAATGGGCCCGACACTGGCTGGACGTGGCCGGCTATGCCGATTCCGAAGGCGGTAACGAGCTCGACACCGTGCGAGCCGACGCCTGGCGCTATCGCGACTATGTCATCCAGGCGCTCAATCGCGACAAGCCCTTCGACAGGTTCGTCACCGAGCAACTGGCAGGCGACGAACTGGTCGGTTATCCGCTGCCGAAACGGCCCACGCCTGAACAGGCCGAGCTTCTGGCCGCGACCGGGTTTCTTCGCATGGCGCCCGATCCGACCGGACGGGGTGAGGATAACACGCCCGCACTGCGAAACCAGGTCGTCTCGGATACGGTGAAGATCGTTTCTTCGGCCTTTTATGGGCTCACGGTCGGCTGTGCCGAATGTCATAACCACCGATACGATCCGATCCTTCAGACCGATTTTTACCGAATGCGGGCCGTATTCGAGCCCGGATTCGACCCGGCTCGCTGGAAGACACCGCCGCAGCGGACACTTGCGTTCGTGAAGCCGGGTGCGGAGGCGAAAACGGCCGAAGTCGAGGCGGACCTCGTCCCGGCGCGCAAGAAGCTCGACGAAGCCGTCGAGAAGGCCCGCAAGCACGTCTTCGAGGACGAACTCAGGAAATTGCCGACCGACAGGATGCGTGAACTGGCTCGATCCGCCTGGCCGAAGAAGGAAAAGGACCGGACGGCCGAAGAGAAGAAACTGGTCGAGGACCACCCGAACGTCGATGTGCCGAAGTCGATCGGGGCCTTGAAGTTGTATCTCGAACTGGACAAGGCCTACAAGCCCTTCAACGACGCGATCGAGGCCGAGGAGAAGGCGATCGCCGCGATCCAGGCCAGGCGGCCCGCACCGGAGACGTTCCGGGCTTTCGTCGAAGCGGATCCTGCCCGGGCCCAGCCGCCTGATACGAGACTGCTGCATCGTGGCGATGTGGAGAGCCCGGGGCAACCGGTTTCGATCGGCGATCTCGCCGTGCTTTACGAATCGCCATCCCGGGCCGATCTTGAAGCTGTCACAGGGCTGAAGTCCACGGGAAGGCGCCTGGCACTGGCGCAGCGATTGACCTCGGGCGATCACCCGCTGCTGGCACGCGTGATCGTGAACCGTGTCTGGCTGAACCATTTCGGGCGTGGTCTGGTTGGGACGCCTGGCGATTTCGGATCGCAGGGCAGCAGGCCGACGCATCCGGAACTGCTGGACTGGCTCGCGGCCGATTTCATGGAAAATGGCTGGAGCCTGAAGCGGCTGCACCGGCAGATTCTGACGAGCCGGGCCTGGCGTCAGAGTGCCGTGCAACGGCCTGAGGCCGCTCGAATCGATCCGGAGAATCGCCTGTGGCACAGGGCCGATCTGCGACGATTGCCAGCCGAAAGCGTGCGAGACGCCCTGTTGGCTGCTTCGGGCGAGCTTCGGCCGCAGGCCTTCGGGCCGCCCGTGCCGGTTTCGGTCACGGAGGATGGTCAGCCTCAGGTGCAAGGCTCGCCCGATCAGGCCTATCGGCGTACGATCTATCTGCAGATTTTGCGGCAATCTCCACTGCCTTCGCTGGAAGCGTTCGACGCCCCGCGCCTCGACCCCAACTGCGAAATGCGCCAGGCATCGAACGTTCCGACGCAGGCGCTCTGGATGATGAACGACGCGTTCGTCGGCCGCATGGCCGAACGCTTCGCAGCAAGGCTCGCCAGCCTTCCGGGTGACGATGAGTCGCGCATCCGCTCGGCGTGCGCCGCCGCCTGGGGCCGGCCCCCGACTTCGGCCGAAACGAAGGCGATGCTGGCGTTTCTCGAAGCGCACAGAAACGAAATCCTAGGTAACAAGGCCGCGCCGGACGCACGAAAAAGTCGCCCCGAGGCGATCGTCACCGAGCAGCCGCCGGAGCGGTTCGACGCCTGGACACGGCTTTGTCAGACATTGTTTCAGGCCAACGCGTTCCTCTATCTGGACTGAACCGCCATGTATTCAGGCAACTGCCCGGAATCGAACCGTCGCCATTTCCTTTCCACCAGCGGGTTCGGCTTGAGCGGCCTGGCTCTCGCGGGGCTTTTCCAAACAGACGGTGTCGTGCAAGCGGCACCCCCGAAGCCGGCCACGGAACCGGTCGTGCATGACCTCACTCCCAAAAAGCCCCATAAAGAGCCCGCGGCTCGGGCCATGATCTCCATGTTCATGGGTGGCGGACCGAGCCATCTGGACTTGTTCGACCCGAAACCGCTTCTGAAAAAGTACGAGGGGAAAATCTATCCGGGGGCCGAGATCGCGTTCGACAACGCCGGCGGGGCGACGAAGCAGGTTATGGCCAGCCCGTTCCGGTTCGACAAACATGGCCAGTCGGGGCTCGAAATCTCGGAACTGTTGCCCCACATGGCGCGCATGGCGGACGATTTGTGCCTGATTCGGTCCATGCACCTGGGCGGGCTGCGCAATCATGTCGCCGGCATGAGGGCCCTGAATACCGCGCGCGGCACCGGTGCGAGCCGCCCGGCTCTGGGGAGCTGGCTGAGCTACGCTCTGGGTTCGGAAAGCCAGAACCTGCCGGCCTTCGTGGCGATGCCGCTGTATGCGAACCCGCCCGGTTCGCCGTACTGGTCCAACGGGTTTCTGCCTTCGATCTATCAGGGCACGGTCGTTCGGGACAGGGATCCGCGGATCCTCAATCTCGATCCTCCCTCAGCCCTCAGGGGCAAACCCCAGCGTGAGGGGCTGGACTTGCTGAAAGACCTCAACGAAGCCCACATGGAGACGCATCCCGGCGAGCCGGAACTGGCGGCCCGGATCGCCAATTACGAACTGGCCGCCCGTATGCAGCTGGCTGCTTCGGAGGCCATGGACTTCAGCCGCGAGCCGGAGTACGTGAAAACCATGTACGGGCTCGACCGGCCTGAGACCCGCCGCTTCGGCGAGGCATGTCTCGTCGCCCGGCGACTGGTGGAACGGGGTGTCCGGTTCGTCCAGATCTGGCACTATAACTGGGATATGCACGAGAACATCAATACGACGCTGCCCAAAACCTGTGCCACGGTGGACAAACCCTCGGCTGCCCTGATCGCCGATCTGAAAACGCGCGGCATGCTCGACAGCACTCTCGTGCACTGGGGCGGAGAGATGGGCCGACTGCCGGTGATTCAATATCGAGGACCAGGCCGAACGCCGGGCCGCGACCACAATACGGACGGATTCACCCTTTGCATGGCCGGCGGCGGGCTCAAGGGCGGCTGCTCCTATGGTGCCACGGACGATTTCGGACACAAGGCCGTCGTCGATCCGGTGCTTCATACCGACTGGCTGGCGACGGTTTCCGAACTTTTCGGGCTGGATATCGATAAGATGGTGTATGAGCGGGGCGGCCAGAAGCTGAGCCTGCTCGACGGTCAGGCCGGCCGTGTCGTCCGCGACGTGATCGCCTGACGATCCACGAATCGGGCGAACGCATCGTTCTGCAGACCTGGGCACAGTTTCGATCAGGGGGTTTCGGCACATGTTCACAGCTTCGAAGCCGGTCGCCGCGTTCCTGGTTTTCGCGATCGTTCTCGGGTTTTCCGACACGATCCTGACTTCGGCGCAGGCACAGAAGAAACCGGCCGTCGATGTGCCGAGTCCGCTCAAACCGGCGAATCCGGATCACGAACCTGATCCTCACAAATTCCCCGACCGCCCCGGCATGTTCATGGGCCGGCCGATCGCGCCGGTCATGAGTTATCTGGGAGCAGACTGGCTCATCCGCGACACGCGTGAGGACGAAGAACACCCGGAAGCGATGCTGGACGCACTGGATCTCAAACCCGGCGACGTCGTGGCCGATGTGGGTGCCGGTGTCGGATACACGTCCGTCCGCATGGCCAGGCGTGTCGGGCCGACCGGAAAAGTCTACGCCACCGATATTCAGCCGCAGATGATCGCCATGCTCAAGCGGAACACCCGCCAGTTGAAGCTGGATAAGGTCATCACGCCGATTCTGTGTACGCCGAAGGACACGAAACTGCCCGAAGGGGCGATCGATCTGGCGATCATGGTCGACGTCTACCATGAATGCTCGGACCCGATCGATACGCTCGAAGGCATCAAAAAGGCACTCAAACCGGGCGGAAGGCTCGTGCTGATCGAATTTCGAGCCGAAGATCCGGACGTTCCGATCAAGCCCGAGCACAAGATGACCCTTGCACAGGCACGCAAAGAGGTCGAAGCCCGGGGCCTGCGGTTCGTGAAGAACGACCCCCGCCTGCCCTGGCAGCATATCATCATCTTCGAAAAACCGATGGATAAGCAGGACAAAGCGGCCGGTAAGCCCGATCCGGCGAAGGACGAAGCCAACTGAAAGGGCCGATCCGTCAGTCGGTCGGCATTGTCATGCCATGCCGGGTGACACGGTCGAATGCGCGGCGAATCAGCGAATGGACGAAGATCTCCCGATTCCGAAGATGTCGAGAGATCTCCTGAATTCGACGATCTGCCAGATGGCTCAGGCGTTGGGTTCCGGCTTGGGCGGGCCTTCTACGATGTCGTGCTGACGCTGGACGGAGCTGTCCACGACGTTGCCGCCCTTATTGCCGTTCGCCTGGGAAAGGCTCAGAAATTGCCTGTGCCGGCTTTCGCGCACACACAACTCCTTTTCCGTTTCGATCAGGTCGGGGATTATCGTTCGATCGACTTTTTCGGGCGGCATGGTCAAGGCGACGGCACGGGTGTCGAGCCCGTCGGCGTTGAACAGTGGCGTCAGCCAGAATTGGGGGATGCCCTGATAGCCGAAACAAGCGCCGCTCATCCCGCCCAGAATGGCACCCGCGCTGTCTGCATCGCCCCCCAGGTTGATCAGCTCGATGACGCCGTCCTGATACGAATCGGACTGAATCAGCATATAAAAGCACGTGGCGAGCGCAGCAGGTGCGAACCCCATCGTCGGCCGCTTGCAGGGCGCATTCGGCCCATGATTGCGGGCCTCGTCGAGGATCAGCGCGAGGGCGTCTTCCTGCGGCATCTCGACGACACGATCGACCTGGCCGATACAGCGTGAGATCGCATTCTGATGATTCTCGAGCCCGACGACCCGGTCGCCGTACTCGGCCGCGAGACGTCGTTCGCAGCGTGCGACATCGCCGGCGACGCGCAGAATCAGCGATGGTGCCTTTTCCTCGCCGTTGAGCAGACGGGCCGTGGCGAAGGCCACAGCCAGAGCGGCCGCGACACTGCGAATATCGCAGTGCGAAATCAGGCTGCATTCCACGACGGCTCGATAAAGCTGGTCCGAATCCTCATGATAGGCGATCGCCAGCGGAATCACCCGCACGGCGGCACCCAGCCCGGCACTCGCCTGAGAGATCTCCTGAATCGGTAGCCCGGCGGCCAGCCCTTCCAGCGTCGCTCGAAAATTCCGGCCGATGTTTCGATGCACGCCGTTCGGGAACTTGCCGCTGGTGCAAGCCACCTGTGTGCGGTACATCTTCCGCCAGATTTCCGCGAGATGCGAAGGCTGCAGCTCGCCGCATTCGATCAAAGTTTCCGCCACGCACAAGGCTTGCTGCGTGTCGTCCGTGTATAGCCCCGGCAAACGCCAGCGATCGCTCTTGCGCCGCCACGCCCGGCTGCCGTCCACATAATCGTCGACCAAACCATAATGGGTTTTGATTTGCTGAGACCCTAAACCTTCAAGGGGTGCCCCCAGTGCATCCCCCACCGCCATGCCGAGCATCGCTCCGCGTGCCCGGTTCATTGCATGTGATGGACTCATCAGCGAATTACCCCCCCCAAAGTGACCTCAGTGCGAATCCAGTCGCGACGTCGAATCTACGCCCCATACCATAACGACACTCGCCATTCAGGCCAAACCCTTTCCACTCACTTTTTCGCAGAATTCCTAGAAAAGCCATCGACTTGCATCAATTTACAAATGCCTGTATTGCCTATTTTGGCTATTTTCTCAAACGAATGCTCGAATCGGCCGCAAACTCGGGCCGATTCGAGCAATACTACGCATGCTTAGGCCATCTAAAGCGGAATGCTCGAATCACTCCTGGATCAAGATCAATTTATCCGACCCGCTTCAGTGCGTCATCCGAACGGTTGTCGAACATGGTTCGAACGATGCCGCGATAGAGTGTATTGCCCTGCTCGATCGACACGTTGATCAGCTCGATGGCGTCCTTGAGGCTCGACAACGTTCTCGTCAGATTTTCCTGGCTTTGACGGCTGGACCTCTCGAACGACTGTTGAAACTGCAGATTGAGCGATTCGACGGCGACGGTCGTGCGTTCCACGCTCTGCCGGACGGCTTCCAGTGCGGAGTCGCCACGGCCTCGCTGGGCCAGGGATTCGACGGCGACGGTCGTCCGTTCCATGCTCTGCCGTACGGCTTCCAGTGCGGAATCGCCCCGGCCTTTCTGAGCCAGCGTTTCGACGACACCCTCGATCCGTTCCAGGGCCGTCCCCGAGCGAATGCCGGCCTCCGTCAGCCGGGCCAGATGGTGCCCTGCCGAGCCGGCCTCAGCCAGTCGCTGGGTTGCCGAATCGAGGCCTGAGAGCCCCGCTGCGAGCCGTTCCACGGCCTGCTGGAGTTTGTCGGTCTGCGGGCCCAGGCCCACGCCCAGTGCTCGGGCGATTTCGTCCACGCTTTCCAGAAGTGCGTCCCAGCGTTGTTCTTCGCTCTCGTGGTCGGTATCGACCGCCACGCCGGCCTTCGCCACTGTAGAAAGGGGCATCAGGGCCGAGTCGACGATCCAGCTGTCGATTCTCGCGAGGAGATCTTCGGCCCGTCGCAGCATCGTCGTCTGCACGAACATGAGCGTCGCACTCAGGAACAATGCCAGGAGCGTGCTGTCGAACGCGATCTGCAGGGCCGAGGTCACGCTCGTCAGGTTGCTCATGAATCCGTCGAGGTCCTTGACCATCGGCAGCACGACGCTGATGTTGGCCAGGGCCTTGGAAATCCCTTCCACCGTGCCGATGAAGCCGATGACGGGCAGAAGATAAAGAATGTAACGGATCAGCGTGAACCGGCCCGATTCATGTTCCTGATCGAGCGCCGAACGCTCGCGATTGAGTTCCATCACATGCTGAAACCCGTCGATGCCCGAAGAACGAGCGGCCGAATGAAGCTGATGCAGCCGCCGCTGGGCGATCGAATCGCCGGCATCGGGGCTGATGGGTCTGCCCATCGCCACCGGCTGACCGGCGGGCCCGGCGATTCCTGCCAGACGGCTGCCCTGCCCAGCCGAGATCAGTGAGGCCAGTTGTGCATCGGCTTGCGTCAGGCCGGCTTCCTCACGCCAGAATCGCCGCAGATGTGCCGCAAGCAATCCCAGTGCGATCAGATAGAGCGAAGTACCTGCGTATTGCTCCCAGCCCCGTTCGAACATCAATGTCGGATTGAACACGGCGAGCGAGATCGGTAACGCCAGAGCGCACAACAGAGTCGCTGCGCACCAGAGATAAGCGATGCTCGGCTTCTTGGGACTCGCGGCTGGGAATGCCATCTTCCGTTTACCTCATTTCGGCCAGCCGGTCAGTTCCCCGCGCAGATTCGCTCGCGGATCGTTCCGGCTCATCATTACCTATCGGAAACGGACGACTGAGACTGAAAGGAATCGTAACGTTCGCGACGGTCGTGCGGGTCGTATCGCTCGATTGATCTGTTCCGATTTCGCCGCTTAAGTTATAAGGTGTCCGGTTCGGAAGGGATTCCGCGCATATCCGACGGTTCGGAAACCGGTTCGGAAGTGGCCCCGCAGCGACCCTCCGATCGCAAGGATGCCTACGATGAGGATCGGCACGAGCGTATTGCCCACCTGTTTTTTCGCCACGATCGGCCTGATCGTCGCCGGGGCGGATTCACCCCCGATGCCGAAGAAGGACGTCGCCACGGTTCGTACCGCGGTTTGGCAGTTGCCGGACGAACGCATCGGCGTCCGTACCGCGCCGATTCTGCTTCTCAGCCGTGACGACGTCGCGGCTGACCTGAATCTGACCGAGGACCAGCGTGGAAAAACCTGGGACATGATCGCCGAACTGGGACGCCAGGCAGCCGAGCTGAAGGGCCGCAGCGATAAGGATGCGCTCGTCCTGAGGCGCAAGATCGACCAGGCTCAACTGGAATGGCTCAATCGTGAACTCACTCCGGAACAGAACGCCCGTCTGAACCAGATCGACCTGCAATGGGAAGGGCCCGCGGCACTCGTGACTCGCTCCCAGATCAGTCAGACGGTGCATGTGACGGAAGCACAGAAAACCAAAATCCGTGGGATTCTTGGTGCGGCCGGAAAGTCGGCCCCGCCGACAGATCTTGCCCGCCGCGAAGCTGTCATCAGACAGGTCTTCCGCGAGCTGGACGAAACGCAGCAACAGACGTGGCGAGCCCTGATCGGCCCGGATTTCTTCGTCGTGCCCCGAACGGCATCCGCCCGCTGATCGGACAGGCCTCGTTTCGGCTCGCTCAGCGGTCCGATCGATCCACCTTCGTGAATCACGCGGGCATCAAATCACGTAATTGACCGCGCCGGTCTCTTCGGTGGTGTGGTCGAAGAACTTGAGATCCCGGGGGCGGACATAGACTTCCTGGCCCGACTCCAGGCCGAGTTCCCGGCTGGCTGCCTGGGTGATCTGCACATGAACGGATGTTCCGTCCGGCAAGGTCAGTTCGACCCGTGCCAGCCAGCCAAGCGGAGTGAGCCGGCGGATGAAGGCCGGCCAGCCTGGGAAATCGCCCCTTGTGCGGCAGATTTCCAGGTCGTGAGGGCGGACGTAAATCGTTCCTGAGCTGGACCCTGGGATCGGCACCGGCAGCGGCCGCTCGTCGTCCAGATCCATTCCGAGGATCGTTTCGGGACGCAGTATGTTGACCTGTCCGAGGAATTCCGTAACGAACGGGCTCGCCGGGTTTTCGTACAGATCCTGCGGCGGGCCGGCCTGCTCGATCTTGCCTTTGTTGAGCACGACGACCTGGTCGCACACTTCGAAGGCTTCCTGCTGGTCGTGAGTCACGAACAGGCTCGTCACGTGGCTTTCGTCGTGCAGCCTCCGCAGCCACAGACGCAGTTCTTCCCGCACTTTCGAATCGAGAGCGCCGAAGGGTTCGTCCAGCAGCAGCACGCGTGGTTTGGGTGCCAGGGCACGTGCCAGGGCCACGCGCTGTCTCTGGCCGCCTGAGAGCTGCAGAGGGAACCGGTCGGCGAACGCCGTCAGTTGCACCAGGTCGAGCAATTCGTCGACCCGCTCCTTGATCTCGGCTTTCGGGAGTTTCTGAATTTCCAGGCCGAAAGCGACGTTCTGGCGGACAGTCATGTGCCGGAACAACGCGAAGTGCTGAAAGACGAAACCGATCCCACGCCTTTGTGCTGGCAGGTTGGTGGCGTCTTCGCCGACGAGTTCGATCGAGCCCGAGTCAGGCGTTTCGAGACCGGCGATCGCACGCAGGATCGTGCTTTTGCCGGAACCTGAGGGCCCCAGAAGCGCGACGAGCTGGCCACCGGGAATCGAGAACGTCACGTCGTCGATCGCCTGAAAATTGCCGAATCGCTTGCTGAGATTGCGAACGACGATGTCCATTTCGATTCTCTTGCCTGTGCTTTGGGATGTAAACGATCCGAGGAGCCCGAACCTTCAGTCGTCAATGCCGCCGGGTCGGCCGGATCGATTTGCGTTCGGCGCCAGGTTCCTGGCTTTCCTCGGCTCCGTATTCCTGCCGGTGCGTGAGGTTACGAACCGCCTCCAGAGCGATCAGCATTCCGAACGAGAGACCGGCCAGAACCGTGCTCATGACGTATGCCCCGTGCGGTTCGAAGCTTTCCACCTGATCATGGACATAGAGCGTTGCCGTCTGCGTTCGCCCGATGATGTTGCCTGAAACCACGAGCAGGGCACCGAATTCGCCGAGGCTCCGGGCCACGACCAGGGCCGCGCCGTAGGCGATGCCCCAGCGGATCGTCGGCAGCGTGATCTTCCGAAACGTCGCCCACCAGTCGGCCCCGAGCGTCGACGCCACTTCTTCCTGATCCGAACCGACTTCTTCGAGAATCGGAGCGACGCTCCGCACGACGAGCGGCAGCGTCACGAAAAGCCCCGCCAGGATCATCCCCGGCAGGTGATAGACGATCGGAAGCCCCATGGCCCCGAGTCGTGAACCGATCGTCGATCGGGGGCCGTAAAGGATAATCAACATCAGCCCGGCGATCACGGGAGAAACGGCGAACGGCAGATCGAGAACACCGTCCATCAGCCTGCGGCCCCAAAACCGCTGCCGAACCAGAACGATCGCCATGCCGATTCCGAAGATCGTGTTGCAGACGGTCACGGCGGCCGTGATTTTAGCCGTCAGCCAGAGCGATTCGATTGCGTCCGGCTCGGTGAGTTTCGCGAGAAAACGGCCGACGCCCGGTTCCATCGCTCGTCGCAGAAGCGCCACGGTCGGCCCGAGGATCAGAAGCCCGAACCAGGCGAGCACCGCGGCGATCAGAAACCTCTGCGGCCATGTCATTTCCGGTGTAGTGGCCGGTTTCGGGGGTTTCATCCCTGGCGCTCCGCGAGTTTCGATGCCGCCACCAGGCTCACCAGCGAGCAGGTCAGAAGCACGAGGCTGACAGCCAGTGCACCTTCGACGTTGAAGCCTTCCACTTCGCCGTAAACGTACAGCGGTGCGGTTTTCGTCGACAATGGCCGATTGCCTGCCACGATCACCACGCTCCCGAATTCGCCCAGGGCCCTGCTGAACGATAGCCCCGCGCCGGAAACGATCGACGGCACGAGCGAAGGCAGTGTCACCTTGCGAAAGATCAGCCAGCGGCCGGCGCCCATCGTGGCCGCGGCCTCTTCCTCGGCCGGGTCGAGATTTTCCAGAACCGGCTGCACGCTCCGCACCACGAACGGGTAGCAGACGAACAAAAGCGCCAGCACGATCCCCGACTGCTCATAGATGATCGGCAGGCCGAAGCCGCTCAACACCACGCCGAGGGTGCTCGTCGGCCCGAAAAGGGCGACCAGCATCAGGCCCGTGACGATCGTCGGCACGGCGAAGGGCAAATCCACCAGAGCGTTGACGAAACCCTTGCCAGGGAATTCGTAGCGGGCAAGGACCCATGCCGTCGCCGTGCCTGTCACCACCGAAATCGCCACCATCACCAGGGCTGTCGTGAGGCTCAGCCGTATCGCATGCCAGGCGAAGGGATTGACGATCTCATTCCACAACCGTTCCGGCCCAGCGGACACCGCGCGAATGACGACGGCCGTCAACGGAAACAGCACGACCACGCCAACATAACTCAGGCAACTCCAGCGCAGGAGCAGGCCACCCAGCGGTACCGGCCGATCAGCCGCCGTCGAACTCATCGCTTCTTCTCCGCCGGGGCCGCCTTCGACTGCGAATCAGGCTTCGCCGATTTGTCGAGAAAGCTCTTCGACCACAGCCCTTTTGGCCCGAAGATGTTCTCACGGGCAAGTTTCCAGCCACCCATATCTGCCACCCGGACGACGCCCCCCGGCACGGGAGGAAGGCCCTCCGCATCGCCTGAACCGCTCATCGGCCGAAATCCGAAGCGCGCCCAGATCGGTTTCGCAGCGTCACTGCCCAGAAAAGCGAGGAATTCCTTCGCAAGTTCACTGCGGCCATTGCCTTGCGTGGTCGCGGACACTTCCACGGCCGGAATTTCGATCCAGACCGTTCGGTACGGAATGACGTAAGGCATCGACCTTCCGGTCAGCCGTTCGCATTGAACCAGATCGTTTTCGTAAGTCAGGATTGCATCGCCGGAGTCTCGCAAAAATGTCGCAAGGCTCTGACGGCCCGATGGATCCATCGCGGTGACATTGTTCTGGACATCCGCGAGGAGTTTCTCTGCACCTGCCGGATTCATCGGCGTGGATTTCGCCTGAACGTCATTGGGCCAATAGCCGCCAGCCGCGACCGCCATCAGGTTCCAGCGGGCTCCGCCGGATGTCTTCGGGTCGGCATAAAGCACCGAAACGTCCGGCTTCGTGAGATCGATCCAATCGGCGATGCCTTTCGGATTGCCTGGCCGGTGACCGATCACCACGAGCGTTCGTACGATATGACCCTTCGTCGGCCCGGCGTTCCAGTCCGACGAAACCAGCCCGGCCTTCACGAGCGGCTCGACATCCGGGTCGAGAGAAAACAAAGCCACATCCGCGTCGAACCCGCCCTGAATCGCACGCGACAACGCGCCTGAAGCCAGATACGACTCTTCGAAATGCACCGGTTTCTTGCCAGCCGCAGCCCGCTGACGCAGGAATTCCGGTATCAAACCATCGTGCAGCACCTCGCGCATCACGCTGAACGCACCCAGAGTCAGGCGGTCCTTCACACCGGAACTCGCCTTGGCTGCTTCCTTCCGGCAAGCACTACCCCAAACGAGTGCGGTCAGAAGGACAGGCCAGACAATTTTCTGCCCGTGCTTTGCGAATGCGGATCGCGTCAAGCCATTTCCCCTCAGGCAACCGGTAGATGCCGTGAATCTCGCCATGCCATGCTTGATCGAATACAGTTTCGACCGAAATCCTACACAAGTTGATAAGGATGGTCAAGATTTAATCCTGGCCTCGTAGCCGCTTCGGTTTCCGCCGGCCTTCGTCAGAGCGGGCGTGTTTCTTCCCAGGCACGGCGCACGCCCCGAGCTTCCAGAGTACGGAACAGCTCGGCCTTCAGCTTGTCGTTCTCATACACTTGCTGCGGCTCGGTTTTGCGATTCAGGCTGAATGCGGCCAGTGTTCCGGACGCTTCGCCGATCGCCCATTCCACGGGATGAAGTCGGTAACAGCCGTTGGTCAAATGGGTCACGCCGAGGTTTTTGCACGCCGGGAGCAGATTCCGGAACCGGACGGGAATGAGGCTGCCCAGCGGAACGCGGAAAGGCAGGCTCGAGATGTCGATGTAATTGTCGCCGCCTGTCGAAGGGTGCAGGTCGATCCGATAGGCACCGATACCGACGCTGTCCGCGAAAGGTTCCGCGGAGACCGCACCCGCGGAAGTGCCGGATTTTTTCTTGCGGTCTTCCGTGGCGACATGGGCCGTCGTTACGGTGAACCTGGTTCGTAAACGTCGGCTCTCACGGACGTACGGATATTTGGCAAGACCGTCCTGCGTTCCCAGAAGGTCGCCCCGGAGCTTCAACCCAGGCCAGCCGGTGCCACCATCCGGCCTTGCGACGGCCGTCTGTAGCCAATACACGAGCGAAAGGCTTAACTGCCTGGCCCGTTTCAGGTGGTTTGCCGCATCAGCCGCCGTTACGCCCGGGCCGTACAGATTCCCGGGCAAGTAATCGTTCTGAGGCCAGTTCACGAGACACACGCCGCTGGATGGATAGGCTCCCGGCTCGAACTTCGCGGCATCGACGATCCGACGATACTTCCACCAGCCGGCTTCGTCCGGCTTCGTCGGATCGAACGACAACGTCCGTGGCTCAAGCGTGATCGGATGGGAATAGGTCAGCGACAAAAGTTTGCCCGTCCACGCCGGTTTCAGCTTCGGCTCGTAGTCTTTCCAGAAGTCGTACTCAGCCGGTTTTTCGATCGTATGATCCTCGCCCGGCCGATGTTCCAGCGCGAAACAGACAGTAAATGCCTGATGATTCGCGGGCTCGGCTTTCTCCGGAGCGAGCGGTTCGCCGGTGTCCGCTCTCGATTCGAAGCCGGTGACGTGTTCGGCACCTGCCACTTCGGCGAGGTCGCCCATTTCGGTCGCATCAAGATAGACGGAAGCCACGACGGTTCGCTCTTGCCCGGTAAGCCGGTCACTCAGTCGAATGGCCTTGATTCGATCGCCTTCGATCGACGCACCCGTCGCCGAATGATTCGTAAGGACGATCAGTTGCCCGCGCGAAACGTAGCGAGCGAGTGAATCAGTCATCACGGCCAGGGCCACGCGAGGCTCGTGGCAAAGCCGCGAAACGGATCCGTTACCGGGATTGAGCATGGCATCCCGGCGGGCGGCATCCGTCAGCGGATAATTGGCCCGGAAATACCCCCGAACCGCGCGGCGGAATTCCTGATAGGCCCGGTTCGCGCCTGAGGTTTCGATCCAAGGGTTTTCGTCCGGCGGAACGGCCTGGCTGGTCAGTTGCCCGCCGATCCAGTCCGTTTCTTCGGTCATGACGACGGTCCGGCCGGCTTCGAGCGCTGCGAGCGCCGCGGCATATCCGCCAAGGCCGCCACCGATGACGGCGATCTCCGTCGTGATCTCATCCCCGTGTGCCGTCGGGAAAGTCCCGGCCTCGGTCATGCGCCAGGGTTCCGGAACGAGCGCCGCCGTCAGAGTGGCCATCGTCCAGGCATTTTCGTGAAAGAACCGGCGGCGACTGGTCATCATGGCAAGCGGCTCTCGAAGCGAAAGGTTTCTCGCGAACGTCAGAAGCACATTTTTACTCGCGCTTTCCTGGGCGAACAACCCTGACTTACGGATTCGCCGCACTTCGATATCGAAGGCCACCGAAGTTCGGTCGTCCGTTTCGATCCCGCGAACTGAACTGCGATTACGCACGAAATGGCCGGCGCCGCGAAAAGAAAAACCTGAATGCGGCAATGTCGTCCAGGATCATCGCCAAATTAACGATCGAGATCCGAAAGCGATAAGATCCCCTTTTCGAATCCCGTTCGACTCGTCAAGATTCATGTCGCAGGAGTGTCACGAACCCCACCCTGGCCAGGTTCTCTGGCCGATCGACGTTCGTGGCGGATTCGAACCGAGATCGGGGTCTTCCACCGTGCCGAAGCGATTTCATAAAGGGAAGTTCCTGGTGGCTCGACCGGAACTGATCGATCCGAACTTCAGCAAAACGGTCGTGTATCTGTTCGAACATACCGAGGAAGGTGCCGCGGGCGTCGTCATCAACCGGCCGAGCAAGCATACCGTGGCGGAACTGGCTTCGACCATCTTCAACGACGAAATCGACTGGGAAAAACCGATTTACGTCGGCGGGCCCGTCGGTGGCCCGTTGCTCGTCGTGCATCAGGATGCCGACTGGGCCGACGAAGAAGTCGACACGGAAATTTTCCGCACGGTCGACCCGGACAAGCTTCGCCATATCCTGGACCGAAAGATCGAGCCGTCGATCGTCGTCGCGAATTATGCCGGCTGGGGGCCGAATCAGCTGGAGTTCGAGCTGAACGAAAATGCCTGGGACGTCGTCGAAGCGTCGCCCCAATTCGTGTTCTGGAATGAGTTGAAGGATCTGTGGGATATTCTCACAGCGCGGTCGCACGTAAGCCGGCTGAATCAGGTGTTGAAAATTCGCAACACGCCGCCGGATCCCAGATCGAATTGATTTTGTGAGTTCGCTTAGGTGCCGGGCACCGAACCGAACGAAAATAGTCAAAAAAAAAGAATCGCCGAACCTAAGTTCGGCGATCTTCGATCGAATGACAGAGTGTCAGTACGAATCAATAGGCGTCGGCCGAGATCACTTCGCCACCGTTGCGGGTGGTCAAAGCCTGATAGACACCCATCTGAATGCCAGGCTTCGGAGCGAAGGTTTGATCCCAGGTTGTGCTCGAGCCAGTCGAGATGACTTGAACCCAGCCGGCTACGGTGTCCGAAATCGGATTGACCGAAGTCAGAGGTTCGAAAGGCTGGGCTGTGTTGATCGTGTCCTTGATGAACTTGACCGAGCCGTCCACGAAGGCGAAGTTCGCGCCACCCGGGTGCATGCTGGAAGCCGAGAAGATGAAGGCCTTGGCACCAGCACCGCCGGTGATGCGGCGTTGCGGGTTGGGCGGGAACATCGACGAAATCAAGGTGTCACCGTGGTTGCCGGAAGTCCACCAGTGCCAGTCCTGTTTGGCCGAAGCGGCCAGGGGAACTGCGGTGTGTTCGCCGAACAGGATGGTGTTCGACGTGCCGTCTGTGACTTGAGCGATGCGGACGTCGCTGCAGACGTTGAACATGCCGAGCTGGTTCGCTTTGGCTTGACCGTGCGAGGCACGCTGGCCGCTGCCCAGGCCTGGAATCGACCAGGTATTCACCACCCAGGGGCCGACCATGCCGGCATAGCTGGAGTACGCCATCCGGGGACCCACAGGGAGAGGCTCGAAGAAGTAGTCGGTCGGAAGAGTACGAACCTGATTGTCATCGCTGGGGCAATTCAGGGAGTTGATCTGAATCCCATGGCAGGTCACGTTTACGGGCATGTAAACGTTGTGCATGAAGTTGATCGTGTTGAACACTTGCATTTGCTCCATTTGAGGAGTCAAAAGCACGAGCGGACCGCAATTCGTACCTACGGAGCCGCTGGGCAGAACAGCCCAGTAAAGCCCGGGAGGATAGGCACTGTTGGCGGATTCGTAGTTGGCGGCGGCCAGCGCGAGTTGCTTGAGATTGTTCACGCACTGGGCACGACGGGCAGCTTCACGTGCCGATTGAACGGCGGGGAGAAGGAGCGAAATGAGGACCGCGATGATCGCGATGACCACGAGCAGTTCGATCAGGGTAAACCCTGATCTGCGGTTTTGACGGACTGATACCATGAAACACCTCTCGTAGGGACAGGGATGAAGAGAACAAGGCAGAGAGAGCTAGGAATGCCGAAACTCAGGATTTGGTTTCGGTCTTGGCCGGAGCGCCATCCTTAGCCTTGACGTCCGTCCCGCCGCCGGAAGGCGCGTTGGACTTCTTACCGGGGTCGAGAACGTTCGCTTCCGGTGCGCCGCCATCGGCACAACCGATCACGAGGGTGCTCAATACGACGGCAACGAGAGAGGCAAAGGATGTCAGACGGGAATTCATGAATCACTCCGGTGCAATGATGTTGATCAGTTCGACTGAATCTGCCAGTCAGTTCAGCAGAAAGATGTGAATCAGACTCGCTGAAATGCATCAGCAATCGGCATGCCGAAACGATCGATCGTCTCGATTACCGATCGGTTAACTAACGATAATTCTTATAGCGGATCAAATGATCGTCAAGAAAATAATTCCCGATTCGAGAACTTTCGGAGGCTCTGCGCCCCTGCATCATGACTCGCTCGATAGATGACTTATAGAACTGGACTTGTGATCTTTCCCCGCACCCGATCTCTCGACCGGAACTCGAACGAGTTCGTATCCGGCGCGATCCGGCTTTTTATTAAACATTCTGATACTGTTTCCCTCGTGTCGATTTTTCGAACGGGGCCGAGATTCCTCGATTCCGCTTGCGGTTCGGCCGCGAAATGCGTATTTTTCGAGGCGGGCGGTGCGGAATGGCCTGAAGGATCCCGCAGTCGCTTTCGTCATGCTCCGTTCCGACCGGCCGAGGGAAGATGGCCAGAAAACAAAGAAACCGGGGATTCGCCGCGATCGATGTGCCTCGGGCTGAGCCGAAGGTCGACGATGTCACGCTCGCGGACGCCACTCGCTCCAGATACCTGAACTACGCCCTCTCCGTCATCACTTCCCGGGCCCTGCCCGACGTGCGTGACGGTCTCAAGCCCGTGCAGCGTCGAATCCTCTACGCCATGGGTGCCGATCTGTCGAACCGGTCCGATGGCCGGTACGTGAAGTCGGCGGCCGTCGTCGGCGAAGTGATCAAAAGTTATCACCCGCATGGCGATCAGTCGATCTACGATGCCCTTGTCCGCATGGCGCAGTCGTTTTCGTTACGATATCCGCTCATCGACGGTTACGGCAATTTCGGGTCGATCGACGGCGATCCGCCGGCGGCCATGCGATATACCGAATGCCGCGTAATGCCCCTGGCCGAAGAATTGCTCGCCGAGCTGGGTCAGGATACCGTCGACTTCAGGCCTAATTATGCCGCGACTGTCGACGAACCCGAAGTTCTGCCCGCTCGTGTCCCGAATCTCCTCATCAATGGAGCCACGGGTATCGCCGTCGGCATGGCGACGAACATCCCGCCTCATAATGTCCGCGAAACGGTCGAGGCGCTGAAACTGCTTGTGATGGATCGGGATACGTCGCTGGACCGGATCATGGACGTCCTGCCCGGGCCAGACTTTCCGACCGGCGGCGTGCTTGTCGCGTCGCGTCAGGAATTGCTTGACGTCTATGCCCGGGGAAGCGGCTCGCTCAAGGTGCGGGGAACTTGGGAACGTGACAGTGCCAAGCCCTCGATCGTCTGGGTGACCAGTATCCCCTACACCGTTCAGAAGGACCCGCTCGTCGAAAAGATCGGCGACCTGATCTCGCGCGGGCAGGTTCCGCAACTTGTTAACGTGAAAGATCTTTCGACGGATGACGTGCGCATCCAGCTCGAACTGGCTCCGGGCACCTCGGCCGAAGCGGCCATGGCATATCTTTACAAGAACACTGCGCTACAGACCAACTTCGGCGTCAATCTGACGTGTCTGCTACCGGCCGAAGAGGCGGCCGTGCCGGTGCCCGCCCGGCTCGATCTGCGCAGCATGTTGCTGCAGTTCCTCGATTTCCGGCTCCAGGTCGTCACGCGACGGCTCGACTTCGAACGCAGAAACCTCGAAAAGCGCATCCACACCCTCGAAGGGTTCGCGATTCTCTTCGACAATCTCGACGAGGCGATCCGGATCATTCGCGAATCCAACGGTAAAGCGGACGCTCTGCCCAAGTTGTGCGATCGTTTCGGCCTGACCGAGGCTCAGTCGGACGCCATTCTCGAAACGAAACTGTATCGTCTCGGCAAGCTGGAAATTCTCGACATTCTGGGCGATCTGGAAAAAGCGAGAGCCCGACTCGCCGAGATTCAGGCTTTGTTAGGAGACGTGACGGCGCGCTGGCGGATCGTGGACGATGAGCTGTCGGAAGTCGGCGAAGCATATGGCGATGCGCGCAGGACGACGATCGAGGCGGAGACTGCGGCCGCCGCGATCGAATTCCGGCATGAGGATTACATCGTCGATGAGGATGCCTGGGTGATCGTCAGTCGCGACGGCTGGCTCAAGCGTCAGAAGTCGTTCACGGAGATCGCCGCGATCCGGGTTCGAGACGACGATGCCCTGGGCTGGGTGCTTCGATGCCGGGCACGTCAGTCGGTCACGTTTTTCAGCAATCGTGGCGTAGCCTATACGATGAGGGCCAACGAAATCGCTCTGACGACCGGACATGGAGATCCGGTCCAGAAGTTTTTCCAGTTCGACGACGGCGAGCGCATCGTGAGCGTGACTTCGCACGACCCGCGCTGCCTGCCGAAGCATGAAGCCCCGCCACCGCGCGAGTCGGACGATCCGCCGCCGGTGGACGGCCCGAATCTCTGGAATGGCCAGGAACACGAACGACCGCCGGACGAACCGGTGACGCAAGGGCTCTTGCTCGAGGAAATGGGTGGCGGCGATTCCGACCCGACCGGTTCCGACGCCCCCGCTGGACCTTATGGCGTGGCGTTCACGGCGGGCGGCAAGTGTCTCCGTTTTTCGCTGGCTTCGTATATGGCCATCTCCAACCGCAAGGGGCGTCAGTACATGCGCCCGGATCCCGCGAACACTCCGGATGACGAGGTGATCGCCGTATTCGTTTCGGGAGGCCGCGAGCACGTGTGTCTGGCCTCGGTAAATGCACGGGTCATCATCTTCCCGGTTTGGGAAATTCCGGTCGTCGGCGGTGCGGCGAAAGGTGTTCTGGCGATCAAGCTGGCGTACGGAGATCGCGTTCTGGGCGCGATTCTGGCCGACAGCAAGCGGGAAGGGTTGACCGTAAAGACCACCCGGGGTGCCGAGAAGGTGATTCGGGCGACCCGGTATCCGGTCACGCGGCGTGGCGGCCGGGGGCTCACCGTGCTGCAGCGGGAAGGCTTCGAGTCGATCGTCGCGGAGCCGGTGGAGCCTCTCCCGAGCCTCGAGTCGATCGCGAGCGAGAGCTGAGCCGGGGAAAAACTATGAGCTTCAGTCGAATATCACCTGAATCGATACCGAATCGGATCGTGAACCGACGACCCGGGCCTGAGACAACCGAAAGAATATGGCAGCGAAGCGAACCGAAATGACGGGAGAACAGTCCTGCGGCGATACGGTCGAGGGGGTCGCCGTACTTGGCTCGACCGGATCGATCGGCCGGAGCACTCTGGGTGTACTGGCCAGTTCCGCGGGGGCGAATCTGGCGGTCCGCGGGCTGAGCGCGGCTGGTTCGTGGAGACTGCTGGCCGATCAGGCGATCGCCACGGGGGCCAGGCGGGTCGCGTTGATGGATCCGACGAATCTCGATTCGTTGCGGGATGCGTTCGCGGGGCGATCGATCGATATTCTCTCGGGTCAGGAAGGGCTCGTGCGGCTGGTTCAGGCGGAAGACACGAGCCGGATCATCACGGGGATCGTCGGCCGGGCGGGTCTGGAGAGCACCCTGGCGGCGATCGACGCGGGCAAGCTGATCGGGCTGGCCAACAAGGAAACGCTGGTCGTGGCGGGCGAGATCGTGATGGATCGTGCCCGCCGCAAGGGCGTAACGGTCGTCCCGGTGGACAGTGAGCATTCGGCCGTATTCCAGGCTTTGTCGGCAGGCCGGCGGTCCGAGGTCAAGCGTGTGATTCTGACGAGTTCCGGCGGTCCGTTCCGGGGTGCGACGAAACAACGGCTGGGCAGCGTCACACCGGCGGAGGCACTGAATCATCCGACGTGGAAGATGGGGCCGAAGATCACGATCGATTCGGCGACGCTGATGAACAAGGCGCTTGAGGTGATCGAAGCCCGCTGGCTGTTCGATTTGAGGCCGGATCAGATCGAGGTGGTCGTGCATCCGGAGAGCGTGATCCATTCGATGGTCGAGTTCGTCGACGGGTCGGTCGTCGCACAACTTTCGCCGCCGGACATGCGGCTGCCGATCCAGCTGGCGCTTACCTGGCCGGAGCGGCGTGACGGGCCGAGCCCGCGAATGGACTGGTCGAAGGCGTTCTCGCTTCGGTTCGAGCCGCCAGACATGGACAATTTCCCCTGTCTCGGCTTAGGATATGAAGTGATCACGCGCGGGGGAACCGCACCCGCCGTGCTGAATGCGGCGAACGAAGAGGCTGTCGGCCGGTTCCTGGCGGGCACGCTGCGATTCCTCGACATTCCGCGTGTATGTCGGGCGATGCTGGATCATCACGATTTTGACGCTCATCCCACGCTCGATCGGCTGATTTCGATCGATGCCTGGGCAAGGCGGGAGGTGGCTCGTTGGGCATCCTGAACGGTTTGATGCCGATCCTGATGGTCGTTCTGGGGCTGGGGTTCGTGATCTTCATTCACGAGCTTGGACACTTCGCCCTTGCCAAGTGGGCCGACGTCAAGGTCGACAAGTTCTCGATCGGTTTCGGTCCCACGCTGATCGGGTTTCGCCGTGGCGAGACCGAATACGCGATTTCGGCCATCCCGTTGGGCGGTTTCGTCAAAATGCTGGGCGAAAATCCGACCGAAGACGGCCAGGAAGCGACGACCGATCCCCGGAGCTATCTGAACAAGACCGTCGGCCAGCGCATGGCGATCATCTCGGCCGGCGTGATCATGAACATCATCACGGCCGTCGGCTTTTTCGCGCTTTCGTATCGTCTCGGCATGACCTACACACCGGCCGTCATCGGGATGGTTTCGCCGGGCTCTCCAGCTTATGCGGCGGGAATCCGCCCTGGTGACGAATTCGTCAAGCTGGACGACATCGTGAACCCCAGCTTCGAAGACCTGTTCCGTAAAGTGAGCACGACGCACGAAGGTCAGGTCGTGCGAATGGAGCTGAGAAGAGGCGGCGGTTCCGAAACGTATGTGGCTGACGTGGTGCCGCTGCTGCGGCCGGGGCGGCTGAAGCCGGAAGTCGGGCTGGGAATGCCGAGCGACGTCATGCTCGCGACCCCGAAGCTCGATTCTCTCACGGGGATCGCGCCGGACGCCAAAATCGAAGGCGACGCACGTGCCGGCGACCGGATCGAGGCTGTCGCCGGCCCTGATGGCGAGTGGGTGAACGTGAGCAGCGAACGAGATCTGAAGACCCGGCTTTCGAAATTCCGCTCCCAGCCGGTCAAGCTCAGGCTCGTGGCTTCGGAAGGTTCGGACACCGCTCCGAGAGAGGTCACCGTGCCGCCCGTGCCTTTGGTCGGGCTGGGCATTCGCTTCGAAATCGGCCCGGTGGTCGCCGTCGTTCCGGGTTCTCCCGCGGCATCGGCCGGGATCGTGGCCGGCGAAACGCTGGTCGAGGTCGCCGGCCGACCGGTCGATTCCCGGACACTGCCGGGGATCGCGTTCGACTCGGTCGGCAAGCCGCTGGAATTCACCGTCGCCGACGCTTCGGGCAAGCGCCGCCAGGTGCTGGTGACGCCGCGATCGGAACCGGTCGATCAATCGCTCGACTGGGTTCCGTCCAACCAGTTGACGGAAGTCGCGCCCCTGGGGATCTGCTATTTCGTGTCGCCGAAAGTCGCCGCGGTCGATCCGGAGAGTCCGGCCGGGAAAGCCGGAATTCAGCCCGGGCAAACCCTGGAATCGGTTCGCCTGGATATTCCCAGGCCGCCTGCGACATCCCTGCTCGGCAAGCTTCGCGAAGCGTTGGCGTCGATTTTCGGCAAGCTCATTCGAGTGATCAATCCGGCTTACGAACCGGAGGATCCGAATTTCTTCATGATCGCCGCCAGCCCCGACGCGGCCGACCAGGCTGACGATGCGCGGCCGGCGATGTCGGTCGACGCGCTCACCGGCACGCTGAACTTCGTCAAGGTCCAAGGCATGAAATTGACCGTAAGCGGCCATGAGAAGCCTCTGGAACTTTTGCCGGCCCCACAGGCCGGGATCTTCCTCGCCGACCGGGGCCTGATTCGGCCGCTCATGGTACGGCCACTGCCACCACAGCCGATTTCGGTGGCCGTAACGCGTGGCTTCGACGACGCACGCCGGGGTGTGGGCGAGATTTACCGCACGCTTCGCGCGCTCGTCACCTTTCGGGTCAGCCGCAAGCTGCTCGGCGGCCCTGTGACGATCGCCCAGGCCGCACATGCATCGGCCAGTGAGGGGCTCGGCAAGCTGATGAGCTTTTTGGGGATGTTGTCGATCAATCTCGCGGTGCTCAACTTTCTGCCGATCGCTCCGCTGGACGGCGGCCAGATGGTGCTGCTGATGGGCGAAAAAGTGCGTGGCAAGCCGCTGCCTGAGCGACTTCAGATCGTCTACACGCTGATCGGTCTGAGTTTCGTTCTGGGGCTCATGTTCATGGTGGTCTCGCAGGACATTCTCCGCGTCTTCGGCTTCATGTGAGTCCATCCATGCCTTCGGATTCCAGGCACCGGTTCCAGGACGAAGTCAGTACGCGCCAGTCGGATGCCGAATTCGCCGGCTGCAAGATCCGGATTTTGCGTGGCCAGGCGTTGCCTTATGGCGCGACGCGTACGCCTCATGGGCTGAACTTCGCCGTCGTCAGCCGCCATGCGACCGATGCATGGCTGGTGCTGGCGTGCGACGACGACACGACGAACCATCTCCTGCTCCGGCTCGATTCACGAATCAACCGCACAGGCGACGTCTGGCATGTGCGGGTGGAAGGGCTGCCCGATACGCTCCTTTACGGATGGCGGATGGACGGTCCGCGCGAAACGCCGCACAAGTTCGACCCGAACCGGCTGCTTCTCGACCCATACGCCAAGATTCTCTCGTGCGGCCATGACTGGAACGACCCATGCACCGGCGCCCGCATGGGCATGGTCATGGATTACCGGATCCACCGTGACGAGCAGGACCGCAATCCGGAAATACGCCGTGCGGACGCGATTCTCTACGAACTGCATGTCCGCGGATTCACGATTCATCCCTCTTCGGGTATCCGATATCCCGGAACTTACGCCGGCCTGGTCGAGAAGATCGAATATCTGCGATCGCTGGGCGTGACGTCCGTCGAACTTCTGCCGGTGGACGAGTTCGACGAGAACGACTGCCCGTTCGTCAATCCGATCACGGGCGAAAGGCTTCGGAACTTCTGGGGTTATAACACCGTCAGTTACGCCGCGATCAAGTCGGGCTATTCATGGACACCCAGAAACGAATCGCCCTGGAACGAATTTTGCGGCATGGTTCAGGCCTTCCACCATGCCGATATCGAAGTCATTCTGGACGTCGTCTACAATCACACGGCCGAAGGCGACGACCGGGGCCCTGTGCAGAGCTTCAAGGGCCTCGACAATTGCCTTTATTACATGCTCGACGAGAACAGCCGCTACCGCAACTTCACAGGGTGCGGCAATACGGTGAATTCGAATCACCCGATCGTTCGTGACCTCGTACTCAAAATGCTCGAGGCGAGAGTCTCCGAAACCGGGGTGGACGGGTTTCGTTTCGACCTGGCGAGCGTCCTCGGGCGAGATCGTTTCGGGCACGCGCTGGAGAACCCGCCGCTGGTCGAACGGATCTCGGAAAACGCGATCCTGGCCCGGTCGAAGCTCATCGCCGAACCCTGGGACGCCGGTGGCCTTTACCAGGTCGGCAGTTTCCCCGGCGGCAAACGCTGGATGGCCTGGAACGGGCAGTACCGTGACGATGTCCGCCGCTTCTGGACCGGTCATGAAGGGATGCTCTCGGCCCTGGCGACGCGTATCTGCGGCAGCCCCGACCTTTTCGGGCATCAGGGGCCGACTTCGTCCGTCAACTTCGTGACGTGCCACGATGGCTTCACCCTTTTTGACCTCGTCAGTTACAACCACAAACACAACGAAGCCAACGGCGAAAACAACCGTGACGGCAGCGACGCCAATTATTCCTGGAACTGCGGTGTCGAGGGACCGACCGACGATCCCCAGATCGTCGCGTTGAGGCACAGGCTTGTCCGAAACTTTCTGGCGACCTTGCTCGTCAGCCAGGGCGTGCCGATGATCATGGCCGGCGACGAATTCCTCCGCACGCAAAAAGGCAACAACAATGCCTGGTGCCAGGATAACGATATCAGCTGGGTGGACTGGACCAGAGCCGACGCCCATGCCGATCTCGTGCGATTCACGCGTGAAATGATCGCCCTGCGGAAGCGGCATCCCGTGCTCCGCCGTGAATCGTTTCCTCGGGGCGACGGCATCCGGCCCGATATCGTCTGGCACGGCACCCGGCCTTATTACCCCGATTTCGCCCGCCAGTCCCATTTTCTGGCTTTCACGCTCGACGGTCATGGGCATGACCGGGGCGGCGCCGCGGACCGTGATATTTACGTCGGCATGAACGCCTGGCGGGAATCGCTGGTCATCGAGGTGCCGCACTCGCCGACCGGCAGGCAGTGGCGTCTGGCCGTCGAAACCGGTGCCCTGCCGCCCAAAGATATCTACGAACCTGACACTGGCCCCCAGATCGGATTCGGTCAGTCCATGGTGCTGCCGCCCTTCTCGATGCTGATTCTCGTCAGCGAAGAATGAAGGCGATTCGAGGTCTCTCTCGAAGCTCGTGAACGGAACGGACGGCTTCGCCGTGCCAGGGGATCAGGCATTCCGTTTCAAATAGCCCGTGCATTTGACGGGCTGGCCCTTCACGGCGATGTCGATCGTGGGCCAGCGGGAATGTTTGGCCATCGTGACGCATTCATAGCCGCTGTCATCAGTGACGATCGTTTCGCAGCAGCGGGCCTGGCCTACGCCTGTTTGCCACGCCCAGGCAGAGCCGGCCGGGATCGTGGCCGCACTGGGGACGCTCGAAATCGAGATGAGCTCGGCGAGCGGTCTTCCCGCGGATGCCAGGATCGACTCCCGGCCCCATTCGTCGGAGAAGCCGTTCTTTTCCAGGATGCGCCGGATCTTCGGCGCGATCGTGCCGACCGATTCGCCCGGCCGGCTGAAAAAGGCCCCGGTGGTTTGAGCCATGGCCGCGGTTTCGAATTCACGAACGACTTCGGCCGACGGTGGGCCGAAGGAGACGCAGCGGCTCAGGGACGCTTCCATGCCGTCTTTGCGTCCGGTCGCCGTCAGGACAGCCCATTCGGTGATCGGCGATTTTTTCGGCGGAGCGCTGCGGAACCGCCGGGCACGTTCGCCGCTGAGCACCTGCACGTGCATCGGACGAATACCTTCACGCATCAATCGATAGACAAGCTGTGCGGCGACATCGCGTTCGGTCGCCCCTGGCTCGAACGTCGCGGCCGTCGTTTCCACGGCAAGCGCCATGGCCCGGCCCAGCCGTCGCAAGGCCGATCGCTCCGTCGTGTCCAGCCGCCGGCATTCCGAATGCAATGCTGCCTTCAGGCTGGGGCGATCGTCGAGTTTAAGATCCCAGGCCACTGCCCTGCCCATCACCATATTCGAAAGGATCGCCTGCGGGCCGTCCTCCAGCGGGAATTCCTTGAGGAGAAAGCCCATGCCGAAGAGTTCTTCCTCGAACAGACGCCCGGATTGAAGCACGTCGCACACCACCATCCGGTGCGCGGCCGTCACGAATACGAAAACCGGGTTGCGCCACATTTGAAGGCCTGGCGAAAGATCGGCACCCGCACCGATCCAGGCCAGATGTTCCGGGCGGCTCAGAATCAGGCCGAAAAGGTCATGCTCGCGCAGCCAGTCGGCTATGATCGCGTGCCGCTGGTCGACGACGCTGCGGCGCGCGACAAGTTCCGGAGCCTCATGGTCTCGCGCCGTATTCACGATATGCTCGGACGAGCTTTCCAGCGAATTCTCCGCCTGAATCGCGCTGAGGGTGCGTTCCGTCACCAGCATGTTCTGCGCGTAGAGACTCCACAAAATCGTGGAATCGCTGAAATCGATTTCGCTGGACATGGCCCATGTCCTCAGGACGAATCCGGCTTGGTGCTTTGCTGCGAATCAGGATGAGTTGCACGCTGGAAACGGTTTTGCCGTCTATATCCATTCTCACATGCGAATCGGCATCAGGCAAGTCGTGCAAGGGCGTTTGGCGTTGTGTCATGGCTTCGGCGGACTCGATTTCGATCTCGCCCCCGGTCCACGTCGATCAAGCGATCGGGAGCCCGCTTTCGGCACGAGAGAGTTCGTCATGCAGCCGGCAGACAGCGCTCGTTCGCGACGTCGTCGACATGCTTCCGGCCGATTTCAGGAAACGGCAAGCGGCATAGGCACCGGCTCGGTTTTCATAGTCTTCGATCCATGCCTGTCGATGCGGCTGAACCTCAGGCGGCGCAGGCCAGGCGCCTCGGCCCGGGCGAATATGCCTGGTCATCCCGATGCGCCAGGGTTTGGGGCTGACACGCGCCCGGAAGCACTTCTGCAGCTTGCACATGCGGGCATACTGGCGGTCGGCCCCGAGCGCGGTGAAGCATTCGGCCACCTCCGGGTCGTCGGCCGCAAACGTCCGGTGCATCGCGATCGCACGGATTCCGTCCGGTGTCCGATAGATCCGCAAGTGCCAGTCGGGCCGGTTTTCGAGGAAACTCTCGATCCGCATCAGAGCCACGCGTTCCGGGCCGCCCTGAATCTTGAGCCATACGGAATGCATGAAATCGCAGATCCATGCCCCGAGTACTACGAGGACCACCGCGGCGATGATCAAAACAGGTTTCGGCTCGATCAGAATGGTCACCAGCGCCGGGATTCCGAAGGTGATCGCGAGGTAAGCCGCGTAGAACTTCAACGGCGGCCCGGACGGGAAGTCGATGTCGACGAACAGCACGTCGGGCGTATTCAGGCAAACGGCGCCGTAGCCGTTGCGAGTGAGAACGTCCGGGCCAGCCCGCCGCACGACTTCTTCGCGAATCGGCAGACCGTCGGCCCCGCCATACGGGACTTTCGGCTCCCGACGGTTCAGCGTTTCGCCGGCGATCAACCGATCGAGCGATTCCCGGACGCGCCGGTCGGCCATGGCCTGCGCTTCTGCCTGGCTCGCGTCGGACCATCCGAACCGGCGCACGGTGATCTGCCGGTTTCTCGACCGATGCCGGGCCCGACTTTCGGCCCAGAATTCCGGGATCAACATGGATCGACCCCTTGCCGATCGTGATCCGGCGAGCGGTTCCCCGGCCCCGTCACTTTTTCGGGGCGCGTTTGAGCGTCATGCGGCTGCCGCCGCTTTCGGGGATTTTGTCGACCGATTCCGGCCGTTTGCCGCCGGGGTCGCTCAGGCAGATCTTCACCGTTTCGCCTTCGAGCTTCAGCAGCCCCTGAATGTCGGGAATCGGCTCGTCGTCCGGGCCTTTCATTTTGCGGATGTCGAGCGTGGCGTGGGGTTTGGCGGCTTCGTCGAGCGAAAGATCGCCCCGGATCGGAAACGCGTGGCCTGAAGGCAGCTTGATTTCCAGCAGGAGAGAAGCGCCTTTGACGGTCAGAGTCACGGGGATGTCGTTCATTTCGCCGGATGTGCCCGTCCAGCGGCCCTCCAGCGGGGTTTCGGCGCGCAGGTTCGAGAAATGGCCGGTCGCGAACACGGCCGTGAAAATGGCGGCGGCGAACAGAGTACTTTTCATAGGGCTTGCTTGCCTCGAATTCGATGTGCGTCCGGCGGCTTCTACGCCCGATCTGCCGCTCGCAGGGGTCGGCCCTTGCGTCGGTCTCGTCCACTAGGCTATATACGGGAGAATCGATCACGCATCAAGTCGAATCGCCTTGTCCGGGGCCTCCTCACTCGGCCGCCTGAATGGTGATTCGCACACACGACCAGGTGAAAAGGCTTCTGAACATGGCTCATTCGAAGATGAAAGTCGGCATGGTCGGCGGCGGCGGGCCCGGGAATTTCTTCGGTCGACCGCACCGGACGGCGATTCTCATGGACAATTCCGCCGAACTCACGGCGGGTGCACTGAGGTCGAAGCCGGAAGAATCGATCGCTTCGGCCAAAGAGCTTTTCTTCACCCGCGGCTACGGCGACTGGCAGAGCATGATCGAAGGCGAGGCCGCACGCCCCGCCGGCGACCGGATTGACTATGTGACCATCGTCACGCCGAATCATGAGCACTTCGGGCCAGCTCTCGCGGCTGTCAATCACGGCATGGGTGTCCTGTGCGAAAAGCCCCTGACGATCACGCTCGAAGAAGCCCGCAAGCTTCACGAAGCCGTCAAGGTCAGCCAGACGCCTTTCGTGGTCGCCTACACCTATACCGGCCTTCCCATGGTCATGCTGGCCAGGGAACTCGTCGCTGGCGGCAGCATCGGTGAAGTCCGCAAGGTGGAAACCTGGTATCCGCAGGGCTGGCTGGCTTCGAAGCTCGAAGACAGTGGCCAGCAGCAGGCGTCGTGGCGTGTCGATCCGAAACGGTCCGGCGCTTCCGGCTGCGGCGGCGATATCGGCACGCACGCCTATGAGTTCATTCGATTCGTGGCCGGGCTCTCGGCCGTGCGGGTCTCCGCCAGGCTCAAAACGTTCGTCTCCGGCCGGCTGCTGGACGACGACTTCACCGTCATGGCCGAGCTGAACAACGGCGCCGTGGCGACGATCGCGGCCAGCCAGATCACCATCGGAGCCCAGAACGACAACGGCTTCCGCGTGATCGGCACCAAGGGCACCCTGGAATGGTCCAACACTGACCACCTGAATCTTCGGCACTATGCGGGCGGCCAGCCAGTGAACGTCTATCGCCTGGGTGCCGAATACGGCTATTTCCCGGAATCGATCAAGCCGTATCTCCGGACCCCTTCCGGCCACCCGGAAGGCTTCCACGAGGCCCTCGCCAATCTGCACCGGACGCTCGAATGGACGATCCGGGCCCGCCGTGGCGAAACGTGTCCGAAGCCGTTCCCGCACCCCGGGATCGCCGACGGCCTCGCTGGCATGGCCTTCATCGAAGCGTGCGTGACCAGTTCGAATCAGCACGGCCAGTGGATCGACGTGCCGACCGCCTGATTCCCTCGCAGACGATGCGCCTGCCCGCTGCGGATCGGCCGGGCGGACATTTACCGTCAGAAGAACGCCGAGGGGGGAGCTTTCAGCCGTGTCACGAGATACGAGCAAGGAACCGCTGGTCAGGTTCAGCGTCGCCGTGGGGGGCGAGTTGCTCGACCGTTTCGACGACTATTGCCGGGAGCACCGCTACGCCACTCGCAGTGAGGCCGTTCGCGGCCTCATGCGGTCTGCCTTGATCACCGAAGCGATCGCCCGTGATGACGAACTGTCAATGGGTGTCGTCACCATGGTTTACGATCACCACGCGACCCAGATCGGCGACCGCCTGACCCAGATCCAGCACGACCATCTGGATATGGTCGTCACGACCACGCACGTCCACCTGGATCATGCCCGATGCCTGGAAGTGATTCTTCTGCGCGGAACGGTCCGGGAAGTGCGTCAGCTCGCCGACAGTCTGATCGCGACCAAGGGCGTCGAAACCGGCAAGCTCGTGATCACGGCCGCCCGGCCGCCGGGAGCCACAACGGGCGAAAGCCATGCGCATTCACATGGGCATGAACATCCGCATTCGCACGCTCCGGGAGTCGCGGAACCCGCAAAAACGAATGCCCGAAAACCCGGCAGCGGGAAGTGAGCCTTGACGGATCGATGGAACCAGGGCTCTCTGTTCCCGGGGGATCCTGAGCCTGTCTGCTGGCATGCCTGTGCCCAGATCGCCGATCTGACCGAGGGTAAAGGATTCGCCACTCACGTCGCAGGTCAGCCGGTCGCATTGTTTCTGCATCAGGGACAAGTCGAAGCGATCGATGCCCGCTGTCCGCACGCCGCCGGACCGCTGGACCGGGGCTGGCTCGATGGCGAAACGGTCGTTTGTCCGCTTCATCGCTGGAAATTCGAGATTCGTACCGGCCATTGCCTGACCGCACCGGCCAAATCGGTGCGTCATTATCGGACACGAGTGGACGAAGCCGGTACTGTCTGTGTCGAGTCCGGAGACCAGGCGAAATAATCGGAATCGCATCGGCACGAACTCGGCGAAACTTCACGAAAATCGTTGACTTTGGGGATTCCTCGGTCAAATTATCGATATACGCGCACGACTCCGAGTTTGCACCCTGGCTTCCGCACCGCCTCGATCGACGAGATTTCGCACCCATGCTGCGACGCCCTTCCCGCAAGCGCGCCTTTCGGGGGCCTGAGCCCCTTGAGAGACGTTCACTGATGGCCTTCGATTTCGTGACGCCGGGGCCTCTTTCCGTCGCCACTATCGCCAATTCCGCCGTGATTCGCATCGCCGACGCGTCGGGTGTCGATTCGGCCTCGCGTGCGGTCTACGAATCCGGGGGCTATGTCGACGGCGGCTTCGGCCCGCTCACTTGGGGCGTCGTCTTCCGGCCCGGCGTCGATCGCGACGCTGTCCTGTCCGCATGGAAGTCGACCGTCTGGCTGGCGCACGCCGAAACGGACGGACGCATCGAATCGTCGGCCTTGCCCGTGACGGATCCCTCGGCCATGCAGCAATGGGCCATCGCCGATACCGCGAAGGCATCGGTGCATGCTCCAGAGGCCTGGAGCCGTACCGTCGGCGCCGGCGTAGTCGTCGCCGTGATCGATAGCGGCGTCGATATCTATCATCCCGAGCTGGCCGGGCAATTGTGGATCAACCCGAAGGAATCCGCCGGCAACCGCAAGGACGACGACCGGAACGGATACGTCGACGATATCAACGGCGCCAACTTTCTGAACAATTCCGGCAGCGTGATGGACGACGCCGGTCACGGCACGCACGTCGCCGGAATCATCGCGGCGGCGGCCAACAATGGCTTTGGGGGCGTCGGTCTGGCCCCCGGCGCTAAAATCATGGCTTTGAAGGTGCTCGACGCCGGCGGCAACGGCTCCATCAACGCCGCCGTGAACGCGATCTATTACGCTGTCAACAACGGCGCGAAGGTCATCAACGCAAGCTGGACGATGTCCGTCGGTTCCCCGGCCCTGATCTCGGCGATGTCGTTCGCCGCCAGCCGCAATGTCGTTTTCGTGACGGCCGCCGGCAACGAAAGGTCGAACAACGACCTGGTGCCCAGCTATCCCGGAAATTACCGGTTCACGAACGTGCTGACCGTCGGCGCTGTGGACACTGCCGGCAAGCTTGCCGATTTCTCGAATTACGGGGCTTCGACCGTCGACGTCGCGGCACCTGGGGTTTCGATCCTGTCCACCACGCCAGGGTCATACGAAGCCTGGGACGGCACCAGTATGGCCACGCCATTCGTCGCCGCTACGGCCGCGCTGATCGCATCCCTTAGGCCCGATTACACGGCGGCCCAGATTGTGGAACGGATCAAGTCGACAGCGACCCGCTCCGTGGATCTCGCCGGTGTCATCGCTTCGGCCGGATATCTCGACGCTGGCGCGGCGACCAACCTGCCGGCCTATGTCGCTCCAGCCCAGCCAGCGACGCCGGTCGCCACGCCCGCCACTCGATCGCCGGTGCGTGCCGTGCGCCGCGTGCCGCTGCCCCGACGGCTCCGGTGATACGATCCTGGGTCGAAACTGTTCGCTGACTATGGGGTTCGGGATGGACGGGCCGCGAACGGATCAGGCTTCGCCCGAATTTTCACGATCGGCCCGGTACCAGCTTCGCAGAAGCTCCATCGTGGCCGATTCGATCAGCGAATTCTCGTCCGGAAAAATGTCCGGCTCTCCTTCGGACTGGCCGATCATGGCCTTCGTCGAATCGGTCAGATAAGCATCATCAGCCGCCGTGGCGAGCCATTTGATCAGCCGCGGGAAATTCTCGGCTGCGTTTTCCGCCCGATGTTCGCCCAGAATGTCGTAACGGAGCTTGTCTTCGGACAGTCGAAAAACGCCATGCGGCTCTTTACGCCAGAGGATCGCCTCACCTTTCGGGAACCCGGGTGAGCGCACGGTACGATCTTTCCGGTTGAGCGAGCCGCCGCCCAGCATGCGCCGCACTCCGTAGACGACGTTGCGCGTGATGCCTGACGGGTCATATTCGATCACCGTGTCGGGCATGCTGATCCGGGCCGCGGCGATCAGGCCGATCCTGTTCCAGGGCAGGAAGTGGAGCGTCTGCTTGCGCACGTTGTCGCGGAAGTTTACACCGCCTGGCGTCAGCGTCAGATCCTGAACCGGACGGGGCCGGGTCAGGTCCGGGAACGAATCCGCCGATCGAGCCTCGGCAGGAAGTTGCAGCTCGAAGAACCGGTCGAGGATTTTCTTGCTGGTTCCGGCGTCGTAAAGCCCTGGCAGTATGCCGGGCATATGGGCCGTCAGTCTTTGGGCATCGAGCGGATGGATCTGCAGCGTATTCGCCAGAAAGTCCCGGACGTTTTCCATCGATTCGGGCTTGCCGAAGACGACGAGTCGATATTTGACCGGTGTCAGTGGCGACATGGCGAATTTCCCAGGCAGTAAGGGCTTCGAAGGTACCGAGCGTGCCGGCTCAGCTCGTGATGCCCTTGGTCAGGTGCATGAATGCCGTTTCCAGATTGATCTCTTCTTCCTTGAACAGAATCAGTTCGAATCCTTCCTCGATCAGGTGTTGAGCCAGCATGGAGTGGCGCATGTCCGGGCTCTTGAGTTTCACGACGAGCACGCCGGCACGATGATCGACCGACTCCACTTCGCTGCGTTTCGCGAGCAGGTCGGCCGCTTCGGTCTGCGGCCGGCCGGCGACCTGAATGTTCAGGATTCGCTCAGTGCGGGCCTGGGTCATGACGTCTTCGACGGTGCCGTTGACGATCAGCTGGCCTTGTTCGATGATGCCGATCTTGTTGCAGATGTCGGCCAGCTCGGGCAGGATGTGGCTCGAAACGAGAATCGTCTTGCCCATCGAACGAAGCTGCTTGAGCAGGGCGCGGATTTCGATCCGGGCTCGCGGGTCAAGGCCCGAGGCCGGCTCGTCCAGCAGCAGGACCTGCGGATTGTGCAGCAGCACTCGCGCCAGGCCGAGACGCTGCGTCATCCCGCGCGAGAGCGAAGTCACCAGCGCGTCGCGCTTGTACGTCAAATCGACCAGTTCCAGAACCTCGGCACAGATCTTCTGCCGCTTTTCGCCCTTGATCCGGTAGGCCGAGGCGAAAAACTCAAGGTATTCGATGACTTTCATGTCGTCGTAAACGCCGAAGAAGTCGGGCATGTAGCCGATCAGGCGGCGGATTTCCTTGGGCGCGTTGTAGATGGAATGGCCGCAGACGTACGCCTCGCCACGTGTCGGATTGAGCAGAGTCGCCAGGATCCGCATCGTGGTCGTCTTGCCCGCACCGTTAGGGCCGATGAAGCCGTAAACGTCGCCACGATAGAGCGTCAGGTCGAGATCCTTCAACGCGAACAGCTGTCCGTACTGCTTCGTCAGGCCGTGCGTCTCGATCATCGGAGAATCGGTCGTCGCGGCCTGGTCCTGTTGCGGTTCTGCGGCGGTGCTCATGGTCAGTCTTTCGCTCAACGTTCGGAAATCGGGTCGAATTCGTCTGGCGGATCGTGTCCGTTATCTGTCAGGGGCAGTACGTGAATCCGTCGAGGCCGTCAGCGGTGTTTCTGGCGGAAGTCCGGGCGTAGTCGCGGCCACGGTCTCGGCCGAGAGCGGCAGAACGCAACGCAGCAGCGTATTCTGCTCGATCCGGGCACCTTCGAGATCCCGCACCCCTTCCAGTGTGAGCACGCTGCCAGGGCGAGTGATACGGGCCACCAGCATCGGCCGGTTCAGCGCCAACAGGCCCGTCAGATCGAGCCGTTTCAAAGGGCCGTTCGTGATCGATCGCAGCGTCGCCGGGCCGCTGTCATGAAACATCATCAGCCGGGGCAGCTTCGTGCGGGCCGTGGCCGCCCAGGCCGGGCCTTCGTTCTGAAACTGGCCCGCACCGAAACGGTCGAGGTAACCTGTCAGGTTCTGAGTCCGCGAGGGATTGACCGTCACCGAAGCGCCAGGGGCGATCGTTCCCAGGTCGTAAACCTGCGACTGATAGACCAGTATCGCGTCCGTGAGCGGTTCGTCGAGCAGGTTCGTCAGCCGCCCCGCCACGCGGTCCGTCCCGGTGCGGATCAGGTCCGACCGAACAGGGTTCATCGTCAGATCCTGGCCCAGCCATTGCCCCGTAATCGTCCGCGTGCTCCAGATCGGAATCCGCAGACCTTCGAGTGCCGAGGTGCCACCGGGGCCGCCGTAGCGGTAATTCGAAGCCGTGAGGCTGAGATTGCTCGGGCGTGCCGAGCCGCCCAGGGCATCGTCCGGGCTGTCGTACCAGTTGAGCTTGCGATATTTCAGGTCCGTCGCGGTCTTGTCGGCCTGGGTGGCCACGGCCTGGCGATTCTTCCCGGACGACGGTGCGTGGCTGAGGTCGTAATCCTGATTCGTCGGGCTGAATACGGCCGCGATCGTCGTTCCCCGGCTGAGCTTGTGCACATAATCCAGGTCAAGAATGTCGACCTTGTTGATCCGCAAGTCCCGGCCCTTCATCCGATAGCTCATCACGTACGCGCCGCTGGTCACGGCCAGCACGATCAGAGGGAACGTCAGCCAGGTCCATTCAGGCCTTTTCAGGCCGAACCGCACCAGCAGGTAATCTCCGGGGCCGATCGCCAGCAAATAGCCCAGAATCATCGATACGACGAGCCCGAAGCCGACGACCTTCAGGCCATCGAACTGATCGAGCGCGGAACGCATGACGCCGGCAAGGTCGCTCGAAGTGGCCTGAAAAAAGGCTCCGCCGGCATTCAGTGGCGCTTTGGCCGCCGCGCCGGCCGCGGTGTCAGTCACCGCGCGGCGAATGTCGAGCGCCTTGACCCAGAACAGCGGCCTGTCCTTCCAGCCCGCGAAGGGGCCGTCGTGCACATCCATGCCGATCAGCGTGACCCGGCCGAAACCGCTGGAACCGCGAACGATGACCGGCGAGTTCGATGCCGTGTCCACCGCCAGTCCGGAGCGTTCGGCGATCTCCTCGAACCGAGTGATCGTCATGGCCCGGCCCGCGCCCACGATCGGCGTCGTCGAACCGATGAGCGATTCGAGAGCCCCCAGGTCGAACGAACGCACGCTGCCGGCCGGCACCGCTGGCAGGATTTCCTTCAGGCTCGAATCGAGCAGAGCTTGCCCCTGCGCCGCAGCCACGATCACAAGATGGCCGCCATTGGCCACCCAATTCTTCAGGGCCCCTGCCCGGCCGGCATCGAGCACCGTCAGAACCGAGGGGTCAGACGTGTCGAGGATGATCGTGTCGAGTGATTCGAGACCCTCCGCCCGGGCCGGGAACCGGTCCGCGGTCAGCCGGATCACTTCCAGATCCTTCTGCCCTGAGCGATTCGCGTTCGTAAGGCCTGGCACGTTCGGCAGTTGCTCGATCCCGGACGCCACGCCGAGCACGCCCACGGTGCGGACGGAACCTTCCAGAACCGTCATGCCGTCAAGCGAAACTTCGCGGGCGATGCCCATCGAGCGGCCCCGTTCGTCGACCACCCGGGCCTGAATCCGCGGAATCAGCTGCCCCGGGGCGACCAGACCCGAAACGGTCGTCACCTGGCCCGCCGTCAGCCGCAGCGGCGTCGCGTAGACCACCTCGACGCCGTCGGGGTCGTCGGTCACGAACTGAAGCTCGCCGGTGAAGGCCTCGGGGCCATTCTTCACGTCGACCCGAATCGGGTTGAACGCGCCGATCCGAACGACCGAGCGGTCCGGGGCTGCCACCCCGACGTCGATCCGTTCGATCACGATCTCTTGCCCGGCCGCCCTGCCTGCACCGATCGACAAAGCCAGCGTGATCGCCAGGATCGCGATGCGTAAGATGTTCGGACGGTTGACTCTGTGCATGAATTCGGTCCGGGTTGCGTCAGGTTCGGTGGCCACGTGTCTCGTCTTCGCTTCGCGGTTCGCCAGATTTCGATCCAGGGGCTTCGCGGTTAGGGCTTCTCGGCCGGGTCGCACACGCAGGGTGCCTGGCCGCAATCGGGGCAGCCGCTGCCGTATTTCTTCTCGAGAGCGTCGTTCAGGTCGATGCCACGGATGTTCGCCAGCGTCGCCAGCCAGGCGAGTACGTCGGCCATCTCCAGCTCGAGTTCTTCCTGCGAGCCGCCACGCAGGGCCGACGCCAGTTCGCCGAACTCCTCCGTCAGCCACAGGAACGTCCCCGCATCGCCTCGCGCACGATCCTTGGCACCATAGAGCCGCTCCATCTCGCTCTGGAGATGACGAAACGTCCAGTTCTTGTGCGCCGTTGCAGGGTCGGACATAGTTGCAGCAGGTCGGGTCGAAGCGAAGTCGGAAATCGACGAATGTCACATGATAGTCGATCGATACGCCCTTCGACTAGACGGGCGAATGGAACGGCTCTCAGCGAACGCTTCGGCTCCACAGCACCCATTTGTCGTTCGAAGCGGCGAGGCTCCAGCTTTTGCCCCCCCGGGGCATGCCTTTGCCGGCTGGCATCAGCACGACCACGTCCGAATAGCGGGCGATCGATTCGGCGGCGATTTCGGGCGTCATGGCATCGAACGCTTTCAGGCGCGCGGACTTGACGTTCTCCGGCCACCAGTCAGGGTCGATCGGCAGGCAGCCAGTGCACATGTAGGACGCCCCGAGCTTGCCGTATTCCTCGCGGCTCAGGCCCAGCAAGTATCCATTGAGCGCGTGCCGGCGGATCGCTTCTTCTTCGGGAACCACCGTGAGCTGGGTCGAATAGGGCTCCTGATAAAGCTGAAACGCCTTCGTGTGCAGGGCCAGCCAGTCCATTTCGAACGGGCCGACGAGCGCGGCATCGCCGTCCAGGTTTAGCGATTTCAAGGCCGGGAGCAGCGATTCGGTCTCGGCCTTCATGCGGCGATAACCGGCCGGCTGGGTCGCGATCGAGGCATCGTAGGCTCGAATCCCGCCGCAGACGGCTACGAACCCGACAGCCGCGATTCCGAAAGCGGGCACAAACGCGCGGAACCTGGCGAAAAGCCGCATGCCCAGCAGCAGCAGGGCAATTTCGCTGAGCGGGTTGCAGACGTATAGCCAGTGGAAATTTTCGAACTCAAGGCCCGCCCAGATGCCGGCATTGCACAGGACGAAGCCGGCCGCCGTACCGAGCCAGAGGACGAAGTCCAGCCGCGACCGCCAGAACGCCAGGGCCAGCGTCATCACGGCGAACTTGGCATAAAACAGGCTGTTATAGGCATACATGTAGCGAAAAGCATCGCCGGCCGGCAGCTTCTGGCCACGGCACATGCGTTCGAGAATTTCGGCCACGCCGGGAATCGTCTGTACATGCCTTTTGGCCAGGATATCCGGCAGGCCGATCGCCAGGCCGACGACCAGCACGAAGCACAGGTGGATGATCTCCGTGCGGAGCCGGGCGTCGTCGCGGTTGGCCAGCCAGGCGGCGGCCTTCAGGGCGATCATGCCGGCGATGATGCCGGCCAGTGCCGTCCAGAAAAAGAAATAGAGCAGCACGTTCGCGCCCAGAAGCAGCGCGGCGGCCACAGCCCAGGCCCGTTTTTCGACATGCGCCAGGGCCCAGATCGTCAGCAGGAAAAACGGGAAGTTCGTCAGGGGGGTGACGAGCCGGAATTGCGGGAGCGAGAGGTCGTCGCTGACGCTGAACCCGGCACCGGCGAGACGCTGGCGTAAATGAAGCAGCGGCTGGAAGAACGATCGGCCTTCCATCGCGCCGGGATCGGCGACGAAGATCAGGGCCGCGAACAGAGTCAGCCAGCCGGCATGCGGCAAACCCTTCGTGCCTGAACGAAAGAGCGGCCAGGCCGCGGCGCCGAACAAAAGCCCGCCCGCCACTCGCCATACGACATTGAGGAGGTCAGGAGTGCCCCCCAGGGAACCGACGATATGCGGCAAGGGCACGAACTGAAGCCAGGAATACAGCAGCAATTGCGGGTCGGACGCTGCGTTGTAGGGGTCGCGCATGTGCCAGTCGCCTTGCAGAGCGGCCTTGGCATATGCGCCATAAAGCATGTGATCGGAATTGCTCCAATTGGACCAGTCGCCGAACCGGAGCCAGGAAACGGCATGCGGCAGCACGGCGAGCCCGGCCGATACGATCGCGAGCGTCAGGACGGAAAGTACGGCGAACCGGGGGCCATGCACCTGGCTCGTTTCGGGTGTCTCGACCGTCAATCGCTCGGGTTCGACAGGCTTCGGAACTTGCATGATCGGTTCCCGGTAGTCATTTCGATCGGCTTGCCTTTGATGAGGCACATGTGGCCATATTAAGAAACTATACGGTTTCGAACACCCTCAGGAGAACCGAAAACCGCATGGCTTCGAGTCGAAAAAACACGCCATTCCCGAAGGAATGGCGTGTGATGAATATCGAAGGTCGAGCGGCTCGCTGCCACCCGATTCAGCGGCTCGCTGCGGCGGCTTTCGAAGCGTCGGCCACGGTTTTCGGGCCGGTCATTTCAGGTGTGTCGGCGGGTGCGACGTGCGTGAGCAATTCGCTGAACACGAAGCCGCGATAGGGCTGAGTCGCGGCCGGTGAGCCGTCCTTGCCGGCATGGGCGACCCAGAACCGGGACGTGGAGGATTCGAACAGCACGTTATGCAGGTTCGAACCCATGGCGACCGGGCGGTCCATCAGCCGTATGGCCTTGCCGGCGTCGATTTTGCCGAGCGATTCCTGGACCCGCTTCGCGAGCAGTTCGTAGCGGTCGCCGGCGGAAAGGACGACGGCGTCCTTGATGGCATGCGGCAGCAATTGATGCGATTCGCCCATGGCGATCGTCGTGAACTTGTCGGCACCGGCTTCCATCCCTACGGCCTTGCCGGTTTTGCCGTCGGCGATGACATAGTAATATTCGCAGGTGCGGGGATTGTCGCGGAAGACGGCGATGGCTTCCTCGAGGGTTTTCGCTTCCTGAAGCGCCCAGCGCATCAGCACGGCCATCGGCACGCCCTTCCATTTGCCCAGGCCCCTGCCGCCCATTTCGCCCAGACTGACTTTTTCGGCGTTCATTCCGGTGACGCTGCCGATAAAACCCGCGTAAGTCACGTTCAGGAAGGGGATTTTGCCGTCCGGCTTCGCGACCATCAGCACAGGGTGTTCCTGGAGCTTCCAGTCGATGCCATAGTCAAGCACCCGGCCGTGATAGACTTCGCCGTTGGCGGTCGCCGCTCCGGAAAGGGCGAACCCGGAGCAGTGGAACAGCTCGGGGATGAAGTTGCACGCGGCGACATCGGCCAGAGGCACGCCGGAGCCGTCGGCCAGGCCACGCAGCTCTTCGGAATACCATTCGGGGATGAATTTCTTCTGGGTCGCCTGGATGCCGGCGATCACGCGCTGGGGCGTGAGGAATTTCACGCCGTTCCATTCCATGGTCATGTCTTTGGACTTCACGTCCAGAAGGTAGCGGACCATCGAATGGACGTTGTCCTTGAGCAGGACGCCGTGCTGAAAGCCCATTTCGTAGGGCGTGCCAGCGACATGCAGCACTTTGTGGCCGCCGACTTCTTCGAGGAAACCCTTGCCGCAGCGGGCGATGACTTTGCGGTCGGTGGAAATGTCGGGCGCCGTCGTGGTCGTATTCGCGGGCTGGGCGGCATGGAGGGCCGACTCCAGGGTGGCGATCAGGCAGATCGCACAAGCGACACCGGCATACCGATCGAAAACGATCCGGGGAATACGCATGGGCCGGGGCTCCGAAAAGGTCGATCGAGGTGGAGTTACGGAATTTTCGGAACGAGACTTCCGAAAAGATCAGGATGAAAACATTTTACGAAACATTCGGACCAGGTGAAGACGAATCCTTGGGAGTTTCGTCTTCCCTGGTCCTTCGATCGATCATGTGCCAGCCAGCGGTCGGTAAAGACCAGAGGATGGAACGAGCGAAAGTCACTTCTTTAGGACTTACGCGATACCATCCAACCGATAGGCTGGTTGGATTCGATAATTCC
>CAZSQA010000036.1:0-61110 GCA_964608915.1 uncultured Isosphaeraceae bacterium
GATTGCCGTCGCCATCGCGAAAGCTCGTGATCGGCGCCGCCGGGTTCGTGGCGATCGAGTAGTGATAGGCGGTCTGGTCGTCGTCGGACCGAGGTGCCATGCGGACTTCGAAGATCGTGCCCGAGACTTCCCGGGTGTATCGAAGGCGTGTTTCGTGCGTGATTTTCAGAAGCATCCGCGTACGCTCCGTTTCGCGTAAGCCAGGCGTAAGTCAGAAATAGGCCGCGTAAAGACGATCGCTTACGCGGTCACAGGTCCACTGGATTTCTCCGAGGATGTTTTCGACACCTTCATCCAGGATTTCGTCCGATTCGGCGAACGAGAGCAGGGCATCGAGCCTGCCGATGAGGCGCTCGGCATCTCGCGAAGCGTCGCTGCCCGCCTCGGCTCCGATCCCCTCGATGGCCGCCCGGGCATGTGAGACGCCGTAGCGGATCGAATGCGGGAATTGCCCGTCGAGCACGAGCAGATCGATCAGATATTCGGGCGTAAGCCCTTCCGGGTAACGGCTCATGAACGTATCACGCGCGGCACAGGCACCCAGAAGCCAGCCCCAGTGCGGCGTGTCGGAGGCCATCACGCCTTCACGCATCACGCACAGAGCCTCGAACAACAGCCGGCAAAGCATGCCGACCGATTCCAGCCGGCGGCCGAGGTCCAGGAAGTACCAGGGCGCGGCACGGGGCTGACCGTCCGAGACCAGCGCGAAGAACAGCAGACCGCCCTGGCTGACCTGATTCAGGACACGCGACGGAGATTCGCGGAACCGGCTTCGGAACCGTTTCGAGCCGAGGGCGTGATGCAGCCTGTTCAGCTGGGAAAACGGTTCGGCGCCCAGCACGTCCTGCGAGGCCCGCGCATTTTCCTTCGCCTGGTTGAGCAGCATCGTCACCGTATGTTCGCTCGACTGGCCGAACGTCATCGTCATCAGTTCATGCATGAGCCTTCCCGGCCTGGGCAAGGTTTCTTCAGGCAAACCCAGAATGTGCAGCACCGGCGCGAGCTTGGCGGTCGCGGCCTTATTCTGGAAGCGCCTTGGCACTTCGCCGAGCTGCACCTGATAGGTGGCGTCCAGCAGCCTGCACAGGGCTTGAGCCCGTTCGACGTTCCGGCCGATCCAGAAGAGATTTTCGGCGACTCGGCTGAGCATCATGGCTTCACCTCCCCGAAACCGTCGGCGCCAGGGGAAGGGGCTTCCCAGTCGCTGCCGAGCACCCATGTGTCTTTCGTGCCGCCGCCCTGCGAACTGTTGACGACCAGGCTCCCCTTCACGAGTGCCACACGCGTCAGACCGCCAGCCAGCACTTTCACGTTCTCGCCATAGAGCACGAACGGCCGAAGGTCGATATGTCGCGGCTCGAAGCGATCTTCGACAAGCGTCGGGTGCTGGGAAAGGCTGATCGTCGGCTGGGCGATGTAGCCGCGCGGGTTCGAACGCACGCGCCTCGCGAAATCGTCACGCTGCTCCGCGGTAGACGCCGGTCCGATCAGCATCCCGTAACCGCCTGAAGCATCCACGGCCTTGACGACGAGCTTGTCCAGATTGCCGAGAATGTGATCCATGTGGCTCGGCAATTCGGGCCTGAAGGTTTCGACGTTCTCCAGTATCGGATCCTCACGCAGGTAGTATCGGATCATGTCGGGCACGAACGGATAGATCCCCTTGTCATCCGCCACACCCGTACCGACGGCGTTCGCCAGGCCGATCCGGCCCGTCCGGTATGCGGCCATCATGCCGGCGACGCCGAGGACGCTGTCGCGACGGAAATAGAGCGGATCGAGGAATTCGTCGTCCACCCGACGATAAATCACGTCCACCCGCTGTGCGCCGCGAATCGTCCGCATGAAAACCTGACCGTCGTCCAGGAACAGGTCACGGCCTTCCACCAGCGGAATGCCCATGCGGCGGGCCAGAAAACTGTGTTCGTAAAACGCCGAATTGTAGACTCCGGGCGTGAGCAGGACGATCTTCGGGTCATCCACATCCGCGGGGGCGATGTGGCGGAGCACTTCCAGCAGGTGCGCCGGATAATCCTCCACAGGTTTGACGTTATAGCCTGCGAACAAAAACGGCAGAGCCTGCTTGCTGATCTCCCGGTTTTTGAGCACATAAGAAACGCCCGATGGCGTTCGGCCGTTGTCCTCCAGAACGAGATAGCGGCCGTCCCGATCGCGAATCAGGTCGATCCCCGCGACATGAATATAAATGTCCTTCGGCACGTTCAGGCCGACGCATTCGCGCCGGTAGCCTGATGAACCGAGAACGACGTCAGCGCTGATCACGCCGTCGCGCAGGATATGCCGCGTGTGATAAATGTCCTTCAGGAACAGGTTCAGCGCGATGATCCGCTGCACCAGCCCCCGCTCCAGACGCCGCCACTGATTTTCAGGGACGAGCCTCGGCAACGGATCGAAGGGGATGATCTGCTCCACCCCCTGACGCCGGCCGTAGACCGTGAAGGTGATGCCCTGATCACGCATGATCAGTTCGGCGACCCTGTCGCAACGCCGTAACTGCCGCGGATCGACATCCGAGAGATTTTCCAGCAGGGCGCGGTATTCCGGTGAAGGTTGCCCTGGCGACGAAAAGACTTCGTCGAATCCGACGGTCCCATATTCCGAGAACAACCGTTCCTGCATAGTCTGACCTTGATCGAAACGTGTGGTGGCTCCTGATCCGATTTAGCACATTTCGTGCCATTGCCGAATCGGCCAGGGCATGCTTCAGCACCGGCTGATCGCAATCTTCCGTCGCCCGAGTGCCGGAAGCAACCCCGGAACCTGAAACAGGCCGGCACGTGTCCCCGCGTCGATCGGCGACAAGTCCTGAACCAGGAAAGGCGCATCGCACTTGCAGGCGATCGCTCTTCGCGACGCCGTCCTTGAGAAGCGAACAGAGGAAGGGGAATTCGAGAAATTCAGGTCAAAAACGATTCGCCCGTTTATGGCGCTGATACGGATGGCGTCGACCGTTCCAGAACGGGTGCGATCGGCCCGGGGTCAAGATCCGGACTCAATTTCGGGTCCAGATTTCCCGGTGCGAGCCGGGGCGGCTCGTAACCACGTTCCATGTCGGATTCACCAGCGGACATCGCGCCCTGCTGGGTTTTGTCAGAGTTCGGCTTCTCCTCGTTCGCATCGGATTCGGACATCTCCGAAATCGGTGCCTGATCTCGACGCGAGAACGACGAACCAGGGCGAACGAGCGGTTCGGGGGCCATGATCATCTGGGCCGGAGGCATCGCGCTCGATGCGGACATCGCGGATTCGCCGTTCGAAACCGAATCGATCCTGTTCGACATACCTTTCGACATTGTCGAAGTTTCTGGTTCAGCCATCGCCTGCCCCGGCGCTCTGGCAGACTGGTCCACTTCGTTGGCGATCTTCATCATGTCGCCGGGGATCATGGCCATCATGATCCATGAGTATGGATTCATTTCCGACTCGATCACGGCCGAATCCGATTCCGTCCCGGTTCCAGGTTCGAATGTCGAATCGCCAGGCACAAGGCTGCTCGGGCAGATGCGATCCTCGAGACGTTCGATTCGTTCGTTCGGACAAAATCGACGTCTCATGTTTCGGGGCCTTGCAGCGTGATTTCCAGAACGGACCCGATCCTGAGCGTCCGCTCCGGATTGTCGACTTCCAGAAGAATCGGGATCGCTTCCGTCCTCGACTCGACGACGGGCAAAAGAGCGACGACCTTCCCGGCGTATTCTCGACCACGCTGCTTGAGCCGGACAACCATCCCCGGCTTCATTGCATCTTCCTGTTCCGCCGCGATCGTCGTGCGGACGAACAGCTTCGAATCGTCGACCAGCTCGACCCAGACGGGAGCGGCTCCGTTTCGCGGCGGCTGATCGCCGACCGCCACCGAAACGCGGGTCACGACGAGCTGTCTGGGCTGATCCGGGTTGCCCTTGATCAGGTGCACGGGAACCTTGCCCCAACTCATGTCCCGCTTGAAGTTCGCAAGGTCGAGTTCGCTCTGGGCCTGAACGAGGCGCGACTCGGCGATCCGCACTTCGGACTCGGTCAGTTTACGCTGAAGCGCCAGGACTTTCTCCGCCGTCGCGAGTTCCACCGAGGCGAGCTTCCACATGTTTTCCGATCGGTGGTGAGATTCGAGCGATTCGGCGTCACGTCGCTTGAGCCCCGTCATCCTGTCCAGCTCCTGCCGGGCGTTGGTCGCCCGGATGCGTGCCTGGTCCTCCACGTTTTCCGCTTCGATCAAGGCCATCTCCGCCTTGGACCGGGCAGCCTCCAATTCGATCTTCGCTCGTGCGGCCGCTTCGATCACGCCGTCAATTTCGGCCGGAGTTTCGAACTGGGTGGTGAGAACGTCGTTGTCCCCGACCCAGCCGCCGTTCTTGCGACGCCACGTCAGCCGCTGCCCTTCATGCACGTCCACCCGCAAAACCGGCCAGTCGTTGTAGGGCATGATCCGGAACACCCGGTCCGGAATCGGCTCCGTGATCCCCGTGAGTTTTTTGCCACTGCTAGAGTGACGGTCCGAAATCGAAGAAAAAGACGAAGAAAGTCCCGAGCCGCCTGGATTGAAGCCTGGACCGACACCGCCATGCCCGCCAAGTGCCGAATATGTGATCGTAACGGCTGCACAGCAGACCGCGGCGAGCACGAAAATACGCCCGATCATGCCATTGACTGGGGAAGCGTTCATGATTCTGCGGCCTTGCGAATTCGAGTGGAAATCGCTTCCGATTCCGTAGGTTAACTTCTCTATTTTACGACGCGAATATCGTGGGGACAAACGAAAAGAGCCGAAGCCGTTCGGCCGCGAGTCCGAAAAATGCTCAGGCGGGAACGATCGGATTCGCGTTCGAAAGTTCCCGCCGGTTGAGCACTTGTGCGATCAGGGAATCAGAGGAGTATCGATTTCGATGGATCGAAACCGGCGCCGACGACGGAATTTCGGAGGCTAAATTATCGACGAAGGTTTCCGGCCCCGGGTTCGTGGCGATCCCCTCAGATCGACTCGAGCACCTTCGCGATGTGCCCATCGACTTTCACTTTGGGGAAGACCTTGACGATTTTGCCGTCGGGGCCGATGACGAATGTCGTTCGTTCGACGCCCATCGACTTGCGCCCGTACATGTTCTTCTCTTTCCACACGTCATAGGCCTGGCAAACGGTTTTTTCCGTGTCGGCCAGCAGCGTGAAAGGCAGCTCGTACTTGTCCACGAACTTCTTGTGGCTCTTCGGATCGTCGGGGCTGATGCCCAGAATCACGACGCCCTTTTTGGTGAAGTGAGCATTTTCGTCGCGGAACCCGCAGGCTTCTTTCGTGCAGCCTGGCGTGTCGTCCTTCGGATAGAAGTAAAGCACGACGTGCTTGCCGTGAAAGTCAGACAGGCGAACGGTCGCGCCGTTCTGGTCAGCCAGTGCGAAATCGGGTGCTGTGTCACCGGCGGCAGGCATGTGTGGCTCACTTTCTCGATCTTGAAATCTGTCAGACGACGCCGCGCCTGATCGATGCGGCGTATCGCTCAAAATTGTTTTAGGACTGCGGCAAGTCCGGCTTCACGGGGCCGCAAGCATGCAGGACATTTCTCAGTCGATCGGTCTCAGCGAAACCGGATGCGCGGCCAGAAAGGCGTCGGACTCCGCACGGTCGAATATCGTGGCCGTCGTACCGATACCGCGAACGCAACTGGCCCCCTGGGCGGCGGCTCGAGAAAGGCTCTCGACGAGCGTGCCGCCATCGAAAATACCGGCGATGTAACCGGCGTCGAACGCGTCGCCGCCACCGCTGCCATCGACGAATTCGACAGGGTAAGCGCCCATGCGCAGCGAAAGTTCGTGACCGACGACGATCGCCCCTTCGCCACCACGAGTGATCACCACCAGCTTCGCTCCCATCGCGTGAAACTTGCGGGCATGCTCGTGCGGTTCGCCGGGGCCGAGGATCAATTCGGCCTCATCATCATTCGGAAGGAAGGCATCCACATGCGGCAGAACCGGAGTGAGCCGGGGCAAGTAATCCGCGGGGCCGGGAGTGGCGACGTCAATCACCCGGTGCACGCCCAGGGTGCCGAGCCAGGCGAGAAATTCGCCGAGTTCGACTGGATCGAGCCCCGGCATGATCAGATAGCCGCCCAGATAGAACACGGCGGGCGGATTCGCGGGATCGATCGCGGCTTTCAGGTCGCGAACCGACATACTGGCATTGGCGCCGAAGGTGTGAATGAACCTGCGGTCCTGCCCCTGGACGTTCACGATCAGGGTCTGACTGGTGTCGTGGTCCTGGTCGATCGCCACACCGCCTGTATCCAGTCCCTCCCGCTCGAGCATTTCCAGCACGAACCGGCCGAACAGGTCCGGACCGACCTTGCACACGACGCGCGTGGGAACTTTCAGCCGGGCCAGATTCACCGCGGCATTCGCGGCACAGCCCCCCACGGCGAGCACGAGCCGGTCGACCACGAGAAGCTCGCCCGCCTCAGGCAAATGCGACAGGGGCGGGCAGAGGTGATCGGCCACGATGATCCCGGCGCAAACCACATGGCGGCCAGACATCGTTCGGGTTTCGGACGTCGTACTCATGAACCGGTCCGCCTGGCTAGGGCGGTTCCATGTCGGGATGGATCAGTGTTTTGCAGCGTAAGGACGAAGGACGGTCAGGGCAGGGCAGTCCGGATTTCGGACCAGACACGAACCGCGGGAGGTACGCAGGAATCAGATCCGTCGCGGTTCGGTGAGGCAAAATCTCGCGAGGGACGACACGAACGTGACGTCCCTCGCAGCGGAGTGGATCAAAGGCCTTCCTGGGAAGGACTGATCGAAATCCCGCCGGCTTCGGATTCGTCGACTGCCGGGTGGCCGTTCACGTTTTGTTCCGGTTCGGGCGGGACGGTCGACTTGGCCCGAAGCTTCAGAGGAGCGTTCCTGTCCGTCACCCGTTCGCCCCAGAGCTGGCGGATTTCTTCCTCGTTCAGCTCCTCGCGGTCGATCAGGGCTTGGGCAAGAGAATCCAGTTTATCGCGGTGGCTCTTGCAGATTTCGACGGCCTTGTGATCGGCTTCCCGCAGAATCCGTGCGATTTCCTCGTCGATGATCTGGGCCATGTGTTCGGAGTGGTCGCGTGGTTCGGACATCTCGCGGCCGAGAAACGGGTGCTCCTCATTAGCCCGGATGTGCACCGGACCGACCCGCTCGCTCATGCCCCACTGCGTCACCATCATGCGGGCCATGCGAGTCGCTTGCTTAAGGTCACCCGCTGCACCGGCGCTCATGTCGGCATAAACGACGCGCTCCGCTGCGCGGCCACCGAAGGCCACGGCGAGGTCGTCGTAAATTTCCTTCTGGCTCACGAGCATACGCTCTTCCTCAGGCAGGAATTGCGTCACGCCCAGGGCACGGCCACGGGGGATGATCGTCACCTTGTGAACCGGATCAGCATAGGGGCAGATCCAGGCGACCAGGGCGTGCCCGGCCTCGTGATAGGCCGTCAGCTCCTTTTCGCGGTCAGTGATGATTTCTTCGCGTTTGGCACCCATGAGGACTTTGTCACGAGCCATTTCGAAATCGGCCTGGGTGACTTTGTCCTTGTTGGCACGCGTGGCGATCAGGGCCGATTCGTTGGCGAGGTTGGCCAGATCGGCACCGGACATACCCACAGTGCCCCGCGCGACCGAATCGAGATCGACATCGTCAGCCAGGGGGATTTTGCGAGTATGGACCTTGAGTATTTCCAGACGCCCCTTGCGGCTGGGGCGGTCGACGGTCACGTGACGGTCGAAGCGGCCGGGGCGGAGCAGGGCCGGGTCCAGCACGTCGGGCCGGTTAGTCGCGGCCAGGACGATGACGCTCTCGTTCGGTGAGAAACCGTCCATCTCAGTCAGAATCTGGTTGAGAGTCTGCTCCCGTTCATCATGCCCGCCACCGAGCCCGGCACCCCGGATTCGCCCGACGGCATCGATTTCGTCGATGAACAGGATGCAGGGGCTCGATTCCTTGGCCGTCTTGAACATGTCGCGAACACGCGAAGCGCCGACGCCCACGAACATCTGAATGAATTCGGAGCCGCTGATCGAGTAGAACGGCACGCCTGCCTCGCCGGCGACGGCTCTGGCCAGGAGAGTCTTGCCCGAACCCGGCGAGCCGACCAGTAGAACGCCCTTCGGAATCCGCCCGCCCAGGCGCTGGAACCGCTCGGGGCTCTTGAGGAATTCGACGATTTCCTGAAGCTCAGCCTTGGCGTTCTCAAGCCCCGCGACTTCGTCGAACGTCGTGCGCTGCTTCGACTTGTCGTGCCGCTTGGCCGGGCTCTTGATGAAATTGCCGAGGATGCCTCCGTCGAACTGGTCCCGTGCCCGCCGCATCATCAGATAGATGAAAACGATGAACAACAGGCTGGGCAGCAGGAACGTGATCCAGAGCATGAGCCCCGTGCCCGGCGGAGGCTCGCTGTCGATGTCGACAGGCTTCTCACGAGGCTTGTTGTTCGTGACGAGCTGATCGACGATCGGCTTGATCAGGTCTTCGCTGGGCAGATAGACCACGAACGAATCGACTTCACGCGGCTGGCCATTGGCGATCGCGTAAGGCGTCTTCTTGCGCAGACGCCCGGCGACCTTGGTCGACTGGTTCGAAAATTCCTGAACGTTGTCCGTTCGGACCTGATCGAGGAACCAGGCGTAGTCCACCTTTATCTCGTTACCAGGCGAAAAGGCCCAGAGAATGGCCGCCGCGATACCGATGAACAACAGCCACACCCACGGCGGCGTGGGCGAAGAGCCTGAGGAATTGCCGTCTCCCGAAGACTTTCGAGGGGTCTTCGACTTCGGTTCCTGATTCGGATCGGACTCCGCCATATCAGTTGCGCTCGAATCTCAAAAGAGATCGGACACTCGGCCCCGTCAGCGAGGCTTGGCTCCGATCGATAGGTCTCATCATATTGTAGGAAACTTCGTGAGGCAAGTTCAGTGGAACGTTCACGATTCGTGCCGTGACTCCAGCCACTTCTCGCAATCGATGGCCGCCGCACAGCCCGTACCGGCGGCCGTGATCGCCTGCCGATAGTGCGTGTCCACCACGTCGCCACATGCGAAAACACCATCGACACTCGTCGATGTCGCGTAGTTCGGATAGCGGTCGAACCAGGTCGAATCGGCCGGCACGCCCTTCCAGGCCATCGCTCCACGCGTCAGAAGATATCCGGCCTCGGTCGTTTCGAGCTGATCACCGAACACCTTCGTATTCGGAGCATGGCCGATCGCCAGAAACAGCCCGTCGATGTCCATCTTCCGGGACTCGCCCGTCTCGACATCCTTCACCACGATGCCGTTGACGTGTTTGTGCGGCTCTTCGCTGCCCAGCACTTCCTCCACCGTGGTGTTCCAGACCGGCTCGATCTTGGCGTTCGAGGCAACCCGGTCAGCCATGATCTTCGAAGCTCGCAGCTTGTCGCGCCGGTGAATCAGGTAAACCTTGCGGGCGAACCGGGTCAGGAACGTCGATTCCTCTGCCGCCGAATCGCCGCCGCCCACCAGAGCGACCGTCTTGTCCTTGTAGAACGCGCCGTCGCAAGTCGCGCAAGTCGTTACGCCATAACCCATATAGTTCATTTCGGTCGGAATGCCGAGCGTCTTCGCCGTCGCGCCCGTGGCGATGATCAAGGCATCGGCGAGGTACGTCTCGTCGCTGGTCTCGATCACGAACGGCCGCTGGGTCAGATCGACCTTGTCGGCATGCTCGAAGCGTGTGTCCGCTCCGAAACGCTGGGCCTGCTTGCGCATGTTGTCGATCAGGTCCGGGCCCAGAACGCCTTCCGGAAACCCTGGAAAGTTTTCGACCATGGTCGTCCACATCAGCTGACCGCCCGATTCGCGGCCTTCCAGGACGACGGGCTCAAGATTGGCCCTGGCCGTGTAGATGGCCGCCGTCAATCCGGCACAACCTGACCCCAAAACGACGACTTTTACGCGACGGGCCATGCGAGCGACTCTCCGATTCGAAAAGACTGACTGTCAGGGGCCGATGGATCCGGAATGTTCCTGCCCGCCGACCTTCGTTCATGATCGTTCGAACAAGGCTTGAGAATCAAGCGTCATTCACGCGGACCGGGGACTCCGGGACGAATCGAAACCCCCACCGACCGGTGACTTCGGCTCAGCGGCTTACGTAGTCCAGGATCAGTGCGATCTGGTTCCGCAGGTCACGCCGATGCACGATGCGGTCCACGAAACCATGGTCCAGAAGGAATTCGCTGGTTTGAAATCCCTCCGGCAGCTTGACGCGGACAGTCTGCTGGATCACCTTCGGGCCGGCGAATCCGATCAGGGCCCGCGGTTCGGCCAGAATGATGTCGCCCAGGCTGGCGAAGCTCGCCGCCACTCCGCCCATGGTCGGGTGCGTCAACACCGAAAGGAAAAAGCCGCCCGAGGCGCTATGCCGGGCCAGCGCCGCGGAAACCTTCGCCATCTGCATCAGGGAAAAGATGCCCTCGTGCATCCGAGCGCCTCCGCCTGAGCCGGATACGATCACGACCGGCAGCTTCGCTGCGGTCGCGCGCTCGATGCTGCGGGCCAGTTTCTCGCCGACGACGGACCCCATCGATCCCATGATGAATCCGGAGTCGGTCAGGCCGATTACGGTGCGCAGGCCTCTCACGAACCCCTGTCCGACCACGGCCGCTTCGTCCAGCCCTGTGCGTTTCTGCTCCGCCGCGATCCGTTCCGGATACGGCCGCCTGTCGTTGAACCCGAGCGGGTCGCCCGGCTTCAGATCGGTGTACCATTCCTCGAATGTGCCTTCGTCGAGAAGCTGGTCAATCCGGGTTCGAGCGCCGATGACGAAGTGATGATCGCACTTCGGGCACACGCTCAGATTCCGTTCCAGTTCCTTGCGGTACAGGACGTCGTTGCACTGCGGACATTTGGTCCAGAGCCCCTCCGGAACTTTCTTGTGTTCCGGTGAAGCATTCCAGGGTGAGGCGCTATCGGCGTTCATGAGGCGAAATGTTCGGCGCGAGGCTTCGTACTTGCGGGAAACACGGCGAAGAAGTCCGGTCTGCCGCTTAGATACGCGTCTTCGGACTCGAATCCGGTGCGGACGAACGACGCCACGGTGAATCGGATTCGACGTCAAGAGTCTCCATTGTTCCGACCATGCCCGAATCGGTCAATCGAATCTTGGTATCTCCGCGCAACCTGGAACTGACGATCTGGGCTACAGGATCCGACGCGATGATCCCCACGGACTCGTCCCGATAACGTTTCAGCAGCGATTCGAGAAACCCGTCGATACGCCGGTATGCAGCGTCGAACGATTCGCCCATCGGAGCCTCGATCGCCCGCGGATCCTCAGCCCTTTGCTTCCAGACCTTCGGATGCCGCTCCCGAAGTTCCGCCCAGGTGAGACCCTGCCAGAGCCCCATGTCGACATTCCGCAAATCCGATTCGCACTTCGGGCGAAGCCGCAGAACAGGCCCCAAAGCCTCGGCCGTCCGAAGCGCCGCCAGGCCTGGCCCGTGATAGAGCGCGGCCATGTGGACATCCGTCAGCTCAGCCTTGAGCCGGGCGATCTGCCGCACGCCATCTTCGCATAGCGGCAGGTCGAGTGTCCCGGTGATTCGATTCTCCCTGTCGTACGAGGTCGCCCCCGGCCGAATCAGGTAAACGCGTGTCATGGTCCGTTCGGTCCAGTCGTTGGGTCGAAGGTGCGAAAGCAGTCGAATCATGGAGTTTCGTCACGTGGGACACGAACGGCGACGGACGCGTACAGTGCGTCCAGCGCCTGGCGCGGCGATTGGCCGCCCCGAAATACCGCCGAACCCGCGACCAGCAGATCACAACCTGCCGAAACGGCTTCATGCGCCGTTTTCAGGTTGATCCCGCCATCGATCGAGACCCGGAGATCCGCCCGCAAAGCCTTCAGTCGTAGACACTTGGAAAGCACCTTCGGCTCGAAAGACTGCCCGCCGAAACCTGGCTGAACCGACATCACGAGAACCGTGTCCAGCTCGTCCAGGAACGGTTCGACCGTCGAGATCGGTGTCGCCGGATTCAGGCAAAGTCCAGCCTCGACCCCCGCCTTGCGAATGTGCCTCAATAGCGGCACGGGGTCGTGTTCGATTTCGATATGAAAAATCAGTGTGTCGCAACCCGCCGCGACGAAATCGTCCACATAACGGCCCGGGTTCGTCATCATCAGATGGGTGTCGAAAGTCAAATCGGTCGTTTTCCGCCACTCGGTGATGAGCGGAGCCCCGAACGTCAGGTTCGGCACGAAATGACCATCCATCACGTCCAGATGGACGACCGTCACTCCATCCGAACCCAGTCCTCGCAAGACTTCGTCAACCTGACCGAAGTCGCATGACAAAAGGCTCGGTGCGAAAACCGGCGACCCGGCTTCGTGAAGCTTCTTCAACCGCTCCCGGCGATCGATACGCGGTGAACTCATACGGACGTGGGCGAACCTCCGAACAGACCAGTCACATTGAGAATTCTACGGGGACGAAGCCCGACGAAAAGCCCCACCGGAAAATTCGTCCCCGAAACGACCTGTCGTACCCCGGCCGGTTCAGGTCAAGCCTTGTCCGGAATGACCTTGAGAGAGTTGAACGTCTTGCCTTCGAGCGATTCGAGGAACGCTCCGCCACCCGTCGAAACGTGGCTCACTTTCTCGGCGACACCGAACAATTCGGCAGCCTCCGCCGTTTCGCCGCCACCCACGACGGTAATCCCCTTCGATTCCGCCATCGCTGCCGCCACACCCGCTGTGCCTTTGCGGAAAGGCTCGTCTTCGAACTTGCCCATCGGGCCGTTCCAGATCACCGTGCCCGCCGTGCGGACCGCTTCACCGTAGGCAGCGATCGTCTTCGGGCCGATGTCGATGCCGATCCAGCCGTCCGGAATGTCCGAGCCCTCGACCACCATCGTTTCGCTGGTCGGGTCGAGACTCTTCGAGACCAGGTGATCCAGCGGCAGACGAAGCTTCGGGCCAGCGGCCTCCAGGATCTGGCGGGCCAGGTCCAGCTTGTCGGCTTCCACCCGCGAACCGCCCGTCGTATGCCCCTGCGCCTTCAGGAACGTATACGTCATCGCACCGCCCACGAGCAGCGAGTCGATCTTCGGCAGCAGGTTCGTGATCACGCCAATCTTGTCCGAGACTTTCGCACCGCCCATGACGGCGATCATCGGCTTGGCCGGGTGGCCGAGCAGTTTGTCGAGAATCTCGACTTCCTTGGCGACCAGGAAACCGATCGCCCGGTCTTCAGGTGATTTGCATTCCGGAACGGCCACCATCGAGGCTTCGTCCCGGTGGCAGGTGCCGAACGCGTCGTTGACGTAGCAGTCCGCCAGGCCGGCGAGCGCCGCCGCGAAGCCAGGTTCGCCCTTCTTCTCGCCTTTGTTGAACCGCACGTTTTCGAGCAGCAAAACTTCGCCGGGCTTCAAGGCCGCGGCCTTGGCCTGGGCATCGGGCCCGACGGTATCCGCGGCTTGAGCGACTAGCTGCCCCAGCAATTCGCCGAGCCGGGCGGCCGCAGGAGCCAGAGTGAACGGGGCATCGGTCGCGGGATCGCCCGTCGGCCGTCCGAGGTGCGAAACCAGAATGACCGCCGCCCCTTCCTTGAGGGCATGCCGGATCGTCGGCAACGCGGCACGGATCCGACGATCGTCGGAAATCGAACCGTCCTTGCCCTGCGGGACGTTGAAGTCCACGCGGATCAGACACTTGCGGCCCTTCAGGTTCAGGTCCGCGATCGTCCTCTTCGCCATCGCTCGTCAATCCTCTCTCGATGAATCGCCCGAAATCCCTGCGCGACCAGAATTCGAAGTGCCGCGGCAAGTCGGGGTGACGGTCTCTCAATACGAAAAAACCGCAGGGCCCGCGGAGTCTCCGGGGCCCTGCCAGTCGATCATTCGTTTCAGCCCAGTGCCGCCATCTTGCGGGCCAGTTCGACCACGCGGTTCGAGTAGCCCCATTCGTTGTCGTACCAGCTCAGGATCTTCACGAGATTGCCGTCGAGAACCTGAGTCCAATCACCCATGAAGATGCTCGAGTGGGGGTTGCCGATGATGTCGGAAGACACGAGCGGATCGGTCGTGTACTGAAGGATGCCCTTCATCGGCCCCTCGGCAGCGGTCTTGATCGCGGCGTTGATCTCTTCCTTCGTCACCTTCTTCGCCAGCACGGCCGTCAGGTCGGTGATCGATCCGTCAGCCACCGGCACCCGCAGGGAAATACCCGTCAGCTTGCCCTTCACGGCCGGAATCACTTCGCCCACAGCTTTGGCAGCACCGGTCGTCGAAGGAATGATGTTGATCGCCGCCGCGCGGGCACGGTATGGATCCGAGTGAATCTGGTCCGCCACACGCTGATCGTTCGTATAGGCGTGACACGTCGTCATCAGGCCTTTTTCGATGCCGAAGGTGTCATTGAGAACCTTCACCACCGGAGCCAGGCAGTTCGTCGTGCAACTGGCGTTCGAAACGATTCGCATCGAAGGCGAAATCGTGTCGTCGTTCACGCCCAGAACGATCGTGCCGTCCAGAGCGTCCTTGGCTGGAGCCGTGAGGATCACGCGCTGGGCACCGGCGTCGATGTGCTTCTGCAGCGATTCCTTGTTCGTGAAGAAGCCGGTCGACTCGATCGCGATCTGGCAGCCCAGATCCTTCCAAGGCAGGTTCGCCGGATCCTTTTCCTTGGTGATGCGGATCTTCTTGCCGTTGACGACCAGGCCGTCGGCATCGGCTTCCACCGTGCCGTTGAACTGGCGATGCACGCTGTCGTACTTGAGCAGGAGGGCCAGGCTCTTGGCGTCGGACAGGTCGTTGATCGCCACGACCTCGAATTCCTGCGGATACTGGGCCAGAACGCGGAAAACCAGCCGCCCGATGCGCCCGAAACCGTTAATGCCGACGCGAACTGCCATTATGACCTATCTCCCATATTCTCATGTGCGTTGCACGGTCACTTCGCGACTCGGTAAGGCGTCCCGAAAGCCGCCATTGACCGAACGAAACACGAACCAGAAGTATAGGAACGCCGGTCGCCGGTTGTCAATCGACGAGCGTTTCGCCTGGCGTCCGGACTTGCCGGCCATCCGCCGAATTCTCGCAACCAGAACGAGAGCTTATGGTTACGACTTGTACATCACGTGCCCGGGCAACAACTTCATGAGCAGGTCGTCGTGCGGATAAGCGTGGCCCCGGTAGATTCGGAACCCTTCGGCATGCCGCACGCCGATTTCCTCGCCCCGAAGTCGTGAAGCTTCTTCCTGGCCGTTCAGATATTCGTCGATCCCGTGATGCTTCAGCAGCCAGTCCCGCTGGCTGGCATGGCACGCGAGCATCTCCCGCTTGATCGCGAACACCTCGGTGACGTCGACGTAAAGATCGACTCCATGACGTTTTCCGTCCCTGCCGAGCCCCTCGAGAGCATCCACCAGGTAGAGGTGCGGAATATGGGCGACAGGCGGTGCGGGCTCCCAGTGATGGGTTTTGTAGTTCGGAATCGGCGCGGCGAAACAGGCGTCCCGCACGAGCCTGTGGGTGATTTCGTGGTCGCAGAGATAATCTTCGGCCGGCGGCGCGAAGATCAGGTCCGGGGCGATCGCCCGGAGGAATTCGGTCACGCGCCGCCGGGAAGTGTGATCTTCGAAAATGGCCAGATCCCGAAATTCGAGGCAGTGATACTCGGCCCCGATCAATTCGGCGGCCGCAGCGGCCTCGGCCCTGCGGATCGCGGCGATTTCTTCGGCCGGCTGTGTCGCGGAGCCGCAATCGCCCGGTGACATCGTGGCGATCACCGTCCTGTGCCCGGCTTTGGCGAGCAGCGCGAGCGTGCCGGCGCACTGGAATTCGACATCGTCCGGATGAGCATGAATGGCCAGAACGGTCTTCGAATCCACGTCTCGCACCTTTCGAGAATTGCGTATCGATCGACGGCGGGTCGGCGAAGGACCACGTCGCGAAATTCGTGGCCACATGGCGCGGCGTATCCAGCGCCGGAATCATGCTACGGTCCGGCATGCACGGAATCAATTCGGTACCAGTCCGGAGGATCCGCCGAATCGCGTCCGGGAAAATTTTCGAGAATTTCTTCGGGACGTCTCTTGATCGGATACTGTTCACCTGATAGCGTGAACAACCAGATACATATCGCGCAAACGAGATCCGATGCGTGGCGACGCCTTGAAGTCGGCCACGGCTCGGAATTTTTCGGAACTTTCCGCGACGAACCAGAAACCATTCGAACAGGATCGAATCGATGCGAAAATCGGTGAATCTGGACTCTCTGACCGATCGTCAGAAGGAAATCTATCTGTTCATCAAGGACAGGATCCAAACCCGTGGCTACGGGCCGACGGTTCGCGAGATCGGCACTCAATTCGAGATCGCAAGCCCGAACGGGGTCATGTGCCACCTGAAGGCCCTGCAGAAGAAAGGCTTGATCCACCGCGAGCCGAACATGTCACGGGCGATCCAGCTCCTGGACACCAAGGGCCTCCCTGCGAGCGGGCTGAGACTGCTGGGCACGATCGCGGCGGGTCCTCCGATCGAGGCCGTCGAAGACGCCGAACTGCTCGATTTCGACGACTGGCAATACGGCGGCGACACGTTCGCTCTGAAGGTCAAGGGCGATTCGATGATCGAAGCCATGATCGACGACGGCGACATCGTGATTCTCAAGCGGGCGAAGACCGCCTATAACGGTCAGATCGTGGCCGTTCTCGACGACAAGGGCGAAGCCACTCTGAAGCGCTTCTATAAAGAAAAAGGCAAATTCCGCCTCGAGCCCTGCAATAAGAAACTCAAGCCGATCATCCGTGACGAGGTGGAGATCATGGGCATTCTCGTGGGGGTCGTCCGCAGGGTCTGATCGACCGAAAAGGCGACGCTCGCGACGACCGCGTCTTGACTCGAATCCGGAAATCACCGATTCTGGTGAACCCGAATCGCAGGGAATGACGATGCGTTTCCTGCATCGCCGCATTTTCGTCCGATTTCGTATCGCGGACGTCGGCCTTCTTGAGCCGGGAATTCGGCTCACGACGATTCCGTCTATCGACCGACTGGTTCTCTCGCATGTCCAGACTGCCTGCCGCGGAAGATTACGTCAAGCTTTACACGGATGGTGCTTGTAGCGGTAATCCGGGGCCTGGCGGCTGGGCCTTCATACTTGAGCACCCCGCTACCGGCAAAATACTCGAACGATTCGGCGCCGATCCCCACACGACCAACAATCGGATGGAGATCGAGGGCGCCCTCCGGGGCCTGGAAATCCTCAAGCGCCCGTGCCGAGTCGAACTGGTCACCGACAGCCAGTATCTGGCCAAGGGAATCAACGAATGGCTCCCGGGCTGGCGTGCCAACGGCTATCGTCGCCGGGAAGGCAACAAACTCAAACCTCTTGTGAACGACGACCTCTGGCGAGCCGTGGATTCGCTCTTGGCCAGACACCAGGTGCGTGTCGTCCATGTACGCGGGCACGCTGGCCATCCTCAGAACGAGCGATGCGACCAGCTTGCCGTGGCCGCTTACAAGTCGCTCGGGCGGCGTTCCCCGGCGGCACCCTCGGAATCTCCGAAAACGACAAGGCCACACGTTCCCGCCGAACCCGCGATGCAGCACCGGACATGGTCTCCGGCCGAACCGGGCGGCCCCAGCGCCGTGTCCGGGACCGGTTCGATGGCCGCCAGTGTGCGACCGGCGGAAGTCGAAATGCCGACGGCATCGATTCCGAACATCGAACCAGTTTCGTCAACGACTGAGGAGCCCGCGGCGGCTGCGGCTCCGAAGAAGTCGCGGGCGAAAACCGCCAGCCCACGCACGACGCGCGCACGCAAACCTGCCGCCCCTCCCGCCAGCGAGTCACACGCCCCGGTCGAATCCCAGGCAGCGATGCCTGAAGCAGCCCCCTCGAAGAAGGCAGGCGAAGCCGAAGTCGAGGTCGCGCCGAAGCGGCGCGCGGCTCCTAAGTCACGAACCGCTCCAAAGAAACGGGCCACCGCGAAACGACAGCCGGAGATCGAGTTCCCGGATCCCGATCTCGAGCCACGCGAACCATCCCGTTGGGATCCGGACGAAATGGATCATTGATCGCGAAGGACTATCGTCCGCTTGCGACACCGTGCGTCGACGTGACAGGCCAAAGTCGATCTGCCCTGAATGCGGATCCCCATCAAACGCGGCTCGTCGTTTTGTCTACCGCGGTGAAATAGACCCCCGCACCGACCATCGCTGCCCCGACCAGCAGACTCGGCGTCACCGGCTCGGAATGGATCAGCGTGCCCAGAGTGATGCCGAATAAGGGCGTCATGAAGCCCAGCGCGGCCAGCCGTGCGGCCTCGTATCGGCCTAAAAGCAGCGACCAGACCGAAAAACAGACGCCCGAGACCGCCAGGCCCTGGTATGCGATCGCCCATGCGCCGCTGGAATCGACGTGCCAGGGTTGCCCGGATTCGAGAGCCATGGTTCCTGTCAGGCTGAATGCGATCGCGAAAGGTGTCTGCCAGAGAAGGAGCGTCGCCGGGGCGACCTGTTTGTATGACCATTTCTGAAACACGGACTGAACGCCGAACAGGCAGCCGGATGCGAAGACGATCACGTCCGCCTTCGGGTCGCCCCCGCCCATGAGTCGGCCAGCCATAAGGACGATCACGCCTGCGAAGGCCGAACCCAGGCCGAACAGCGCGCGCCAGCCGACCCTTTCGCCCAGCAGCCAGACCGAAAGCGGAGTCACGACCAGCGGGTGCACATTGATGAACACGCTCGACCTGCCGGCCTGGCCGTAACTCGTGCCCCAGTTGAAGGAACTGACCTGCACGGCGAGGAACAGGCCGTGGATCGGCACTAGCCACCAGCTCGCGCGGCGAATGCCGAACCGCGCAGGCGTTCGCGAAGCGATCCAGGCGATCACCGGAATGCTGATGACGAAACGGATCATGGCCAGACCGATCGGCGGCACTTCGCCCACGACGGCCTTTACGGCGACGGCATTGCCGCCCCAAAGCGCGCAACATAACACGGCTCCGGCGATCGCCAGTCGGTCCAGCGGTCGAGATCGAAGTAATCCCGGATTCACCGGGCCAGTCGCGGGGCTTGCCCCACCTTCCCGTGTATTGCTCAAGGCGATTTCGATCCTGACGGCTTGCCCGACGATTCCGGCTTCTTTTCCGCGGGCTTGAGGAAGGCGTCCGGATCAGCCAGTAGAGTTTCACGGCAACCGCTGCAGCAGACGTACACCGTGCGTCCGTTGACAGTCACCATGATTTCGCCCAGGCCGCCCGTCACGACGCATTCGGGTTGCCCGGAACCCTGTGCGATCGTCGTCCCCTGGCGAGTCAGGCCAAGCTCCTGCAGGCGAGACCAGGTTTCGGTGCCAGGCTTCCGAACCTCGAGCGAGCCGGTCCACCGGTCCCGGCTTTTCCGCAGGAGTGTCATGCGATATGCGTCGGGACTGTCGCCACCCGATTCGGCGAAAACGAAGCGGTCCGCCGACGATTCCGGTTGACGCTTCATCGACCGCGCCGAACCGTCAGCCATTTTCAGTTCGACGGAATCGGCTTCGCCGGATTTCGGATCGAGCTGAATTTTCGCCGTTTCGAACGAAGTCGAATCAGGAACGCGGAATTCGAGAGTCCGGCCATCGGCCCCTGTCCATTCGGCACGGGCGGCGCTCGTCCATGCTCCCTGCGACGATCCCCGCTTCGGCTGGCCGGTCATACGCCAGGAGCCCATCATTTCCGCCCAGACTTTCGCCGGGGCAACGGGGCGATCGGCATGTGCCGTGGCGACGACCATCGTACTTACGAGAAAGGCCGCGGACAATCGACTTCGAAAGCGGATCATCGCTTAAACCGCCCTTGTCGTATTCGCCAGCTTAAGCCGCGCGATCAATCGTCGATCGCGCCAGCCTGCTGAAGTTGATTGATCTTATTGTACAGCGTCTTCAGGCTGATGCCCAGTTCCTTGGCTGCCGCGGGCTTGTTGCCGCCGTGCTTTTCCAGAACGGTCTGGATGAACTGCATTTCGACATCCCGCAGCGTAAGATTCGGCCCCGAGACCACATGCGCGGAATGGCCGATGAGCGTCTTGACGCCCGACTGCATCAGCTGGCCGGATGCGTTCGAAGCTGGCTGTGCAGGGGCTGGTGCCACAGGCTTTCTCGGCGTGAAGTTCGGCAGATGCTCCGGCAGAATCACGCCGCCGGCGGCCAGAATTACGGCACGTTCCATGGCATTGGCCAGTTCGCGCACGTTGCCGGGCCAGTGATGTTCCGTCAGGGCCTGCATCGCCGCGTCGCTGATTTGGGGCAGCGGTCCGCCGTAACGATGGTATCGCTTCAACATATGCGTGGCGAGGTTCGGAATGTCGTCGCGCCGTTCCCGCAGTGAAGGCAAGTGAATTTCGAACGTGTTCAGGCGGAAATACAAATCCTCGCGAAACGTGTCTTCGGCGATCATGTCTCGCAAGTCCCTGTGAGTGGCACACAGGACGCGCACATCGACCCGGAACGGATCGTTCTCGCCCACGCGGCGGATTTCGCCCGATTCCAGGAAACGCAGCAGCTTCACCTGAACGCTTTTGTCGAGTTCGCCGATTTCGTCGAGGAAAAGCGTCCCCCCGTTGGCCACTTCGAAGAGCCCCTTCCGGCTCGTCTCCGCGCCGGTGAATGCCCCCTTGCGGTGCCCGAACAGTTCGCTCTCGACCAGATTCTCGGGCAGGGCACCACAATTGACGGGCACGAAAGCGGCACCGCAACGACGGCTGCGATCATGCAGGTTACGTGCCACAAGCTCTTTTCCAGTGCCTGTTTCGCCCAGGATCAGCACGCCGGCGTCGGTCGGGGCGATCGTGTCGATCAGTTGACGTACGGAAGCCATCGAAGGGCTCTGGCCGACGAGCAGGGGGGTGCCTTCGGCCTGTTTCAGCCGGGTTTCCAGTGCCGTCGCCTTGTGCGAAAGGTCACGGCGTTCGGCGACCCGGTCGAGGATCGCCTCCAGCTCGGCCCATTTGCAGGGTTTCGTCAGATAATCGAACGCCCCGAGCCTGAGCGCCTGCACGGCGGTATCGACCGTCGCGTGGCCGGTCAGGATGATCACGGCCGTCTCAGGGCAGATCGCCCGCACCTTTCCGAGCACTTCGATACCCGTCAGCCCGGGCATGCGCATGTCCATCAGCGCGACGTCGAACGAACCTTTTTCGAGAGCCTTCAACGCGGCCAGCCCGTCGGGGACGACGGTGACGTCATGCCCGAGGCGCGGCAGCTCCATCTGCATGAGTTCGCGCAGGTGGGTTTCGTCGTCCGCGAACAGAATGCGTAACGAACCGCCTCGTGAATTGTCCGACATCGTCCTCGATCCTCCTTGATCCGGGCAGGTCGCGAACTCAGCCACGACCGTGAATGTCCTGCTCTTCAATCGCTCAAATGCGCTCGATCATGCGGCCCCCGCCTGCGCCACCGAGGAAGGGCGTGAGTCATCGAAATCCTCGCCGAGAGGCAATCGAATCGTGAATGTGGAGCCCAGATTTTCGCCCGGGCTTTCCGCCAGCAGGTCTCCCCCGTGCTGATTGATGATCCGGTGGCTGATGGAAAGCCCCAGCCCGGTGCCTTTGCCTGATCGCTTGCGCGTGAAAAATGGCTCGAAGACATGTTCCACGACATCCGGCGGCATGCCGTGGCCGTTGTCCGTGAAGGACACCTCCGCCATGCCCTGATTGGCATGAGCCTCGATGATCAGGTGCCCGCCCGACTCGACCGCTTCCAGGGCATTCACGACGAGATTCAGGACGACCTGCTTGATCTCCTGACCGTCCACTTCGCAGAAAAGGGGCGAACGTGGCTGGAACCGGATCGTCCTGCCCCGGTATTTGCCCATGTGGCGCGTCATCTCGACCACGCTCTGCACCAGTGAGACAAGGTCCGTCCGCTCGCGCCGGGTGTCGCCGCCACGGGCGAAATCGAGCAGCCTCTCCGTGATCCGCTTGCAGCGGAACGCCTCTTCCTGAATCATCGCGAGATAACTTTTGATCGGCTTGAGTTCCGCAGGCGGACACTGGTCCGACCAACGATTGATCCGGCTCTCCAGCGCCTCTGCCCCGAAGGCGATAGAAGCCAGCGGATTGTTGATCTCGTGCGCTACGCCGGCGGCCAGAAAGCCCACGCCCGCAAGCCGTTCCGACCGAACGAGCTGACGGCTGCGGATATCCACCTGACGTTCGAGATCGGCGTACATCACGCCCAGCCGGTTGGCCATCGAGTTGAACGCGTCGGCCAGCGCCTGCATTTCGTCGGACGATTTCAATTCGATCCGGTGCGAGAAATTGCCCATGGCGACCTGCAACACTCCCGCGTGCAGATAATACACAGGCTTGAGCACCCACCGATGAAACAGCCTGACCAGAAGCAGCAGGAGGCCCGCGACACAGACGGTCGACAATACGACGATCGATCGGCTCGCCTTATAGGTCGAACCCGATTCGTCGAGGATTTCCATCAGGCCCCGATGCAGGCTCGCTGGCAAATCGCTGGTATAGGAATTGAGCCTTTCGACGCGGTCCGCGATCGTGGGCTCGGAGAGAACTCGTCCCTTGTTGTCGTAGAACAGCAGCACTTCCGGGTGATTCGCCAGATAAACCTTCGTGGCGTTGAACTGATAGAAGATCGGGTCGGAAGGTTCGATCAGCCGAAACAGTTCCGTGACTTCGGCATCGGTCCGGAAGGCCAGATCCAGCTCCTCTCGCTTCGACTCCATGTCGGCGAACCGGGTCGTGTTCTTCCGCAAGACTTCGAAATAGACCTGAAGTGCCTGCCGAACCCGGATCAAATCCTGATGCAGCCTTGACTTGCCCTCGGGCGAACTGGCGTCGCGGGCGTCCAGATGCGCTGCCTGTTTCAGAAGAGCGGTCGCAGCCCCGAGTTCGGGCAGTTGATCGACCAGCTTCTGATTGGCACGATCGAACGAACGAAGACCATAGACGGCACCTGACAGCAAGCTGCCGAGCATGACCATCACCAGCGCGAAGCCGAAGATGGATTTTCTTCGTAATGAGCCGCGAGCCATCGCACGACCTCCGTGTCGCCGACTCCAGAATCGTTCGTTATGAGCGGATTATCTCAGGGGGTCCGGGAATCGTCAATCCGGATGATCGACGAAACCGGAAAAATCCGCCGACGGGCTGGACCAGGTAAAATCCGCCGGACCGGAACGGGGTTCCGATCCGACAGCAAATGACCTCAGGACATCGAAATCGGCCAGGCTTCCGAAGTTTCGACATCTACGGCCGATCGAACCAGGGTGGATCGAGATCAGCCGTTGGTCGTCAGGTCGATCGTTTCAGGGTAGTCGCCGTCGAATTCCTCGGTCGGCTGCACGTTGTTCGAAGAGTCGAGGTAGATCTTGTCCTGCATGATCTCGTCGATGACGATCTGCAGCTTGTCGGTGGAGGTCGGCGTGACGTAAGGCCTTGCGCCCTGATTCACCGCGATCAGCCGCTTCTGAATCAAAGTGGCCAGTTTGAATCGGCCGCCGATCTTGTTGACGATGGCGTCTTCTTTCAGCTCTTCGATCATGGGCTCAAGCTCCTCGAGAGATGCGGTCAGACCATTGGGCGACCAGTTCGTCCACAGTCCTGTCCAATTGATCATTGACGATCTGGAGATCGTACCAGTGTGCCTGGGCGATCTCTTCCACGGCGTTCGCGAGACGTTTGCGGACGAAGGCCTCGTCGTCCGTCCCGCGACCCCTCAGGCGGGATTCGAGAACCTCCATGCTGGGTGCATGGATGAATGCGAACAGTGCGTTCGGGACTTTTTCTTTCACCTGCCGGGCACCCTGGACGTCGATTTCGAGAATCGCCAGCCGCCCTCGAGAGATCTCGTCCATCACCGGCCGTGCAGGCGTTCCGTAAAGATTGCCGTGCACTTCGGCCCATTCGAGCAGTTCGCCAGCCTCGATCAGATTTTCGAAATCGTCCCGGGCGAGAAACAGGTACTCCCGCCCATGCGTTTCGCCTGTTCGAGCTGTTCGGGTCGTCGCCGAAACCGACACGAAAGGCGTAACCCGGGCATCGTCAGCGACTCGCTTCACCACGGTGCTCTTGCCCGAACCCGAGGCGCCGGAGATGACCAGAAGGCGGGCATCGGGAATCACGATGTCGACTCGCCTGTCATTCGACATTCTGAATCAGCTCCCGGATTTTTTCGAGCGTCGTCTTCATTTCAAGACCGAAGCGGCTCATCTCGACATCCAGGGCCTTCGAGCCAAGCGTGTTGATCTCCCGGCCCATTTCCTGAACCAGGAATTCGAGCTTTCGGCCCTCGCTGGCACTGCTGCCCAGGATCTCGTCGAACTGGTCCAGGTGGGCGCTCAGCCGGGTGATCTCCTCGGACACGTCCGAGCGGTCGGCGAAGATCGCCACTTCGCGAATCAGGTCCTGAGGATTCACCATCATATTATGCTTGTCCATCAAGGCCTGGACACGATCCAGAAGGCGTTCGGAATAGGGGCCGATCGCGACCGGAATCCGTTCGCGAGTCTTGCGCAGCGATTCACGAATCTCCGCCGCGTAGCCCTGCAGTTCCAGGGCCATCGCACGGCCTTCACGCCGCCGCGACTCCGCAAGCACACCCAATGCCTTCAGCACGACCGTCGAAAGCTCGGCCCAGTCTTCGTGAATGCTCACGCCTTCCGGCACGTGATCGAGCACGACACCCGGTAAAACGAGCAACTGCGACCAGTCCGCCGGCGGCGGCGTCGACCATTCCCGGCACAGACCGACGATCTGGTCGTGATAGGCCCGCAGGGCGGCAAGATTCAGCCGATAAGAATCGACGGGCCGGTTCGGTTCGATTCTCAGAGTCAGATAAACCGTACCCCGGCGTACCTTCTCCCTGACGAGCCGCTCAAGTTCCGCCTCCAGCGGGGCGTAAGGTTCGCTGATCTTGGCCACGAGCTTGAGATGGCGCGAATTGACGGAACGAACCTCGACGAGGACGTTCCAGCGCTCATCCTGAACCCGGAATTCGCCATAACCGGTCATGCTCATCATGGAAGCGAGCGATCTCCGAAATCACCAGAACCGGCCTGGCATCCGAATCGTAAAGTCCGGCCACGACAAGATCGCAGCCGGACCGTCATACGAACGCCTCTGCCGGACAAGCCGACCCGACGGAATGCGATGCGCCGAATCAGGGCTTCGGGGTCTCTGCCCCGGCCGGGCGTTCCGGCGCGAAACCGCCACCCACGGGCGCAGGCGCTGCCGCAGGTGCGATGCCCGTCGTCGCCGATTTTTCGGCATCCGGATTCTTCGCTTCCGTTCCTTCGCCGGATCGTGGCAACACGGGCCTCGACGGCGATTCGCCGGCCTTGCGCTGGGCCCCCGCGGCGGCATTGCCGAAAGCTGACCCGCCCGTGCCCCTGGTCGCATTGGAAACGACGACCAGCAGCATCGCCATGCAGACCCAAACCAGACCGGTGTAGATCGTAATCCGCGTGAACACGTCGCCCGACTTCGTGCCGAAGGCGCTCGAACCGCCGGCCGCGCCGAACGCCCCGGCCAGGCCGCCGCCCTTGCCTCGCTGGATCAGCACCAGGCCGATCATGAACAGACTCGTCAGAACGATGGTGACCTTGAGCAGGATTTCCAGAGCGATCAACACGTGAAAAGGACTCCTGTGCTTCGGGAACGTACCGAACCGCCTGGGCTTTCCGACGCCCGGCGGTCATTTCGGCCGAGACCGGCCAAGCGATTCACTTCGAGGCCGAGGCCTTCTTGCCGGCTTCGATGATGGCCAGGAAATCGGCGGCCTTCAGGCAGGCTCCGCCGACCAGGGCACCGTCGATGTCGGGGCAGGAGAGCAGCTCCAGAGCGTTGTCCGGCTTCACGCTGCCGCCATATTGAATTTTCACGAGCCCGGCCGTCTTTTCGCCGAACGCTTCGCCGAGCTGCTTGCGAATGAACGCGTGCACGGCCTGAGCCTGATCCGGCGAGGCCGTCTTGCCCGTGCCGATCGCCCAGACAGGCTCATAGGCCAGAACGACCTTGTTCATCTCTTCCGGCGAAAGACCAGCCAGCGATCCCTGAAGCTGTGCGGCCACGACGGCTTCCGTCCGGTTCGATTCACGCTCTTCGAGCGTTTCGCCCAGGCACACGATCGGGTACAGCCCGGCCTCGAGAGCGGCTTTCAGCTTCTTGTTGACCTGTTCGTCCGTTTCGCCCATGCCGTGGCGGCGTTCGCTGTGCCCCAGAATGACGTGCGTGCAGCCCTGGTCCAGCAGCATCGCGGCCGAAATTTCGCCGGTGTAGGCCCCGTCCTTCGCCCAGTGCATGTTCTGACCGCCCAGCCCGATCGGACTGTCGGCGAGCACTTCGCTCACGGCGGCGAGATACACGGCAGGGCAGCCCAGGGCCACTTCGACTTCGGCCGATGTGCCCACGCCGTCGCGAACGCCGGCGGCCAGGGCTCTGGCGGCTTCGACGTTCGCGGGATTCATTTTCCAGTTACCGGCGACGAACAGCTTGCGTGCGGGCATGAGTTTAAACCGCGACCTCCTCGGCGACATCGATCGACTTGTTCATCAGCTCCGCCAGCTTGCGGATCTGATCCATCAATTGGACGTAACGTGCCGGCAGCAGGGCCTGCGGCCCGTCGGATAGCGCTTCCTCCGGGCAATCGTGCACTTCGATGTGCACGCCGTCGGCCCCGGCGGCGATCCCCGCCAGCGACATCGCCGGAATCAGGTCCGGGCGGCCCGTGGCGTGGCTCGGATCCACGATGATCGGCAGGTGACTGAGCCCCTTGCAGTTCGGCACGGCCGAAATGTCCATCATGTTGCGGGTCGAATCTTCGAAGCTCCGCACGCCCCGCTCACACAGGACGACTTTCAGATTGCCCTGAGCCATCACGTACTCGGCCGACATCAGCAGGTCCTTGACCGTCGCCGACATTCCCCGTTTCAACAGCACCGGCAGCCGGCACTTGCCGACTTCCTTGAGCAGGTCGAAGTTCTGCATGTTCCGGGCGCCGATCTGGAACATGTCCGTATATTGATTGACCAGGTCCACCTGACGCGGGTCCATCACTTCCGTCACCACGGGCATGCCGTGGCGGTCGCCCACGCGGCGGAGGATCCGCAGGCCTTCTTCACCCAGGCCCTGGAAGCTGTAGGGGCTCGTCCGCGGCTTGAAAGCGCCGCCCCGCAGGATGTTAGCGCCGGCTTCCCGCACGGCCGCCGCGATACGCATCAGGCGTTCTTCGCTCTCGATGGCGCAGGGGCCTGCGATCATGCCCAGATGACCGCCCCCGATGCGGACGTTCTTTACCTCGACGACCGAATCGGCCTCGTGGTTGAACTCCCGGCTGGCCAACTTGTAAGGCTTGAGAATCGGTACGACCCGCTCCACGCCGTCGATCGCCTGCAAAGGCTGCGATTCCAGCTTCTTTTCGTCGCTGCCGATCACGCCGATGATCGTCCGGGCCGCGCCGCGGCTCACGTGGGGCGTAAACCCGAGTTCTTCGATCCGGTCAATGACGTGCTGGATCTGGGAGTCGGAGCAGCCTGGTTTGAGAACGATGATCATCGAAGTGCCAAGGATTGCGGGATCGGATGTCGGGTCGTCTGCCTCTCGCGGCGCAAGCGATAAGTCTGTTCGCCAGTCGATCGACGGGCGAACAGAAAGCTTTACGCCACCGGAGAACCCGTAATCATACCTGAACTTCGCTTCACAGGAAAGGGGCTTCGAAGGAATTCTGTCACGGCTCGAAGAGGCCTTCGCCGATTCGTCTGGACAATTTCCCGGATTGAGAGATACTGAAAAGACCTGCCCGGGAGTACGAAAACCCCGGCCAGTTCGCCCTCTGCAGCTTTTCTGACCCGGCACACTCTAATGACGCGAACGGAATCGCACCCGGATTTTGCCGATCTCTCTGCGCGGCCGTTCCGCGAAACGGCTCTCGTCGCACTGGTGTCAGCCGTTCTTGCCGTCATGACGCACTCGCCAGCCCTGTTTCAGCAAGGCGACTTCGTCATGTCGCCGGCAGACCTGCTGCTGCGTCAGCCTGAGTTGGGCGGATCTCCCGAATATGTCCCGCGAAACCGGCTGCTGATCGATCCGGTCCTTCAATTCGAGCCCTGGGAAGCCTGGATCGGCCAGGAATTCGCCGCCGGCCGGTTCGCCTGGTGGAATCCGTTTTCCGGCACAGGGTCGCCTCTTGCCGCTAACGGGCAGAGCCGGGCGTTCGACCCGCTTGCCTGGGCCTTTCGGCTGATGCCGGGTGGTCGAAACGTCGCGGCCGAATCGGCCTTCCGGTTCTTCCTGTGCGGCATGGGCACCTACGCCCTGGCTCTGGCCCTCGGCGGCGGGCCGTGGACACGCTGCTGGGCGGCTTTCGCGGTTCCGCTGTCAGCCTGGTTCACGCTCTGGCGGCTTTATCCGCTGGCGTCAGCGGCCACGACATTGCCCTGGCTGTGGATGGCGTGCGTGAAGCTGCGGGAGAATCCCACGTTCCGCAACTTCGCCTGGGCGTCGCTGGCCGTCGGATGGTCCGTGGTGGCCGGGAACGTGCAGGTCGCGGCAGTCGGCATCTGCGGTGCAGCGGCGTTTCTGATCGCATCGTCCGAACGGAAAAGGATTTCCGACTTTCGAGAATGGTTTCGGATCGCGGCGCCTCAGGCGGCGGCGCTTGCGTGCGGTCTGGCGCTTTCGGCGCCGGCCTGGGTGGGATTGATCGATTATCTGAATCGCAGCCCCGTCTGGGCGGACCGTCTGGCCGAGCACACCGGGGCTGGCCGAGGCGCGCATGCCCGATGGGCCGATTTGCCGTGCCTCGTCTTTCCGTTCGTTTTCGGCAGCGAGCGCCGGGGCGACGCCAATGTGGCCAAGGCCGTCGGGGCCACGAACGTGAACGAAGCGGCCTCCGGCCACGTCGGCCTGGTCGCCGCCGTTGCGCTGATTCCGCTTGCCTTCGCCCGGAAGGCCAACGCCGGCGATCACCTCTTTCGATGGTCGTTCATCCTTGCCGTTTGCGGAATCTGGATCGGCTACCGTCTGCCGCCGGTGAACCTGGCCTGGCATTGCGTGCCTGTGTTTCAGAGCATCGACCCTCGGCGTTTCGTCGTCCTCGCGACCTTCGGCGGAATTTCGCTGGCGGCGATCGGGCTGAAGCATCTGGCCGAAGGGCGGATCGCCCCCCGCTTCGAGATTCTCGCCCCACGTTTGTGGACGGTGATGGCAATCACGTGCATCGCGGCTTCGGCGCTGCCATTGACGGTACGCGGGCGACTCGAATCGCAAGCGAGGCGGCATTATGAGGCTTCGATTCCGCCCGGGCCGGAGCATGCGCGAATCGTCGATGCCCGGGTGAGCGAACAACTTACGGGGCTGACACGTTCCTGGCCGTTGTATATGGCCGGTCGATCGATGTGGCTGCTGGCTCTCGCCGGAATCTGGCGATGCTTCGGAGCAAGGCCCCGGCGGCGGGCTCTCGCGGTCGGCCTTCTGGCACTTGCCGATCTGTCGACGTTCGGCTGGGGCTACAATCCGCAGATTCAGGCCTCCGAACTGGATCATTCGCTCGATTTCCGGGTGGTCGCCGCATTGAAAGAACTCGAAGCGGTCGCGCGTTCGAAGGGTCACGAGGCCCGATTCCTCGCCGTCGGTGAATGCTTCCCGCCGAACCAGTTGATGCGATTCGGGCTGAAAGATTTGCGAAATTACGATTCGATCGAGCTGCTCGCGACGCTCGATGGGCTCGAAACGCTCTTCGATACGGGCGGCGTTCAGGCCGACCGGTCTTCGCGCCGGCCGATCGGTTGGAGCGGCGTCGCCCGGGCGGCCGAAGCGCTCAAGGACCGGGGCGTGATCGGCGTCGTCGGGCTTACGAAGCCTGATCCGCTGCTCTTCGAAAGGATCCTCGAACCGATTCCGGGCGTGTTCGCGGGGGTCTGGCCTTCTCGGCCGAAAATCGAAGGGCCGGCGGATCTCGTCGAGGAAGGCGGCGGATCGTTGCGGATCCGGCTGAATCGATCGACCGGCGAATTGCCGCGACCGGTACGATTGAGAATCCGTGAGAGCTTCGATACAGGCTGGCGGATTTCCGGCGCAGCCGAATCCGACGCGAGACTCAGTCCCGAGCCTTCGACAGGCATGATTCTGTGCGAGATCGGCCCCAACTACGGTGGCAGAGAGCTTCTTCTGAAGTATCGGCCTGTCTGGTTCGATCGCTCGATCGTACCGGCGGCGCTGGCGGCAGTCTTGTGCATGGCGGGGCTCGTCGTCCCGCGCGGACAGTTTCGAAAATGGTCGGAAACCTACTTTTCAGGCCGACGGACACGGGGGTAGAATCGAATGATCTTCGATGAAGACCGGTCTCCGAATCCGTCCCAACTGGGGAAAACATCTACGATGATCCACTACTCTTGCGACCTTTGCGGCAGAAGTCTGAATCCGGAAGCGGAGCGAAGGTTCGAGGTCAGGTTGGAGATTCGGCCGATGCAGTGCGACGCCCCTTGCGTGTCCGACATCGACCGGCTGGACGATATCGATCCGCTGGAACTGCTCGAACAGATCATCGTTTCGGAAGAGCCTGATAGCTTCGAAAAACCGGCGAGCCCCAGCTGCCTGAAATATGACCTGTGCTGCGACTGCCACAAAAAGTTCGCGGCCGATCCGCTCGGGCGGAAAACGCATCCGAACATCCACTTCAGCGCGAACTGACTTCCGAGGGGCCTGCGACGGCCCCTTTCGCATTTCCACCGCGCGGGGGGGAGGACGCCGTGCATCGCCGTGCATTCATCGATCGCACCATGGCGGCAGCTCTCTCGGTGCCTGCCGGCGGTTTTTGCGGGGGAGTTGGCCAGGCGAAAGCCGCCGCGGCTGACGCACCCGTCGGCCCGCTCGCGATCGGCTCGCGGCGTGAGCTGTTCGTCGACCGGTATCTGATCGACAAGATGCGGGGCACGGAACTGCGGCTTTCCGAGCCCGTGCTCGCCCCGCCCATGGCCGAACCGGCCAACGACATGGAATATGCGACCGTCATCAGAGACGGTGATCTGTTCCGTCTCTACACCCGCGACGGCCGCGGCGCGAAGCACGACGGCGATGCTCCCGAAGTGACTCGCTATTGCGAAAGCCGCGACGGCATACGCTGGACGAGGCCCGATCTCGGCCTGGTCGAAATCGACGGTTCGAAACGTAATAACGTCATTCTTCACGAGCCGCCCTTCTGCCATAATTTCGCGCCGTTTCTCGACACCCGGCCCGGCGTCGACCCGGCCCACCGCTTCAAGGCCCTGGCGGGTACGGTGAAGTCGTCGCTCGTGGCGTTCGTTTCGGGTGACGGAATTCGCTGGAAAAAGCTGCGAGAAGAGCCCGTCATCCGTTACACGAAGGAATACGCCTTCGACTCGCAGAACGTGTCCTTCTGGTCGGAACTCGAGGGCAAATACGTCTGCTACTTCCGCCATTTTCTCGACAAGAAGCTGCGGTCCGTCTGTCGGACGACCTCCGAGAACTACCTGGACTGGACGGAGCCTGAGCCGCTTCGGCCGAACTTCCCGGGCGAGCATATCTATACGACTCTCACTCACCCTTATTTTCGGGCCCCGCACATTTACGTCGCGCTGCCGACACGGTTTTTCCCGGACAGGGGCGAGAGCACGGACGTGCTCTTCATGACCGCGCGCGGTCCCGGCCCGTTCGACCGCACCTTCCGCGAAGCCTTCATCCGCCCGGGCCTCGACCCCGCCCGTTGGGGAAACCGTTCGAATTACGCCGCCCTGAATGTCGTGCCGACCGGAAGGGAAGAGATGTCGATCTACATGACCCCCTTCCGCCGTTTCGTACTGCGTACGGACGGCTTCGCCAGCATTCGGGCCGGATTCGACGAAGCCGAAACGATCACGAAGCCGCTGACGTTCGAAGGCGACCGGCTGTGGTATAACTTCGCCACCAGCGCCGGCGGCGTCGTGCGCACGGAAGTGCAGGACGAACATGGCCAGCCGCTGCCCGGGCTGTCGCTGGCCGAAAGCGTGCCGCTCGTCGGCGATGCGATCGAAAGACAAGCCACGTGGGGCGCTGACGCCTCCGAAGCCCTGCGGCGGCTCAACGGCAAGCCGGTCCGGCTGCGAATCGTCCAGCGCGAGGCGAACCTCTACGCCCTTCGGTTCGGCTCCTGATCCACCGCACGAAACCGATCGAACGAAATCCGAACCAGCCTGGGGAACGCACTTCGATGGCCCGCATTTTTACGATTCTCCGAACCGTCATTTCGGCACTGGCATGCACAACGACCGCAATGGCCGCCGATGCCGCGAAACCGAATGTGCTCTTGATCTGCATTGACGACTTGAAGCCGAATATCGGCACCTACGGCGACTCGCTGGCCAAAACGCCGAACATCGACGCTCTGGCGAAGCGCGGCGTCGTCTTCGAACGGGCCTATTGCAACCAGGCGGTCTGTTCGCCATCGCGAAACGCCCTGCTGACGTCGTTGCGGCCTCAGACACTGGGCATCTACGACCTGCCCACGAACTTCCGCAAGGGAAAGCCGGACGCCGTCACCCTGCCGGAGGCGTTTCTGAAGGCCGGTTATCGCACCGAAGGCATGGGCAAGATTTTCCATCCTGGTCATGGCAATCACGAAGATCCGCAGTCGTGGAGCGTGCCACACTTCCGGCCCAAGGCCGAAACCTATGCCCTGGCGGAGAATAAAGCCTCCGACGGTCAAGGCAATGCCGGCGACGAAGCCGGTTCGCGCGGGGCTGCCTTCGAAAAAGCCGACGTGCCCGACAATTTCTACGCGGACGGCAAAGTCGCCGACGAAGCCATCCGCCGCCTCGAAGCCGCCAAAGTCGATCCTCAGAAGCCATTTTTCCTGGCCGTTGGCTTCATTCGCCCGCACTTGCCTTTTTGTGCACCTGCGAAATATTGGGACATGCACGACCCGAAAGCCTTCCGCCCCGAGCCATTGCAAGGCCTGCCGGAGGATTCGCCCAAATACGCCGGCACCACGTTCGGTGAGCTGAGACGATATAAGAACTTGCCGGAGCAGGGGCCCGTGAGCGAAGCTCAGGCCCGTGATCTCGTGCACGGCTACTATGCGGCCACATCCTACACCGACGCCCAGATCGGCCGCGTCCTGGAATCGCTCGAAACCACGGGCCTGGCGAAGAATACGATCGTCGTGCTCTGGGGTGACCACGGCTGGCACCTGGGCGACCATGGCCTTTGGTGCAAGCACACCAATTACGAACAGGCCGCGCGGGTGCCCCTGATCGTCGCCGCCCCAGGGATCGCCCCGGGCCGGTCCGCGTCGATGCTCGAAACGGTCGACGTCTATCCGACCATCGCTGAACTGGCTGGGCTGGCTGTGCCGAAAGGGCTGGATGGCGTCAGTCAGATCGCGAACCTGAAGCACCCCGGGACCAGGGTGCGAGACTCGGTGATCCACGTTTACCCCCGAGCCGGCAATATTATCGGACGGGCGATCCGCACCGAACGGTACCGGATGGTCGAATGGAAACCGTTCGGCGGGACGGCTGATTCAGCCGAATACGAGCTGTTCGACTACGAAACCGACCCGGCCGAAACGCGCAATCTCGCGGCCAGCGAACCTGCCATCTTGCGGAATTTGCAGGGTCTGCTCGCTTCGCACCCCGAACCCCGCCCCCAGGTGGGCAAACCTGCGACACCTGCCTCGGACCAGCCCGCTGCCGGAGTCGCAGCTTCGAAAAAGGCCGCACCCAAAAAGATAACGGATCGTGCGGCCCTATTCACCCGCCGCGACACCGACGGCGACGGCAAGCTCTCTCGAGCCGAGTTCCTGGCCAATCAGCCCGACCCGGATCAGGCCCCCGCGCGTTTCGACCGCTTCGATCTCGATAAGGACGGCACACTTTCCCGCTCGGAGTTCATCGGCATGGGTCGGCCGGCGAATCCCTGAGCGCAAGGAGCCGGTATCGTCAGGGCTGAAAAGAGTCGATCGTTTCGTATCGCGCCGTGATTCGCTTCCGGCGAAACTTTTCGTCCAGGTCGGAGTATTCGTTTCGGCGGATCACACTTCGAACACGACCAGGGATTCGAACGCGGGAGCAGATCATGCGTCACGCCTTGACCGGCATTTTCCTCGTTTTCGGTACCGTTCTGAACGCTTTCGCTGCCGATCCGGTCGAACGGAGCTGGAAGATCGGCGGCGAAACCCGCGAGGCTCTCGTCTACCTTCCTGAAAAACCCGGCGAAACGCCGGCTCCGCTCGTACTCGTCTTCCATGGACATGGCGGCACGATGCGTAACGCCATGCGTTCATTCGGCTTGCACAAGCTGTGGCCGGATGCCGTCGTCGTTTACCCGCAGGGCCTCAACACGCCTGGCCAGTTGACTGACCCGGAAGGCAAGCGCAGTGGCTGGCAGTCGTCGGCCGGGCAGCTTGGTGACCGGGACTTGAAATTCGTGGACAAAATCCTGGCGGACCTGAAGTCGGAACGGAAAATCGACCCGGACCGCATCTACGCCACCGGGCATTCGAACGGCGGCGGATTCACTTATCTCTTATGGGCCGAACGGGGCGACACATTCGCGGCGCTGGCGCCCTCGTCCGCCGCGGGATTGCGGCATCTGCCGAAAATGAAGCCGAAGCCGATGCTGCATATCGCGGGCGAGACCGACCCCCTGGTCCGGTTCGCGATGCAGAAGCGCATGATCGACATGGTTCGCGGCAAAAACGGCTGCGAACCGGCCGGCAAGCCCTGGCACGACGTCAAGTTCTGCACCGTCTACGAATCCGGTCAGGACACACCCGTCGTGACCCTCATCCACCCCGGCGGCCACAAGTTCGAGGCCACGGCCCCCTCCGCGATCGTCAGGTTTTTCAAGGAGCATCCGCGGAAGCCGGCACGGAAGAGGGATGCCAAAACGGATTCAGGCGAATCTTCGGGAACGCTCAAACCCGGCAGTGCACCCGCGACGAAAGGCTGATCGTCTTGCCTTCGACCGAGTCGAAATCGGGCCGGGATCGAATCGCTTCCAAAAAAGAAAACGGCTCGATCCCGGCCCGGGTTACTTTTTTATCGTAAGTTCAGCGGCCAGGGCAGCCCATGCGGGGCGTTCAATTTTCCGGCTTCTTCTTGGGGAACTCGCCCTTTTTCTTCGCGGCTTCCATGAATCGCCGCATGGCTTGTACGGCGAATTCCCGCTCGTTTTCGGTGATGAAGCCGTCAGCGTCCCGGTCAATGCGGTCGAACAGGGGCGGGGCACCGCGCCATTCTGCCCGGCTGATTTTGCCGTCGCCGTCGGTGTCCATCATTTTCAGCCGTTCCAGCGCGTTCCCGCCGAAACCCTTGGCGGGCGTTTCCGGCTTCTTCTCCACTTCCGGCTTTTTCGCAGCGGCTTTTCCGGCGGCGTTCGGTCCGCCGGCTCCGAGCACGGCCTGCACACGCGCTCCGGCGGCCTGCAGTTCGCCCCGGCTGAGAGCCTTGTCGCCGTCGGTGTCCATCAGTTCCAAAAGGGCGTCGAACTGCGCGCGAGCGGAGTCAGGCACTTCCGACCGCTGCAGAACTTCGTCGCCGTTGGCGTCCAGCTCCTGCACGATCCGCTGAAAGGCCTTGGCCTGCGGGCCGGCGGCTTTGCCTTTGGCGTTCGCTTTTTCTTTGGCTTTCGCTTTGACGTTCGACACGGCCGCCGGGCCGACCGGCTTTTTGGCCGGGTCGTCCTGAGCGATCACCACCGGGACGAGGAACGAGGCGACGAAGAAAAACGAACGGTGAATCGGTCGATTGTTCATCTGAAGTCTTCCCGGATTCGAAGAGAACCGATCTGGCCGCGCGGTTCGCATGCCTGAGGAAACATACACCGGCCGGTTCGGAAAGTTTCGCAGGGCTCCGGTTTTCGAAATCCGGAGGGATCGGCCCATGAACCAGCGAATGTCGCGATGCCGATCGGCGAATCCAGTTGAGATAAGCCCTGTATCTCCTTAGAATGCAAATCGGCGAATACGCGAACGGTTCGCGGCGCCGGCGCAAGTTTCGGTTTCGGCAAATTCTCCCGTGCATGTACAGGCGGAAAGATCATGAATTCCTTCAGTGCGTTCGGCATTCTGGCACAAAACGCGGGCGATAACTCGTCGTTCTGGGCGATCGCGGTCGGTTTCATGCTGGTCCTCACCGGTCTGATCGCGCTGTTCCTGCTGATCTTCATGATCAAATACTTCAATCTCTACATGCAGTCGGTCATGTCCAAGGCGGGCGTGCGGCTGCGAGACCTGATCGGGATGACGTTCCGCCGCGTGAATCCGAACATCATCGTCCGTTCCAAAATCATGGCCAGCCAGGCCGGTTTGACCGAAAAAGACGGCATCACGACCCGCGCCCTCGAAGCCCATTACCTTGCCGGCGGCAACGTCCCGAGCGTGGTGCGTGCCCTCATCGCGGCCAACCGTGCCGACATTCCTCTTTCGTACAAGCGTGCCGCCGCCATCGACCTGGCCGGCCGGAACGTGCTCGAAGCGATCCAGACGAGCGTAAATCCGAAAGTCATCGACTGCCCCGACCCCGCCAAGGGCCGGCAAACTGTCGACGCCGTCGCCAAGGACGGCATCCAGCTCAAGGCCAAGGCACGCGTCACCGTCCGCACGAACATCGACCGCCTCGTCGGCGGTGCCACGGAAGAGACGATCATCGCCCGCGTCGGCGAAGGGATCGTGACCACGATCGGCTCGGCCGAATCGCACAAGAACGTGCTCGAAAATCCGGACATGATCTCCAAACGCGTACTGGAAAAGGGTTTGGATGCAGGCACGGCGTTCGAGATCCTGTCGATCGACATCGCCGATATCGACGTCGGCGACAACATCGGTGCGAACCTCCAGGCCAGCCAGGCCGAGGCCGACATGCGTGTCGCCCGTGCCAAGGCCGAAGAGCGACGCGCCTTCGCCGTCGCGCAGGAGCAGGAAATGGTCGCCCTGGTGCAGCAGAACCGGGCCAAGCTCGTCGAGTCCGAAAGCCAGATTCCCATGGCCATCGCCGATGCCCTCCGTGGCGGCAAGATCGGTATCATGGACTATTACAACCTGCGCAACCTTCAGGCCGATACGGAAATGCGCTCAGCCATCGCGGGCGGCGACAAGTCCTCGAACCGGAGCATCACCGAGGGCTGAAACGCCCCCGAAGTGCGATACGGGATCGCCACGACCGAACCGGATCCGAATCGACGCCAAAGGGAGAGGATAAGGAACCATGCCCGACATCGAAGATATCATCGAGGGGCTCGCTCCCTTTGCGTTCATTCTGATCTGGGTCTTTTCGGCCATCATGGGGCGGGCGAAAGAACAGCCCCCGGCGAAAACGACACGTCCCGTTTTCTCGCCGACCCGCCCGACGGAAACGGCCGCCGGCACCGAGACCGTCCCGACCGGACGTGGCGCGGGAGAAAAGGTCGACTGGAGCAAGCTCGATACGCAAAACCCTTACAGTGGCGAGAATTTCGACCCCGCTGCGGCGGAAGCGGAACGATCGGCTGCCCAGGCGAAGCAGGACCGACTCGCCAAAGCGTTGCGAGAGCAGCAAAAACGTGAAGCCGCCGCCGCCAGGCGTGAAGCCGAAGCCGCACGCAAGGCCGCGGCCGCACGCAAGGCCGCCACCGAACAGGCCGCGAAAAACCAGCCGCAGCAGCAGGGCGGCAAGCCGGTCGATATCTTCCACCTCGTTTCGGATCATGCCGCCGAAACGCACCTGGAACACGCCCTGACCGATCGTCCCGCAGGTGCGACCTCTCTCGCCAGAAAGAACTCGGTGGCCATGGCTTCCATCATCAGCGGCATGCAGGACAGGGATTCCGTCCGCAAGGCCCTGATCATGTCGATCGTCCTCGGCGAACCGAAGTGCACAGTCGGCCGGGGCCCAGGCGCCTGATCCAGGCGAGCGCATTCCGTCGGGTCGTTTCTCGCCCGCAACATCCCGGATACAGGCCGAATTATCCCGTAAAAATAGGAAAGATGTAACTGTCATAGGAATTGAAGAATGGCAGTCCGTTCGAATTGCTGAAGAAAGGAATCGGGCGGCGACGAGGCGGGTCGATAGGAAACGTGGCAACGAAGGAGACGCTCAAGGTCCTCATGCGTTACGGCGAACGCGACTGTTTGACGCAAGTTACACGGTCGGACACTACGGAAAGACACCCTCGAGCGAAATCGGCCTCAAGGAAGTTGACTGTGCTCGTTTCCGGTGGGGAGACGCCGACCCATGCAGCCAAGATTCGTATTCGACCGTGCGCTCGCTCGCACGCTCGCAGCCCTGTTGGTTATCGCGACTTTAACGAGTCGCACCCCTTCGACCCAATGTTCGGATACGTTCGAACCGATCGAAAAAACGTTGAACTGGCTGGGGGATTATGGTGAAGCCCTGCGCGCTTCGGTCGCAGCGCAACGACCTGCCTGGATTCAATTTACGGGCCCCTGGTGCCCGAACTGCCATAAAATGGACAAGGAAACGTTTCGCAACCCGAAAGTGATCGAACGGCTTTCGAAACACTTCGTGACGGCTAAAATCTCCTGCGAAAACGACGCCGAACTGGCTTTGAGCTTTGGCTTTACGCAATTGCCGAGTTCGGTCCTGATCAGTCCGGACGGCAAGATCCTGGCTCGACACGAAGGCTTCGCCGACCCCGAAAAGCTGGAAAGCCTCACGGTTCTGGCGGGCGTTCCTGTCGAAACGGATCCTGAAACCCTTGTCGCTCAGTCCGAAAAGAAAAGCGAACTGAAAGCCGACCTGGTTTCGCGGCCGACGGGCGGCGATCGGGAAACGATCGAAGTCGCCATGCTCGAACCTGTCGACGCCGATTTGCCGCGAATTTCGATCGCCAGCGACGAACCCCCGGTGACCGAGGCCGAAGACCTTGTCGCACCTGCCGGCCCCGAAAGTGGCGATCCCGCAGCCAAAGGCGCCGAATCCGCCGTGAAAGCCCCGACGCCACTCGGCCACTATTGCCCGGTGGCCCTGCTGGAAAAGGCCGTGCTGGTCGAAGCCGGTTCGACTCACACGGCCGTATATGCCGGCTCCCGCTATTTCTTCGAATCCGCCGAAGCGAAAGCCACGTTCGCGGCCGAACCTGAAAAATACGTGCCAGCCAGAGGCGGCGAATGCCTCGTGACTCTGGCCGAAACCCGTTCCGAAGTCGCGGGTTCGGACAAATTCCCCGTCGTTTACGACGGCCGAATTTATCTGTGTGCGTCGGAACAGGCCCGCCAGAAATTCCTGGCCACCCCTGCGACATTCGCCAATGGCGACTTGCGTTCCCAAGGCACATGCCCGCACTGCGGGGCTTCGCTGGCCAACCAGCAACACGGGCGGAACCGCTTCCAGATCCGGTTCGGCGGGAGCCGCTACCAGTTCCCCGACAAGGCCCACATGGAAGCCTTTCTGAAAGCACCACTGCGATACCTTCGCTGATCGGCACCGGGGCGATCCCCCGTTGTGGAAAGACTCTATCTCTCACGCAAGCGGATCCAAAAGACACCGAAAGGTCTTGTGGATCCGCTTGTTATGTCATTCCGTAAAGAAAATGCTTCGATCAGGCACGGGTCGGCATGACGCTGTCACGCCGGGCCACCGGATAAATCCGCGCGCCCTGTTCCTGCAGGAACGCGAAACACCGGCGCGGCAGCATGCAGTGCACGCGCACTTCGTGTTCGTCGAAGCGCTGCTCCTGCACCGTCGCGTTCTGGTTCAAATAGGCCAGAACCTTGCCCAGCGCAGGTTCGAAAACGACTTCCGTCTCGACGGCCAATTCGTGCAATTTTTCACGAACCGCCTGTTCGAGCCGATCGAGCCCTTCTTTTTTGTAGGCAGAAACGACGATCGATTCTTCGTGATGGGCTTTGAGAACGTCGATGAACGACCGGTCGGGCACCCGGTCCGCCTTGTTCAGGACCAGGAGCGACGGGTGATCTTCCAGGCCGATGTCGCGCAGTACGTCGTTGACGGCCCGAATCTGTTTTTCTGCCTCGGGGCTGGCGGCATCGACCACATGCAGCAGCAGGTCGGCCTGCCGGGCTTCTTCGAGGGTCGCCTTGAACGAAGCCACCAGGCTATGCGGCAAGTTACGGATGAACCCGACGGTGTCGGAGAGCAGGGCATAACCGCCGCCCCGGAAATTCCAGCGCCGGGTGCGGGTATCGAGCGTGGCGAAAAGCTTGTCGGCGGCCAGAACGTCGGCATCCGTAATGGCGTTCATCAGGGTCGACTTGCCGGCGTTCGTATAGCCGACGATCCCGATCGTCGGAACGTCGCCGCGGCTGGCCACCTGCCGTTCCTTCCGCTTTTCGACCTTCTGGAGCTTGGCCTTGAGGTCGCGAATCCGGTGTTCGACCAACCGGCGGTCTTCTTCGAGCTGCTTTTCGCCGGGGCCGCGCACGCCCACCCCGCCGACATAGCGTGAAAGGTGCGTCCACATCCGCTTGAGCCGGGGCAGAGAGTATTCGAGCTGGGCCAGCTCCACCTGCAGGTGGGCTTCATGAGTGCTGGCCCGCGAGGCGAAAATGTCCAGGATAACCTCGGTACGGTCGATGACCTTTACGCCGAGGGCTTTTTCGAGGTTACGTGTCTGGCTCGGTGCCAGATCGTTGTCGAACAGGACGAGATCGGCCTCATGGGCTTCGACGAGAGACTTCAATTCCTCGACCTTGCCGCTGCCGAGATACGTCGTCACGTCAATATGAGCACGCTTCTGCAGCAGGCTCGCAAGCACCTGAAGGCCCGCCGTTTCGGCAAGGCCGCGGATTTCGTCGAGGGGATCGTCCGGGTTATAGACGCCATGGGGCAAAAGGACACCGACGAGAATGCAACGCTCACGCCTTTTCCGGCCATTTTCTGTGATCAAAGTCTGGGACGACCTCTCAGGGTTCGTGGCTGAAGGATGACGGAACGTATGGGAATGACAGGATAGACGATCGCAACTCGTTCCGTCTCTTCTCTGATTATCCGCAGGCCGTCACGGTCAGTCAACGGCGACGGACCCCCGCCGAGCCAGAATATCACTCGGCAAGAGTAACGACTTATATCGTCCATCGTGGCAGAGGTCTTCAGCCGCTGTCACTCGCTTTGCCCTTGTGGTGGCAGCGGCAGAAAGCCGCTGCCACCTGGCTCGTAACCTCTGGATACGATCAGAACAGGTTCAGGATCTTGCCTGAATCGTCCACGTCGATCCGTTCGGCGGCGGGGCGTTCCGGCAGGCCCGGCATGCGGACGATGTCGCCCGTCAGAGCGACGACGAAACCGGCCCCGGCCGAGATTTCCATGTCGCGCACCGTGATCGTGAAATCCTTCGGCCGGCCCAGCAGTTTCGGATTGTCCGAAAGCGAATTCTGCGTTTTCGCCATGCAGATCGGCAGGTTGCCGTAGCCCAGCTTCGCCGCTTTCTTGAATTTCGTCGCGGCTTCGGCCGTGAAGGCCACGCCCGAGGCTCCGTAAATCCGTTTCGCGATCGTCTCCACCTTGTTTTCCAGCGGCATATCGAGCGGGTACAGCGGCTGCAGCTTGCCGGCTTTGCTGGAATTGACCGTCGCGACCACCTGCCGCGCGAGATCTTCCGCCCCGGCACCGCCATGGGCGAACACGTTGGCCGTCGAGCAGGCGACGCCGCGCCCCTTACAGAACTCATGGATCACGGCCAGTTCGGCTTCGGTATCTTCGCCACGCTGATTGATTGCGACGAGCACGGGCTTCGAATACTGCGAAGCCGCATCGATGTGGGCGGCCAGGTTGTCGATCCCGCGCTGGACGGCCGCGGCGTCCGGCTTCGTCAGTTCGGCCAGCGTCACGCCGCCATGCATCTTGAGGGCACGGACGGTCGCCACGATGACGATCGCCGCCGGATCCAGGTCGCCATAACGACACTTGATGTCGAGGAACTTCTCGCCGCCCAGGTCGAAGGCGAATCCGGCCTCGGTCACGGCCCAGTCCCCATGGGCCAGGGCCATCCGCGTGGCGAGAATCGAATTGCAACCGTGCGCGATATTGGCGAACGGCCCGCCATGCACGAAGGCCGGCGTGCCTTCGCGTGACTGCACCAGGTTCGGCAGAATGGCTTCGTTCAGGATCGCCATCAACGAGCCGGTGATCTGCATTTCCTCGGCACGTACCGGTTCACCCGTGCGGTCATAGCCGATCAGGATACGACTCAGGCGTTCACGCAGGTCGGCACGCGATTGTGCCAGGCACAGAATCGCCATGATTTCGCTGGCGGCCGTGATGTCGAAGCCGGCCTCACGCGGGGTGCCGCCCATCGCCCGCCCGCCCAGGCCGATGACCATCTTACGGAGGGCCCGGTCGTTCATGTCCAGGGCCCGCTTCCAGAGGACGCGCAGCGGGTCGATCCGCGAATCGGCGAAATGGATGCGATTGTCGATCACGGCCGAAAGCAGGTTATTTGCGGCCGTAATGGCGTGAAAATCGCCCGTGAATTGCAGGTTGATCGCGTCGGAGGGTTCCAGCCGGCACGCCCCGCCACCGGTGGCGCCGCCCTTTTTCCCGAACACGGGGCCCATGGAAGGCTGCCGCAGGGCAAGCACGGCGTTCTCGCCGATGCGCCGCATCCCCTGGGCCAGGCCGATGGAGGTCGTCGTTTTGCCTTCGCCAGCAGGCGTGGGCGTGATGGCCGAGACCAGAATCAGCTTGCCGGGCTTGCGAGCGCTGCCAGCGGCTTCGATGGCATCGAGCTGGATCTTGGCCTTGTCGCGGCCGAAAAATTCCACGTGATCGGCCGCGATTCCCATTTCGCGGGCCAGCGCGTCGATCGGTTTCATTTCGAATCGGGGGTCGGACATGTTCGGGAAATCCTGAGGAATCGAGAGAGCTTGCGACTGGAGCGGGTCAATTCGATTTCGAATCCGGAGTCTGCCGGTCCTGCGGGTCGAAGAACCGGTCAAAATGCAACCACAGCACGCGTGAGAATCGCACGATGGGCACCACCAGCGGAACGAAAATGGCCGCCGAGACGACGATGCACGAAGCCATGGATCGTTCGGGGGATCGCCATTTCTGGAGCAGTGTCATGACCGTCAGCGGCGGAATTGCCATGGCATAGCTGAAATACATGGCCCCCAGAAAGTAGCCGGGCTCTCGTTCGAATTTCAGCCCGCACACCGGGCAAGTCGGGTTCATCTTCAGAAACAGGTTCGCGAAGACTTTCCCACGCCGGCATTCCGGACAGTGCATCGACAAAATGTTGCGAACGACCCCGGGCCGCCCCGCTTCGGGACCATGAGACGGGGCGGGAACGCCAGGCGGCGAGCCTGGCTCGCCGCCCTGATTCGTGCCATCAGGCGAATTCTCCGTCCTATTCATGGTTTCAGGTAAGTCTTGAGCCAGGCATGCATTTCCCGCCACCAGATTCGGCGGTTGTCGGCCTTGAGAATCCAGTGATTTTCGTCGGGGAAAAGCACGAGACGGCTGGGCACGCCGCGCCGCTGCAGAGCCGTGAACAGGCCGAAGCCCTGGGCCTCAGGCACGCGATAGTCCAGCGAGCCGTGCGTCACCAGAATCGGCGTCTTGATGTTCCCGGCGAGGTTGCTGGGCGACTGGCTCTGGTAGATTTTCTCGTATTCCTTCTCCCAGGGCGGGCCGCCGAATTCCCACTCCGCGAACCACAGCTCTTCGGTCGTGCCGTACATGCTGGGCAAGTCCCACACTCCGGCGTGGCTGATTAGGCACTTGAAGCGGTCCGTCTTACCGGCGATCCAGTTCACCATGTATCCGCCGTAAGACCCTCCAGCCGCGCCGACGCGGTCGCCGTCCAGGTATGGATAGGTCTTCAGCACATGGTCCAGCCCCAACATCAGGTCTTCATAGACGAGGCCATTCCAGTCGCGGCTGATCTGGTCCGTGAATTCCTGGCCGAAGCCGGTCGAGCCGCGCGGGTTCACGGCCACGACAACATATCCTGGAGCCGCGAAAAGGTTGGCGTTCCAGCGGGCATGCCAGGTGTTCGTCCACGCACTTTGCGGGCCACCGTGGATCAGGTAAAGCACAGGGTATTTCTTCGCGGGGTCGAACCCCGGCGGTTTGGTGATCCATCCCTGAACTTTGGCATCTTTGGCACCGGTGAAGGTGAACGACTCCGCCGCCATCAGATCCAGCGGCGCGATGACCTCATCGTTATGGCTGGAAAGCCGTTTGGTGACGTTCGGCCCGGTGGTGTCCTCACGAGAATAGAAGACTTCGTTCGGCGCGACGCTGTCATTCCGCAGATAAACGAACAGGCCACCTTTGCGAGGGCTCTGAATGGCCGTATGCATCCCCTTGCCGCCGATGACCTTGCGCGGTTCCGCCTTGCCGGAAGGGTCGATCACGAAGATATCCTGGTGGCCTTCGTTTTCGATGCCCGCGACAATCCCAGAGCCGTCGCCGACCCATGAGAATTCATGCACGGTACGATCCATCGTCCGCGTCAATTCGGTCACCTTGCCCGTGGCCAGTTCCAGCAGAGTCAGCACGTTCTGGTCGGCCTCGAACTTGGCCCGGGTCTGGCGCAGATAGGCCAGGTGCTTGCCGTCGGGCGAGAACAGCGGATAACTGTCGGCGCCTGTGTTGGCGTCGGTGAGGTTTTTGAGCGGGCCGCCCGAGACGCCGACCTGCCAGAGGTCGTTGTTCGTGCTCCAGGCATGATCCTTCAGGGGCTCAGCCGTGAAAACGACCGTTTTGGAGTCGGGCGAAAATGTGTAGTCGCTCGATCCGCCGAAGGGGGCAGGGGGGCTGTTGGAGGTCAGGTCGGGCGAAAGGTCGCGGGCTTCGCCGGTTTCGGTGTCGGCCACGAAAATGTGCGAGCGTTTGCCGTCGTCGTAAGTGTCCCAGTGGCGGATCATGAGCTTGTCGAAGATCATGGCCTTCGACTTCTGCTCGGCACGCTTCTTGTCCTCGTCGACGGTCTCTTTGGGCGATTTGCCGGGATAGACCCGCGCAGGGAAGGCCAGAAGCTTGCCGTCGGCCGAGATCGCCGGGCCGCCTGCGACGTCGATCGGCAGCTTCGTCACCTGGCGTGCCTCACCGCCGTCGATCGCGATGTTCCAGATCTGGGCCGAGCCGGAGCGGGTCGAGAGGAAGTAGATCGACTTGCCGTCCGGAGCCCACACCGGTTCGCTGTCGCGTGCGGTGGTCGTCGTCAGCCGTTTCGGGCCGCCTTCGCGGCTGATGACCGAATGCCAGAGGTTCGAAATCGACTTGCCCGTGGCTTTGTCCGGCTCCGTGACCGAATAGACGGCCATGCGGCCATCGGGCGAAATCTTCAGCCCGCCGACCGACTTGACGGCCAGCAGGTCTTCGACGGTCATCGCGCGCAGGCCGCCCTGTGCGGCCGCTTGGTCATTCGATGTCATTCCCAGCCATCCCAGGGCGAGTAGTGTCGCCAGCGTTCTTCGTGTCATATTCATGCGTCTTGGATCCAGAAATGATGCCGGCGGACATGTGTGACGCCCGCCCGGGCAACTCAGGCCAGTTCTTCGTGTTCGTCGGTGAAGTGATCTTCGGTCTTGCCGAGTTTGTCCATGTGCATCCAGCGAGTGAGGATCGGCGACAGGGCGAAACACAGCATACCCGCCACCAGTGAGGCGATCGCGATCTTGATGAACACGTCGCCGTAGACAAGCACCGTTTCCGTCGCCGCCGTGACTTTCCCCTTGTCGCCCCCTTCTTCGGAGACGCCCGTGAAGGTCGCGATGATCCCGGCCAGATAATTCGCCATGGCGATCGACAGGAACCAGGCACCCATCATCATCCCCACGATGCGCGCCGGCGACATCTTCGTCACCATCGAAAGCCCCACCGGCGACAGGCACAATTCACCCGTCGTGTGAAACATGTAGCCCACGATCAGGAACAGCAGCAGCACCATGCCCTGAGCATCAGCCAGCCTGGAACCTACCCAGATCACGAAGAAGCCGAGGCCGATCTGAAGCAGTGCCCAGCCGAATTTCGTCGGAGCAGAAGGGTCCTTCTTCTTCGCCCCGAGGGTCGTCCACAAATTCGCGAACAGCGGGCCGAAGACCCAGATGAAGATCGGATTGATCGACGCCAGCGCCGCCGTGGGCACCTGCCAGCCGAGGATCGACCGATAGACGTTCCGCTCGGCGAAGAGCGTCAGCGAGCTGCCGGCCTGCTCGAAGAAGGCCCAGAAGACCATGTGGAAGAACATCAGCACGAACACCGTGAACATCCGCTGACGGGCGACTTTCTCTTCCTTCAGGGCGACGGCGATCAGCGACCCCAGAGTCAGAATCGCCGTGGCCGTGAGCAGATAGCCGACGAGCTTGTCGTATTGCAGCAGCAGGGCGATCATCGGCGCGATCAGGACGCTCGAAGCGTAAATCGGAATGCCCCACTTCTTGAGGATCTCGCGATTGGGGGGCAGGCCCTTGTCGCCCAGCACACCCTGAAAGATCGAAAACACGATCAGGCCCAGGATCATGCCGATCGTCGCCAGGCCGAAGCCGTAATGGAATGCCTGATTGACGACCTCCTTGCCGTCCACCATCGATTTCGTTGCGAACGTCGCGGCGACCAGGCCGCACAGAATCGGCGCCAGGCCCGCGCCCAGATTGATGCCCATGTAAAAGATAGTGAAGCCCGCATCCCGCTTCGAGTCGCCTTCCGGATAGAGCTTCCCGACGAGCGAAGAAATGTTCGGCTTGAAGAAGCCGTTACCGCAGATGATCAGCGCCAGAGCCGTGTAGAAGGCGAACTTGTCCTCGATCGTCATCAGCAGGTGGCCGGCCGCCATCAGGCTGCCGCCCAGGATGATCGCCCGCCGATAACCCAGCACCTGGTCGGCCAGAAGTCCGCCAAGGACGGGAAGAGCGTAAACGAGGCCCGTATAAGCCCCGTAGACGGCGTAAGCGTCGCCGTCGGAATACTTCAGGAACCCCTGAGTCATGTACAGGACCAGCAGGGCCCGCATGCCGTAATAGGAGAATCGCTCCCACATCTCGGCGAAAAACAGCATGTAAAGGCCGCGGGGATGACCGGTCAGTGCGCCCATGTCCAGGGTGTCTCCTCTTCGTGCGGAAGCGGTGAATGCCTCTTTTGTCGAGACTGTCGCAGGCTCGGCGTCGTTCGGTTGCCGTTCGATCGTGATCAGGATCCGGTTGATTCGCCACACTTTAGTCGAACCGCCCCGAGGGAAGCAACGATCGAGAACCGAAACCGCATTGCGGCGAAATCGCCCGAAGTCTTTTCGATCGATCGAATTGCATGCGTGCGACATGGCGAATCCGGAACTTCGCGAATCCACGCCGACGAAACGGGAACGGTCATGTGGGCCGCCTTCGACCAGCCCCACAACCACCCGCGGCACAAAACGATTTTCGAACCCACGACCGACCGAACTGCGATGAAATCATGAAGGCAACGCACAACCTGTCGCAGAAAATGAACGCTGGAAGACGGCTCCAACAATTTCGACACCGGGATATCTCCGATTTCGGACGAACCGCCTGAACGAATCCGATCGGCATCCAACCGACACACGATAAGATCACGAGCGACCGATCACCTCGAATCACCCCGGAATTCCCATCGCAGTTTCGGACCGAAAACGAACTATCAAAAAGGGTTCCAGTATTTTTGAAATTCTTGCATCGACCCTGGCGAAAAATCACATATTGATCGGTGGTAGAATTTTTCGGTTTTTTGCTATCCGTAATGTTCCAGTCGACCTATACTGACAATAGAGTCCACTTATGACGCCACGTGAACTTCGGCACGGATGCCGGTCGACACAGAAGGCTTCCTGAATTCGAAGCCAGTTCCTCGAGTATCCATGCCCTATGTTCCGAACGTCATTCCGGTATGTCAAAGTCCTTATGCTCCTCGGAATCACCGGATTCTCACAGGTTCCTGAAGTTGAGGCCCTCGAGATTCTCGCGACGTGGTCGTCCTTCGGAGTTACGCCCGGGCAGACGAGTTTCACGGCAAAGAACGGCACGAACGGCACCACGAACAATTTCTTCTCTGATTTGAGCATGACCTTCCAGAATATGGTCGGCTCGAACACGGCAAGTCTGACGAACCCCTCGTTCGACCAGCTTCAGGGCACGAACGACGGCAACCCGGCGACGGTCGGCGGCCAGTTCATTCAGTTGAACTTCACGAAAGCCCCTGCGTTCGCCAATTATTCTTTCACGATTTCGAACATCATCGTGCGATTCGCGAACGATGAAGTCGACCCCGGGAATTCGCAGGCGGTAGTCCACTTCTACTCCTCGACGGCGACACCCACTCCGTTCGTGACCGGCGCCACGAATCAGATGAACTCCACGGGAACGGGGATCGTCAGAAACGATTCCGACGGTGTGCCCGCGACGCCCCTGAATTTCCCCGCGCAGGCCGGAACGCCCGGCACGATGCAGTTCAATAAAATCACCGAGGCGGCCAGCAGCTATCAGATCCGCATGGCCCCCGACAGCATGCAGGGCAGAGACCCGCACTGGGCCATGGCTTCATTCAGCGGGAATTACACGGTCGGTTCGGATACGCTCAATTTCCCGGCGAATACCGTGATCGGCATCGTCGGCACCTGGGCGCCTCCCGTTCCTGAGCCCGGCACTTACGTTCTCTCGGCTGTCGCCGCTGTCTTCGTCGCGATCATCGCCAAACGCCGTCAGCTGGCCGGTCGAGCGGTCATGGCCGGCTGAAGCTCGAAAACGATCGAGATTCGGCATGACGTCGAATCCGCCGAATGATCGAGAGACACTACAGAATTCGATCACCGCACGGTATGATCATGCGTCGAAAACGCAGGGGCATGCCACGTTTCCGGCTTGCTCGAACCAGCCATCCGGCGGCCGCGAAGATCGACGGGAGCGAACGAATCCATTATGCCTATTCGTGCCGCCGTGCCCGTGCTGCGTGTCCGCGACGTCGAGAAATCGATCCGCTGGTACGCCGAAACGATCGGCTTTCGGGCGAACCCGTTTCCGGACAAGCCGCCTTTCGACTTCGCCATTCTCTCCGCCGGCGAAGTCGAAATCATGCTCCAGTGCGGCGAGCCGATCGCTGAGGTTCCGTCGAAACCTTACCAGTGGCACGTCTATTTGAGGGGCACGGGTGTCGATATGAAGGACATCTACGGCAAGCTCGAAGCCGCCGGCCGGACGCAACGCCGCCTGGAGCGGACGTTCTACGGCATGGCCGAATTCGAAGTCGTGGACCCTGACGGTTACGCCATCTGCATCGCCCAGGAACTCGGCCCCGGCGAAGGCCAGGACCTGCCCACACCGGAATTCTGAGACATGAACGCGGATCTCCTGACGCATCAGCCGGAACTTGCCGCTTCGGTCATCGACCTGATCGGCCATACGCCGCTCGTGGAACTGAACCGGATCGTGCAGCTGCTTGGCCTCGAAGGCCGCCTGCTGGCCAAGTGCGAAATGAACAACCCCGGCCTGTCGAAAAAGGACCGCGTCGCCCTCGCCATGATCGAAGCCGCTCGCCGCGGTGGCCGCCTGCGGGAAGGTCAGACCGTCGTCGAAATGACCAGCGGCAATACCGGCACCGGCCTGGCCCTGGTCTGTGCGGCTCTTGGCCACCCGTTCGTGGCCGTGATGTCGCGCGGAAACACCCCTGAACGTGCCGCACACATGCACGCCCTGGGTGCGGAGGTCGTTCTGGTCGACCAGCTGCCGCAATCCGTCGCGGGGCAGGTCACCGGCGACGATCTCAAAGAGGTCGAAAAAGCCGCTGACATGGTCACGGCCGAGCGGGGCGCATTCCGGGCCGGGCAGTTTTCCAACGAAGCCAATGTCCATGCCCATGAAACGACGACGGGGCCGGAAATCTGGCGGCAGTCGGGCGAATCGATCGAAGTCTATGTCGATTGCCCAGGCACGGCGGGCTCTTTCACAGGTGTGGCTCGTTTTCTCAAATCACGCAATCCGGCGATCCGGTGTTATGTCGTCGAGCCGCAGGGGGCACGCGTTCTGGCCGAACGGGGTGAGGATTGCCGCTGTGTCGACGCGGCCGGCCACAAGATCCAGGGAGCCGGCTACGCACGTGCCGGCGAGGATCTGCCGCTCTTCGAACGCGACCTGGCCGACGGCTACCTGACCGTCACCGACGAACAGGCCATCGAAGCCGCCCGCATGCTCGCACGCACGGAGGGCCTCATGGGCGGCTATTCCACGGGCGCGCACCTGGCCGCAGCTATCGAACTCCTGCGTACGACCGAAAAAGGCAAAACGATCGCCTTCCTCGCTTGCGACAGCGGCCTGAAATATCTCTCGACCGATCTTTTCGAACGCATCGGCTGAGATTTTCGGAGATCCGACGAAAGCCGGACCGAATGCCCTCTGCCGCCAGGGACCGGGCTACGAAGGCTGGATTCGTTTGTTTTCAAGACCGGCAAAGCTTGCTGGATCATAAGCCTGGGCCCCCCGAGCTCCAGCTCGGGGATGACTTCGCTCGACCGTCGTTTCGAAACTTCGAAATTGACGAATTCGAAAAATCCCCGAGCTGGAGCTCGGGGGGCCCAGGATGTCGGTACTTCGCGGAGATTCGTGACTCCAGCCGAATTTGCCGTCCTGGTTTTTTTCGGAAACGCCAGAAAAATTCGGGCAAGTGAATCCAGGCTGAACCGTTGATGCCTTCGAGAGCCCGGGGGGCTCGACGGAATCGTTTTCTCGAAGCACGCCTTCCAGGCGGACTGCGGCCTTGACCAGCGGCAGCACCGCCATCAGAATGCATGCGTTCGATGTTTCCGTAGCGTTCCTTCGTCCGTTTCTGAGTGATTCCCAGCTATTTCCCGAATGAGATTCAGGAGGTTTTGACATGATGCGCATACGCATGAGATTCGCCGCCGCGATCGCGGCTCTGGCCGCGATGACTTCGACCGGCAATGCCGACAATCTGATCGTGAACGGTTCGTTCGAAATGGGTAATTACACCAGCCCTGGCTTTGTGCGGGTGTTCGTGGGCGACCACCGGATCACCGGCTGGGACGTCGGCGGCCTGGGGGTGGACTGGCATGTGGCGACCCCGAATCCGGCCCTCAACCCGAATTTGACGGGGCCCCACTTCGGTCCGGCGGCCGACGGTTCGCTGGTCATCGACCTGAACCTGGACGGCGGCAATTCAGGCACGGGCACGATTCAGCAGACATTCCTCACCGTGCCTGGCCACACGTATCATGTGTCGTTCCGCATGGCGGCTTCCAATTTCTTCCTCAATCCCAGGCCCGTGCTCGTGCAGGTGGCCAACGGGGCGGAGGTGGCGAATTTCCCGTTCCAGACGTTCGCTTCACCCCAATACGGTATGGTCTGGACGACATTCACGTTTGCCTTCGTCGCGGGATCCGGATCGAACGAGACGACCCTGCGATTCGCCAGCCCGAACGGCTCCGGCTTCTGGGGCCCGCTGCTGGACGACGTCCAGGTCTATCCCGCCGACGCGACGAAGCCGGCCGTCATTCTCTGCTTACCGCTCACTGGTAATGCAGGGCTGAACGGCTTCGAACTCGAATTTTCCGAGCCAGTCGACGCCAGGCGCGGCGCGCTTGCCCCCTCGACCTACCAAGTCGTTTCTTCAGGTCCGGACGGGCTCTTCGGAACCCCGGACGATCGCGATTATCCCGTCGCGCTCGTCGAACCGATCCAGACCGCGCAAAAACTGCGGGTGAGTACGTCCGCTCCGGTTCCGACGGCGACGCCGTTGAGACTCACCGCACGCCGCACGGGAATTTACGACATCTACGGTAACTCGATGGCCGAAGATTTCGTGAGAATGTATCCGCAAGGGCCGCGGGCGCCGCGTTCCCCGCGTTGATCGAATCCGGATCCAGGCGAATCCGCTAGTTCATTCACCCGGTACGGACCGCCGAAATCAGCGGCCCTTGCCGGGTTTTTCGTTTCGTTACCAAATTTCGCCGCCGTTGCGTTCCTTCACTGGGTTCATGTGACTTCATCCCCGGCTCAAGGCTTGGGGACCGTCTCTTCGGCAGGGGCGGCCGCGGGCGGCTGTTCGGTCGCGGCTTCCGCTGGCGCGGCTTCCACGGGTGTGGCGGGCGTGCTGCCTGCCGGGGCGGCAGCGATGCGGTCGGCCGCGATCGGGGCGTTTTCCGTCAGCCGTTCGACACGCAGGTCGTCGAAAAACACGTCGCCGTCGCCGGCCAGACCGAGCTTGACCGTCATCGAAGTTTCGTCGACCACGCGGCGATACAGCACCACTTCCGACCATTCCGTGACGGCGGCCGAACTGCGGAAGGCCAGGGCAGGGCCCCCCAGAGAATCCTCGACCACCAGCCCGCCTGCGCCTGGCTGCTGCGGGCGTGGCATGCGCACCTTGACACGAATGCGGATCATCTCACGTGGGTTCACTTTGATCGGATGTGTCCGCACCATGGCGACCGGGTTATCCACGAACGCGGCCAGTTCGTCGATGCGGGCGTCGGACCGGCGGGAGACGTTCAGCCGCAACACGCGGCCCTGACCCCCGGGGCCTTCGGCAGAGAGAGCCGCGCCGGCTCGCCCTTCCGACTGTCGGCACAGATTGATCCAGCCTGCCGTGCGGATTTCGTTGGGATCGTCGAACGACCCGCCGAGCACGGAATTGTCCGTGAACTTGCCGTCGCGTACCCACGAACACCACAGATAATGCTGCGGCAGCGTATTGAATGCGATGAGGCCAGGGCTTGACATGGGCTGGACGAGAACCGGGAGCGATGAAGGTTGCCCCGAGCCGTCGGGCGTCGCGGTTTCACGCAGGTTATAGCGAGCGACTTCCTGAAAATAGCGATAGCCCTGCATCCAGTGGTCACGCATCATGATCCGCAACGGCCGCAGGGCCCGCCGGGCTTCGGCCCAGGCCTGGGCGAAGTCTTCACGGGCCTGGCTCTCCCGCGCGGAGCGGATCCGTTCCTGGCTCAGCCCCTGCCACTGGCCGGCTTCGTTCAGGCCGATGCCGTCGGTCGCAAGCCGGTTGTGCACTTCGGTCGCCCAGGCGAGTTGCAGCTCAGCCTGTTCGATCGCCATCGCCGAGGCCATCGCGCGGTTGCGGGCCACGGCGGCTTTCGTCCATTCCGCGAGATTGTCGTCAGTCGTCAGAAGAATCATGGCCGTCGTGTCGAATTCCGGCACGACAAGCTGCAACCCGCCCGGCACGCGGCGACGTTCGAGCACACGAACTTCGCCCGGCGAAATGAGATACGCCGTGGCATTTTCCGCCGTGCCGGGAATACGCACGGTCAGGTTGTTCAGCGACATTTGCGGGGGCTGCCACTGGGCGTATTCGTCGAGATCGGCGATCATCACGAGCCGGCCGCGCTTTTCAGGCAGATTGATCGCCGAGCCACGAATGGAAGGGTGGGCGCCCAGCTCGTTGGAAACGACGTTTTTCGAAGTGATGCCGGAGAGGCCGTTGCGCGATACCTGCATCGGCGGGTCGGGCGGGAAGCAGGAAATCGACTGAATCGGCCCCTGCTGGTCGCTCAGAATCGCCTCGACGAGGTCGATCTCTTCGTTCAGGAAGCCGAGTTCCAGAAGCAGGGGCCTGCCTGCGGCCCGCGTCAGGTCGGCATCGCTGCGTACGCCGATGCCCCGAAAGCCCGAAGCCATCGCGAGATAAGCATCCAGCCGCAACTGTTCCGGCTGGCGTCTGGGCTGACCCCAGATCGGCGGCGGGTCAAAACCCCAGAGCTGGCGGGCCGCCGCTGGCTCGCCCCTGGCGGAAACCCAGCCCCAGAACAGGACTCCGGCGGGATTGGCCAGAGTGGTCAAGTCCTTGCGCTGCTGAAGATACGCAAGAACGTCGGCATGAGGCTTGCTCGAAGACCAGATCGTCGGGTCGACGGCCATCATCTCCAGGTGGTTCTGAGGAATGGCATAGCCCGAAAACCGGCCGGCCACCATGCCGGACACCAGGTCCGCGAAGGGCCGTCCCTGGGTGGCCGCCACGGCGGCCTGATCATGAATGGCACGCACCAGGGCACGATTACGTTCGAGCTGCTTCTGTGCTGTCGCGTCGTCGATCGTCAGCCCCAGGTTCTGGCCGACGTCCCAGAAAGCGACGGCCTCCAGCAGCGGAAACTTGCGCGCCCGCTGGATCACGTTCGCTGGCGCGTCGTCTTCGACCAGCCGCCCCTGGCCGATTCGAGGCGACAACAGAAAGCCCATGCGCGTTGCATCTGCCACGGCGTCGCCGGTTTCGCCGGAGTCGATCGACAAAACGTCGAACCCCATGCGCAGAAGCTGGTCCCAATCGGCCCCCGGAGCGTCGATCAGGCTGAAGTACCAGCCCAGCCCGTCGCGCCTCAATTGCCCGCCCTGAATCGCCACTCTCTGCACACCCAGCTTCGGCTCCGCGGGGTCCTGCATGGCCGCGTCTTCCGTCGTGGCCGTCTGCTGGGCGATCCGGGTGGCGAGGACGGAAGGATCGACCGGCGCGATCCGCAAATCGTCGACATAAACCGTCGTCTCGTTCGGCCCGCCATAGAGGTTCAGGACGATCCGTTCCAGATACGCGCCTTTGGTCGGCACTTTGCGCTGGCTGCGGATTCGCAGCAGTCTCGCCTGATTTTCGATCTCCGTCGCCAGCTCGTCGATCGAAATGCGCTGCCATACGCCGACATTCTCGTAACTGCGGCCCGCCACGACCACGAAGGAGGGCCGGCCGGTGTCCGGATCCTTGTCTTCCGGCAAAACGACCCTGGCCAGAACCCTCATTCCGCCAAGATTCGACCGCACGCTCAGCGAGATTTTCGTGTCTTTGGCGACCACGATCTTCGGAACCGAGTAACTGACGTACACCCCGCCGCCTGGCCCGGCCTTGAAGACGAATCGCTCGCTGCGCACACCTTCGCGCGCGGCCAGATCCGAGCGGTCATGCGCTAGCCAGTCGACCGGTGCGTCCACCTCTTCACGCACCCACTTCGGGCGCTCGTCCTCGAACGAATCCTGCCAGACGCTCGCCGCATCCGCCGAAGGTTCAGCCGGCTCTTCCTGCCGCTCTTGCGCCAGAACGTCCACCGAAGCCACCGATTGCAACGACAGCCCCAACGCCATTACCCCGGCGAACCAGCGGCCCCGGTGCATGCGAAAATGCCGGAAGTCGTTTTCGAGCTTGATCATGGAGCCCGTTCCTTCATGGCCTGGCTGGCGGCTTCCCGGTCGAGGGCAAGACATTGCCCCCGGAGTCGATCCATCGTGTTCCGATGCGCGTCTTATATCAAATTCGCCAGTTTCGAAAAGACGGATCGACACTCGCGACGCCGTCCCGGAACTCGCGTCATGTCAACTTTTCGAGGATTCCTGAAATCGATTGAACAAGACAGGCAATTTGTACCGATAAGGAAAAGCAGCCGGTTTGACTGGTTTGAGACAGCATCGACCGAGCCACGCATCTTGAATCGCCGGAGTTCTCCCCACCATGAGTCATCACCCTCGATACACTACGGATAACATTATGGACGAAAGGGACTTATGGCGTTCCGTCGCGAGTCGGCTCGACGCCATGTGCGAGCGTGACCGCCAGGAATGGGAACCGCTCGTGCAGACGCTGCGCGAGAGGGACCGGATGACGGTTCAGGCCCTGCGGCTGGCGGAGTCAGGGCTGAAAATGATGGCCCGGAACGTGCGCAGGATGGAAGCGGAAAGGGAACATCTGGCCGGCGCATTTCGCGTGCCGATCGGCCCTGCGACGAGTCACCATGTGCGCATGGATCCTCAGCCCGGCTCGGGTGGCTGCATGTGGATTTCCTGACCCGGGCCAGGGGCGATTTTCCTCATAGGCCCCGGGCCTTGCCAGGCCCATTCAGCGCCGGGGCAGGGGAGGGTGCTATCGATCGGCTGGAGCGCGTCGAAGGCGATCGTGCATGCAGGTCATGGAAACATGGCATCAAGTCGTGCGTTCGTCGAGTCGCCGCATGCTTGAGACGCCACCGGGCTCGTGTGTATCATTGAGTTCGTTCGCAATCGATCGCCCGCTCCTGCCCTTCGAACACCTGGATTTTTCATGCGCGAAACGATGGTCCGACTGATCGACGATCTTTCGGAGGGGCATGCCAGGGTCGTCTGCCAGGTGATCGAAACGCGAGGTTCGACCCCCCAGAAGGCCGGGGCCTATATGGTGGTGGCCGACGATGGCCGCCAATGGGGCACCCTGGGGGGCGGCTGCGTCGAGAACGAGGTCAAGACGAAAAGCCTGCTGACGCTGCCGCCAGGTGGCCGAAGTATCGCAAGTTATGTGCTTGACCACGATTACGCCTGGGCCGACGGGCTGATCTGCGGCGGCCGTATGGTGATCGTTTCGGAGCGTGTCGTCGACCTCTCGTTCGCGGCTTATGCCCGCGTCTGGCTGGCTCTCGACGAAGCCGGCTATGGGTTTCGTGAGGCCGTCGTCGGAATGCCGGTCACGGGGTCGGGGCCGCAAGCCGAACCAGGTCATAGGTTTCTGATCGACCACGAGGGGAAGCTCGTGGCCGCTTGGCCGATCGAGCCATCCACCGAATCACTGGCGATCGCCCGGACGGCGAACGTCAGCCGGAACCGCCAGGTGACGGAGCAGGGGCTGTCGATCATCGAATGGCCAGCGAGGATTCAGCTGTTGATCGTCGGCGCAGGGCATGTGGGGCAAGCTGTCGCCGAACTCGCCGCCCGGGCGGATTTCGAAGTCGCCGTCGCCGACGACCGATCGCAATTCGTGACTTATGAGAGGTTTCCGTCCGCGAAGTCATTTCACGTCGGCCCCTTCGAAGAAACCTTGACGAGATTCCCGGTCACTTCCCGCACTTACGCCCTGATCGTGACGCGCGGCCATGGCCACGACCAGGAAGCCGTTGGTCTCCTCGCCGATACGCCAGCAGCTTATGTCGGACTCATCGGCAGCCGCCGAAAAATCCGAATGATCATGGAAGCCCTTGTTGAGCAAGGCGTTCCGAAAGACGCACTGGCACGGGTGCGGGCCCCGATCGGCCTGCCGATCGGTTCGCAGTCGGTCTTCGAAATCGCCGTGAGCGTCGTCGCCGAACTCATCGCATGGCGCAACGCCGGCGAATCGAAAGCCCGATCACTGGGCGGCGCATCCTACCACCTTGACAAGACTTCCGGCGATATTCCGGATTCGGGCCAGGCCCATTTTCGTGCCGAAGTCGGCCCTTGAACCGATCACCGTCTCACTTTCGGTTTATTGGGACGACCGGATTGCAGCAGGTGGCCGAATCCTGCCAGCTCAGAACGCGAAAGTGAATCTCATGGATACGTCGGCCCCGTTTCCGATCGTCATCGCCGCGGCTGGCACCAGCTCGCGATACGGCCGGCCGAAACTTCTGGAACTCCTTCCAGGACAACCGGTAACGCTGATCGAGCATGTCGTCCGGGAATGTCTTCTGGGCGGGGCCGGACCGGTCGTCGTCGTCCTCGGGCCAGTTTCGATCGCACCATATGACCTGATCGGCACGAAGGCTGGCATGCCAGGTGCGCAGGTGCTGCATGTCGATCCCGCACCTGGAGAGATGCGACAGTCGATCGAACATGGCATCGGTTATCTCGAAAGCCTTTTGGTAGATACTTCAGAGCGACGTCCCGATTATTTCGGCTTCATGCCTGCGGACTTGCCGGCGATCGCATCCGGCTTCGTTCAGGAACTGATCGCTCACACTCGAGAACGGCGCGAAACGCTCGTTCGTGGAATGACTCCCCAGGGCAGGGGGCTGCATCCAGTCGCGATGCGCTGGAAAGATCGGACTGCGATATCCGAATTACCCGAAGATCGCGGTTTGAACGCGCTGTGGCAGAACCCCCTGCTTACCCGAACCGATTTCTTTTACGCGGTCGAATCGATGTGTCATGATCTGGATAATCCTCAAGACTGGCAGAAATTCCCGTTTCCCCGCGATCGTTCCAGCGAATGATCATTCCGCCCATTGCCCCTGACCGACAAAATTCAAGAGACTCAGGACGAGATCGACTGGAGCGGCGACGATTCGCCCGTGTACCATAGAGCCCAACAGGATGAGCGTCCGCGACGGGCTGCCGGTTTTGCCGGAATTGATCCCGGCGGGGCTGTGCGGTCTTTACGCATGCTGGCTCTTTGTCTTCCTCCGCACGTCTTCTCGGGATCCGTTCTCGATGTCAAAGTCAAGATCTCTCCGTTTCGCCTGTTTTCTCATATTCAGCCACATCGGCTGGCTGTCCACCGAAGCCGCCAAAGTCGCGCCGACCTATCGCAATGTCCAGGAGCAGCTGGACCGCCTGACCCTGAAAGCCGATCCGGTCATCTCGGCGGCACGTGCCAAGCTGGAAGGCGACCTGCGTAACGTCGTGAATTCACGAGAGTTGGACGCTCGCCTGAATGCCTATGCCACGCTCCAGGCCGACGCTGCGCAATGGGCCGCATGGGCCGCTTACGATCCCGCTGCCGCCGATGTCGCCAATGCCCTGAACCGCTGGATCGAGCCCCGTCTCCGGTCCGTTCAATATGCGATCTCGGCCCGTGATACGATCGCCCGCGGCGATGCCTGGCTGACGGACGACCATCGCCGGCTCTATTCGGAAGTCGCTGTCCCGCTTGTGGATGCGCTCGAGGATTACGAAGCCGCGACCACGGCAGCCCAGCGTTTCGATTCGCGGGAAAAGGTCCGCGACTTGCTCGCTCAGGCTCGCACACGGCTTCAGACGACACCCTGGCCCGATGCCCAGGCGATCCTGGACACGATCACATCGCGCTGGGAATCGCCGAATCTTCTGGTGACCGTCGCCGCCGAGGGGCTCCGGCCCCTGCTGGACCGAGGCATCGTTACCCCGGACCCGGTCTTCTACAAAGGCAGAACCAGTTACGTAACACCACGTGAACGTTATGGTTACGGCCTTATTCCCGCGAGCGACGCGATCTCGTTCTACATTCGCCAGGCGATGACGTCCGTCACCCCCGTAAACGACTTCGAACAGCAGGTTCAGGCCAACCGCGGCGGCCGGATTCTCACCCGGGCCTACGCTTTGGGCAATACGATTCAGAACGACAGCCTGCTGACGATGTCGTTCGCGATCCGTCCCTCGGGTGTCGCCATGTCGCCATCCTATCAGAACAACGCCCGGCCCAACTTGTCGGTCACGCCCCGGCAGGGCGGGGGGATCACTCGCGCATTCATGGGCATGGCCGGAATGGACAGGCAAGCCATTGCTGACCAGATCTATTCACGCTCGATCGGGCAGATCCAGTCCGAAACCGAAACGAGTTCGCTGGAACTCGGGCAAATGCGTGCGAACGAAGCCGCGGCCCAGCTCAACGGTGCGATCATGCCGTATCGTCGTGGTCCGAATGCGTTTTCGTATTCGAAGTTCCTGGTCGACCGCGTCCTCACCCGCACCGAACCGACCCACATTCACGCCGAAGCCCGACTGGCCTATGAATTCCCGGGCCTGGACACGATCGGGCCGATCGACGCCGTGCCGCCCCTCGACCCCGTCGATGCTCGTTATGTCACGGCAGCAATTCATATCCCGAACCTGCTCGAAAACATCGCGTCGAACTATCTCGCCGAACTGGCCTCACGCGGGCCGACGACGATCGGATTCCTGCCCGACAACGACGGCGACGGAGCTTTGGAAATCGATCTGAACGGCGACGATCTCCACTTCCGAACCGCACTTGAGGAAAACCTCCGGATCGCGAAGAAGCCGGAAGGGGCGGCCCTGACGCCCGGCTCACCGCTGGCGGCGATCACTCTGGGCGACAAGAAGATCGTGCCGCACTTCACGATCAGCGATAAGGGCAACCTGATCATGCTCTTGCGCGACGTCCGAGTTGACGTCGCATCACCCGCCCTTACGCTTCTGACCGCAGGCCGGTTCGGTTCGGCGATTCGTATCGATGCACCCACGGCGGAGGTCGAGATCGAATTCGTGAAAATCGCCGCGACGGCCGACCAGCCGGAAAAGCTTGCCTTGAAGGTCCTTACGGTCGCACTTGACCCGAAAGCCAAAATCTTCACCTTCGAAGAGCCCGGCAAGGCCCCCAAGGAAGTGAGCCTCTTGCGCAAGATCGGTCTGGTTTCGGCCGCGACTGCCGTCATGACCTCCCGGCCGTTCGATTTGCCGCTCGATTCGCTGCGACTGGGCAACCGGGTTCGTGTCGTCAGCGTCGACCGGTTCGGGCCGCTCGGATGGTTCCAGTTCGTGCTCGACGCCGATCAGCTTCTCTATGAGCTGGGGCAGCCCGGTGCCACGCCGCCAGCGCCAGCTCCGGCCCCCACGATCGTCGAAGTACCGGCCGCGACTCCGGCACCGACGGACATCGCCGTGAACCCCTCAACCTATGTGGCGGGCGGGCCTGGTTACACGTGCAGCGTCCCGGCAGGTTGCACTTACTGGGTCGTACCTGGCTCGAATCCGCCACGTGTCGAATATGACCCGAACTCGGTCAATCCGGCCAACGGCGGCGCGATGGTCAACATCACGGTCCAGCCGGGTCAGTAAGCCGGGCCTGGCCAATTCAGTGCGAAATCACGGATCGGGCGGATTCCTGAAAACGGAGTCCGCCCGATCGGCTTTTCTGTTTTCCGGAGAGGGGCGAAACACGGCAGCGAGGCACTCCGGGCCGAGAGCCGTCGATTCGCCCATTCAGGGCCGAAACCAGCCCTCAAAGCCCGGTCCAGGAGAAAAAGCGACCATAAGAGTGATTATCGGACGTTGGATTTCGGTCCCCCTGCCGGCCGGTCTTCGGGATATCATCGACACTGATCGCCCGCAGAACCGATTCCACCCACGGGAGACCAGAACATGCATGGACCATCGCCTGACGTTGAGCACCCGCTCAACGGATTTCCCCAGGTCGGCTTCCTCAAACCGCTGATCCGAAACCCGAACGTCGTCGTCGGCGAATTCACTTATTATGACGACCCCGACGGCCCGGAACATTTCGAAGACCGCTGCGTGCTTTACCATTACCCATTCGTCGGCGACAAACTCGTCATCGGCAAGTTCTGCGCCCTGGCACGTGGCGTCCGGTTCGTCATGAACGGAGCCAATCACCGGATCGCAGGTTTTTCGACTTATCCCTTCTACATTTTCGGGCACGGCTGGGAGAGTTCGACGCCTCAACCCGGCGATCTGCCATATAATACGCTTTCCAATCAGATATAGCGCGCCTTCCCTTGCGCTCCTCTATCCTGC
>CAZSQA010000037.1:0-5198 GCA_964608915.1 uncultured Isosphaeraceae bacterium
GCTCGGAATCCTGCTCAGGAAAGTCATCGGATCAAGTGCATAACAGGCTCTAGGCCCATGGCATGAAAGCATTTCTCAATATAAAGGCGGCTGCCGGATATCGGCAACCGCCCGGAAACCGTGCGTTCGGCTTTAGGCTGAGGTCATGGTCCCGAAGGATAGGTGACCTCAGGCGTATTGACGACAATCGTATTCCCGCCGAGAATCGAGGAAACGGCACCGCTGGCGGTGTTGCTGACTCCACCGCTGATCGAAGCGTAGAGGCCGCTGGCCGTGTTTAATTCTCCGCCGCTGATCGAGGCGTAGATGCCGCTGGCCGTGTTCAATCCTCCGCCGCTGACCGAAGCATAGTCGTTGTTGGCCGTGTTTTGGACTCCGCCGCTGACCGAGGCTCCGTAGGCGCTGGCCGTATTGCCTTTTCCGCCGCTGACCGAGGCGTAAATCCCCGTTATCGCGTTGGATCGTCCGGCCACCAGTCCACCGAAACTCGCATAGTTATTCTCATCGCCCACGATCAGGTTGTGGGAGCCTGTGCGGTCATCTCCTGAGCCACGCAATGCGTTGTATCCGATTTGCAGATTCCCTAAACCACTGGTGCTTTCGGTCGCGCCGGTGCCGTCGATGATCATGACATTGGCGCCGGTGACGCTCAGGAGCTTCGTTCCGGCGTTGTAGGCCAGCGGTGCCGTCTTGTTTTCGACGGCCGTCAGGCGGGCGTTGAGTGAAGACAGCGTGATGCCGAACTGAGCCTGTGCCGTCGGGCTGGAGGCTAATCCCAGTCCGCCGAGCAACAGGGCGAAACAAACGGCCCAGGTGGCTTTGAGGCGACGCTGCGTGGCATTGAGATCCGCGCGCAGGCGGGCGAGTTCGTTCAGGACGAATTGATCGGCGTTCGTGGACTGCATCTTCGGGGCCTTTCCGGTGCGAATCGGTTCGGAATGACTTTGGTAGGGATACCTGTTGCGAACACGCAGTTCGGCCCCAAAGGAACCAACCGCATTGGGCGATCGGCCAAATTGGCCGATGACGAGAAAGCGAATCCAAATATAAGGGCGGCTGCCGGTGTTCGGCAACCGCCCGGAAGTCGTCCGTTCGGAATTCGGCGTCGGTCAGGGGCCAGCGGGATAGGTGCCGTTAGCTGTATTCAGATTGATCCCGCTCCCACCCAGGACCGAAGATCGATCGCCGCTGGCCGTATTCAAAATTCCTCCGCTGACCGAGGCGAGTTGGCCGCTGGCGTTGTTCTGAATGCCACCGCTGACCGAGGCTGTGGTGCCACTGGCCGTATTCGTGTTTCCGCCACTGACCGAAGAGTAGACGCCGCTGGCCAAATTCCCAAATCCACCACTGACCGAGGTGAATTGGTCGCCGGCCGCATTGCCGTAACCGCCACTGACCGAGGCGTAGAGGCCAGTGGCCATATTGGATCCTCCGCCGCTGACGGACGACTGGGCACCGCTGGAAGCGTTGGTCGCTCCGCCGCTGACCGATGACCAGTCACCACTGGCTGAGTTGTCGCGACCGCCGGAAACCACGGCGTATTTCGCCGATATCGAGTTCCCGTCACCGACGACGAAACCGCCGAAGCTGGAGTAATTGTTGCGTGACCCGAGAATCAGGTTGTGCGTTCCGGTGCGAACGTCGCCGGTGCCGCGCATCTCGTTGTATCCGACCTGAAGATTGCCGAGGCCGCTGGTGCTTTCGGTCGCTCCGCTGCCGTCGTTGATCATGACATTGGCGCCGCTGACGGTCAGGAGCTTCGTTGTGGAGTTGTAGAAAAGCGGTGCGGTCTTGTTTTCGACGGCTGTCAGGCGTGTGTTGAGCGAGGCGAGCGTAACGCCGAATTGGGCCTGCACCTGGGGGATGGCCGCGAGCATGACGGTCGAGAACAGAATGACGCCGCTAGCGATCCAGGCATTTCGGCCACGTCGCTGCGCGGCCTTGAGGCTCGATTCGACTTTCGAGAGCTGCGATTCGAGGGCAGTAATGCGTTCGATCATGAAGGCGTTCGAGTCATGGTTCAACGGAGGGTTTCCTTTTTACTCTTCATAGGCATGGGTCGCGACTGGCTGGGGACGAAACGCATCGTCCATAGGGAACAGCCTCATGCGGGTCTCACGACCTAGGGTGTGCGACCAGTCGCGAAGTTATGGAAAAGAGGTGACGATGTCGTAGTGGGGAAGAACAAGCCAGGGCAGTCGATCAGGCAATTCGTGCGCGACGACGACGTGCGAAGATCGCCAGCGTGGCGAGCCCGGAGAGCACGATGCTCGAAGGTTCGGGCACGACGTTGGCGTTGAGCGAGACGTTGTCGATGCCCATATTCAGAACGAACTGGTTGTCGACCGCTCCGAAGCGCAGTCGATAGGTCGAGCCTGGTGTGACATAGGCCATGAGGTCTTGCGTATAGTTTTGCCAGGTCGGCGGATCGGTGTTCGGCTGGAGACCGTCGAAAATGTTGAAGATGACGTCCGAAGCGCTGGTGCTGAAGTCGGTCGAGGTGATTTTGAGCAGGTCGACGCGAACGTGCTGATTCGGGTCGTCAAGATAATTCAGGCTCGTGCCCGTGGCTCCATTGTCATACCAGTCATAGGTGAACATGTCGAACGACAAGTTCAGGGCGATGGTGCCGAGCGGGACGGTGAAGTTCTGAATGAGGACGTTGCCGCCTGCGGTCGTGGAATCGGCGAGGGCGAAATAACTGCCGGTCGCGGGGCCGAGGGTCGTCAGTCCTGAGACAGGCGTAGTCCCGGAATTCCCTTGAATGTAGAAGTTGCTTACGGGAGCCGTAACATTGTTGTCGTAGGAAGTCGCGCTGGATTCGACCGCGACGGTCCATCCGGAAAAACTGCCGGATTCGAAGCCGCCGTTGGTGATCAGGTCGACGCCTTGCACGGTTCCGGAGAGGCCGGTGAGATATGCCAGAGCGATCGTTACTGCGAGTCGAAAGCGGGGAGATGTGCGCACGGAGCGATTTCCTTCGGAAGATTCGATCGGAAAGAGGATATCGGACTGAGTCTGAGAATGTGGCGGTCATGGTAACGATCGTTCCGTTCGTCAGGCAACGGGTTACGGATCAAAATATGAGGATCGATGAAGAAATGCCGCATACTCCGGTTTTGCCGCATCGGTCAGCGGACCCTAGCCCCACGGGTGCGCTACCCGATACGATAAGGCGAATTCGCGTATCGAACCGGCCATGCGCCGGCGGTGGAATGGTCAGGCACACCAGGGCGATTCGGATCATGAACAGCCGTATCCATTATGCACATCTGACGGCTGCGGTTTTGGCCTGTCTCGCGGCGGCGGGCTGCGAAAGGCCGAAGCCGCCGGTCGTCAAACCGCCCGATTTGAGCGTTTCGGTGACGAAGCCGGTCGTGCGGGGAATCAAGGACATCGACGAATTCACAGGCCGAACGGAGGCCGTCGGCTTTGTGGAGGTGCGGGCCAGGGTCGGCGGATACTTGCAGAAAGTGGCCTTCAAGGAAGGTGCCGAGGTGAAGGCCGGCGACCTGCTCTTCGAAATCGATCCGCGGCCGTTTCAGGCAGAGATTGACCGGGCCCAGGCGAAGAAGATGTCGGACGAAGCGCGACTGCGCGAGCTGACGGCCGAATACGCACGAAACAAGATTCTGCACGACCGGCGGGCATTGAGCCTGGAAGAACTTCAGAAAAGCGAGGCCGCGAAAGATGTGGCCGCGGCGAACATCGAAGCTGACAAGGCGGAACTGGAACGGGTGAAGCTCGATCTGGAATTCTCGCGGATCACGGCCCCGGTCGCGGGGCGAGTCAGCCGGGCGGAGGTGACGGAAGGCAACCTGATTTCCGGGCAGGTGACCGGCTCGCCGATTCTGACGACGATCGTGCCGCAGACGCCGGTTTACGTTTACTTCGACGTTGACGAGCGGCGGTTCCTCGAATATCTCAAGAACATGGCCGTGCGAGAGACGACTCTCGACAAGATCGCCGAGGCGGACATCAAGGTGCGTCTGAGCTTGTCCGACACGGCCGATTTCCCGTTCGAAGGCGAGGTGGACTTCGCCGACAATCGTGTGAACGCGACGACCGGCACGCTGCGGGTGCGGGCCGTGTTCGACAATTCGAAGCGGCTGATGGCTCCTGGCTTGTTCTCGAGGCTGCGGATCGAGTCGAAAGAGGCACATGAGGCTGTGCTGATCCCGGACATCGCGATTCTGACCGATCAGGGGCTCAAATACGTCTGGGTTGTCGACGCCAAAGGCACGGTTGCCCGTCGCGACATTCGACTGGGGCAAAGCGTACAGGGCGTGCGTGAGGTGGTCGAAGGCCTCTCGGCCGACGATACCGTGATCGTTCTGGGCATTCAGCGTGTTCGTGAAGGCGCGATCGTCGTGCCGAAAATGGTCACATTCGACGAATTCGGGCGAGTGGCGGTCGACAAGAAGCCGGCGGATTCGAAACCGGTCGATTCGAAACCGGCGGCGAGTTCGGCGGATTCGAAGCCTCCGGCTGGGCCTGCCGCTTCGCCGATGCCGAAATGAAATCGCCTCAGGGAGCCACGCGCGATGCTGTCGAAATTCTTCATTGACCGGCCGATCGGCGCCTGGGTGGTGTTCTTCGTGATCATCATCATGGGCATTGTGGCGATGTTGCGGCTGCCGATCGCCCAGTATCCCGAAGTGACTCCGCCGACGATCTCGGTTTCTGCCGTCTATCCAGGTGCAGATGCCTCCACTGTCGCCACGACGGTGGCCACGCCCATCGAGCAGGAGATCAATGGCGTTGAGAATATGCTATATATCTCGTCGCAGTGCACCAACGACGGCGTGATGAACATGACCGTCACGTTCGCTCTGGGCACCGATCTCGACATGGCCCAGGTCCTGGTGCAGAACCGCGTTTCGATCGCCCTGCCCAAACTGCCTGAGGAAGTGCGGCGGCAGGGCGTGACGACGAAGAAGAAGTCGCCTTCCATCCTGCTGTGCGTGAATCTGATTTCGCCCGACGACCGCTACGACCTGCTTTATCTGAGTAACTTCGCCACGATCCAGGTGAAGGATACCCTGGCCCGCGTGCCGGGCGTCGGCGACGTTTCCATGCTGGGGGCCCGCGATTACAGCATGCGGGTGTGGCTCGATCCGGAAAAGCTGGCTTCGCGCAACCTGACCGCCGGCGATGTCGTGCGTGCCCTTAAGGAGCAGAACGTGCAGGTGGCGGCC
>CAZSQA010000037.1:5298-58769 GCA_964608915.1 uncultured Isosphaeraceae bacterium
CGGCCAGCCGCCCAGCCCTCCTGGCGAACCGTTTCAGCTCACCATCAACGCACAGGGGCGGCTGGTGGAAGAAGACCAGTTCGCCGAAATCGTGATCAAATCGGATCCGAAAACCGGGGCATTGACGAGATTCCGCGACGTGGCACGCGTCGAACTGGGCGCGAAAAACTATGAAATGGGCAGTTATCTGGATGGCAAGCCCTCCGTCACCCTGGCTCTCTTTCAATTACCCGGTTCGAACGCCGTGGAAACGGCCGGTCTGATTCGCGCCGAAATGGAAAAACTCAAGGCCGCGTTTCCGCCGGGCGTGGATTACCGGATTGTCTACGACACGACCGTGTTCGTGGACGAATCGATTCGCGACGTGGTCAAGACACTTTTCGAAGCCTTCGTGCTGGTGATCATCGTCGTGCTGATTTTCCTGCAGGACTGGAAGGCCACGATTCTACCGATGCTGGAAGTGCCGGTTTCGCTGATCGGCACCTTTTTCGTGATGGCCCTGATGGGCTTCTCGCTCAACAACCTGTCGCTATTCGGCCTTGTGCTGGCGATCGGCATCGTGGTAGACGACGCCATCGTCGTCATCGAAAACGTCGAACGCTGGATGGCGAAGGGCCTGGACAGCCGCTCCGCAACCCTGAAGGCGATGGAAGAAGTGACCGCCCCCGTGCTGGCCATCGCCTTCGTCCTGGCGGCCGTGTTCATTCCTGTGGCGTTCATGGCCGGCATCAGCGGGCAGTTTTACCGCCAGTTTGCCCTGACGATCGCCGTGTCCACCCTCATCTCGGCCCTGAACGCCCTCACGATGACACCCTCGCGGTGCGTCCTTCTGTTCAAGAACCACGGCGAACATGGCCATGGCGACCAGAAGGAAGCCCTGCCCCGCTGGGGCATCGCCGGCATCGTGGGCGTGCTCGCCGGAGTGGTCGTTCTACCCCTTATCGAGCCCGGGTTGGGCGGTCTCTGGAACGGATTGCATATTCCCTCAGACATCGCGCCCTGGCTTTCCTGGCTATTGACGGTGCTCGTGCTGGGCCTGGCGGCGTGGTTTCTGGCGGCGCCGATTCTGGGTCGCCTGCTGAACCGGTTTTTACGCGGTTTCAATCAGGTCTTCGAAATTCTCACGAATTTCTATGGCCGAATGGTGAGCCGCGCGATCCGGCTGACGGGCATCGTCGTCGTGCTGTATCTGCTGTTCATCGGGGCCACGTGGTACGGCTTTCGCGTGGTGCCGACCGGTTTCATTCCACAGCAGGACAAGGGCTATCTCGTCGTCAATGCCCAATTGCCCGATGGTGCCAACCTGGACCGGACCGAGGCGGTCATGGACAGGCTCATCCGCCAGGTTTCGGCCGTACCTGGCGTGAAGCACACCATCGCCCTGCCCGGCTATTCGATTCTGACGGGTTCGAATTTGTCCAACTCGGGCGGGATGTTCGTGATCCTCGAATCGTTCGAGGAACGGATTCACGAGGCCGACAAAGCCGCCCCTGAAATTCTGCGGAGGATACAGGGGCTCGGCTTCGGCGTCGAGGAAGCGATCGTGGTCGCCTTCGGCGCTCCGCCGGTGGACGGCCTGGGATCCACGGGCGGCTTCAAGCTTTACGTTCAGGATCGGGGCGACCTTGGCCTGGGTATGCTGCAGGGCTCGGTGGAAAACGTCATCCGTTCGGCCTCGGCCCAGCCCGGGCTCGTCGGCCTGTTCTCGGGCTTCCGGGCCAATCAGCCGCAGCTCTATCTGGATATCGACCGCACCCAGGCCAAGGCGGCTGGCGTGTCGCTCGACGAAGTTTTCGCAACGCTCCAGACCTATCTGGGCTCGGCCTATGTCAACGATTTCACCCGGTTCGGCCGGAACTGGCAGGTGATCGCCCAGGCGGACTCGCAGTTCCGCCAGCGCATCCCCGACATCGGACGCTTGCGGGTGCGCAATTCCGCGGGCGAAATGGTGCCGCTAGGGGCTCTGGTGAAAGTCGTGGACACGTCCGGCCCATCGATCGTGAACCATTACAACCTGTTCCCGGCGGCGGAAATCAACGGCAACTCACGGCCGGGGACGAGTTCCGGCCAGGCCGTGGCAATTATGGAACAAGTAGCCGACGACCAGTTGCCACGGTCGATGGCGATCGAATGGACCGACTTGACGTTTCAGCAAATGCTGGCCGACAAGGACCTGTTCACGAAGCTGGCTTTGCCTTTGTCGGTCGTGATGGTCTTCATGGTGCTTGCATTTCAGTACGAAAGCTGGTCGCTGCCCATGGCCGTCATTCTGATCGTGCCCCTGTGCCTTCTTTCGGCGATCGCGGGCGTGGCCGGCCGGGGGATGGACAATAACATTTTCACCCAGATCGGCCTGGTGGTGCTGATCGCCCTGGCGTGCAAGAATGCGATCCTGATCGTCGAATTCGCGCGGGAAATTCAAGCGAAGGAAGGTCTCTCGGCCCGCGACGCGGCCGTCGAATCCTGCCGGTTACGCCTGAGGCCGATCCTGATGACGTCCTTCGCGTTCATTCTGGGCGTCTACCCGCTGGTCATCGCCAAAGGTGCTGGTTTCGAAATGCGCCAGGCGCTCGGCACGGCCGTCTTCTGGGGAATGCTGGGCGTGACCGGCTTCGGGCTCATCTTCACGCCGGTGTTCTACACACTCATTCAGCGTATCACTGGCCAGGGCGATGCGACGAAAACGCCCTGATCCAGGACCGTCGGTGGCGAATTGCGTTCGAATGGCGGATACGATTCCATCCTATTGCAGTCGGAGTACAGGAATATGCCGAAATCGAAACTGGCCGGTTGGGTTCTCAGCGCACTCATCGCACTCATGCTCATCGGCCCCAGCGCTGGCGGCAAGCTGATGGATTACGAAGGCAAGGAGAAAATGTTCGCCGAAATGGGCTGGCAAACCGGCACGATGTTCTATGTCGGCATCGTCGAAATTGCCATCGCCGTCATTTTCCTGATTCCCCGAACAGGTTTCATCGGGGCGATTCTGGTGACGGCCTACCTGGGCGGGGCGACGGCAACGCACGTGCGGGTCAGCCAGCCTTTCGTGTTCCCGATCATTCTGGGCGTTCTCGTCTGGATCGCCTACGGGCTTCGAAATCCGGTCATTTTCGCCCTCGGTCTCGGAAAAACGCCTCTGAAAGGGTCAGGCGAATCTTCGACGAACTGATTCGATTTCGAAGAAATTCGAATCGGCTCCGTTCAGCTGTCCGATCTGGCCACGCGAACGAAGGCGTTCGCGGGCCAGGCGAAGCTCAATTCGCGAACGCCCATTTCATTTCGATTCCGCCGTCGATTTCGATTTGAGCGTCGCGAGATATGCGACGATATCTCGCAATTCCACGAGCGTCATGCTTTGCATGATCCGGTCAGGCATGAGCGAACTTCCCTTCGTTCGAGCTTCGATTGAGGTTTTGTCAATCGAAACGGCTTCGCCTTCGGCATTCGTGATCAGGATACGTTCGGCGGTTTCTTCCTTGACGAGACCTGAGACAATCGTTCCATCGTTGAGTGCCATTGTCACACTTTCGAATCCCGCGGCGATCGACGCGCTGGGATTGACGATCGCCTCGACGATCTGTCGCGTCGTAAGCCGGGATCCGACATCATCAAGTGACGGTCCGACGCGTTGTGCTGTGGAGTTCGCGGGCTGGTGGCAACGGAGGCAAGACAGGTCGGCACGATTACGGAACAGCGATTCTCCTGTTCGCGGATCTCCACCGACTTCCGCGTCAGCCCAGAGAACGAAAGGATCGGATCGGGACTTCGCAGTACGCCATGTTTCGAGTTTTTTCCTCATCATTCGGCCGCTAGGACCGGACTTGTCGACGGCTTCACGAACATCGAGCCTGAGCGGAACAGGCAGTTTTTCGCTAACGTACAGATCGACCAGGGAATCGATCAAAGCCCGGGATTCATCGTCCTTCGAATTAGCGAGAGCCTGAATGGCCTTCTGAGACTCCCTGATCATTCCTGCATCGATGATCCGCCGGATGACTGGGAGGCGGTCTTTCGCAGGGAGGCGATCGAGTGAAGTGATAGCGATGAGTTTCAATTCCTGAACCGGTGATTCGAGTGATTTCATGATCAGTTCGCCGATCTGTTTCGAATTCCGTTTCGCGAGAGACTCGAGTGACCTGGCACGAATCGAGGAGGGTTCCTCATTCGAAACGACCGCGTTTCGAAGTATCGCATCAGACTCCTCGTCGAGCCAGGATTCAGCGAAAGCGATTGCCGCGAGCCGGATCGATTCCGGTGCTTTTCGATCGGCCAGCAGCCTCAGAACGGATTCGGTTTGAGACTTGGCGGCATCAGGAGCACGATCGAATTTCGAAACATCGATGTAAATGCCTTCTACACCGTCGAACGGTCGTGGAAAAGACCATCGCCCGAGGGTTTCGAGAGCCTCCGCTCGGAGGTGTTCGGGAAATCGGCTGTCGCCAGCGAAGCGGGCCAGGTCTTCCGCCTGTTCGAGTTTGCCGAGGCGGGCAGAGATATGAATCCAGCGCCTGAGAACAGACTCTCGTGCGATGTCGCCCCAGGAGGAATCGACGGTTCGAGCGGGATCGAAGGACGCGAGCTTCTCGAAAGCGTCTTCGATTCGTTCTTCGTAAATGGCCCTGGCGGCATCCGCGACGATTTTCGGCGATCGATCGTCAAGAAATGCCGCGACGCCGGCGTGTTTCAATTTTCTCAGCGCGATCAGCGAGGTGTGCCTTACGGCTTCGGATTCGGCGGATTTCGAAGCCATCAAAGCATCGGCAGTGCTGCACTTCGCCAGTGCGGCCGAAATGGCATGGCGAAGCCACGCGTCTTTCGAAGCGTAACGGCCGGCGAGATCGACGAGGTTTGGAACTGCCGATTTCGAAGGAGATTCGGCAAGGGCAAGCGCCGCTCTCAATTTCACATGATCGTCGGAGTCGTCGAGCATCGAAACGAGAACTTCGGAAGCACCGGGTGTATTGCATTCGCCGAGCACACGGGCGGCCGTGGCGCGGAAATCCGGATCAGGATCGGCCGCCCACCGTTTCGCTTCGTCGGGCAGCGGAACGTTCTTGAGCCGTTGCAATTGTGCAAGGCCCCAGAGGGCCGAAATCCGGGCAGGCAGTGGCGATTCCTTGCGAATCGCGCGGAGGAACGTGGCTGAGGCGGGCTGGCCACGACGCACAAGTTCGAACTGGGCATGCCGGCGAACACGCATATCGGGATGTTCGAGCCATTTGCCGAGCGTTTCGAAATCGGCTTCGTCAGTTGCCAGCTTGAGTATTTCGGCCGTGCTACGGGCCAGGGCGTCGTCCTTCAGGCCGGGCGATTCGACACGGAACAGAGCGCCGCCGCTATTGCGATCGATGCCTTTCGTCCAGACGGAAAACAGGACCGAGCCGTCGTTGGCGAAATCGACATCGTTGGCAGGCGTTTTCCAGAGAAACTTTTTCGGAGGCAGCATTTCGAAGCCTGCCCCTTTCTTTTTCACGGAAACGGCGTAAATCCCGCCATTTTCACCAAGGTAATCGCAAACGAGAAACTGGCCTGTGAATTCCACGGGAAGGCCGGTGCCCGGGTGAGCCGCGACGCCGGAAGGCCCCTGCGCCAGGTTCGCGACGGGCGGAACGATGTGACCGGCCTGGTCCGGATGTTCCGGATGCCAGATCTTTTCCGAGGTCCAGGCCCCGAGCGGCACGGGGAAGTCGAGGTGCTGATAGACGACGCGCCAGCCACTGTCGCCGCCGGGCAGAATCCAGACCCAGCGTGCCTTGTCGCCCCGGTCGGCGTTATTGTCGCATGTCCAGAGATTGCCGAGGGCGTCGAAGGCAAGTTCCTGCGGATTTCGAAGCCCTTTGGCGTAGAGCTCCAGTTTGGAACCATCGGCCTCGCAGCGGAAAACGCCGCCGGTGTCCGGAATGTCGATGAGCGTTTTGCCGTCCTTTTCGATGTGCGCGCCGCGGTCGCCGAGACTGAAATACAATCGGCCGTCGGGCCCCCAGCAAAGGCCGTGCAGGTCGTGGCCAAGATATCCGAGACGTACGCCGAAGCCGGTATGCAGCGGCTTGCGGGCGTTCGCTTTGCGGCCTTCGACGCCTCGAAGCTCCCAAAGATGGGGGATATTCGCGACATAAAGACGATCACGCGTGGGCAGAAGGCCCGCGATGGTGCCGTCAAGGAGGTCGTGGAAATCGTCGGCAAAAATGACGGAATCGCGGAATACGCCAGATTCGTCCGGGTTCTCGAGCAGCCGTACTTGTTCCGATGCGGTTTTCCAGTCCTCAAGCTCGGCGCCGAGACGCGACACGTACAATTTTCGTCGATCCACGATCGAGCGGCTGGCCAGGTCAGCGTCCATCCAGCTCATGCGGGCCCGAATATCGGTCCAACCACTTTTCGAATCGACATATCGGAATGATTCGGCGACGAACACGCGACCGAAATCATCGACTGCGAAAGCGATCGGGTGGGAGACCTTCGTGTCGTCGGCCGCGATTTTGATGGACAGCATCGGATCGCGTTCGAAACTCGCGATGATCAATGGTATGTTCATCTTCGATTCGTCGGCGATTTCCTGACCCTGTTGAGCCAGTGTTCGTGGCGGGAACGTCACCGATGCGATCGTCAGTCCCACGATGAAATTTCGAATGAATCGTAAAGGTCGAAGTGGCGACGGTCTTAGCATCGGTTTTCGCCTGATCAGGTGTTCGAAAGCGGATACCGATACGTAGAGCGGTATCGGATATGGTGTTACGATTCGGCAATTCTGGGCTGCCCGCACCGGACGGCTGCGAAGTGAAGGGCATGTTCCGGGGCTGTCGGCTGGATGTGCCATCCTATCCCAACACGGCGGACGGTTCCAGATCCCGAACTCGCCGAAGTCGACGTTTCGGGAGCTGAATTGTTGCCTTTCAGGAACTTGCGGGGCGAAGGCCCGAGAGAAATTCGTTTGCGAATCGAAAGACGGTGGTTTAACATTCGTCGTCTCAGTCCCCCACTCTTTCGACTTCGAGTTTACGACCGCATGCCGAGAGATTCCCCGCGAAGCCACGATGCATGCATCAAGACCGACCATGTTCGGCTGCCGCGCCGCGCTTTGCTGCAGGCGGGCGCGCTGGGGATGTTCGGAATGGGGCTGGCAGATCTCTCGCGGCTGGAGGCTCAGGCTTCGCCGGGCGCAAAATCGGTCGGCGGACGAGCGAAGTCGGTGGTGTTCATTTTTCAGTCGGGCGGGCCGTCGCAGCATGAGACGTTCGACCCGAAGCCGGCCGCGCCGGAGATGGTCCGGGGCGAATACGGCGCGACACGCACTCGTACGCCCGGCGAGTGGTTCTGCGAGTATCTGCCGCAGCTGGCGGCACGGTCCGACCGGTTTTCGATCGTGCGGACGATGCACCATATCGCTGGCCGGGAATTCCGCAACGAACACAGCAGCTGCATGTATCTGCTGCACACGGGCACGACGAGCCTGCCGCCGGGCGATACGAACGCCTCCATCGCTCTGCCCCGCCCCGGTCGGATGAGCTGGCCTTCGATCGGGTCGATGATATCGTACGCCGTGCCGCAAGACAGGGTGATGGGGTTACCAGCCGTCGTCGAGCTGCCGCGTGCAAGCGGGATGGGATATCCGGGGCGTGAACCGGGGCCGCTCGTAGCCGCGTTCGATCGGCTGGGCGTCGATATCGCGCCGCCGTGTCATGCGAAGGATCCGGCCGGGTCGTGCCCGAACTGTTTCAGCCACGACGATCCGAACGACCCGGAGCGGGCCCCCGGCCCCGGTCCGAAAGCCTGGTGGGACAATTCGAGCTGCCGCACCCCCGACTTTCACAGGCCCGATTTCGGGCTTGCCGATGGGCTTTCGATCGATTCGCTGACACTTCGCACCGGGCTCAAAGAGCGAATGGATAGCCTGCGGCGGAATCTCGGGACGCTGGCCGAAGCGGGGCAAATGGACTCATGGGACGAACACCGGCGGCAGGCGATGAACTTCGTGATGGCCTCGCGGCCGGGAGGTTCCGACCCGTTCGACCTGTCGCGTGAATCCGCCAGGACGATCGAGCTCTATGGCCGAGAGGAGTGGGGCCAGGGCTTCCTGGTGGCGCGCCGGCTTGTGGAAGCTGGCGTGCGGATGGTGCAAGTGAACCTGCGCGGCTGGGACACGCACCAGAATGCCTTTCGGGACCTGAAGGGCAAGCTGCTGCCGTCGATCGACCGCTGCCTGAGCGGGTTTCTGGACGATCTCGATAGCCGTGGGCTGCTTGACGAAACGCTGGTCGTCATGTGCGGCGAGATGGGGCGGACGCCGAAGATTTCGCCGATCGCGGCTGGAGGCAAAAACGCTTCCGGCGAGACTTTCACGGCCGGGCGGCATCACTGGGGCGACGTTTTCCCGTGTTTTTTCGCGGGTGGCGGCATCGCGCCGGGAAGAATCATCGGGCGGACCGATCGTGACGGTGGCCAGCCCGTGACCGAAGCCTATACACCTGAAGACCTGGCGGCGACGATCTTCCATTGCCTGGGCATCGGCCCGGACCGTGAATTTCATGATGCCGAGGGTCGGCCTTATCGCATTTACAGAGGGCAGCCGATTCTGCCTCTGCTGGCTTGAAGTCGAATCACGGAGTTGCGGATTTCGGAGTCCATTTCGGCAGAGAATTGACGGCATCTTTCGCGGCCGATGTTACGGGTATGCCCCAGGCTTCGAAATGGGGGGTCAGATTTTTCCCGGTCGAATTCGAAAGGCCGGTCAGCCAGGCGTCCCAGCGGGCTTCGTCGGTTCGCGGGCCGCTTCCTCGCTTCAATTTCTCGATCGCGGCGAAGTGGTCGACGAAGGGCTGCCAGCCGAAGGCTTCCTGAATTTCCATGAAGAACGCCAGGGCGAGAAACGGGTCGGCCTGGAACGATTCGAAATTCGGCCCTGTGGCCTGGTATTTCCGCAGGGCTTCGGCACGCTTCTGGCCTTTCAGGAGGCCGGGGTGGCCTGAGGATGGCTTGCCGAGGAGCTTGTCGTAAACGTAGAGAGCGAAGAGGTTATTGGTCACTTCGCCGAGGCCGGAAGGCGTCCAGGCGTCCCGTTGCCGGTTATGGCCGATTTCGTGCAGAATACCCCATGTGATGCCGCCAGGCTTGTCGGCCAGGAGCTTTTCGGCACTGGCGAAGTACGGGGCGGCGTCCAGGCCGGTCATGATCGGATTTCCGGCGTGCATGTATCCGGCGGAAATCTGGCGGTCGGGCACGATCCACTGGGTCGGCACGAATTCACGGCGCAGGCTGCCGAGTTCGGCCTGGCTGTCCATCACTCGGTCCCACAAATCCAGCAGCGGTTTCGGATCGGCCAGGCTGCGGATCGTTTCGGCCGGCAGGACAAGCCCGACGTGGTGAGACTGTAGCTCCGCCCACGGGGCCGGCGCCTCGCGGAGCTTCGACCATCGCTCTTTCGAAGTCGTACCCAGGACGTAATGCGGTGCCTGGACGACACCCTCGACCGTGATTTCGAAATCGTTCGGCAGCGGTCTGGCGGGTTCGACGTAAACGAGTCCGCCGAAGGGGTTCGAAACGCGCATCTCGGTGGAATCGGTCGGGAACGGCTGAACGCGAGTGATTTCGGGATTTCGCTCCCAGAGGTCGAGATGCCAGAGCGTGTCGCTGTGGGCCCCGATGCGTATCTGAAGCCCAGGCGGAGTGGTTCCGCCAGTGATTCGAAACTTGACGCTGCCACCGGGCGGAGCATAGAGCCCCGTGCCCAGGCGGCCTTTCGATCCGGCCGGGAAGCGTACGACTCGGGAGATCCTGGCGGCTTTGGCCGGGACACTGCCCGGGAAGTCGGCTGCGGAAGGGTCGGCCGCGATCTTCTCCCCTGCTTCGGTGACGTCATGCCGAAACCGGATGGCGAGGCGTTCGATCATGTCGGACTTGCGAACCGGGCGTGATGTCGAAATCGCCCGCTTCGGCTGGCTTTCGACGAGTTTCGCCAGGGTCTTGCGGAACGGGGAATCCTTGCTGCCTACCCCGGCCACGGCCAGTTCGAGCGAAGACGAAACCTGGGCGGCATCGGAGGGATCGAGTTTCGCGGCGGATCCGGATTTCGAATTCGCTTTCGAAATTTCAACCAGTTTTTCCAGGGCTTCGCCAGCATGGACCAGCGGCATTTCGCCAGGGCGAACGATGGCCATGGAACCGTTCGGGGCGGCGGCTTCGAGCTTTTGATTCGAAACCGCCAGACCTGCTTCGTTCAGAATCGGAATGACAGGCAGGTCGGCGGCCAGTGTTTTGCCGGGATGGGTCTGTTCCCAGCCCCAGCCGGTGATGCCGACGAACCAGCCTCCGCCGCCACGAAGGTAGCGGTCGATGGCCTGAACTTCCGAATCGGAGCTAACCGAAACGGCCGTCGATACGACGAGATCGATCTGCGCGATCTTCGAAGGCCAGGAGTCGTCGAGCTTGCGAACGTCCCACCCCTGGGCTTCGAAAGCCGGGGCCAGCGAATCGAGGCCGATCAGTCCCACGGTCGGCCGTGCCGACTTCTTCGTGCGGGTCTTGCCGCCACGTGCAGCCCATGACGCGGTTTCGAAGAAAAACGGCCGGGTTTCGAATTTGTCGAGCGATTCGGCCGAGAGATAGCCGTCGTGGCCGAACAGGACGATCCGGCCCGACCGGCTGAGAGGCAATTGGCCGCTGACGATGACCGGAGCGAACGTCTCGCCGATACGGCCCACGGCCAGGACTCTGGCCTGTTCGCCGAACGCCACGACCGGGCCCGGTACGCCGGGCGAAGCGATCTTTTGCGGTTCGATAGCCTTGCCCTGGGCCGCCTGGCCGAATGCCTGAGCGGTGAAGAGGGCGGAACACAGCAAGAGAAAAAGGCCGCCGGGTGCGGCGGCCCTGCGTGTCAGTCGCATGATGGTGTGTTTCATGTGCTGGAATGCGTGGGTTGCATGGCGGCCACGTGCGGCATCGGGGCCTTCCGCGCCGTTTCGGCATCGATGACCGGATTGTGCACGGAAAGACGGAAACCCTTGCGGCGCAGCCAGGAGATCATCGAGTCAATGATCTCGTAAAATACTGGCGTAACGACCAGGGCCAGGATCAGCGAAAGCATCTGCCCGCCGATGATGACTTTGGCCATGCTGGCCCGGCTGCCGGCCCCGGGCCCCTGACCGAAGGCGATCGGAACCATGGCTGCCACGAGCATGAGGGTCGTCATGAGGATGGGCCTGAGGCGTGTCCGATTGGCCTGAAGCACGGCGGCGCGGCGGTCCAGACCGCCAGCGCGAAGCTGCTGGGCGGAGTCGACCTGAAGAATCCCGTTCTTCTTCACGATACCGATGAGCATGAACAGCCCGAACAGGCCGTAAAGGTCCATGTCCGTGCGCCAGAGGACCATGGAGAGCATGCCGAAGGGAATGGTCACCGGCAGGGCCATGAGGATGGAGATCGGCAGTGTCCAGCTCTCGAACTGGGCCGCGAGCACCAAGTACATGAAGACGATCGAGATCACGAGGGCCTGCACGATGTAGAAGAGCGTTTCTTTCAGCGTATCGGCCTGCCCCGTGAGCTTCATGCCGTAGGCGGGCGGCATGTTCATGGCTTTCAGGGCATTTTCGGACCGTGTGGTCGCTTCGCCGAGCGAGATAGTGTCGGGGTTGGCAAGAACGGTGACGATGCGCTGACGATCCAGCCGTTCGATCTCCGTCGGGCCGGTTTTCTGTTCGAGCTTCGCCAGGCTCGAAAGCTTGACGAGACCGGCCGTGGGCGAAGGTAGCGTCATTTTGTACAGGTCTTCCTGGGTCTGGCGGTCGGTGCGGTCGGCCCGCAGCCAGACGTCGTATTGCTCCATGCCGTCCTTGAAGTTCGTGATCGGCAAGCCGCCGACGAGCACCCGCAGCGTGTCGGCCACGGTGGCGACCGGAATGCCCAGGTCGCTGGCGGCCTCGCGGTCGATGGAAACCTGATATTCCGGCTTGCGCAGGGCCAGAGTCGTGTCCAGGTCGGTCATGCCGCCCTGGTTTTTCAGGTCTTTCACGAGCCGGTTGGCGTATTCCTCGAGTTTCTCGATCTCGGGGCCGCCGATGTTGATCTGGAACGTCTGGGCCCGCCGGCCGCCCTGGAAGGCGGAGACGTCGTTGACGCTCGCTCTCAGGTCCGGGTAATCGGCCAGGATTTCCCGGGCGCTGGCCTGCACGTCGAACTGGCTGGTGGGGGATGACCGTTCTTCGAGTTCCGTCATGCGGACGTAAATCGAAGCCCGGGTGACGTCCCCCTGCCCTTTCACGGCGCGCGAGGTGTTCGTGACGCCGACGGTCGAGAAGATGTTGCGAACTTCCGGAAGTTTGCGGACCTTCGCTTCGATGTCCTTGACGATGTCGTCGGTGCGCTGAAGGGTGAAGCCTTCGGGAGTGGTGATCGAGATTTCGAATTCGGACTGGTCGTCACGCGGAATCAGGGCGAATCCCATGATTTTGCCGATCGGGTATGTCGAAATGATGACGCCGATCGTGAGCAGGATGACGAGGAATTTGTATCTCAGCGAGAAATCGAGAATGGCGACATAGCTGCCTTCGATCGAACGCCACAGGAAACCGGACTTGCTGGACGCATGCCCGCCGCCTTCGAGTTTCAGGAACCGGCTGCACAGCATGGGCGTGAGGGTGAAGCTCACGAACAGGCTCATGGCGATGGCGAAGGCGACCGTCAGGCCGAAGCTGGAGAAGAACCGGCCGACGATACCGCCCATGAAGCCGATAGGCACGAAGATGACGATCAGCGAGATGGACGTGGCCAGCACGGCCAGGGCGATTTCCTTCGTGCCGATGATGGAAGCGTTCCAGCCGTCCATGCCGTCTTCCTCCATATGGCGGAAGATGTTTTCGTGCACGACGACGGCGTCGTCGATGACGATGCCGATCGCCAGGATCAGCCCGAGCATGGTGATGTTGTCGATCGTATAGCCCATGATCGTCATGAACATGAACGTCGGCACGATGGACGTCGGAATCGCGAGGGTGGCGATGATGGTCGTCCGCCAGTCGCGGATGAACAGCAGGATGGTGATCGAAACGAGCACGGCCGCCAGAACGAGGTGGAATTTCACTTCCTCGATCGACTTCACGATGAACCGCGACTGGTCGCGGATGATTTCGACCTTGATGTCCCCAGGCAGCGTGGGCAGGATCTGATCCAGCCTGTCCTTAAGCTTTTCGACGACCTTGACGGTGTTCGAGCCGGACTGTTTCTGAATGACGAGACTCACGGCCGATTCACCGTCCAGGCGGGCGAGCGACCGGGGCTCTTCGAACGAGTCCACGGCACGGCCGATATCCTTGACCCGGATCGGATAACCGTCCTTGTTGGAAATGATCAACTGGGCGAATTCCTCAGCCGTGTTCAGCCGGCCGAGCGTTCGCAGGACGACTTCCCGGCTGCCTTGATCGATCCGCCCGCCGGGCACTTCCAGGTTCTGCCGCGTGAGCGCCGAGCGGACGTCGTCGACGGAAAGCCCGTAACCGGCAAGCCGGGCGATGTCGACGAAGATGTTGATCGCCCGCGTCTGCCCACCGGTGATCGAAATGTTTCCCACACCGTCGATCGTCTCCAGCCGTTCCTTCAACTGGCGGCGGGCGATTTCGGTCACTTCGCGAATGTCGCGCCGGCCTGAGACGACCAGCGTGAGCACGGGCACCGAACCGGTTTCGAACTTGTCGATGATCGGCGTTTCGGTTTCGGACGGCAGCGTTTGAAGGATCGTGCTGACCTTGTCGCGTACTTCCTGAACGCCGATATCGCCGTTCTTGGCCAGTACGAACTGGACGGTGACGACCGAGACCCCCTCGTTACTGACCGAACGGAGTTCCTGAATGCCGGAGACAGTATTGATGATGTCTTCCAGCGGCTTGGTGACGGTGGTCTCGATTTCCTCGACACTGGCCCCCGGCAGAACCGTGGTGACGGTGCACACCGGGAAGTCGACGTTGGGGAACTGGTCGACGCCCAGGCTGAAGTAGCTGAAGATGCCCAGAACGACCGGCACAAGCACCAGCACCCAGGTGAAGACGGGTCTACGGATGCAGATTTCCGAGATATTCACTTGTTCGGATTCCCTCAGTGTCAGCCGGTCGATTCCGGGTCACGTCGTGCGTTCGTTCGATATCGCGGTTTGTCGCAGCTTTTCGGGAGTCGCGACTTCCGCCGAAACGGGGCTGTCAACGCCCGCTTCCGCTCGCCTGGTTCTTTACGGTCGTGGAGGCAGCGGATGATACCGCGGCATCGGCTGGAGCCGGTGTCGTGGCGGCTACGCTGGGCGATTCCGCGGATTTCGCCGGTGCCGATTCTTCGGGGGTCTTGATCCGGATCGGCGAGCCGTCCGCGAGCTGACTCTGACCCGTGGTGACGACTTCACCGACAGAAGGCAGGTTGCCCTTGATCTCCATCCAGCCGGCACCCTCGGTTTCGATCGAAACCTGAATTTCTTTCACGGCCTTCTTGCTGGGCGATTCGGGGGCGTCCGTCACAAGGAACACCTTCGTCACGCCGACAGTTCGTACGACGGCTTCGACCGGGACGACGATCCCCGAGCCCTTGCGGTCGATGACGACGTCTGCCTTGGCGAAGCCGCCGGGTCGCAGCTCGTTGGCCGTGTTGGGAATGATCGCCTCGATCTGGAACGTTCGGCTGACGGCGTCCACCGAGGGATTGACCCGGGTGACCTTGCCGGTGAAGACGCGATCGTCATAGGCGGCCACGCGGAGATTCAGATCCTGCCCGACCTTCACCTGATTCGAGTAGCGCTCAGGCACCTTGGCCAGATACTTCAGCGGATCTTCGATCACGAGTTCCGCGACCGGGTCGCCGTCGCGGATGATCTGGCCCTCGGAAATCTTGCGGGCCGTGATGGCATATTGAAACTTGTCGCCAATGGGCGGCAGCGTTTTCGGCTGGGTTGCGACCACCTTCAGGTCGGCGACGGTCTGCTTGGCGACGTCAAGCGCGGCGGCCGAAACCTGGGCTCCGGCGAGAATCGCCGAGGCCGAGACGCGAGCCGATTCCAGGCCCGCTTCGGCGTTCTTGAAGTCGTTTTCGAAATCCTGAAGCTCCTGAACCGAACCGGCCCCGCGCTGAGAGATCGCCCGCTGACGCGTGAGATTCTGGGCTGCACGGTCGAGCTGCACTTTGGCCTGAACGACGGACGGCACGGTGTCGATGTCGAACGCCTCCGGCATCGATGGCAAGGTCTTGAGACCGAGCCGGGCGAGTTCGGCCTGAAGGTTCCGTTCCGCCTGAATGAGCGTCAGGCGGGCATCGACGGGATCGATTTCCAGAAGGAGTTCGCCGGGGCTGACCCGATCGCCGATGTCGTGATGAATCTTCAGAACCCGGCCCCCTTTTTTGGCCCCGAGTTCGAACGATTCCCAACCTTTCAGCGAGCCGACGACGTCGATCTTGCGTTCGATCGGCTTCGTTTCGAGCTTGCTGACCGTCACCGGAATGACTTTGGGGCCAACGTCCACCTTGACGGCTTCTTCCTTTTTGCCGCAACCAGCCAGGGCCACGGCCAGGCAGACGCAGGCCTTCGGTAAACGGAACGAAGCGAACCGTGTCGTGAATGTCATCTTCATGCTTGCCTTGGGCTTCGGTGCACAGGTTACGGAGTGATTCATGTTCGGTGGCCGCTCGGGGGATGACTTCGTCAGGAACGTTCCATCGATTCGGTCAGATATCCGGCGTCGAGATTCAGGATCAGCCGACGCGCGAGACGTTCCACGGGCTCAGTCAGGAGCGCCGTCGAATCGGCGTCATAAAGCATGTCGATGATCGTCGAGAGCATCTGTCCATGTATGGCGCGTACGTAATCTTCGATTCGGCTATCGCTCCACCCGCGGGTTTCCTCACGAAGGCCGACGATCTCACGGAGGATCGACCGTGACTTTTGCCCGATCGAGCCGACCGATTCGGCGAGTTCGGCCCCCAGAGGACCGAAATACAGGGCGAAAACGAAACGGGCCCGGTCGGGGTTCTCACGGCAGAACGAGAGTTGGGCCTGCAGCCAGGCGATCTCCTTCTCCAGATGCGAGGCATCGGACTTCGCGACGGCTTCGAGCTTCGACACAAGCCTTTCCGCAGGTTCGATCACCAGCCGACGGGCAAGCCTCTCCTTGCTCCCGAAGTAGTAATACAGCATCGGCTTGGTGACGCCGGCGGCTTCCACGATCTCATTCACTGACGTCGACGCGTAACCCTTGCGGGCGAACAGCTCCAGAGCCGTCCGGCCCAAATGGTCAGCCGCCGCGGAACTGCCGCCGCACTCCGCCGCACAACTGTTTTCGATCGACTCGGCCAACGTTCGACCCGCCACAAGAGAATCCGACCTACTTACCGGTTGGTAAGTTCAGACTAATCTGCCATAGAATTGGAGTCAAGTGGTGGTTTAGGTGATTCGGACGAATTGCGCCGGTTCAGGATCGGTCGCATCGGCTGAAATTCATCGGCTGCCGGATTCGCAGGCTTCTGGTAAGATGCGTTCGCTGCAGTGCGTACTGTGTCGGATGACGTCATGGGGAGAGCGTCTCGATCGAGACGTCCAGCGATGAACCAGTGGATCGAATCGGAAAACGGTTACCAATGGCGCGGCGATGCCGCATTGCCCGGAGCCTGGGCCGTTCGGTTCAGGAATGTGACGCCCGGGCTGTACTTTCGGCCCGCCGGACGAGATTCCTGGTTCGGACCGTTTCTCGGCGTCCTGGGGCTGACCGCCCGCGGCCGTGGCGAATCCGGCGAAGTGGCGGGATCATGCCTGATGAACACCGAAACGAATCGAGAGCGTGTCGAACTCGAATTCCAGCCGCCCGACTGGCATGAGACGACGCTGCGGTTTACGTGGTCTGGCACAGCGCCGCATCAGTTCGACCTGCTCGCGGAGATTTCCACCCGGTCCGTGGGGATGCTCTTCGGCGTGGAAGTCGGCGTCGTCTCGTCGGCATGGAGCGTTCCCGAAGCCGTTTCCGAGTGGCTACTTGCCGTGCGTGACGAGCCTGCATCGATGCGTTCGATCGATGGCCGCGAACCTCGCTTCAACGCTCGGGACGTCGCCTTCGGCATCGATGAGACCGTTACGGGCTACGGACCCGACAGGGAATGGCCGCCGTCCTTGCTGACGAGCGTCGACGATACCGTTCGGTTCCTCGAAACGGCACACCCGCACGACATCTCCCGGCGCTACCGCTCGGCCGACGGCCGAACCGTTCGCACCTGGACCCTTGGCTATGACCTGGAACGGGGCATTATCCTGAGGGCCCGCTTCCGAGGCCGTTTCATGGCCGCAGACGAACAGGTGGACTGGCCAGCGATGCATGGCTGGCAGGAAGCGTTTCTGAACGCTCCTTTGCCGCTGGAGCGTTAAGCTCAGTGGCGATTGAGAATCGAATGACTATCCTGAAATCAGCGGCGTCACTTTCGCCTTGAGCAGGGCGATCAGGCGGGCGTCCATAAATTCGTATTTGTCGGGGATATTGAGACACACCACCCTTGAAGCCTTCAGGTGCCGCCCGAAGCGGCTTTTGAGGCGGCCGAGGTGGCTGCGTTCCATGACGAAAATGAAGTCTGCCCAGGCGATATGGTCGGCATCGAGGGGCGAAACCGAATCGTCGGACAACCCCGCCGAATCGACTTCGACACCCGGAAATCCGGCGAAGATGGCCTCGGCAGTCGGGCTCCGTCGCTTGTTACGCCCGCAGACGAAGAGGACGTGTTTCATAGCGAATAAATCGAAAGCCGGGCGAAAACTGATCGCCCGGCTCCATTCCTTCGTGCGGCATTACCCCAGCGGCTTGTGTTCGACACCCAGCAACTTCCACCAGTCTGCCAGGCTCGCCAGTTCGGTTTTGGCACGGTCGGAGGGGGCCTTGAAAGAAAGTTTCGCCGGGGCGACGAGCATGGCGATCCGGTTGATGTCGAAGTTCTGGAGAAGCCCGAAGGTGAACAACTGCGGAGCGTCGGTATAGCTCGTCTTGTCTTCGATCACTTCCTTAAGGCTGCCGAGCGAGCCTTCCAGGACAACTTCCGCCACGGTGCCTTCGTTCGAAATCGCCGCGGCACAAAGTGCGACGAGCGCCGCGCGCTTGCCCTTGGCCACCAGGCGGATCGACTGACCCAGGCGGCTGCGGTCCATGGCCAGAGCCGCGGCGAGCTGACGGGCTTCGATGCCAAGCGGGCGGTCACCTACCGTGCCCAGCAGCAGCGAGAACAGATACCCGTGGTGCGAGGGCTTCAGTTCGCCGAAGTCGAACGGGTTGCAGACGACGACACGTTCGCCCGCCGCCAGCCGCGCGGCGGCATCGGCCGAAAATTCGGCGGCACCCTTGTCGGCCAGGTAGAAACTTGTCGTTTTGGGTGAACTTTTCTGGGGGAAGATCTCGACGAATGGCACGCTCCAGGTGTCGGCGACGCGTACCAGATTCGCCTGGCGCACCAGGCCGTTTTCGACCGTTCGGTCGCCGATCGGCGTGAAGGTGTCGTAAAGCGGTGCCGGGGCTTCCGGCAGCTTCAGGGCTTCACGCAGCTTCTTGCGGCCTTCGAGAATCCAGATTTCGGCGGCGTTTTTGTCCTTCGGCAGCTCGACGGCGGCCGGCAGGGTCTTCGCCAGGTTCATCGCAAGGCCGTGCAGGGAAAGTTGATCGGCCGGCAGGGCGACTTTCAGTTCCTCAGGTTTTTTGATATCGCCGGGGGCGACCTCTTCCTTGGCGAAGGCTTCCAGAGCGGCATCCTTCAAGCCCATGAAGTGGGTGCCGATGAACTTGTAGAGCGCTTTGCGGTTGTCTTCGAGGAAGTTGTGGTCGCCGGGCGTTTCGTTCACGTGGGTGCCGAGTTTGTCGGGCACTTTCATCAAGTCGTAAACGGGCTTGGCGGCGGCCACGAGGGGCGGCAGTGCATGATCGGCCCGGAAGCAGCAGTTATCCTTGGCGTTGAAGGTCAGGAGCGTGGCGTTCGGGGCACGCAGGGCGGTCATGATGGCGTAATCGGTCACGCTGCCCAGGTCGGTGGGTGTCTGTTCGCTGTCGCCCAGGTCCTGGTCGTGCTGGGTACGGGTGATGAAGCTGGAATATCCCGCGACGGGGTTGGCCAGGGTCACGCGGGGGTCGAGAGAGGAGATGAAGATCGTTTGCCAGCCGCCGCCGGAAAGGCCGGAGACTGCGACTTTCGAAGGCTCGGCGTTCGGATGGCTGAGGAGTACGTCGATCCCGCGCTTCATCGCCAGGAAGTGCGTCGCGATGCCCGAAGTGCCGGTGAGGTCGATGGTGTTGATGAGCGGGTGCAGGTAATCGGGCGTTTTGAACTGGCCCATGCCGTACCATTCCAGCGAAAGGCTCACGACGCCCTTCTTCGCCAGGTGAATGCAGCGGGCCTGCTTGTAATCGGCTGTGTAGCCGTTGGCGTCGTGGCCGTTGACGGCCAGGTGCACGGGCACTTTCTTGTCGGCCGACAGGCCTGCCGGTTCGTAAAGCAGAGCCGGAATCCAGTGACCAGGCAAGGCTTCGAAACGCACTTTGGTGAGCAGGTAGCCGTCGGTGGTGACGGTGCCCATACGTTCGAACTTCAGGCCCTTGGCGTCACGCCATTTGGTGGCTTCGCCCCGGTAGATGACGGTATCGAGCACCTTCTGGCGGTGTTCGGTGGCCCATTTCGTCCATTCTTCGGGGGTTTTCAGGGCCGGCATGCGGGGGATTTTCGCGGCGACGTAACGGCGCACCTCGTCGATGGAGATGTCTTTGTCCAGCAGGGGTTTGTCGATCCAGGCCGCGAGCTTGGCCGCATCGGGAGCCTGAGCCGCAGACCGGCTTACCGAAGGCGCCACGGAGCCGGCGAAGGCCGCGAGAGAAAGGCGTTGGAAGGATCGACGATTCATGGGGAAGCTCCCGGGTGCTGAAACTACGAAGAGAGGTTGTTCGCCGCGAACGGCATGACTGAGGTCGCCCGTTCGCGGGCTGGTGGGCAGGATGCGGCGGGATCGGCATGACCCGGCGACGTGAAATCGCCAATGGCGGTGGATCGGCACCGATCGGAAAGTCCTTTTTAATCGGACGAATCGACGGTTTCAAGGGCTGAGTCAACAGTGGGTGACGGATCGTCAAGGGGTGAAGCGATGGCGTGGCCGGAATTCGGCCCGTCGTGTCCGAAAAGTATGATGATCGCCGAGCCGAGAAAGATGAACGCCCCGCCGACGAGCACGGACCGGTTCGTGGTTTTGCCGAAGAGGATCCAGCTGAAGACCAGCACGAAGATGGGGTAAGAGATTTCGAGAATCGCGGCCAGCGATGCCCCCAGGCGGACGATCGAGATCACGATCGCGAGCCCGGCGACACAACCGATCAGCATGCTGGCCAGCAGAATCTTGCGATTCGCAGTTTCGGACGAAGTCGGCAAAAGGCCCAGGGGGCGGCCGCCATTGGCCAGCCAGACCGAGCCTGAGATGAACATGCCGACGACGCAGTGCAGGAAATAGACTTTGACGGGCGGGAGGTCTTCCAGGACTTTTTCGTCGAGGGTGTAAGTCAGACCCCAAAGTGCCGAAGCCAGGAAAGCGAGCAGGTAACCCATCAGGAATTGTCTCGATGAAGGTTCGTCGAATCGGAATCGGATTTCGAAGACTCGGCCGACGGTGCGGGAATCGAATTCGAGCCGATCGAGGGAGCCGCAGGCGGGGTCAGCGACATGCTCTTCTGCCAGATCTTGGAAGACAGGCCCGTCGTGAGGTCTTCGATCTGGTCCACGGCCTGAAGCACTGCGGGGTCCGGGAAGTTTTGAACATAAAGCGTCGCGAGCTTGCCGATGATCGACAGCATTTCGCTGCAATACGAAAAATAGCGGGCAAGCTGGAAGGGTGTCATCACGCGCACCGGCGAATGGGCCGTGTACGTCGCCTGGGCCTCGAACCGGATCGTATCCGGCGTTTTCGGAAGCTGATGCATGTCGACAAGATGCGCGATCGTTCGGAGTTCGTGCAGATACTGGAGAATGCGCCGCCGCTTGATCCGGTTCTCCCAGCTCAGCAGGAATACGATCGCGGCTCCGAGGAACACTGAGCTTTCGATAGCAGCCTGGAACGACTGAATGAAATCGCCCGGGTTGCCGAGTTCCCAGTTAGTCTGCAGGTGCCCGCCGAGTTCGATCACGATGGCGATGCCAAGGCCGATCAGCGACCAGGCCGCGATTCGCAGGCCGATCGCCGGCCGGTTCGCCAGTTCGACCTGCCGCACGGTGTTGCTGGCGATTTCGGCCAGTTCCCGGCTCAGCGCAGCAAGGCCGGAACCCGGAAAGCGTTCTTCGATCCGAAGCGAAAGCGTGCGACTGGTATCGAGAATCCGGACTGGGTCGAGGTTGCGATAGAGGCGTACGGGCTCGCGAAAGAACGCCATGAGATCATCCTCCCGGTGGCGGGGAGAACTTGATTTTCTGGATTCTGACGCGCGCGGCGGCGTTGATCGCCCCGACGACAGCACCGTATTTGAGCGTGGGCGGGGCGTCGATCCGCATCTCGACATCGGCCGCGATCTGAGGATCGTCGCCCACGATCGCCTTCAGAGCGGCGGTGAGTTCGTCCATGGAAGCCACGGCATCGTCGCCGAGCCGGATACCGGCCAGTTCGCCGTTTTCGCCCGCGAGCAGACGGACGTCGATATCGGGCAAGGCCGTGATGTTCTCGGGTGTCGGAGCAGCGGAGCCCTGTTCGGCGGCGGGCATGGTGATGGCGAATTCGCCTTCGACCGAGACGATCTTGAACGTGAACATGAAGAAGATCAGGAGCTGGAAGACGACGTCGATCATCGGCGTCATTTCCAGGGCGACTTTCGAATCGGACGGAGCGAATTTGCGGATTTTCATCTTCTGAGTCCGATCTTCGAATCGGTGAGGACGTGCCGGATCCAGTGGGTCGCGGATAAATCACTCGGATTTCGTGGCTCGCAGCCAGAATTTGGTGAACCCTGCCTGCTGGGCGATCTGTATGACCTTCTGAACGGAACCGTAGGGGGATTCGTTATCGGCCCGGATCACGACGGTCGTCCAGAGGCCGGCGCCGGCGTCGACGCCCGCGACTTTCATGTTGATCTTCGCCATCTGGGCTTCGACGGCGAGCTGGCGGCGGATCGAAGAGGCGTCGACGAGCGGGTCAGCGGCCTCTCCGCCCAGCATGTAGACCAGACCGTCCCTGCTCATGTTGATATAGATCGGCGACTGGGGCGCATTGGCCGTCGGCGTCGCCGAATCCGCCAGCGGCAGATGCACACGCTCGTCGAGCAGGTCGTTCGAGAAATTGAGCGTGAACATGAAGAAGGCGATGAGCTGAAATGTCATGTCGATCATGGGGGTCATGTCGAGGGCGACATCTTCGCTCACGGAGTGCGTTTTTCGGAATCTCATCGAGGCGGTCCCGAGTCGGCGGACGGAATCGGTTTGGAGAGCCTGGCTGGCATGATGACCAGCGAATCAGCCCTTGGCGTTTTCTGTCGTCGCCCCGACTTTCGAACCTTTGTTGAGAGACGTGAACCGGCCGACGAATCGCTCGGCCGCGATGCCGGTTTCGAGCATCATGCGTGAGATGCGGTTCTTGAGAATCGTATGGGCCACGATCGCCGGGATCGCCTGCAAAAGCCCCCAAACGGTCGTCACCAGGGCCTGGCTCACGCCCTGGGCCAGTTCGCTGGGTTTGGGGCTGGTGTCGCTCTGGGCGATGACCATGAACGCGGCCACCATACCCCACACCGTGCCCAAAAGACCGACCATGGTGGCGATATTGGCCATCATCGCCAGATAGCTCAGCCGATGGTCGAACTTCATTCCTTCATCCTCACCGACCTCCTGCATGGCCTCAAGGGCCTGCGGATACTGGCCGCCTGAGGTCTGGAGCCGGACGACGCCCGCCGTGACCAGCCGGGCGATGAGCGATTCGTCGGATTTGGCCAGGTCGTAGGCCTCCTGAAACTTCTTGTCCCGCGTCTGGGTCTCCAGCCCATCCAGAAGTTCGAGAGGCATGAACTCCTTACGCCCGACCTGCATCGCATATAGCACGATCATGGCGACCAGGACGATCGACATGAGCAGTTGCGGGAAAAAGAAGATCCCTTCAGCCTTGTAGATCCACAAAAGCAGGCTTTCCTGTTTGGGCGGAGCCGCGGCAGCGTTCGCCGCGACCGGAGCGGCTGCCGCTGCTGGCGGGGCTTCCGCGACTGGCGCTTCCGCCGCTTTCTCCGCGGCTTTCTCAGCGGGAGGAGCTTCGGCGGCTTTCGCCGGTTCGGCCTTCGCCGCGTCCGGCGGCTGGGCCCGCGTATCGCCAGATGTGGACGACAGGATGATTGCGGCAGCGGCGAAAAGCAGGGTTGTCCTGATGCGGCTCATGGAACGCTGGCTCCAGCTGGTCCGGTTCGGCGATAAGTTCGGATTCGAGAGTTCGGTCACGGATGTCATGATAGGAGTTCGATTCGATCACCCCTGTTCTCAGGCCTCAGGGCGTGCCCTGGGCCTTCTTCAGCCAGGGACTGCGCGGGTAGACCGTGGCGAGCTTGTTCAGGGTCTGCTCGGCGCGGTCCGGCTTTTCGAGCGTGCGCCAGAGCTGTGTGATCGCGGCCAGGGCGCGTGCGTGCTCGTTCGGCACGGAATCGAACAGGATGTCCGTGTGCAGGTAGGCGATCAGGGCGTCCTTCGGCTTCCCTGAAGCACGCAGGCAATCGCCCAGCGCATTATAGGCATGGGCCAGGGCTTCAGAGTCGCCGGGGTCGGCCGATTCGATGAGCTGCCGGGCCTTGCTCTCGGCGTCATCCAGTTTCTTCGCACCCACGAGCGACTTGATCCGGACCGATTCGGCAAGGCGGGCAAGACTCGAATTCGCCGGGATTTGGTCCGAGACCGCGTCGATCGATCGCAGGGCCTCGTCGGCCTTGCCCTGATCGACGAGTGTGTCGGCCTTCAGAACCTTCGCCCGGGCCTGTTCGCCAGGCACTTTCGCAAGTTCGTCGATCACCGAATCGATCTTCGCGGCATCTCCCCCACCCCGCACCAGGTTCAACAGCGATTCGTAGGCCGAAGACGTGTGCCGGCCGTTGGGGTAGGTTTTCACGAAATCCTGAAGTGCCTTCACGGCCTTGTCGGTTTGCGATTCGTCCTCGCTGACCGTAGCGGCCAGAGCTGCGGCATACGAGAATTTCACCAGCTGGGCGACGAACGGCTTGAGACCGGTCGTCGCGGCGGCCTTTTCGTAATTCTCGAGCGCACCGCGATAATCGCCGGATTTTTCGCGAACCCTGGCCTCAAGGAACGCCGGTGGCGTCCCGGCATAGGAGATCTCGGAGATTTCCTCAAGCGGAACGGTTTCCGGCTTGTTGCCGACCTGGATGCGAACGTCCCGGGGCGTTTCGGCGTTGATCGTCCCGCGGACGACACGGCCGGAGGTCTGCCCGGTCGCAGGCCGAAAGCGGATTTCGTCGGACTGGGCGTGCGCGTCCGATACGATCGAGGATGCCAGCGAGAGCGAGCAAATCAGTGATGCAAGCGGGAAGCGAAACGGTCGGGCCATCGGTCAGGAGCCTCCCTTTTTCGTTGCCGGGGCCGGCGACGACCGGGCCAGCCTGTTCATTTCCGATTCGAGTCTGGTCTTCCAGTCCGCCGGCATCTTCGAGCCGCTGAGGCGGACGATACCGGCGAGGGTCTGGCGTGCCGTTCCGGCTTTACCTTGTTTTTCAAGCATATGGGCGACTTCGAGCCAGGATTCGTAGTATTCGTCAGGCCGAGGATTCGAACCGCCGAGCCTGTTCGCAAGTCCCCGCCAGTAGGCGAAGGCCTCCGTCGTTTTCCCCTGATCGCCCAGGAGTCGCCCCTTCTCCATCAGCAGCGGCAGCAGGTTAGGGCTTTTCGCCGCGACCGCGGCAAGGGCCGATTCGGCGGCGGCGAAGTTCCGGCTCTTGCGAGCGGCCTCCGCCAGCTTCAACTGGGACCGGTTCCAGCGAGACGCATTCGCGGGATCGCCTGCGAACTCGGCCCGCGAGAGGAATTTGTCGTCGATTTTCAAAAGCGTTTTCATGGCTTCCGCCGGCTGGCCGTCCTCAATCTGGGCTTCGGCCACCCACTGCATCGCCTGCCATGAATCGCCGGCCTTGCTCGCCGCAAGGGCATTGAGGAATTTGCCGTATGTCTGGCGAACTCGAACGTATCGGCCGTCGCCGTTCTGCTTCAGTTCTTTCAGCACATCCTGAAGTGTCTGGCCGAGCTGAAAATAAAGCGAAGTCAGTTCTTCGGCGGAATGACCGGACGATTCGGCTTCGGCGAGGTCCGCGAGTGCCTGGTCGAGTCGGTCGGCCGCGATCAGGCCCTTGACCTTGAGCCTGCGGGCCCGGGCCGAAATCGTCGCGGGCACTTGTTCCAGAACGGGCTCGATCGCCGCGATCGATTCGATGGCTTCGTCGGCTTTGCCGGTCGTGATGAGCAGGTCCGCGAGATCGAGCCGGGTTTCGAGCAGTTTGGCGTCTTCCGCCGGGACACCGTCGCGAACCCGGTGATCGATCGACGCTTCGAACGCACGCCGGGCCTTGTTGATGGCGGCGGGATCGAACGAACCGGCCGCTTCGGCCGATCGGGCCATTCGCCAGAGGACCAGGCCAAGTTTGGACTGCGCTTCGGCAAATTGGGAAGACTGCGCCGGGATGGTTTCGAGTTCCGCGGCCGCATCGGCGTATCGGCCCTGCCCGCGGGCGATTTCGGCCAGCGTGATGCGGGCCGAATCGGCCTGAGGAGTGCCGGGCCAGGTCTTGCGAATGGCCTGCGCCAGATCGGTCAACCGGAAAAGATCGGCTTGAGGGTCGATCGATTTGAGCGAGTTATAGGCGTAAGTCATCGCGGCCAGGCCGATTTCGGCGGCGTTGGCGGCCAGTGGCTCGGACGGGAACCGCTCGGCGATATGGCTACCCAGAACGTAGGCCTCATAATGCTTGTCGCTGCGGAAGGCCGAAACGGCCTGGAAGTAACGGGCCTTCACGTACGTCGTTTTTTCCTTCGCGGGGCGGGCTTTGCGTGCGGCTGCTGCAAAGCAGGCCTCGGCGCGGGCATAGTCCTTCAGTTCAAGGGCCTCTTGACCGGCTGCCAGGGCGGCGTTGATGTCGAGCCGCTCAGGTGGCGTTTCGGCGGTCGATTTGCGTATCGATTCGAGCATCGTGCGGGCTTCCGCCTGATGTCGGGAGTAGACGCGGACGACCTGGCTGAGCCGCTCGCGGGCGATCCGTTCGCCGGCGGCTTTCTCGTTGGCTTTGGCTTTCGGAAGCTGGGCCAGAATGTTCCGGGCCAGTTCGAGCTGAACGCCCAGGCCGTCGTCCGTCCGGGTCTGGTCGGGGAAGGCGTCGAGCCAGCGGCGTGCTTCGTCGGCGGCCAGGGCGAAGTCGCCGCGGTCCCGATAGGCCGTGAGGCGAAAATACATGGCACGCCGGCGGATGTCCTTCAGTGCCGGGTCGAGCTGATCGACGATTTCGCCGTAGATGCCTGAGGATTCACCGAGTTTGCCGAGTTCCTGCAGGCAGCGTGCCTGCCATAAGCGGGCGTTCTGGCCCGCGATCTGCTGCCGGTTGGTTTCGTAGAGGGATTTCAGCGTGCCGGCGGCCTTTTCCAGCAGTTTGTCGCGCTGCGGAGCTTTGGGCGGCCAGGTCTGGGCTTCTTCGTAATCGATGAGAGCGGACTGGAGCTGGGCATTCAAACGTTCAAGCTGAGTCGCTTCGAAATCGGGCCGGCGGGGATCGTCCTTGAGAACCGGCAGCGTGAACGTCTTCTCTTTGTTGAGCAGGGCGGCGTCGAGCGCGGTGTTGGTGTCGCGGGCTTCCGCGAAACGGGCCCGGGCGAGTTTGATCTGTGCATCCTTCTGGCCTGCCGTCGGTCGGTCGGCGGATTCGAGCTTGAAAAGGTGGGCCAGTTCCACGAGAGCACGTACGAGGTGCGACCGCGCTTCGATCGATCGTGGCGAATCGCCGAGACGCGGCACGACGGCACGGGTTTTGGCGATGGAGCGTTCCAGGAGACCTTTACGCCGGGCGAGATCGAGCTGTACGGACGCGTTTTCGAAGTCGGATCGTGCTTCGAGCCATTCGAGCGTGGCGGCGTCGACGGCGCCGGACTTTTTCGAATCGGCGAGAAACTGGTCGGCAAGGTCGAAGTAGCCGCGGCTCCAGAGGCCGTCCAGAAACTTTTCGGTCCGGGCCGTCCGAATTGCGGCTGTGTCCGGAGTCGCCGCTTTCGGCTGAGCGGATGCGGGGCTTGCCGGCGCGAACGCAATGACGGCCAGCATGGCGAATCCACGGGCGAACGAACATGTCTTCGGCATGTTCTGCACAGATTCGTCGCCAGGTCGGGAACGGCGGACGCTTTGTTTCATGGTGTCGATTCGTGGAATGACGAGAGTCGCGGATCGGCTGAACTCATTCTATCGAACGGTTCCGCGGATCTCCATGGGTCGATCGACGAATGACCCTTGAATCAAGTCGGGCTGGCGAACGCTCACTGACGCGATGTCGTCCGTGTGCCGAATTTGCTCATGCGGTATTCGGATTGTCCGGCCGGGGGGCGATCGTGTAGATTGTCGGATGACAGACCGCAGGAATCCCGCACTCGAAAACCTGTATTCGATCGATGTCGCGGCCCGTTGCCGATTCCGCGGAAGATATCGTGTCGAGACGGCACACACCGGCGTTCCGAAACCAGGTCGCGCACGAGGAGGCTCAGAGCCATCATGCCCCAGGCATTCTTCCCCGAGGTTCCGAAGAAAATCGTTTACGGCGGCCCGAAGTCCAGAAATCCCCTGGAATTCAAGCATTACGACGCCGATGCGACGGTCGGCGGCAAGACGATGCGGGATCACCTGCGGTTTTCGGTCGTGTACTGGCACACGTTCGCGAATCCGCTGGGGGATCCGTTCGGCGTCGGCACGGCGGAGCGGCCCTGGGAAGACGGCAGCGGTTCCGTGGATAACGCACAGCGGCGAGCCCGGATGGCTTTCGAATTCATCGAAAAGCTGGGGGCCCCCTACTACGCCTTCCACGACCGCGACGTCGCTCCGGAGGGCAAGAGCCTGGCCGAGAGTCACAGGAATCTCGACGCCGTCGTGAAGGTGCTCAAGGAAGAGCAGCAGCGCACCGGAATCAAGCTGCTATGGGGGACAGCGAACCTGTTCAGCCATCCCCGCTATGCTCAGGGCGCGTCGACGAGCCCGAACGCGCAAGTCTTCGCCATGGCTGCGGCACAGGTGAAGAAAGCGATGGAAGTGACGCACGAACTGGGCGGCGAGGGCTATACCTTCTGGGGGGGCCGCGAGGGTTACCAGACGCTGCTCAACACGGACATGAAGCGTGAACTCGAGCATCTCGCCCGGTTTCTGCACATGGCCGTGGACTACAAAAAGTCGATCGGTTTCGAAGGCCAGTTCTATATCGAGCCGAAGCCCATGGAGCCGACCAAGCACCAATATGATTCGGACACGGCGGCGTGTCTGAACTTCCTGCGGACTTTCGGCTTGAAGGACGATTTCAAGCTGAATCTGGAAACCAACCATGCCACTCTGGCCGGCCACGAGATGCTGCACGAGCTGACTCTGGCGATCGATAACGACGCTCTGGGTTCGATCGACGCTAACACCGGCGATCCGCTGCTGGGCTGGGATACCGACCAGTTCCCGACCGACATTTACCTGACGACGCACTGCATGCGGAAAATTCTGGAAATGGGCGGGTTCACCACCGGCGGCGTGAATTTCGACGCCAAGGTCAGGCGTGAAAGTTACGAACCGGTCGACCTGTTCCATGCCCACATTGGCGGTATGGACGCATTCGCCAGGGGCCTCAAGATCGCGCACGCGATCCTCGAAGACGGCCGGCTGGCTGGCCAGGTCGCCCAGCGTTATTCCTCGTGGGACACGCCTTTCGGTAAGGAAATCGAAAGCGGCAAGGTCGGTTTCCGCGAACTCGAAGCACGCATGCTGGATCAGGGCGATTCGGAACGTACCCCCAGCGGCCGGCAGGAAATGCTGGAAAACCTGATCAACGAATATTTGTGACGGGGCGACGAAGAGATCCTCGAACGAGGGGGTTCTCTCGCATGCCCGAGCGTCGATGACGGCGTGCTTGTGACGCTTCGGCTTGACGTGCCGTCTGAGTCCGTCAGAATGGTGTCATATAGCCCCTCTACGTCCTCAGGTCACGCAGGTTTCGTGTGGCCTTGTCGTGATCGCCCAGGTCGCGATATCGGTTCGCTCCGTTCCGGATGATCGGATTCCATGACCGATTTGACTCAGTCCGACACAGGCACAAGGCCGATTCGCTGCTCTCAATGCGGCGAACTGGTCATGTCCGTGGATTTGACGAGCGAAACGCCGCCGCCGAATTGCCCTTTCATCGATACCGAAATCCCCTGCCCCATGATTTCCACCGGGCGGGAGCATCACCCCCTGCCACGATCGGATGTCTCCGAAACCCATCCGACGGAACGGACTCGGCTGATCGGTTCGGATCCGACGATCACGCCCGAATTCGTGGGCATGCTGGGCGACGGATTCCCGGCCGTCGATAATCTCGTGCACAGCGAGCTTGGGCAGTACTGGGTGGAAGAGATCATCGGCCGGGGCTCGATGGGCCGCGTCTATCGAGCGACTCACTCCTCGCTTGAGCGGCCCTGCGCTCTGAAAATCCTGAGCCCGGGCCTTCTGCGCCGCAAGCCCCTGATTCGCGACCGCTTCTGGGTCGAAGCGAGGGCCGTCGCCGGCCTGGTGCACCCGCATATCGTGACCGTCCACAACCTGGGCGGAGCCAAGGGCTATCATTACATCGAAATGGAATTCGTGCCCGGCGGCGTCAGCTTGCGAGAGGCGGTCGTCCGGAACGGGGCACTGGAAGTCCCGAACGCCACGGACCTGATCCGCCAGGTCTGCTTCGCGCTCGATGCCGCGCACCGCGCCGGCCTGGTGCACCGCGATGTGAAGCCGGCGAACATTCTCTTGAGCGGCGAGGGTATGGCGAAACTGGCCGACTTCGGACTCGTGATCAACGTGAACGAACGGTCCGAGATGTCGTCGGCCGTATCGGGCACGCCGACCTTCATGGCGCCTGAGCTGTTCATGGCGACGCCGGCGACGCCTCAGTCCGACATCTATGCCCTGGGGGTCACTTATTTCTATCTGCTCACGGCTCAATTGCCTTACAGCTCCGAAAATGTCCGGCAATTGATCCGCATGCACCGGTCGGCGGCCATACCGAACACCCGGCAGCTCAACGCCGACGTGCCTGAACGCGTTCAGCATGTCATCGAACGCTGCCTGGCGAAAGACCCTGAGGATCGATACGGCTCAGCCGAAGAACTGGCCGCCGAACTCGAAGATCTGATGTTCGATTATCAGGACATCGAATCGATCGTGCGCGAAAGCCTGGAATCGGTCGACGGTCTCGTGCAGGGCGGTTCCGATCTGTGGCGCGTCATCATGCGTCTGCCCAGGGACCGAATTCAGGAAGTCTACCTCGAGATCGAGAAAGGGCCGCTCGGGCAAACCAGCCTGACCGTCTATTCGGTATGCGGGCCGGCCGACCCGGCGAATTTCGAATTCGCCCTCCGGCTCAATAACGACCTGCCGTATGTCGGCATCTCGATCCGCGACGTGAACGGTCAGGCGATGTTCATCATGACCCGAACGTTCGATCGTGCCAGCCTGAGGTCGTCGGAAATCCGCAACACGATCCACGAAATCGCCCGCCGGGCCGACTGGGTCGAGGAACTTTTGACCAAGATGGACCTTTATTGAACCTGAACCGGTTCGGCGGCCTCTATTCATGCGAACGACGCGGCGAAGATCGGGACGACCGAATTCGGGAATCATGTCATGAACGATGCGGCCATCGCGGGGCTTCTGCTGGCGGGTGCGATCGCGATCGTCGCGGCGATGCTCCGTTTTTGGGAAACGAACCGGTCGGACTGGATCCCCGAATCCCGTCCCGGGCGTTTCTCGCGTCGGCTGCGGCGAATCGGCATCGGCTTTTTGTGGCTGGAATCGCTGCTGATCGCCGTCGGTTCGCTATTGCCGACACAAGCGAGGAACGACCGAATCCTGTTCGTTTCCGTCTGGGGCGTCGCGGGCATTCTGGCGGCGATCCTCGTTTCGGTCGCGCTGGCCGATTCTTTGTTGCGGCTTTTCGTGGCCAGGGCGATCGTAGCCCAACATGCGAAAAGGCGAACGAGAAACGCTGCCGGCGATGATGATGCGCCAAATGAAAATCACGGGCCGCACCCGTTCGAAACCAACGAACCGGATTGAAATGCGAGCGAATCGATGATGAAAAAGGTTCACGGATCGATCGGGCGTCACGCCCTGACTTTGCCTGAGGTCGTGTTCATCGGGGCGATCTGCGTGACGGTCGCCTTGTTCCTCCTGATGCGGCTGCCACGCGGGCGTGAACAGGCGCGAGCCACGACCTGCCTGGCGAACCTGAACCAGATCGGCCAGGCACTCGGTTATTACGCGCAATCGACCGGCGCGTTTCCCGAAAACCCGAAATGGGCACCGCCGAATGCCGCGCCGGGCACGAGCGTACTCTGGACGATGCGGAACCAGGCGAACCTCTGGAACTTCGTCAATGTGCGGCAGGAGATCGAAGACAAATCGGGTAAAAAGTCAGGTGACAAACCTGCGGCACCGGCGGGCCTGCGCTGCCCTTCTGACCGGGCCGCCGCTCAGCCTGGTGCGACGAATTACCGGGCGAATGCCGGATCGGACAGGAATGGCTCGGATGGCCCGTTCGCGATCGGCAAGCGCGTCACTCCGCAGGCCGTCGAAGCCGCCGATGGCCTGGCTTTCACCGCGGCCTTCGCGGAACGACTGATCGGCACAGCGGCAGCCGAACCGGGGCCGGCGAACTATCGGCTGGTCGAAATCTGTGCCGATACGGCCGAAGATGCGTCGATGGCCGGAGCCACGCGAACGGACGCGGGCCTTGACTGGTCGAGGGGCGACTGGATCATGAGCCTTTACCAGCACGGCATGCGACCGAATTCCGGGAAATCGGCCGTATCGTCAAGCGAAAACTGCGCCAGCATGGGCAGCTCCAGCGGCCATCAGGGGCTGGTGCATGTGCTGTTGCTGGATGGTTCGGCACGTTCATGGCGCGACACGGTGGACGCGACGGTCTGGAGTCGGCTCGGCCGTTTCGCCGATGGTGCCGCGCCCGAATCGAAGTGACGGAGAACTTCCATCGTGTGATTCGGCCCGGCTTTGCCGCGGGGCCCTCACTCGTCTGGCCCCGACTCAAATTCACTCGCCCCGAAATTCCTGGAATTTCTTGCGCAGGTATGTGGCCCGCAGGACGTTGCGTTCGTCCACGGCCAGTGTCTGCCCGTGAATCTTCTGCAGGTGGGCCGGCTGCGTGTTGATGAAAAGTTCGTTGACCTGGGCGATATCGAGGTCGTCGATCAGACCAAGGTTGATGCCCATGCGAACGCTGGAGAGCAACAGCATCGTCTCTTCCGACGAAATCGTGTGGGCGGTTTTGAGCACGCCATAGGCCCGGCTGACCTGGTCGTGGAGGACCTGCCTTTTTTCCGCGAGGAGTGTCTGGCGGGCTTTGCGTTCGTATTCGATGAGCTGGGGAATGACGTCGGTCAGGTTCTTGATCAGTTCCTGCTCACTCTTGCCGAGGGTCTGCTGGTTCGAGATCTGATAAAAATCCCCGTAGGGCTGCGTGCCTTCCCCATGGAGGCCGCGAACGGAGAGATAGATCTTCTGAAGGGCACGGAAGAATTTGTCGAGTTGCTCGGTCTGTCCGAGAGCGGGCAGGTGGAGCATCACTCCGACACGGATGCCTGTGCCGACGTTCGTGGGGCATGCGGAAAGATAACCGAGTTCCTGGCTGAAGGCGTAGTCGAGGTGCTCTTCGAGCCGGTTGTCGAGTTCGTCGATCTGTTCCCAGGTTTCGGTGAGAGCCAGCCCGGAACGCATGACCTGAATTCGTAAGTGGTCTTCTTCGTTGACCATGACCGAGGCACTCTCGTCGGCGTTGAAGGCGACGCCACGAGGGCCCTCGCCTTCCTTGAGCTCGCGCGAGATCAGGTGCCGTTCGACGAGAAACTGGCGGTCCAGGTCGCTGAGTTTTTCGACGTCGAAATAGCTCAGGGGCGAGTCGGACTCGTGCAACGCGTCGCGAATCTGGCTGACGATATCTGCCTTGTCGGATCGGCTGGCCTTCGAAATGAACGGAAAGTCAGCCAGGTTACGAGCCAGGCGGATGCGGGAACAAATGACGATATCGCTTTCCGGGCCGCTGCCCTTGAGCCATTCGCCGGGGGATCGTGTCAGTTCGTCGATGGTCATCTCAGGATTCTCGGGGCTTGGTTCGATCCCGCATTCGATCACGGATCATTGCGGCGGTTTCGTAGTCCTGGCGTTCGATGGCGAGACGCAACTCGAATTGCAGCTTCAGAACTTCGAAACGGCTTGGGCCACGCTTCGGCCATTTTCCGACATGCAGAGAGGCCGCCTGGCTCGATCGCAACACAGGAGCGATTTCAGCGGAGAAGGTATCATAGTCAAGAGGGCAACCCAATCGTCCAGTGGTACGAAATCCTTTGGTATCGAGTCCGCAATACGGACATTTGCGATTCGCGCCCGCATCGGCGTCCCGTTCGTCGTTCGGATCAGGGCCGCTCTTCGATTTCATAAGCGTATCGGCCACTCCGGTTCAGGGCGGGATCGTGGTCGAGCCGATCGGTCACGGTCCGGTGAAGTTCGAAGCCACGGGCTTTCACGGGAGTTCTCGTACGAGACCGGAGTCCCGTGGCCGGACAAAGCTGCCGTCAGGCCTTCTTCGATTCCAGTTCCTTGATCTTGTCGCGTACTTTCGCGGCGAGTTCGTAATCTTCCATGGCCACGGCACGTTTCAGATCGTTCCGGAGTTGAATGAGCGAGGTTTGCGTCTGGGCGTCTCGCGGGGCTCTGTGCGGCGTTTTGCCGCAATGACGAGTGTCCTCGTGAATGTTCTCGAGAAGCGGCATCAGTTCTTCACGGAAAATGACGTAGTCGTTCGGGCAGCCGAGTCGGCCGCTGTTGCGGAACTCCTGAAACGTCATGTTGCAGACCGGGCAGAATTTCTTTTCGGACGAGGATTCGACGTTCGCCGCCGTCTTGGCCGATTGGCTGATGAAGGCCTTGGCCAATTCGGATACGTCCTTTTTCGGCTTCTCCTCAGCGGATTCCTCAAGGAATGCCTGAGCATGATCGTGGCACAGGTGGTGTTCCTGCCATTGGCCGTTCTTGTCGATGTCGGTAATGTGGTGAGTGACCGTTTTGGAGCAGCGTTCACACTTCATGCTTCGGCCCATGCCCCTCGTTCGTAAGCCTTCGACCGCTGAACTGCCATCTCGAATCATTATATGTCGGAAGCGCGCGAATCTTCCAGATTCGAGTTCCCCGCCATGCAGACCCCGAGAGCCGAAACCGCTGTCCGTTCGACACAGACTTCAATCCGCAAGGACCGAGATCCGCCGGTAGTCGAAACGTCTGGCTTGGAAGCCGCTATGAACACGAAAAAGGCCCTTCGGCGATTTCTCGCCAGAAAGGGCCTGTATCGATCGAATCGGATGGCGGAACGCCTTGCCCGAGTCGTGTCAGACCTGACGATCACGCCGACGCCGGCGAGCGTACAGCATGGCACAGGCGCCGATCGCCAGTGAGAGCACCGATGCCGGTTCCGGCACAGGCTGATTGCCGCTGAAATCGAGCAGATACCCCACCTGTTCGCCGGACGCGTTGCGGGCGGAACCTGTAACGAAAAGACCGTCGGTCGAAATGCCGAAGGCCGTCAGCAGGGTGTATCCCCCGGGTATGGTGATACCCTTGCTCGCGGCGTAATTCTGCAGAAGATCGACACCCGATCCGGGCACCCAGATCGCCGCGGCCTGGCTGGAGGGGGCGTTCTTGTCGCCGTTCCAGAGGTTGCCGACGATGATACCCGAGCCGAGAAGAATCCGGTCCGAAACGTCGCGAGCCGAAGCGTTGTCCCAGCCCGTGGGAGTCGCCAGGGCAACGAGTGTGTCATCGGACAAAAGGTTATTGACGATAAAGCCCCGCGTGTAGACATCGCTATTGTTGTTGCTGACCTTCGTGAGCGATTCGCCGACGAGAAGCGTGCCGTCGGTATTGATTCCGAGCACTTTGGCGTAGGGGTTCGCGATGGTCGCGTCGAGGTAGCCCTGACCGAGTTTCGTCGTGCTTCCGGACAGACCGGCTTGAGCGATCACGGCCGCACGCGATCCATCACCCGATGTGCCGCCTACCAGACCCGTATCGGACACGGCTCCTGCCCAGCCGAAGCTGCTGCCATCCAGATTGTTGAGCACCGTGCCCGCAGAGCCGTCGAAGTTCCAGCTCGCCATGTGCATCGGCGATCCGCCGACGCCCGCAACATATTGACCGCTGTTGCTGATCGCGGAGGCCTGCGTATAGCCCGGAAGGTTCGCCAGGCTCGTCGTCGAACCGGATCCCACGGTCCAGGTGATGCCTCCGGCCGAGTCGTTGCTGTATCCAGCGGCACGCTTGCCGTCAGCGCTGATCGACAACAATCGTCCTGAAACAGGCAGGTTCGCGACGCTGCCGCCAGCGGTGTAGGCGGCACCGATTTCGCTGGCATGGCTCAGGTTCGCGGTCGCGGCGACGACGCCCGTGTCCGAGACGCCGAATCCGATCGTGCCGGCGTAATATCCGGCATTGGCATTCGCGCTGCCTACCGTGAAGAACTCGATCTGCCCCGCTCGCGCCATCGACGGCATCATGGCCGTCGTTATCGCGAGAATCAAACCAGCCTTGAGCCGTCGAACGATCATGGCGTCACCTCTGCTGTGGATATACGGAAATTCGACATAACCGATCAGGAGTTCGGGGTGGTCGAGTCGATCGAATCGGAAGTGTTGTACTCAAGTCTAGCTTCATTGCGTGTTTCGATCCAGAAGAGTGAACCAAAATCGCACGTCGATTTTTCCTGGAATCGACACGAATCGGTCCGACGTCTACCGAAAGGGCTTGTGGAATAGGCTTAAGCGTTTAAAAAGACAAGGGTTGCGATTGTGGTCCGGAGGGCTCCCGCGGTGTGCATATTCGACCCTTGCGTCGAAATTCAGCAACATTCGGAAAGCGAAATCGGTGCCCTGGTCAAGTGGCATGCTTCGACATGTCCTCCAAAACCCGCGACCAGTTTCAGGATGGAGTGCGTGGGAATACGGATCGATCGAGGGCCGACCGGCTGGCCGACGATCTCGAAATCGAAAGGCGGCCGCGGGTCGAAGGGCGGCAGAGTCTCACGGAACAGGGCGCCGCACGCGATCGCCAGTTCCACGGCCCCGGCCGCGCCCAGACAATGGCCGATTTGCGACTTGCTGGCCAGCATGCGAATGCTCGAATGGGCCGGGCCGAACGCCTGGCGGATCGCGGATGCCTCCAGAGCGTCGAAGTCTCGAGTCGCGGTCGCGTGCAGGTGGATCGCGTCAGGAATTTCGCGGCTTGCCGAGGTCGATTCCCGGATGACGCGGACAAGTGCTTCGGGCGAGGCATGCGGCCGTGTCGCGTGATGAGCCTCGCTGCCTGCTGCCCAGCCGGACAGGCATGCGACGGCCCTGCGGCCGGATGCCGTCACGTCTCGCTCCCGTTCCAAAACGAACAGGGCACCGCCTTCGCCGATGAGGAAACCGTTACGGTTCGCCGACCAGGGGCGAACCCAGGCTGCGGGCGACCCGGAAGCATCGATCGGAGTCGCCAGGGCTTTCATCCGGCGGAATGCCGATTCGATCATCGGTGTGAGGGAGGCGTCTGCGGCTCCGGCGATGGCGATGTCGCAAGATCCATCCATCAATAAGCCAGCCGCGACGCGAACGCAGGTCAGGCCGGTCGCGCATGCCGTGATCGGCGCCAGCATGGGCCCCTGGGCGCCAATGCGGGAGGCGACGAACGTCGCGCCGGAGGAAGGTGCGATCCCGGCCCAACCCAGCGTTCGAGCCAGCGGATGACTGGCCATCGCCTGCGGATTTTCGACCCAACGGGATTTCAGCCGAACCGCGCCCTTGCTCAGGCCGACGACGACGGCGATCCGTTCAGGATCGACGTCCGCGAAATCGATCCGGGCCTGGGAGATCGCTTCTTCGAGGGTTGCCGCGAGAATCGCGAAAACGGGATCGTCCCAGAAGTCGTCGTGATCGAGCCAGGTCCGATCGACTGGATATCCAGGCGGAAATCCGCGGGCATCGTCGTGGGCCATCAAGAAGGCTGGGCCAGGCAGAACGAGCCCGGAATTCCCCGAGCAAAGATTGCCGAACGTTTCCGAAAAGTTCCGGCCGAGGCTCGTCACGAGCCCCAGGCCGGTGATCGCGACAGTCGTTCCGCTCGGGTTCGTCACGCCGCCGAAGGCCTGGTCAATGGGTGGGCGCGTGCTCATGTGCGTCGTGCGTCGGCTTGCCGGCGACGGCGGAGGGGCGTGGATTCAGACCGAGAGTCGCCAGCATGGCGGCGTCGCGATCGGTTCCGGGGTTGGGCGTGGTCAGGAGCTTGTCGCCGGCGAAGATCGAATTGGCACCCGCGAGAAAGCACAATGCCTGTTCCGATTCGGGCATTTCGAGCCTGCCCGCGGAAAGCCGGATCATGGCGTTCGGCATAATGATACGTGCCGTAGAGATCATCCGGAGCATCGACCAGACGCTGACCTTGGGCGAGCCGGCCATGGGTGTGCCCTCGACGGGTACCAGCGCGTTGACCGGCACGCTTTCGGGAGGTTCGGGCAGGTTCGCCAGGGTGTGGAGCAGGTCGATGCGGTCGTCGTCGGTCTCGCCGAGCCCGAGAATGCCGCCGCAGCATACGGAAATGCCGGCATCGCGTACGGCTTCGATCGTTTTCAGACGGTCTTCGTAAGTGCGTGTCCGGATCACGTCGGAATAATGGTCAGCCGATGTGTCCAGATTATGGTTATAGGCGTAAAGGCCCGCTTCCTTCATCGCCCGGGCCTGTTCAGGCGTGACCATGCCGAGCGTGCAGCAGACTTCGAGGCCTTCGTCGTTCACGCCCCGGATCATATCGAGAACGCGTTCGAATTGTGGACCGGAACGGACTTCACGCCAGGCCGCTCCCATGCAGAAGCGGGTCGCTCCGGAGGCTTTGGCTTCCCGCGCGGCACGCAGGACATCGGAGAGATCCAGCAGGGTCTGGTTCTCGACCGGGGTCTTGTACCGGGCCGACTGAGAGCAATAGGAGCAATCTTCGGGGCAGCCGCCGGTCTTGATCGAAAGCAGAACGCAGACCTGGACTTCCGTCGGATCATGATGGGCCCGGTGCACACCGGCGGCACGACCGATCAGGTCCATGAGCGGCGCATGATAGATGCGGGCGATTTCGGCCCGATCGATCCGGGAAAGATGAGTGGACCTGGTCGGGTCGGAAGGCAGGAAGTCAGAATTCGACATGAGCTTGCGCGAAATATCCCTGGGGCTGGGCCCGTGAGGGGCCCTGGAATCGAACCAGCAGACAAATCATCAGCGGCGGGAGGCCCGGCAGGCTCCATAGAGCGCTCCGAAGGCGAGCCCGGCCCAACCGGCATAGCCATAGAAAGGCTTGCCCGGGGCCTTTTCTTCGGAGCCCGGAGCCTGAGCCTGGGCCGTCATCGGAAAGGCGAGGAAGAAGGCCATAACGAGCGAACCAGCGAGGGTCTTCATCGGAGTTGGCGTACCTTTCTGCGGGGCGCGATGCCTGTCGGACGCGGCATGGCGGATTCGGCCATCGGGAGCCAGTCAGTCAAAGGGCGGACACGGGATCGGAAGGCGTCTCGAGCCATGGAAACCGCCTTCCAGGCCATGCCGCGTGATCGAAGGTGGCGGACGTAGTCGTCCAGGGCCACGGCCCAGAAACGATAGACGAACCCGCGAAACTCGAAACCGGAGTCGGACATGGGCGGCAACGGATGATCCGGTGCTTCTTCAGCATACACGAAAACCAGCGCGGCGACAAAGCCTGGCCCAAACATCGTCTGCCAACGTTCGAGCGCATCGAGGTCGTCGGTCGTGACCCAGTTTTCCCAGGGCCTTCTGCCGCTGGAGTTTTTGCCCCATTTCCCCTTCACTTCGACGACCAGATTCCGTGCCTGGCGCGGATAGATCAAAAAATCGGGATTCTTGATCGTGCCTTCGTCCGAGAGAGGGCGGCGAGCTTCGTCGACCGCGACGCACGGGATCGTCAACCCTCTGACGTAAGCCTCGAAAGCCGCTTCATAATGGTTGGAACGTCGTGCCATGAACCGGCGGCCTCATTTTCGTCTTTTCGTCGTCGCCGTTTTCGCCGCGGCCTTCGCCCGCCGGGCCTCTCGAGCCTCGGCCAGAAACCGTTCGCCGTACACCCGAATCGAATCCGGAGTCTCGAACGATTCCTCGAAAACCCACGGGCTGTCGTATTCGCAGGTGTCCGCCTTGTAGTCGCGGCAGACTCCCGGCCGGTCGTCGTAGATGGCGCAACCGTTGTCGGGCTTCAGGTATTCGCACCGGGTCCAGACAACCAGGTTCCAGCGTTTGCGGGATCTGCCGTCGGACTTTTCGGTTTCCACGAAGATCAGCGTGCGCTGGTGTGCAAGATACCAGCGCAGTTCGTCGAAGTCAGCAAGCGTGCGGGGCGTTTTCAGCGGAACCGTGAAATAGCGGCAGCATTTGCCGACACAGTGATCGCAAATCGACTCGTCGGGAGTGATTTCGTCCCTGTGTTTCGATCCCGGGGGCAACAGGTCAGGACGCAGCACGGGCAGTTCGACAGTGAACGGCCTCGATGGGTCGGTTTTCGTGCCGGAAGGATCCATGCTTGCGACGGCTGAGCCCCTTGCGAAAGAAGAAGCGGAATTCGAATGTCCACATGTTAAGCCAGAGCGGAAAAAAAATCGAGCCGATCCGCCGGAACGGATCGGCTCGAAAGACGTTCGAGGAAGCGTGGTCACTCCGCGGCTTTGACGTCCGCGTTCTGGCGCTGGGCTTCCGGGACTTCCGTGCGGTCCGACTCGGAAATCTGCGTGGCGAAGTGCACGGTCAGGCCGTCGACTTCGTAGGTCAGGTCCAGAATCATGACTTCCACGCCTGCCTTGGGTCTCGTTCGCAGAACGACGGTCTTGCCGTCTTTCTCTTCAACCGTGGCGGGCACTTCTTCCCACTTGGCCTGACGCACGTCACGTGACTTGGACTTCGCGGCCCACACCTTGACGGCCTTCGGCTTCGGCTCGGCCTTGACCGCGATGCCGTATTCGGTGCTCTCGGGTTTTTCGATCAGGTCCCAGGTGATCGTCGGGATCGATTTGCCGGCGGCCGCCATGCGATACAGCCCTGCGATCGTGTTCAGGGCCCATTCCCGGTTCTGGTCCAGGCCGTGGCCTGCGTTGGGCAGATAGCAGATCGCCTTGGGGCCCTTGAGGTCCTGGAAGTACAGGCGCGAGGCGTCCTGCGTCCAGTAGCGGTCGTTCGTGCCGTTGACGAGCACCTTGGGGATCTGGGCCAGGCGGCCGTCGCGATAGGAATAGGGATCGACCATTTTCCAGAGCACTTCGCCGTCAGGCGTGAGGGCCGCCTGCATCAGACCCCGTTCGACGTAGTCATGGATCTGTTCGCTGTATTTGCCCCAGACCTTGAGCTGATTCTGCCCCTGGGAGCCGAGATTGAGCGTGTCGATGACCATCGGGGCGATGGCGATCACGCGCGGGTCGGCGGCACCGGAGAGCCATGTCGTCCAGCCCCGCTTGCTGGCGCCGGTGACCACGAACGAAGCGATGGCGGGCTTGCCGTTCTTCTTCGCCCATTCCTGGGTGGCGTCCATCGCCCGCACGGCCGATTTGGCCATCGGGAACAGCAGGGGCCAGGAGATATCCTTGCTGTTGAGATATTTGATGAAGGTCTCGGCGATCAGGGCGTCTTCCTTGCGGTTGCCCATCAGTGGCTGGTTGGGGACGTGGTTCAGAATCGCGACGCGGGCACGCGAAGCCCGGGCGAGCGCCGTCGCCACAAGGCGGTCACCGTCCCGCGGAGTGTCGCCCAGCGAGCCGCCGCCGATGAACAGAATCGCGGCTTCTGGATGATCGATCTTCGCCTCGTCCGGCTCGACGATCTCCAGCCGGTGCGTCCAGAGAATGCCCTGCCAGGTCTGGGAGTGCAGCTTGAGCGTGTGGATCGTCACGCCGAGCCCCTTGCTCTTGCCTTCCTCTTCCCACTTGTAGGATTTGTCTTCCTGCTTGACGTAGGCGTGCAGATCAGCACTCGCCGTGCCGGCCGAAATGGTGACGAGCGATGCGATCGCAAGAAATATGCGGATCATATTCTCGAAGCTCTCCTGGAATTGCGGTATTGTCGGGTCACGAACGTGTCGACGATCGAAGTCTCAGGTTAGAATAACGAGCATGGCCTGACTTGGGGAAGTGACGATCGAATCGAATTGTCCGAACGTTTCGATCGTTCCGGCAACCATGCACTCGAAGTGCAAGTGGCTTCCTCACGGGTACTTACCGGCAGTTTCTTTCCGGCTTCGACCAGCGTCGGAAACGGTGGAAGTCCTCGACATGAACGAATCCGACGAACCCGTGCCCGGCGATCTGGCCGAACGAAAATCGACCGATTCGGAATCGAATCCGGTCTTCGCATGGCTGCGGGAATCGCTCGACGAACGCGAAGCCGCCGGAATCCTGCGGCTACCGGCTCGCCGGAGCGTCGAACCCTGCCGGGATTTCGCCAGTAACGATTATCTCGGCCTGAGATACGACGCCCGCCTGCATGAGGCCGGTGTCGCCGCCGCTGCGAAAGCCGGTGCCGGGGCAGGTTCGAGCCCCGCCGTCACCGGTTGGTCGGGGCCTTATCATGAGCTGGTCCAGGCCCTTGCCGAGTGGAAACGCGCAGAAGCCGCTCTTGCGTTTTCCTCCGGCTATGCGGCTAACGTCAGTCTCGTCGCCGCACTGGTCGCCGCGGGCGATGCCGTGTATGCCGACCGTCTGTCGCACGCCTGTCTGATCGACGGCACGCGCGTTTCCGGAGCCCTGCTCCGCGTTTTCGCCCATAATGATCCGGAAAGTCTCGCCCGGGCCCTCAAACGGGACGAAGGCCGGTTCCGCCGCCGGCTGATCGTGACCGAATCGCTTTTCAGCATGGACGGCGATCAAGCCCCTCTCACGCGGCTTGCCGAACTGGCCGAAACGTACCGGTGCATGATGCTGGTGGATGAAGCGCATGCCGCCGGCGTATTCGGCCCTGAAGGTCGCGGCCTTGTCGATGCCGCCGGCCTGGCAGGCCATCCGGCGATCGTCCGCATGGGTACCCTCAGCAAAGCCATCGGTTGTCAGGGCGGCTATGTCGTCGGTTCCCGCCAGCTGGTTTCGTGGCTCGTTCAGGCCGGCCGGGGCTGGATTTACTCTACGGCTCTGGCACCCTATCTGGCAGGGGCGGCGGCCTGTGCGATCGGCCTGATCCGATCGGCCGACTTGGAACGAGCCCGCCTTCTTGAGTCATCCGATACGTTGCGATCGAAGCTCCGGACACTTGACTGGAATGTCGGCGCAGGCTGCGGACCGATCGTCCCGGTGCATATCGGAGCGGTCGATCAGGTGATGAAGATCAGTGAAACGCTGGCATCGCACGGGTTCGCCGTCGGGGCGATCCGGCCTCCGACGGTGCCCGCCGGAACGGCGCGACTGCGGATCAGCGTCAGTGCCGCCCATACTTCGGAGGATCTTGACCATCTCGTCGAAACGCTCAATCTGGCGAGAGACGGTCTCCAGGATTAGACTGTCATCTGAGGCGAAAGGGGCAGCGCGTCGTGTCGCATCCGCTCGACGTTCGCCTGCGTTCCGAAGAATCGGGCGAATCGAACGATGCAAGACGGACCGAAACCCGTAAACCCTCGCATCGCCGTGTTTACGGGGATGTTCGACCCGATGACTCTCGGGCACCTGGACGTCATCAAGCGAGGCCGCCGAATTTTCGACGAACTCGTCGTCGGAATCGGCGTGAACCCGAACAAGCAGGCGATGTTCTCGGTCGAAGAGCGGGTCGAACTCGCCCGCCAGGTCGTCGCCCCGTTCGGAAATGTCCGCGTCGAGTCGTTCGAAGGGCTGGCCGTACATTACGTGCGCAGCATAGGCGCCGGGGCCATTCTCCGTGGCGTGCGCACGCTTTCCGACATGGAATACGAATTCGCCATGTCACTGACCAACGCCCGGCTCGACCCGGCGATCGAAACCGTCTTTCTGATGGCTGACGGCGAATATTCGCACGTTTCCAGCTCGCTCATTCGCCAGATCGCCGAATTCGGCGGTGGCGAATCACTTGGCCTCTTCGTGCCCGAAATCTGCATCGGACCGATCCTCAGCAAAGCTGGCCAGCGTTAGGGGCTCAAGCGTCTGAGTTCCGGCCTTGCGAATTCACCTGGCGGGCCGGAACTGGTCCTCGGCGATTTGCAGGGCCTTGACCATGGCCTTGGCCTTGTTGACGGTCTCTTCGTATTCGGCGGCGGGCACGCTGTCGTAAACGACGCCGCAGCCTGCCTGTATGTAGCATTTGTTTTCCTGCAGCACGAGCGTGCGCAAGGCGATGCACATATCCATATTGCCGGAAAAGTCAAAGTAACCGACCGCGCCGGCGTATGGCCCGCGTTTGTTCGGCTCCATTTCGTCGATGATTTCCATAGCCCGGATTTTCGGGGCTCCCGACACCGTTCCCGCCGGCAGGCCGGAACGCAGGGCATCGAAGGCGGTCTTGCCCTCACTGAGCTTGCCGACGACGTTCGAACTGATGTGCATGACGTGCGAGTAATATTCGACCTTCATCACTTCCGTGAGCTGGACCGAACCGAAATCGCACACCTGGCCGACGTCGTTTCGGCCCAGGTCGATCAGCATGATGTGCTCGGCCCGTTCTTTCGGATCGGCCAGCAAATCGTCGGCCAGAGCCTGGTCTTCGGCGGCGTCGGCGCCTCGCTTGCGTGTGCCGGCCAGCGGGCGAACGGTCATCTCGCCATCGTCGACCCGCACAAGGATTTCTGGCGAGCTTCCGACGAGCGAAAACCCGCGACACGGCAAATAGAACAGGAACGGGCTGGGATTCACGATCCTCAGGGCCCGGTAGATGTCGAACGGCTTAGCTGAGGTCTCGACTTCGAATCGCTGGCTGGGCACCACCTGAAAGATGTCGCCTGCCTTGATGTAGTCCTGGCAGCGCCTCACGATCTCTTCGAATTCTTCCCTCTTGAGATTCGACCGCACGTCCAGCGTCGGCTGCCCTGAGGTGTCGACGTCCGTGAGGACGATCCGGGCCGATTCGTCTCGCACCGGCGCCGCCAGCTTTTCGACGATCTCGTCGATCTTGTTCGTCGCGCGGTCGTAGGCCGCGGAAACAGGCTCGTCCGGCTTCACTTCCGCCAGCACGACGACCAGGATCGTTTTCCGGATGTGGTCAAAAATGACCATGCTGTCATAGAAGCCGAACGCCAGATCCGGGAGGCCCCGGTCGTCTGACGGAGCGTCGGGAAGATGCTCGACATAGCGGACACTGTCATACCCCGCCATACCGACCGCGCCACCGATGAACCGGGGCAATCCTTTCCGGTGCGCAACCCGGAACCTGCTGACATATTCTTCGAGCGTGGCCAGCGGATCGTGCGTTTCCAGACGCGTCAGAACGCCGTCGCGAAAATCCTGAATCGCCACCTGCTGGCCGGCGGCTTCGAATTCCAGGAACGGATCGGAGCCCAGAAAACTGAACCGGCCGACCCGTTCGCCGCCGACGACGCTTTCGAACAGAAATCCTGGCCTCCCAGCGACTTCGATGCGACGATACGCGGTCACGGGCGTAAGTGTGTCGCCCGTCAGTTCCCGGTACACCGGCACCATGACACCGGGCACTGCCTCGGCTTCGAATTCGTTCCGACTCGGCACATGGCGTATCAATGCCCGGCTCCGCTGCAGGTTCCGCGAAAATTCCGCCGTTTCAGCATACAAATCTAGCAAATCAGGCGGAGATTCTCAAGAAACGTGGGCCGCGACGAAGCTAGCGACTACGTCAATAGCATGCTTCAGCGACTGAATTTCGATGCCGGATCGTCATGCATGCCCCGATTCGATTCTCGGACTGCGAATCGACATTCACTTCGTCGCTTCCCGCACCAGATGAGGCAGCTCCGGCACGATGATTTTCTCCATCGCCAGTGCCACGGCGGCGCGGCTTCCCGGCATGACCAGTACGACAACCTGCCCGACCATGCCGCCAGTCGCCCGGCTCAGGATGCATGCCGGGCCGATTTCCTGATAACTCAGCCAACGGAAAAGTTCGCCGAAACCCGGAATCGGCCGGTTGAAGCGGCCTTCGAGCGTTTCCGCGGTGCGATCGCGCGGGCTGATGCCCGTGCCCCCCGTGACGAGAACGGCGGAGATGCGCCGATCCGCCAGCGCGTCGTCCAGGAATTTCAGAATTTCGACTGGTTCGTCCGGCACGATGCGGCGCAGGTGGATCTCATGCCCGGCTTCGTTCAGAAACCTGACGATCGCCGCCCCCGACGTATCGGTTTCGACCGTTCGGGTGTCGGAAACGGTGAGGACGCCGACCCCGATCGAAGATCGGGCGGCGTCCTTATGCTCTTTGACGGATGCGCTCATCGATGCGGCTCTGTCGACAGGAGTCAGGCGGCCGCTTCGAAGCCTGGTAGAGCCCGTTCGCCGATCCTGGCCGGTGCCGGGGCGGGAACTGGTCCGGTAGCCGGGCTGCCGATCAGGTCTCGGACGACGTCGACCCAGAGTTCGCAGCAGAAGCGACGCTCGAAATTCCTCAGGAAAGCCCTTCGGCCGTTCCTTCCGAGTTCGGCGACTGTCTCCGGCTCGCTCGCCAGCCGCTCGATCGCCGCGATGACGAGGTCGGACCGGCCGCTGGGGATCGTCGACCCGCATTCCGAGTCGCGAATGGTGTCGGCCGATTCGCAGTGCGAAGGCCCGACGAACAGTGTGGGGCGACCCGAAGCCATGGCCCCGTAAAGCTTGCCCGGAACGACGATTCCGGTCATGCAGTCACGCATGGTGATCAGATGGACGTCGGCCACCGACAGCGACAGATGCAGCGATTCACGGGGGAAATAGTCCATGAACCGGACGTTCGCCAGGGCCCGCGCTTCGGCGGCGGCCTTCACTTCCTTCAGCCTCGGGCCGTCGCCCACGAACAGGAAGACGATCTCTTCGCGGCCTTTAAGGGCTTCCGCGGCTGCGATGACTTCGTCGAACTGGTGGGCCAGCCCCAGATTGCCCGAATACATCACGACGAATTTGTCGGATAGGCCAAGCTGTTCCCGCAAGGGATGTCCCTCACGCTCACGCGGGAAAATCTCTTCCTTGCGGCTCCAGACCGGCACCTCGCGGACCCGTTCGGGCCGGACGCCCTTGGACAGAATCCGGTCGGCCATATAAGGGCCAAGAACGACGACCCTGTCCGACTGGCGATAGATCATGTCGCTCAAACCGCTGAGCAGCCGCACCAGCGGATGGGTGCGATTCATCAGCCCCAGAGCCTGACTGGCGTCGGGATGCAGGTCCATACTCCAGAAGATCTGGCGCGAGCCCCTGAACCACCGCAGAATGGTACCGATCAGGCCGATCAGGGGCGGGGTCGTCAGCGTCACGACGACATCGAACCGCTTCATCAGGACGGCTGCCCGCAGCGCCTGAACGTAATAGCTCAGGTAGTCGCACATCCGGTGCAGTGTCGTGCGCCGGCCGAAGCCCGAGACACGAACCCGGTGAATGTGCACGCCGTTGTGCACTTCGTAAGTCGGCCGCTGGGCGACACCGGTCTTGTATTGACCGAGGCCGCACAGCACGTGGCATTCATGGCCTTCGGCCGCCATCGATTCGGCCAGGTCGGTCAGATGCTGGGCCGTCGAGGCATGATCAGGCCAATAGTACTGGTTGACGAACAGGATCCGCTGCACGCTTTCGCCGGATTCGATCCGGGAGTCCGTGCCGTGTGCCGGATCGACCCGGCGAACGGAGCGGACGGCGGATCGCAGCGGCATCCGTGCACGGCTGGCGATCGAGCGGATGGATGACGTCACCATTTCGTGTCGGCCTCCTTCTTGTTGGCGCGATACCAGGAAACGGTCTTTTCCAGGCCTTTTCTCAGATTCGTCGGCGGGCTCCAGCCGCCCAGGGCGGCCTTCATGCGGGTGACGTCAAGCACCTTCCGCATTGCGCCGTCGGGCTTGTCCGCGTTCCAGTTCAGGCGGCCCTTGAACCCGGTGACGTCGTTGAGCGTCTCCACGAGTTCGCGGATCGTCGTGCCGATACCCGTTCCGAGATTGAGCGGCATGGCGACATCGTCGTACTTCTCGGCCGCCAGGACGATCGCGTCCGCACAGTCTTCTACGTAAATGAATTCGCGGACCGGCTTGCCGGTGCCCCAGACTTCGATCTCAGGCTTGTTCTCCAGATCGGCTTCGACCCACTTGCGAACCAGGGCCGCGACGACGTGCGACCGTTCCGGGTTGTACGAATCGCCCGGGCCGTAGAGGTTCGTCAGGATCAGGTGGATCGAATCGAGCCCGAACTGGCGTTTGTAGGCCGCGCCCTGAACGGTCAGCATTTTCTTCGTCAGGCCATAGTTCACCACGCTCGGGTGGCATGGGCCGGCCCACAGGTCGTCTTCCTTCATGTCGCCTTCGAGGAAGCCGGGATAACTGCAGGCCGTGCCGATATTGACGACCTTCGAGACATGCGTCAGACGAGCGGCCTCCATGAGGTTCGCCCCCATGACGAGGTTCCGGTAATAGAGATAAGCCGGTTCGGAGACGTTGATTCCGATGCCGCCGTAATAGGCCGCGGCGTGGAACAGAACGTCGCAGGGGTGTTCGAGCAGGCAGCGCAGGCAGGAGTCGAGAGCCGTGAGATTATAGTCTTTCTGGCGAGGGACGAACACCGTCGCGCCGGCGTCCTCGAGACGCTTGACGATGTGCTGTCCGAGAAAGCCTGATCCACCGGTCACGGTAATACGTTTGCCGGCCCAGAAGGGGTGACTCATGAGACTTGGCGACTCCAGGGGTGTGCGTTCGAAGATTCCTTGATCCGGACCGGTCGGTTCCGGACGCGGGCGAAACAGGTTCGACCGGGCCGAATGCGTGATTCGGCCCGGCCTGTTCGACCTGTCAGATTCAGACGTTGGCGAAGGGGTTGGAGAAGCTGATCAGCTGGCAGGCACGCACCAGTTCGGCGATGCCGGTGTCCAGATCGATCGTGGTCTCGAAGCCCTTGCGGCGGATCTTTTCGTAGGAAACTTCGTAATTGCGCTGATCGTCGTCCTTGCCCACCTCGGCAAAGTGGAGGTAGAAGTCGACGAACTTCATGATCTTGCGGGCGACGTCTTCTTTGGTGAAGTTCATCGACTCGTGGCCGACGTTGTAGACGTCGTCCTTGACCGTGTCCCAGTTCTCCAGGGCGAACATGAACGAACGGGCCATGTCGCGAACGTGCACGAAAGTCCGCTTGAAGCCGCCTTCGTAAACGATCAGGTTGCGATTCTTCACGGCCTGATAGGTGAAGTCGTTGGGCATCAGGTCAAGCCGCATGCGGTTCGAAACGCCGAAGGCCGTCGCGAAGCGGTAAGCGACCGAGTTGCCGGCTTCCAGGATGGCTTCTTCGGCCTTGGCCTTGGTCTCGCCGTAAAGCGTGATCGGGGCCCGGGGCGTGTCTTCGTTGCAGACGTAGTCAGGGATCGAGCCGTAAATCGAGCCCGTGGAGGCGAACAGAATCTTCTGGTCGCGACGACGCAGACGCAGCAGGTTCATCGTGCCATCGACGTTCGTCGACTGGGCGACCTGGGGCTCTTTCTTGCAGGCAGGGTAGCCGACGATCGCGGCCAGGTGAATCACGGCGTCCATGCCCTCGAGCGCCTTGCCAAGGGCGTTCTCGTCGCCGACGTCACCCTTGATCAGCTCGAAGTCACGGCTGCTCGTGCATGGCAGCAGGCCCTGACCGCCGAACTTCAGGTTGTCGAAAACGCGGACCTTGTGGCCCTTTTCCAGCAGCATCGGAATCATCGCGCTGCCGACGTAACCAGCACCACCGGTGACAAGAATTCGCATGACGTAACCCCATCCATGGTTGCGAACGACCGTGCCTGACGACGATCGAAAACTCGAGTTGCGATTCCAAAGACTTCGAATCGGACGGAATCGTTACCGGCCAGGCCCCGTCCATGAAGCCTCTTCTGCCTACGCGTGATCGAGTGCCCGGAACCGGACACCCTCGACGCGATCACTATCCTCAACCTGACCGGAATTGTCAAGCCGAGGAGATCGAAAAATCTCGATTAATTCGGAAGTGTATTTGGGGGAACAGGTTAGGCGATCACTGGTTTCGCCCGGACCTGCTCCTTCGGTCCGCTACGACTCATGCGAACGTGATCGACAGCCGCCCGCGGATCGGCGAATTGAGCATCAGCCGAATGTTGCCGGGCCGCACTTTGCCTGCGAATTCGCCGTCGCCGGTGAATTTCAGGTTGACCATCGATCCCATCAGCGACGTATTCCCCGCGTTGCCGTGCACGGCCAGCTTCACGGGCTTGCCGTTCATTTTCACGACGAGCCAGCCTTCGACCTTGTTCGTCGACTGGTCCCGCGTCAGGATCCCGTGCACGGTCTGCAGCGAGCCTGTTTTCAGGATCGGCCGGGCCGTGTCGATGATCACGTTGCCGGGGCCTTTGTCCACGATATCGCCGAACGCCGTGCCCTTGATCGCGAACTGCTTCGGAGCCAGAGCCTTGGCCTGCTGGGCGAATTCGGCCTTCAGCGACTGCGGCGAAGAGGGCACCTCGCGGTGTTCCATTTCCTCGAACATCGGCTGGATGCGACGTTTTTTCATCGTCCGATTCCTTTCGGTACGCTGCGCCTCACGTCCGTTCCTTCCTGGATCAGGACGCCCGCATCATGCGATCCGGCGTAGCTTGCGGCAGTTTATGGAAATTCAGAAATGTGTCCAGATCGATCCTCCGAAGAATTTTCCCTTAGCTGAAATGGTGATTTCACCGATTTCTCTCGATCGGAACAATCGCATGGCCCCAAACAAGTTTTGCATGGTTCTTGCGCAACGACATTGGGCGAATCTTTGCGGCAAAGTCGGGACGAGCCGGAAGCGTAAGCGACGGAGAAGGTTGCGATCGTGTCGAGCCTTGTTGAAGGTGATATGGCACCTGACGAATCGATCCGAATTTCCTTCAGCCGAGTTGGAATTGCATCCGTAACCCAAATCGGCGCTTACGCTTCCCGCTCGTTGGAACCGTCTCCACACGTCGTGGCATTCGACAGGTGAAATTTGACACCGGTTCTGCCTGATCGCGACAAATGCCATGCGCTCTTCGACCGGCTTTCGCCGTCACGCCCGGCCGCGTTCGTGGTGCGCTGCGCCTGCGATGCCACGCCCGACGGCCAGATCCAGGGCACCGTCGTCGATCACATGCGGCTCTTTCCGCTGCGTCCCGACGTCCGCTGGACCTACCCCGTGCACGAACAGATCCTGCCCGCCCTGCGGCGAGCGGGCATCCCGGTCGAGTGGACGGACATCGTCGTGCGGCACACGGGCTATGTCGACGAAGCCGTCCGCCGGCGCAAGCTCGACCGCGATTCGCGGATCCTGGAGCGTGTTCTGGCCGAATCGCCTGAGGAACCGTTCGTGCGGTTCAATCTTGGGTTCATCGCCGTGGAAAAAGGTGAATGGGGCAAGGCTCTGGAGCACTTTCTGGTGAGCCTGGCCCACTCGGAGCCGGAAGACTCGATCACGCGGAAGCTCTATGCCCTGGTGGCCAAGTGCCGGCAGTCGCTGGGGCGGCCTGACGAAGCCGTGTCCGTGTGCGACGACGGCCTGAAGATCGCGCCGGACGATGCGGAGCTTCTGTACCGCAAGGCCGTGGCCCTGCGGACGCTGGGGGCACGGGACGAAGCGGAAGCGTGCTGGAACCGGATCCTGACGCTGAAGCGGCCGGAAAGGTTTTCGAGCGTGGATGTCGGGATCTACGGACACCTGACACGGCGGAATCTAGCGCGGATCGCGGAGGAAAAGGGCGACTTGCGAACGGCGCGGAGGTTATGGGAGGAGGTTCTGAGGGAATGTCCAAGTGATGGGGAGGCTGCGTCCAGTTGACACCCTTCATCAGACTCGTGATGAGCAATGTACTGAAACTCATCAGTAATAGATCCCTTTCGCAGATATCAAAGGAATCTTGATTTTCGGCAGATAAGGACTTCGGGTCTTGATCGCTTCTTCAATCGATTTTAGGTCAGGAGCTTCCTCGTCACTCAGAATCATATTTTTCAGGCCCTGCAAGTATGTATCTGCCCTGTCGAACTCTCCAGAGGTAAGGTGTGCGAGACAGTTTGCATACAGAAAACCTGCGGTATTCTGCGACAGGTAAACATTCTTTTCGAGCGATTGCAGGAAATCGAAGGCGAGATTCGGATTTCGATTCTCGACATCTGTCCTGGTCGAATGGATGACCGAGATGTTCATGGCCGCACAAAGTCGATAGCGATCATCTTCGGAATGTTCATAAACGAACTGAAAGTCCTGCAGAGACTTGTCGTAATTCGGGACCATCGACTTCGCTTGTGCCTCAGCGCGGATAAGATACAAAAGATCTCGTGTGTAAACGTATTGATCGTGGTCGATGGACTTGATCAGGGCCTTGATCTCATCGTATTTCCCAAAGTGCCTCAGGCATATCGACGACATGAGAATTGTTTCATAGCGGTTCGGAGTCATCTTCAGCGATCGCGACAAGTTTTCGTATGCTTTTTCGAGCAAATATTTTCCGTTCGATACTGGAGTCATCAAATTCTTGTACAACAAGACCTGGCCGATCAAATAGGGGATTTCATACGTCGTTTGATCGAGCTTGTTCGCATGGTTCAGCCCCAAGAGAGCTGCGTCGAAAAGTTGATTTTTCGCAAGCGCGAAGGAACGATGGAAAAGTGCTGTCAATTCGTCTGGATTCTTTTCCAGAACACTCACGAAGATCTTGATCGATTCTGCATTCGATTCATAGGAACCATCATGCTGAAGATGCCTGGCAAAAAGCATTTTTCGCCAGATCTCGTCTTCGGAATCCTTGAGGGGATTGAGATCGAATATCTCGACCTCGGCGGCAGAATAGACTTCCGACTTCTTTGCTACACCTCCACAGGCCCGATCCACGAGATGGTAATCATCGCCCGTCTCATCGACGACGTACCACATCAAGTGGAGGCCTTTCGGACACTTGCATTCCGCAAGAAGTCCCGGAAGTGGCCTTATCGCAACATCACGGCGTTTCGGATAAACGACCTGAATTTCACCTTTCGCATTCCGGTGGGGGTCATCCTGTGAGAATGCCTTTTCGCAGCAGAACGCAAATGCGAAACTCCACGCCGTGATCATCAATGAAATCTGAATACGCGCGGCTTTCATCTCTCACCCCTTCTTTCGTTGAGTCATATCCGGATGGGGAAATTGCGTTCCTGGATCAAACCTAGGGGGCGGTGGATTTCCAGGCGATCTCTTTGTACGACCCCTGTTGTTGATTGCATCAACAGCTCCATTACCAAAGCTTGGATGTGGCCCGAGCGGAGTAAAATTACCTCCCATTCCTGGGAAAAAGTCCCCTGTGTCAGCCCGTCCACCTTCAATTACTCCGATTCTGCCAATTCCGTTCCCCACACCACCTTGAGTAGGTGTAATTACATGGATTGGCCTAAAGCGAGGACCAGATCTTGGATCAAAAATTGTTGGGTCTATATTAACGTCGATGATAAACGATGAACCCAGACCTGGTTTACTTGGTGGCGTTGTCGCGTGGGATGGTTTCGTATGATCTTTCGTCCCGACTGCACCTTCCATGGCAGATCCAGGTCCACCAATAATGCGATAATCTTGATTTGGATTCTGATCACCTGTATCAGCCAAAGCGCCACTCGGATCCGTCGCATTCTGCGGCCCGTTCCCCACGTACCGATAGAGGTTCGTGTCCCCTGCCTCGAAGCCGATCGGGTCCTTGCTCACGAAGCGGCCAGTGGCCGGGTCGTAGAACCGGGCGCGGTAGTAGTAGAGGTTCAGTGCCGCGTCGTGTTCGCGTCCGGTGAAGCCGAAGCGGTCGCCCGTTCCGGTCGTGGAGATCTTGTTCCCGAAGCTGTCGTAGCCCGTGTGATAGGCGCTGGAGCCCCACTCGTCGAAGATGTCGCGCACCGAGCCGAGACCGTCGGTCATGTACCAGTACGTGTCGCCCGAAGAATCCGTCCGGCCCAGGATTTCGTCGACCGCTAGGCTGTATAGATAGCGGGTTTGGAGCGCGCCTGCCCCGTCGAAGTCGGCGTAGGGATTTTCTCCATCGAAGACAGTCCAGGTGGTCACGGGCGATCCGGCCCCCGCGCCGTCGGCGTCGACCTGTTCGGCGATGCGGCGGTT
>CAZSQA010000038.1:0-55056 GCA_964608915.1 uncultured Isosphaeraceae bacterium
TTGGATGGCGGATTCGAATCAGGTTTCGAATCAAAAGTGCGAAAGTCGAGCTATATTGAACCTTCCAGATTTCTTAGGAATTGGATATTTCCAAAGCTTTGTAGTCGAGTCCCAACTTCCGGTAATTACACGATTGCCGTCAGGCGTGAAGACTACGCTCTTGACACGGGCCTTATGGCCTTTGAGGGTAATCGTTTCACGTCCAGTGAAGGTGTTCCAAATCTTAGATGTGTTATCGTTGCTTCCAGTGATTATCCAAGCACTGTCAGGACTGAAGGCCACGCATTCAACAGCATCCGAATGCCCAGTCAACGTCAGCTTTTCGATTCCGGTATCCACATCCCAGAGCTTCGCCGTCCGGTCGTAACTTCCAGTCAGTATATGAGTACCGTCTGGTCTGAATGCTACGCTGGAAATCGAAGATTCATGCCCACTATATGTAATCAATTGACGCCCTGTCACGCCATCCCATAACTTCGCAGTTTTATCATCGCTGCCAGTGAGCACGCGAATACCGTCCGGACTATAAGCAACGCTGGAAACAGATCCTTTATGACCCATTAAGGTTAGTATCTCTCGCCCATCTGAAGCATCCCAGAGCTTGGCTGTTCGATCATCACTTCCAGTGAGTAAATGAGTGCCATCTGGGCTGAATGCAACGCTGGTTACGGATCGGTCATGTCCCTTGAATGTAAAGATCTCTCTCCCATTAGTGGCATCCCAGAGCTTCGCTGTCCTGTCATCACTACCAGTGAGCACATAATTCCCGTCCGGGCTGAAGGCGATGCTTGATACGGATTGATCATGTCCTTCGAAAGAGATTATCAAACGCCCGGTGGCGGCATCCCATAACTTCGCTGAATTGTCTGTCCCACAAGTAAGTAGATGATTGCCATCCGGACTACATGTCACACAGGAAACATGATCATTATGTGCGTAGATGGTTTTTTGGCTTTCATCGAAAATCCGGCACAGATACTCATATTCCCAGCCTCGAAGCGTCCAAGAACAATCCGCGAGATGTGTCCAAGCCAATGAAGTGTGATTTTCGGCAAATGCGTTTTTTGCAAGAAGTAGTTTGCTTGAGTAGAGTGCGGCTTCTGCTAAAGACAGATTCTCTAATGCACGTCTTTTGTCACGCTCAGATTGAGTCGAATATGCTTCAGAAAGTTCTCTTTGCTTTCGTTCGGACCTTTCGCTGGCTATGGCCCTGTCACGCTCTGAAATCACGTCCCGTTTGTATTTTGACTGAAATAGAGTCGTCACAACTGAGCCGAATGCCAAAAACGCAAATGTGGCAACGATTGCAGACGCTTTCCCGCGGTTTTTGCGAGTCCACCGTTGGATCCGTTCGCGTACGGAGTCCCGATATGCCGTCAACCTTTCATCCGCCAGCCAGTTCGCAACGTCGGTCGACAGCTCCGCTGCCGTGGCATAGCGGTCTTTCTGATCAGGGCTAAGGGCTTTGCGGCAGATTGCGGCCAGGGGCTTCGGGATGAAGGGGTTAAAGGCTAGCGGGGCGGGGGCGGTTTCGCGGGATTTGGCCAGCATGTAGCCGACGCGGCGGTCACGCGGGGTCGAACGGAATTCGTCCGTATAGAACGGATTGCGGCCGGTGAGGATTTCGAACAGGATCATGCCCAGCGAATAAACGTCGGTTGATTCGTTGAGCTTCGTCAGGTTGCCTTCGAGCTGCTCTGGCGCGGCGAAACCGAGCGTGCCGATGAAGCGGCCCTCGACCGACATGCGGTATTGGTCGTCAATCTCGGCCGAGATCGATTCTGGTCCCTCGGCAGGCCGGTCTTTCAGGGCCTCGGCCTGAAGCTCGGCCTTGGTCTTGGCCATGCCCCAGTCGATCACCAGCGTTTCGCCGTTCGGGCCGATCATGATGTTGCCGGGCTTCAGATCCCGGTGCAGCACGCGCCGGGTGTGGGCGAAATGCATGGCTTCGCAAATGTCGGTGAACCGTTCCAGCAGGTTGCGGAAGTCGAGATTTCGCTGGCCTTCAAGCTTGTCCAACCGAACGGGCAGGGGACTTTCCTGACGATGTCCGGATTCGCTGACATCTGTCTTTTCCGGGACGAGCGGCGGAATCGGTTGCACAGGAGCCTGGCCCAGGATGATTTCCGTCGGGCCGTCGTGCGGCTGGGCTCCGGCCGGCAGGGTCGGCGCCGGATCCGGATTATCGACGGGTTTCGGACGGCTTTTCGCGGTCGCCTTGGGATCGTGCAGCAGGTCTTTGCCGGTGTGGAAGTTGTTGATCGCCGTGTCCAGATTGATCTGGTTCAGCAGCCGCATGGCGTAAAAAGGGCGGCCGGCTTCGGTTGTGCCCAGGCCATGCACGGGGATGATGAACTGGTGTTCGAGCCGGGCGTTCAACCGACCTTCGCGGAGCAGGTGGGTACGCCGGCGCTGAAGCGTTTCGGGCGAGTCGAACTGGCTTTCCAGTGTGGTTTTCAGCGCCACGGTGCGATCGAGTTCGGAAAGGTCGTGGGCTTCGTAGACCGCGCCCTGGCCGCCCTTGCCGATCAGGCGGATGATGCGGAACCGGCCGATGACGTCGCCCTTGCGGGGCTCAGGTGTCGGGAAAACGTTCCGGGTGTCGTTCGGATCACTATCGTCAGGGTCGGAGATGATCGGCCCCCGGAGAGGCGAATCGGGCCCTGGCGTTACCGGGGTTGTCTTCGCGGCCGGGGCGATCGCATCGAGGACGATGCTGACGCTTCGGTTCAGTTCCGTATCGCCGATGGCGGCCAGTGGCTCGGCGAGATCGGCGACGCTGGAGAGCGTTTCGAGCGATTTGCGGACATCGCCGCCCGACTGGCGGACGCGGAGACTGATCATCTGTTCGAGGGCATCGCGAACGTCCGGCGTGAGTGTGCCTTGCTCGACGAGAATCTGCCCGATCGGCTTGTGTTTTTCGAGAGTCCAGGTATTGGCGGCAGCGATGAAGGCGTCGTGTGAAATGAATCCCATCTGGATCGCGTGAATTCCGAAAAGCAGGTTGCGGTCGGCGGCAGCCATGGCGGATTTCATCGAGACGGCTCCAGGTTCTTACGGCGAATCGAATCCGTGCGATTCCAATACGGAAGGATCAACGAAGACTTGCGAAGTTCCTGCCAGAATATCCGAAATGCTGCATGGGACAAGCGTGTGGAGCAAGAAGACCAATCCGGATCCTGTCGCGGCCGTTCGAACCGGGTTGACGCCCCACGCCCGGATCTGTAGGATACGAACTCTCCGGGGCATGCGGCAAAATCGTCACAACTGCCCCGACCCGCGAAATCGGCAAAATTCGCACGGATGTTCTGTGGTCAATGGAGTGACCCTTTCATGGCCCGCCAGCGCAACATGAAGGTGGAATGGCTCGTTTACGCGGCCGTGCGCGTGGTGGTGACCGTTCTGCAATGGACTCCGCTGCCCGTCGGCTATCGGCTGGCGTCCGTCATCGCCTGGGTCGCTTACAAGGTCGACAAGCGGCATCGCACGGTGGCCCTCGAAAATCTGAAAATCGCCTTTGGCGATACGATGGACGACGCCGAACGCGATCGCGTCGTGCGGGCCACTTATCGCCATTTCATTTCGATGATCATCGAAATTGCCCATATCCCCTATAAGCTCAGTCTGACCACCTGGCGGAAGCACATCCGGTTCGACGTCGATCGGGACGCGTTACGGCACATGCTGCGCCGGAAGCCGGTACTGCTCGTCACGGGGCATTACGGCAACTGGGAGATGGCCGGATATCTCTTCGGCGTTTACGGCTTCTCGCCTTGGTCGATCTACCGAAAGCTTGACAACCCGTATCTGGATCGCTGGCTGCGGCAGTTCCGTGAGCATACGGGGCAGCGGATGATCCCCAAAAAGGGCGGCTTCGACCAGATGGAGCAAGTGCTGGCCACGGGCGGCATTTTGTGCACCGTTGGTGATCAGGACGCCGGGCCGAAGGGGCTTTTCGTCGACTTTTTCGGCCGGCCGGCTTCGACGCACAAGGCGATGGCCCTGCTGGCGATCCAGCACAGGGCGATGGTGGTCGTCGGGGCGGCGCGGCGGCTCAACGGCCGTTTCGAATACGAAGTGGACATCGCGACGGTCATCAAGCCCGAGGATCTGCCGACGGGGCCGGATGCCGTCGATGTGCTCACACGTCAGATGATGGCGGGGCTTGAGGACATCGTCCGCAAGGATCCGACACAATATCTCTGGCTGCACCGGCGCTGGAAGCACAAGCCGCCTGAGCCGAAGAAGCGAAGGAACCGGAAGGACACGGCCGAAAACGTGGCTGGTTCCCCGAACGTGAATCCGGCGGTGATCGAATCGCGTTCGTTTGCGGAATAAGCGACGCCACATTTTTTCATGTTTTTTCGCGACGGTCGATGGCGGTCGGTCTCGGTTGCAGTTAGTTTAGGGTTTCGGAGAATATCTTTCTCCGTCAGAACCGATCCCACCGATTCCGAAATTCGACAGGAGCACCGTACGGGAATGAGCCGTTCGTCAAACATCGTGCGCAAATACGCGCTGCCGTTCGTATTTTCGTTTTTCTGTCTTTCCTCTTGGGGTTGTGGCGGATCTTCGGTTCCGACCACGATCCACGAAGGTGGCGGAACGATCCCCGAGATCGTCGACCAGCCTGAGCCCGAGGAAAGCAAAAAAGCGGCGACACCGAAAAAATGACCCTGCATTCTTTGGACCGGGAGAATATGCATCATGAAGAGTACTCGACGCCGAGAGGCTTTCACGCTCATCGAACTGCTAGTCGTCATCGCTATCATCGCGGTATTGATTTCATTGCTGCTGCCTGCGGTGCAGTCGGCACGTGAAGCGGCGCGCCGGGCCCAGTGCGTGAACAATCTCAAGCAGATCGGCCTGGCTTTACACAACTACGAGAGCACCAACAGTTGCTTCCCTGCGATGTCGTTTGCGGGCGTCACGGGGCAACAGGGCGGCAACAGCCCTGACCAGGGGGCGAGTTTCCTGCTGCGGATCGCCGTGAACATCGAAGGGCAGAACCTTTACAACGCATTCAACTGGGCGGTCGCCTGCGTGACTGGTTGTTCGGACGCCAGCGCCAATTTCACGACCCGTAACAGTGTCGTGAACAGTTTCATTTGTCCGTCCGAAACGAACTCGCCGCACATTTTCGGCACGAGTTATGCCGCCAGCTATGGCCCGCAGTGGCGCTGGGGCGACGGCACGAATCCCGATACCGCGGCTTTCGCTGGGGCGAAGATCAAACGGATCGGCGACTTTACGGACGGCACGAGCAATTCGATCATGGTGCTCGAAGTCGTTCGTGGTGATGGTTCGGCCACGATCGGATCCCGTTCGGACGCTTTCTCGGTTCCAGGTTTCGCTCCAGGTAATGCCGGCACGTTTCCGCAGCACGCCGCGCAACTCGCGACCTATCTGGCGACGTGTTCGGCCGCGAGAACGACCACACCTGGAGGCCAATGGAACAATGGCCACGTTTACTGGTCGAACGGGCGCGTCGCCGTGGGCGCGATCGCCAATATGGGCCTCACGCCCAATTCGAGATTTCCGAACTGCGGCAGTTGGACAATCACGAACGTGGGGCCGGCGGGTTCCGGGCTTTTCGCCTCGCGCAGCTACCACCCGGGGGGCGTGAACAGTCTCTTCGGCGACGGGTCCGTCAAATTCATGAAGGACACAGTCAGCCAGAACACCTGGTGGGCTTTGGGGACAGTCAACGGCGGCGAAGTTATCAGCGCGGATGCGTACTGACGAATCTTCACCGGTTCGCGGTTCGTCGTTCGGGCCGCGAACGGTTCGTCAATTATCCGTCGGGCGGAAGCGAGGCTTGATCGGCCCGAGCTCTTCGAAAGGGCTGGGACGATAGGCCTGAATGTCGCGATCGACAAGGTCGTCAGGCAGGTCGGCCAGAAAATCGGATGTGCCGCCTTCCGGGAATCGACCAGACGAGCTGCCGAAGAAAACCGGCATGCCCGAACGTTCGTCGACCCGGGTCAGGATCAGTTCGTCCATGGCCCGGGTCATAGCCACATAAAGGATTCGCCGTTCTTCCTCGATTTCCTTGATGTCGGCCAGCGCGCGATTATAAGGATAAATGCCCGGCTGAACCTTGATGACATAGGCGATTTTCGATTCGGTGCCCTTGGCGGAATGCACGGTGATGAGCGTGAGGACGTCCTTGTCTTCCGGCTTGGTGTCGAACGTCGCGGCCACGGGGTCGAGCGTGTAGGTTTCCAGAAACGATTCGAGCGATTTGTGCCGCCGGGCAAGAGTGATCAGCAGTTCGTAGTCTCTTGCGCGCTTCGGCCAGTTCGCGTAGCGTTTTTTCTGGATTGGGTGCAGGAATTCGACGGCCCGGGTGACGGCGTCTTCCGGCGTTTTCGCTCCGCTGGACACCTGATCGAGACCTTTGAGGATGCTGGCGGCGCTGTCGTTTTTGCCCGTCGTCGCAGCCAGGATTTCCGGCAGTTCGCCCAGCGCATCCCCGGGCGATTTGAGCACGGCGAGCTTGTCGATGATACGATTGGCCGTGACATCGCCGATGCCGTCGAAGAATCGCAGGTAGCGGCTCCAGGCGAGTTCGTCGCGTGGCGAAATGACGGCCCGCAGCAGGGCCAGCAAGTCTTTCACGTGGGCCGTCTGCATCAGCTTCGTGCCGCCGACGAAAATGTAATCGATATTGTTTTCGATCAGGGCGGCTTCGAGTTCGCGTGTCATCCAGGCGGCGCGCACCAGGATCATCATGTCCTTGAGCTTCATGCCCGTTTCGCGCCGGTCGATGACGTCGTGAACGATCCAGGCGGCCTCTTCGGCGGCGTTGTCGAATTCGATCAGCTTCGGCTTTTTGCCGGTGCCACGTACGGATTCCAGGTGTTTATCGTAATTCAGGGGCGATTGGGCCAGCAGCCAGTTGGCCAGGTCGAGAATCGGCTGCGTGCTGCGATAATTCGTGTGCAGGGGCAGAATCTGTCCGCCCTGGACACGTTCGCGGAACGAATGGACATTTTCGAAATCCGCGCCGCGGAAGGCATAGATCGACTGTGCGTCGTCGCCGACGCAGAAGAGTTTGGCGTCGTCGCGCAGGCCGTCGAGAATCAGCCACTGGATCGGGTTGGTGTCCTGCATTTCGTCGACGAGCACATGATCGAACTGTCCGGCGATCATGCGCCGAACGTCCTCCATGCGCTCGTTGTGCAGAGTGCGAGCGAACAGCCAGAGCAGGTCGTCATAATCGACGTAATTCCGAAGCCGTTTGCGGCTTTCGTAATTGAGGAAGACCTTTTTGAGCTTTTCGATTTCGCTGGCGCGAAACTCGTCGAGCTTTTTGAGATATTCCTCGAAGCCGACATTCGTGTTGCGCGAGTAGCTGATCAGTTCGGCGATGCGTTCACGCTTGGGGAAGCCTTTTTCGCCGGTCGCGACGACACCGGCTCGTACCATGCCCAGCAGTTCGAGCTGATCGTCCCGATCGAGGATCGTCATCTGATCGAGCCCGAACGCTTTGGGAAAGTGCCGCATCGTATGCAGGCAGAAAGCGTGAAACGTGCCGGCGCGGATGGTATCGGCCGCGGGGCCGACCTGGGTTTTGAGCCTGCCGATGAGTTCGCCGGCGGCCTTGCGGGTGAAAGTCAGGGCGAGGATGCGGCGAGGGTCGACACCTTCACCGATCAGGTGTGCCGCCCGGGCTACGATCGTACGGGTTTTGCCCGTTCCGGCACCGGCCAGAACGAGCAGGTGCGAGCCCTCGTGCCGGGCGGCCCGCGTCTGATCGGAGTTCAATTCCATGGTGCGCGACTCCGTCAGGGAGGCTGGCGGTCCGTCGTTGGCTGTCGTGCCGAATCAGTAGCGGATCAGCGAAATGACTTCGTCCGGATGCAGCCGTCTGGCACCTTCGAGGAAGCCGAGTTCCATGAGAAACGCGCATCCCGCGACTTCGGCCCCAATTGACCGGACGAGATCCGTGCAGGCCTTCATCGTGCCGCCCGTGGCGAGGACGTCGTCGATCAGTAGGACCTTCTGCCCGTGTGAGACAGCGTCGGCGTGCACTTCAAGCCGGTCCTTGCCATACTCCAGGTCGTATTCGATGCCGATCTTGTCGTAGGGCAGCTTGCCTGGTTTTCGAATCGGTACGAACGGCACGTTGAGCGCCAGGGCGACCGGGGCACCGAAGATGAAGCCGCGAGCTTCGGCGGCGGCCACGGCGTCGATCGAAGAGAGCTTCGTGGCCGCTTCGGCGATCCTGTCGACGGCGACTCGCAGCGCCTCGGGATTGGCCAGCAGCGGCGTGATATCCTTGAACAGGATCCCGGGTTTGGGGAAGTCGGGGATATCCCGGACATAGCGGGACAAATCGAAGCGGTCGGCCATGCGGGTGCCTTTTTTTGGCTGAGATCGCCCCGGTGCCGTATCCAGCCGAAGGCCGGATCAATCTGGCGTTTCGCCGGCATTCGGTGTGCCGGGAGGGGGATCGGAAGTGTCCGGATTTGCAGTCTCCGATCGTAACAGATTTTTGTCACGCGGGGCAATCGACTGAAAAAGCCGGAAACTGAACGGCGAACCCGACGCGGATGGAAGTGGGATCGGAATCGGCAGGACCGGGGTATTGTCGCCGCCGACCTGAGGGTCGAGACTGTCGGTTCCGATGATGGGATGGTCCTTCGTCGCCGACGGATTCGGCTTCGGTCGTTCGAGGCTCGGTTTCTTCGGTTCACCGGCGATTTGCGCCTCCTCGGCCGGTGCTTCGGTCGCTCCGTATTCCGGCCAGGGCATCATGCGAATCGGTACGGGCTGAACCGTCATTTGCGGCAAAGCCAGGCCCATGAATTCCGGGCTTTTCTTATGCGAGCCCGACTGGATCGGCCCCATGCCGCCGATGAACATGTTCTTGGAATTGGCGAAGCCGGTGGCGGTGCCGGAAGTCCAGACGACGGCGCCGGTGGCCTTGTCATAGGCGAACAGGGCCAGCTTCGAAAGCGCGTGCTGGTCCTGCTTCTTCATCAGGGCGATTTCGGGGATCGTGCCGGTCGGCAAACCCACCATGGTCACCGGAATCGTCATCTGCGGCACACCGATGAGGAAACTGTAATCGTCCGTTCCGAGAGCCCCGATGCGGCCTTCGACGACGACCGTGGCCTCTTCGGGTTTCTCCACCAGGCGCACTCCGCGCACGATCATGGCCTCGCGGATCGAAGAGATGACCCAGCCTTTATCGACGGAATCGATGTTTTTCGACTCGAAATAGACCGCCGCTCCGGCCAGGGGGCCGAAGTCGATGCGCCTCAGCGCCTGGTCGAACGAGCCGGTCAGGAGGATCTGCTCCGTACCGCTGCGCGCCGTGTTCGTGTTGCGCACGGTGCCGCAGCCTGTCGCGAACAGGGCGAGTGCCAGAGTCGTATGAGTCGCGAAACGGCTGAGCCGTTTCAGGCGTGGTGCGGCATCCATGCCGAATCGCATGTCCTTTCGGAACAGTGTCGGGAGCGATTCCTTCCGCTCCGCTGCTTGCTCGAATTATCGCAAGAACCAGGATTCGGTCAAGTCGAACGGGCTTTCTGCCGACGACCGCACGCCGCAGGAATTGCCGTTGTACCGTAAAGCCAGAGTGTTACGGCACAACGTCATTTTGAGAAAATCAGGCGTTTTCTTCGATCGATTCGGGCGTGGCTCGCCATTTCATGGCCCAGCCGGGCCAGCACATCAGCCCGGAGATCGTCGACCAGACCGCCAGCACGTAAAAGGCGTGGAACGGGTCGCCCGTGGCACCGACGACCGCCATGAGAGCCGCGACGAGAATGCCGCCGAGACCCCAGGTGACGCCCATCGTCAGCGAACTGCCCACACGTGGGGCATGGGGCAGAAGCTCCTGGCCCCGGCTTGTGAGAATCGGCAACGAGAGACCCATGAGCGGCCCGCAGATCGCCATGAGCGGCTTGAGTGAGCTGACTGGCCCGAGGGCCGCGATCGGCAGCACGGCGGCGACACCCAGCGGAGCGAGCCAGATCACGGCGTTCTCGTTGCGGGCGTTCACCAGGAAGGCACAGGCCAGAGTGCCCGCCCCCATTCCCATCAGAAAGACCGACTGGGTTTCGCCGATCACGTCCGTGCCGACGCCACGCGCCGCGAGGCCGAAGGCGAGGGAAATCGGCACGCCCATCGCCGCGGCCACACGCAGAACGCTCAGGCACATAAGGTGCGCCACGGGCCATTCCCGGCCCCTGAGAATTTCTCGCATGGGGGCACTGGCTGAGGTTTTATGGATTGAAGGCCCGGATGCTATCAGGTGCGGGGCGTGCACGCGGGACCGGCGGGCGTCGTTCGATCGCAAGGCGACGATCAGAATCACGCAGGTGGCAAGCCCCGGGGCGATCGTCCAGACGAGTTCGTCCAGGCCGCCGCGGCTGACGAGAAATCCGCTGAGCGAAGGCCCGAGGGCCTGGCCCAGGTAACCGCCGACGGCGAAGATCGACATCGCCCGGGCACGGTCGCCCGGCGCGGCTGCTCCGGCCAGTGTGGCGGCTTCAGGGTGGAAAGCCGCGAAGCCGAGATTCGATACGACCAGAACGGCCGTCATCGCAGCCAGGCCCGTCACGCTGCCGATCAGGCCGATCAGTGCGATACCCGTAAGCGGTCCCCACCAGAGTAGACGCCGCCCGTGCCCTTTGTCGGCGAGTCTGGCGAAACCGAGCTGAGTGATGGAACCTGCCAGGCTCCAGGCCATGTATGTCCACTGCATGCCCGATTCGTCGGCACGGACCAGTGCCCCCAGCGAGGGCCAGAGCGGCTGAACGAACGTGGCGTGGCAATCGACGAGCCCGTGTGCGACGGCGAGAATCCAGACGGCGGCCGGAATGCCAAGGGCGGTCACGAAAGCGTGTGACGGAGCAGGGGCCTCCACGACGGATTCTGCGGAAATACGGGACATGGGACTCCACGGCCTTCTTAGCGAACGACGATTGACGTAACCGCTTCCTGTTCGGTTCACGCGAACCATCGAAAAATTGTTTGCGTATTTCCATCATACCGATTCGAGTCAAATCGAAAACGGAGACTGGACATGAATTTCCCGTGAATGATCACCGGGGGTCGAATATCCCGCCGCGCCGAAAGTGGCGGAGTCGATCGCGAATCCCGGCAGTCGACACTCTAAACCCGGCGGCCGAAACACGCTGGCATCGATCCGGTCGCTTGACAAACCTTGCGCATAAGGCAAACTGGTGAATATGCGGATGCTGGGAGTTCTGCGCGGGCCGTTCCGTAACCTACCTGTCGGAAAACAGACTGTCATGAGTCGCCAGTGGGTGGTATTTCGCGTTGCCGAGCAGGAGTACGCCCTGGGGGTAGACCAGGTCGTGGAAGTTCTGCGCATGGCATCGTTGACGCCCGTGGCGGAATCGCCGGCGGGCTTCGCGGGAATCTTGAACTTGCGAGGCCAGGCGGTTCCGGTACTCGATCTGGTGCAGCGGCTCGCGGCGCTGCGGAAACCGGCTGATCCGGATCAGGCGATCGTGATCGTGTCGCATCAGGGGCGTCTGGTCGGACTGGTCGTGGATGCCGTCGACGAAGTCGTCGATCTGGAGGATTCCTCGATTCGTCCGCCCGACCGACTCCTGGGTGACCGGACTCCCTATCTCGGTGTGGCGCGATGGGATCAGCGGGTGCTTCTGCTGCTGGATATCGATCGACTGATCGTCGGCGACGCGATTTCCATCGAACCGGTCACCTGATGCCGAACGTGAGCCGAAAAGATCTTCCGGATTTTGTCATCTTCGCCTGACGGATTTCCGAACGTGAGCGTAAACACGATCAGTCGATACGGTTCGAGAACGAAGGGCGCCGGGATGGCATGGAACGATCCCCTGCGTGATGACCAGTTGAACCGATTGCGGGCGATTCTGCGCGAGTGGTCGGGCATGGAATGTCCGGACAATCGCAAGAACGACCTCAAAGAGGCGACGGCCAAAGCCGCCCGGTTCGCGGGTGTCGAGGATTTCGAAAAACTGCTCTCGCGTCTGGGCGACCCAGCCGAAACCGTCCTTCGAAGCGTGTGGCTCTCGGCTTACACGATTCACGAAACGTATTTCTTCCGTGATGCGCCCCAATGGCGGGCGATTCGGCACCGGGTTATGCCCGAACGCATTCAGGCCCGGCGCGATACGCGAACGATCAAGGTCTGGTCCGCGGGCTGTTCCAGCGGTGAAGAGGCTTACACGGCCGCCATCATTCTGAACGAACTGATGCCTGACCCGTTCTGGACGATCCGGATCGTCGGGACGGACATTTCCTCGGACGTCATCGAAAAGGCTCGTAAGGGGATTTATCGTGAGTGGTCGTTCCGCCAGACGCCGCTGCACGTTCGGGAAGACAGTTTCGAATGCCTCGCCGGGTCGAGCTGGCGGATTTTGCCTGATATTGCCCGGCACGTGCGATTCGAACTGCTGAATCTCAAAACCGGCGAGTATCCTGCTCCGGCGAAGGGGTTCGACGATTTCGACCTGATCTTGTGCCGTAACGTGTTGATTTACTTCGCCCGGGAAGAGATGGAGCGGGTCATCGCCCGGCTGACCGATTGCCTGGCGACCGGCGCATATCTGGCCCTCGGGCCCGCGGAACCGTTCCCCTCGAACCAGCTGCCGCTGGAGGCGATCGTCTCCGACGGAGCGTCGCTCTACCGCAAGCGTTCGATCGAAAGCACGTCCCAGGCCACCGTCGCGGTCCCACCTGAAACCGGCACGCGGCGTCCGTTGCTTCCATCCGCGAAGATGCCTCTCGATTCCGGAAGTACCCCGGTCCGATCGAAGCCAGTGGCCGATACCCGCCCGATCGCTCGTGACGCCGCCGCGGAAGCTCTCAGGCCGAATGCCTCGAAGCCACCGGCCGATATCGCACGAACGGAGAAATCGGCGAGATCGGAACCCGATGTCGATCCGGCCGGCGAATTGGCCCGCCGGGCGCATGAGGCCGCCGACGGCGGCCGCTGGGACGAAGCGCTGGCGGCCTCGGAAGCCGCGACGGCCTCTGACCCGCTGCAGGCCGGTGCGTTTTACATCAAGGCCCTGGCTCTCAAGGAACTGGGGCGGCTCGACGACTCTCGCGACGCGCTGCGGCGCTGCCTTTTCATCGAAAAGCAGCACTGGATGGGCCATCTGCTGGCGGCCGGTCTCTGGCAGCGTGAAGGCGTTCCCGAACGCGCGAAAAGTCATCTCAACGCGATCCTGACAGGGCTGGATTCGCTCGATCCCGCCGAGATCCTGCCTGATACGGGGGGGATCAACGTCGGCCGCATGCGGGCCCTCGCCGAATCGCAGCTGAAGCATCTGGAGGGGCGAAATTGAATCACCCTCCCTGCGGCAAAGCCTGAAACGGCATCGCCGATCGTCACTCATGCACTCACACTCTCGCAGTACGCATTCACGAATTGACGCCGTCTCGGAGCCGTTCCCCTCTCATCATTCTCCGGAAGGTCTGCCGCATCCATGTTCCGCACCATCGCATCCAAAATCATCCTGATACTCGTTGTCGTCTGGGTGCTCTCCCTCGCGGCTGGCGTGATCGCACTCAGGTCGGCTCGCAATTCGAACGATTATCTTCAGAAGGCCGTGACCGTTTCCCTGCCGGAATTGGCAGAGGTGACGGACTTCCGCGGAGCCGTCAGCCGGATGCGAGCGACGGTTTTCAAACACGTCATTTCGACGAACGCCGAAATGATGAAGAAGATGGATGCGGAAGTCGAAGCCAGCGATCGCGAAATCGAGGCCATGATCGAGAAGTTGACTTCGAATACCCGGTTGATGGAGCTGAATCCCGCCCAGGTCAACACGATCCGTACGAACTGGACGGCTTTCAAGAAAATCAGGGACGAAGATCTGCTTCCCGTTTCGCGGAAGATCACGGAAAACGCAAAAGCGGCGCAGATCGTTTTCGAAAGCAATTCGGACGGCCTGGTCGCGGAAATCACCACCTCCTGCGATGCCATCGTCAAACGCATTCGCAAGGAAACCGACGATGAAGCCCGGGTAAGTTCGGACGCGTTCTTCTTCAATCAGATCCTCGCCTCAGTGGCCCTTCTGCTTTCGATCGTCGTCAGCGCGATCTGGGGCATCATTTCGACCCGGCGAATCTCTCGAAACGTCGAGCTCGTCGCAGGGGCGGCGGAAAAGCTGGCCGATGGCGATCTTGCCGTTCGTGTCGATACGTCTGCGACCGACGAAACCGGCCGGCTGGCGAAATCGTTCAACATCATGGCCGAAAAGCTGGACGCCGCCGAAAGGGCCGACGTTGTGACGAAAAACGCGCTGAATTCGAGCATCGCGGCTCTTTCGAGCAGTTCGAGCGAAATTCTGGCGTCGGTCGTCGAATTCAACAGCTCGGCCACGGAACAGGCGGCGAGCTTGAGCGAAGCCTCGGCGACGCTCGAGGAACTGAAGCACAAGAGCGAGGATTCGGTGCGGCGGGCGGAAGAGGTCTCGCAAACTTCGAAGGGTGCGATGGCTGTCGGAGATGAGGGGGCGAACGCCGTCGATTCGATTCTGAAGAGCATGCTGACGCTTCGTGAGAAGGTACAGGCGATCGCTCAGGACATTCTGGCGTTGTCTGAGCAGACACAGCAGATCGGCGAGATCACGGCAGCGGTGAACGACATTGCGGATCAGTCGAAGCTGCTGGCCTTGAATGCGACGATCGAGGCGGCGAAGGCGGGCGAGCAAGGCAAGGGTTTCGCGGTGGTGGCTGCCGAGGTGAGGAATCTGGCGGAACAATCGAAGATGTCGAACGCGAAGGTGCGTCAGATTCTGGGAGATATCCAGAAGGCGACGAACACGGCGGTGCTCGCGACGGAGCAGGGCACGAAGGGCGTGGAGGCTGGCATGTCGCTGGCCGAACGCGCCGGCGAGGTGATCCAGAAGCTCTCCGACACGCTCAGGGACAACGCTTCGAACGTCTCGGCGATTGTCTCCGGCGCGCACCAGCAGACTCAGGCCATGGAACAGATCACCCAGGCCATTCGCGAGATCAATCTGGCGACGAAACAGTTCGTGACCGGTTCGAAGCAGACGCAGCTCGCCGCGGAAGATCTCGACCGGCTGGCCGGCGATCTCAAACGATTGGCGGATTCGCATGGATGATTCACGTAACGCTCAGCCAGTCCCGATGATTACGATATCGAAGAAACCCGGATTCGCGCCGCTCGGAATTCGGGACGATCGATACGCAGCGGCTCGTACGGGCAAGAATAGGAGACGGCCGTGAACTTGAGGCGCAGTCTGTCCGCGAAAATCGTGCTCGTTCTGGGCGTGATCGTCATCACCTGGGTTCTCGCGGCTGCGATGGGAACGGCTTCGCTTTACCTGACGAGCCAGAAATTCCTCGCCCTCAAGAATGTCGATCTCGTTCTGCTCGCCGAGCTGAACGATCTTTCGGTGGGCATCGGCAAAGCCAGATCGCTGGTCCACCTGCACGTGATCTCGTCACACGATCCGAACGGGATGCGCGCGTTCGAGGAACAGATGCGCACCGAGACGAAGCGGGTGGAAGACACGATCGCGAGCGTCGTGGGAATGATCCCCGCGGGCAGCGACATGGCTGCCGACACGGAGAAACTCAAGTCGCAGTGGACCGCTATCCTCGAATCGCGTGACAAGGATATCCTGCCGATGTCGCGGAACGACAAATGGCAGGAAGCGTTAGGTGTTCTCAAAACGAAAACCGCGGTCCAATACGCCGAACTTTATCGCATCGTCGATTCGCTCGTTTCCGGCGTTCAGCGAAATGTCGAGATCAAGGGCGAAGAGACCTACCAGTTCCTGAACCGAGTCAGGCTATATAACCTGGGGATCTCACTGACGGGGCTGGCGGTCGCTTTCACGATGGCTTACTTCATGCGAGGCAAGCTGGTCGAAATGCTGAACGAGCTGACCAAGGCCGCCGAGGAAATCGCAAGCGACAATATGCACTCACGCGTCACCGTGCGGACCGATGACGAAGTCGGCAAGCTCGGCACGGCCTTCAACATGATGGCGGATCGCATTTCGGACTTCCGCCTGCACGTGCACCGCGTGACCGAAACGACGAAACGACTGGCCGACGGCGATTACGCAGCCCGGCTCGAACTGGGGGACAACGGCGATTGCAGCGTCATGGGCAATTCCCTGAACGCACTCGCCGAACGGCTCGAAAACAGCAGCATCGAGCGGGTCAAGACCGAGTCGGCCATTCGCATGGGCATCGACCGGCTTTCAGCGGCCAGCAACCAGATTCTCGGCAGCTTGACCCGGTTCGACGAATCGGCGACCGAGCAACTCGCGGCGGTCGACGAAACCCGGGTCATTCTCGACCAGATTCGCATCAAAACCGGCGATTCTCTGAAACGGGCGGAATCGGTCATCGATGCGGCACGTGTCGCCGCGGAATTCGGTGAGGACGGCCGCGGCTCCGTCGATTCGATTCTGAAGAGCATGCTGACGCTTCGTGAGAAGGTCCAGGCGATCGCTCAGGACATTCTGGCGTTGTCTGAGCAGACACAGCAGATCGGCGAGATCACGGCAGCGGTGAACGACATTGCGGATCAGTCGAAGCTGCTGGCCTTGAATGCGACGATCGAGGCGGCGAAGGCGGGCGAGCAAGGCAAGGGTTTCGCGGTGGTGGCTGCCGAGGTGAGGAATCTGGCGGAACAATCGAAGATGTCGAACGCGAAGGTGCGTCAGATTCTGGGAGATATCCAGAAGGCGACGAACACGGCGGTGCTCGCGACGGAGCAGGGCACGAAGGGCGTGGAGGCTGGCATGTCGCTGGCCGAACGCGCCGGCGAGGTGATCGCCAAATTGACCGACACCGTCGGGCAGTCCACGTCCCAGATCGAAGAGTATCTCGGTTCGAGCCGTCAGACGAGCATGGATATCGACCAGATCACTCTGGCCATCCGCGAGATCAGCGATTCCACGCGATCGTTCGTCGATGGTGCCCGCCAGGCTCGGGACGCCGCCAGGGAACTCGAAAAACTGGCTCTCAGCCTCAAACAGGTCGCAGAAGTCAAAAAGAGCCCTGCGGGGGCAACCGCGAACGCCGCTACACTCAAACGATCGCCCGACGCGAAACAGGGGGCTTGACCGCCATGGCACGACACAACGGCAGTCGCGTCTCGGGCGAAGAGCGCGTCCGCAAGATCCTTGAGGAACGGGCCCAGCAACTGGCCCGGATGGCTGAAGGCGAAGTCGAGCAGGAACTGACCGATTTCATCATCGTGACCGTCGGCCCTGAGAAGTTCGCTCTGGAAATCCCGGCGATTCAGGAGATCCAGACCCTGAGAGGCCTTACGTCCGTCCCCGGCGCCGGCGAAGTCTGGAGCGGGGTCGTCAATCTCCGGGGCCGACTGCTGCCCGTTCTGGACATGGCCCGAGTGCTCGGCATTCGTGTCACGTCCGATTATTCCGAAAGCGGCCGCGTCGTCGTCGTTTCCGTCGGGGCCTATCACATGGGGCTGCTCGTGCAGGATGTGCTCGGCGTTCAGCGCATCGCGAACGCCGAAATTCGGCCCTCGCTCGTCGATGCCGGTGGCCAGGCGCGAGAGATCGTCAGCGGCATCACGTCGGACATGACGAGCGTTCTCGACCTGTCCGCTCTGGCCGGCGACCCGCGTGTCAGTCTGACCGAGTCGTCCGCATGATCCCCGCAAGTTCGAAACACTTCTCTGATCGTCCGTATCGATACGCGTGTGCCGCTGACTGGCGCCGTATCGATTCGACGGCGATTTGCCGATTCGAGGGCTGACGCGCATGTCTGGCGACTACGGCGACCTGATGGCCAAGCTCATCGAAGCCTTCGAAGGCGAGGCCGAAGAGCGGCTTCAGGAACTCAACAAGGCGACGCTGGCTCTGGAGCAATCGACCGATCCGGCCGAAAGCTCGGAACTGATCAAGGTCATCTTCCGCGAAGCCCATACGCTGAAGGGCACCGCCGGCGGCCTGGGGCTGAAGTCGATCGAACGGCTTGGCCAGACGATGGAAACCGCCTTCGGCCTGATCCGTTCGGGCGAACTCGGCACGTCGCCGGAACTCTTCGACATCATCTACAAATCGCTCGACGCGATCGGCGAACTGGCCAAATCGTCCGCCAGGGGCTTGCCGGACTCGGTCGACGTGCTACCGCTCGTCGATGCCCTGAACGATTACGTCGGTAAATTCAGCGGATCGCCAGCGGCCGCCTGGCCACAAACCGATGCCCCGGAAGCCGCCGATTCCCTGGTTCCCGCCCCTCCTGAGCCTGAACCAGCAGCGGTCGAACCTGAACCGCCTCGACCGGAACCGAAAGCCGAGGCCGGACCGGCTGCGCTCGTATCGGCTTCTGAATCGACGGCCGAATCGATGCCGATCGCCACTCCCGAGCCAGGCGTTTCCAAAAAGAAAAGCCGGCCACCTGCACCGATTCCCAAGCCCCGGTCCCGCGCAACCAAACCCGCTCGCGATCCCGCCATCGGCGATTCGCCCATGCCGGCCGAATCGGTCTCGATCGCCCCGGCATCGGCGGAACCGCCCCCGGACAGGATCGCGACGCCGGCCGAATCGTTCTCGATCGCGTCGGTTGAACCCGTCCAGGCGATCGCCCCGGCCGTGATCGAACCGGCCTCGGAGAAAGTGCCGGAAAAGAAGCCTGAACCGGTCGAAACGGTTCAGACTTCCGCCGAATTCGCGAAAGTCGAAGTCGCGACGCAGAGAGAGGAACCGGGCCCTGCGGTCGCGCCTCAGCCGGTGGCGATTCCGAAAGCTGCCGAAACCCCGAATGTGGGTCGAAATGTCGCGGACGAACCGCCGACACCCGCACCGGCAGTCGTGGCCAGCCCTCCGAACCCCGTGCCCGCGAAACCGCCAGCGCCGCCGCAACCGGAACCTGTTCGCAAGTCGGTTCCTGCCGCGGCGCCTCAGGCACCTGCCCAGGCGGCCCGCGCACCTGAGGAATCGATCCGCGTATCCACCGGCAAGCTCGATATCCTCATGGAGCAGGTCGCCGAGTTGCAGACTGCGCGAATCAATGCCGAACAGCGGCTGACCGAAGTGCGGGAATTGCTGGAACGGGTCGAGTCGTGGGATCTGCTCTGGCGTGCCGTTCGTTCGGAATTGTGGCGGGTGGGGCTGATCAACGGTTCCGCCAGCGGTGGCGCGTCCGCCCGAGTCACCGAATTCGGCGCGGCCGTCGCCATGCCTGAGTCACGTTCCATGCAGCACCTTTCGTCGTTCCTCGAGTCGAACGCCGATCATCTGAAAAATTCGCTCGTGCAGCTCACCGGGCTTGTCCGCAGCTTCGATTCCGACAGCCGCCGTATGGCTCAGGTCATGGCCGACCTTCAGGACGGCGTCCGCAGAATCCGCATGCTGCCCATTTCGACGGTGTTCGAAACGTTTCCGAGACTGGTACGAGACACGGCACGATCGGTCGACAAGGACGTGAACCTGGTCATCACCGGGGGCGAAAACGAAGTTGACCGCACGATTCTCGAGCAAGTCAAGGCACCGCTCGTGCACCTGCTGCGGAACGCCGTGGATCATGGCCTGGAATCACCCGAGGCCCGTGTCGCGGCGGGCAAGCCAAGGCAGGGCACACTGCGGCTTTCCGCGGCCCAGCGAGGGGCGAACCTGATCGTCGAGGTCGCCGAAGACGGGGGCGGCATTCCGGTCGACAAGGTCCGTGAATCGGCGGTGCGCAAGGGGCTCCTTTCGCCCGAAGCCGCCGCGGCGATGTCCGATCAGGAAGCTCTCTGGCTGATCTTCCGGCCCGGATTCTCGACGAAGTCCACCGTGACCGACCTGTCCGGCCGGGGCGTCGGCCTCGACGTCGTCCGCGAGAACGTCGAAGGGCTCGGCGGCATGATCGATGTCCGCTCGGAAGTCGGCAAAGGCACGACGTTCACTCTGACACTGCCGATGAGCGTGGCGACGACGCTCGTCATGATCGTCGAATGCGGCGAACGCCGCTTCGCCGTCCCCGTCACCAACGTATTGCGGATTACCCAGGTGCAGCCGGACAAGGTCGGCCAGCTCCGGGGCAAGGCCGCCATCGACTTCGAAGGCCGTCCGATCGCTCTCACGCGGCTTTCCGACGCCCTTGGCCTGGGCGATGCCTCCGCCTCGGATACCGCCAGCGAAGCTCAGCAGGCGTTGATCGTCGGCTCGGCCGACAAGCGTTACGCGTTCGTCGTGGACGCCGTCGTCGGGGCTCAGGAGGTTGTCGTCAAGAGCCTGCTGCCGCCGCTGGACCGCGTCCGCCGCGTCGCCGGGGCGACGATCCTCGGCACCGGCGAAGTCGTCATGGTCATCAACGTGGCCGACCTGATCCGCTCTTCCAGCGTGACCGGCTTCGGCATGTCGATCGGCCAGACCGCGACCGGAGCCGCTGCCGGCGACCAGCCGGCCAAAGACAAGAAAAAATGGGAGCCGCCGCTCGTCCTGTGCGTCGACGACTCGTTCACCACGCGGACGCTCGTCAAATCGATCGTGGAAGCCGCCGGCTATCCGACGAAACAGGCTGCCGACGGGCTCGAAGCCTGGAACATCCTCCAGACCGAACCGGTGAAACTGGTCGTGACAGACGTGCAGATGCCACGTATGGACGGCTTCGAACTGACCCGGATGATCCGCAAGGACGCTAAAACGAAGAACTTGCCCGTCGTCCTGGTGACTTCTCTGGACAGTCCCGAAGAGCGTGCCGAAGGCGCCGACGCCGGCGCCGATGCCCATATCGTCAAAGGTGCCCTGCGGCAGGAAGACTTGCTCGAGACGATCAAGCGGCTGCTGTGATGGATCTGATTCGCTTCGAAAAACCGATCGCCAGCACGCTCAACCCTGCCAGGGCCCAGGCGGATGGCTCAGGAACGGCCGACACGCTCATGTAACCGTTATAGGAATACGGCCCCGCCCAAGCCCCGGAATCGGTATTGTAACTGTACAAGGGTGAAGTCGGCGTGGCCGCGTTGTTCCATGAGAGAAAGCCCTCAAAGAAACCGCCCTCACCATCGGGGATATTCGTCAGACTCGTTCCCCGTGTGACGATATAGTATGTCCTGTTCTCCGTGAGTGTGAAATTTAACCCCGAGACGCTCAAAAGGTTGGCGGAATTCGTCGACAGATTCTGAGCGAGACCGGTATAGAGAGAAGCCCCGACCTGTGCACCCGGAGAGCCCCCGGTACCGGTCGCGTCCCAGACCTGGATCGAAAAAGACCCGGTCGTTCCGCTGCCGTTCCCGGCCGAGCACAAGAGAGCGAACGAAGCCGAAAATGCAATGAGGCAAACTCTGGAGGGATACGAATGTCGCATTTTTTCGTGCTTTCGATCGCTTGATGTCGGTCTGATCGGTTGACCTGGGACTCACAGAGCCGTTGGCCAGGTCGAGGGCTCGATGTTTCGGATTTATAACGTCGTGCGATATGCCGCGTCAATCCTTAATTTTGTCTTAAGTGTATGCAGTGTAATTACTTGTAATTTAGTTTACATATGTGATTTCAATAGGGGCTTCAGGAAGTCGAACAGGATTCGTCATGTCGATTTCAGGCGAATTTTCCGTCAGAATCGTTCACTGAACCACATGCCAGCCTCGCTTGCGGGCATATCGCCTGAGGTTGCCGCGTGGACGCACGGCGACTGCGGTTCCGGCGGCTTCCATCAGGAATCTGTCACTGTAATTGTCGCCGTAAGCTGCACAGTTTTTCAGATCCACCGCGCGAGCCTCGCACCACTGCGCGGCCCAGTGCAGCTTCCCCGGGCCATAGCAGACGGGCCCGGGGCCGCGTGAAACGAGATAACCGCGGCGTTCGATGATCGGCGTGCCGATGACTTCTTCCGCCCCCAGATAAATCCGCAGTGGTTCCAGCGATTGCTTCAGCGAACTGGAAACGAGCACCAGACGTGAGCCGCCTTTGCGAACGGAGTCGAGGTGATCGAGCACGCCCGGGTAAAGGTTCGGCTTGACGTCCTTGGCGAAGACTTCATAGCTGAGCCTCTCGAAGTCGATCAGCGGAATGCGTTTGAGTGCGTCCAGCGCGTGGTCGAGCAGACGTGCGTAATCGAGCCGGCCGAACCGGTGTTGCATCCCGTACCAGGCTCCGCGCAGCAGGAACGAACCCTGCACCATGCCGCGCCTTTTCATCTCCTGTGCGACGAGAAAGGCCGTCGTCCCGGGATGGAGCGTACCGTCCACATCCAGAAAGAAAACTTCAGGTCGTCGGTCAGGAAACTCCGGCCATTTCATGAGCGTTCGATCGCCTGTATCACCAGTTTTTTAGCCGTCAGCCGCAGTTCGTCGGCGGTCCGGTCGTCCGTCGCTTCCAGCAGGATCCGCACGATCGGCTCTGTGTTCGAAGCCCGTAGATGCACCCAGGTCCGGTCATCCAGACGCGCGTGCAGGCCGTCGCGGCGATCGATTCTGGCCCCCGGAAACATATGGACCAATTCTTCGGCGACCGCGTTCAGTGCGGCGTTCGCCGCCCCGGCACCGCCCGCCGGCAGGTCGATCTTGTCCTTGACCATCACGAGCGCTGGCCAGGGGCGGATCAGATCCTGCAGAGTCAGTCCATCCGATTCGGCCAGGGCCTCGAGCACCAGGGCCGCTCCAAGAAGACTGTCGCGCACCCAGCCGACGCGCGGATCGATCACGCCGCCATTGCCCTCGCCCCCGAAAATGCCGCCTAGACTTCGCAGGGCGTTGACGACGTGGAACTCACCCACAGGCGAACGCTCGACCGTGCGGCCGGCCGCTGCCGCGACGGCGTCGATCATGGCCGAAGTGCTCAGGTTCGCCACGAGCGGCCCCGCCGGGCCGCCATGCCTGAGCCTCTGGGCCGCCGCGATCACCAGCGTGTATTCCTCGCCGATGAAGGTGCCGGCAGCGTCGAGCAGGGCGAGCCGGTCGGCGTCAGGGTCCAGCACGAATCCGATGTCGAAGGTGCCGGAGCCTGCCATGAGCTTCGAAACCGATTCCAGGTTGCCGACATTCGGCTCGGGCGTATGGTCATACACGCCATCGGGTTTCGTGCCGATCGAGAGAACCTGGCAGCCGAGCTTTCTCAGCAGCCTTTCGAGCGTCGGACCGCCGCCGCCATGGCAGCCGTCCAGCAATACACGGAACCGGCGGGCCGCGATTCGGTCCAGGTCAACCAGGGCACAGACCGCGGCGATGTGGTCCTCGTCGGCATCAGGAACCTGAGTGCTTCGGCCCAGTTCGTCCAGCCCGGACCACCTTGCGGTCTCGGAACGAAACCGTTCGAGCATCGCCTGGCCAAGCTCCGGAGAAAGCACGGCGCCGTCCGTCTGAAAGAATTTCAAGCCGTTGTATTCTTTGGGGTTATGGCTTGCGGAAATTTGTATGCCGCCGACCGAACCACTGGTGCGAACATACCGGCCCAGGGTGGGCGTCGCGATCGGGCCGACGTCGAGCACGTCGAACCCCGAGGCCAGCAGAGAAGCCGTAACCGCATGCCTGAAAACGGGATGAGAGATACGGGCGTCGTGGCCGAGTACGACCGAACCGCCTGGCTCCAGCCCGGCGGCGTAAGCCGCTGCGAATCGAGCGGCCACGATAGGGTCGAGCCCGCGGCCGACAAGCCCGCGCAGCCCGGATACGCTGGCGATGAGCAAATGATCGTGTCGTGACATCTTATGGCGTCTCTTCCCCTGATCGGTTCGCCGGCAGGCCGGGCTCTCTGGCTTCGCCCGAAATCTGACCGATTTTCTCGGCAGGGGATATTCTGTACGATTCATGGTCCGTTCGCCAAGTTCGATCCCAAGGCATTCACCGCACGAGACCTTCATGAAACCCGGCGACCGATCGCAACCGAATCGTCCGAACTCGCCTCAGAAAAAGCCGATTCCGCCACGGGTCCGTAACGAACCGGGCAGGGGATGGACCCTCATTCCCCCGCACTGCGCCAACGAACTGGAGCCCGACCTGGAAGATGCCGAAATGCTTCTGAAGGAAGGAGATGCCGAGTCAGCCCGCGACGCCGTCCTGTACCTTCTCGAGGAATGTCAGGAACTTCTGGCCGGGCATGAGCTTCTGGGGCGGATCGCGGAAATGGAGCCCGTGGATCTGGCCGTGGCCCAGGGGCATTACGGCTACGTCTTCGAGCTGACGCTCAAGTGGCTGGGGCCGCTGGATTTGGATCCGATGGACAAGTCGCGGAAGATCAACCGGACGGCGCTCGCCTGTGCCGAAGGGCTGTTTCGCGTTCTGGAGAAGCGCGGCGAGCGTAACAAGGCAGCACAAGTCCGGCAGCATATCGATACCTGGTCGGGAGTTGCGGGTTCCGCACGGCCGTCCGCCGGTCCGCGACCGGAAGGGGCGTCAGGGAATCGGCCACGACCTGCTGCCGGGCCGAAAAAGCGACGGCCCATGATGCCCCGGCCTGATCGGCCCAAGCCTGGCGAAGGCAGCGGTGAAGGGGCATGACGATGGCCGATTCCGACGAGTGTTTCGAGCTGACCGCCCCGGCCAAGATCAACGTCTTCATGGAAATCATCGGCAAGCGGCCGGACGGTTATCACGAAGTGGAAACCGTGATGCTGCGGACGGACTTCGCCGACCGGCTCAGGTTCGAGCCCTCGGACAGCCCCGAGATCGAACTGACGTGCACCGACCCGAGCCTGCCGACTGACGGGCGGAATCTCGTCGTGAAGGCCGCGGAACTTCTGAAGCGTGAGTGCGGAGTCACCCAGGGATGCCGGATTCACCTGGAGAAGCAGGTGCCGCATGGCTCAGGGCTGGGCGGCGGTTCGAGCGACGCCGCGACGGCGATCATGGGGCTGAACAGGCTGTGGGGCACTGGGCTCTCGCGAGAGGCCATGGCCGGGCTCGGTGCCCGCATCGGAAGTGACGTGGCCTTCTTTTTCGACGGCCCCGCGGCGCTATGCCGGGGCCGGGGCGAAATCGTCACGGGGTTGAGCTTGACAGAATCCTTCCATTTCGTACTTTTCTGCCCAGCAGTTCATTGCGGCACGTCGGAGATTTTCTCCAGGGTTCGGCGCACCGGTGATCTCATGGATGCGACACCGGTGATCAAGGCCCTGGCGGAAGGTTCTCCACAAGCACTTGCCACGGGGCTGTTCAACCGCCTGCAGGAAGCGACCGAATCTCTCAAACCGGAGTTGCGCGCGATTCCGCCGATGTTGAGGGAATTGGAACCCGCGTTGCTGGGCGTGTTGATGACCGGCAGCGGCTCGGCCTATTTCGGCCTTGCCGAGAATCGCGCGGCCGCCCAGGCCGCAGCGAATCAGTTAACCCGGCCCGGACATGGAATCGTCCGTGTCTTGACTTGCGGACCTTGAGTTGCGCTACGCGTCGTAAAGGAGTACCAGCTGTGGAAATCACCGAAGTGCGGATCAAGCTCATGGAGGACAACTCCGGGTCGAACGAGCGCCTCCAGGCGTTTTGCTCGATCACGTTGGACGACATGTTCGTCATCCGCGACCTGAAAATCATCGAGGGCTCGAAAGGCTTTTTCGTTGCCATGCCCTCCCGCAAGCTGTCGGACCGTTGCGGTCACTGCGGCACCAAGAATCACCTGCGCAGCCGATTCTGCAACCAGTGCGGAAGCCGCCTCGACGAATCTCGTGCCCTTCGGGACGCCGAAGGTCGCGCCAAGCTGCACGCCGACATCGCTCACCCGATCAATTCCGGTTGCCGCGAAAAGTTGCAAGCCGCTGTTCTGGCTGCTTATGCCGACGAGTTGGAACGCTCCAAAATGCCTGGCTACGTGAGCCGTTACGACGACTTCGACGAAGGTGACTGGGACAACGCCATGCCGGTTTCCGGCAATTATGCCAATTACCCGGGCCAACATGCGCCGAACCCCTACGGGGCTGGCCATCGTGGCTCTGTCCATGGCGAACCGCCGCTGCGCCGCGGGCCTCTCCGGCCTCACTCGCAGCACAGCCGCCCGACAGGTCCGGCTTATCGGGGCCCACACGTCCCGCGCCGGCATCCGGAAGGCGAACGAATCCATCACCAGGATTCGGAAGGTTACGCCGGACATTGATCCGATCCGGCCGGGGCGGATCGCCCGGGCCAGGCATCGCGATTCGAACGTGGGACGTTCCTGACATGGAGCGTCCCGCTTTTCGTTTCGGGCTTCGAAGAACGATCGCCGGAAGGCCTTCGGCGGCTCCGGGCCACCTTCGATTGCCCGTCGGTCTTTACACCCGGGCGGCAAACCGGCATCATCTTCGGAAGGTCCTCATCCTTCCAGGCCAAAAAAATCGAGATCGTACCTGCTGGAGATTCGAGCGCGTCATGCCGACCATTTCCGATCGACCGGACATTCCGCTGCCGCCGCTTCCCCAGAGCTGGACAAGCTTGGGCCGGGCCATGCTCGCCACCCATGCACGCATGCGTAAAGAGCCTTGCCTGATCGACAGCACGGGGGCCAAGCTCTCCTTCGGCGAGACGCTCCTGCGCACGATGGTCCTGGCCATGGCGCTCAAGCGGCAGCTCGGCGACGCCAAATATGTCGGCATCTATTTGCCCCCCTGCGCACCGGCCTCGATCGTCAATTTCGCCGTGACGCTGCTCGGCAAGATCCCCGTGAACCTCAATTACACAGTCGGAAAGGACGTGCTCGACGCCTGCATGAAGCTGGCCGAGATCGACGTCACGATCACGTCCGAAAAAGCGCTCCTGAAATTCCCGGCCCGCCCGGACGGCAAGCTGATCATGCTGGAAAAGCTGCCACCCTCGATCACCAAGCGCGACAAAGCCCTGGGCTTCTTCCTCGCCCGGTTCGCGCCCAATTTCGTGCGGGCGATGTTCCTGCCCGGCCTGCGTGACGAAAAGCCCGGCAACATCGCCACGATCATCTTCACCAGCGGGTCGACGGGCATCCCCAAGGGCGTCGTCCTTTCGCACTACAACATCCTTTCGAACATCTGGGCCGTCGAGACGCACATCGGCCTGGAGAAAGACACCGGCCTTCTGGGCATCCTGCCGTTCTTTCACTCCTTCGGCTTCACGGTGACGCTCTGGGCGACTCAGATCCTCGGCAAAGCCGTCGCCCTGCACCATAACCCGCTCGAGGCCAAGACCGTCGGCAAGCTGATCGAACAGAATCCGATCACGATGCTCGTCGCCACGCCCACCTTCATGGCCAACTATTTACAACGGATCGAAAAACACCAGTTCGTGAACGTCAGGCGCGTGCTTCTGGGTGCCGAGAAACTGCCCCGCGATCTGGCCGACCGAATTTTCGCCGTGATGGGGATCCGGGCTCTGGAAGGCTATGGCTGCACCGAGCTTTCGCCCGTGATCAGCGCCAACGCCGACCATGAACTGATCAAGGGCGACGGCACGAAGGTCGACGGCATCCGGGAAAACAGCGTCGGCCGGCCGATTCCGGGTACCGCGTCCAAAACCGTGAACCCGGAAACGTTCGAAGATCTCCCCGAGGGCGAAACCGGCCTACTGGCCTTCAAGGGGCCGCAGGTCATGCAGGGCTATCTGCATAACGAAAAAGCCACGACCGAATCGATCCGCGACGGCTGGTACGTCACCGGCGATATCGGCAGGATCGATTCCGACGGTTTCATTTACATCACCGACCGGCTTGCCCGGTTCGCCAAGGTCGGCGGCGAGATGGTGCCGCTCAAGGGTGTGGAAGACGCCATCCGCGTCGCTTGCGACATCGAGCCGAACGGGCTTGCCGTAGTCAAGCTATCGGACAAGACCCGCGGCGAAAAGCTGGTCGTGTGCCATATTCCGATGCCCCTTGAGCCGCGTGAAGTCATCGACAAGCTCAACAAGTCGAACATGTCGAAGCTCTGGATCCCCGACAGCCGTTCGTTCGTCGAAGTCGAAGCGATCCCGATCCTCGGCAGCGGCAAGACAGACTACAAAGCGCTCGAAAAGATCGCCGAATCCGCGCTCGGGTGACATTGCCCGCGCCGTTCCGGTAAAATATGACAGGTTCTCAAGCCTGATGGAATCCGTTCCGGAGGGGGGCGAAAAGCCCCGCCTTGGTCCGTTCGATGCAAATCAATCTGGTCGTGACAGATGGCCCCCAGAGCGGGCAGCGATTTTCGTTCGACAGACACGATACGTTCGTGTTCGGACGAAGTTCGTCCGCCGACTGCCCCGTGCCTGAAGACGGTTATCTTTCGCGGCACCACTTCCTGATCGAGGTCAATCCGCCGATCTGCCTGATCAAGGATCTCGGCTCGCGGAACGGCACCAAGGTCAATGGTCAGCGGGTCGGCTGCGTTCAGCTACATCCGGGTGATGTGATTTCCGCAGGGGCCAGCAAGTTTCAGGTCGCGATCGATCTCGGCCGCCGCACGGATCTCGACACCATTCGCTGCATCGGTTGCGGGATCGCCGCACCGACGCAGGATACGGCCATCATCGCCGAAAGCGACGACGCCCCGCTCCAGTGGATGTGCGGCGAATGCGTGCGCCGGGCCCGCCAGTTCCCCAGCCCGCCGGAAGGCTATCTCATCGACCGGTGCCTGGGCAAAGGCGGCATGGGCCACGTTTACCTGGCCCGGGAACTGGCCACGAACCGGCTGGTCGCGATCAAGATGATGATCCCCAACGCCGCCAGTTCGACTCGTGTTCGCGAGTATTTCCGTCGCGAAATGGAAATCCTCAAGCAGCTTCATCACCCGAACATCGTCGACTTCTACGACGTTTACGAGACGAAATACACCTTTCAAATCATGATGGAATATGTGCACGGCACGAACGCCTACGACCTGATCAAGGACAGGGGCAGGCCGCTCGACCTCTCGGAAGCCGCCCAGGTCGGCCTGCAATTGATGGCCGCGCTGTCGCACGCCCATCGCCGCGGCTTCGTGCACCGTGACATCAAGCCTTCGAACCTGCTGATTTCGGGTGCCGCCAAACGGCCCGTCCTGAAACTTTCCGACTTCGGCCTGGCCAAGAACTTCCGCGACAATTCCGGTCTCGGCGGTTTGACGATGCAGGGCGATATCGGCGGGTCGATCGGCTTTCTCTCCCCCGACCACATCCGCAATTTCACCAACGTCAAAGAGCCGGCCGATATTTACGGTGCCGCCGCGACGCTCTATTTTCTGCTGACCGGGCAATATCCGTTCCTGAATTTCGACCCGAACGACGCACGATCTTACGCCATCATTCTGGAAAATCCGCCGTTGCCGATTCGCGCCCGCAGGCCGGAACTGCCGGAAGCGTTCGACGCGATCCTGCGCAAGGGGCTGGAAAAACAGCCTCAGGACCGCTGGCATTCGGCGAAGGAAATGGCGGCGGAACTCGAAAAGTTCGTGGATTGACAAGGTTTTCGTCCGATCGCCCATGTTCGCCGATACTGCCTGACAAGGGCCGAATCAGGGCAACGCGAACCCGCGACCGCATTTTTTTTCGTGGCATTTGCCGCGGGCCACTTGCCCGTCGCTTCGGCGTTCGATAAAACGAAGCGATAAGTGCATACGTATCGTCAAGGGTTTGCGTTCTCTTCCCTCAACGAACTCGTGATGACTTATTCGGGATCGTTATTGAAACTCATATCGAAGTCGATGAGGCTGCAGTCATGCTCGAAGATTTTCGCAAACTTGGGTTCTTCAAGACCTTCGTGGTCCCGACCTGTGTGCTGTTCCTGATTCCCGTGATCTCCCTGGCTTTCATGAATTGGGGGCAACGGAAATACGACGCAATCGTACTGCGCGGGATCGTTCGCAGTATCGAAGCCGACCCGTCGGGCACGCCCGAAGAAAAGGCCCTGGCGCTCGCCTTCTTCAAGGCGAATCCGGTTTCGAAGCTTCGGCATTCGCAAGATCCCGATGCTCAGCAATTCGTCGCGAGATTGCCCGAGACATTGAAAAATTACTATCTCTCGTTCGACGTATTCATCGGGGTCACCTGGTTCTGCATTCTGGCCGGGGCTGGACTGATCGCTTTCGTGGTCGTCAGCGTGCCGCTGTCGATGCGGTCTCAGCGCCTGCAATATCTCGCACTGGCGACGGGCTGGCATTCGATCCGGTTCTTCATGACGCTTCAGGTGATCGCCCAGGGAATTCTCGTCGTCGGGCTGTCTTACTGGGTGACGGCACTTCTATTCGGCTTTTTCAGCGTCAAGCTGATCGGGATATTCGTCTTGATGGCCGGGGGGGCGATGCTTGCCGTTCTGGGCAGCATTTTCGTGAGGATCCCGACCAAATTCGAACTCGCCGGCAAAGTGCTCCGGAATGAGGAACATCCTGAATTCTGGAACGACATCGCCGAGAGTTGCCGGAAAATCGGTACGAAACCGCCGGACCAGATCATCGTCGGGATCGACGACCGGTTCTTCGTCACGGAAATGCCTGTGCATATTGACGGCAAGCAATATGACGGAAAGACGCTATACCTCAGCCTGTCGATGCTCAAGACGTTTTCCGAAGACGAAGCCGAAGCCGTTTTGATGCACGAACTGGCTCACTTCAGCGGCAACGACACCTACTTCAGCCGCAAAATATCGCCTCTGCTCAACAAGTTCCATTTTTATCTCGCGACGCTCTATGAGCTGGGGATCGCTTATCCGATCTTCCTCTGCACGCTCATGTTCCGGAACCTCTACGAAATCTCGCTCGGCAAACTGAGCCGGCAGCGGGAGTTCCGGGCCGATCGCATCTCGGCCGAACTCGTCGGCGGAGATGCCCTGGCTCGCGCCCTGGTGCGGATCGTGGCTTATTCCTCCTACCGGGGCGAAGTCGAAAGCGGGCTTCTCAATTCCGCGAAAGTGGATGAGGAAATCGGCGTCAAGCGACGTCTCGAAGACGGTTTCGTGAACTTCGCCCCCAAATTCGCCGAAAGCGGTCTGATCGGCAATATTCAATCGTCCCACCCATTCGACAGCCACCCGCCGATCGACCAGCGATTCGCCGCACTCAATTCGACTCATTCGCCAGAATCGATCCGGTCGCTCCTCGCCGCCCCCGGCGACGGCAAATGGCATTCCAGAATTCGCGACGTCGACCTTATCGAGAGCGAACTCTGGTCCAATTACGAGCAAGGCTTTCGCCAGTACCACGAACAGGTCCTGGCGCATCGCTATTTGCCCGAAACTGACGACGAAGCCGCCGTCGTGGCGAAATACTACCCGCGTCATGAGCTGCCGTCATCCGTCGGCAAGCAGTTCGTCATCGACCATGAGCAGATTCAGTTCGACGCGTGGTCGAAACCGATTCCCATCCGAAATATCGCCCAGTTAGCGACGAAAAAAGAGTGGGGTAAGCCTCTGGTCGTTTTCCTGGACGCTGCCGGCATGACGATCCAGGAAATGCCCCTGCCAGCGGACACGAATTACCAGCAACTCGTTCTGGAAACGATCCAGCGCTACGTCATGCGATCCCATTATGCGGTCGCATACCAGCGGGAATTGCAGGAGACCGAGAAACCCGGCGAGTCGAACCAACCCGGTCCGGGAGAGTCCGCTTGAGAAAAAGGGGTCATGAGCAAATAGGCTCCTGACCCCTTTTCCTCGCCTGACCCCTTTTCCTCGCCTCGCTCAGTGCGGCGTGAGATAGTGCGAAAGTCGAGAGATGAAAGCGGCCTCCAAAGTTGTTTCAGAATGATTGGATTGGTTGAACTTTTGTCTCAATCCGCCTCGAACGGAATCCTCTGCCCTTTGACCAGGTGATCGCATTCGATCGAGAGTATCGCATTCGGGCCGCCGGCTTCGATTTCGACCGTTATCGAATCGCCTGGCAAAAGGCTTTTCAGGTCGAACGACCCGCGAACGCCGTTGACGGCGGGAAATGCACTCCGATAGATCGGCGCGATGCCCACGTTGTGGATCGTCACTCGCGACCTTCCCGGCTTCGATTCGAGCCGCTCGACCCTAAATGCGTAACCGCAAGCCAGACTGGCAGACTTGATTCTGGCCATCGACTGATACCGAGTTTGCGTTTCGCCCATGACGAACGTCAAATGAAACCTGGCCGCAGCTTTTTCGAACGATTCGCCGTGCGGGCCGTTTTCCGCCAGAGCAAGCCGCTGGTCATCACGCGTATAGAAGCTGAATTCGCCCCCGGCAGGGTGCTTGCGATAACGATCCCGGCCAAAGAAGTCCCAGTTCTTCTCGTTCACTTCAGCATGTTGCTGGCACATCAGCGAGTCATCGAAAACTCCGAACCCCAGCGACTTCGAAACCAGATTACCGCGAAAAGGTGCATTCTTGGCTTCCGCGGTGTCCACGGAGATCATCCAGGGCAAGTCCTTCGCCCATCGGTTCATTTTCTCGAGAAACATCTTCTGATATTCGAAATCCGGAAACGTCTTTCCCGGTTCGAATGGTCCGTCGTAAATGTGATACTCGGCCCAGAGTCCGAATCCGACTTCGAGAAATGCCAGCCGAGGATCATAATCATAGCGGTTCACGAATTCTTCGAAGAAACGCAAATGAAACGCTTTCCACCCGTGATGGCTCCAGTCCGGAAACGATGTTGGCTTGCCCTCGCTGGTGGCCCGGGTCTCGCGGTAATCAGGTTCCGCTTTCAGAAAAGCCGGTACTGTTGTCTCTCTGCCTGGATATGTGTCCTGAAATCGGACGATCGCCTGATGCTTTCTGGCGGCGATGGCATCCAGCCGGCGTTCGAAGCCGGTCCAGTCCAGTCGGCCGTCGGCCGTCGCGATATCCGCATAACCGGCATAGAAAAATTCGAGGCTGATCGCATCGGAATCCTTATGCGGCGATGAGTCCCAGAATACGATCCCGGTCATCGGGGCGACTTCCGATATCTTACTCTTCAGAGGAACGATCACGAAGTCCTCGGCACTTGTGACGCCGCTCGAAAAGGTCAATCCGATCAAGGCGGTGATCAGCAGTTTCATCCGAAGGCGTTCCTCTCTGGTGTTCGATTTCGAATCATGCAGATCCTCAATCTTCACTTGTCAGACACTCATTTTCCCGGCGGATGCACCTCGAGTGCGTCGCCGAATTCTTCCTGCAGCAGTTGCAGCTTGTGGAACAGATCTTTCCAAAGATCGAATTCGCCAGGATCGTCGAACAGATTCCACAGCTCGTTGCGGTCCGTGCGGCGGTTGAATAGCTGCGTCCTGCCCGCTTTGGGGTAGTGGATCAGCTTGTCATGAGAGGTGACGATCGCACGCTGGACGTCGCGGTAGGCAAGGAGAAGTGCCTCGCGGTGCGTTTTTTTCTTCCCTCGAAGTACATCGGCGAAAGATTTGCCGTCGATGCCTTTCGGCGCATCGGTGCCGACCAGTTCGCATACCGTCGGATAGACGTCGAAGAGGTAGAGCAGGGCATCGCTCGAGCCGGCTTCGATGCCCGGGCCCGCGAATACCAGCGGCACCCGCATGCTGGGATCATACAGATTCTGCTTGCCCAGCAGCCCGTGGCTTCCCAGAGCGACGCCCTGATCGGCAGAGAAAATGATGATCGTATTATTCAGATCGCCGGTCGATTTCAATTGCTCGATCACACGGCCCAGGTGGTAGTCAAATGCCATCTGAACGGCGTAGTATTCGTGCCACTGCTTTTTGATGACTTCGATGGGCCGGGGTCTGGGAGCCAGCTTTTCGTCGCGGACGTCAAGTTCGCCGTTATCGAACGGATGTTCCGGCAGGAAATTGGCCGGAATGGCGATTTTCGATGTGTCGATGGCGTCCATGTAGCGTTTCGCGGCGACGCGCGGGTCATGCGGGTTGCCGAACGCCAGATACATGAAAAACGGGGCTTCCGCCTTACGGTTCATGAGGAAACCGATTGCGGAATCGGCGATCTCCTTGCCGGGTTCGCCGCAGGTTCGGTCCGTTTCGTCGTTTTTGATGTAAAGATCGTGATCGAACCTCGCCTGAATCAGCGGCGCGGTGTTGCCCCTTTTGCCGTGGTGAAAGGTCTCGTAACCGGCGGCTTTCATCGAAACCGGAAAATTCGGTCCGTCGCCAGGTGACCAAAGCCCTTTGGGGCCTTTCGGCGGCTGAAAGTCCTTCCAGCGGAAGTAGGCATTACCGGAGAGGAGCATATTGCGGGAAGGCGTGCAGACGGCCCCGCTGTTGCCGCCCATGCAGTAGGCAGAGTTCAGCCGGAAGCCGCGGCGAAAGAGTGTGTCGAGGTTCGGAGTGACAGCGGCCGGATCGCCGAGGGCCGCGACGGTGTCGGCCCGCATGTCGTCAGCGAACAGGAACAGCACGTTCGGCCGCTTCTGCGTCTGGGCTTCCGCTCGTGCGCAATCGGCGTACAGCACCGCCGCCAAAGCCATCGTCAGGCAAACCAATCGTCGTTTCGGCATAGGTCGATTCTCATTCGCCAGCGAATCTGTGGCGGGAAAGTGTTGCGGCCCAGGATCGCTCCGGTCGGGCGTTCCCGGATTCTCAAGTCGTTTTAACGGAATCCCGAGGGCCGATCAATCGTCCGCCGTCCCGGTGCGATGCCGCCTCGGGCAAGGCGTCTTTCCGACAAATCAATGGCAGGGCAGCTAAGTCAATGGCGGGAAAGCACTCCTGAAAATTCGGAGCGAGCCATCCACATCTCTCTGGCGTGCTGGCCTGGTACAGGATACAAGATATGCAAAGTCTGTTCGGGCGATCTGGCCGTTCGGTCGATTCTTGCTTTCGCCCGGAGACGACAAGCGCAAGCTCACATCCCGTCTTGAATCACTGAGGCTTTCCGTGGATCCCAGATCACAGCGAAATCCGTCCGAACCGGAAATGGATGATCTCGTCGTCGGCAGCTGGCTGGTTCAAGCCGGCGTGATCACGGCCGATCAATTGATCAAGGCGGTGCGTCACGGTCAGGAGCGTGGCGTCACATTGCGGGATGCCATGATCGAGCTTCGATTCCTGCCGTCGGGAATGGCGATGGCGGGCGGTCAGGTCGAGCCGAATTCCCGAGTGGCGCCGCCGAGCGAGCCGAACAACGGGGGAGGTATCGGCGGCTTTTTCGGCAATCTCTTCGGCGGGTCGCGACCGCAGGCCGAGAATCCTCCGATGCAGCCTCAGGGCTTCGCAGCGACTTCAGGGTTCGAGATTCCTCGCAACCCGTTGCCGAGCTTCGCGACCGGCGGCCGGGCGGCCGTGCCGAACCGGGCGAATCAGGAGTTGCACGAAGTCGAAGTGCGGCAATCGCTTCGCGAGGCGGTCGAAGAAGGTGACGTGCCGGACCTGGCCGAAGCGATCTTCAACCGCGCGATCGACTGTCGCGCGACGGACGTGCACTTCGACCCACGCGACGACGACTATCGCGTTCGCTTCCGGGTCGACGGCCTGCTTCACGACATCACCACAATTCCCTATGACCAGGCGATTTCGGTCGTCAGCCGCATCAAGCTCCTCTGTAATATGGATATCGTCGAACGGCGGCAGCCTCAGGACGGGCGGATCAGCCATTCCTACAACGCCCGGCGGCATGATCTGCGGGTTTCGACCATGCCTTCCGGGTATGGCGAGAAGATCGTCGTCCGGATTCATGACGCGATCGCCGAACTGATCGGTCTGAACCAGCTCGGCCTGTTCGAAAAACAGGCGACCATTCTCGAGAAAATGCTCCGCCGCCCCAACGGCATGATCCTGGTCAGTGGCCCCGTCGGGTCAGGCAAGACGACCACGCTCTACAGCTTTCTCGGCAGCGTCAATTCGCCTTATCGCAATGTGATGAGCATTGAGGACCCGATCGAATACCGGCTCGACGGCGTCAATCAGGTGCAGGTCGACAGCCGGGCTGACATGGGCTTCTCCGAAGGCCTTCGCGCCATGCTGCGGCAGGACCCTGACGTGATCATGATCGGCGAAATTCGCGACCATGAAACAGCGCAAATTGGCCTGAGAGCAGCGCTTACAGGTGTTCTTGTCTTTAGCACGACGCACGCTGGCGACGCTTCGACGACCATCTCCAACCTGCATAACTTCAACGTGCCGAGCTTCATGCTGGCGGGCGGGCTGATCGGGATCGTCGGGCAACGGCTCGTCCGCAAGGTTTGCCCCTATTGCCGGACCCAGCAAAAGCCGGACCGGGTCAAATGGCAGACCCTCGGGCTGCCAGAGGATGAGGTGGAAACCGCGCAAGTCGTTTATGGGCAAGGGTGCCCAGCCTGTTTTCATACAGGCTACCTGGGGCGGACCGGTGCCTTCGAGATTCTCGAGATCGACGAGGAGATCCGTGATCTGATCATGCGGAAAAGTCCGAAAGATCAGATTGGGCAAGCTGCCGAAGCCCGGGGAATGCAAACGTTGAAAACCTCCGTGGCCGATCTTGTCAGAGGAGGCATGACGTCCCTGGACGAAGCGCTTCGGATAACGCCTTGAGGCGCCGAGGCGAACGCGATCGACCAGTGGCCGCCTTCGAACTTCGGACACGGAGGTCCCTGGCATGCTCGCACGATATCTTTCGTTCGGTCCCGCGTTTCGCCGTTTTCTGATCGTGCCGCTATTGGCTGTGCCGATGCTCGCGGTGACGGCCTCTGTCGTCGGGGATGACGAACCTCGCGGCCTCGGCCTGTCGCGGCTGTTCCGTCTGGGCAATTCGCGGCAATCGTCGAAACCCGCCCCGAAGCCTCACCGCCACGAAGCGGACGAGGACGACGACGAAATCGATGTGGCGAGCGTGCCCTCGGAACGCGGCAGTTATCGACTGCCGGACGCAGTGCCCACCGATCCGGCCTCGACTTTTCAGCCCGCCGTCACATCCCCCGGCTTCGGTGATTCCGCATCGTCGCGGATCACGGCCCGGCCCAAATACGTCGGCCCCGTGACGGAGGCCGATCCGGTGCTGACGCGTGTCGGCATCGCCCGGGCCGACAGCGGGAACAGCTTCGCCCTGTTCCTCCAGGTTTATGCCGATGGCACGGTGATCGACACCGAGGGCGTGCATCGGCTGCCACTGGCCCAGATCAAGCCGATCCTTTCGGTGATCCGGGGTCATGACTTTTCCCGCATTCGCGGGCATTGCGGGCAGCCTTCGGCCGACTTCATCGAAAACGTTCAAATGGTCGTCTACGATCGCGCATTGGGGCGGCTGCGGGCACATGCATTCTCTTACGCTGGCGATCCGAAAGGCTGCGACGCCAGCGTCGCTCACCTGCACAAGGCCGTCGACGAATTGATCATGAAGCTCTCCTCGAACCGTTCTGGCGAAACGGCCGATATCACCACCCCGGCGAATTCCGGCGGAGCGGTCGAGATGCATACCGGGCCAGTGGCCAGCGGCCGCTCGGTTGTCGCCGACGAGCCGATCCGGGGCGAACTGCCGTCTCAAGTCGTCACGCCACAACCGACGACGATCACGAGCCCTGCGATCGTTCCGTCACCCTCCGTGCCCGCCACGGGCGGGGCGGTCGTCCCTCGCCTGCCTTCCGCATCGGCCCCATCGCCGTTCGCTCCTGGCGGCGGAGGACTGCCGGAACTGACCCCACCGCGCTGACGTTTCGGCGACGAAGGCCATATCGATCGCTTCCACGAGGGATGCCGCAACCGCGACAGTCCGTCTCTCGAAGGGGTGAGCATCCCGATCTGGCCTTATTCGTCGCCCGCGCGCTGCCAGGACTGCCCGGGCTGCGCTTTCGAAATCCGCGAAATCGACGGAAATTCTGGTGTCAGGACACGATTTCTGGTACAAGAATATCGTCAACCGATCAGGATTGAGGGCGATCCTTCGCGTTTCGCTCTCCAGCAGGCTGAGCCTGAGGTAATTGGATTTGGATACGACGACGACCCCGGCTTCCGAACATGTCGCGACCGCCGACGAAGCGGATCTTGCGGCGCCGGCTTCACCTCAGTCGGCCGAGGAGAAATTCCGTGAATTTCTCGAGATCCGCGGCGAGAAATTGACTACGCCCAGGCGCGTTCTGGTGCGGCATGTGTTCAGTTCGCACAAGCATTTCGATGCCGACGAACTGGTCGCCGACCTGCGAGTGACCGAATCGAACGTGAGCCGATCGACCGTCTACCGGACGCTCCGCCTGCTGGTGGACAGCGGCCTTCTTCGGGAGTTTCGGCTGGCCAATCGGACCGTTTACGAGCACGATTTCGGCTATCCGTCGCATGATCACATGCACTGCACCCAGTGCGACGCGATCGTGGAATTCCGGAACGAGGAAATCCGCCGGATTCGGGATCAGGTCGCAGCCGAGCACGGTTTCCGGGCGGAAAGCCACCGATTCGTCGTGGAAGGGGTTTGTACGGAATGCAGCCGCAAGTCGTCGCGTCAAAGGCGGCGGCTTGACCTGGTCTGAGGAGCGGTGCACTTGGGCTTCCGGGCGTTCCGGGGGAAGCCCCGGGTGTCGAGCGTGGCATGGATCGCTTGACAAATGGCCCGGATTCATGGGATATTGATTTCATCGAAGCGATGCGGACGAACGCACTCGCCTGATGGATTGCTTCAGAACTTTCGGAAGAGTCGAAGAATGTCGATCGACAAGAGTCTCAAGAGTGGTGGTGGCCTGGCTCGCGTTCGCAACGTTCTGCGTCGTCCGGAGCGGCTCGCGCTGCTTCAGGAAGATGGCAAATGGACAGCCGAAAAGGGTGTCTACAACGTGCCCAAGACCAAGTACCGCAAGCTGGCTCTGGGTCAGTCCGGGCCGAAGCGCGAAGGCTGATCGTCCGCTTCCCGGGCGTTTCCGACCTGTCGGGTCACCGAACGAACCGCTCTGGCGAAACATCTCTTTCTTCAAGAGGTCGTTTCGCCTGAGCGGTCCGTTTTTTCGTATGGACAAAAAGGTTTCATGAGTCAGCGGCTGATCGGCTATTGCGTGCTTGTCGTATGCGCCAGCGTCTGCGGCGGGCTCGTCCCTCTCGTGCGTGTCATCACCCATGTCCGCATGCAGGTTTATTTGAGTTTCGCGGCAGGGGTGATGCTCGGGTCCGCCTTGCTGCACATGCTGCCCGAATCGGCCGAGATCGGCGGGCCGGGCGTCGTGGCGTGGTCCTTGCCCGGGCTCCTGACCCTGTTCATGATCGAACGGTTCTTCAGCTACCATCATCATGAGCTCGAGTCGGAAGAAGCCGAGACCGCGAACCCGGAAACCGGTTATTCCGGGCAAGATCACGATCACGCATGCGCCGCGGGACATTCGCATCATGCGGAACATCACGCGAATCACGCGCCATCACAGCGCCCTCATGTGGATACGGCACGTTACCACTGGAAAGCGGCGACAGTCGGGCTGGCTCTCCATTCACTTTTGGGCGGAGTGGCCCTGGCCTCGGCCGAAATGGCGACGGCGCCTGGCTCCTGGGCGATCTCCGGCGGCGTATTTCTCGCGACTTTGCTGCACAAGCCCGCGGACGCTCTGACGATCACCAGCCTCATGCGGCGTGGCGGTGTCAGGTCGGGCTTCTCGCACCTCGTGAATTTCCTGTTTTCGATGATGATCCCGCTGGGGGCGATGGTTTTCGTCCTCGGCGAATCGAGCCTGAACGCCTTGCCTTTCGGAACGATCGAAACGTTTACCGGAGCGGCGCTTGCGTTTTCGGCCGGTACGTTTCTGTGCATCGCCCTGAGCGATTTGCTGCCGGAGCTGCACTTTCACAGTCACGACCGGGGTAAGCTGTCGATCGCGCTCCTGGCCGGGGTCGGAATCATGGCGATCGTCGCCGCCTTCGGCGAATGAACCGAAAAAGCCGATTCCGCACGGCAGATCAAGTGAATTGGTTCATCAGGTTGCGCATCAGGCCTTCCACGCGTTCCGGAGCTTGCACGACGAGCCAGGTGAGCACGGCACAGTTCACGGCGACGGTGACCCAGAAGACGGCCTGAAACGACATCTTCGAAGATTTGTGCCGGATCCATTCCTGGGCCAGAAGAGCGCCTGGCCAGCCGCCGATCAGCCCCAGCGTCAGTAACGTTTTCTCAGGCGTTCGCCAGCGCCCGGTCTTCGCTGAAAATTTGTCGTAACCGTATGTGCCGAATGCGATCGCGCTGGTCGTGGCGTAGACGCCCAGGACTCCCCAGGGGAGCCGGCCGGCGATGCACAGACCGATCAGAATGACGACGAACGAAAGGGCCACGATCACGCGCGGCTTCGTCAGGTATCGTCGTTTCAGGCTATTGTCCCGCGAGCGGTCGAAGTCTCTGGCACCCATCGCGAACTCCTTTCGGGTCGTATCGTTCCGTCGATTCGTCCGTAATTTATCTCATTTCGGTCATTGTGGCCAGCCGCAGTGCCGGCAGACGACACGGCCGTCGAATCCGAAATCTTTGCCCGCTCGCCCGCCCCGGCCACAATTATGACAAGTCCAACCGGTACGTACGATGCGTTCCCAGAGCAGCACAGGAGTGAGCACGACAGGCCGGAGCCTTTCGTCCTTACGATTGCGCTTATTCGTTTCACTGGCAAGCGTGTGCCAGGTCGTCTTTTGACCAGGCGTCAGTTCGTAACGGCGTGGCAGCCTGTCGCACCGTTCGATCAGTTCGAGCTGGCGGCGGATCAATCCGGCATAGAGTGAATTTCGGTAGAGAGATTCGGCTTCACCCAGGTGCTTGACGATCACCAGTCCGTTCTCCAGGGTCGCGGCCGATTTGCGGGCGGCGGCGAACTGGCCGGTCTGGCGAAGAATGTCGATACGCAGCAGACGCGTCAGTGGGTGGCGATTGGGCAAATCCTTGAGAAGGGCGTCCGCGATGTAGCCCCTGACGGGCTTGTCCATGGCGGCGACGGTGCAGGCCAACTGCGATTCGAACCTGAGGCCGTCGTTGAGCCGCCGCCAGGCCATGAGATGAATTCGCCAGATTTCGTTCCGGGTTCGGGGCAGGCCATTGAGCAGGGCCCTTTCCAGGTCTGTGGCATAAGGCGTGTCCGTGGCCGGGATGCGATCGGTGCCGAAAAGTTCCTGGGTCTGGTTCGAACGGTCCGGGTTAAGGTAGCCCTGGGTGACGGCTTCGATCCGCCAGAAACAGTTTCGGCAGTGGGGGCATTTGGCGATCAGATGAGGGTCGGCGGACGATCGGGAAACTTTGGCCAGATCGGTGAACAGGTCCCACTCCGGGGCCCCCCATCGCGTCTTGACGTAACGACTGAGCTGCTGGCAGTGCGGGCAGGCGATGACCCAGATCGGGAGCGAATCCGAGACGCGGCTTGATGGCTCGGATTCCGACATCTCTCGAATGTCCTGCACAGGTGAGGTTATCGCCATGCCCGCTCTTGCTTCATCGGCTCAGTTCATTTCCGGCACGAGCGGTCCGGCCAGCTCGCTGGTGAAGAACAGGCGGCCGGGCTGGGTCGGCATGAACGTGGACGGGATCCAGGGATCCGGGCCGTATCGCAGGGTCATCCACAGGCTCATGCCCTGCCACTGCATGCCCCGGCCGAACTGGCCCTCGGCTCCACCGATGATTTTGTCCGCCCCCAGGAAGAGGCCCGGGCCGATGGTGTTCGCGTAGGCGGGTACGAGCGTCGTGCGGCTTTTGAAGCTCGTCAGGGCGTTCTGTTCGATGGTCAGCGGGTGCAGTTTGGCGCCGATCCTGTGCGTTTGTGCCTTCCAGGCGTCGAGCGAGTCATATTCGCCGGCGAAATGTGGCTCCCAGAAGGCGATATGACAAACCCGGCCGATCCCGAAAATGACGACCAGGTGCGCTCCGGCGGCTTTGAGATCGGCGATTTTGGCACCGTAGCCGGGCAGGCTGTCGGGGGTGGCGAAATGGCGCTGGCCCTGTGGCACCGTCAGGCTGCCCAGGGGGCCGTAAAAGGCCTGTTCCATCGCGTTCTGGAAAGCGCCGGGGTTCGTGGAGGGCAGAGTGTTGCCGGCCGCGTCGGACCATTCGTCCATGTTGAAGCCGTGGACGTGGTCGCACTTCACGCCCCACTCCTTGAGGAAGTATACGGCCCAGCGATACATGCCCATGGGGCCGACGGGCAGGATCATCGCGAGCTTGCGGCCTTCGATGCGTGCTGTCCGGATCGTATGGGCGATCTCATGGCCCATTTTCACGTCGAAGTCTTCGATCGTTCCGCATTCGACCAGTTCGAAGTTTTCGTGCCACCAGGGCTGGCGATCCTGAATCGCGGCCGGGGGATGCGAGCAGCACGCGTCGATTCGAGCGAGATCCCAGCCTTTGGGGAAGAATCCCTGCATCAGAGAACCGTCGATCGTGGTCAGCAGATTCATGGCGAGTTTGACTCCGAAGCGAAATGGGGCAGGGGGTGCCGATTCGGGCCGCCGTATCCGGCGATGGCGATCCGGGAGGAATCGGGCGGGCCAGGGGATGATGCTTACGTGAGACTGTCCTGGCGGGATCGACGCGAAACTGTGCCGGACGTTCATTCTGGGGTGCCCGGGACGGAAATGCAACCCGGCATCGGTGGGTGGCCGACGGCCGCTTCAGCCGGGCGATCGGCTCCGAAATTCCGGAAAACTTGCGTTCCCAAGGTCATCGAATTACCATGATCGCGTGCGATCATGCGGCCTGAGGCGCGTCGATGACGCCAAACCTGTACCGAACGGCAGCTTCCGAGAGTTTCCCATGTCTTTGCCCCATTCCGGCTCGTCGACGCGTGAACACAACCTGGCGGTATTCATCGACCTGGAGAATCTTGCCCAGGGATACGTGAATCAGAAGAAAACGCGGTTCGAAATCCTCAAGGTGCTCGAACGCCTTCTGGAAAAGGGCAAGCTGATCGTCAAAAAAGCCTATGCGGACTGGAACCGCTACCAGGCATACACGGCGCCGTTTCACGAGGCGGCGATCGAACTGATCGAGATCCCCCGGCGCAGCCAGACGGGCAAGAATTCGGCCGATATCCGCCTGGTCGTCGACGCCATGGACCTCGCCTGGTCAAAGCCCCACATCGACACTTTCGTGATCGTCTCGGGCGACAGCGATTTCTCGCCCCTGGTCTCGAAGCTCAAGGAAAACGGCCGCCATGTCATCGGCATGGGCATGAAGGGCTCGACCAGCGAACTGCTTCGCGACAATTGCGACGAATTCATCTATTACGAAGATCTCGAACGCATCGAGGAAGACGAGCAGAAGATGACGGCCAACATTCAGGCAGACCTGCCTGAGCGCAAGCGAGAGGCCTTCTCGCTGCTGATCGAGGCCTGCAACGCGCTGGTGCGAGAGAATCACGAAGTGCTCTACGCATCGCTCATCAAGGACACCATGAAGCGCAAGAAGCCGTCGTTCGACGAATCCTACTACGGTTACCGTAACTTCAACAACCTGCTGGAAGATGCCGACAACAAGGCCCTCATCGATATCGAAGTGTCCCCACGAAGCGGCACTTACGTCATCTCCAGATTCGGCAACAAGGAACACAAGCCCCGGCCCAAAAAGCCCAATGTTGCACCCCCGATCGGCGGGCCGGCCATGCCTCCGGTCGTCAGCCCGCCACTCACGGCCCAAAGTTATCCGCCACCCGGCACCCAGCAGGCTGGCCATTCACAGCAACCGCATGCCGGACCGGCGCGACGGCCGATGCGTCCCCCGGGCGATTTCTGAAGGCTCGAGACAGTCGGCTTTCGTCGAACTTCCGGAAACCCCGGATTGTCGAACCTGGAACCCCTGCGACCGCCACATCCGGCAAACTCACGTTCGATCTTCGCTTCAACGACTGATCGAGCGGTCGCGGCCGTGCCGATGACACCGATATTCGAGGAAAGGCAGTCGCGGTACCCAGGGAAGGGGCGTCCCGATGAACGACCGTTTCGACGACAAACCGCTCAAGGCTGAAGTCATCGATATGGATCGCACGCGTAAGGCACGCGGCCGTCCTTCCGCCATTTATTCCGAGCGCATCGAAACGGCGATCGGTTCAGGCCCCGACGATCCCGGCTATCGATATCTGTTCGACGATATCGACGATCAGAACCCGCGGCGCGGGACGAAAACCCTGCGCAAGCTCCGTTCGCTCGTGCTCACCGTCGTGATCGCGATGGGCTCGGCCTGGATCGTCTGGACGGTGCCCGGCTTCGGCCCCCAGCAGCATCAGGCACGGCTGATGGAACGCCTGCAGGCGAACGAAATTCGCCTGGCCGAACTCGAATCGAACCTGGTCCAGGCTCAGGCCCGGGTGATCGAATTGACGCGAACCGCCGAAATCCAGAATTCGCTGATCGATCAGGGCGAATCGCTGCGCCGGTCCATGACCTCGAGCCTGGAAAAACTGGCGGAGAATTCGAAACGGATCGCCGACGAACAGGCCGCCGTGGCACGGCGGATCGAATCGATCGAAACCGAAACACGTAATGTCGGGATCAAAACCCGCCAGCAGGCCGATGCGATCGCGGGGCTCGATTCCGCCGTGATCGAGGGGCTGACTCGCGTGCAGTTCGCGAACGAACGCAACGAAAGGCGAATCCAGGAATTGCGACGCGATAGCGAACGCACGGCCCGCGAATCCTATTTCGAACTGACGAAGTTCGTTCACGAGGAACTTGCGGCCATGCGGCAGGGCGAACTGACGGACGTCCGCCAGCGTGTCGAGCGGCTCGCCAGCCATGTCTGGCAGGAAGTCGGCCGACTCGACGGACGCATCGTTCGGATGGCCAATACGCCTGACGCGTCGGTCGTGCGCTGAAGTCCTTACCAGGCGGTGTTTTTCCATTCGGTCATAGCGCAAAAGAAAAGGGCCGAGGGCAAAAGGCCCTCGACCCTGATTCGTGAAATCGATATTCCGCTCAGGCTTTCTTTTCTGGCCGTTTCGGAACGACGTCGTAGCCGGGCAGCACTTTGCCGACGTTCGCTTCGGTCGATCCGTTCGCCTCGCCCAGGATGAACTTCAGGCCGCCTGAAAGCAGAGCCTTGTAATGGTCGTTGGCCCAGACGTCTTCGCGGTGGCCCATCGACGTATAGAACACCCGGCCCTTGCCGTGCTGGCGTGACCACGTCTGAGGGAAGTCGGGGCGATGGTATTCCCAGCCGTTCATGCCTTCAGTGACTTGCGAATAGATCACGTGCAGGTCATCGGCCAGGTTGATGAGCGAATACCATTCGTCGTTGATCGTGAATTCCTTGTCGCCGAAGCCACTGGCGCCGGGGAATGCGGCATCGTGCACCTTGAGCTTCGCGACCTGCTGCGGGCCGTGGGAGATGAACTCGCCGCCGATCATGGCGATGAAGGGGTCGTCCTTGCCGCGGCCCCGGTGATGGCCGAAGGTGTCGGTGGCGCAGTGCATGCCCATGAAGCCTTTGCCGCCTGAGATGGCTTCGTAAAGGGCCTTTTCGCCCTTGGCCGACATCGCCGGCTTCTTGTCGGTGCCGGTCTGGGTGAGGTCGCCGGTCGTTTCGAAAGCGAAGGCGTCCCATTCGCCGATCTGGTCGGGTTCGAACAGGCGGCCGTCCTTGCTGCAGGTCACTTCCAGGCCGAGCTTTTTGCCGATTTCGGTGAAGATCTTGTCAGCATGCGAGGGTTCGCCGTTGGGCCCCAGCTTGATCACCGAATGTTCAAAACCCGAGCTTTTCGTGAAGAAAAGCACCTTTTTGCCGGCCAGGGCGGCCCTGGTGCCGGTGCCAGTGATTGCGGCCGTAGCCAGGCCCAGGGCGCTCGCTTGGATGAAACGGCGTCGGTCCGTCATGGGAGATTCTCCGGTTGATCGCAGGTGATTCGCGTGGTTCGAAGGAGGGTTCCGAAGCGGCAGCCTGGCGACCGCTCACGGGCGTTCGCAGTCAGCCTTGCTTCGAAGGACGTACATCAGATTGCCGAAAACGGACAGGTTCCGCAAGGGCTCAGCGATTCGCCGCATGGAAGGGAATCCGGTTGAACGAAGACCGGTTCGGTGGCAACATAAGTGACATGCCGCGTGCGAATCGCGCATGGCATCGCTTTCGGAAAACGTGCCGGGAGCGTTCGATCCTTTCGAAACGGAGTCAACCCCATGCAGTTGTCAAGACGCGGGTGGGTGATGACGTTGGCTTCCCTGTGCGTGGCGAAAGTCGCGCGGCGGGGCAATGCCGCGGATCTTCAGTCGGGCGTTCAGGTCGGCGATTTCGCCGCCCCGTTCGACGTGAAGGACATCACGGGGCCCAATAAGGGCCAGACCCTCTGCTATCGCTGACGGTACGGAAACAGCCCAGTCGTTTGCATCGTGACGCGAACGATCGATGGGCCTTTGACCAGTTTGGTCAAAGCCGTGGATTCGGCCATCGCCGAAAACGAAAAGCTGAAATCTTTTGTCGTTTACGTAAATTCGGACGGGGCCGCGGCCGCCGCCGAACTCGAAAAGCTGGCGAAATCCGCCGGAATCGAGAACGTGCCTTTGACGGTCTTCACCGACCCGAAAGGCCCGGAAGGATACGACATCGCCAGGGAAGCCGACGTGACCGTCATGTTATGGGCGGGCGCGAAGGTGAAGGTCAATCATGCCTTCGCCAAAGGCGGCTTGAAGGAAGATATGGCCAGGCAGATCGCCGATGAGGCGAAAAAACTGCGCTGACCGGTCTCCGCGTGTCGTCTCTTTTTTCCCAGGCCCGCGTCCGCGAGACGCGGGCCTGCGAGCGGACGGGGCATATCTGTTCGAATGTCCCGGAATCGTGCTTAATTAAGTGTCGGCGTGTCGTTCGAAAGCCCCGAGTTCCGTTGTCGTGATCGGAATCGTTACGACAGGCGAAAAATTTTTCGATTTTTCCCTTCTGACCGGGTGACTTCTTCTTAGGCATGTGTTAGAAATCGACATCGTCCCTTCCGGACTATTCGACGCACAATTCGTTCCGCTTGGGCGGTAGTTTCGCAGAAGGTTGCGATTCGGGTTTTTGACCCGCGATGCATACCGGCGAGGTCTTCCGCATGGCAATCGTTCGTCATTCGAACGTGAACGGGTTCCTTTGCGCAAATCGATTCCGATCGGGACGACCGCAGCGAACGACGCGACGGAATCTGCCTCATATTTCCGTAGCTCACGTCTTTACCGGAAAGGATTGTGCTCGTCATGCGTCCTGAAAGAATTCCTGCCCGAAAGGGTTTCACCCTGATCGAACTGCTGGTGGTCATCGCCATCATCGCCGTTTTGATATCACTTCTTCTGCCGGCTGTGCAGTCTGCGCGTGAAGCGGCCCGCCGCGCTCAATGCGTGAACAATCTCAAGCAGATCGGCCTCGGTATGCATAACTACGAATCCAGCAACGGCTGCCTGCCTCAGGGCATGCGGGGCTGCTGCTGGGGCTCGTGGCTGATCACCGTTCTGCCTTACGTGGAACAGGTGCAGTTGTTCAACGCCTGGAACGCCATGGGCAACAACACCGGCGCCGCCGGAACGTTCGACGGTCAATTGCGTTACGCCGGCGTGTGCAACGTCACGGTGACCTCGGCCCGCGTGAACGCGTTCATGTGTCCGTCTGACCCGAACAACCTGCTCAAGACAGGTATCGGCCAGACTCTCGGCACGCAGCGTTTCGACGTGACAAGTCAGAACTACGTCGTGAACTTCGGCAACATTACGATGCAGCAGGGCAGCATCGTCAATGGTGCTTTCGTCAACTACTTCATCGATCCCGATAACGGCAATCTTCAGATTCCGTTCGGCGGCGCTCCCTTCGGCGATGTCGGCGCCCCCCGGCCTGACATCAGCGGTGCCGGTGGCCAGGGTTCCGTCGGTGGTGTCGTGACCTTCGGTATGATTCCGGACGGTCTCTCCAACACCATGATCACGTCCGAAACGCTCGTCGGCCAGAGCGGCGCGTCGCTCGACCTCCGCGGCTTCTCCCACTGGGCCTATGCCGCGAACTTCTCCGGCCTTCGTACGCCGAACTCCAAACTGCCCGACTGGATGCAGTCTTCCGGCTATTGCAATTATCCGGCGATCCGTTCGAACCCGCCCTGCATCGGCGGACCGAACAACCTCGTCATCATCGGGCCCCGCGCCAAGCACCCCGGTGGCGTGAACGTCGGCATGGCTGACGGTTCCGTGAAGTTCATGAAGGACACGGTCAACCAGGCCGTCTTCCGTGGCCTTTCCACCACCAAGGGTGGCGAAGTGATATCGGCGGACGCCTATTGATCGGTGATCCGTCCGAAACTTCTCTCGATGCGATCCGGGGCGTGCCGTTCATTCGGCACGCCCTTTCTCTTTTTTTCCAGCGCAACGGTCGAACGCAGTGCCGAGCCACGCTTTCGTGGCTTGTCTCGCCGCGCCGATCGCGTCATACTGATTTTCTCCAGCCTCCCGAACTCAATCCGGTCATCGATCTTCCGTCGCGGCATTCCTGATCGATTGGCGGTCCCATGAAATCGCTCCGTCTCATTTCGATTTCCATTTTCGCCAGCCTTCTTCAGGCCAGTGGCGCATCGCACGCGATCGGTCAGGACGATGCCGCCAGCATCGCGACCAAGGCCGAAACCCTGCTCGTCTCGCGATGCATTCGCTGCCATGCGGGTGATGAAGCCAAAGGCGGGCTCGATCTTTCGACACGAATCTCGGCCCTGAAGGGCGGCATGAACGGGCCCGCGTTCACGCCCGGCAAATCGGACGAAAGTCTCTTGTCGCAGCGCGTCGCCGACGACGAAATGCCGCCCAAATCGCCCCTGAAGGATGAAGAAAAGGGAATTCTGGCCGCCTGGATCGATTCCGGCGCCGCCTGGCCCGCTCAACCGATCGATCCGTTTCGCCTCAGCACGGCACGCTCGGCCGGTTATGACTGGTGGTCATTCCGCCCGGTGCGAACGGTCTTTCCGGAGATCGACGAGACGAACGATGCCCGGGCGAACCCCGTCGATACTTACGTCGACCGCGAACTTGCCCGGCATTCGCTCAAGGCCAACCCGCGTGCCCGGCCGCGTGACCTGATCCGCAGGGTTTCGTTCGACCTGACAGGCCTTCCGCCCACGGCGGAGCAGGTGCGTGCGTTCGAGGCTGACCCTTCGCGAGAACATTATCTGCGGATCGTCGACCGCATGCTGGCAAGCCCCCGTTTCGGCGAGCGCTGGGCCCGCCACTGGCTGGACGTCGTCCGCTATGGCGAAAGCACCGGGTTCGAACGCAACGAGCCGAACTTTTCGATCTGGCCCTATCGGGACTGGGTCATCAAGGCCATCAACGACGACATGCCCTTCGAACGGTTCGCGCGGATGCAGCTCGCGGGCGACCTGGAAAACCCAGGCCCTGAAGGTGCTGCGGCTTCCGCCTTTCTCGTCGCGGGCGTGCATAACACCGTCATCGGCGTAAGCCGCCGCATGCGGCTGCTGGCCCGGCAGGACGAACTCGAAGAGACCATCGGCACGCTCAGCCAGGCGTTTCTCGGGCTGACGGTGCAGTGTGCCCGATGCCACGACCACAAATTCGACCCGATTTCCAGCCGGGAATATTACGGCATGATCGCCGCGATCGACGGCGTTCAGCACGGCGAACGCGTTTTCGAGAACCTCGACGCCCAGGTGCGCCGGGCCGATCTCGAATCGCGGCTCAAATCCGTTTCCGCCCGAATCGCCGAAATCGAATCGCGGGCACGAGCCAGCGCGCCGGTCGGCGAATCGCGACGGCCCCAACAGAAAGAAAAAGACCTGCCGGTTCCCTATGCCATGTGGTCGTTCGATAACGGCCCGGAAGACGAAGCCGGCAACCTGCACGGGCAACTCGTCGGCGGGGCCAGGATCGAATCCGGAGCCCTTGTGCTCGACGGTGTCTCCGCATGGTTCCGCACGCCCACGCTCAAGAAATATCTGGGCGTAAAGACATTCGAAGCCTGGGTGATGACCGACGATCTCGACCAGCGAGGCGGCGGCGTGATCAGCTTTCAGTCGAACGACGGCGGCATTTTCGACGCGATCGTGTTCGGTGAACAGGAGCCTCGCCGCTGGATGGCCGGCAGCGACGGATTCGCCCGCACAGCCTCGTTGCGTGGCCAGGAAGAGACCGAAGCCAAATCCCGGCCTGTGCATGTGGCGATCGTCTGGGATAAGGACGGCGTCATTTCGGGATATCGCGACGGCATGCCCTATGGCACCCCTTACAAAACCGTTCCGGCAAAGTTTCCGGTCAACGATACCCACGTGGCCATCGGCATGCGTCATTTGCCAGCGGGGGGCAATCGCATGTTTCGCGGTCGCGTGCTGCGAGCCGCCGTGTATGACCGCGCCCTCAAGCCAGGCGAAATCGAGCGGTCGGCCGCGCGGGAATCGGGCTTCGTCAGCGCGGAAGAACTGGCGGCCCGGCTCGGCCCCGATTCCGCGCGGAAACATGGCGAGCTGCGTCGACAACGTCAGGCACTTGCCGAAGATCTGGCCAGGGTCGTCGCGGCACCAAAGCCCAAAGTCTACTCCGTGCAGGCCAACGCGCAGCCGGAAAAGATGCGGGTGCACGTTCGTGGCGATGTCGTCGAATTCGGCCCTGAAGTCGCCCCCGCCGGCCTGAAAGCCCTTGGGGCCAGTGGCGAATGGGGCCTCGCTCCCGACGCCTCAGATCGCGACCGCCGCACCCGCCTCGCCGCGTGGATCGCTTCGAAGGACAATCCGGCGTTTCCCCGTGTGATCGTCAACCGCCTGTGGCACCACCACTTCGGTACGGGAATCGTGGAAACGCCCAACGATTTCGGCTTCAACGGCGGCCGGCCGAGCCATCCGGAATTGCTCGACTATCTGGCCCGCAAATTCATTGACGAAGGCTATCGACTCAAGCCGATCCATCGGCTAATCGTTACGTCCGAAGCCTACATGCGATCTTCCGACCCGAATCCCGCGAACGCCGCCGCCGATTCCGGTGGCCGTTTCCTTTGGCGGCACGCCCCCACCCGCCTGGAAGGAGAAGCCATTCGCGACGCCATGCTGGCCATCTCTGGCACGGCGAATCCGGCCATGGGCGGCTCGGGGTTCATCGATGTCAGCGTCACTCCCAATAATGGCACAACCTATTACGAGCCGATCGATTCCGGCGACCCCGACCTGCAGCGCCGTACCGTTTACCGGTTCAGCCCCCGGGGCGGCCGCAGCACGCTTCTGGACACGTTCGACTGCCCCGACTCCGCCACCACGAGCCCCCGGCGCAACGTGACGACCACGCCCCTGCAGGCCCTCAGCCTTCTGCATGGCGATTTCGCCGTGCGCATTGCCCGCGAAACCGCCCGGCGCATCGAGACCGAAGGGCAGAAGGGTGTCGAAGAGCAGGTCGCCAGGGCCTGGAACCTGATCCTGCAGCGCCCGCCCGACGCAGCCGAAGCGCAGTTGTCAAAAAATCTTATCGAACGTCATGGCCTGTGGGCCGTGTGTCTGGGGCTGTTCAACGCCAACGAATTCGTGGTGGTGCCATGAGCGGTAACGAACCGGCGAACACTTCGAACCTTGGCCTGAACCGGCGTCAGTGGCTGACCCACTGGGGCATTCAGGGGCTGGCCGCCACGGCGATCATCGACATGATCTGCAGGGAATCGCGTGCGGCGGACACGTCGACTGGGTTACGCCCGAAAGTCAAGCGGGCCATTCACATCAATCTCGTCGGCGGTTTGAGTCACGTCGATTCGTTCGACTATCGCCCGGAGCTGATCGCCCGGCACGGCAAGTCACTCGTCACCGACGAAACCCCGGACACCTTCAACGGCAAAATCGGCCTTTTGCGCAAGCCCGACTGGCGCTTCGCCCCGCGCGGGCAAAGCGGGCTGATGGTCAGCGAGTTGTTCCCCCACATCGCCCGCCAGGCGGACTTGCTCACCGTCGTGCGTTCGATGACGTCCGAATCGGCCAACCACACGCCCGCCCTTTTCTATGCCAACAGCGGGTTTCAGTTCAACGGCTTCCCCTCGCTGGGCAGCTGGCTTTCGTTCGGCCTGGGTAACGAGTCGGAAGATCTGCCGGCCTTCGTCGTCCTGCCGGACCAACGTGGCGGCCCCAATGGCGGCGCTTCGAACTGGTCTTCGGGCTTCCTGCCCGCCGAACACCAGGGGGTCGTCTTTCACGGCGGTGCCGAACCGGTCCGCGAACTGTTCGCCTCCACCCCCGAAGGCCGGTCGGCCGAAGGGGAAATCCTCGGCTTTATCGACTCCGTCAATCGCCGCCACGTTGCCAGCGGAGCGAGTGACAGCCTGCTGGAAGCCCGCATGCGCAGCTATGCCCTGGCGGCTCGCATGCAGCTCTCCGTGCCCGAAACCGCTGCCATCGACGGCGAAACCGCTGAAACCCGCGAACTTTACGGCCTGAATGACCCCCGCTGCGCCGAATTCGGCCGCCGTTGTCTGCTGGCCCGGCGTCTGGCCGAACGGGGTGTCCGGTTCATCCAGCTTTTCTCGGGCGGGCCGATCGCCGGCAGTCCTCGAGCCAGTTGGGACGCCCACGAAAATGTCGGCCAAAACCACGGCGCCGAGGCCGTCCGCATCGACAAACCCGTCGCCGCCCTGCTGGCAGACTGCCACCGTCGAGGGCTGCTCGACGACACGCTCATCCTCTTCACCACCGAATTCGGCCGCACGCCTTTTGCCCAGAGCGAAGGCGACACCGCAGGCCCGGGCCGCGACCATAACCGCTATGGTTTCAGCCTTTGGATGGCTGGCGGCGGCCTGAAGCCGGGCATCACTTACGGTGCCACCGACGACATCGGCTGGAAAGCCGTGGAAAAGCCTTCCACCTGGCATGATTTTCACGCCACGGTACTGCACCTGTTCGGCATTGACCACACGCGGCTCACCTACTATCACAACGGTATCGAACGCCGGCTGACGAATGTGCATGGCGAGGTGATGCAGGATATTCTTGCGTGAATGAGCCTGAGGGGGCATTGCGGTCGATTCGTTCAGGACTTTTCGGAAACGGACGATTCGTCGCGGATCAGGCCTCGGATTCATCGAATTCCATGAAGACAATGAAGCGAAAGATGATTCTATTTCGAATTCTCCCGGTCATCCTCTTGACGTTGGCGATTCCGACTTTCTCAGGCGACAACTCCTACACTCAAGAACTTTCGAAATGGAGGGCCGATCGTGAGCGGAGCCTGCGAGCCGAAAACGGCTGGCTGACGCTAGTCGGGCGATACCCGTTGAAAGCGGGCGTCAATTCGATCGGTTCCGGGAAAGACAACGATGTCATCTTTCCGGATTCTCTCAAGGGTGTCGGTCCGGATCGGCTTGGGGCGATCGTCGTCGACATCGAGCGAAAAACGGTGACTCTCAATCTGGCCGATGGCCTTTCGATGAACCGGGCAGGGCAGGCTTTCTCTGGCGAAACGAATCTCGGCACGGCGGTCGACAAGCGAGACTGGGTCAGTCTTGGCCAGCTCAGCATGCACATCATCGAACGTAACGGGCGATTCATTCTGAGGCTGGCGGATAACGCTTCGCCACTGAGGTTGCAATTCCCCGGCTGCAAATGGTATCCGCCGAACGAGTCGTTCGCGGTTCAGGCGAAATTTGTGCGCTATCCGGAAACGAAAATGCTGTCGATCGTGAACATCATCGACGAAGTCTCCGAACAGCCGTGTCCCGGTTATGCCGAGTTCCGGCTGGGTGGTGAAGTTGTTCGGCTGGATGCGATCCAGGAAAGCGACGGCCTTTTCTTCATCTTCCGCGACGCCACCGCTGGTGACACGACCTATCGGGCGGCACGGTTTCTGGATGTCGAGAAAATCCCCGAGCCGAACGAGACGTTTCTGCTCGATTTCAATAAGGCCTATAATCCGCCCTGTGCTTTCTCCGCATACACGACATGCCCGCTGCCGCCGAAGGGGAACGTGCTCAAACAACGGATCGAAGCTGGTGAAATGGATCAGGAACAGCCGAAGTGATCATGCGCAATGGCCGGAAAGCGATCAGGTTTCACCATTCGCAAATGAAGTGATCTTTCGAAGCCATCGACAGCCTGTTCCATTTCGCAGAATCGAAAATTCGTCCAAGATTACGGCGGCCCCGCCAGCGAGTCCGACCGCCGCCAGCCATTCGCCCAGTCCGAGAATCACGAATCGCCACAAAATGCCATCCTGAACACCTGCAATGAACGAGACGATCGCCCCGGCGAGGCAACCGAGAGCGAAAACGACCGGAACGACCAGCGTCAACCACCATCCCAGCCGAACGAGCGATCGGCTGAAGATGACGCCGACGGAGAAAGTCATGGCGATCAGGATTGCCAGGGCAGTTTCGAAATTCGGGTTCGACGCGATGGCGACAGGAAGGCCTGGACTGTCCGGATTGGCTGCTCTGAAGCTTGCGGACTCGCTTCTTTCGTACTCCGGAAATCGCGCGGACCGATTCCGCTGATGTGCACCCACGAAGACGAAAACCACCGACATCCAGATGCAGCCGATCGAAATGAACATCAGACGCATGGATCCCGCTCCCGGCAAGGAATCTTCCCGATCGAATTCGAATCCGTCACGAGTTCGGAACGAAGAAGCACATCATTCGATGATTGAAGCTCGTCACAAGGACTATTCTGAACGAACCGAGCACTCGAAACTACCATGACGCTTCGAGTCGTCTTCAGTCTTTCACATCTCGGGTCAGATCGTCGGCCGTATCAAAAATGCGATCCGGTCCCGCACTTCGGACCAGAATTCGCGTCGGTGATACGTCGCACCTGATCCTTGTTCCCCAGGGGTCTTTCATTTCATCGGGATCGATGTATGGGCCGGACCAGCAATCGATGCCCGGATTCACCACGAGTATGGAGAGATCGGGATCCGGCTGCGGATAATCGCTGCAATCACGCAAATAATCTTCGACGGCGTGACTGGCGAAATTCAATGTGTTCATTGTGAACGTACGCGGCGCAACGTACCAGCGTGTCCTTGCGAACGAATCATGAAACGCCGCCATCGAGCCGGAATAAAGAATCCACGACAAGAAGAACACGACGCGAGATTTCCATTTCCGTTTTCCATCGCGATGACCGAACACAACTTCGAAGATTCTCGCAAAGTTGCCGCCGACGAATATCCCGCCAAGGATGTCGAGAAATTGGATCGATCGGAGTTCGTCTTCGGAATCGATACGGGACATGATCAACAGAAAACCGGTGAGAAACAGCACCAGCACGAACCGAGCCAGTATCGCAATGACCGTGAGAAACCGTTTCATCTTTCGAAACGCCGTCGGTTTGTGAGCTTCATGAGAATCCATTCGGAAATGAAGAAGATCGAATCAGACCTTTCACCGCCTCATTCGAGACCTGCCAGGGAGAATTTCGGGTTTCGGACAATCCCGGTCGAATTTTACCTCCAATAATCCGTTCGAAGCATATCTCGACTTTCGCACATTATCACGCCGCTCTGAGCAATCGGCCAAGCGAAGC
>CAZSQA010000039.1:0-7162 GCA_964608915.1 uncultured Isosphaeraceae bacterium
ATAAGCTGGCTTTTTCGGGCGAACCTCGAAAACAAGGAATTTCGAGATCGCCGCTTCAGGAAAACGACCCAGAGACGATCGTGCGACGATCACTTTTTCAGGCTGGCTTTCAAGCCATCGACGATACTTTTGAATTCGGCGTCGCCGCGGATCGGGTCCAGGTCCGGCTCCGTGTCCAGGGCGACCCAGTCACGGTATCCGGCACCGATCGATGCGGCGATCGATTTGATCGCCTTCTGGGCGTAACTGGTCCTCAAGGCAGCGTCGATTCCCGGCACCGCCGAGCAGCCGGCATAACACCTCGCCGTTTCGAAGAGAATTTCCGGATCGCTCGCATCGTTTTTCGCGTTGAACCGGTCGGCGATTGCCGCGGCCTTGACGTGCTGACCGACTCGTGGCAGCACGAGCATGAGATCGAGTTGCCGGCGCTCGTTCTTCGGGTCCTCGGCCGCCTGCTTCTCTCGAATCGCCAAACATTCTTTCAGGTAATCATCAGCTGTCGGTGATTTGGACTCGAACGCCAGAATGCCGCTGCGCAAGAGCGCGACGCTCAAATCGCGCTGAAGCTCGGAATTTTTCGGATCTTCGGCCGCGAGTTTCCGGCTCAGTTCGAGATTCTTGTCGAAAAGCGGGCGGGCGGCTTCCAGTTCGTCGCAGTGCAGGCGGAAATCGCCAAAATTTCCGTAGATGACGGAAAGTTCTCTGAGATATCGCAGATTCTCCGGGTGTTCGTTCACCAGTCGCTGGCGAACGGCCAGGCAGTTTTCGCAGTCTTCGAAGGCTTTTACCCGTTCGCCGCTCCGGAAATGCACTTCCGCCAGGGCGAGATATGCAGTCGACAAATCCAGAGCGAATTGGGCATTCCCTGGTTGCTCGCGGGCGAGATCCTGGCGAATTTTCAGGGCTTTGTCGAAATCGTTCGCGGCGGCCGCGGGATCGCCCATCCGCAGATGAACGACCGCCAATTGCGTGGCGGCAGAAGCCATCGAACGCCTGGCGACGACCGGATCGACCGGCCGCTCACCGTTTCCTTTCGGGTTGGCGTTCAGTCCGTCATAGATCGCGATCGCCTTGTCGTAATAGCCGACGGCGGCTTTCATGTCCCGCCGAATTTGCTGGCTCATGTTCCCCAGCATGATGAACGTAGCGGCCAGGTTCGCCTGGGAGGCCGCCCAGTTCGGATTCGCCATGGCGCGTTTTTCGGTGATCTGGTGGCAACGCACGAACTGTTCGAAAGCGGCTTCCGTGTCGCCGAGCTGCATGAACATCTGCCCCATTTTCATATGGGCAGCCGCCATCGTGGCTTCGGTGCTGGTCGACTTTTCCGCATGCTGGGCAACCTGCTTCAGCCCCGTCATTGCCGTCGTGAGCAGGTCTTTTTTGAGTTGCTGCGTCCGGGGCGCGTCGTCCAGTTGCTCCTGCACCTTCACGACGAGCGTCGCCAGCGTATTGAGCGCCAGCGAGGATTGGTCACTGGCCACTTTGGCATTGGCTTCGGCCTGGGCGTGGGCTTTTCTGGCTTCCTCAGCGGCCGCGTTCGCGGCTTTGGCGTTCGCGTCGGCAAGTTCCCGGGCCTTCTCGGCTTCACGGGCCGAGGTATCGGCGACTCCGCGCAGGCGTTCCTCGGATTTCGCCTTCTGCTCGAACCAGAGACGGGCGATTTCGGCCGATTGGCGAGCCTGGGAAATACGGAACGCGGCCACGGTGGAGCCGATGGCCGTCGTCAACAGGAGTGTCAGAACCGAAGCCGAGAGCACGGCGACCCGCGGATTGCGCTTGCCCCAGCGCAGCAGACGTTCCGTCGTGCTGATCGGGCGCGCGAAAATCGGCTTGCCCTCGAGAAAGCGCTGGAGGTCGTCGGCAAGGTCACCGACATTCGCGTAGCGTTTCTCAGGTTCCTTCTGCAGACATTTCAGGCAGATCGTTTCGAGGTCCGAAGGCACCTTCGGCTGAAGATACCGCGGCGGCACTGCTTCGAGATTCTGCACCTGATGGAGCGTGTCCATCACCGAAGTGCCCACGAAAGGCGTGCGGCCGGTGAGACATTCGTAGAGAATCACGCCGATCGCGTAAAGATCCGCCGATGGGCCGATCTTGTGCGTGTCGCCCTTGGCCTGTTCAGGGGCCATGTAATTGGGTGTGCCCATCAGCGTGCCGCTGCGAGTCTGGCCCGAGTCGGACTCCATCCGCTTCGCGAGCCCGAAGTCCGTGATTTTGGGGACGCCGTCGCTCGTGATGAGAACGTTCGCGGGCTTCAGATCCCGGTGAATCACGCCGTGCGAGTGCGCGGCAGTCATGGCGCGAGCCAGCGCTTCCACCAGCCGGGCAGCCTCGCTCGCCTGCATCGGTTCACGCGCGATCTTTTCGGCCAGGCTGCCGCCAGAGACGTATTCCAGCGAAAAGAACGGAATGCCGTCGTGTTCGCTGACCTCATAGATCTGGACGATGTTCGGATGCACCAGAAGCGCGACCGCCTCGGCTTCCGTAAAAAATCTGGCGAGCGCTTCGGAGCCCGCATGTGCTCCGGCGAGAACCATCTTGAGCGCGACGATCCGGTTCAGCTTGATCTGACGTGCCTTGTAAACGACGCCCATGCCGCCCCGGCCTAGTTCGCCGAGAATTTCGTAGCCGCGAACGTACGGGTACTCCGTCGGCGCCTTCTGGCCCTGCGGCGTGTCGGCGATCGTCACGCCCTGCGAAGAATCGCCGGAAAGGTACACGGAACCCGAGCCGGAATCCGAAACGCTGTCTCCGAAGACCTTCGTCGTGCCGTCGTCGGCGGACACGGCGAATTTCAGATCCTCGGCGAACTGGGAGTCGCCGGCCGATCGAGCCGAATGGCCTTCGCCGGGGCGTTTCATGTCCCTCGGATCGTTCACGACGATCGTTCTGCCCATCTCGATCGATTCGCCCGTCGCGTAAGCCAGCAACGTGCCCGAAACCGAGTTCGAGAGCTGACCGGCGGCCGTCGCCCGCATCGAGGAGTAAACGGAATCCATGCGATTCAGGAGCTGGCCCAACTGCGCGCGAGCCGGGGAGGGCACCATCTCGAGAAACCGTGCCTGATCAGGAAACGGGCCGCCCGGGACGAGCCCGAACAGAGCCGATTCGTACCGCATGGCCGCAGCGCGAATCAGTTCTTCGATCGAATCGTTCGGAGGCGGGTCGGACTGGTCAGGGCTCATGAGTCCTCACTCCCATACTCGCCATCGCTCAGGCTTTACGGCTGCAAACGATCCTGCACGTCGCCGCTCGAGTTACTGCTCGAATCGAGAAGCAACTGGTCTCCGTTACCCAGGAGCAGCAAATCGTCACCGGCGGATCCTGCAAGGCGATCGACGGAACCGTCATCGAATACGATACCGTCACGCAACAGGCCTGTCGACTGATGACGCAGGATGTCTCTGCGTGCCCGGACCGTCATGCCATTTTTCCAGACGCTCAGGACCGCGTCAAAATAGGCCAGATTCACGTTCCCGCCACGTGTGTCGTATTCGACCGCGTCATGGATCGTCCGACCGCTGACCAAGAGATCCTCACCGCTCGATCCGATCAACAGATCCGCTCCCCGACCGCCGATCAGGATGTCGAATCCCTCGTCGCCCGTCAGAGTGTCATCGCCGTCCTGGCCGATCAGGATGTCGTCGCCCCCACTGCCACTGACCGTGTCGCGGGCAGAGCCCCCGATCAGCACGTTCTTCGATCCGTTGCCGGTCAATGCGTTGGCTCCCGTCGCAGAACCGTATGCATTCTCCCAGTCCGCCAGAGCGAGCGTGAGCGTCAGACCGCCGCCGGCGGCCTGCGGGGTGACGACCCCGAGTTTCACCGTCACGCCCGTCGTTCTCGCGCTGAAGTCGAGCGTGTCGACCCCTGTACCGCCTTTCGCGTTCAACGAGCCGGCCCCGTTCGAAACGTAGCGGATCACGTCGTCGCCTTCGCCACCGGTCACCTGATCGGCTCCGCCGGAGAGCGTGAATACGTCATTGCCCGATCGACCGTCGAAAACATCCGCCCCGGTTCCGTCGAAGAATGCGTTGTCCCGGGAATTCCCCAAGGCCGTGCCCCCGGAACCGCCCATGCGAACGTCTTCGATCGCCAGCGAAGAACTCAGCCGCAGGCTCAGGAGCCCTGGCGTCACAACCTGTACGGACGTCAATGCAAGATCGACGTTCGCCATGCCGCCGAGGCCCGAAAAGTCGAGCACGTCCCGCAAGTCCCGGCCCGTATCCGGCAATCCGGCGGCTTCGATGCGCTGATCCTCCAGAATCGAATCCGTCCCGAGATTCCCGCCGGAAAAGACGTAGTGGTCATTGCCGAAGCCGCCGGCCAGGATGTCGTCCCCGCCGCGGCCTTCCAGGACGTCGTCGCCGTCCGTGCGATTCGCTGTATCGACTCGATACACGAACAGTTCGTAATGCCCGCTCGCATTGTCCTGAGAAACGCCGCCCTCGCCAGCGAAGCCGCTGACTTCGATCGTGTACGTGCCATCCTCAGGCAGATAAAGATCGACGATCGACGAATCGAATTCGAACTGGTCGTCGTTGACCGCGCTGCCGTCGAACTGGGCCACGACGACACCGTCCTTCAACACTCGCACGACCGTATCGAGCGTGTCGGCGTAACGGTCGGCCAGAATCCCGCGTGAGAACACCTCGAGATTGATCAGATCTCCCGCCCGGCCAGCGAACGTATAGAGATCCTTCTGACCCGCCGCCGAAACGAATCCGAGAACCGTCGTCGCGGCCGCCGCCAACTGCTTCGGCCCGTTCAGGCCGCCCGGCATGGCCTGTGGCACGTTAATCGGCACCAGCGTGAGTGCCTGCCCGACGGCGGAAGCCCCTGATTCCGACACGAGCAGCCCGTTCACGCCGGGCGATGACGGCACCGCCCGGGCATACGCGAGCTTCACGAGCTCCCGTTCGCCGAAATAGGTCGGCGAGACGAGATCCTCCAGCGTGAATCCCGTCGAAGCCGGCGTCGCCATCACGTGCCGGTTCGTTTCGAAACCGCCCGCCGGCCCCGGATAGGCCGGCACGTACAGATTCATGCCCGGAGGGGCGTTGATCCCGAAACCGATCGGCCCGAACGAATCGGAGTGACGCAAGCCCAGCAGGTGCCCCAGCTCGTGTGATCCCATCCAGACCGAAGCGGTGACGAAGTTCGTGCTCGATGCCTCAGGCTGACCGGCACCACCCAGCAGACCGTTGATCTGTACCGTCGCCCAGCCGTCGGCGTTCACGTTTCGGAAATCGACCTGACTCGAATCGCCGCCAGGTTGCGGATTGCCGGGCTGTGCGAACCGAGACCGGTTGAAATAGATCGTCGCGTACGTACCAGGCGACAGACCTGCGGCACTGGTGCGGAATTCGAGAAATCCGCCGTTCGAAGTCAGGAACCCGGCGTAGGTCGCCTCGATGCCGGCCAGAACGCTTGCCCGCTCCGCGACCGTATAATAGTGTTCGTATGATTCCGGATCGTCCTCGACCTCAGGCATCGGCACGTTCAGCCCGGGCGATTCGGCATTCGTGAACGCATCGAAATCGAGCACGACGATCTGCGTCCGCCCGTTCCAGGCTGTGCCAGGGCCCATCCGGTCGTCGAGAAGATCCGAGCCCCGCAGGTCGTTATTCCGCAAATTGCCCAAAATCGTATCGGATTTGTCCGTGCCGATCACGTTTTCGATGCCCAGGCCCGACGACAGAGTCAGCGAGAGCCCGGCCGCGACGGCTTGGAGCGCCACGGAAGCGATGTCGACAGTGACCGGACCGCCCGTGAAACTCGAAAAATCGAGCGTGTCGATGTCCGCATCCGGCGCCTCCGTCAATACGATCCCCGCCTGAACGGCACCCGAGAACAGATACTGGTCGTTTCCGGCCCCGCCATCGATCGCAAGCGACGAACCCGTCGAATCGCCGATCACGAAACGGTCCGCTCCACCCTGGCCACGCGCCGTGACGATCGAATGGGTCGCGAGCAGCACGAACACGTCGCCCCCGCCGCCCGTCTCGACCACGACTCCCGCCAGGTTCGATCCGGCCAGGATCACGGTGTTCGATTCCGAGCCGCCCTGGACGAAAATTTTCTCGCTGCCGTTGCCGTAAACCGCGAAAAGCTCGAAACTCGCCCCGCCGGCATCGATCGTCACACCATCGCCATAACTGGTCAGCGTGCCGAAATCGGCACCCGTCGCGTCGATCCGCACGCCGTCGCCGCCCGAACCGTTCGTCAGAGAGTCGAAATCGGCGCCGGAGACGTCGATCACCACGCCCGAGCCGCCATTGTTCAGTGAGCCGAAATCGGCCCCCGAGGCGTCGATGTCGACCCCCGAACCACTGTTGCCGAGCGATCCGAAGTCCGCGCCGGAGACGTCGATCACCACGCCCGAGCCGCCATTGTTCAGCGAGCCGAAGTCCGCGCCGGAGACGTCGATCACCACGCCCGAGCCGCCATTGTTCAGCGAGCCGAAATCCGCGCCGCTGGCGTCGATCTCGACATCGTCGCCGTGATTGACCAGAACGCCGAAATGGGCTCCCGACAGGTCAAGCCCCGGATCGGGCCCCGTCAGGCCCGAAAAATCCGCACCGGTCGAGTCGCCCGCGTCGATCCTGGCGGAATTTCCGTAATTCACGATGACGCTGAAGACCGCGCCGGAAAGATCGATCAGGGCATCGTCGCCGTAATTCGCCAGCGCGCCGAAATTCGCGCCGCTGAGGTCGATGTCGGGATCCAGTCCGGCCAGTTTGTCGAAATTCGCGCCCGAAGCATCGATCTCGACGCCCGAACCCAGGTTCACGAGGGTCGTGAAATCCGCGCCCGACACGTCGATCGTCGAGCCGTCGCCGCCCGTGACGAGCGTACCGAAATCCGCACCGCTGACGTCGATGTTCGCCTTCAGCCCCTCGGCCCCGAGAATCGATCCGAAATCCGCGCCGTTGACGATCGCTTCGAACTGTTCGACCGTCACGTTCAGAAGAGTGGCGAAAGCCGCTCCCGAGACATCGATTTCGACCTGATCGCCCGTGTTCAGCAGAATGTCGAACGACGCGCCGGAAACGTCGATCGATACGCCGTCGCCGAAATTCCTGAGATTATCGAACGAGCCGAAATCCGCGCCCGTCGGGTCGATCCGGATCGTGACTCCGTCGCCCTGATTCGTCAGCGA